>NZ_SMOK01000046.1 GCF_004353925.1 Pseudomonas sp. H9 | reverse complement strand
GTTCACCTCAGTCACAGTCGCGGTGACCTTGCTGGCGTCGGTGTAGACGTCTTCGATGTTGGCGTTCGGGACTTCGAGTTTGCCGTAACCCTTGTCGTCGACGGTGACGAAGTAGTCTTTGCCCGCGACGTTGACGGTCAGCACGGCGGTGCTGCCGGCTTGCGGTGGATTGCTCAGCTGGAAATGGAAGGTGACGTTGGCGTCGCCTTCTTTCGCCGCGTCTGCGGTGACTTCGACCTTGGTGTTTTGCACCGTGTCTTCAACGGTTGCAGTTGCATTCGCGCCTTTGAGGTCGGTGCCTTCGAAGTTGCCGCCATTCACTTCAGTGACGGTGGCAGTGACCTTGCTGGCGTCGGTGTAGACGTCTTCGATGTTGGCGTTCGGGACTTCGAGTTTGCCGTAACCCATGTCATCGACGGTGACGAAGTAGTCCTTGCCGCCGACGTTGACGGTCAGGATGGCAGTGCTACCGGCTTGCGGCGGGTTGCTCAGCTGGAAATGGAAGGTGACGTTAGCGTCGCCTTCTTTCGCCGCATCCGCGGTCACTTCGACCTTGGTGTTTTGCACCGTGTCTTCAACGGTTGCGGTCGCATTAGCGCCTTTGAGGTCGGTGCCTTCGAAGTTGCCGCCGTTCACCTCAGTCACAGTCGCGGTGACCTTGCTGGCGTCGGTGTAGACGTCTTCGATGTTGGCGTTCGGGACTTCGAGTTTGCCGTAACCCTTGTCGTCGACGGTGACGAAGTAGTCTTTGCCCGCGACGTTGACGGTCAGCACGGCGGTGCTGCCGGCTTGC
>NZ_SMOK01000045.1 GCF_004353925.1 Pseudomonas sp. H9 | reverse complement strand
GGGTTACGGCAAACTCGAAGTCCCGAACGCCAACATCGAAGACGTCTACACCGACGCCAGCAAGGTCACTGCCACCGTCACTGAAGTGAATGGCGGCAACTTCGAAGGCACCGACCTCAAAGGCGCGAATGCAACTGCAACCGTTGAAGACACGGTGCAAAACACCAAGGTCGAAGTCACCGCAGACGCGGCGAAAGAAGGCGACGCCAATGTCACCTTCCATTTCCAGCTGAGCAACCCGCCACAGGCCGGTTCCACTGCCGTGTTGACCGTCAATGTCGGCGGCAAGGATTACTTCGTCACCGTCGATGACAAGGGTTACGGCAAACTTGAGGTGCCGAACGCCAACATCGAAGACGTCTACACCGACGCCAGCAAAGTCACTGCGACTGTGACTGAAGTGAACGGCGGCAACTTCGAAGGCACTGACCTGAAAGATGCCTCGGTGACCGTTGATGTCAAAGACACCATCCAGGACACCACGGTCAAAGTGACTGCGGATGCCGCGAAAGAAGGCGACGCTAACGTCACCTTCCATTTCCAGCTGAGCAATCCACCGCAAGCCGGCAGCACCGCCGTGCTGACCGTCAACGTCGCGGGCAAAGACTACTTCGTCACCGTCGACGACAAGGGTTACGGCAAACTCGAAGTCCCGAACGCCAACATCGAAGACGTCTACACCGACGCCAGCAAGGTCACCGCGACCGTCACTGAAGTGAATGGCGGCAACTTCGAAGGCACCGACCTCAAAGGCGCTAATGCGACCGCAACCGTTGAAGACACGGTGCAAAACACCAAGGTCGAAGTGACCGCGGATGCGGCGAAAGAAGGCGACGCCAACGTTACCTTCCACTTCCAGCTGAGCAATCCGCCACAGGCCGGCAGCACCGCCGTGCTGACCGTCAACGTCGCGGGCAAAGACTACTTCGTCACCGTCGATGACAAGGGTTACGGCAAACTCGAAGTCCCGAACGCCAACATCGAAGACGTCTACACCGACGCCAGCAAGGTCACTGCCACCGTCACTGAAGTGAATGGCGGCAACTTCGAAGGCACCGACCTCAAAGGCGCGAATGCAACTGCAACCGTTGAAGACACGGTGCAAAACACCAAGGTCGAAGTCACCGCAGACGCGGCGAAAGA
>NZ_SMOK01000044.1 GCF_004353925.1 Pseudomonas sp. H9 | reverse complement strand
GATGTTTATCCGTTCCGCCCTATCAGTGGGAGCGGGCTTGCCCCGCGATTGGGTTTTGCATGCTAAATCGCTTCGCGGGGCAAGCCCGCTCCTACCGAGATAAGCCCTCCAGGCGAATATGCCAAAAGCTTAAAGCAGTCGGACAAATAACCAGCTTCTTGGCGCCCGTATTGATGGGGCAGGTCCAACTCACCGCTCTCAAAAACAAAGCCAAAGCCAACTCTTCCCCGCTAATCCGTGGTGAACCTTTTTTGTTTCTTGACGCCAGACGTGTCTTTTTCTTTGGATAAGCGTCGAAAACCGGTCAATGCGCTTTAATGTGCATGCAATTCTTTACCAGGACTTCAGATGAGTTTCATTCAAAACAACCTGATTCACCTGCTGGCGGCCATCTGGTTTGTGGTCTGCTGGGGCGGCTATACCCGCTACGCCACCTGGAAGGGTCGAGACACGGCATGCCTGGCCAGTGTGCTGCACTTGTACCGTGAAGACTGGATGCGTCGCATGCTGATGCGTGATAACCGCATCGCGGATGCCAGTGTGATCGGCAACCTTGAGCGCAACGCCTCATTCTTTGCCTCCAGCACCCTGATTATTCTGGCCGGTATCCTGACTGTGCTCGGCGCATCTGATCGCGCCGTGTCACTACTGGCGGATCTGCCATTGGTTCAGCAGGCCACCCAGGGTATGTCGGAAATCAAGCTGCTGTGCCTGGCCACCGTGTTTGTCTATGCCTTTTTCACCTTCAGCTGGTGTATGCGCCAATACAACTTTGCTGCGGTGCTGGTGGGTTCGGCACCGATGGTGGGGGAGCGTCATGTCAGTGAGCTGGAGCGCAAGGCGTTTGCCCAGCGGGCTGCGCGCGTGATCTCGATGGCTGCCAACCAGTTCAACTTCGGCTTGCGCTCGTATTACTTCGGCATGGCCATGCTCAGTTGGTTTATCAGCCCCTGGTTGTTCATGCTGATGAGTGCAGGCGTTGTCCTGGTACTGTATCGCCGAGAGTTTCATTCCGATGTACTGGATGTAATGGTGTTTACCCCGACGGAGGCACCAATAGCGGAAACCAGCAAAGAGACCGCTATTAACTGAACCGGTAACGTCAAAGAATGCACGCATAAAAAAACCCGACAGTTGTCGGGTTTTTTCATTCCACTGTGCGTGCTTATTTAGCAGGCTCAGCAGGAGTGGCTTCTGCCGGGGCGGCAGGAGCAGCAGGAGCGGCTTCTTTGGCAGCTTCTTCAGCGGCTTTCTGTTGCGCTTCAGCACTGTCTTTGGCAGCTTCAGCGTTTTCTTTTGCAGCTTCGTTCACTTTATCCTGAGCTTCGTCCATCTTTTGCTGGGCGTTTTCGGTGTGTTGCGCAGCATCCTGAGCCTTGTCTTCGCTGGCTTTATCGCAAGCAGCGAGACCCAGGGCGGCGGCCAGCATTACGGCAAAAGCAAAAGGTTTACGCATGGGTGTTTCTCCTTGGGGATAAGTTACTTGTTCCTTTGAGCTCAAGTAACGGATAGAAGTTCCATGTACTTTACAGATATATAAGTACTGGATCTATATAGACTTTTTTCTAGGCTTGTGCATTGACATAATAACCACAGGGGCCTTAGTGATATGAACAAGACGCCATTGAAGGCCATGGCAGAGCGATTCCTGTCCGCGCTGCCTCATTGCCAAGTACTAAAGATGCGTGTGGAACATACCGATGCCCAGGGCATGACCCTGGTACTGCCTTATTCGCCAATGATCGTCGGCAATCCGTATACAGGCGCAATTCACGGTGGGGCATTGACCACGCTGATGGATACCACCTGCGGCATGGCCACGCTTTCGGCGTTGGCCGAGTTCGAGGTTTGCCCGACCCTGGACTTGCGTATTGACTACATGCACCCGGCCAAAGCCGGGCAAGACATCTATGGTCGTGCAGAGTGTTATCGGGTCACCCGGGATGTGATCTTCACCCGCGGCATGGCGTATCAGGACGACCCTGAGCAGCCGATCGCGCACGTGGTCGGTACCTTCATGCGCCTGGGCAAGGGAGTCAAGGGTGGGCTGAATTTTGGCAAGGCGTTGAAGGAGCGTGACCAATGATTTCGCCAGAAGTGCACCAGCAGCTACTTCGGGCTCATGCAGAAGGCAACTACCAGCCACTGTTGGCGTTGATCCCTTACGCCGGATTGATCGGCATCCAGTGCAGTCGTGACGGGGATGACCTGCTGTTCTGTTTACCCGCCAATCGCGACAACATCGGTAATCCATTGCTGCCGGCGATCCATGGCGGCGTGATCGCCGGGTTCATGGAGTTGTCGGCAGCCTTGTACCTGATGATATTCAGTGAAAGTGCAACGGTTCCTAAAATCATTGATTTCTCCATCGACTACCTGCGTGCTGGGCAATTTCGCGACACCTATGCCCGCTGCCAGTTGTGGCGTCAGGGCCGACGGGTGACCAACGTGGCCATCACCGCCTGGCAGGGCAATGAGGGAGAGGCCATCGCCACGGCGCGCGCACATTTCAAAATCGAAGAAATGAGTGTGCCCTTGAAATAGCCTCTCGCGCCCCCATTTGCATTGCATCCCGCCGTGAAAGCAGGCCAGGGCCGATGTGTCCGCCTGCCGAGCGACAACTGTCACCAGATTGGAGTGTTGAAGACCATGAGTGTGGAAACTCAAAAAGAAACCCTGGGCTTCCAGACCGAGGTAAAGCAGCTGCTGCACCTCATGATCCATTCCCTGTATTCGAACAAGGAAATTTTCCTGCGGGAGCTGATTTCCAATGCCTCCGACGCGGTCGACAAGCTGCGCTTCGAAGCACTGGCCAAGCCTGAGCTGCTCGAAGGCGGCGCTGAGTTGAAAATTCGCGTCAGCTTCGACAAGGACGCCAACACCGTCACCCTCGAAGACAACGGTATCGGCATGAACCGCGAGGACGTGATCACCCATCTGGGTACAATCGCCAAGTCTGGCACTGCCGATTTCATGAAAAACCTGACAGGCGACCAGAAAAAAGATTCGCACCTGATCGGTCAGTTCGGTGTGGGCTTCTACTCGGCATTCATCGTTGCCGACAAGGTTGACGTGTTCAGTCGTCGTGCCGGTGCGCCGATCAGCGAAGGCGTGCACTGGTCGTCCAAAGGCGAAGGTGACTTCGAAGTGGCCACCCTGGACAAGGCTGAGCGCGGTACCCGCATCGTTCTGCACCTGAAGAAGGGTGAAGAAGAGTTCGCCGATGGCTGGCGCCTGCGCAACATCATCAAGAAATACTCCGATCACATCGCCCTGCCAATCGAGCTGCCAAAACAGGTCGAAGCTGCTGAAGGCGAAGAAAAGCCTGTTGAAGAGTGGGAAACCGTCAACCGCGCCAGCGCTCTGTGGACCCGTCCGCGTACCGAGATCAAGGACGAGGAGTACCAGGAGTTCTACAAGCACATCGCCCACGATTTTGAGAACCCGCTGGCCTGGAGCCACAACAAGGTTGAAGGCAAGCTCGAATACAACTCGCTGCTCTACGTGCCGGCCCGTGCCCCGTTCGACCTGTACCAGCGTGAAGCGCCTCGTGGCCTGAAACTCTATGTGCAGCGTGTGTTCGTCATGGACCAGGCTGAGTCGTTCCTGCCGTTGTACCTGCGCTTCATCAAAGGTGTGGTCGACTCCAACGACCTGTCGCTGAACGTCTCGCGGGAAATTCTGCAGAAAGACCCGATCATCGATTCGATGAAGTCGGCACTGACCAAGCGCGTACTCGACATGCTTGAAAAGCTGGCGAAAAACGAGCCTGAGCAGTACAAGGGCTTCTGGAAGAACTTCGGTCAGGTGATGAAAGAAGGCCCGGCTGAAGATTTCGCCAACAAAGAGAAAATTGCCGGCTTGCTGCGTTTCGCCTCCACCAGCGATGACAGCGGTGAGCAGAGCGTGTCGCTGGCTGACTACCTGGCACGTGCCAAGGAAGGTCAGGACAAGATCTACTTCCTCACCGGCGAATCCTACGCGCAGGTCAAGAACAGCCCGCACCTGGAAGTCTTCCGCAAGAAAGGCATCGAAGTGCTGCTGCTGACCGACCGTATCGACGAGTGGCTGATGAGCTACCTGAGCGAATTCGACGGCAAGCAGTTCGTTGACGTCGCCCGCGGTGACCTTGACCTGGGCAAACTGGACTCCGAAGAGGACAAAAAAGCTCAGGAAGAAGTCGCCAAGGAAAAAGAAGGCCTGGTAGAGCGCTTGAAAGCCGCGCTGGGTGAAAGCGTCAGCGAAGTGCGTGTGTCGCATCGCCTGACCGACTCGCCTGCCATCCTGGCCATCGGTGAACAGGACCTGGGCCTGCAAATGCGCCAGATCCTCGAAGCCAGCGGGCAAAAGGTGCCGGACTCCAAGCCGATCTTCGAATTCAACCCGGCCCACCCATTGATCGAGAAACTGGATAACGAGCAGAGCGAAGACCGTTTCGCCGACTTCTCGCACATCCTGTTCGATCAGGCCGCGCTGGCGGCAGGTGACAGCCTGAAAGACCCGGCGGCTTACGTTCGTCGCCTGAACAAGCTGCTGGTCGAATTGTCGGCTTAAGTAGTTGCAGGAAAGCCCGCTTCGGCGGGCTTTTTTCATGGTGCAAGGAGAAGTGCATGAGCAAGGTAACCGTCGAATCGCTGGTCTATCATGTTGCCGGCAAAGCCTATGAGAGTCGTTTGTTCTATACCCAGGGTGCCAGGGAGCAGCCGGGTCTGTTGATGGCCCCGAACTGGATGGGGGTGGGTGAGGGCGCCGAGCGGATTGCCCGCGATGTTGCTGCTCAAGGTTATGTGGTGTTGCTGGCTGACATTTATGGGCAGACCCTGCGGCCCTCGAACATGGACGAAGCAGGCGCTGCGATGACCCCGCTCAAAGATGACCGGGTTGAGCTGCGCAAGCGCTTGAAGGCTGCCCTGGATCAGCTGCTGGGGCAGTCCCGTGCTGTGCTGGAGCCTGGAAAGCTGGCGACCTTCGGCTTCTGCTTTGGCGGTTGCTGTGCGTTGGAGCTGGCCCGTGAGGACAGTCGCCTACAGGCTGCCGTGTCGTTCCACGGTACCCTCGACACGCCATTGCCAGCGCAGGAAGGCAAGGTCAAGGCCTCGATGCTGGTGTTGCATGGTGCGGCTGATCCTTTTGTGCCTGCAGAGCAATTGCCTGCGTTCGCAGCCGAAATGGATGCAGCCAAGGTTGACTGGCAAGTGGTCAGCTATGGCGGTGCCGTGCACTCGTTTACCGATACTGCAGCGAATATCCCCGGCAAGATGAAGTACGACGCACGCACTTCCAAGCGGGCGTTCCGGGCGATGTTCAATTTGCTCGATGAAGTGTTCAAAGCTTAAAAGCATCGCGGGGCAAGCCCGCTCCCACAGTCTGTAAATCCAGGTGGGAGCGGGCTTGCCCCGCGATCATATTCAAGGCAACTCGATCCGTTCACTTTCTCCCGGAACGCTTGGCCAGTCGCCCGCCGCCCAGCGCGCCCGCGCCTGATCGATCAGCGTCGGATCACTGGCCACGAAGTTCCAGTTCATTCGCCGTGGTCCGTCCAGCGGCGCACCACCGAACAGCACCAATTGGCTCTCACTGTCTGCGTACAGGCTCATCTCCTCACCCGGAGGCAGCACTACCAGGCTGTGGGGTGCTACGGCTTCGTCATTCAGGCTGACTTCACCGCTCAGTACATACAACGCCCGCTCCTGATGCTCATCAGGAATGTTCAGGGTGGTGGCAGCCTGCATCTGCACCAGGGCATAGAGCGTCGGTGACAGCACCGGCACCGGCGACTGCAGGCAAAAGCCTTCGCCGGCAATCATGCGAATGTGTACGCCCAGATTGTCGCTGACTGGCAACGTTGCAGCAGGGTGGTGGCTGTAATGGCCGGGCCCCTGTTCTTTGTCTTTGGGTGAGGCCAGCCAGATCTGTAAACCATGCAGGCGTGAACCATTGGCCAGCAAGTCGGCCGGGGTGCGCTCGACATGGGCAATTGCGCTACCGGCGGTCATCCAACTGACATCGCCGGCCTTGACCCGTTGATCCGAGCCCAGGCTGTCTTTGTGCAGAAGCTCGCCCTCAAACAGATAGGTGAGGGTGGACAGGCCGATATGCGGGTGCTGGCGAATGTTCACGCCTTTGCCGGGGGCGTAATCGGTTTCCAGCATGTGATCGAAGAACACGAAGGGACCGACACTGCGGCACTGCGCAGACGGCAGGGGACGTAAAATCGGTTGGCCTTCAACAGATTCGGCACGGGGACGGATGACCAAAGGGGTGCTCACGGCGGGCTCCAGGCCAGGAAAGATGGCTTTGAGCATAACCTGTTACGGCCGACACCTGAACTGTGCGGCGGCCTGGCCGGTCTACTCTGTCTGAGTCATCAACAAGGAGCGTGTAATGTTTGCCAGGCAACTGGGCTGGATCGTACTGCTGGGGCTGACCCTGCAAACTGTGCAGGCACGCGACTACCGCTACAGTGATGCGCACCTGCACTACGTGGACTTCTTTCAGGAAACTGAAGGCATGCAGGCGCTGCTCAAGGCGATGGATAAGGCGCGCATCGATCAATCGATGATCTCCGGGGTGGCAGTGGCGAAAAAGTGGCATGAAGATGAGCCCAAGCGCCCGCGCTACTACGCCGGTGATGACGCCGATGCCTATTGGTACAGCGCCACCGATATCTACGTCGCCGCTGCATTGGCGAAACTCCCGCCTGAGCAGCGTGAACGTTTTCATCCGTTTCTGACCGGTTTCAATCCGGTAGACAAGAACGCCGTGGCGCATATCGAGCGCATGCTCGAACTGTATCCGGGGCTTTGGCAGGGTATTGGCGAAGTGTTTACCCGTCATGATGACCTGACGGCGCTCACCAGTGGCGACACACCGCGGGCCAACAACGAAGCCATGACCCGTATCTACCATTTGGCGGCGGAGAAGGATCTACCCGTCCTGATCCACTCCAACCTCACTTCCAAGCGCGAGCGCAATCCGCTGTACCTGGCCGAAATCGAGGAACCGCTGCGCAATCACCCGCACACGCGATTTATCTGGGCGCATGCTGGCACCAGCATGGAAATCCACCGGCACCAGACGCACATGGACTTCCTCTTGCCAACGCTGACGCGCCTGCTTGAAAGCTACCCCAATCTGTATGTAGACCTGTCGTGGAGCGTGCTTCAGCCGTACTTGCTGGATGAGCAGAGCAAGCCTAGAGACGAGTGGGTTGCATTGGTCAAACGCTTCCCGGAGCGCTTTATGCTGGGGTCTGATGTGGTAGGCCGGTTTGACAGCCTGGGCGAGCAGTTGCACGGTTTCGATCCTTTCCTTGATGCTTTGCCCGCTGATGTGGCGCAGAAAGTTGCGCAGGACAACTTCCTGGCGGTGTTGCCGAAAAAACACCCGTGAAGCATGAGTCAGCACTCCAGTTGTCATCAGCTTGTCATGCCAACGTCATAGCCTGCCGCCATCAATCCTGATGGAGCGCGTCATGTTTTTCAGTCGTTGCAGTGCGGTGTGCGGTCTGTTACTGGTCAGTGGCCTGGCCAGTGCCGAGGTGCGGGTAGAAGGGCCGGTTGAGTACGGCTTGTTCGAAACCCGCCACCAGAACTTTCAACCCGGCGAGCGGGTGCTGACCCAGAGCAACCAGACGATCCAGCACACCGACCAGATCCCGGCGCGTCTGGGCAGCAAGTTTGGCATGCGCTATCGCCTGGAAGGCAAGGTGGCGGACGACACACCGTTGACCTTGTTGTACCTCACGCCAGGGGTGCGCACGCCGGACGGAAAACGTCATGACAAGTTTGAAGTTGTACAGAAACTAGTCCCTGGCGCCGCCCAAGACGTCATGGCCTACGAGTTCACCGAAAACCACGAAGTGGTGCCGGGGCAGTGGCATTTCATGGTCTTCCAGGGCGATCGCCTGCTCGCCGAGCAGCGCTTTACCGTGCGTTGAGCGTGAACACGCCTGCGCTCGCGATGAGCAGGCATTTTGATATCATCTTTTCGTCTAAGGCAAATTTTCCAGAGGCCGATATCGTCTAGAGCAACGACGCTTTTGGAAGGAGCCGGAAGATGAGCTTAAGACGTATGAATATCGCCCCTCGGGCGGCGTTAGGGTTTGGTTTGGTGGCGTTGTTGGTGTTTGCACTGGGCGGTTTTGCGCTGATGCAGATGAACAGCATGCGCCAGCAGGCCGAGCAGGTAGACAGCAACTGGTTGCCCAGCGTCATCGCTGTCGGGCAAATGACCCAGGATACCTTGCGCATTCGTGCGCTTACCCTGCGCCTGCTGATCAATCGTGATCCGCAGGCGCTGCAACAGAACAAGGCACGCATTGCCGACCTCAGGGCTGGCCTGGGTAAGGCACAGCAGCAGTACCAGGCGCTGATCGTGCTGCCCGAAGAGCAGACCTTGTTCGACCGCTTCTTGCAGCTTGAGCGGCAGTACCTGGCCTTGCAGGCTCAGGTGATGGAGCGGTCTGAACAAGGGCAGGTCGACGCCGCAGTTACGTTGGTCAATGGCGAGATGAACCAGTTGGCCGACCAACTGACCTCCACGCTCAATGAGTTGATTGCGCTCAACAACCAGCACGCCAATATCGCTACTGACCAGGCTGCGGCGGTGTACAGCAACGCTCGGGTTTGGGTGATCGCGCTGTTGCTCGGCGCGCTGGTGGTCACCGTGATCCTGGCGCTGACGCTGACCCGCAGCATCGTCCAGCCGCTGGCGCAGTCGTTACAGGTAGCCGAGGTGGTGGCTACCGGTGATCTCACGCCTCAGATTGCCGTTCATGGTTCGGATGAGCCGGCGCGGCTGTTGGCGGCGCTCAAGCAGATGCAGCAGAGCCTGCGCGACACCATCGGGCGAATTTCCGACTCGTCCAGTCAGTTGGCTTCGGCATCCGAAGAGCTCAGCGCGGTAACAGAAGACGCGACGCGCGGCCTGATGCAGCAGAGTCAGGAAATCGAGCAGGCGGCCACGGCGGTCAACCAGATGACCACAGCCGTGGAAGAGGTGGCGAGTAATGCGGTGGCCACTTCTGAAGCTTCCCGCGAGTCGGACCGGATTGCTCGTCAGGGGCGTGAGCAGGTGCGCTTGACCGTCGCCTCGATCGAATCCCTGGCGGCCGGGGTGACCTCCAACGCTGAGGAGGTCGGACAGTTGGCGCAGCAGGTACACGGCATTACCAAAGTGCTGGACGTGATCGGCGCCATCGCCGAGCAAACCAATCTCTTGGCCCTTAACGCCGCTATCGAAGCTGCGCGTGCAGGCGATGCCGGGCGTGGCTTTGCTGTTGTGGCTGATGAGGTGCGGGCCCTGGCGCATCGCACGCAGCAGTCGACCCGAGAAATCGAGCAGATGATCAGTGGCATCCAACAGGGCACTGATCGGGCTGTGGAAGGAATGCAGCAGAGTAACGAGCGTGCGCGTGTCACCCTGGACGGGGCGCATGCCGCGGGTGCGGCGCTGGAAGAAATCGCTGCAGCGATCAGCTTGATCAATGAGCGTAACCTGGTGATTGCAAGCGCTTCCGAGCAACAGGCGCAAGTGGCGCGGGAGGTGGATCGAAACCTGACCAACATCCGCGACCTGGCGCTGCAAACCTCAGCGGGTGCCAACCAGACCAACGCCGCCAGCCATACCTTGTCGCAGTTGGCCATCGAGCTGAATGGCCTGGTAGGGCGGTTTTCGGTGTAACCCTGTAGGAGCGGGCTTGCCCCGCGATTGCGATGCAGCTGACACACCGCAATCGCGGGGCAAGCCCGCTCCCACAAGGCAGAAACAAAAACGCCCCGACGAGTCGGGGCGTTTGAGCATCAGGGGGTTAGCCCTTATTTGCCTTCCCAGCGCTTGAGCACCAGGGTAGCGTTGGTGCCACCGAAGCCGAAGCTGTTGCTCATCACGGTGTCGATCTTGGCGTTTTCCTGGGTTTTGGTCAGGATTGGCAGATCGGCTACTTCAGGGTCCAGCTCGTCGATGTTGGCGGAACCGGCAATGAAGTTGCCTTCCATCATCAGCAGGCAGTAGATCGCTTCGTGAACGCCGGCAGCGCCCAGGGAGTGACCGGACAGGCTCTTGGTCGAGCTGATGGCCGGAGCCTTGCCGCCAAACACCGCGCGAACGCCCTTGATTTCGGCGACGTCACCGACCGGGGTCGAAGTGCCGTGGGTGTTCAGGTAGTCGATAGGTGCGTCGACAGTGGACATGGCCATCTGCATGCAGCGGATGGCGCCTTCACCGCTCGGCGCAACCATGTCGTAGCCGTCGGAGGTAGCGCCGTAGCCAACGATTTCGGCGTAGATTTTTGCGCCACGGGCCAGCGCGTGCTCCAGCTCTTCAACCACGACCATACCGCCACCGCCAGCAATGACGAAGCCGTCACGGTCAGCATCGTAGGCGCGGGAGGCTTTTTCCGGGGTGTCGTTACGCTTGCTGGACAGTGCGCCCATTGCGTCGAACAGGAACGACTGGCTCCAGTGCTCTTCTTCACCGCCACCGGCGAAAACGATGTCTTGTTTGCCCATCTGGATCTGTTCCATCGCGGTACCGATGCAGTGAGCACTGGTGGCACACGCCGAGGCGATGGAGTAGTTCAGACCCTTGATCTTGAACGGAGTGGCCAGGCACGCCGACACGGTGCTGCTCATGGTGCGGGTGACACGATACGGGCCAACACGCTTGACGCCTTTTTCACGCAGGATGTCCAGCGCTTCCATCTGGTTCAGGGTCGACGCGCCGCCGCTGCCGGCGATCAGGCCGGTACGCGGGTTGGACACCTGTTCTTCGGTCAGGCCCGAATCCTTGATCGCGTCGGCCATGGCCAGGTAGGCGTAGGCAGCGGCGTGACCCACAAAACGGAAAACCTTACGGTCGATCAGTTCTTCAAGGTTGAGGTCAATGGAGCCGGAAACCTGGCTACGCAGACCCATTTCGGCATATTCCGGATTGAAACGGATGCCAGGGCGGCTTGCACGCAGGTTGGCGGAGACGGTCTCTTTGTCATTGCCCAGGCACGAAACAATGCCCAGACCAGTGATAACGACGCGGCGCATGCGGATAACCCTTAGAAGTTGTCAGTGGAGGTGAATACGCCGACCCGAAGGCCTTCGGCGGTGTAGATCTCGCGACCGTCGACACTGACCGAGCCATCGGCGATGGCCATGTTCAGCTTGCCCTTCAGGACGCGCTTGATGTGAATGTTGTACGTGACTTTCTTGGCCTCTGGCAGAACCTGGCCAAAGAATTTGACCTCGCCGGAGCCCAGGGCGCGACCGCGACCTGGCAAGCCCTGCCAGCCGAGGAAGAAGCCAACCAGCTGCCACATGGCGTCAAGGCCCAGGCAGCCCGGCATGACCGGATCACCTTCGAAGTGGCAGGCGAAGAACCACAGGTCCGGAGTGATATCCAGCTCGGCGACCAATTCACCTTTGCCGTACTTGCCACCCTCTTCGCTGATATGGGTGATGCGATCCACCATCAGCATGTTCGGGGCGGGCAGTTGCGCGTTACCTGGGCCGAACAGCTCACCGCGACTGCAGCGCAGCAGGTCTTCCCGAGTAAAGGCGTTTTGTTTGGTCATGCGAGCTCCTCAATAATCCCCGTGTGGCAGGGGGGGCAAATCTTCCCGACCGACCCAAAACGCTTGTGCTTGGGGCGGCAGCCTACACATAGACTATTGCGTTGTAGTGAAAGTCACAGCGCACGGGTCAAAGAAGTACACTTGTGCACTGAAATTTTATTTTCAGGCCTTTTGATGAGCCTGTCCAGTTCATAAGACTGCCGTAATTTCACATTAATCGCCAGTCGCAGCTGACTGACCGGGCAGCCAACGCTGCAGAATTTGCTGCAGGTCAGTGCGTTTGAACGGCTTGGCCAGGTAATCGTTCATCCCCGCATTCAGGCAGCGCTCACGGTCGCCCTGCAGGGCATTGGCAGTCAAGGCGATGATCGGCATGGCCGCGGCCTGCGGCAGCTGGCGAATGCGTCGGGTTGCTTCGTAGCCGTCAATAATGGGTAAGCGGCAGTCCATCAAAGTGGCGGCAAAACGCTGGCGCGACACGTGCGATACCGCCTGGGCACCGTCGGCGGCAATGTGCACCTCAAAACCTAAGCTGCGCAACATGGCAGCAATCACTGTCTGATTGACCGGATTGTCCTCCACCAACAGGATGCGCCGACCCTGACCGTCGTCCTCGCGTGCGTGGTGCTGGTTGGTCAGGCCTGGCGTCTGGCGGGCCGACAGCGCCAGCGGCATTTCCAAGGTAAAAGTTGAACCCTGGCCTTCACGGCTTTCACCGCGCAAGGTACCGCCCATACGTTCTGCCAGTGTGCGGGCAATCGACAGGCCCAGGCCGGTGCCACCATACCGCCGGGAAATCGAACTGTCGGCCTGCTGGAAGGCGACGAACATGGTCTCCAGGCGCTCGTTGTCGATGCCGATGCCGGTGTCATGCACGGCGCAGGCAAACCAGATCAGCTGGCGGTCGAGCACTTGCCAGCGTGGCTCGATGCGCACGCTGCCCTGTTCGGTGAATTTCAACGCATTACCCACCAGGTTGAGCAGGATCTGGCGGATGCGGGTCGGGTCGCCAATCACCTGAAGCTGGCCGATGCCCGGCGGTAAGTGCAGGGTCAGGCTCAAGCCGCGCTGCGCGGCCAGGTGCTGGAAGGACTGTACGCTGCTACCGATCAGCTCGCCCAGGTTGAAGTCGATGTGCTCAAGCTCAAGGTTGGTACGCTCGATGCGCGAGAAGTCGAGAATATCGTTGATGACCTTGAGCAAATGCCCTGTCGATTCGCTGGCCACCGCCGTGTATTCGGCCTGCTCATCGCTCAGTGCTGTGGTTTCCAGCAACTGCAGCATGCCCAGCACACCGTTCATGGGCGTGCGCAGCTCATGGCTCATCATCGCCAGGAAGTCGGACTTGGCCCTGTTTGCCTGTTCGGCCTCTTCACGGGCCTGGATCAACTGCGACATGGCCTGCTGCTGTTCGCGGCTGGCTTGCGCCAAGGCACAGGCCAGGTTGTTGATGTGGCGGGCCAGATGGCCAAGCTCGCTGTCATCGACTACCGGCAACGGGGCGTTGAAGTCACCTTGCTGGATGGCCTTGACCGCATGGCCCATGTCACTGATCGGCTTGGCCAGGCTGCGAGCCAGGCGACGGGCCAGCAAAAAGGTGAACAGCAGGGCGAACAAGGCAAGAATGGCGGCCTTGATGAGGATCTCCTGCTGGCGTTCGCTGAACGCGTCATTGGACATGCCAACGATGACCCTGCCCAGGTAGTCGTCGCCGACGTTCTTCAGCGGTTGCCGGCCGTTGTGCAGGAAGTCGTTGTCCAGGCGGATCTGTTGCAGGCGAATGGGCGCCTGGAACACTTCAACTTGTTGGGTGCGGTTGTCGTGCTCATCCGGTTGCTCGACATACACCAGAATATGGTTGCTGCTGTCCTGCACTTCGAGAAAGCGTACGTGGGGGATGCTCAAGGTCGCGCGCATCAGGCTTTCGAGCACTTCGTCGTTGCCGGCAATGACGCCGTACTCCGACGCCGGTGCCAACTGATTGGCAATCAATTGGCCGGTGTGGTTGAGCTCCTGACGCAGATCCTGGATGCGCACGAAGGTAAAGAAGCTGATCAGCAGCAGCGTCAGCAACAGGGCAGGCCCCAGGCTGATGATTTGCGTACGGGTATGGATGTCCCAGCTCAGGCGACGCCTCATGGTCTGCGTTCTCCTTCGGCCAACGCCAGGGCGGCGCCTTCGGGGTCGATGGTCTCGATGCCCAGGGCACGGGCAACCTGCTGGTTGCCGATGACACTGAAACGGTCGGGGTACAGCGTGCGCGGCCAGCGGGCAGGCGCTTGATCAAGCAGGCGGTCGAGGATCGCCAGCCAGTCGTCCTGGTTGCTCAAGGTGCTGGCCAGCGCGCCTGCGCGGACGAATCCGGCGTTGGGGCCGATCAGCGCCATTTGCCGGCCGTAGCTGCTTAGCAGCAGGTTTTTCGCGGTCTTGGAGTTGTATAGCTGTGGGTCATCGATGCCCAGCAACACATCGCTTTGTTGCAACAGGTCATGTAGCGGGCGGCTGTCGCGCAGGTCAGGCCAGGCCTGGGCGATGATTTCAAGGCCCATGGGTTTCGCCGCGCGGCGCAGTTCGTCGATCAAAAACAGGCTGTGCTCGGCATAGAGCACGCCGACGCGCCGGGCCTCAGGCAACAGGTAGCGGGTCAAACGCAACTGGCGATCCAGGGGCGGGTCGCTCCATAGCAGGCTCAGGTAGGCTGGGCGCAATCGCCCCAGACGCTGTTCGGCTTGTACCCGGCTGACGCGCAACGCCAGTGCTGGAGGGCCGGGCGCTTCGCTCAAGCGCCATTCAAGGCCGGCACCATCGAGCAAAATCAGGCGAGTGGCCGGGTTCAGCCGGGAGGGGCGAGCCAGCTCATTGACCGGCACGAAGTGCACAGTGTCGGCGGGGCGACGCTCACGCAGGGCCTGGACAAAATGCTCCACGCCGGGGCTGTCCTGGCTGCCGGTGAGCAGGATTTCACTGGCCGACAGCAGGCCTGACGACCACAGGCAGGCCAGTAACAGCCAGCACCGTAGAATGCGCATCAGAACGCCAGCTCCGCACTGAAATACATGACATGACGGCTGTCGTAGCGGTTGTTGGCGTAGGTGGTGGGTTCATCATCCAGGCGCTGTTGCACTACGCCCGCCAGCTCAAGCTGCGTACGGTCCCATTGCAAGCGTTTGGCCACGCGTAAATCGAGGCGCTCGAAGCGGTATTGATTCAGTTCATCGTCACCGTAGTAGAAGAGGGCGCTGGACCAGCCTTGCCCCCAATCGCGCAACCAGCCTGCTGATCCGCTGTTGTGCGCGCTCAGGCGGCGGTCAGCGGGGTTACTGGCCCAGGCATCGACATGGGCGTAGGTCAGGCGAAAGCGATCGGCAGGGCTCAGGTGCCAATCCATTTGCCCCTCAGTGCCACTGAAACGAGCCTTGTTGCTGTTACTGGCAATGTATTGGTTGTTGCGCAGTGGCTCGCTGATCATGCCGGTAATTTCGTCGTAGAACAGTTTTATATCAACACTGAGGTCGGCATCCGCGAAGTAACCGTTGTAGCCCAGTTCCCGCGAACGCATCCGCTCCTGCTCCAGGTCGCCCGGCCCGCGGGTTTTAACGAAATACTGGGCACTGTTCTGGCCGAATGCGCCAGGGGTCAGGTTGTTGACCCGATAGCTCCAGTTGACGTTGTTCTCGAACATGTCCGGTGAACGCACGGCTTCAGAATACACCGCACGCAAACCGTGACGCGGGGTGATCAGGTAGTTCACGGCCAGGCGTGGGGTGAGCGAGCTGCCAGATAGCCGTGCATCTTCGTACATGGCCCCGCCCTGGAGTACCCAGTGCTGGTCGGCGCGCCACTCCAGGTGGCCGAACAGGCGCCAGGTGCTGTCGTCCAGGCTGCCATTGAAATAGGTCTGGGAGTCAGCCCGGTCGTAGCGATAGTTGGCACCACTGACCAGGCGCAGGTTGTCGGACAGGCTCAGGGTATCCTGCAACTCCAGGTCGTAGCGGGTTTCGCGGGTACTCTGGTCGATGTCACCGCAGACCTGTGTGGAGCCGCCATTGCGCCACTGTTGCTGCACCAGGCTGCCAAGGGCCCGCTCTTGAGCACTGCCTGCGGGCAACGGTGCGCGAATATTACGCGCCACGCGCTCGGCGTAGTTCGGGTTGAGCTGCCACAGGCGTGTGAGTTCCGGGCTGAACGAAATCGCGGCATCACAGGCACGCCAGACTTGCTGACGATCCCAGTGCTGGGCGGAACCCTGCAGGTACAAGCTGTGCTCTGGGTTGAAATCAATGTTCCAGCGCACGGAACCTGCATAGTCCTTGGCGTTGACATCGGAGTTGTCACCACTGGCGGTGACGCCGTAGAACACCGGCTGATAGGTGTAGGGGCGCTGGTTGCTGCCCTCTTTGGCGGCAAATTGCCAATCCAGACTCTGGTTGCTGGCCAGCACGTGGCTTATCGCCAGGTTCAGGCGGTTGAGGCGGCGACTGTCGCGGTAGTCCTGGCCATTGAGGGTTTCATCGAAGCCGTCGTCCTGCATGCCTGACAACGACAGGCGCAGATCGCCACCGTCCCAGCCGCTGCCCTGGCTGGCGTACCAGTCATTGATGCCGCGTTGGCCACGGGTGACTTTCAGGCGCGTACCCAGGCTGTCAGCCGGTTTGCGGGTGAGGATGTTGACCACCGCCATCAAGGCATTGGCGCCATAGCTGACGGTATTGGGCCCGCGGAACACTTCGATACGCTCGATATCCTCCATTGCCAGGGGGATGTCGCTCCAGTCCACGGTGGCCAGGCCTGCACGGTAGACCGAGCGCCCATCGATCAGCACCTGCATGCGCCGGGCATCGTTAACGTTGCTGCCGTGGTAGTTGACCGTGGGCTGATTGTTGGCGCCGTAGCCGATCATCATCCCCGGTACCAGGCGCAGTAACTCGGGAATGTCCCGGGCACCGCTGGCTTGGATCAGCGCGCTGTCGAGCACGGTCATGCTGCCAGGTACAGCGGCAGGTGACTGTTTGAGCCGGGTGGCGGTGAGCACCTGGGGCAGGGACTGGCTGTCGACAAACAGATCGTCGGCCATTGAAGGCCCGCCCAACAAGGCGGTCAATAACAGAACGGGGCGCGTAGCAGGAGGGCCAAATGACACGGTGCGGCCTTGGTATCGGGTTCAAACCGGCCATGTTAACCGAGTAGCCAGCTTTTTTCAGTGCCGGGCAAATCACTGGCAACGCCATTTCACACATCTGGCGCTGGCTCTGGCACGGGCGCTCCGTATAATGCGGAGGTCGCCACTTTAATTGGTTTTAACGGATCGAATATGACTGAACAGCAGCCTGTTGCAGTTCTGGGAGGCGGGAGTTTCGGCACCGCCGTGGCGAACCTGCTGGCGGAAAACGGCATCGGCGTTCGCCAATGGATGCGCGATCCCGAGCAGGCCGAGGCCATGCGCAACAACCGGGAAAACCCACGTTACCTCAAAGGGGTGAAGATTCACCCAGGCGTTGATCCGGTCAATGACCTGCTGGCGACCTTGAATGACTGTGAACTGATCTTCGTCGCCTTGCCTTCAAGCGCGTTGCGCAGTGTGTTGGCCCCGCATGCACAACTGCTGCGCGGCAAGATGCTGGTCAGCCTGACCAAAGGCATCGAGGCACAAAGCTTCAAGTTGATGAGCCAGATCCTTGAAGAAATCGCACCCCAAGCACGCATCGGTGTGCTGTCTGGGCCGAACCTGGCGCGGGAAGTGGCTGAGCATGCATTAACTGCTACCGTGGTTGCCAGCGAAGACGAAGCGCTGTGCCAGCGCGTGCAGGCTGTGCTGCACGGGCGCACGTTCCGTGTTTATGCCAGCAGCGACCGGTTTGGCGTTGAGCTGGGCGGGGCGCTGAAGAACGTCTACGCGATCATTGCCGGTATGGCGGTGGCCCTGGGCATGGGCGAAAACACCAAGAGCATGCTGATTACCCGGGCCCTGGCCGAGATGACCCGTTTTGCCGTCAGCCAGGGCGCCAACCCGATGACCTTCCTGGGCCTGGCCGGCGTCGGCGATTTGATCGTTACCTGCTCTTCGCCCAAGAGCCGCAACTATCAGGTTGGGCACGCCTTGGGGCAAGGTTTGAGCCTGGAAGAGGCGGTCAATCGCCTGGGTGAGGTGGCCGAGGGCGTCAACACGCTCAAGGTGCTGAAGGTCAAAGCCCAGGAAGTTCAGGTATACATGCCGCTGGTAGCAGGCTTGCACGCCATTTTGTTCGAAGGGCGCACCTTGAACCAGGTGATTGAACTGCTGATGCGCGCCGAACCGAAAACCGATGTCGACTTTATCTCTACCAGCGGTTTCAACTGAGTACAGGAGCAAGACATGAACGAATCCCCGAATCAGGCCCAGCGCGAGTCGATCATTCTGCGCGTGTTATGGATGCTGGTGTTCCTTGTGGTCTGGCAACTGGCCGAGCTGTTGCTCGGTGGTCTGGTGCTGGTGCAACTGATCTACCGCCTGATCTACGGTGCACCCAGCGGTAGCCTGATGAACTTCGGTGACAGCCTCAGCCAGTACCTGGCACAGATCGGCCGCTTCGGCAGTTTTCACAGCGACAACAAGCCTTGGCCGTTTGCCGACTGGCCGACACCTCGCGCCCCGGAAGGCGAGCAGGCTCACAGCGTACCGCCAGCAGCGCATCCGGTACGTGATGAGGAGCCCAAGCTGTGAAGCTCTGGGTGTTGCGCCATGGCGAGGCCGAACCACGGGCCAACACCGACGCGGAGCGCCGGTTGACCGCCCATGGTCGTGAGCAGGTCCTGCGCAGTGCTGCGGTGTTGCTTGGCGAGCCGCTGCAGGCGATCCTCGCCAGCCCCTATGTACGTGCCCAGCAAACCGCAGGGTTGGTTCATCAAGCGCTGGGTTTTGCCGAGCCCGTGCAGACTATGCCCTGGCTGACCCCAGACAGCGACCCGCAGGCCGTTATCGACGAGCTGGACAAACTGGGCCTGGAACAAGTGCTGTTAGTCAGCCATCAGCCGCTGGTAAGCACGTTGGTGGGGATGCTGGAGAGCGGTCATCGGCAAGGGCCGGGGATGTCCACGGCGAGCCTGGCCGAGCTGGAAGGCGACTGGCCGTTGGCCGGTTTGATGACCTTGCGCAGTCTTTCTCATCCATGAACAGGCGGCCCCGTCAGGCCGGGGCCGCTGATCGAACTGATAAAAATAGCAGTTGTCGAGCCATAGACGGCTTGTTAGCGTTCGCCAAAATTGTGGGCAAGGTGGCCCAAGGGAACGCGCAATGAGCAGGAAGTACCCGCAATTGGTGGTATCGGCAGACCTGAAGCCGACACTGGATAAAGTGCAAAAGGATCAGGTGCTCGATTTCGCGGAATATCATTTGCTGCGTGACAGTACCGACGCCAAGTTCAACTACCTGTTGCGCAAGTTCGAAGGCCAATACGAATTAGGCCAGTTGCGCCAGGCCAGCATCCGCATGGCGCATCTGCTACAGAGCAGTTGCCTGGCCTTGCGTGATCTGGATCTGGACCCTGAAGACAAGCGCCGCGCCCGTGAGGCGCTGGAGCAGCAGTTGGCCTACATCCAGGCGTGTCTGCGCCGTTCCATTGCCAGTTTCGGCGAGTATTGACCTGATTGCCCTTGGTGATGGCTTTTCCGAACATTGCCGGTTGTGACTTGCTTGCCGACAATGAGCCATCAAGTTCCTTCGGGTAAGCACCATGTCGCAGCAAATCTTTTTCGCCCATGCCAACGGTTTTCCTTCGGGAACCTACGGCAAGCTGTTTGCCGCGCTTGAACCGGACTACCAGGTATTTCACCTGCCGCAACATGCCCATGACCCGCGCTTCCCGGTGGATGCCAACTGGCAGCTACTGGTGGATGAGCTGATTCATCATTTGCAACAACAACCGGGCCCGGTGTGGGGTGTGGGGCATTCGCTGGGTGGCGTCTTGCACCTGCACGCGGCATTGCGCTGCCCTGAATATTATCGGGGTGTGGTCATGCTCGACTCACCCGTGCTTACCCGGGTGGACCAATGGCTGCTGCAGGCTGCCAAGCGGCTGGGCTTCATCGATCGTATTACTCCGGCCGGGCGCACCCTGGGGCGTCGCGAGGCGTTTACTGACCGCGACAGTGCCCGTACCTATTTTTCCAGCAAGTCGCTGTTCCGCCATTTTGACCCGGAGTGCCTGGAGGCGTATTTGGAGCATGGCTTACAGGCCAGTGAAGAGGGCCTGCGCCTACGCTTTGACCCCGCGACTGAAATCAGCATCTACCGCAATATTCCGCACACTCGTCCTGCTCCGCCCAAGCGCCTGGACCTGCCGCTGGCGATGGTGAGGGGCAGTTCCAGCCGGATTGTCAGACGCCACCACGCCATGGCCGTGCGCAGCATGCCTCAGGGTGAATATCACAGCCTGCCAGGCGGTCACATGTTCCCCCTGGAGCGGCCCACCGACACGGCGAGCCTGATCAAGGGCTTGTTTGACCGTTGGCAGCAGGTGGCGAAGTGAGTACAGACATGCAAGAAGTTCGTCTGAACCTGGGGCATATTGAGTTGGCCGCGCTGCTGAGCGGCCCGGACGATGGCATGCCGGTGATTGCCTTACACGGCTGGCTGGACAATGCCAACAGCTTTGCCCAGTTGACGCCCAAATTGTCCGGATTGCGTATCCTGGCCCTGGACCTGGCCGGTCATGGTCATTCAGATCACCGTCCCGCTGGCGTCGGCTATACCTTGCCGGATTACGTCCATGATGTGCTGCGAGTGGCCGAGCACATGGGCTGGAAGCGTTTTGCCCTGCTGGGTCACTCGTTGGGGGCGATCATCTCTGTCATGCTGGCCGGCGCGTTGCCGGAACGCATAACCCGCTTGGCGCTGATTGATGGCGTGATTCCCCACACGGGTGAGCCACAAGATACCGCCGAGCGCATGGGCATGGCATTGCAGGCTCAACTGGAGCTGGAGAAAAAACGCAAGGCTGTTCATCCTGCACTGGAGCAAGCAGTCAAGGCGCGCATGCGGGGCGTTGTCGCGGTCAGCAGCGAGGCCGCCGAATTGCTGGCCCAGCGTGGCTTGATGCCGGTGGCAGGTGGTTACACCTGGCGCAGCGACAGCCGCTTGACGTTGCCGTCGCCCACTCGCCTGAGCCAGGTGCAGGCGATGAGTTTCGTTCGACGTATTGCCTGCCCGGCTAAACTGGTGGTCGCTGCCGACGGCATGTTGGCCCGCCACAGCGAACTGCTGGAGCAACTACCCTTCAGTCACGAGCTGTTGCCGGGTGGTCACCACTTGCATGTGAATGATGAGCATGGCGCAACCCTTGTTGCAGACTGTTTCAATCGCTTCTTTAGCACTTCTTGACTTGCGGCGGTCAACTGTCGAGGCTTGGCGGGTTGAACAGGGAGACAACCATGAACAAGCAAGACATCGCTACATCCACACAACCCTCTGGCCGCCTGTACAGCGTGGCGGGCCTATGAAGCTTTCGTATTGCCTGCGGGCTGCAATGGCTGGGTTGGGTATGCTCGTCAGCCTGCCATCGCTTGGCGACGGGCTGCCGGTGCCGGTTGACGCCAAAGTCGTCGATGAGCGCCCGTCGCAGCTTCAGGAGCGCATTTACCCGTTGGGTGGCTTACGCAAAATCAGTAACCAGCTCCGGGTGGAAGGCAAAATCGAAAGCCGTGGCCAGGTCAGTTCGGTGACCTACGAACTGCCGCCCGAACGCTCGGCCAATGAAGCCTTCACCACAGCACGTGAAGCCCTGCAGCACGACGGTGGTTACCCATTGTTCTGGTGCCAGGCGCGTGATTGCGGGGAAAACAGCCTGTGGGCCAATGAAGTATTCAAGAACCGCTTGTTGTCGGGTTCGGATGACCAGCAAGCGTTCATTCTGGTGCGCCGCTCTGCCGAGCAGAGCAACACCCTGGTTGCGTTGTACGGCATTACCCGTGGCAACAAGCGTGCTTACCTGCATGTTGAGGAGTTTGTCGCTGACGCCCCGCTGGGCGAGCTGTTGCCCACCCCGGCCACGGTGTTGCGTGAGCTGCGTGACACCGGCAAGCTCGACTACCCTGATCTGGTAGGCGAACCGTTACCCGCCTGGGTCACCTTGCTGGGACGCAGCCTGAACCTTGACAGCACCTTGCGTGTGAGCCTGAGTGGTGCTCAGGCTGAAGCCTGGCGCGAACAGTTGGGCAAGGCTGGGGTGCGCATGGCACGCCTTGAAGTCGGCACAGCCGAAACCGACGGTTTCCACGTCGAACTGATTCGTTGAGCGAGCGCTGCATGCCTAATAATGACCGCCTGCTGGTACAGATAATCCTGCTGGCCCTGCTCGGTGCCGGCCTTTGGGTGATGGCGCCGTTCATGTCGGCGCTACTCTGGGGGGCGATCCTGGCGTATGCCAGTTGGCCGTTGATGCGTTTGTTGACTCGCCTGTTCGGGGGGCGTGAAACCCTGGCGGCCGGCCTGTTGACTACGTTATGGATACTGCTGGTGGCCTTACCGCTGGTGTGGTTGGGGTTCAACCTCGCCGATCACATTCGTGATGCCACTGCGTTTGTACGCGACGTCCAGGTCGATGGCCTGCCGGATGCGCCAGACTGGCTGCAGGGCGTGCCGCTGGTGGGTGAGCGTCTGGTGCGCATGTGGAACACCCTCGATCAACAAGGCGCAGCCCTGCTGACCACCATCAAGCCCTACTTGGGGCAGGTCGGTAACTGGCTGTTGGCGCGCAGCGCACAGATCGGCAGTGGCATGCTTGAGCTGACCCTGAGCCTGGTGTTCGTGTTCTTTTTCTACCGCGACGGCCCGCGCTTGTCGGCGTTTGTCCTGCGCTTGCTGGACCGGCTGATCGGTGATCGCGCCGAATACTACCTGGGGTTGGTGGCAGGCACTGTGCAACGGGTGGTCAATGGTGTGATCGGCACGGCTGCCGCCCAGGCCATCCTGGCGCTGATCGGCTTTTTGATTGCAGGCGTGCCGGGGGCGTTGGTGCTGAGCCTTGTCACCTTCATGCTCAGCCTGATTCCCATGGGCCCGCCGCTGGCTTGGGTGCCTGCCACGGCCTGGTTGGCCTGGCAGGGCGAGTACGGCATGGCGGTGTTTCTCGGGCTCTGGGGTACGTTCATCATCAGTGGCGTCGACAACGTGCTCAAGCCTTACCTGATCAGCCGCGGTGGCAACTTGCCGCTGGTCATCGTGCTGCTGGGGGTATTTGGTGGCCTGCTGGCCTTTGGCTTTATTGGCCTGTTCATCGGCCCAACGCTGTTGGCGGTGGCTTACGCCCTGTTGCTGGACTGGTCGCGCAGCGAGCCAATAGTGCCGTCGCGCCCCTGACGCACAAGGTTGCTCAGCGCTGTGGGGCGGTGTTTTTCACCACCGCCAGCTCTGGGTGCGCCACCAGCTTGTCGATGTGCAGCTCGTCGTTGTTCATCCAGGTTTCGGTCAGCACCCGGTAGTGCTCCATGTCGCGGCAGCGCATGCGTAGGCTGTAGTCGAAATGGCCGCTGATCAATTGGCAGTCGAATACCTGTGGGCAGGCCTGCATGCAGGCTTCGAAGGCTTTTTGCGCGGCGCGCCCACTTTGGTTGGATAAAGCCACCAGCACCAGCAGCGACAATCCAGGTGAGACTTTCTGTTCATCGATGATTGCGCTGTAACCGCGAATCACCCCACGCCGTTCCAGTTTGCGCACGCGCTCCAGGCAGGGGCGCGGGGTGAGGTGCACCAGCGACGAGAGTTTCTCATAGGTGATGCGCCCGTCATGGCGCAACACGTCGATGATCGCTTCGTCGATCCGGTCCAGTGGCGCAGCGCCATGCGGGTTGTTGACCTTGGTATCCATACAGGCTCGGCTTCACTTCAATCAATGGGTGACCCGCAACATGGTACGACCTTCCATGGTCAGCGTCTGTAGGGGCGGGCTTGACCCGCGAGGCGATGTGGCTGAAGGGCCGCTATCGCGGGGCAAGCCCGTTCCTACCTGCGGCCTCACCGTTCTAGAAGCCAGCGCTAACCCTTTCCCGGGGCACTTCGATCAGCGGTTGCTTCAGCAGGGCGAACAGGTCTTTGGGGTTGGCCAGTTCTGGCACCAGGGCGATGTCATGGCCAATGTTCAGGGCCTTGGCGGTGTCGAGCACGTAGCGCAGGGCCGCGTAGTCTTCCAGGGCAAAGCCGACTGAGTCGAACAACGTCACTTGTTCGTCGCTCTCACGGCCCGGAGCCTGGCCGCTGACCACTTGCCAGAATTCAGTGGTCGGTGAGTCGGCAGGCATCTGCTGTATTTCACCTTCAACACGGCTTTGCGGTTCGTACTCAACAATGACCCGCGCGCGCTCGACGATGTCACGGTGCAGCTCGGTTTTGCCTGGGCAGTCGCCGCCCACGGCATTGAGGTGCATGCCAGGTTCGATCATTTCCGGGGTGAGGATGGTGGCAAAGGCTTTGTCGGCGGTAACGGTGGTAACAATGTCGGCACCGCGCACTGCTTCGGCCACAGAACCGGCGATGCTCACCTTCAATTGTGGAAAGGTGCGCAGGTTAGCCACCAGCTTGGCGCTGGCCTTGGGGTCGAGGTCGTACAGGCTGATTTCTTCGATGCCCAGCAGGGCATGAAAGGCAATGGCCTGGAATTCACTTTGCGAGCCGTTACCGATCAGTGCCATGCGGCGGCTGTTCGGGCGAGCCAGGTAACGTGCTGCCAATGCCGAAGTGGCGGCGGTACGAATGGCCGTGGTCAGGGTCATTTCGCTGAGCAGCACCGGCGCGCCGGTGTCAACGTCGCCCAGGGCGCCGAATGCCATCACGGTCAGCATCCCGCGCTGGGTGTTTTTCGGGTGGCCGTTCACGTACTTGAAGGCATATAGCTGGGTGTCGGACACCGGCATCAGTTCGATCACGCCGTCGGGTGAGTGATTGGCCAGGCGTGGGCATTTTTCAAAGTCGTGCCAGCGCAGGTAGTCCTCGCGGATGTACTCGGCCATTTCGCTGATGCAGGTGCTCAGGCCCTTGCGGGCAACCAAGCGGCTCAGGTCAGTCACATCGATATAGCGGGTCATGATGAACTCCTTTGTTATAGGCACCACAGCACGGATTCAGGGGCAGTGTGCCTATTGTCGATGCTTCCGGGCGCCGATCTCGGCTGAAGCGGGGCGAAGGCTCAGCCGGTTCAGCTGAAATAGGCGGTTGTACAGCGGAATCGGCTGTAATCAGCTGCGCTCAGGCGTGATACTGGCGTCGGCCAGATTCTGTGCCTGCAAGCGTTTGTAGAGGGTGGTGCGGCTGATGCCCAAGTCACGGGCGAGGGCAGAGACGTTGCCTTTGAGCGCTTGCAGGCGCAGGCTCAGGTTGTACTCATCAGGCGCTGTCACGGGCGCTGTCTCGACCTGGTCGGTTGTCGGCAGCTCGTTGAAGAAACTGTCGGGCAGGTGTTCCAGGGCAACAGGTTGCTGGCCAGCCAAGGCCAGGGCCACTTGCAGGGTGCTGGTCAGCTGGCGCATGTTTCCTGGCCAGGGATGCTGCAGTAAGTGTTGCAACACCGTGCTGCTCAAGGTTGCTGGCGCCTGTGCGTCGCGATACTGCGCATGGACCTGCTCGATCAAAGCGAGGCGATCGCTGCGCTCGCGCAACGGCGGTAAGGTCAGGCTAAGCCCGGCCAGGCGATAGTACAAGTCCTGACGAAAGCGCCCCTGGCGCACACATTCGAGCAGGTTCTGGTGGGTGGCAGAAACGACACGGATATCGACCGCCACCGGCTCACCACTGCCCAGCGGCTGGATACTGCGCGTCTGCAAGAATCGCAGCAGGCGGGCTTGCGTCGGCAGCGGCATGTCACCGATTTCATCGAGGAACACGATGCCATGTTCAGCCTTGCGGATCAGACCCGGATTGCCCTTGTGGTGGGCGCCGGTAAACGCGCCTTTCTCGTAACCGAACAGTTCCGACTCGACCAACTCTGCCGGAATCGCTGCGCAGTTCAACGCAATCAGTGGCTGGTCACGCCGACTGCTGGCGGCGTGCAGGGCATTGACGAACACCTCTTTGCCCACCCCGGTTTCACCCTGGATCAACAGTGGAATGTCTTTTTCCAGCAGCAGTCCGGCCTGGTGCAGGGCTTTGCGGATACGCGGGTCGGTATCGGTGGCAGGGCGGTTGCTCGTCGTTGGCGGCGGGCAGTGCAGTGGCTCATGCATCTGGCAGTGAAAGCGATTGCGTCCGGCGACTTGAACGGCAAAGGGTTGACCGGCCGCATGCCCCATCAGCACTGCAAGTGGCGTTTGGAACAGTTGTTCAAGGTTGTGCTGCAACGCAGGTTGCCCCAGCAGGCTGTCGGCCCGGCGATTGGCGGCAACAATCTGGCCGCGGTCATCAAACAGCAGCAGGCCAGCCCACTGGCTGTCGAGGTTGTTCGAGCCGGTGTTGAAGCTCAGTTGCCGGTACTGCCCGGCATAGCGTGCGATGATCAGGCGGTTCTCCAGGCTCTGGCTCATCATGCGCACCATGCCCAGGGTTTGCGAGGCGGGCAGGTAGCTGTCGCTGGACACATCGAGCACGCCAATCAACTGCCGTTGGGCATCGAACAACGGCGCGGCGGCGCTGGCCATGAAGCGGTTGTGCTTGAGGAAGTGTTCATCCTGGCTGACATGCACTGCCTCGGCACAAGCCAGCGCGGTACCAATGGCGTTGGTGCCAACCCCTTGTTCAAGCCAGCGTGCCCCGGCGACGAATCCGTGTTGTTGGCGTGGGTCGATGAAACGTCGCGTACCCCAGGTTTCCAGGACATGGCCCTGGGCATCGCTGAGCATGATCAGGTAGCTGGAGTTGCCCAGAAGGTGATTGAACTGCGGAATGACCTCGTCGCGCGTGGTGCGCAGTAGTGTCTGCTGGCGTTCCAGCAGTTCTGCGAGGTTGGCGCCGGACAACCCGGCAAAGTCGGGCAGCGACAGATGCTCCAGGCCGTAGTCGCGACAGCGCGTCCATGAAGCCTGGATCAGTTGGGCATGGGACGCACTGGAGACGGCCATAGGCCTTTCCTCTGCCGGTGGCAGTGTTGTTGTTTTTGTGTGATCCAGTGTTGTTCAGTCCTGTTCATTGTCAATGTCAGGGCTGTTCAGGTGTTCAGCGCTGACTGTTCATTTCTGTTCAGTGGCGAACTGTTGCACGCAGTGAAAAAGGAAAAAAACAAGCCGGATCAATCGCTTGTCGATGGCGCGCAGCGCTGGCACGAATCTGGCCTTACAGCCAGTGCCTGCCTGACAACACCGATAAAGGCCGCCGCATGTCGCTAACCTTGGAGCACGTCAGCCGTACCGTCGACAACCAGCGCTGGATTGTCGATGCCAGCCTCAGCTTCGAGCCGGGTTCGTTCAACGTCTTGCTCGGCCGCACCTTGTCGGGCAAAACCAGCCTGATGCGCTTGATGGCCGGGCTGGACCGTCCCGATCAGGGGCGGGTGCTGATGAATGGAGAAGATGTCACCGGCAAGCCCGTGCGCCAGCGCAACGTCTCGATGGTGTACCAGCAGTTCATCAATTACCCGACCTTGAGTGTGTTCGAAAACATCGCCTCGCCGTTGCGTCAGGCGCGTATGGGTGAGGAAGAAATCCGCCATAAGGTGCATCAGACCGCGCAGATGCTGCGCATCGAACCTTTCTTGCAGCGCCTTCCCCTGGAGCTCTCCGGTGGCCAGCAACAACGAACGGCAATGGCCCGGGCACTGGTCAAGGATGCCGAGTTGATCCTGTTCGACGAACCGTTGGTCAACCTCGACTACAAACTGCGCGAAGAACTGCGCCAGGAAATGCGTGAACTGTTCGCCGCCCGCCATTGCATTGCCGTGTATGCCACCACCGAACCCAATGAGGCCTTGGCCTTGGGCGGCACCACTACCATTGTGCATGAGGGCCGCATTGTGCAAAGCGGTGTGACCGCGCAGGTCTATCATCAGCCCGGGAGCGTACTGGCGGCCGAGCTGTTCTCCGAGCCGCCGATCAACCTGATCGCCGGGCGCATCAGTGGCAATGAAGTGAGTTTTGCCGGGGCCGTGCACTTTGCCATGAACGCCGACCTGCGCCGTATCGGTGACGGCGACTACCGCTTCGGTGTGCGGCCCAGTCATATCAGCCTGGTGCCGTCCAACGACGATGACCTGGAGCTGGCCGTGCTGGTCGAGTTGGCGGAAATCAGCGGCTCAGAAACCTTCCTGCATGTGCGCAACGAGCATTTTCGTCTGATCTTGCACCTGTTCGGTGTGCACGAGTACCACGTCGATGCGCCGATTCGAGTGTTCATTCCGACCCACAAGCTGTTTGTCTTCGACAGTACCGGGCAGTTGGTACAAGCGCCGGGTGTACGCGAAGTGAGGGAGGCGTGATGGCTGAGATTCGCCTGCAGCAACTGGCCCACAGCTACAGCCGCAACCCGGCCAGCGTGAACGATTACGCCTTGCGTGAGTTGGAACACGTTTGGGCGCAGGGTGGTGCCTACGCCTTGCTCGGCCCTTCGGGTTGCGGCAAATCGACCTTGCTCAACATCATTTCCGGTTTGCTCAGCCCCTCCCACGGCCAGGTGTTGTTCGATGGCAAAGTGGTGAATGAACTGTCGCCACAGGCGCGCAACATTGCTCAGGTGTTCCAGTTCCCGGTGGTGTACGACACCATGACGGTGTTCGATAACCTCGCCTTTCCCTTGCGCAACCAGGGCATGGACGAGGCGCGGGTGCGCAGCAAAGTGGAAGAAATCGCCGAGGTTCTCGATCTTGGTACGGCGTTGCGTCGAAAGGCCCGTAACCTCAGTGCCGATGAGAAGCAAAAAGTCTCGATGGGCCGCGGGCTGGTACGTGATGACGTGTCGGCGATTCTGTTCGACGAGCCGCTGACGGTGATTGACCCGCACCTGAAGTGGAAGCTGCGGCGCAAGCTCAAGCAGATTCACGAGCAGTTCAACATCACCATGATCTACGTGACCCACGACCAGCTGGAGGCCTCGACCTTCGCTGACAAGATCGCGGTGATGTACGGCGGGCAGATCGTCCAGTTCGGTACGCCGCGAGAGTTGTTCGAGCGGCCGCGGCACACCTTTGTCGGTTATTTCATCGGCAGCCCCGGCATGAACCTGATCGATGTTCAGTTGCAGCCGGGCGGTGTCGGGTTCGCCGGTGTGCACCTGTCGCTACCCGAAGCACTGCAGGCGCAGTTGGCCCGCACACCGACAGCGCGCCTGCAGGTGGGAATTCGCCCGGAGTTCGTGCAGGTGCGTGAAGCGCCCTTCGATGACGCCTTCAGCGCCCAGGTGGTGGATATCGAAGACTTGGGTACCTACCGGATTCTGACCGTAGCGTTGCAGGGAGTGGCGCTCAAAGTGCGACTGGGGGAAGACCGTACGCTCCCCGCAGAGCAGGCCTGGATCAGCTTTCCTGCGCAGTGGCTGATGGTCTATGCCGACGACGAGTTGGTGGAGGTCGGGCCATGAACAAGGTGCCCAATAACAAGGCGTGGTGGTTGGTGCTGCCGGTGTTTCTATTGGTGGCCTTCAGCGCCGTGATACCGATGATGACCGTGGTCAATTACTCGGTGCAGGACATTTTCGACCAGTCCAGCCGCTATTTCGTCGGTGCCGACTGGTATCGCCAGGTGCTGCAGGACCCACGCCTGCACGACTCGTTATTGCGTCAGTTCATCTATTCCGCTTGCGTACTGCTGATCGAAATTCCGTTAGGCATCGCCATCGCCCTGACCATGCCGACCAAGGGGCGCTGGTCGTCGCTGTGCCTGATCGTCATGGCGATTCCGCTGCTGATTCCCTGGAACGTGGTTGGCACTATCTGGCAGATTTTCGGGCGTGCCGACATCGGTTTGCTCGGCGCCTCTCTCAATCAACTGGGCCTTAACTATAACTACGCCGCCAACACCATGGATGCCTGGGTCACGGTGCTGGTGATGGATGTCTGGCACTGGACTTCGCTGGTGGCACTGCTGTGTTACTCGGGCTTGCGGGCCATTCCGGATGTCTACTATCAGGCCGCGCGTATCGATCGCGCCTCTGCCTGGGCGGTGTTTCGCCACATCCAACTGCCGAAAATGAAGAACGTGCTGCTGATCGCGGTAATGCTGCGCTTCATGGACAGCTTCATGATCTACACCGAGCCGTTTGTACTGACTGGCGGCGGGCCGGGCAATGCCACCACCTTCCTTAGCCAGACCTTGACGCAGATGGCGGTGGGGCAGTTCGACCTCGGCCCGGCGGCGGCATTTTCGCTGGTGTACTTCCTGATCATCCTGCTGGTGTCGTGGCTGTTCTACACCGCCATGACCCATGCCGACAAAGACTAGGAGGCGGCCATGAACCCCCGCAAAACGCTGCCCTTGCTGCTGTACATTCTGTTTTTGCTGGTGCCGATCTACTGGCTGCTGAACATGTCGTTCAAGAGCAACACCGAGATACTCGGCGGCCTGACCCTGTGGCCGCAGCATTTCACCTTCGACAACTACCGGGTCATTTTCACCGACCCTAGCTGGTACACCGGCTACATCAACTCGCTGTACTACGTGTGCCTGAATACGGTGATTTCCCTGAGTGTGGCCTTGCCCGCTGCCTATGCGTTCTCGCGTTACCGCTTTCTCGGAGACAAGCACCTGTTCTTCTGGCTGCTGACCAACCGCATGGCACCGCCTGCAGTGTTTTTGCTGCCGTTCTTTCAGCTGTATTCCTCCATCGGCCTGTTCGACACCCACATCGCCGTGGCCCTGGCGCACTGCCTGTTCAACGTGCCATTGGCGGTGTGGATTCTCGAAGGGTTCATGTCCGGGGTGCCCAAGGAAATCGATGAAACCGCCTACATCGACGGCTACAGCTTCCCGCGTTTTTTCATCAAGATTTTCGTGCCGCTGATTGGCTCGGGCATCGGCGTCACGGCGTTTTTCTGCTTCATGTTCTCTTGGGTCGAACTGCTGCTGGCGCGCACCCTGACCTCGGTGAGTGCCAAACCGATTGCGGCGGTGATGACCCGCACGGTGTCGGCCTCGGGTATCGACTGGGGGGTGTTGGCCGCAGCCGGCGTACTGACGATTCTGCCAGGCATGTTGGTGATCTGGTTTGTCCGTAATCATGTGGCGAAGGGCTTTGCCCTGGGCCGGGTGTAAGGAGGCAGCATATGGAATGGATGGCCTGGACTCTGCCGACAGCGCTGTTTTTCGCCGTCATCGGTGTATTGCTGGTGGGCATGACCCTGTTTGAAGTGCGCCGACCGTGTGTTGAACGACGCGGCTTTCTGCCGATTGCCACCACCCGTGGCGATCGTTTGTTCATCGGGCTTCTGGTCAGTGCGTACCTGCATCTGCTGGTGATCGGCGCCAGCGACTGGAGTCTCTGGGTGGCCTCGCTGCTGTCGGTGGTGTGGCTGTTGGTGGTGATGCGCTGGGGTTAGCCGAACGGGTTCGGTCAGGCTCCATGGGAATACTCAATCGGGAGATCACGATGTTCGACAACAACAAAAACCGGCGACATTTGACCCTGGCCGCTTTGCTGGTGCTGGGCAGTTTCCACGCCAACGCCTGGGCAGACGCCTATGAAGACGCGGCGAAGAAGTGGATCGATAGCGAGTTCAAACCCTCGACCCTGACCCCGGAGCAGCAACTGGAGGAATTGAAGTGGTTCATCAAAGCCTCTGAGCCGTTTCGCGGCATGAAGATCAACGTGGTGTCGGAAACCATTGCCACCCACGAATATGAATCGAAAGTCCTGGCCAAGGCGTTCAGTGAAATCACCGGGATCAAACTGACCCACGACCTGCTGCAGGAGGGCGATGTGGTTGAAAAACTGCAAACGCAAATGCAGTCAGACAAAAATATCTACGACGGCTGGGTCAACGACTCGGACCTGATCGGTACGCACTTTCGCTATGGCAAGACGGAATCGATCACCGACTTGATGGCCAATGAAGGCAAGGACTACACCTCACCAACCCTGGACCTGAAAGACTTTATCGGTATTTCCTTCACCACCGCACCCGACGGCAAGGTCTACCAATTGCCGGATCAGCAGTTCGCCAACCTCTACTGGTTTCGCGCCGACTGGTTCGACAGGCCCGACCTGAAAGCCAAGTTCAAGGAAAAGTACGGCTACGAGCTGGGGGTACCGGTCAACTGGTCGGCGTATGAAGACATCGCCAAATTCTTCAGCGAAGACGTCAAGGAAATCGATGGCAAGCGCGTCTATGGGCACATGGACTACGGCAAGAAAGATCCGTCGCTGGGCTGGCGCTTTACCGATGCCTGGTTCTCCATGGCTGGTGGCGGCGACAAGGGCTTGCCCAACGGCTTGCCCGTGGATGAGTGGGGTATTCGTGTTGAAGATTGCCACCCTGTGGGCTCCAGCGTTACCCGTGGTGGCGACACCAACGGCCCGGCGGCGGTGTATGCGACGCAGAAGTACGTCGATTGGATGCGCGCCTACGCACCACCGGAAGCTCAGGGCATGACTTTCTCCGAGTCGGGGCCGGTGCCGTCGCAGGGCAACATTGCTCAGCAGATCTTCTGGTATACCGCCTTTACCGCCGACATGACCAAGCCGGGGTTGCCAGTGATGAACGCTGATGGCACGCCGAAATGGCGCATGGCGCCGTCGCCTAAAGGGCCGTACTGGGAAGAGGGCATGAAGCTCGGCTACCAGGATGCCGGCTCGTGGACGTTCCTCAAATCGACCCCGGAGAAACAGCGCCTGGCGGCCTGGCTGTACGCCCAGTTCGTAACCTCCAAGACCGTCTCGCTGAAAAAGACCATCGTTGGCCTGACGCCGATTCGCGAGTCGGACATCAACTCCCAAGCCATGACGGACCTTGCGCCCAAACTGGGTGGGTTGGTGGAGTTCTACCGCAGCCCGGCGCGCGTGCAATGGACCCCGACCGGCACCAACGTACCGGACTACCCGCGGCTGGCGCAGTTGTGGTGGAGCCATATTGCCGAAGCGGCCAGCGGCGAGAAAACCCCGCAAGAAGCGCTGGATGGACTGGCCCGCGATCAGGACAAAATCCTCGAACGGCTGGAGCGCTCCAAGGCTCAAGCTACCTGTGCACCGAAGCTCAATCCGGAGCGAGATGCCCAGTACTGGTTTGACCAGCCGGGTGCACCGAAGCCGAAACTGGCAAACGAAAAGCCCAAAGGCGAAACCGTGAGCTACAGCGAACTGCTCAAATCGTGGGAGTCAGCGCGCAAATAGCACACACCACACACCCTCTCTTTGTGGGAGCGGGCTTGCCCCGCGATTGCGATGAGCCTGACACACCGCAATCGCGGGGCAAGCCCGCTCCCACCGTTGCTGCGAAAAGCGTCAAGTCACAGAAAAATCCGCTGTACCCCACCCCCATCCAGCACCGCATCGATCAGCGCTCGCGCTGTTTCGATGTGCTGGCCGGCACCCGAAACCAAGGAGCGGTCATTGAGGGTGAGGTGATCAAGCGCATCGCAACAGCTGACAGGCATGTAGCAGCGCCTCTTCGGCGGGAATGCCGGCGCGGATGTTGAACATGTGGTTGGTGCCGAAGGGGGTGTTGGCCGTGGAGGCGTTGGAGAGATCGAGACCAGGTGGATCGGGGACGATTTTTTTCATGATTGCCCTCAAGTTATGAAGCAACCACGCGTTGCTGCTAAACAAAGGGTGGCAGCTGTACGCGGGTTAGCAGACCGGTAACTCGAGGAACCCGGCGCACCCGAAGGCGCCCCACGTACAACCGCCATAGAGCGTTGTGCCGTCGACATCGAGTTATGAGCCGGACTGCTAAATCCGATCACTGGATTTTCCAGTGACGGCAGCAGCCTAGGCCCATGCAGACTACGGCACAAAAGCGCAACGGCGCCGGCAGTATGATTCAGAGCCGTCTGACAGAAAACGCCTACCGGGTTGAGATTTGTCGCAGATTTTTATCGCGGGGCAAGCCCGCTCCCACAAGCACAACCTCACCCCCCAGTGGGAGCGGGCTTGCCCCGCGATCTATCTAAAACCAGGCACAAAAAAACGGCACCTTCACAGATGCCGTTTTTTTGCTCCAGCGTTCACACCTTACTTATGCAACTCTTCCGCCGCATACAACGTGTTTTCCAGCAGGCAAGCACGGGTCATCGGGCCAACGCCACCCGGAACCGGGGTGATCCAGCCAGCGCGGGGCAGGGCGGTCTCATAGACCACATCGCCAACCAGCTTGCCATCTTCCTGACGGTTGATACCGACGTCGATGACAATCGCGCCTTCCTTGATCCACTCGCCTTTGACCAGGCCAGGCTTGCCAGCAGCCACCACAACCAGGTCAGCGCGGCCAACGTGGCCGGCCAGGTCTTTGGTGAAGCGGTGGGTCACGGTCACGGTGCAACCGGCCAGCAACAGCTCCATTGCCATCGGACGGCCAACAATGTTCGAAGCACCGACTACCACAGCATTCATGCCGTACAGGTCCTGACCGGTGCTTTCCAGCAGGGTCATGATGCCTTTAGGTGTGCACGGGCGCAGCAGCGGGATACGTTGAGCCAGACGCCCGACGTTATAAGGATGGAAACCATCGACATCTTTGTCCGGGCGAATACGCTCGAGCAGCAGCGATGCATCCAGATGAGCCGGCAGTGGCAACTGCAACAGGATGCCGTCGACGTTCGCATCGTCATTGAGGCGATCGATCAGGTCGGTCAGGGCCTGCTGAGTCGTCTCGCTCGGCAGGTCGAACGCCTGGGAGATAAAGCCGACTTCTTCACAATCCTTGCGCTTGTGCGAAACATAGACTTGAGAAGCGGGGTCGGTGCCAACCAGGATCACCGCCAGGCCTGGAGTACGCAGGCCTTGCTGGCGACGCTCCTCAACACGTTGGGCGATCTGCTTGCGCAGGTTGGCGGCGATCGCCTTACCGTCAATAAGGTGTGCAGTCATGTCGCGTGATTAACCATCGAGAGGGAATAAAAAGAGCGCGTATTCTCGCATGAAGGGGGCCGAGGGCAAAGGCGCTTGGTCCGGCCATTTCCCTAACCCCTTAAATAAAATGAATTTTTTTCAAAAAAGAGTTGACGACCTAACCACTCGTCTATAACATTCGTCGCACTTGTCGGGCAGAGCCTAGCACTGGTTAGCAAGGTCAGGCAGAATGAGCGGATTTGGTAGCTTGTTCGGTACGGCTAAAAGTTAATTTGTAATCGTAACAGAAAGCAGATTAAATATGCGCCCGTAGCTCAGCTGGATAGAGCATCCGCCTTCTAAGCGGATGGTCGCAGGTTCGAGTCCTGCCGGGTGCGCCAATAGGCAGCTTAGGCACAAGTAAAGCGGTAAATGCAATATGGTGGGCGTAGCTCAGTTGGTAGAGCACAGGATTGTGACTCCTGTTGTCGTGGGTTCGATCCCCATCGTCCACCCCATATTCCAAAAGGCGCCCGATGAAAATCCGGCGCCTTTGCTTTAAAAGCTTCACGCGGACGTGGTGAAATTGGTAGACACACTGGATTTAGGTTCCAGCGGCGCAAGCTGTAAGAGTTCGAGTCTCTTCGTCCGCACCATCCAAGCTTTCACGGCCCTTCGCTGAAGTGCATGAAAGCCTCGAAAAAGCCGCCTAGTGCGGCTTTTTTCGTTTCTGGGGTTTCGCCCCGTTTCTCCCTCTTTACGAAATTTCTAGTGCATTACCCAGTACGCGCCGAATTCGATTTTTGCGGTACTAAATGCCGCTTACTGACACGGTCGTCAGGCAGTCTACGCAAAGGCCAATTGAGTCAGCCTAGCGATACTGACCTCAGTGGCTTCATCCGCGTTCGTGCAACCAATTTCGAAGAAGCCAAGGAAATGCTTGCCGGCAACCCAGTCTATGCGGCTGGTGGGGCGGTAGAAATTCGAGCGCTTCTCCGCACGTCGATGCCAGGGCTTGAATCGTAACGCTCGCTTGGCCGGTTATTGTCTCTCGCGAAGAGCAGGGGTCGACCCGAAGTGGCCCTCCGACGGGCCAACAACACGGCCCACACGGCCGCACAAAGGGCAGATACAAAAAATAACCTTAGGAAAACTAATTTAAATCAACCTATTAGGTGTTTTCTCGAGTTCAGATACAAAAAATTTCAAAACTCCCGTTTACAGGGGTGAAATGCCAAGGGTAGTTTCATCCTCAAGCTGTGCGGTCTACTGCAATGGAATGCAGCCTGTAGCAACCCGGAGTTTCATGCCTCCGCCGGGTTTGCACCTACTACAATAGAGGGAGCTAATCGTGAACTGCATATTCTGTGCAATCGCCAAGAATGAAGCACCGGCTGCCGTTGTCTACGAAGACGAGCAGTGCCTAGCCTTTCTCTCCATCCAGCCGATTACTCCTGGCCATGTCCTGGTCATTCCCAAGGCCCACGCAAGCGGCCTGGGTGATATCCCTCCTCAAACCTGTGGCCACATGATGCGTGTGGGTCAACGGGTGGCGGCCGCCCTGCGTGAAAGCGGCTTGAGCCTCAATGAACACTCCTGCGAAGGTATCAACCTGCTGCTATGCGATGGCGCTGTGGCCGGGCAGACCGTGGGCCACGCCCACCTGCATGTACTGGCCCGCTTTGTCGGTGACGGTTTCAACCTGGGTCATGCGGACCTTCCACTCGCTACGCGGCAAATGCTGGGCGAGCGCGCAGAGCAGATCCGTCGAGCCTTGGCCTCGCTGCCACCGGTTTAACTGCAAGTCGCTTTAGTTTAAAGGCACGCCCGCGATAAGAGGGGTGCGTGCTTTGCTGTGCGCAATAAGCAAACCATAAACGTGTAGGCATCTACGCAAGGAGGCGAAGCTATGTCTTGTGCTGTGGAAACTTAGGTCGTGCGCTGGGCTGAGTTGACTACTACAGATCACAATAAGAAGGGAACTCTCATGCCGTCACTCGCAAGTAATAAGGCTGCCGTGCCTTCGGCAAATATGCAGTTGGTAAAGGATGATTCGTTCGGTTCGGCAATCTACAGTTTCTATGATTCAGTACTTCAAGACTTATGCCAATCTGACAAGGTAAACGTCAGACAAGTGGTTACGCCAGCGCAGTTTCTCGAACTGTCTCGTGCCCGCAGCCGGTTGTATGGGCAGCGAAAGGTTTACTACAAGACGTTGTTTGGTAACGCGATCGACGACACTGTATGCCTGGATGACTACGACTCACGTTCCTACGTGTTTGCGTTTTATTATGATGGTGAAATTATCGGCACCCAGCGTATTACACCTTTCCCTCATGAGTCGGGCGAGTTTATCAGCCATGAACAACTGGTGCGGTTCTCCGGGCCTAACTACGAGACTGAGTGCGTCGAACTCTCTCGACTCATTGTCGACAAGCATTCCCCGGTAAAGAACGTGGTCAACGGATTGGCGATGACCGGCGCCTCGCTGGTCGCCCTGGAAGGCGGCTACAAAACCTTCATCACCTACGTAAAGCCACGGCTTGCGCCGAAGTTCGACAGCTTCGTCTTTGATCAGGACGGTATCTTCTTTCAGATCAAAGCCCGCGGTGATCACTACTACGCCCTGTACAAAGGCGATCTGATGCCGTCGGTCACGCCCTTCTTCGGTCTGCAAAGCTGCCCTGCAGATCTGAAGAACATTGATGACTTGATTCGCTACACCTTGGCCGCCCGTACCGCGAGGCAGTCACTGGCGGGATGAACATCCAAAAAACAACGACAACATTGAGGTTGATCCAAGATGGAAGCCAGGAACAAAGAAGTGGTCATCGAGTTTTACGAACGCATGTTTTGCCAGCGGGAACTGGCGGTCGCCGATACGTTGATTGCCACAGATTATGTACAACACAATAACGTATTTATTCCACCGCGCCGCGAAGGCTTCAAAACCTACTTTACGCAGTTCTTCAAAACATTCCCCGAGTCGGGTGCCAGCATTGAACGGGTATGCGCTGAAGGTGATTATGTCTTCTTGTATGCCAAACACTGGGCCAAGCACAGGTTCTTCACGGTGAATTACAAGGTAATTGATATCTATCGTGTGGAAAACGGTGTGCTGATGGAACACTGGGACACTATCGAAGGCCTTGGGTTCTTCTCCAAGTTCATCTACATCATAAAGTCCGTACTGCGCCTGTAAGTCCGTGTTCGCTTGATATTATAAAAAGTGTCATAAAAGATTTATCAACCCGTCAAGGAAGAGAGTGAAATGACTGAAGTGACCGCGTTTCGCAAAGAGTTGAAAGCCGTCTGTGATGCCGAATGGGAAAAGATCAAGGCCGGCCGCTTTTTCCAGATGATGAAGCGCCCCGAGTTGCAGCGTGACCTCTACATCAAGTCGATTGTTCAGGTGTATCACTACACCAAGAACAACGCGATCAACCAGGCGGTGGCGTGCTGGAACCAGGACCATAAAAAGGTCGGCCTGCTGCGTTTTGCGATGAAGCATGCGCTGGAAGAACTGGGTCATGAAAACATGGCGTACAACGACCTGATCGCCATTGGTGTCGACAAGTCCGAGTTCGATAAGCCGATGTTGCCGGCCACAGAGGCGTTCTATGGCTACCTGGATTTTGTCTCTGTGTGCCGCGGCATCATTCCACGGCTGGGCTACAGCTTCTGGGCCGAGGACTGCTACGAGCACCTTGAGCCGTTGATGGATGTCTGCAAGAACCATCTCAAGCTGACCGACCAACAACTCACCTTCTTTGTCGCCCACGCGATCATCGACGAGAAACACTCCGAGCAAGTCAACGCAGCCATCGACCGCTGGGTCGTGACCGACGAAGAAAAAGAGTCGGTCAAGCAAGTCGCACGCACCACGGTTTACTTGATGGGCAAGATCCTCGAGTCGGTCGCCGACGAGTTCTGAGGCCTGGCAACAGGCGTCCTCGCGCACCCCGCTGCGCGAGGACTTTTTACATGGCGTGCAAAACAGTAAACACATTCGGCTGGTCGTGGCGCTTGTCCAATCGCCTGGCTGCCACGGTCAATTCACCAGGAGGCGACATGAGTAGCAATAGCGACATGATTACCTGGGGCATGATGCTGCGCAAAATCCCCGTGATCGCCCAGGCCATTCCTCGGCTCGTCAGGGGAATCAAAGTTTCCAAGCTCAAGGTCGATCAGCCCTGCGGCCTGGGGTGGGCCTTCGAACACGCGGTTACGCGTAACCCTCAAGGGCCGGCGTTGCTCTACAGGGACAATCGTTTCAGTTATGAACAGGTCAACCAGTGGGCCAACCGTTTCGCCCATTACCTGCTTGATCGTGGGCTGAAAAAAGGCGATGTGATCGGCATATTTATTGAAAATCGCCCGGAATTGCTGGTCAGTGTGCTGGCGGTCAGCAAGATCGGCGGTATCTGCGCCATGCTCAACACCTCGCAGACCAACAACGTCCTGATCCACAGTTTGAGCCTGGTCAATCCCTCGGCGATTATCGTCGGCGAAGAGTTGGTGCCATCCTATGACGCGGTGCGTAACGAGGTTGCCATTGATGAGCTGAGCACGTTCTTCCTGGCTGACACCGACACCACTCGCGATGCGGGCGTCGCGCCCGAGGGTTACATCAACCTGACCCGTGCCAGCGAAGCGCACTCCGCTGTCAATCCGGTGACCACCCAGCAGGTCTACCTGGACGACGCCTGCTTCTATATCTACACCTCCGGCACCACCGGTTTGCCCAAGGCCGGGGTGTTCAAGCATGGGCGCTGGATGAAAGTCTACGGTAGCTTTGGCATGATCGCCCTGGATATGCGCCCCGATGACATCGTCTATTGCACCTTGCCGCTCTATCACGGCACCGGGCTGTGCGTGAGCTGGGGCTCGGCATTGGCCGGCGCCTCGGGTTTCGCCATCCGCCGCAAATTCAGCGCCAGCCAGTTCTGGAATGACACACGCAAGTTCAAGGCCACCACCATTTGCTACGTCGGTGAATTGTGTCGCTACCTGATCGACCAGCCTCCGGCCGGCAACGATGGCGACAACCCGGTGGTGAAAATGATTGGCAACGGCCTGCGCCCGGGCGCGTGGATCGACTTCAAGAGACGCTTCAACATCGAGCGGGTCTGCGAGTTTTATGCCGCCAGTGATGGCAACATCGGCTTTAGCAACATCCTCAACTTCGAAAACACCATCGGCTTTGCCATCAACGCCTGGTCGCTGGTGGAGTACGAGCACGACACTGGCGAGCCGCGGCGCAGCGCGAACGGTTTCATGCAGAAAGTCGGCAAGGGTGGCCAAGGCTTGTTGCTGGCCAAGATCGACGACGACGCCCCATTCGACGGTTACACCGATCCGGAGAAGAGCAAAAAGGTGGTGCTGTACGACGTTTTCGAAAAGGGTGATCGCTACTTCAACAGCGGCGACCTGATTCGCGATATCGGCTTTGGCCACGCCCAATTCGTCGACCGCTTAGGGGACACCTTCCGCTGGAAAGGCGAAAACGTCTCCACTACCGAAGTCGAAAACATCATGGTGCAACACCCCCACATCGCCGAAGCCGTGGCCTACGGTGTAGAAATCAAGAACACCAACGGTCGCGCCGGGATGGCTGCCATCACCCCATCGGTCCCGCTGGAGCAACTGGATTTTTGCGACCTGCTGCGCTTCGTCAAAAACCATATGCCACATTACGCGGTGCCGATGTTCCTGCGCATCAAGACCTGCATGGAAACCACCGGCACGTTCAAATACCAGAAAACCAAGCTAAGGACCGAAGCCTTCGACCCCAGCCAAGCTGGCGAAGACCCGGTCTACGCTTGGCTACCGGGCACCGAAACCTACGTGCGCGTGACTGAACAGGTGCTGCAGGACATTCATGGCGGCAAGTTCCGCTACTGAAGGGCACCTGCGCGAGCGTCAATCCACCAGGCCGAGCAAATGCGTAATGCTGCTCGCTCAAGCGGAGCAGCCTTACGTGCCCTGGTATCCCCGTCGTAGCACTTCGCTCGTCCTCTGGCGAACTGTATTTTTCCAACATTGATGCAGACCCTGCCGTTCAGTCGTCAGGCAAATCATTGCTTTGCGATAGATATGTAAAAGATTCTGATTTAGATTTCCCTTTTTCATCTGCTCACGTGACCTCTCTAGTAACACCGACATTCACCGTCTAGGGAGCTTCAAGTGAACCGCACGCAGTTGGCCACCGTTCGGGGTGCGCATCACAATAAAAACGGATTGGCCCGCAGCGCGTTGACTGCGGCACTGTTGGCGGCTGGCTGTGTGGGTTGGTCGATGGCCCAAGCGGTCGAAACCAGTGTTCATCAGGCGCCTGCGCGTCAGGCCTACAACATTGCAGCCGGGCCGCTGGGGCCGGCGCTGAATGAGCTGGCCACGCGTACCGGCATCATCCTGACCTATGCGCCAGAACTCACCTTGAACCGCACGACCCAAGGCCTTGAGGGTGAGTATTCGGTCAGAGAGGCATTCGACTTGCTGCTCAACGGCACCGGCTTGTGGATCGAGCGCATGAAGGATCGCAGCTATGTCTTGCGGGTCAATGCCCGTAGTGATGCAGCGATGGAAGTCGGGGCGACGATGGTCAATGCTCAGGCGGACCGGCCGGGAGCCATTCAAAGCAGTCGCGATGCGCATGTCGAGCGTCAGGACTTGAATAGCCTGGTACGGTCGATGCCGGGCACCTACACCTTGCATTCGCGCAGCCAGCCAGGCATTTCGGTGAACATTCGCGGGTTGGCTGGCTATGGTCGGGTCAACACCATGATCGACGGGGTCACCCAGACTTTCCGTAACAACGCCGGTCACGGTTCGGGCGGGCCGATGGCCTTTGTTGACCCTAACCTGGTAGCCGGGGTCGATATTCAGCGCGGTTCGGTGGACGGGGCTGAAGGCGCCAACACATTGGGTGGTAGCGCCAACTTCCGCACCTTCGAAATTGATGACATCGTCAAGCCGGATCACCGCGTTGGTCTGCGCACTACCTACCGCACCGGCAACAATGGCTATGGCAACACGCGGATGCTGGCAGCGGGTGCGCGCACGCTGCCGGAAGACAGCGAAGGGGTATATGGCGTGGTCGCGGCGGCGAGCAGCACCCAGACCGGCGAATACAAAACCAGTAACGGCCAAAGCAACAGTTATGACACCACCAAGCAGAACCCTCGCTCGGGTTTGTTGAAGGTGCGTCTGCAGCCCAACGACATGCACCGTCTGGACTTGACCGGCGTGCACTATCGCAACGAGTTCTACCACAACTACCCCTGGGAGATGCGTAACGAAACCTACCGCGCCAAGTACGCCTATACCCCGTACAGCGAGTGGCTGAACCTGACGGTTAACGCCTATCAGAACAAGGCCAGGTTGGAATATCCGCCCGTAGAGGATTCCACCTACATTGGCCGTAAAACCCGCGACGATACCCACGGCTTCGATCTGACCAACGTCAGCCGCTTCAATCTGGGTCCGGTGGAAGCCACCTGGAGCAATGGCGGTCGCTATTACACCGATGACTTCGTTGCCCAGACCCCAGAAAAACGTGGCGCCAACCCTGAGGGCAAGCAAGAAGCTCATAGCCTGTTTACCACCCTGGACTTCAGCTACGACATCTATGCGCTGACATTGGCCGCGCACTATGACGGCTATAAAGTCAGCGGCCATGTGCCCAAGTGTTCGATCGTTGGTCAGTGCCTGGACATCGGCGGCGGCAACATCGATGTGACCAGTCGCGACCACAGTTTCAATCCGCGTGTGGGGTTTGCGGTCAAGCCCTATGAGTGGATGCAGCTCTACACCAGTTGGTCGCGCACCTCACGGGCGCCACGGGTACAGGAGATGTTCTTCGAAAAGGTGCCACTTGAAGCCGATGGCAGTGACGCCGATGGCGTCGGCGCCAACCCGTTCCTGCGCCAGGAGCGTTCGACCAACTATGAGTTCGGCTTCAATCTGACCCGCAGCGGCTTGTTGGCTGCCGACGACTACGGGCAGATCAAGGTCAACCGCTTTATCAGCAAGATCGACGGCTACATCACGCCGCAGTCTTTCAACATTCTCGATGACAACGGTGAAGAAGCCACCAAGCTGAACTGGGTCAACTGGCCGGAACAGGTGCGCATGAGCGGCTACGAAATCGAAGGCCGTTACGATGCGGGCTTCTTCTACAGCAACCTGTCCTGGACCCGTGCCACCACCCAGTCACCGACTACCTCAGGGATCGAGCTGGAAGACATCAACGCCCAGCCAGATCGTTATTGGACGCTGGATCTGGGGACTCGTTGGTTCGATGAGCGCTTGGTAATTGGCGCGCGCGGCGAGTATGCCGGCCCCTCCGAGATCAGTTGGGATTACTACGAAACCAAAAAGAGTAAATCGACCGGGGTGATCTGGAACCTGTACGGCAACTACCGGGTGCAGGACAACCTCAGCCTGTTCTTTAACGTCGAAAACGTCGGCAACAAGGTGTACGACAACAGCGCGTCGGTGGATTACCTGATGTCTGCGGTCATGGATCAAGGCAACGGCCGTGGTCGTACGACCTCCTTTGGCTTCACTCTCGAGTACTGACAGGCGCCCTTTATGTTCAAGTCTTCCTTTATATGGCTAGGCCTGGCGCTGTGCGCAGGTTGTGCCAGTTTCAACGCACCAGTGGCCGACAGCAGTTATCGCCAGGTTGAAGCGAGCATTCCGCAGTGGGGTGCGATTGTTGACCTGGCCAGCGGCGAGCAGATCCCGGCCACCCGGCTGCTGAATGAACTGGCAGCTGCCCAGACCGTGATGGTCGGCGAGGTGCATGAAAACCCGGTTCATCATCTGATCGAGCAATGGTTGGCTGCCCGCTTGAACGAGCACAGGCCGCAGGGCGCGGTGGTGCTGGAAATGCTCAGTAGTGACCAGCAACGTTCGGTTGACGAAGTTAAGGCCTGGTTGGCTGAGGGTAATCAGGTCCGCAGCAAGCGCCTCAAACACATCATGCGCTGGGATCAGCGCTGGAGCTGGGCACAGTACGGAGCGTTGGTCGAAGCGTTGATGCATGCACCTGCGCCGTTGTTGGCGGGCAATATTTCGGCGTCGCAGCGCAGCGATTTAATGAATTCGCCTCCTGCCGACGCGGCGGTGTTGTTTGCCAATCCCGCCGTAGCGGCGCAGCAGCGTAAGCAGATCGTTGATATGCATTGCGGACAGATCGATTCGGCACGCCTGGATGCCATGTTGGCTATTCAGGTTGCCCGCGACCAGCGTATGGCCCGCGTGCTGGATAGCGCCCCTGCGCCCCGGCTTTTGTTTGCCGGCACTTTGCACACCTTGAAAAGCCAGGGCGCGCCGCTGTACCTCAAGCAAGGTCCGACGCATGCCGCACTCAAAGTGCTGGTGATGGGCGAGCAGGGGCAGCCGGTAACGCATCAAGATGCTGATTACCTCTGGCTACTACCTGCCCATGACGCCACCGGCACTCCGTTGTCGGGCAGCGCGCCAAGCTGTGGCGAGCTTTCGAATACCGCTGGCAACGGAAGCTGATCAATGACAAGGAAATTACTTATGTCAGCAATGACCGGCGCTGAAGTCGCCGTGCGTGTAGGCGTGGTTCGGCGCCCAGCAGGGCTGTTGAAGAACGCAGTTTTATTCAGTGTGCTATTGCTGGCGGGCAGCTGGTTTTCAATGGCGCAGGCCGAGCCAGCAGACACTTTGGTGATCGGCGCAGACCTGGCAGAAATCGTCGATCAATTGCAGGCTACACCACGCTTGGTGGGGCGAGACGACTCCAGCCATTTTCCCGCGGCCATTGCCCGCTTGCCGTCGGTGGGCTACCTGCGGCAGCTGTCCACCGAGGGCATTCTCAGCCTCAAGCCGCAGCGCGTGTTGATCAGCGATGCGGCGCGACCGGCTATTGTCGTGCGCCAGCTTGAAGCGGTTGGCCTGCAAGTGAACACGGTGGCGCGTGGCAAGTCGATCAACGACATTCCACGCAAGATCGAGCAAGTGGCAGCGGTCATGGGGCGTCAGGCCCAGGCGGCAGCGCTGATAGCCGAACAGCAGGTGCTGGCCACCCGGCTCGCGGCATTACCGCCACTCAACGGACCCAAGGCGCTGTTCATCTTCAATCGCACCGGTATGACGCCCTTGGTCATGGGGCGCGACACAGAGGCCAATAGCGCACTGGAGCAGGCCGGAATCAGCAACAGTGCCCGCTTCAAGGCGTACAAGCAGGTGGCCGGTGAGTCGATGGTGGCCCTGGCGCCTGATTTTGTGATCATCAGCAAGGCCGGCCTTGAAGCGCTCGGTGGTGAAGACAACCTGTGGAAACTCGGTGGCCTGGCGCTGACCCCGGCGGGCCGGGCAAAACGGCTGGTGCAGGTCGATGATCAGGCGTTGCTCAACCTAGGGCCGCGTACGGCTGCAGCCATGCTGCAACTGCGCCAGGATGCCGGAGCTTTGTTCCCATGAGTACGCTGCGTACAACGACGTTACCGACTTTGCTGGTGATGCTGGCAGGGCTGTGTGCCTTGCTGACGCTGTGCTCACTAGTGGGCAGCATTGGCTTGTCGCCGACGATTTTTCTGGGGGTGTTGCCTGCACCGCTGGAGTGGCAGGTGTGGAGTGAAGTACGCCTGCCACGTTTGCTGTTGGCGGTGCTGGTCGGCTCGACGCTGGCGGCCGGCGGTACGGCCATGCAAGGCCTGTTTCGCAATCCGTTGGCCGACCCGACCTTGCTCGGGCAGGCCAGCGGTGCGGGGCTGGCGGTGTCGATCTGGATTGTGCTTTTCAATGGTCGTTTCGCCGGGTTTGAGCTGTACGGGCAGTTCTTCGCCGGCTTTATCGGCGCCTTATTGGTAACCCTGGTGATTTTTCACATCGGACACGGCTATCAGGGCCGTGAATCGACCATCACCCTGTTATTGGCCGGGCTGGTGATCAACACCCTGACCGGCGCCCTGGGCGGCATCCTCACGTACCTGGCCAGTGAAGAGCAGCTTCGTCAGCTAAGCCTGTGGGGCATGGGCAGCCTGAGCAGTGCCGAGTGGTCGACCCTGGGTGTAGCGTGCTTGGTACTGCCGCTGGCGTTGTGGGTGCTGGCCCGTTGCGCAGCTGACCTGGACTTGTTCCAGCTGGGTGAGGTCAGTGCACACGCGGCGGGGCTCGACAGTGAGCGCCTGAAGAATCGCGTGGTGCTGGCCTCATCGCTCGGTGTTGGCTTGTGTGTGGCGCTTACCGGGATTATCGGCTTTATCGGGCTGCTGATACCGCATTGTTTACGCCTGTATTTCGGCCCGGGTCATCGTTTGCTGATACCTGCCTCCATGTTGTGTGGCGCAATTTTGCTGCTGCTTGCCGATACCCTGGCGCGCAGTTTGACCAGCCCGGCGGAGATTCCCGTTGGCTTGGTCACCAGTGTGATCGGTGGTCCGTATTTTCTCTGGCTGTTGTTGGGGCGCAAGGCGCGGGAGTTCTGAATGCTTGAGTTGATCGATATCAGCCTCGACCGGCCATTCGCGCTGGCACCACTGCACGAGCAGATAGAAGCAGGGCAGTTGCTCGGCCTGATTGGCCCTAATGGCGCGGGCAAGAGCACCTTGTTGTCGCTTATCTCGGGGTATTTGCAGCCTGCGCAAGGTGAAGTTCGCCTGCTTGGCCAGCCGTTGCAAGCCTATCGCCCGCAGCAGTTGGCGCGCGCCCGAGCGCTGGTGACGCAGCAGGTTGAAAGCGCTTTCGACTGGCCTGTGCGTGAATTCATTCGCCTGGGGCAGGCACATGCCGGTGAGCCACTTGCCGGCATCATTGAAACCCTGGATATCGGCCATCTGCTTGAGCGGGGTGTGCTGTCGTTGTCCGGGGGGGAGATGCAACGGGTGACGATTGCCCGGGCGATCAACCAGTTGGCGATTGATCCGCTGCGCCTGGAGGATGATCGTCCAGCGTGCCTGCTGTTACTTGATGAGCCTACCAGTGCCCTGGATATTGGCCAGCAGCAGAACCTCATGCGGTTGTTGCGGCGCCTGGCGCGTTCGCCGCGGATTGCGGTGGTCTGTGTGCTGCATGATCTGAACCTGGCGGCGCAATACTGTGACCGGCTGTGGTTACTGGAGCGCGGTCGACTGCGTGCCAGTGGCGCTCCAGCCGAGGTCTTGAGTGCCGACACTATCGCGCAGGTGTTTGCAGCGCAGGTCAGTGTCGTCCATAACCCTGCTCAAGGGGTGCGTATTGAGCTTGCCTTGTAGCCCACTCAGCGCGCAGCGACGGTGACCCAATAGTTGCTGCGGCGCAGGATCTGAACCGGTAGTGCGTGGGGCAGGGCATCGAGCACCGCATCGCTATCGGCCAGCGGGTACACGCCGGAAATGTGCAGGCTGGCCACCTCTTCGCTGCAGCGCAACAAGCCAGGGCGGTAACGGCTCAACTGGCTGAGGAAAGCGTCCAGGCGCATGGCGTCGGCTATCAGCACGCCCTGGCTCCAGGCCGGCTCCAGTGCAGCATGGCCCTGGCTTTCAATGCGCGTGGCGGAGAAGCGTGCGTGCTGGCCGGGGTTGAGGCGCAACGGTGTAGCACCCGCTTGCCGGGGTTGCAGCTCGACAGCACCGTCGAACAGCGCAACTTGAGTGGTGCCAGGCTGCAGATCGACGACAAAGCGGGTGCCGAGTGCGCGTACGCTGCCCTGAGGTGTTTGCACGCGCAATGGGCGCTGTGCGCTGCCTGGGCCGTGGCCGCTGGTCAACAGCATGCGCCCGTTGCGTAGGTAGATGAGGCGCTGATGGTCACCGAACGCCACATCAATCTCGCTATCGGCGTCCAGCATCAGCGTGCTGCCATCGCTTAAGTTGATAGCGCGCGGCGCCTGGGCGCCATTGCTGAATGCAAGGGTTGTGGCTGATAGCGATCGGCTGCGGTAAGTCAGGTGTCCAGCACCCCCTGCCAGCGCTAACAGCAACAACGCCTTGAGCACGCGCCGGCGTTCCGGGGCAGGGCGTTGGGACAGGCTGTGGTAACCGGCCTGTGGTTCCAGTGCAGCGAAGCGTTGGCGCATCGATTCGATATGCAGCCAGGCGCGTTCGTTATCGGCAGTGGCGGCGCGCCAGCGTTGCAGGGCATGTTCCTGGCTCGGGCTGAGGTCGCCCTCCATGGTCAGTGTCAGCCATTGGGCGGCTTCACGGGCAGTGCGCGGGTTGAAAGGCGGTTTGGCTGCGATCATGACAGTTCGGCGAAGAAGCAATGTTGATTGGCCTTGACCAGATACAGCTTCACCGAGCGCGTGCTGACACTCAGGCGTTCGGCGATTTCGGCGATTTTCAGCCCTTGCAGGTGCGACAGCAAAAACGCCTCGCGCACCTTGCCGGGCAGGCTGTCCAGCATACGATCAAGTTGGGTCAAAGCTTCGAGTGCCAGCAGGCGCACCTCAGGGGAGGGCTCAACTGCTTCAGGCAGCATGGCCAGCGCTTCAAGGTATGCCTGCTCCACCAGACGGCGACGATAGACATTAGCCATCAGCCGACGTGCGACGGTAGACAGGAACGAGCGTGGTTCACGAATGTTGAACAGGTCTTTGCCGCTGAGAATGCTCAAGAACGTGTCTTGAGCGATGTCAGCCGCATGCTCGGGGCAGCCGATGCGCTGGCGTAGCCAGCGGTGCAACCAATGATGGTGATCCTGGTAAAGCGCCTGCAGACGAGTGTTGGCTGAAACAGGGGAGGGGCTGGGTTCCATCGGATGCAATGCCGGCGTAGAGCAAAAAGTTCGCACAGTATAACGATACTCATTATCAAGTGATAATTGTTTGTGTTAACTCGTCGCGAGTGCAGCATTGCCGACACTGGTGACAAAGGGCCAAAAGCTGATAGATTTCAGCCGGTTGAGGCCGTTGCCAACGGCAAGGTAGTGAGGACAGCGCCATGATTTCAAAAGAACGCCAGGCCAGCGCGTTACAGCGTTTCGCCGCGGCCAATCCGCAGCTACTCGAAGAAATTGCCGGGCTCAGCGCCCATGAGCAGCAACAGCAGATTGAGTGGGCCTTTGAAGACGCAGCGCAGGAGCAGGGGCTTGAGCCTTGGGAATTGACCCTGCAACTGATTGCCAGTTCTGACGAGGAGCTCCAGGCCATGCGCCTTGAAGTGCATCGGCAAGTGGCCGAAGCGCTGGGCATGGAGTGGGAAGAATATTGCGTCATCAACGAGATCGACAATCCGGCGCGCTAAGTGCCGAATCGTGGTCTTGTAGTGTTTTGACAAGTATTTATGGCTGTTCGGTGCCGGGTTTGCCGCCTTCAGGTGAGGAGGCACCCAGGCCTTGAACAGTGGGTCTTGAGCGCCCTTGACCAAGGTTTTGGCCAGGGGCTGTAAATGAAATGGACCGGCGTGCTTTCCCGTCGTCTTGAACGGGGTGACTTCTGGCCTTTGAGCCACTAGAATGCTTGCCCTTGATTCTGGAGTCGGGTATCGCCGGCTAACGTCTGTGCAACGAGGAATATCCATGCAAGTTTCTGTTGAAAATACTTCTGCTCTCGAGCGTCGCATGACCATCGCCGTTCCGGCAGAGCGCGTCGAGACCGAAGTCAACAAGCGTCTGCAACAGACTGCCCGTCGCGCCAAGGTTCCAGGCTTCCGCCCTGGCAAAGTGCCTATGAGCGTGATCCGTCAGCGTTATGAAGATGCTGCCCGCCAGGAAGCCTTCGGTGATCTGGTTCAGGCTTCCTTCTACGAAGCTGTGGTCGAGCAGAAGCTGAACCCGGCTGGCGCGCCTGCCGTTGAGCCAAAGTCGTTCGAAAAAGGCAAAGACCTGGAATACATCGCAACCTTCGAAGTGTTCCCTGAGTTCACCGTTGCCGGTTTCGACTCGATCGCCGTTGAGCGCCTGAGCGCTGAAGTGGCTGACGCCGACCTGGACAACATGCTGGAAGTGCTGCGCAAGCAGAACGTTCGTTTCGAAGCCGCTGACCGCGCTGCCCAGAACGAAGACCAACTGAACATCGACTTCGTCGGCAAGGTCGACGGTGAAGTGTTCGCTGGTGGTTCGGCCAAAGGCACTCAGCTGGTACTGGGTTCGGGCCGCATGATCCCTGGTTTCGAAGAAGGCCTGGTTGGCGCCAAGGCCGGTGAAGAGCGCGTTCTGAACGTGTCCTTCCCTGAGGACTACCAGAACCTGGACCTGGCTGGCAAAGCTGCCGAGTTCACCGTTACCGTCAACAGCGTTTCCGAGCCTAAGCTGCCAGAGCTGAACGAAGAGTTCTTCGCCCAGTTCGGCATCAAGGAAACCGGCATCGACGGTTTCCGCGCCGAAGTTCGCAAGAACATGGAGCGTGAGCTGCGTCAGGCCATCAAGACCAAGGTCAAGAACCAGGTAATGGACGGCCTGCTGGCTGCCAACCCGATCGAAGTGCCAAAAGCCCTGCTGGAAAACGAAGTGAACCGCCTGCGCGTTCAAGCCGTTCAGCAGTTCGGTGGCAACATCAAGCCAGAGCAACTGCCAGCCGAGCTGTTCGAAGAACAAGCCAAGCGCCGCGTTGTACTGGGCCTGATCGTTGCTGAAGTGGTCAAGCAGAACGAGCTGAAGCCAGACGAAGCCCGCGTTCGTGAAATGATCGAGGAAATGGCTTCGGCTTACCAAGAGCCTGAGCAAGTCGTTGCCTGGTACTACAAGAACGACCAGCAACTGAACGAAGTTCGTTCGGTTGTGCTGGAAGAACAAGTTGTGGATACTGTTCTGCAGAAAGCTACTGTGACCGACAAATCGGTCTCTTACGAAGAAGCCATCAAGCCAGCACAAGCACCAGCCGCTGACTGATTTTCTTCTCTCGTAGGAAAACACCACAAGCCAGCCTTCGAGCTGGCTTGTGCGTATTCAAGACATGACTATTTGGGAGTGAGTGCAGGACATGTCCCGCAATTCTTATTATCAGCAGAGCTCTGACATCCAGGCCGCAGGCGGTCTGGTCCCGATGGTTATCGAGCAATCCGCTCGTGGCGAACGTGCCTATGACATCTACTCGCGCCTCCTGAAGGAGCGGGTGATCTTCCTGGTCGGCCCGGTAGAGGACTACATGGCCAACCTGATCGCGGCGCAGTTGCTGTTCCTTGAAGCGGAAAACCCGGACAAGGATATCCATCTCTACATCAACTCACCGGGCGGTTCGGTGACTGCGGGTATGTCGATCTACGACACCATGCAGTTCATCAAGCCGGACGTCTCTACCACCTGCATCGGCCAGGCATGCTCCATGGGTGCCTTCCTGCTCGCAGCCGGTGCCAAGGGCAAGCGTCACTGCCTGCCGAACTCGCGGGTGATGATTCACCAGCCACTGGGTGGTTTCCAGGGGCAGGCGACGGACATCGAAATCCACGCCAAGGAAATCCTCTCCATCAAGTCGCGGTTGAACGAGTTGCTGGCCTATCACACCGGCCAGGATCTGGAGACCATCAAGCGTGACACCGAGCGTGACAATTTCATGAGCGCGCAACGTGCTGCTGAGTACGGCCTGATCGACTCGGTACACGACAAGCGGCAAATGGCTGTCTGATAAGGTACGAAAGCAGGTGGTTGGGCTTTCCCGCCACCTGTGGACTTGAAAAAGCCCGCAATTGCCTTCATCTTGTGTTGCAAGCCTACCGGATTGGATCGATCGAATGACTGACACCCGTAACGGCGAGGACAACGGCAAATTGCTCTATTGCTCCTTCTGCGGCAAAAGCCAGCATGAAGTGCGCAAGTTGATTGCCGGCCCCTCGGTATTTATCTGCGACGAGTGCGTCGACCTGTGCAATGACATCATCCGCGAGGAGGTGCAGGAAGCCCAGGCCGAGAGCAGCGCGCATAAACTGCCTTCGCCGAAAGAAATCAGCACCATCCTGGACCAATATGTCATTGGTCAGGAGCGTGCGAAAAAGGTACTGGCGGTAGCGGTTTATAACCACTACAAGCGCCTGAACCAACGCGACAAGAAGAACGACGACGTCGAACTCGGCAAGAGTAACATCCTGCTGATCGGTCCGACGGGCTCGGGTAAAACCCTGCTCGCCGAAACCCTCGCGCGTCTGTTGAATGTGCCGTTCACCATCGCCGATGCCACCACCCTGACCGAAGCCGGTTATGTGGGTGAAGACGTCGAGAACATCATTCAAAAACTGCTGCAAAAGTGCGACTACGACGTGGAAAAAGCCCAGATGGGCATCGTCTACATCGACGAAATCGACAAGATTTCGCGTAAGTCGGACAACCCGTCCATCACCCGTGACGTTTCGGGCGAGGGCGTGCAGCAGGCATTGCTGAAGCTGATCGAAGGCACGGTTGCCTCGGTTCCACCACAAGGTGGCCGCAAGCACCCGCAGCAGGAATTCCTGCAGGTCGATACGCGTAACATCCTGTTTATCTGTGGCGGTGCGTTCTCTGGCCTGGAAAAGGTCATTCAGAACCGTTCCACCCGCGGCGGCATTGGCTTTGGTGCCGAAGTGCGCAGCAAGCAGGAAGGTAAAAAGGTCGGTGAATCGCTGCGTGAGGTCGAGCCTGACGATCTGGTCAAGTTTGGTCTGATTCCGGAATTCGTCGGCCGTCTGCCGGTGCTGGCAACCCTCGACGAGCTCGACGAAGCTGCCTTGATGCAGATTCTCACCGAGCCGAAGAACGCCCTCACCAAGCAGTACGCCAAGCTGTTCGAGATGGAAGGTGTAGACCTCGAGTTCCGCAGTGATGCGCTCAAGTCCGTGGCTCGTAAGGCCCTGGAGCGTAAAACGGGCGCCCGTGGCCTGCGTTCAATTCTCGAAGGTATCCTGCTCGACACCATGTACGAGATTCCTTCGCAGAAGGATGTCAGCAAAGTGGTGATCGATGAGAGCGTTATCGATGGTACTTCGCAGCCGCTGCTGATCTACGAGAACAGCGAGCCGCAAGCCAAAGCTGCACCTGACGTCTGAGTCGCCAAACGGCTCGAATCAGCAAGGGGCCTTCGGGCCCCTTTGCTTTTCCTGTCGTAGAGCTTGTTTTTTTGCGGGGCTGCCCCCACATTAAACCCACGCTCAAATTCCACCGGTTTCCGGCCATAAGGCCGCTGTAGAGGCGAAATCATGAAGACCACCCTCGACTTGCCTCTTTTGCCATTGCGCGATGTCGTCGTCTATCCGCACATGGTGATCCCACTGTTCGTGGGTCGCGAGAAGTCCATCGAAGCCCTCGAGGCCGCCATGACGGGCGAAAAGCAGATTCTGCTGCTGGCCCAGAAGAACCCCGCAGACGACGATCCGGGTGAAGACGCCCTGTACCGCGTCGGTACCATTGCCACTGTCCTGCAACTGCTGAAACTGCCCGATGGCACCGTGAAGGTGCTGGTTGAGGGCGAGCAGCGCGGTGCAGTCGAGCGTTTCAACGAAGTCGATGGCCATATCCGCGCCGAAGTCTCGCTGATTGAAGAGTCGCAGACCGCCGAGCGCGAGTCTGAAGTCTTCGTTCGTAGCTTGCTGTCACAATTTGAACAATACGTTCAGCTGGGCAAGAAAGTCCCGGCTGAAGTCCTGTCGTCGCTCAACAGCATCGACGAGCCTGGGCGCCTGGTTGACACCATGGCCGCGCACATGGCGCTGAAAATCGAGCAGAAGCAGGAAATTCTCGAAATTCTTGACCTGGCTGCCCGTGTCGAGCACGTCATGGCCCTGCTGGACGCTGAAATCGACCTGCTGCAGGTAGAGAAGCGCATCCGTGGCCGGGTCAAAAAGCAAATGGAGCGCAGTCAGCGCGAGTACTACCTGAATGAGCAGATGAAGGCCATTCAGAAAGAGCTCGGCGACAGCGAAGAAGGCCACAACGAAGTCGAAGAGCTGAAAAAGCGCCTCGACGCCGCTGGCCTGCCGAAAGATGCCTACGCCAAGGCCCAGGCCGAGCTGAACAAGCTCAAACAAATGTCGCCGATGTCGGCTGAAGCCACCGTGGTGCGTTCCTACCTGGACTGGCTGGTGCAAGTGCCGTGGAAGGCGCAGAGCAAGGTACGCCTTGACCTGGCCAAGGCCGAAGAGATCCTCGACGCCGACCACTACGGCCTGGAAGAGGTCAAGGAGCGTATCCTTGAGTACCTCGCCGTGCAGAAGCGCGTGAAGAAGATCCGCGGCCCTGTGCTGTGCCTGGTGGGGCCTCCAGGGGTTGGTAAAACCTCCCTGGCCGAGTCGATTGCCAGTGCGACCAACCGCAAGTTCGTGCGCATGGCCCTGGGTGGCGTGCGTGACGAAGCCGAGATCCGCGGCCACCGCCGTACCTACATCGGTTCGATGCCAGGCCGTTTGATTCAGAAAATGACCAAGGTGGGCGTGCGCAACCCGCTGTTCCTGCTCGACGAAATCGACAAGATGGGCAGCGACATGCGTGGCGATCCGGCCTCGGCGTTGCTGGAAGTGCTCGACCCTGAGCAGAACCACAACTTCAACGATCACTATCTGGAAGTCGATTACGACCTTTCCGATGTGATGTTCCTGTGCACCTCCAACTCGATGAACATTCCGCCAGCGCTGCTGGACCGGATGGAAGTCATCCGTCTGCCGGGTTACACCGAAGACGAGAAGATCAACATCGCTGTGAAGTACCTGACGCCCAAGCAGATCAAAGCCAACGGCCTGAAAAAGGGCGAGCTGGACATCGACGTCTCGGCGATTCGCGACATCATCCGTTACTACACCCGCGAAGCCGGTGTGCGGGGCCTGGAGCGTCAAATCGCCAAGGTCTGCCGCAAGGTGGTCAAGGAGCATGCCGGTCTCAAGCAAGTGGCTGTCAAGGTCACGGGCGAGCAGTTGGAGCAGTTCCTGGGCGTGCGCAAGTTCCGTTACGGTCTGGCTGAGCAGCAGGATCAGATTGGTCAGGTCACGGGGTTGGCCTGGACTCAGGTCGGTGGCGAGTTGCTGACCATTGAAGCGGCGGTGATTCCGGGCAAAGGCCAGTTGATCAAGACCGGTTCTTTGGGCGATGTCATGGTCGAGTCGATCACTGCAGCGCAGACGGTCGTCCGTAGCCGGGCAAAAAGCCTGGGCATTCCGGCCGATTTCCACGAGAAGCGTGACACCCACATCCATATGCCGGAAGGTGCGACGCCCAAGGATGGTCCAAGTGCCGGTATCGGCATGTGCACCGCCCTGGTTTCGGCTTTGACCCAGATCCCGGTACGTGCCGATGTGGCCATGACGGGTGAAATCACCCTGCGTGGGCAGGTGCTGGCGATTGGCGGTTTGAAAGAGAAACTGCTGGCTGCACACCGTGGCGGAATCAAGACGGTGATCATTCCTGAAGAGAATGTACGGGATTTGAAAGAAATTCCTGAGAATATTAAGCAGGATCTTCAGATTAAACCGGTCAAATGGATTGACGAAGTCCTCCAAATTGCGCTGCAATACGCCCCGGAGCCCTTACCAGATGTGGCTCCCGAGATAGTCGCCAAGGATGAAAAGCGCGACAGCGATTCCAAGGAAAGAATTAGCACGCATTAGTACGAATTCGGCTGGGGGGCTTTCTTGACAGTTTTTTCAGGCCCTTGTTATAAAGCGGCGCCTAAGCGTCATTAGGCCACCCAGCGCTTGTTTAGCTTTTCATTACATACTTAGAAACAAACTCAATAGAGATATAAGGGGACTTAGAGTGAACAAGTCGGAACTGATTGACGCTATCGCCGCATCTGCTGACATCCCGAAAGCTGTTGCTGGCCGCGCGCTGGACGCAGTAATCGAATCCGTCACTGGCGCCCTGAAGGCAGGTGACTCCGTGGTACTGGTAGGCTTCGGTACTTTCTCCGTCACCGATCGCCCAGCTCGTACCGGTCGCAACCCGCAAACCGGCAAGACTCTGGAAATCCCTGCTGCCAAGAAGCCAGGCTTCAAGGCTGGCAAGGCACTGAAAGAAGCCGTCAACTAAGACCTTCCTTCAGGCTCACGCCTAAGCGGGCCAGGCTGATGCCTGGCTTGGCTGCTGAACATCGGGAAGCATTGAACCGCTTCTGTTGTTCAGCCAGTTACGAGAAGGCGCATCCTCGGATGCGCCTTTCTTCTATCAGGAATCTACCCACGCTCCACGGTTGCTTCATTCAGTACAACCGTTTCTGGGGGACGCATGCTGCAGAATATCAGGGACAATTCACAAGGTTGGATTGCCAAGACCATCATCGGTGTCATCGTAGCCTTGATGGCACTGACCGGCTTCGATGCCATCTTCCAGGCCACCACCCACAGCCAGGACGCTGCCAAGGTCAATGGTGAAACCATTAGCCAGAACGAGCTGAGCCAAGCCGTCGACATGCAACGTCGGCAGCTGATGCAACAGCTGGGCAAGGATTTCGATCCATCTCTGCTCAATGAGAACATGCTGCGTGAAGCAGCGCTCAAGGGTCTGATCGACCGCAAGCTGCTGCTTCAGGGTGCTGAAGACGCCAAGTTCGCGTTCTCCGAGGCCGCACTCGACCAACTGATCCTGCAGACGCCTGAGTTTCAGGTTGATGGCAAGTTCAGTGCCGAGCGTTTCGACCAGGTGATTCGCCAGATGGGCTACAGCCGTATGCAATTCCGCCAGATGCTGGCTCAGGAAATGCTCATCGGCCAACTGCGCGCAGGTCTGGCTGGCAGCGGCTTTGTCACCGACGAACAGGTCAATGCTTTCGCCCGTCTGGAAAAGCAGACCCGTGATTTCGCTTCGCTGACCTTCAAGGCTGACCCGGCTGCAATCGCCGTCACCGACGAACAGGTCAAGGCGCACTACGATGAACACGCCAAAGAATTCATGAGCCCGGATCAGGTCGTTATCGACTACATCGAGCTGAAGAAGTCGGCGTTCTTTGACCAAGTGACGGTTAACGAAGACCAGCTCAAGGCGCTGTACGAGAAGGAAATCGCCAACCTGGCCGAGCAGCGTCATGCGGCGCACATCCTCATCGAAGTCAACGACAAGGTGAACGAAGCCCAGGCCAAGGCCAAGATCGAAGAGATCCAACAGCGTCTGGCCAAGGGTGAAGACTTTGCCGCACTGGCCAAGGAGTTCTCCCAGGACCCAGGCTCGGCCAACAACGGCGGTGACCTCGGTTATGCCGGTCAGGGCGTTTATGACCCAGCCTTTGAAGAGGCTCTGTATGCCTTGAAAAAAGACCAGGTGTCGGCACCGGTGCGTACCGAGTACGGTTTCCACCTGATCAAGCTGTTGGACGTACAGGCACCTGAAGTGCCGACTTTCGCCAGCCTGAAAGACAAGCTGACTCGCGAGCTCAAGGCTCAGCAGGTTGAACAGCGCTTTGTCGAAGTGACCAAGCAGCTGGAAGATGCTGCGTTTGAAGCATCCGACCTGGCTCAGCCCGCTCAAGAGCTGAACCTGAAGGTTCAGACCTCGGCAGCCTTCGGTCGTGAAGGCGGTGACGGCATCACTGCCAACCGCGCTGTGATCCAGGCCGCCTACAGCACTGAAGTGCTGGAAGAGGGCTCTAACAGCACCGCCATCGAGTTGGACCCGGAAACCGTGGTGGTTCTGCGCGTCAAGGAACACCTCAAGCCTGAGCAACTGGGCCTGGACGTCGTTTCCGACAGCATCCGCAAGCACTTGGCCAAGGAGCAGGCGACTGCTGCACTGAAAGCCAAGGCTGACGCCCTGATCGCTGGTCTGCGTAATGGCACCATCGCTCAGGATGCAGCCCAGGACGGTCAGAGCTGGAAAGTGCAGGAAGCGGTTTCGCGCAGCCAGGAAGGTATCGACCCGGTTGAGCTGCAGGCCGTATTCCGCATGGCCAAGCCAGAAGCCAAAGACAAGCCGGTCTACAGCAGCGTAGCGCTGAACGACGGCAGCCTGGTGGTACTGCGCTTGAATGGCGTCAACGAAGGTGCTGCTGCGACCGACGAAGAGAAATCGGCTTACCGTCGCTTCCTCGCTTCGCGCGCTGGCCAGCAGGACTTCGCGGCGTACCGCAAGCAGCTGGAAACCAAAGCGGACATCACCCGTTACTGAGTGACCCACGCTTGAAACAGAAAAGGCCGCTTATGCGGCCTTTTCTGTTTCTGGTAGGAGCGGGCTTGCCCCGCGATATGATGTGACTGATACACCGCTATCGCGGGGCAAGTCGAGTCGCCGCACCGCCGCTCCCACAGCAAGCCCGCTCCCACAGCAAGTCCAGCCTTCAGTGAGTAACAGGTGCCAGGAAGGCTGCCTCCAGCAACTGGCGGGTATAGGTGTGTTGCGGCGCAGCGAAGATGTCCGCTGCCGTACCCTGTTCCACCACCTTGCCCTGTTTGACCACCATCAGTTGGTGGCTCAGCGCCTTGACCACCGCCAGGTCGTGGCTGATGAACAGGTAGGTCAGGTTGTATTTGCTTTGCAGTGAACGCAGCAGTTCCACCACTTGACGTTGCACAGTACGGTCCAGCGCCGAAGTGGGCTCATCCAGCAGGATCAGCGCCGGTTTGAGCACCAGTGCACGCGCAATGGCGATACGCTGTCGCTGGCCACCGGAAAACTCATGGGGGTAGCGGTGTCGGGCTTGTGGATCCAGGCCGACCTCCTGCAGGGCTGCGATGATTGCCTGTTCTTGTTCTGCTGCCGTGCCAATGCGATGAATGCGCAAGCCTTCACCAACGATATCGCTGACGCACATGCGTGGGCTGAGGCTGCCGAACGGGTCTTGGAACACCACCTGCATCTGTCGACGCAACGGGCGTACCTGTTGCTGGTTCAGATCCTCCAGTGCAGTACCCTGAAAGCGAATGCCGCCCTGGCTGCCCAGCAGGCGCAGGATTGCCAGGCCCAGGGTGGATTTGCCTGAGCCGCTTTCGCCGACGATACCCAGGGTCTGGCCCTGGGGCAGGCTGAAATTGATGCCGTCCACCGCCTTGACGTGATCGACAGTGCGGCGCAACAGGCCTTTCTTGATCGGGAACCATACGCGCAGGTCTTGAACTTCCAGCATCGGCTTGCCGGCCGGGTTGTCGGCCGGGCCACCGCTGGGCTCGGCGCCCAGCAGCATTTGGGTGTAGGGGTGTTGCGGATGCTGGAACAAGGTCGTGCAGTCGGCCTGCTCGACGATGCAGCCGCGCTGCATTACGCATACCCGGTGGGCAATGCGTTTGACCAGGTTAAGGTCATGGCTGATCAGCAGCAGTGCCATGCCCAGGCGTGCCTGAAGCGACTTGAGCAGCTCGAGGATTTTCAATTGCACGGTGACATCGAGGGCGGTGGTCGGCTCGTCGGCAATCAGCAATTCTGGCTCGTTGGCCAGGGCCATGGCGATCATCACACGCTGCCGCTGGCCGCCTGAGAGCTCGTGTGGCAGGGCTTTGAGGCGCTTTTGTGGCTCAGGTATGCCAACCAGCTCCAGCAGTTCCAGCGTGCGTGCAGTGGCTTCCTTGCCGCGCAGGCCCTTATGCAACAGGAGGATCTCGTTGATCTGCTTTTCGATGCTGTGCAGCGGGTTGAGCGAGGTCATTGGCTCCTGGAAGATCATCGCGATGCGGTTACCGCGGATGCGGCGCATCTGTTTTTCATCCAGAGTCAGCAGGTCGCGCCCTTCGTACTGAATGGTGCCGGAAGGGTGGCGCGCCAGCGGGTAGGGCAGCAAGCGCAAAATCGAATGGGCAGTCACCGACTTGCCCGAGCCACTTTCGCCCACCAGCGCCAAGGTCTCGCCGCGGCGAATATCGAAGCTGATGCCTTCGACTACGCGTTGGGTCTGCTCGCCGGTAATGAATTCGACAGACAGGTCACGCACTTCGATCAAGGTTGGATTGCTCATGTTATTTCCTCGGGTCGAAGGCATCGCGGGCCGATTCGCCAATGAATACCAACAGGCTGAGCATCAACGCCAGTACGGCGAAGGCACTGATGCCAAGCCAAGGTGCCTGCAGGTTGGACTTACCCTGCGCCACCAGCTCACCCAGTGAAGGCGCGCCAGGTGGCAGGCCGAAGCCGAGGAAGTCCAGGGCGGTCAAGGTGCCAATGGCGCCGGTCAGGATGAACGGCATGAAAGTCATGGTCGAGATCATGGCATTGGGCAGGATATGGCGGAACATGATCGGGCCGTTTTGCATGCCCAGGGCGCGCGCAGCGCGGACATACTCCAAGTTGCGACCGCGCAGAAACTCGGCGCGCACCACATCCACCAGGCTCATCCAGGAAAACAGCAGCATGATCCCCAGCAGCCACCAGAAATTCGGTTGCACAAAGCTGGCGAGAATGATCAGCAGGTAGAGCACCGGCAGGCCCGACCAGATTTCCAGGAAGCGTTGCCCGGCCAAGTCGACCCAGCCGCCATAGAAGCCCTGCAAGGCACCTGCAACCACGCCAATGATCGAACTGAGAATGGTCAGGGTCAGGGCGAACAGCACTGAGATGCGAAATCCGTAGATCACTCGCGCGAGCACGTCACGGCCTTGGTCGTCGGTACCTAACCAGTTCTGTGCCGAAGGTGGCGCGGGGGCAGGTACCTTGAGGTCGTAGTTGATGCTCTGGTAGCTGAACGGGATCGGTGCCCATAACACCCAGCTGTCCTTGGCGGCCAGCAGCTCGCGGATGTAGGGGCTCTTGTAGTTGGCCTCCAGTGGGAATTCGCCGCCGAAAGTGGTTTCCGGGTAGCGCTTGAAGGCCGGGAAATACCATTCGCTGTCGTAGCGCACGGCCAGAGGTTTGTCGTTGGCGATCAGTTCGGCGCCCAGGCTCAGGCCGAACAGGATCAGGAACAGCCACAGCGACCACCAGCCTCGGCGGTTGGCTTTGAAACGCTCGAAGCGTCGACGGTTGAGAGGGGACAGGTTCATCTCAATGCTCCCGGCTGTCGAAGTCGATACGCGGGTCGACCAGGGTGTAGGTCAGGTCACCGATCAGTTTCACCACCAGGCCCAGCAGGGTGAAGATGAACAGGGTGCCGAAGACTACCGGGTAGTCACGGTTTATTGCCGCTTCAAAGCTCATCAGGCCCAACCCGTCGAGGGAGAAAATCACCTCGATCAACAGCGAGCCGGTGAAGAAAATGCCAATGAAGGCGGAGGGAAATCCAGCGATTACCAGCAGCATGGCATTGCGGAATACATGGCCATAAAGCACCCGGTTAGGGCTCAAGCCTTTGGCTTTGGCGGTGACCACGTACTGTTTGTTGATCTCGTCGAGGAAGCTGTTCTTGGTCAGCAAGGTCATGGTGGCAAAGTTGCCGATCACCAGGGCGGTCACCGGCAGTACCAGGTGCCAGAAGTAATCGAGGATCTTGCCCGTCGTGCTCAGTTCGTCGAAGTTGTTCGAGGTCAAGCCGCGCAGCGGGAACCAGTCGAGGTAGCTACCGCCAGCGAACACCACGATCAGCAAAATGGCGAACAGAAACGCCGGGATCGCGTAGCCGACAATGATTGCCGAGCTGGTCCAGACATCGAAATGGCTGCCGTGGCGCGTGGCCTTGGCGATCCCCAGGGGGATCGACACCAAGTACATGATCAGCGTGCTCCATAGCCCCAGCGAGATCGACACCGGCATCTTTTCGATGATCAGGTCGATGACCTTGGCATCGCGGAAGAAGCTGTCGCCAAAATCGAGCTGGGCGTAGTTCTTGATCATGATCCACAGGCGTTCCGGTGCCGATTTGTCGAAACCGTACATTTTTTCGATTTCTTGGATCAGGGCTGGGTCCAGCCCCTGGGCGCCACGGTAATTGGAACCGGCGACCGAAACCTCGGCGCCGCCACCGGCAATGCGGCTGGTAGCGCCCTCGAAGCCCTCGAGCTTGGCGATCATCTGCTCGACCGGGCCACCCGGCGCGGCCTGGATGATGACGAAGTTGATGATCAGGATGCCCAGCAAGGTCGGGATGATCAGCAGCAAACGCCGAAAGATGTAGGCCAGCATACTAGTGCGTCCCTTCCGTCGGTGGCGCTTCTGGCGCAGGGTTCATCGGTGTGGACGGTTCGACATCCGGCTTGATCCACCAGGTGTTGATGCCGATGTCGTACTTGGGTGAAACCTTCGGATGACCGATATGGTTCCAGTACGCCACCCGCCAGGTCTTGATGTGCCAGTTGGGAATGACGTAGTAGCCCCACTGCAGCACACGGTCCAGGGCGCGGCTGTGCTCGATCAGGCTCTGCCGGGAGTCGGCATTGATCAGGCCTTCGACCAGGGTGTCGATGGCCGGGTCTTTGAGGCCGATAAAGTTGCGGCTGCCGGGATTGTCGGCCGCAGCGCTCTGCCAGAACTCGCGCTGCTCGTTACCGGGTGAGTTGGATTGTGGATAGCCGCCGACGATCATGTCGAAATCACGCGAGCGCAGGCGGTTGATGTACTGGGAGACATCCACCCGGCGAATCACCAGGTCGATGCCAAGGTCTGCCAGATTGCGTTTGAACGGTAGCAGGATGCGTTCGAATTCGGTCTGCGCCAGCAGGAACTCGATGGACACCGGTTTGCCCTGGGTGTCGACCATCTTGTCGTCAACAATACGCCAGCCAGCGTCCTGCAGCAGTTTGTAGGCTTTGCGTTGCTGCTCGCGGATCATGCCGCTGCCATCGGTCACTGGATTGCTGAAGGCCTGGGTGAAGACCTGGTCGGGGATCTTGCCGCGCAGCGGCTCGAGAATCTTCAGCTCGGCAGCATCGGGCAAACCGCGGGCGGCCATCTCGGAGTTTTCGAAGTAACTGCCAGTGCGGGTGTAGGCGCCGTTGAACAGTTGTTTGTTGGTCCATTCGAAGTCGAGCAGCAGGCTCAGCGCTTCGCGCACCCGCACGTCCTGGAACACCGGGCGGCGGATGTTGAACACAAAGCCTTGCATGCCAGTCGGGTTGCCGTTGGGTAGCTCTTCCATGATCAGGCGCTTCTGGCGTACAGCGGGTACGTCGTAGGCTGTGGCCCAGCTCTTGGCGGCGGTTTCCAGGCGGTAGTCGAACTGGCCGGCCTTCAACGCTTCAAGGGCAACCGAGCTGTCACGGTAATAGTCGGTGGTCATCACATCGAAGTTATAGAAACCACGGTTGACCGCGAGGTCTTTGCCCCAGTAGTCCTTGACCCGCTCGTAGCGGATCGATCGGCCCGCCTTCACATCGGCAACCTTGTACGGGCCACTGCCCAGCGGGATCTCCAGGTTGCCTTTGGTGAACTCACGGCTTTCCCACCAATGCTTGGGTAGCACCGGCAGTTGCCCGAGGATCAGCGGCAGCTCACGGTTGTTGCTGTGCTTGAACTTGAACAGCACGCGCTGCGGGTCTTCGGCGATGACCTCGGCGACATCGGCGTAGTAATTACGAAACAGCGGCGCGCCACTTTTGATCAGGGTGTTGAAGGTGAACACCACGTCTTCGGCGTGTATCGGATGGCCGTCATGAAAGCGCGCTTCGGGGCGCAGGTAGAAGCGCACCCAGCTGTTGTCCGGTGCCTTTTCGATCTTGCCGGCCACCAGCCCGTACTCGGTGAACGGCTCGTCGAGGCTTTGGGTCATCAGCGTGTCGTAGATCAGGCCGATGTCATCGGCCGGCACGCCCTTGTTGATGAACGGGTTGAGGCTGTCGAAGCTGCCGAAGCCGGCCTGGCGGAAGGTACCGCCTTTGGGCGCGTCCGGATTGACATACTCAAAGTGCTTGAAATCGGCCGGGTATTTCGGTGCTTCGTCATACAGGGTGAGTGCGTGTTGCGGGGCGGCCAGTGCCTGGAAACTGAAGCAGGCCAGCAGCAGGGCGCAGGCCTTCAAGCGCAGGCCGGGCAGTGACATCATTGGGCATTCTCCGAAGGCTTTATCCACCAGCTGTTGAGCCCCAGGGTATAGGGCGGCGTGGTGACGAAGGCGAACCGGTTGCGGTAAGCCAGGCGATGGTTGTCCAGGTACCAGTTGGGAATCATGTAGTAGTGCCACAGCAATACCCGGTCCAGAGCCCGCGCCGCTGCCACTTGTTCATCGCGGCTGTTGGCGGCCAGCAGGGTGTCGAGCAGGTGATCGACAATCGGGTCTTTGACGCCAGCATAGTTCTTGCTGCCTTTGGTCGAGGCTTGGCTTGAGTGAAAGTACAACCACTGTTCAAGGCCGGGGCTGAGGGTCTGGTTCAGGGTCATCAGAATCATGTCGAAATCGAACTGGTCCAGGCGTTGTTTGTACTGGGCCCGGTCCACGGTGCGCAAGCGCGCATCGATGCCGATACTGGCAAGGTTCTCGACGTAAGGTTGCAGGATCCGCTCAAGGTTGGGGTTCACCAGCAGCAGCTCCAGTTTCATTGGATTGCCCTGGCTGTCGACTAGACGCTGGCCATTGAGCTTCCAACCGGCCTGGGCCAGCAGGCCGAGGGCTTTGCGCAGGGTCTGGCGGTTGATGCCGCGCCCATCGGTGTGGCTGACCTTGTACGGCTCGGTGAACAGGGCGGGCGGCAATTGGTCCCGATACGGCGCCAGCAGCAGCCATTCTTTGCCGACAGGCTGGCCTTTGGCAGCGAACTCACTGTTGGGGTAGAAGCTGGTTGCACGGCGATAGGCGCTGCTGAACAGGGCGCGGTTGGTCCATTCAAAATCCAGCATCAAGCCCAGCGCCTGGCGCACCCGTGCATCGCTGAAGGTGGCCCGGCGGGTGTTCATGAACAGCCCTTGGGTTTGGGTGGGGATCTTGTGCGGGATTTGCGCCTTGATCACTTGGCCACGTCGCACGGCCGGGAAGTTGTAACCGTTGGCCCAGTTCTTGGCCTGATGTTCGATATAGATGTCGAACTCGCCGGCCTTGAACGCTTCGAAGGCCACGGCGCTGTCGCGGTAGAACTCGTACTCGACCCGGGCGAAGTTATATTTGCCGCGGTTGACGGCCAGGTCTTTGCCCCAGTAATCCTTGACCCGTTCAAACACCAGGCGCCGTCCCGGCTGGACTTGGGTGATGCGGTAAGGGCCGCTGCCCAGCGGGGGTTCGAAGGTGGTGGCTTTGAAGTCTCGACCTTTCCAGTAATGGGCTGGCAGCACCGGCATTTCACCCAGACGCAGGATCAGCAGTGGATTGCCGGCGCGCTTGAACACGAAGCGGATGCTCCGCGGGTTAAGGATGTCGACCCGCTTCACTTCCTGCAGGTTGGTTCGATAGATCGGGTGCCCTTCCTTGAGCAGGGTGCGGTAGGAAAACGCCACATCGTTGGCGGTGATCGGCTGACCGTCATGAAAACGGGCTTCTTCGCGCAGATTGAACACCACCCAGCTGCGGTCTTCGCTGTACTCCACTGAGCGGGCAATCAGGCCATAGCTGGAAGTGGGCTCGTCGCCTGACGGGTCGTACTGACCGGTGCCGACCATCAGCGGTTCATTGAGCTCGGTGACCCCGTACTGCAGGAAGTTTGGGGTAGTGACCGGGCTTGAGCCTTTGAATGTGTAGGGGTTAAGGGTGTCGAACGTGCCGAATGCCATGGCGCGCAAGGTACCGCCCTTGGGCGCTTGCGGATTGACCCAGTCGAAGTGGGTGAATGTAGCTGGGTACTTGAGCGTGCCGAACTGGGCGTAACCGTGGCTTTCGCTGATTGTGGCGCCCGCAGGAAAGCTCAAGGCCAGGCTGAATGTCAGCAACAGGAGGGGACGTATCAAGTCGGCGATCCGATCCAGGCGGCTTGGGCTTTGTTGCGGCTACAGTAACAGCTTGTATGGACTGGAAAAAGACCGGATGCAGGGATGACTCGGGTAGGAGCGGGCTTGCCCCGCGATCAGCTGCGCAGCGGCCGTAAAAACAGCTGCTTGCAAGGCAGCTGACATACCGAGGCGACTGAATTGCTGCCGCTTCGCGCCAGATCGCAGGGCAAGCCAGCTCCCACCGGGAGCTGGCTTCATGGTCAATGGTCACTTCGAGTTAAGCACTGCAAGACAGTTGCTTGTGTCTCGACTGTGGCTTCCGATGAAGCCTGATGCTTAATGCGGCAGGTAGACGGTCAGGGTCTGGCCGGGTTTGAGAGCGTGGCCGCTGCGCGGATTCCAGCGCTTGAGGTGTTGCATCTCGACATTGAAACGCTTGGCAACCAGGTACAGCGAGTCGCCTTTACGAACTTTGTACTGAGTGGATTTCTTCTGGTTCTTGCCCTGCACTGGCTGAGTGCTTTGCATCACCAGTGTCTGGCCAGCCTTGAGGTTATGGCCGGAAAGCTTGTTCCAGCGTTGCAGGTCTTTGACGCTGACCTTGTTAGCCTTGGCAATGCTGCCCAGGCTATCGCCACGCTTGACCCGGTAACGGCTGTTGCGGGTGGCCGTCGTGCGCGGTGTGGCCTCGGCCAGGGCGGCTTCGAAGACGGCCTTTTTCGGCTGCAACGACAGCAGCTCTTCAGGCTTCATGTTCGACAGGCTGGCGGTCAGCATTTGCGCCTTGGCAGTGGGCACCAGCAGCTGTTTCGGGCCGTCGACCGTCATGCGCTTTTTGAACGCGGGGTTGAGTTGGAACAGTTCGTCTTCGTCGATTTCGGCCAGTTCGGCAACGCGCGACAGGTCGAGGCGGTCTTTGATGGCGACAGCTTCGAAGTAGGGTTCGTTGGCGATCGGGTTGAGGTTCACCCCATAGGCTTGCGGGGTCATGACCACCTGCGACAGCGCCAGCAGCTTGGGCACGTAGTCGCGGGTTTCCTGCGGCAGTGGCAGGTTCCAGTAGTCGGTTGGCAGGCCGAGGCGTTCGTTGCGCTCGATGGCCCGGCTGACCGTGCCTTCACCGGCGTTGTAGGCCGCCAGGGCGAGCAACCAGTCGCCGTTGAACATGTCGTGCAGGCGGCTGAGGTAGTTCAGCGCAGCGTTGGTCGAGGCGGTGATGTCACGGCGACCATCGTAGAAGCGGGTTTGACGCAGGTTGAAGTGGCGACCGGTAGACGGAATGAACTGCCACAGGCCTACCGCATGGGCCCGGGAATAGGCCATGGGGTTGTAGGCGCTTTCGATGGCCGGCAACAAGGCCAGTTCCAGCGGCATGTTGCGCTCTTCGAGACGCTCGACGATGTAGTGGATGTACAGGCTGCCACGGTCGCCGGCGGTTTCCAGGAACGAGGGGTTGCTGGCGAACCACAGGCGTTGCTGTTCGATGCGCGGGTTGACTGCCATGTCGTCTTGCAAGGCGAAGCCCTGACGCATGCGTTCCCAGACATCCTGGGGCTCTTGCTCGGCTTGCTTGACCGGGACGAAGACCGGTTTTTGCTTCATCCGCGCCTGGTAGTTATGCGCGCGAACGCTCTCGGATTCGTCGAGCTGACGGGTGCTCTGGCAGCCCACCAAGGTGGCGGCCAGGGCCAGCGCACTGGCTTGGGCCAGGCGCGTCAGGGCGACGGAATTGAAGGTTCTGCGGCTATTCGACGACATTGGCGGGGACAAAGTTCCGGGCAAAAATGTCGGGCGATTCTAGAAAGCAGCCCCCCTGTGGTCAACCTTTGAGAACTTTTGGGCCCTAGCAGCGGCTGTTTAGAAGTTGTCCTTCCAAGCGCGTAGTCCAGCAAAAACAGCACTTTGCGTAGGGTTTATCAGGGGGTTCCGTTCGTCTAATTTTTCTTTAACGGATGTTTCGGCGGTGCGCAGAAAGGGGTTGGTGAGTTTTTCCAGTGCCAGAGATGATGGCAACGTGATGCGATCTTGCGCGCGCAGGCGGGTAACGTCGTCAAAGCGTTGGGCAATGTGCTGGTTTTCGGGTTCCACTGCCTTGGCAAAACGCAGGTTGCTCAGGGTGTATTCATGGGTGCAGTACACCAAAGTCTGCGCCGGCAGGGCGGCCAGACGCTGTAGCGAATGATGCATTTGCTCGGCGGTACCCTCGAACAAGCGCCCACAACCTGCTGCAAACAAGGTGTCGCCACAGAACAGCAGCGGAGTGGCAGTTTGCCCGCAATAATAAGCAATGTGACCCAGTGTATGGCCGGGCACAGCAAGCACCTGGAAATCCAGGCCCAGGACGTTGACGCGGGCGTTGTCGTCCAGCGCCAGGTCGCGGCCGGGGATGCGTTCGTTGGCCGGGCCGCAGACTCGCGCACCGGTGGCTTTTTTCAAGGCTTCGACACCGCCCACATGGTCGTGATGGTGGTGGGTGATCAGAATGTCGCTCAGTTGCCAGCCTGGGTGAGCGGCCAGCCATGTCAGCACCGGTGCTGCATCGCCCGGGTCGACCACCGCACAACGCTGGTTGGCAGTGTCTTGTAACAACCAGATGTAGTTGTCGGTGAAAGCGCGCAGGGCATCGATCTGTATCATGGTGCAATTCGCCAAACGTTGGACATGGGTGCATCTTAGTAGCTATGCACGCTGTCGAGAACCTTCAAGGGAGACTGCAATGACCGATCAAGCCTTTGCCCAGGCCGATCCGCAGTGGCTGGAGCTGATCAGCCTGGCCCGTGACTGGTTCGCCGGCCCTCTCGGGCAATTGATGCTTCATGAAGAGCAGCGCCTGCTTGAAGACGAACTGGGGCGCTACTTTGGCGGTTACCTGGTGCATTACGGACCTTGTGCCGAGGCGCCGCCCAAAGCACCGCAAGTGCAGCGCAATGTGCGTTTGGGCGCGCCGCTTCCCGGGGTCGAGATCGTCTGTGAAGAGCAGGCCTGGCCGCTGAGCGAGCATGCCGCTGATGTGGTGGTGTTGCAGCATGGCCTGGATTTCAGCCTGTCGCCCCACGGCCTGCTGCGTGAGGCGGCCAGCAGCGTGCGGCCGGGCGGGCATCTGGTGATCATCGGCATCAATCCCTGGAGCAGTTGGGGCGTGCGCCGGGTGTTCGCTCATGATGCGTTGCGCAAGGCGCGCTGCATTTCCCCGTCAAGGGTGGGTGACTGGCTTAATCTGCTGGGCTTCGCGCTGGAGAAACGCCGGTTCGGGTGCTATCGTCCGCCGCTCGCATCCCCGGCCTGGCAACAGCGCCTGGCGGGTTGGGAGCGCATTGCCAGTGGCTGGCAAGGTGCCGGCGGCGGTGTTTACTTGCTGGTAGCGCGCAAGATGGTGGTCGGTTTGCGGCCACTGCGCCTGGAGCGCCGCGAGCCGATGGGCAAGCTGCTGCCGTTGCCGATGGCCAAGGTCAACCGGCGTCATTCCGAACCCTGAGTGCCGGCCCTGCAGCGTGCAGGCCACAATCATTGATCAATAGGCTGTAAATGAGCGATAGCGTCGAAATCTTTACCGATGGTGCCTGCAAGGGCAACCCGGGCCCGGGTGGCTGGGGTGTGCTGCTGGTCTGCAAGGGCGTCGAGAAGGAACTGTGGGGCGGCGAGCCGGAAACCACCAACAACCGCATGGAACTGATGGCGGCGATCAAAGGCCTGGAAGCCCTCAAGCGCGAGTGTGAAGTGCTGCTGGTGACCGACTCGCAGTACGTGATGAAAGGCATCAACGAGTGGATGGCCAACTGGAAAAAGCGTGGTTGGAAAACCGCTGCCAAGGAGCCGGTGAAGAACGCCGACCTCTGGAAACTCCTTGATGAACAAGTTGGGCGCCATAAGGTGACCTGGCAATGGGTGCGCGGCCACATCGGCCACCCAGGCAACGAGCGTGCCGACCAGTTGGCCAATCGCGGCGTCGATGAGGTGCGCGGCCTGTGCTGAGCACAGCAGCCGCCACTTGGCCGCCAGCTGAGGTAGAATACCCGGCTTTCATCAGCAAGCTGTAGGCGACAGGAGGCCACCGGCGTGGAGATTCAGAGCAACAGGTCGGTCGTCCTGGACACCGAAACCACCGGTATGCCGGTTACCGACGGTCACCGGGTCATCGAAATCGGCTGTGTCGAACTGATGGGCCGACGCCTGACCGGGCGGCACTTCCACGTTTATCTGCAGCCAGACCGCGAGAGTGACGAAGGCGCCATTGGCGTCCACGGTATTACTGACGCTTTCCTGCTCGACAAACCGCGTTTTGCTGAGGTGGCCGATGAGTTCTTCGAATTCATCCAGGGCGCTCAGCTGATCATTCACAACGCGGCGTTCGACGTCGGCTTCATTAACAACGAGTTCGCCCTGCTCGGTCAGCACGACCGCGCTGATATCTCGCAGCACTGCACCATCCTCGATACCCTGATGATGGCGCGCTCCCGGCACCCAGGGCAGCGCAACAGCCTCGATGCCTTGTGCAAGCGCTACGGCATCGACAACTCGGGCCGTGAGCTGCACGGCGCGTTGCTCGACTCGGAGCTGTTGGCCGACGTCTACCTGGCCATGACCGGCGGCCAGACCAGCCTGTCGCTTGCCGGGCAGGGCGCGGATGGCGAGGATAATAGTGAAGGCAGCCGCGGCAGTGAAATCCGGCGTTTGAGCGGTCGGCAACCCGGCCGGATCATTCGTGCTACCGAGCAGGAGCTTGAAGCGCACATCGCTCGCCTGGAAGCGATTTCCAAGTCGGCAGGTGGCCCTGCGTTGTGGCAGCAACTGGCCGAGGCCAACTGAGGCAGATTACCGCGCAAGGGGGCTGGCGAGCTTCTACCCTGAAATGACAAGCGTGTCATTCGGAGTAGACACCCCCTTATGTACAAGGACCTCAAGTTCCCTGTTCTGATCGTCCACCGCGATATCAAGGCGGATTCAGTGGCGGGCGAGCGCGTACGTGGTATCGCGCAGGAACTGGCCCAAGACGGCTTCACCATTCTTTGCGCTGTCGATTACAGCGAAGGCCGGCTGGTCGCCTCGACCCATCACGGCCTGGCCTGCATGCTGATTGCCGCTGAAGGCGCAGGCGAGAACCGTCACCTGTTGCAGAACATGGTTGAGTTGATTCGCCTGGCCCGGCTACGTGCACCGCATTTGCCGATCTTTGCCCTGGGTGAGCAGGTCACCCTGGAAAACGCCCCGGCGGATGTCATGAGCGAGTTGAATCAACTGCGCGGCATTCTCTACCTGTTCGAAGACACCGTACCGTTTCTGGCCCGGCAAGTGGCGCGGGCGGCGCATAACTACCTGGATGGCCTGCTGCCGCCTTTTTTCAAAGCGTTGGTGCAACACACCGAGCAGTCCAATTACTCCTGGCACACGCCAGGGCATGGCGGTGGTGTGGCTTATCGCAAAAGCCCGGTCGGGTTGGCGTTTCATCAGTTCTTTGGTGAGAACACTCTGCGTTCAGACCTCTCGGTGTCGGTGCCTGAGCTGGGCTCGTTGCTGGATCACACCGGCCCTCTGGCGGCAGCAGAAAGCCGGGCGGCGAGGAATTTCGGGGCGGATCACACGTTTTTTGTGATCAACGGCACATCCACGGCCAACAAAATCGTCTGGCACTCGATGGTCGGGCGCGACGACCTGGTGCTGGTGGACCGCAACTGCCACAAATCGGTGGTACACGCCATCATCATGACCGGCGCGATCCCTTTGTATCTGTGCCCTGAGCGCAATGAATTGGGGATTATCGGGCCGATCCCGCTGAGCGAATTCAGCCCTGAGTCGATCCGCGCCAAGATCCAGGCCAACCCCCTGACGCAGGGGCGTGAAGCTAAGGTAAAACTGGCGGTGGTCACTAACTCCACCTATGACGGTCTGTGCTACAACGCCGAGTTGATCAAGCAGGAGTTGGGCAGCAGTGTCGAGGTGCTGCATTTCGATGAGGCCTGGTATGCCTATGCGGCCTTCCATCCGTTCTTTGCCGGGCGCTATGCCATGGGCACGTCGCGCAGCGCCGACAGCCCGCTGGTATTCAGCACGCACTCGACGCACAAACTGTTGGCGGCCTTCAGTCAGGCGTCAATGATCCATGTGCAAGACGGTGGCAGCCGCCAACTGGACCGTGATCGTTTCAATGAAGCGTTCATGATGCACATCTCCACGTCGCCGCAATACAGCATCCTGGCATCGCTGGATGTGGCCTCGACGATGATGGAGGGGCCTGCAGGGCGGTCGTTGATGCAGGAAATGTTCGATGAGGCCTTGAGCTTTCGCCGGGCCATGGCCAATTTGCGCCAGCACATTGCCGTCGACGACTGGTGGTTCAGCATCTGGCAGCCGCCGCAGCTCGAGGGTGTGCAGCAGCTCAGCAGCGACGATTGGTTGTTGGCGCCGCAGGCCGATTGGCACGGGTTTGCCGAAGTCAGTGATGATTACGTGTTGCTCGATCCGATCAAGGTCACGTTGGTCATGCCAGGTCTCAATGCCGGTGGTGCATTGAGCGCACATGGCATTCCAGCGGCGGTGGTCAGCAAGTTTCTCTGGGAGCGTGGCCTGGTGGTGGAGAAGACCGGGCTCTACACCTTCCTGGTGCTGTTTTCCATGGGCATCACCAAGGGCAAGTGGAGCACCTTGTTGACGGAGCTGCTGGAGTTCAAACGCAACTACGACGCCAACACCGATTTGCTGGAAAGCCTGCCGTGTGTCGCCCGGCTCGACCCGCTGCGCTATCAAGGGCTGGGTTTACGGGATCTGTGTGACCAGTTGCATGCCTGTTATCGCAGCAATGCCACGGCCAAGCAGCTCAAACGGCTGTTTACGCGTTTGCCTGAGGTGGTGATGAAACCCGCTGACGCCTATGACCGTATGGTGCGTGGAGACGTAGAAGCGGTGCCGATCGATCAACTGATCGGGCGTGTTTCTGCGGTCATGCTGGTGCCGTACCCGCCGGGCATACCGTTGGTGATGCCCGGTGAACGCTTCACCGAAGCGACGCGCTCGATTATCGATTACCTGGCTTTTGCCGCAGCCTTCGACAGCGGCTTCCCCGGTTTTGTCGCCGATGTGCACGGCCTGCAGCATGAAGTAGGGCTGCAGGGGCGGGTCTACACCGTCGATTGCATCAAGGGATGCGGATGATCTCGACGCCGGTGCGGGCCAGTTCGAAGCGGTCATCGCCCAGGTGGTTGACCTTGTCGCCAATGGCCAGCGTGTAGGTGGTAATGGGCAAGGAAGAGGCACTACCGTCGGCGTTCGGGATGGCTTCCTGAAACTCATGAACGGGGTAGATGCGGCCTTCTGCGTCCCGTGCATGAAACCGTCCGACCAGTACTGCTGTCATTTACCGTGCAACCTCTAGGAATTTTCTGTCAGGCATAGACCACCGATTGCCCCTGTAGTTTTGCTTGCCGGGAAAAAAACTTTCGCCGTCGGGCAGATCATCTATACCTACAAGTTCCTTTGTCCTCTATGTCAGGAAATCGCCATGAGTCAGGTGTATTCGGTAGCCGTCGTCGTCGGCAGCTTGCGCAAGGAATCCTACAACCGCAAAGTCGCCCTGGCACTTGCGGAGCTTGCGCCCGCTAACCTCAAATTGAAGATTGTCGAAATCGGCGATTTGCCGCTCTACAACGAAGACATTGATGTTGATCCGCCGGCGGCCTACAAAACCTTCCGCGAGCAGTTGCGCAACAGTGATGCGGTGCTGTTCGTCACGCCGGAGTACAACCGCTCGGTGCCGGGTGTGCTGAAGAACGCGATTGATGTCGGGTCAAGGCCGTATGGGCTAAGTAGCTGGAGTGGCAAGCCGGGTGCGGTGATCAGTGTCTCGCCGGGGGCAGTGGGCGGCTTTGGTGCCAACCATCACTTGCGTCAGTCTTTGGTGTTTCTCGATGTGCCTTGCATGCAGCAGCCGGAGGCCTACATTGGCGGGGCGGCGAGCCTGTTTGATGAGAATGGCAAGCTGACGGAGAAGACGCGTCCGTTCCTGCAGACTTTCATTGATAAGTATGCGGCGTGGGTTGAGCGGCATCAGGGGTGAAGCATCGCGGGGCAAGCCCGCTCCCACCGACCTCTGTGGGAGCGGGCTTGCCCCGCGATCGATTATTCCTCCATTACACCGCTTGCGGCATTTCCCCACGCGCCAGGCGCTTGTTGATGTCGGCGATCACTTCCGGCAGTTCGTTGATGGTGTCGATCAGGTAGTGCGGCCGTGAACCTTCGAACAGGGCGTGGATGCGCTTGCGCTCGCTGTCCAGCGTGTCTGCGCCGAGGGCGCGGTAGCCTTCGTAAGTCAGGCCCAGGGCGTTACCCGAGCACACCAGTGCCACCGTCCACATACCGGCGCGGCGACCTTCCAGAATCCCCGGCACGGTGTCGTCGACTTTGACGCACGCCGCTACATCATCAATGCCCAGGGCAATTACGTTGGCCAGCGCTTGAGCTGGCCAGGGGCGACCGTTCGGCGTTTCATCGGTGGCCACTACATGGTCGGCCACGTAGCCATTCTTGGCGGCCAGCTCGACCACCTTGTCCATGACCACTTTCGGGTAACCGGAGCAGGAGCCGATTTTCAGGCCTTCTTTGCGCAGGCCGGTCAAGGTGTCCAGGGCGCCAGGGATCAGCGCCGAGTGCACAGCGATTTTCTCGATCTGCAAGGGCATGAAACGCTCATAAATCGCCGTCACATCGTCGTCGGTCGGGGTGCGACCGAACACTTTGCGATACCGCTCGGCAATCTCAGGTTGGTCGCACAGGGTGCGGATGTGGTCCCATTTCCCCATACCCATCGGGCCGCGGGCTTCTTCGATGGATACCTCAACGTCGAATTCGGCGAAGGCTTCGACAAAAATCTGGGTGGGTGCGAAGGAGCCGAAGTCGACTACGGTACCGGCCCAGTCGAGGATGGCCGCTTGCAGTTGGGTTGGATTGCTGTAGTTCATGTGTGAGTTCCTAGAAAAGAGGGTCGGCGCTTCAGATGTCCAGTACTTCCATTTCCCGCAGCACTTCGGCCACAGCGTTTACAGCAGCTTGCATGCCCTCCGGACCCACCACACCGATGCAGCCGACGCGGAAGGTTTCGACCTGGGTCAGCTTGCCTGGGTAGAGGATGAAGCCCTTGGCCTTGACCCGCTCGTAGAACTCTTTGAACTGGTAGCGCGGATCGCTAGGGGCATGGAAGGTGACGATGATCGGGGCCTGAATCTCGGCAGGCAGGAAGCTGCGCAGGCCGATGGCGGCCATGCCGTCGAGCAGGGTTTTGCAGTTGCTGGCATAGCGTTGGTGCCGTGCTGGCAGCCCGCCTTCTTCGTTGTACTGCAACAAGGCTTCATGTAGCGCTGCTACCACGTGAGTGGGCGGGGTGAAGCGCCATTGGCCGGTTTTGGCCATGTAGGCGTGCTGGTCCTGCAAGTCCATCGCCAGGGACGGTGAGTTGCCTTCAGCGGCGGCTAGCGATTGCTTATTGGCGAAGACAAAACCCATGCCCGGCACACCTTCCAGGCATTTCCCGGAAGCGGCAATCAGTGCATCGAACGGCACCTCGCGGGCATCAATCGGCAGTGCGCCGAACGAGCTCATGGCGTCGATGATCAGGCGCTTGCCGTGATGCGCAACGACCTGGGCGATCTCGGGCAGCGGGTTAAGAATGCCGGTACTGGTTTCGCAATGAATCAGAGCCACGTGGGTGATGCTGGTGTCAGCGGCCAGCAAACGGTCAACGTCGGCAGCGGTGGTCGGTTCGTCTTCAGCGGTTTCAAAGGTGCTGTAGGCACGGCCCAGCACTTTGCAGATCTTGGCCAGGCGTTGGCCATAGGCGCCGTTGATCAGCACCAGAACTTTGCCGTCACGCGGTACCAGGGTGCCGATCGCGGCTTCTACGGCGAAGGTACCGCTGCCTTGCAGGGGTACACAGTGGTGGCTGTCGGCACCGTTGACGATGGCCAGCAGTTGCTCACACAGGCTGGCGGTCAGCTGGTTGAAGTCGCGGTCCCAGGAGCCCCAGTCCACCAACATCGCTTGGCGGGTGCGGGACGAGGTGGTCAAAGGACCAGGGGTCAGCAGGATTGGGGCGTTGCTCATTCCGAAGTTCCTCACAAGCGGTGGGCTGAAACTACGGGGCCTAAGTTGCAATTCTGCGCGCCATCAATCAAATTGTTTGTTGTTATGCCAGCCATAAGTCAGGCCGATAGATATGAACCTGTTTCAGCTCCGTGCGTTCGATGCGGTGGCCCGAGAGGGCAGCTTTACCCGTGCTGCGGCGCGGTTGTTCATCAGCCAGCCGGCGGTCACCGGGCATATCAAGGCCCTGGAAGAGCACTACCAGATCACTTTGTTGCGGCGTACCGCGCGTCGGGTCGAACTGACGGAAGAAGGCACGCGCCTGGCGGCGATCACGCGGGCCATGTTTGGCCTGGCCGAGGAAGCTCAGGCCATGCTTGAGGCCAATCGCCAATTGTTGACCGGGCGTCTGGAGGTGGCTGCCGACGGGCCGCACCGGGTTATGCCGATGCTCGCCCAACTGCGTGCGCGGTACCCCGGCATTACCGTTAACCTACGTCTGGGCAATGCCCAGGAAACCCTGGCGGCACTGCTCAGTGAACACGCCGACGTAGCCGTGCTGACCGAGGTCGAACCACGCAAAGGGCTGTACCTGCAAGCCTTGGGCGAGTCGCAGATTTGTGCCTTGCTGCCCGCCGGTCACCCCATGGCGGCCAACACACAGGCGTTGCCGCTCAGCGCATTGGACCGGCAGATCATGGTGCTGCGCGAACCCAGTTCGATCACCCGGCGTACCTTTGACCAGGCCTGTATCGAGGCCAAGGTGCAGCCACGGGTGCTGCTGGAACTGGACAGCCGCGAAGCGGTGACCGAGGCGGTTGCCGCCGAGCTGGGCATTGGCATCGTATCGTCGGTGGAGATGAGCCATGATCCTCGAGTGGTGGCGCGCTCGATCGTAGGTTCCGGGCTAGTCAACCAGCACATGATCGGCTGCCTGGAGCGTCGTCGTGAACTGCGTCTGATCCAGGCCTTCCTGAGCCTGGCGCCAAGCCCATGACGCGGTGCTGGCATTTTCTGCTGTGGCCCCTAAGATGGCGGTCAATTCAGTCGGGTAAGGCGAAGTACTGTTGATGGCGGGCAAAGACACCATCTCCATGCAATTGGTGCGCGAGGCGCTGTTGCAAAGCTTCACGCAGGGAGCGCTGAGCGAGTCCATGCTCAAGCGTATTGGTATTGACCCGGCCCTGCTTCAGCAGGCAGATGCCCGGGTGCCGGCCAGCGCTTTCGCACAGCTTTGGCGTTTGCTGGCGCGACGCAGCCACGATGAGTTTTTCGGTATGGACCCACGTGGCCTGCGCAGCGGCAGCCTGGCGTTCCTGTGCCGGACAGCGATGGCCCAACCCACCCTGGGTGCGGGGCTGGAGACGGCCCTGGCTTTTCTGTCGTTGATGCTCGAAGACTTGCAGCCTAGCCTGGTTCGTCAGCAGAGCCTGGCTGAAATCGTCATTGGCGAGCCGCGTGAACAGCCACGCCGCGCCTTTACCTACTTCACCTTCTGGATGATCGTCCACGGTGTGGCGTGCTGGCTGGCAGGGCGGCGCATTCCGATACTGGCCATCGAGCTGCGCTGTGCCGAGCCGCCGTTCTGCGACGATTACCGGGTCATGTTCTCGGAAAACCTGCAATTCGATCGTCCGCGCTCGCGAATGATCATTGCCGCCGATTGCCTCGATCTGCCGCTCAAGCGCAGTGATGAAGAACTGCAGCGCTTTCTCAGCGAGTTGCCGGGAAACATCCTGGTTAAATATCGCGACCCGGCCAGCCTGGCACGGCGTATCCGTCAGGATCTGTTGCAGATGGATCCCGGTCATTGGCCGGACGCCGATAGTCTGGCGCGCCAGCTGTGCCTTTCTACTTCGACGCTGCGCCGGCGCCTGGCTGAAGAGGGCCAGACCTATCAGGGGCTCAAAGATAGCGTGCGACGGGAGTTGGCGATTACCTGGCTGGCCGAAGTCGAGCTGGGTTTTGCCGATATCGCCGATCGTCTTGGTTTTGCCGACACCAGTTCGTTCTACAAAGCCTTTCGCAAGTGGTTCGGCTGCAATCCCGGGCACTATCGAACGGTGATCCTGCAGGGGCAGGCGCAGGCCTGACAGCGAGGATTTTCCTTCTGCATTGATCGGCCTGAACAGCAGAGGCTGACGGTTCATTCCCTCATGGACGACCGTCATGGCGAACACTCCACCCGACGCTGGCCGAGCCGCTGTCGCAGCAAAGATCACCCATGCTACTGATGACTTTATCCAGGCTCGCCTGCCCGCCTGGTTGAAGCAGGCTTCACCTGAGCAGATCAACACACTGCGTGCCTGCTTTAGCGCGCATAACCGCTCCCAGGACCAGCTCCACCAGGTCATCGCCGGCATCATCTCCCCAGACGCCTACGCCGTTAAGCAACTGGAAACTTTTTTAACAGGGCCACTGGCGCTGGAGGACGACATTCGCTCGCTCTACTGGCGAGAAGTCAGGCGATCCTTTCGCGTCCCGCAGGGGGGGCAACTGCCAGAGGACACGATCTGGTTTGTCCATGAACCGGCCTTGCAGCGGTTGATGCAGAACTTTGAACCCGATGCGAGTTTTTACCTCGGTTCGGGCCTGGCCACGTCGAATAAAGACCCGGTTCCGGTAACCAGTCAGACCGATCTGGTCAGCGCGGAGACCGAGGCAATTGCATTGTTTTGCCGTGAAAATGATGCTGGTGCGGATTATCAGGCCCTCCTTGACCAGGCCTTCGACGAGTACGCCCTCACGACCTTGACGCATGACAAGCGAAGAGGGCTGGCACTGGCGGCAGAGATCGCCTCGATGAAGGGGCACATTGCGCCGGCCGAACTGGATATGTTGCGCTACCTGGTGGCGGACTCTGCACAGCCCCCCGCGCCAGGCGCAGGTTGGCGCGCCCTGACGTTCACCTTGCTCGATTGTGCGGTTGATGGTGCCTTGGCAGTTGAACAGCACGATGCCAGTGGTCAGGTGCTGCGCGTGGTGCTGTATTTGCCGGGTGCACCGGATCGGGAGTTGTATGGCTTTGCGTCCTGGCAGTTGTTGAACGATAGCTTGGCGGCAGTGCTGGGCAATCCACAGCATGATGAGTACCTGCGTCGCCGGGTCAGCCTCGGGCAATTGCCAGGGATGCTTGCCACTTTGCGCAAACGGCTTGCAGATGCCACGCCTGACCTGCAAGTGGCAGGCGTGGCAGCAGTTGGCGATATTTTCAACGGCCTGGCCATGCAGCAAGTTCAGCGCATTAAAGATGACGCCCGCAAGCTGTTGGTGCCGACAGACGATGCCGACCACGCCGCGACGGCAAAGCGACTGGAGGCGATGCGTAACGTTGGCCTGGTCATGTTGAACGTGGCGGGCTTGTTCGTGCCCGTAGTCGGGACCTTGCTACTGGCGCAGACAGCAGTAGAGCTGATCTCGGAAACCTTCGAAGGCGTGCGTGACTGGTCACGTGGTCATCAACATGAAGCGTTGGAGCACCTGTTGGGCGTGGCTGAAACCCTGGCAGTCGGGGCCGCAGTCGCTGCCGGTACCACGCTCATTGCCAAGGGCTTTGCGCGGAGCAAACTGGTGGATGGCCTGGTGCCGGTCACGAACGAGGCAGGTGACAACCGTTTATGGTCTGAAAACCTTCAGCCGTATGTAGCACAGAATGTACCCGAGCACACCGAGGTACTGGACAGTGGTTTGCACTCCGATGGTCAGCGCACATGGTGGCGGCACAACAACGCTTACTACCAGGTCCGCGAGCGTGAGGGGCGCTGGCAACTGCAGCATCCACAACGAGCGGACGCCTATGCCCCAACGTTGCAGTTTAACGGGGAGCGGAGTTGGGTCCTGAGTGTTGAGCGACCGTTTGAGTGGCAAGGCAATGCATTGCTGTTGAGTCGGTTGTGGCCTGAAGCAGCCAGCCTTGACGCGCAGCGTATTCAACAGATTTTGCAGGTTGCCGGTGTTGATCAGGATGAGCTGCGTGGCCTGTTGGTAGAGAACCGAGTATTGCCGGTCGGTCTGCGCGACACCCTGGAGCGCTTTAGCGTAGATGCGCAGGTCGATGCGTTTTTCACCGAGCTAGGGCAAACCTCGACAGGCGAAACGAATCAAGCGTTCTATTCCTGGTGTCTGGCACAGATCGACACGGCAGGTTTGAGCGATGCCGAGCAACGTGCCGAAGTGCTGGCAAACGCCTCGTCGTTGCGTGAAGGGCTGTTTGAGCACTTCGCCCGCCAATATGTACCTGCGCAGGACGGGTTGGCTTTGATCAAGCGAGACTTTCCTGGGTTACCGGATGCCTATGCGGCCTGTTTGCTCAAACAGGCCAGTGATGCAGATCGGCTGCGCATGAGCGAGCAACAACGCATTCCGCTGGCACTGGCCGAGCAAGCACGTTCACTGTTGCGTCATGCGCAACTGACGCGGACGCGCGAAGGTTTGTTCCTGCACAACAGCCTCCCAGCCGACACGGTCGACCTGGTGTTCAACCTGTTGCGCAAGCATGCCAACTGGCCAAGCAGTATCAACCTGGAATTACGACAAGGTTCTTCCAGTGGTCGGCGCCTGGCAGTGTTGAACACGCAGAGTCGAAGCGAGCATGTGATGGTGTGGCGCGAAGGTCGTTTTGAACTCAGCGATGGCCAGGGGCATGCCTTGGACCTTGAGATCGATGAGCCGGCAGGTTTGGCGCAAGTGCTGCTGGCCATTCTGCCAGAAGCCCAGCGGTCACGCTTGGGCTGGGCTGGCAGTAACGCTGTCGATCAGGTCCGCCAGGACTTGCAGGGTTGGCTACCCGCGCAGCCTGAGCAGCTGGAACGCATGCTGGGCTGGCCAAAGATCAAGCCTTGGTTCAATCCAGGGCAGCGCCTTGCTGATGGTCGGGTGGGGTATCTGCTCAGTGGCCGCGGGGAGGGGCGTAGTCACGCCGAGGAGACGTTGCTCAATCGTATCCGCGCCCTCTACTTCGGTTTCAATGATCAGCAAGCGGAAGCTTTTCTGAACCTGTTACTGCAGGCGGAAGGTTCGGCATTTGATAATTTGCTCAGTCAGGAGCAAGAGTACCAGCAACTGGATGAGACGCTGGCGGTTTGGGAGGCTGATGCGACACAACCGTCCGGCCCGGCTGCACGCCGGGAGGTTGCCGAGGAGCTACGGCGCTGCTGGCGACTGCAAAGTGATCGGGTCATGGACCATCACGGACAGTCGCAGGGTATGCGCTTGAGCCTGACCGGCACTGCTGTTCAGGCGTTGCCGGAACTACCGGCTCGAGTCGATTTCGGCCATGTCGCCGAGTTGGTGCTGGTGAATCTGCAGTTGCGCGAGTTGCCAACCATGTTTTTGCAGCGCTTCAGAAGGCTACGCAGGCTGAACCTGAGCGGTAACCGGCTTACCGCGTTGCCTGCAAACCTTGAGCAGCTCGATCAGCTCAGGACGCTGCAATTGAACAACAATCAGATCCGCATGACGCGGTCTGCGGCAACCATACTGGGCAATATGCGGCATTTACAGGCGTTGATGTTAAGCCATAACCCGCTGGGGGCCATCAGCCTGGGGGTTCGGGACCTGACACACCTGCATGAATTGCACTTGCGCAACTGCAGGTTGCAGACTGTGCCGTCGGATCTGATCTGGTGCACGTTGATCGAGCACGCCGACCTGCGCAATAACCATATCTCCAGCATTCCGGAAATCATTCTGCAAGCACCACGCTCTTTCCGAAGGGCATTGTTAACGCAGGGTAATCCTCTAAGCCTTGCAGTTCAGCAGCGCTTGCTTGCGCCTGACCCGGTAGTAGCATCGGCCGTGTTGGAGGGGCAGGCGGCCCGGGAGCTATGGACGCAGAATGCAGACGCTCAACTACAGCAAGCGCATGCCGCACTATGGGACAGCTTGCGGGGCGAGCCAGGCAGCGACGATTTTTTCCAGTTGGTCAGTGAACTGAGCGGCACCAGCGACTTTCGTCAGGTCCGCGACGATCTGGAGCGACGGGTCTGGGACATGTTCGAGGCTGCACAGCAAAACACCGAATTACGTCAGGAACTGTTCAACCTGGCCAGTAATCCCCGCACCTGTGTCGACAGTGTCGCTTCGTGCTTCAGCACCCTCGAAGTACGGGTTTTTGCCGCACGTGCCTTGCAGAGCAGCACGTCCGGCGGGGCTGGGCTAGCCCGCCTGGACCTGGCCAGACGGCTGTTTCGCCTGGATCAGGTCGAGCGGATTGCACGTGAGGACATCAACGCGCGCAGGACGCAAGGGCGCGGTGTCGATGAAATCGAAGTCAGCCTGGCCTATCGCAGTGGTCTGGCCGATGAGCTTGGCTTGCCGGGGCAGCCCAGCACCATGCAGTTTCAGGCCATTGCCGGGGTCAGCGACGCCATGCTCGCAGATGCTGCGCAAACCGTTCGTTCCGCAGAAAGCGGAGCGCAATTGGCGCAGTACATTAGCCAGCGGGATTTTTGGCTGGAGCACTTGCGCCGTGAACACGCCGAGCGCTTCACAACGGTCGAGCAACCGTTCTGGACACGGCTCGATGCGCTGACCGATGAAGAAGGCATCAGTGAGGGGACGTACCTGGAACAGGCCAACCAGCTGGCCAGTGAGCGTGAAGCGGCACTCAAGGCGTTGGCGCTGACGTTGACCGAAGAAGCCCTGGCAGCGGACTTGGCGGGCGAAGGAGCCGGTTAAACCGCCGCCCCGGGACAGGCCAAACCAGTCATCCAGTTTGACAGCTTTGGCCATTGTCCCGGGCGCCGTCCAGCGCGACTATCGTCAGATTCATGGTGTTACTCCAACAATAACAATCAGGAGTCTGACGATGCGTGATTACGCCGTAGCCGCGAGCGGCTTTGACTATCTCCAGGTGGCTGATGCAGCCTTGCACGGCAGCCTTGAAGGGCTCAACGCCTGTGTCGAATGCTGTGATCGGCATGTTGGCAGTGACAAGATTGCCCTGAACTGGGAAGGCCGAGACGGCCAGAGTGCCCAGTACAGCTTCGAGCAGTTGCAACAGCAGGCGGCACGCTTTGCCAACGTCCTGCGCGCTCAGGGAGTAGGGCCAGGTGATCGGGTTGCCGGTTTGCTGCCGCGGATTCCCGAGCTGCTGGTCACCGTGCTGGCCACTTGGCGATTGGGGGCTGTGTATCAACCGCTGTTCACTGCGTTTGGCCCTAAAGCCGTCGAGCATCGTGTGCATCAGTCCGGTGCGCGCGTGGTGATCACTGACCGCACCAATCGCGTCAAACTCGACGATGTGGTCGATTGCCCGTCGATCATTTGCATCGGCGCTGAAAGCGGCTCCACTGACCTGGATTTCCATCACGCCCTGCAGGCCGCCAGCGACCAATGCGAGCCGGTACTGCTCAACGGTGATGCGCCGTTCCTGATGATGTTCACCTCCGGCACGACTGGGCCGGCCAAACCCCTGCTGGTGCCACTGCGCGCGATTGTTGCCTTCCAGGGCTACATGCGCGACGCCATCGACCTGCGTGATGAAGACAACTTCTGGAACCTGGCCGACCCGGGCTGGGCCTATGGTTTGTATTACGCGGTGACTGGCCCGTTGGCGTTGGGGCATGCCACGACCTTTTTCGATGGGCCGTTCAGCGTCGAGAGCACCTGCAAGGTGATCGACAAGTACGCGATCACCAACCTGGCCGGGTCACCGACCGCCTATCGCCTGCTGATTGCTGCCGGTAACACCTTCTCCAGCCCGATCAAAGGCCGCCTGCGGGTGGTCAGTAGCGCCGGTGAGCCGCTTAACCCGGAAGTGATCCGCTGGTTTGGCGAGGAACTCGGCGTGACGATCCATGACCATTACGGGCAGACCGAACTGGGCATGGTGTTGTGCAACCACCACGGCCTGCAGCACCCGGTGCATCTGGGTTCGGCCGGCTATGCCATCCCTGGGCACCGCATTGTCGTACTCGACGAGCAGCACCAGGAATTGCCCGCCGGGCAGCCAGGCATTCTCGCCGTAGACCGTGAGCAGTCACCGTTGTGCTGGTTCGGCGGCTATCACGGTGTGCCAACCAAATCGATCGTCGGCAAGTATTACCTCAGCGGCGATACCGTTGAGCTTAACGCCGACGGCAGCATCAGTTTTGTGGGTCGCAGCGACGACGTCATCACCACTTCGGGCTACCGGGTAGGACCTTTTGATGTTGAGAGCGCGCTGATCGAGCACCCGGCGGTGATCGAGGCGGCAGTGGTCGGCAAACCGGACCCTGAGCGCACCGAACTGATCAAGGCGTTCGTGGTGCTGGCCAGCGGTCACCAAGCTGGTGAGGAATTGGCCGAAGCCCTGAAACAACACGTGCGTCAGCGTCTTTATGCCCACGCCTACCCACGGGAAATCGAATTCGTCAGCGAGCTGCCCAAAACCCCTAGCGGCAAGCTGCAGCGTTTCATCCTGCGCAACCAGGAAATTGCCAAACAACAAGCCGCGTTGGCCCAGACCGCCAGCGCTTGAGGACAGAGCATTATGCAGATTACCAACAAGAATTTCATTGTCAGCGGTGCGGCCTCGGGCCTGGGCGCTGCCACCGCAGAAATGCTCATCGCCGCTGGCGCCCAGGTGATGCTGGTCGACCTGAACGCTGAAGCCGTTCAGGCCAAAGCCGAGGCACTGGGCAGCAAGGCGCGCTTTGCCGTGGCCGACATCAGCCAGGAAGCGGCAGCCAAGGCGGCGGTCGATGCGGCCGTTACGGCCTTTGGCAGCTTGCACGGGCTGATTAACTGCGCCGGTGTTGTAGGTGCCGAAAAGGTGCTGGGCAAGAACGGCCCACACGGCCTGGACAGCTTCAGCCGGGTGATCAATATCAACCTGGTTGGCAGCTTCAACCTGCTGCGCCTGGCCGCTGCGGCCATGGCGGAAGGTCAAGCGAGCGCCGACGGTGAACGTGGCGTGATCATCAACACCGCGTCAATTGCTGCCTACGACGGTCAGATCGGGCAGGCGGCTTATGCCGCCTCCAAAGGCGCCATCGCCAGCCTGACCTTGCCTGCAGCCCGTGAGCTGGCGCGTTTCGGCATCCGTGTGATGACCATCGCCCCCGGCATTTTCGAAACGCCGATGATGGCCGGCATGACTCAAGAAGTGCGCGACTCGCTGGCCGCTGGGGTGCCGTTCCCGCCGCGCCTGGGTCGTCCGCAAGAATACGCAGCACTCGCTAAGCACATCATTGAAAACAGCATGCTCAATGGCGAGGTGATCCGTCTCGACGGCGCCTTGCGCATGGCTGCCAAGTAATTGCAGGAGAATCTGACATGACCCTCGCCAACGACCCGATTGTAATTGTCAGCGCTGTGCGCACCCCGATGGGGGGGCTGCAAGGCGACCTGAAAAGCCTGACTGCACCACAACTGGGGGCCGTCGCCATCCGCGCCGCCGTCGAGCGTGCCGGAGTGGCTGCCGACAGCGTCGAGCAAGTGCTGTTCGGCTGTGTACTGCCCGCCGGTCTCGGCCAGGCGCCTGCACGGCAGGCTGCACTGGGGGCCGGGCTGAACAAGTCGACTACCTGTACCACGCTGAACAAAATGTGCGGCTCGGGCATGCAGGCCGCGATCATGGCGCATGATCTGCTGCTGGCAGGCACTGCCGATGTGGTGGTGGCTGGGGGTATGGAAAGCATGTCCAATGCGCCGTACCTGCTGGACAAAGCGCGCAGCGGCTATCGCATGGGGCACGGCAAGATCATCGACCACATGTTCTTCGATGGCCTTGAAGATGCCTACGACAAAGGGCGCCTGATGGGCACCTTTGCCGAAGACTGTGCAGAAACCAATGACTTCACGCGTCAGCAACAAGACGACTTTGCCATTGCCTCGTTGACCCGCGCACAGCAGGCAATCAAGGACGGCAGCTTTGCCAGTGAAATCGTCCCGGTGCAAATTACCGAAGGCAAAACCCAGCGTCTGATCAGCGACGACGAGCAACCACCGAAAGCCCGTCTGGACAAGATCCCGCAGCTCAAACCAGCCTTCCGTGACGGCGGAACAGTTACCGCAGCGAACTCCAGCTCGATTTCCGACGGTGCCGCAGCACTGGTGCTGATGCGCCGCTCGCAGGCGGAAAAACAAGGGCTCAAACCGCTGGCGGTGATTCATGGCCATGCCGCGTTTGCTGATACCCCTGCATTGTTTCCGACCGCTCCGATTGGCGCGATCGACAAGTTGATCAAGCGCACCGGCTGGAACCTGGCCGATGTCGATCTGTTCGAGATCAACGAAGCCTTTGCCGTGGTGACCCTGGCAGCAATGAAGCACCTGGACCTGCCCCATGACAAGGTCAACGTCCATGGTGGCGCTTGTGCCCTGGGCCATCCGATCGGTGCCTCGGGCGCGCGGATTCTGGTTACCTTGCTGGCGGCCTTGCGCCAGAAAGGTTTGCGTCGTGGCGTTGCCGCCATCTGCATTGGTGGTGGTGAAGCCACTGCGATGGCCGTCGAGTGTCTGTACTGAGGTGCACCATGCTAGTAACTGAAGAACAACAGCAAATCAGCGATGCCGTCCGTCAATTCGCTCAGGAGCGTCTGCGGCCGTTTGCCGAACAATGGGACCGTGAACATCGCTTTCCTAAGGAGGCCATTGCCGAAATGGCTGAGCTGGGGCTGTTCGGCATGCTGGTGCCTGAGCAGTGGGGTGGCAGCGATACCGGCTATGTGGCCTACGCCATGGCCCTGGAAGAAATCGCTGCGGGCGATGGTGCCTGCTCGACCATCATGAGCGTGCATAACTCGGTGGGCTGCGTGCCGATCCTCAAGTTCGGCAACGAGCAGCAGAAGCAGCAATTCCTCACGCCGCTGGCCAGTGGTGCGATGCTCGGTGCTTTCGCCCTGACCGAGCCGCAAGCAGGCTCCGATGCCAGCAGCCTGAAAACCCGAGCACGCCGTGACGGCGATCACTATGTGCTCAATGGCTGCAAACAGTTCATCACTTCCGGGCAGAACGCCGGGGTGGTGATCGTGTTTGCAGTGACCGACCCTGAGGCCGGCAAACGTGGCATCAGTGCCTTTATCGTGCCTACGGATTCGCCGGGTTACCAAGTGGCCAGGGTTGAAGACAAACTCGGTCAGCACGCCTCGGACACCTGCCAGATCGTCTTTGAAAATGTGCGCGTGCCGGTGGCCAATCGCTTGGGCGAAGAGGGCGAAGGCTACAAAATCGCTCTGGCCAACCTTGAGGGCGGGCGTATCGGCATTGCGTCGCAATCGGTAGGCATGGCCCGCGCCGCCTTTGAGGCGGCTCGTGACTATGCCCGCGAACGTGAAAGTTTCGGCAAAGCGCTGATCGAACACCAAGCGGTGGCCTTCCGTCTGGCCGACATGGCAACCCGCATTGCGGTGGCGCGGCAGATGGTCTTGCATGCCGCGTCGCTGCGTGATGCCGGGCGCCCGGCGCTGGTCGAAGCGTCGATGGCCAAGCTGTTTGCCTCGGAAATGGCCGAAAAGGTCTGCTCGGATGCCTTGCAGACTTTGGGTGGTTATGGCTATCTGAGCGACTTTCCGCTGGAGCGGATTTACCGCGATGTGCGGGTCTGCCAGATTTACGAAGGTACCAGCGATATTCAGCGCATGGTCATTGCGCGCAATCTTTGACGGGAGCAGCTTGCATGTCATTTGAAACCATTTTGTTGGACATCCACGGCAAGGTCGGCCTGATTACCCTCAACCGGCCGCAAGCGCTCAATGCGCTGAACGCGCAGATCGTCGGTGAGATCAATCAGGCACTGGATCAGCTGGAAAAAGACCCGAACATCGGCTGCGTGGTGCTCACCGGGTCGGCCAAAGCCTTTGCCGCCGGGGCCGACATCAAGGAAATGGCCGACCTGCGTTACCCGCAGATCTATGTCGATGACCTGTTCAGCGATGCTGACCGCGTCGCCAACCGCCGCAAGCCGATCATTGCCGCAGTGTCGGGCTTCGCCCTGGGCGGAGGCTGTGAACTGGCGATGATGTGCGACTTCATTCTGGCCGCTGACAACGCCAAGTTCGGCCAGCCGGAAATCAACCTCGGCGTGCTGCCGGGTATGGGCGGCACCCAGCGCCTGACCCGCGCTGTGGGCAAGGCCAAAGCCATGGAGCTGTGCCTCAGTGGTCGCCTGATGGGCGCTGAAGAGGCCGAGCGTGCGGGCTTGGTGGCGCGTGTGGTACCACAGGAACAACTGCTCGAAGAAGCCTTGAAGGTCGCGGCCAGCATCGCCAGCAAGTCAATCCCAGTGAGCATGATGATCAAGGAAAGCGTCAACCGCGCCTTTGAGGTCACCCTGAGCGAAGGCGTGCGTTTTGAGCGTCGTGTGTTCCACGCGGCCTTCGCCACTGAAGACCAGAAGGAAGGCATGGCGGCGTTTGTCGCCAAGCGTGAAGCGCAGTTCAAAGACCGCTGATCTGCTTGCCCGAAGTGACCATCGACCATGAAGCCAGCTCCCGGTGGGAGCTGGCTTGCCCTGCGATCTGACGCGAAGCGGCAGCAATTCAGTCGCTTCGGTATGTCCGTTGACTTGCAAGCAGATGTTTTTACGGTCGCTGCGCAGCCAATCGCGGGGCAAGGCCCGCTCCCACCGGGTCTACCCTGCTGCTAGCGAAGCGCATTCACCGCTCTCACTCCAGATTCTATTCCTTCCTCAAGACACAAGCGGGTTTGCTGTGGGAGCGGGCTTGCCCCGCGATGCGATGTGTCTGATAGGCCGCAATCGCGAGGCAAGTCGGGTCACCGCACCGCCGCTACCACTGTGACCTACAGATTAAAAAAGTACTGTTTCGCAGATGCCGTACTGATGGGGCTACGGTACACCTCGGTGGTCTGCCCGGTAGTGGCATCGACATGGACTCGTCCACGCCAGTAGCGCTGCGTAGCGGTCTTCAAGTGCCCGGCGACGAAAGCGGTTTTCGCGGCGTCTTCGCTCAGGTAATGAAAGTGGGCGTAACACAGCGGCTCGCCGTTCTGGCGGATCTCGTACTCGTCAAAGTAATCGTCCAGCCGCCCCTTTACCTTGGGTAGCAACCTGCGGTTGCCAGTCGACTGGATGCTTACCCGGTTGTGTTGCAGCAGGTACTCCAGCTCACCCATCCGAGGCGGTTGCTTGAGGGCGACGCTGATACGCAGCACCTGAGCCTGTTCGGACAGCACCTGAGCCTGTGTGCCCAGCGCGTCGATCATTTGCTGCGCCGAATCCTCCACCGGGGTGCCGGCAGCGGTGTCATCAGCCAGGCGTTGGCGCAGGGCATCACGCTGACTGAGAACACGTTGCTGTTGGTGCAGGAGCATATCCTCGATATCAGCAGGCACGTAGTTCCACGCAGCGCGCGATTCCAGAAACCTCAAATCCTTGTTGGAATTCTGAATCAGCATTTCACCTTTTTTCAGCAATCGCGCCCAGCTTTGCTGGCTTGTAGCCGAGGCCACGGGAGCGGGAGGTTCCGCGACTTTCTCCCAACCGCTTTGCCCCTGGCGATAGGTGGCCAGGCGGTTTTTGTCGTTGGCGTCGTAGATATCGACGAGGCTGTCGTCCCCCTCTCGCGGTGTGCCGAACAGTAACCCTTGATCGCGGGTTTCGATCAAACCGGGTGCCTGCTGTTGGAGCTGCTCGACGGTGGCAGTGGGGGGGTAGTCAGAGAGGGCGTTCTGAATGTCCTGGGTGACAAAAGCCAGGTCTTTGCGCAGCGCCAGAACGATTTTCTGTTGCCTGGCTTCACCCAATTCGGGCGCCAGGTTATCCAGACGGCGGTTGGCGCCTGCGAGGATGCCCGCCATGTCTCTGAGCAACTGAGCTTTCAGGTCTTCGCTGGCATCCTCCAGTGCATACAGGCGTAAACGCTGGGATTTGAACAGGTCCAGGTTGTTCCAGAAGTGATCGAGCAGTACAACGGTTCGCGAGTCCCAGTCGGGGTTTAGAACCAGCTTCTCGTAGTTGATTTCAAGGCGCAGGAGATGGGCGTAGAAAATAGCCTTGTCGGGATTTTGCTGGAGCAGTTGATCGGCGCTCAGATTCATCTCGCGAATCTCGGGCCTGTAGTTGCTGTCCAGTTGGCGCAGTTGTTCACGGGTCAGGGGAAGCTGTTCACTGCTGACCACGATGTCATCCAGTTGCGGTGTCATGTCATCGAGGATCTGCAGGGCCTCACGCCAGTTTTCGGCAGTGGTGCTGCCCGCTGCGTCAGTTAATGCGGCCGTTTCCGCCTCAGCCCTGATCTGGTCCATGTACAGATCAAATTTTTGTTTTCGCAGTGCGATTATGTTGATGAGTGCTTTTTGCTTGGTCCATTGGATGGCGAATTTTTGAAAGAGGCCAAGCGACAACGCAGACTTGTAGTTCACCAGCGGTATCACTTCATTTTTTGCCTTGAGCGTGCTCAGGTAGTCAGTCCAATAAGTATCCAATGTGCGCAGCTTGTCGGCGGCATTGCTCAGAATGGTCAGCTCCTGGAACTTGTCGATCACCAGGGCAAGTTTGTTGAGTTCCTTCTGGCGTTCCGGCACGTGGGTCGTGAGCGCGTCAAAGGCCGCGCGCAGTTCCTGTAGGCGCAGTTCGTTTTCCGCTTTGCGCTGTGCGATACGACTGTTACGTGGCATGCCGCCGCGCAGGCGCAAGCCAAGGTCAAGTTGCCAGCGCCCTTGTTGATCTCTGCACAACCATGGGCCCAGCGACTGTGTATCGGTTGCGTTGACGATACGTGGCTGCTCGCTGTGCGGGTCGAGTTCAACCCGATAAACAGCGTCTTCCAGGCGTACCCATAACTGATCATCGTGCGGGTATAAGCCACGCTGAGCTCCGCTGATGATCGGCATGCCCAGTTCGTTTGTGGTCAATGTCGCTTGCAGTTGCTCAAGTGCCTGACGCTGCGCTTTGCTGAGCCGCTGATCGGGTTGCGACCAGCTGTAGTCCAAGGCAGCAGCCTGTGCCGGGCTTGGTGCTAACGGCTGAGAGGTGGGTGTTTCAATGGGCTCGGTCGTCTGTGGCTTCGCTTCCAGCGGACGGTGGGCATGGGTGAGCAGCAGGACGGCGATGCTCGACAACAGGTTGGCCAAGGTAACACGCCGATTCGCCGGGTCTCGTTTGTTGGCGGCGTCGACAAACTGAATAAAGGCCGTTTCCATCTGCACCAGCCACGCCGCACGCACCAGCGTCGGGCCTGCCAGCGGCAGCAGGGTGTTGAACAACAGCCAGCCCAGTTGCTCCCAACGCGCCCAGCGGGTTGCGCTGGTACTGCGGGCGTTGGCTTCGAAGTGCGCGATGGTTTCTTCGACGCAGGCCGGATAGAGCGTGGCGATCAGGTCGGTGAGCGGTGCCTGTGTCGACAACTGAGGCGGTGCGGGGGTGTGGGTCGGCACCGTGAAGGAATCTTCCACCGAGAACGGCAAATGCGGTTCCTGGAAGCCACCATGGGCATAAATGGTGCGGGCAGTGGCAGGCAGACGATTGAGCAGGTCGTCCTGCAACTGACCGGCCGTACTGATGGCTGTGAACAAGGCGCGGCGATCGGCGAACTCAAGCAATGGCTCGGTTGCCATCGGTCGGTATAGCACACAGCAGCCAACGCCGGCCTGGTCGGGCTCGATCAGCCAAGTGTTCTGCGGTTGATCGGGCGTGGCCCCCGGCTCGCTGATAAAACCCAGGGGGCGCAACACCCACGCGCACGGCAGGCTATCGGTAACGTGGTGGAAGATCTGGCAGATGCCGTCGACAGCGGTGATGCTCAAGTGCTCGCCATGCAGATGGTGCTCCATGGCCAGGGCAGGCATCTGCGTGGCGAGTTGTGCGGCCAGCAGGCGCTGACGTTGCTGGCGTTGATCGTCATCGCTCAGCAATGTGCTGCGCAGCATGTGTGGGTAGGTGGTTGCAATATCCAACTCGCTGATCAGGGTGCGCAGGTAGTCTTCGCTAAACCAGTCGGGTAATTGGGCGCCGGAGTGTGTTTTCAGCTCGACTTGCCCGGGCTTGAGCAGCCCGAGATTACCGATGGCCAGCTGTGCAAGGGAAAAGCGTACCGTTGTGACGGTGCCATCGCTGATCAGGCTGTCCTGGCCGGGAATGGCTGCTGCCTCGACCTGGTGATTGATCACTTCGACGTCCCAGGGCTCCAGGCCGTTGTCGGGGTGGTCGGCGTGAAGGTGTTCGGCAAGTTTTTTGTAGGCAAAGTGTTCGGCGTCATCGACGCCGTCGAGCCAGAATTGTCCGTTGGCCGCTTCGTAACCTCTGGCCACGGCGCTCAACATGGCACTGTAGCGGGAAAGCGCCGAACTGTCGGCGTTGATCAGCCAATCGGGTAATTGGCTGATCAGCTGTTGGCGGTTGGCCGGCTCGTTGCTGTTGCACTCATCGATCATCGAGGTCAGGCGGTCGATATCAAGGCTTAGCTGCACAGCCTCGTATTGCGAGTGACAGCTATCCGCCACGCTGGTGAGGGCACGTAGTTGTTGGTCGAGCAGGCCGCGTGCCTGCTGTTCAAACATGCGTACTGGTGCGCTCTGCAGATGCAGGCGTGGCTGCCATTCAGGCTGATGGGACCAACGCTGGCCGAGCGCTTCAAACACGGCATCGCGTGACGCGAAGGCAGTCAATTGGCCGGTCAGGGTATAAAGCAATAGGCTCGCATGTTCGTTGGCCGGGTGCTTTGGCTCGATCAGCAAGGCACTGGCCAGATCAGCGTCCAGCTTGCCCTGTTCACTGAGGTCGAGCGTTAGCAGCGACACGTCAGGGTGTTCACTGTCGGCGTGCCGCTCGTGCGCATCGGCGGCAGTGTGCAACTTGACCAGGCTTGCCATGTGGGTCGTTTCTGGCGTCAGGGTCCGCGCCTTCACACTGGATTCGATTGCGCTGTGATACTGGTCGGCCAGGTACTGTGTGTACCACTGCCAGGGCGTCTGTTCTGAATCGTCGGCGGTATTCCAATAGTCGATCAGGGCCTGTTGATAGATCTCGATAACCAGTGGTCCGCAGTCGTTGATCAGCAATTCAACCGCATGCAAGTCAATATCAAGCCCCCATTGGCTATCAGGGGCGGCAATGATCAGGTCCTGTTTTTCATCGAGGTTCAGGGTCTGGCGTCGGCAAAAGCGTTCCACCAGTACGTGTTGCAGCGGGCGAACGAAACGTTGCTGTGGTGTTGACGTTTTGCTGGAGAGGAACAGCGTCAGGGGGGCATGGTTGCTTATTTCGCGAGCCTGCCACAGCTCGGTCAGGAGCTGGCCGGCAACGCCAAAAAGCGTTGGGCGCTCACTGAAGGTGCGGGTCAATCGGCAATCGAAAAGGTTGGCTATCGCGGTGTTGGCTGAGAGGTGAGTCATGGTCGCTATTGTGCTCAGTGCAAAGGGAGCGACTATCAAGCCTTCCCGCTGCAGCGAGGGTGCGGTAGCTAAGTAGCACCTGGCGTGTTCTCCGGGAGCGTGACCGAATCGGTTCCAAAGTAGCATTTGAGCCACATCGGCATCGGTGTATTACTGAATACGCCGCAATTGAGTGGTGCCAAAGGAGGCTGAATCGATGTGGAAGAAACCTGCGTTCACGGATCTGCGTATTGGTTTTGAAGTCACGATGTACTTCGCCAACCGTTGATTCATTAGCGTGTCGATACAGTCACCGGCATCGGCCATTGTTCGCAACGGTCGGTGCCGGTGATAGGTGCCCGGAAGGGCGCATTGCAATGCCGGCTGGATGCTTTAGGCTGAGGCTCACTACTCCTAGAACAACAAGAATAGGCGTTTCATGAGCCCCAATCTGAGCCAGTTGCGCAAGTTCGTTTCCCCGGAAATCATCTTTGGTGCCGGTTGTCGGCATCACGTCGCCAACTACGCGCGTACCTTCGGCGCCCGCAAGGTGTTGCTGGTCACTGACCCAGGAGTGATTGCCGCCGGTTGGGTGGCGGATATCGAGGCCAGCTTGCAAGGGCAAGGTATCGACTACTGCCTGTACGCCGAAGTATCGCCCAATCCGCGGGTCGAAGAAGTCATGAGTGGCGCCGAGCGTTATCGCAGTGAACAATGCGATGTGATTGTGGCGGTTGGCGGTGGCAGTCCGATGGATTGCGCCAAAGGCATCGGCATTGTCGTCGCCCATGGTCGGCACATCCTTGAATTTGAGGGTGTCGATACCATTCGTGTGCCCAGCCCGCCGCTGATTCTGGTGCCGACCACTGCAGGGACGTCAGCAGATGTTTCGCAGTTCGTGATCATTTCCAACCAACAGCAACGCATGAAGTTCTCGATTGTCAGCAAGGCGGTGGTGCCGGATGTGTCGTTGATTGACCCTGAAACGACCTTGAGCATGGATCCGTTTCTGTCCGCCTGTACCGGTATCGACGCCCTGGTGCATGCCATCGAGGCGTTCGTCTCCACCGGCCATGGGCCATTGACCGACCCCCATGCCCTCGAAGCCATCCGCTTGATCAACGGCCATCTGGTGGAGATGATCGCCAACCCACAGGATATCGCCCTGCGCGAAAAAATCATGCTGGGCAGCATGCAGGCCGGGTTGGCGTTCTCCAATGCCATCCTCGGTGCCGTGCACGCCATGTCGCATAGCCTCGGTGGTTTTCTCGATCTGCCCCACGGCTTGTGCAATGCGGTGCTGGTTGAGCATGTGGTGGCCTTTAATTACAGCGCCGCACCGGAGCGCTTCAAAGTGATTGCTCAGACCTTGGGCATTGACTGCCGTGGGCTTAATCATGAACAAGTACGGCGCCGCCTGGTTGAGCATTTGATCGCCCTTAAACATGCCGTGGGCTTTCACGAAACCCTGGGGCTGCATGGTGTAGGCAGCAGTGACATTCCGTTTTTGTCCCGCCATGCCATGGGTGATCCATGCATATTGACCAACCCACGAAGCTCCAGCCAGCGTGATGTCGAGGTTGTGTATGGCGAAGCCCTCTGATCCAGGCAATGATGCACTGGCAGGCTTGCTGGGCCTGAGCAATCACACGGTACGCAAAAGCCACTATCCAGAATTGGCGGCACGTTTGGACGAGTTGGAGGCTGAGCGCAACCGTTATAAATGGCTGTTCGAACACGCTGTACACGGGATCTTTCAGGCCAGCCTGGAGCAGGGCATGCGTGCCGCCAATCCGGCGTTGGCACGCATGCTCGGTTATCCGGATCCCCAGGCGGTGATGTTCTCGCGTCTGGACCTGGCCAGTGAATTGTTTGTGGGCGGCGCTGGTGAACTGCTCGCGATTGTCCAGGTGTTGCAGCGCGAACATGCGCTGCTGGGCTATGAGACGCGCTTGCGCCGGCGTGACGGCAGCAGCATCGATGTGTTGATGAACCTGTTGTTGCGGCCCGATGAAGAGGGGGTCGTTGAAGGTTTCGTCGCTGACATTACCGAACGCAAGCAAGCCCAGGCGCGCTTGCAACAACTTAATGATGAATTGGAGCAGCGTGTTGCCGAGCGCACCAACGAGTTGATCGAAGCCCGTGATGCTGCCCAGGCGGCCAATCTGAGTAAAGACAAATACCTCGCGGCGGCCAGCCATGATCTGCTGCAGCCGCTCAATGCTGCCCGTTTGCTGATCTCGACGCTGCGTGAGCGCGTACTGGCGCAGCCCGAGCAGGTATTGGTGGAGCGGGCGCATCAGGCGCTTGAAGGTGCTGAAGACTTATTGACTGACCTGCTCGACATTTCGCGACTGGACCAGGCTGCGATCAAGCCCGATCTGGACCTGTATCGGCTGGATGAAGTGCTGTGTCCGCTCGCTTCGGAGTTTCAACCGGTAGCCGAGGCCGCTGGGTTGTGTTTGCAGGTGCGCAGTGGCGAGCGGGTGGTGCGTACCGACCTACGCTTGTTGACGCGTATATTGCGTAACTTCCTCAGCAATGCCTGTCGATACACCATGCACGGTCGTGTGCTGTTGGGCTGGCGGCAGCGAGGTAGCAATTTGCGCATCGAAGTGTGGGATACCGGACGCGGCATTGCAGAGGATCGTCTGCAATCGATTTTCCTTGAGTTCAACCAGCTTGATGTCGGGCGTGCAGCGGATCGCAAAGGCGTCGGCTTGGGCTTGGCGATCGTCGAGCGTATTGCCAGTATCCTTGATTACCAGGTGCAGGTGCGCTCCTGGCCTGGGCGTGGTTCGGTGTTCAGCATCGACGTGCCACTGTCTGCCGGGCAACCGCTGCAGAACTTGCCTCTGTTACCTTTGGCAACCGTTGGTGACCCGCTACCGGGACGGCGTTTGTTGGTGCTCGACAATGAGCTGAGCATTCGTCAGAGCATGGCTTCGTTGCTGGTTCAGTGGGGCTGTCAGGTCGTAACAGCCAGCGATCTGGAGGATGCCCTAAGTGCCTTGGGTGATGTTGCACCTGAGCTGGTACTGGCAGATTTCCACCTTGATCAGGGGCTGACGGGGTGTGATGTGGTGCGTGACCTGCGAACACATTTCGCCTGTGCAATCCCGGCGGTGATGATTACCGCTGACCGCAGTGAGCAAAGTCGTCGGGCAATGCAGACGTTGCAGGCGCCCTTGCTCAACAAACCGGTGAAACCTGGAAAGTTGCGGGCGGTATTGAGCCAGTTATTGGCCGATTAGCGGGTTCCAGGCCGTTTCGACCTATTGCGCTGTCATTTTTGTTGCCCAGTACGGCTTGGAGCCTTAGACTGCCGCCCCTCGTAAATAGAGTGCCGCAGGGTGCTTGAAGAATTCCGCCGTCGGCGAACTGTCGGTGATGGCAATCCAATCGCTTAAATGCACGTTATTTTCATAGAGAAATCGATGACCAAGGAAAAGTTGCTGGCCATGCCGGCCGATGACTACATGAACGCCGAGCAACTGGCGTTCTTCACCGAGTTGCTGAAGTCGATGAAAGTCGAGACCCAGGAGCGCATCGAACAGAGCCGCATCACTATCGAGAGCCTGGACAGCCCGGCCGATCCGGCGGATGCCGCGTCCGTCGAGGAAGAGCGCCACTGGTTGGTCAACGCCATCGAGCGCGACCAGCGCCTGTTGCCGCAACTGGAAATGGCCCTGAGCCGAATCGCCGACGACAGCTTCGGCTGGTGCGACGACAGCGGCGAGCCAATTGGCCTCAAGCGCTTGCTGATCAGTCCGACCACCAAGTACTGCATCGAAGCCCAAGAGCGGCACGAGCAGATCGACAAGCACCAGCGTCAGATCTGACCCGCAGTTCGGCCAAGGCCCCGTGGAGCGATCTGCGGGGCCTTGACGTTTCTCGCCCAGGCTTTGTTGCGATTGATGCAACACAGCTATGCCGGCAATAGCTTTTTCCGCTGTCAGTGCGGGCGTATGATGACAACATCGTTAGGTTGCTAATTAAATTCCGGAGGGGATTATGAATAGCCAAGTCGATGTTGCCGTCATGATTGGCAGTGGCGTGCCAGTGTCTCTGCAAGCCCAGGGCAAGCGCGTGTGCTGGGTGGTTTTGGTTAATGGTGAGCGGCGAGGCACGGCGTTTGGCAGCCGCGATGAAGCTGTCGAGTGTCAGAATGCATGGCTGAAGCAGTTGCAGGGTAAGCAACGGCCCGGAGACGTACGCCAGGCCGTTTGAAGGAGCGCTCAGCGCTCCAGTGTTCGAGCCAGTTCGCAGGCATCGATATGTCGGCAGCGGAAACCCTTGACCTGTCCGGTCGCATGTTCGGTGACATGAAAAAAGTTAATGCCGGCCGGAACCACAACGTGGCGTTTATTGCTTACGGATTTGTCCCGGTTTCTATTGTCGGTGTAAGAAATGCGGCTTGCCTCTCGACGGATTTCGGTGTTTTCGTGCATATTCCTTCCCTGCGATGTGTAGATTAGATCCAGGCACCCGTTCTGCCGAGGGGCCAGGACGTATCTATCGCACTTTCCTGACAGATTTGATGTCAGAAAGAACGTTTCCATTGACGGAAATCTGCCGAATGCCTGTCGTGAGGCCAGAGCTGGCTCGCAGGGGTGATAAATCCTGCATGCTGCACGGCTCGTCCGCACAGACATTTCGTGCATCTACCCATTAGTCTTTCAGACTTCGACATTGAAGTGACGTGCCTTCATGGAGCCGTGGTGCTCTTGCGGGGGCGTCGTGTAATCGGTTTGAGGAATTCTTCATTGGCAGTCAGTAATCTGGATACACATGCCCTGTTTGTGCTGGGCGATCTTAGGGCCAAATTGGTCAAACAGTTTCAATCGCGTTTTGTGTATGTCACCGAACAAAACGCTGAAGGCCTATACATGGCCGAAGTCGACACTGAAACAGCCATGGTTGTCGATGACAAACAACGACTGGAACTGAAAGTCGGCGATCATTTTCGCGCCGCAGTGTTGCCCAGCCGTGAGGGTGGCAAACTCGAAGTTCGTTTCCGCGACATCAAACTGACGGTTTATGGCCTGGGTGACTATGCGTTCGTTTCAGTGCCTGAAGGCGAAGGCATTGTTTTGCGTGAAGGCCAGGGGGTGGTGATGATTTTTGCTGCTCACCAACAGCTGCAGGAAGGCTTGAGCAAAATTCTCAAGGCAGCCACTGGCAAGGCAGCCAAATGGCGCAAAGGCGAGCTGACCACGTTCAAGGCCAGCGAATGAGTGATTCGGCACATGCGCCACAGGGGCGTGCCGACTTCCATGCCCGGCACCAGGCCAAGGCGCGCGAGCAAGCCGAGCGGTGGCTAGCCGAGCGCGAGCGCTTGCAGGGCGCATGGTTCGACTGGGTGGCTACCCAGTTGTATCAATTGAGCCCGCCTGAGTATGCAGCCATGGTTCGTCGCGAGCTGCAGGCGTTGACGCAGCAGTGATCAGTGGCCTCGGTCCCGACCGCTGCTGATTTCTTCGGGCACCTTGTCTCCCGCCATGCGCTTGCGAAACAGCGCCGCGCGCGCCAGCAGCAGTGTGGTGACGGGTACAGTGATTGCCATCAGAATCGGGATCAGCCAGGCGTGCAGCACAGGTTCATGCTTGAGCATCGAGAAGTACAGGATCGATGCCAGGGCCACGCACCAGGTACCCAGTGTGGAGGCCAGGGCGGGCGGGTGCATGCGCTGAAAGAACTCTTTGAGGCGAATCAGGCCCAGGGCACCACTCAGGGCAAACAGGCTGCTGAGCAGCAATAGCGCCGCAACCAGCACCTCAACCCACAGTGGAAGTTCGTTGACGTTATTCATTCGATCACCTCGCCACGTAGCAGGAACTTGGCCAGGGCAAACGAGCCGACAAAGCCGAACAAGGCAATCAACAACGCGCCCTCGAAGTAGGTGTCACTGGCATAGCGAATGCCCAGCACCAACATCATCAGCATTGCCAGGATGTACAGGTAGTCCAGCGCCAGGACGCGGTCCTGGGCTGAAGGGCCGCGAAACAGCCGGTACAGGGTCAGGGCCATCGCCAGAGCAAAGATGAACAGGCTAATGAGAATGGCGTTGGCAAGCAGGCCTGTCATTCGAAAATCTCCATCAGCGGACGTTCGTAAGTCTGTTTGAAGTGGTCAATGAACTGCGCCTCGTCGTCCAGATCGAATACATGCAACAGCAGGATACTGCGATCCAGCGCCAGCTCTGACCAAATGGTGCCCGGGATCACTGTGGTGATCATCGACAAGGCTGCCAGGCCGTGGGCATCTCGCAGGTCCAGAGGAATTTGCACGAAGCGCGAGCGAGGTGCGCGGCGTTTGGCTGTCCAGACGCCACGTGCGACTTGCAGGTTCGATACCAGTACATCAGCACCTACGCGCAAGATCAGGCGCAGGACTGTCCAGGGGTGACGGATGCGTGCCGACACCGGGCGCAGGGGCGCCATCAGCAGGGGCGCAAACACGCCCAGGAGCACACCCAGCAACAGATTGCCCGGACTGATCGAAAGGTTTAGCACCAACCACAACAGGCACAGCGACACCGACAACAGTGGAGCGGGAAACATGCGTTTCATGGTTGCACCTGTGCGCTGACGGCCTGGCTGGTAGGGCCGGGGACTGGCCGGGTGCTGAGCACGGCACTGACATACTGCTCGGGGTCTTGCAGGCTGGCTGCGGTGTCCTGCGTATAGCGCAGCAGGGGTTCGGCACGCACGCTCAGGGCAATGCACAAGCCGAGCAGGACGACAATCGGGATGCACTCGTAATACCGCAACGCTGGCGATGGGCGCTCCTGCGGTGTCCAGAAGCGTTGGATGCCGACGCGGGTCAGGGCAATCATCGACGCCAGGCCGGAGAGAATCAGCAGTGCCACCAAGGCCCAGCCTTGCACGGAAAGCGGTTGCTCGGGCGTGCTACCCAGGCCCAGCGGGTTGAACAGGGCAGAAATCAAGCTGACCTTGCCGATGAAACCCGAGAGTGGCGGCATGCCGATGATCAATAAGGCGCAGGCGATAAAACTTAACCCGAGGAAGGCCATCGTCCAGGGAATGATCTGGCCGACAACAGCATTCTGATCATCGTCGAGGTTGATACCTTTGGGTGGATGCAGTGATTCCAGCGGCGAGGGGTGGCAATCGTCATCATCCATGGGCAGTTCATTGGCCGAGCGCGAGCGCTCAATCAACTCGGCCAGCAGGAACAGGGCGCAGAGCGCCAGGGTCGAGCTGACCAGGTAGAACAGCGCGCCGGCCGTCAACGCCACCTGGCCGAACCCGATGGCAGCCATGAGGGTGCCAGCCGAAGCCAGGATGCTCAGGCCGGCCATGCGCTCCAGGCGTTGAGCGGCCAGAATCAGCACCGCAGCACAGCCCAGGGTGGCGAGGCCGCCATAGACCAGCCAGTCGCCACCAAAGAACGAAGAGGCACCGGCCTGGCCGGAAAACAACAAGGTCCACAGGCGCAACACGGTGTAGGTACCAACCTTGGTCATAATCGCAAACAAGGCGGCTACGGGTGCGCTGGCGGCGGAATACGCTGGCACCAGCCAGAAGTTCAGCGGCCAGATCCCGGCTTTGGCCAGAAAAGCAATGGCCAGGATCGCCGCGCCGGCATGCAGCAAACCGCGGTCGGCTTCAGGCACCAGCGGGATTTTCAGCGCCAGATCAGCCATGTTCAATGTGCCGGTGACACCGTAGAGCATTGCGGCACCGACCAGGAACAGCGAGGAAGCGAACAGGTTGATAGCGATGTAATGCAAGCCTGCCTTGACCCGCGCCCGCCCGGAGCCATGCAGGAGCAAACCGTAAGAGGCAGCCAGCAATACTTCGAAGAACACGAACAGGTTGAACAGGTCGGCAGTCAGGAAGGCACCGTAAAGGCCCATCAGTTGAATCTGGAACAGTGCGTGGAAGCTCGCCCCGGCGCCATCCCAGCGGGCCATGGCGAAGAGCAGGGCGCTGACGCCGACAATGCCGGTCAGCACCAGCATCAGTGCCGAAAGCCGATCGACCACCAGGACGATGCCGAATGGCGCTGGCCAGTTGCCCGGCAGGTAGACACCGATCGAACTGGCCTGACCCTGTGCCTGGACCCATACCAGCAGGGCAATCGAGATAGCCAGCCCGAGGAGGCTGGAGAACAGATTGAGGCGGGCCTTCAGTGGCCTGCGCTTTTCGCCCAGCAACAGCATCAGTGCTGCGGTGAGCAGCGGCAGCAGGATCGGCGCAATGATCAGTTGATTCATGAAACTCATTCGTTGGGCTCCCGGCCATCCACGTGGTCGGTACCGGTCAAGCCGCGCGATGCCAGCAGCACCACCAGAAACAGTGCTGTCATGGCAAAGCTGATGACGATGGCGGTGAGCACCAGCGCCTGAGGAAGCGGATCGGTGTAGTTGAGCAGGTCGTGAGGGACGCCCTCCTTGATGACCGGCTCCTTACCAATGAACAGGCTGCCCATGCTGAAAATGAACAGGTTTACCCCATAGGACAGCAGGCACAAACCCATCACAACCTGAAAGGTTCGCGGGCGCAGGATCAGCCAGACACCGGAGGCCGCGAGTACGCCGATGGCAATTGCAATGACTTCTTCCATCAGGCGGCTCCTGTCTGAGTGGCTTTGGGTTGGTTGGCCGGACGGTGTCCGCGTACCGATTGGTGCGCCAAGGCAGTGAGAATCAGCAAGGTCGAGCCGACTACGACGGTGAAAATACCGACATCGAAAAACAGTGCGCTGGCCACATGAATATCACCGAGCACCGGTAAGTGCAGGTGGGCGGTATGCGTGGTCAGGAACGGATAGCCAAGCAGCATTGCTCCGGCGCCGGTCAACGTCGCGCAGAGCAGGCCTGTGCCCATCCAGCGTAGCGGGCGCAGGCTCATCTGCGCTTCTACCCACTGGGTGCCGGCCACCATGTACTGCAAGATAAAGGCAACCGACATCACCAGGCCTGCGACGAAGCCGCCACCTGGTTGGTTGTGCCCGCGCATGAATAGGTACATCGACACCACCAGGGCAATTGGCAACAGCAGGCGCACCAACACCGCAGGCACCATCATGAACCCCAGTGCCGTGTCTGCCGCCTGGCGCGGGTTGATCAGGTCGGTCACCACATCAGGGGCCAACAGGCGCTGCTGGGCAGGCAACTGCATGCTTTCGCGGGGTGGGCGGAAGCGTCGCAGCAAAGCGAACACCGCCAGCGCCACGGCCACCAGCACCGTTACTTCACCCAAGGTATCGAAACCACGGAAGTCGACGAGCATCACGTTGACCACGTTGCTGCCGCCACCTTCGGGCAAGGCCCGGCTCAGGTAGAACGAAGAAATATCGTTGGGCGTCGGGCGGGTCAGCATCGCGTAGGAAAGCAGCGCCATGCCGCCGCCAACCAGTACAGCAAGAACCAGGTCGCGCAGGCGTCTGAGGCGTGCCTGCTCCTGGGTGCCGGAGACAGGCGAAACGCCCTCGATACGGCGTGGCAGCCAACGCAGGCCGAGCAGGATCAGTACCGTGGTCACCACTTCAACCGCCAGCTGGGTCAGGGCCAGGTCGGGTGCCGAGAACCAGACAAAGGTGATGCAGGTCATCAAGCCGCAGACACTGACCATGGTCAGCGCTGCCAGACGGTGGTATTTGGCTTGCCAGGCAGCGCCTACAGCGCAGGCAATGGCGATCAGCCAGAGGGTGACGAATACCCCCGAACCCGGGATTTTCGGACGGTCACCCCAGCTCAGGCCGCTTTGCAGCATCGGCAGCAGGCCTGCCAGAAATGCCGCCAGCACCAGCATGAACAGTTGCTTCTGCAGGCGTCGGGTGGTCATCACCCGTTCGAAGCGCCGCGCCGCGCGCATCAGCAGTACCTGGCAGTGTTCGAAAAGGCGCTTGCCATTGAAGCGCTCGATCAATGGCGGTTGAGGGAAGCGCCCCAGCTTGAGCTGGTTGCGCAGCAGCAGGTAAAGCACGATGCCGCCGCTCATGGCGATCAAGCTCATGATCAGCGGGGCGTTCCAGCCGTGCCAGATGGCCAGGCTGTATTCGGGCAGGGTGCCGCCGACCACTGGCAGGGCCGCAGCAGCCAGCAGCGGGCCGACCGACTGAGCGGGGAACATGCCCACTACCAGGCAGGTGAGCACCAGCAATTCGACCGGGGCGCGCATCCAGCGCGGTGGTTCGTGGGGAGTATGGGGCAGGTCGGTGGCCGGTGGGCCGAAGAACACGTCAACGGTGAAGCGCAGGGCGTACGCCACGCTGAAGGTGGCCGCCACCGTGGCGATCACCGGCAAGGAAGCTTCGATCCAGGCGCTGGAGCTGATGAACACGGTTTCGGCAAAGAACATTTCCTTGGACAGGAAACCGTTCATCAACGGCACGCCTGCCATCGAGGCACTGGCTACCATGGCCAGGGTCGCGGTGAAGGGTAGCAGGCGGTACAAGCCGCTGAGGCGACGGATATCACGGGTGCCGCTTTCGTGGTCGATGATTCCGGCCGCCATGAACAGCGAGGCCTTGAAGGTCGCGTGGTTGAGAATGTGGAATACAGCCGCTACGGCTGCCAAGGGGCTGTTCAGGCCCAACAGCAACGTGATCAGGCCGAGATGGCTGATGGTCGAGTACGCCAGCAGCCCTTTGAGATCGTTCTGGAACATGGCCGCGAAGGCACCCAGCAGCAGGGTGCAGGCACCGGCGCCGCCGACGATCCAGAACCATTCTTCGCTGCCGGAGAGTACGGGCCACAGGCGTGCCAACAAGAACACCCCGGCCTTGACCATGGTCGCCGAGTGCAGGTAAGCCGAAACCGGTGTGGGGGCTGCCATGGCATGGGGCAGCCAGAAATGGAAAGGGAACTGTGCGCTTTTGCTGAGTGCGCCGAGGAGAATCAGGGGGAGCAGGACGGGGTACAGGGAGTGATTGCGAATCAGCTCGCCGGCAGCAAGGACCTTGTCCAGGTCGTAGCTGCCGACCACATGGCCGAGCAGCAGCACCCCTGCCAATAGGCACAAACCGCCCGCACCGGTGACCATCAGGGCCATGTAGGCGCCGCGTCGGGCGTCGGCGCGGTGGTGCCAGTAGCCGATCAACAAGAACGAGAAGACGCTGGTCAGCTCCCAGAAGAAGACGATCTGGATCAGGTTGCCGGAAATCACCAGGCCAAGCATGGCGCCCATGAAGGCCAGGAAAAAGGCGAAGAACCGGGGCACCGGATCTTGTGGCGACATGTAGTAGCGGGCGTACAGTGACACCAATGTACCGATGCCCAGCACCAGCAGGGAGAACAGCCAGGCGAAGCCGTCCATGCGCAGGACCAGGTTCAGGCCCAGGCTCGGCAGCCACAGGAACTCTTCGCGAATCACACCACCATGGGCGATCTGCGGGTACAGCATAGCGACCTGGACGGTGCCCACCAAGGCGACCAGCCCGGCAAGCAACGACTCGCTGTTGCGGGCATTGTGCGGCAAGACAGCCGCCAGGCAGCTGCCGATAAACGGCAGAAGCAGTAGCACTATCAAGGACATAGATTTCTAATCTGCAGAAGTTTGTAAGGGATCATACGTGGCGTACCGTCGATCACCAACACACAAGCTGTGGCAGAATTCTACAAACCCGGTGTATCAAACGAATTTTTTATAACAGTTTTTTTCAAAGGATAGACTGGATTTGGCCGTTAGCCTTCGGCTTCGCGCCCTTGAACGGCTGCTTGCACTGCGTCGTCGGTTTGACCCCGGCGTTTGATTTTCAGTTCGCTGACGATCACCGCGATCACAATCAGCAACCCGCCGAACAAGGCAATACCGGGCAGCCGCTCACCTGCAACCCGGCCGACGATTCCGGCCCAGACCGGCTCACCTGCATAGATCAGGGTGGCCCGCGTCGGCGAAACCGACTTTTGCGCCCAGTTCATGGCCACCTGAATGACAGCACTCATTGCCCCCAGACCCAGGGCGCTGAGCAGCAGCAGCCAGGAAAAATCGGGCAGTGGCTCCTGGGTCGGCACCACCATCATGAACGACAGTATCGACGCGGTTGCCAACTGCACCACCGTCACCCGGCGCACATCGACCTTGCCGGCATAGCGGCTGATCAGGATGATTTCAGCAGCGATCGCTACGGCACTGATCAACGTAACGATCTCGCCGGTACTGAACTGCAGCGATCCGCCTTCAGGGCCGGCCAGCAGCATCAGGCCGACAAAAGCCAGACCTATGCCGAGGCTGGGCATAAGCCCGGGGCGACGCCCCAGTACCAGCCATTGCAGTAAAGGTACAAAAGGCACGTACAAGGCTGTGATAAACGCCGACTGACTGCTGCTGATGGTCTGCAGCCCGTAGGTTTGCAAGCCGTAGCCCAGCATGATCGACACACCGATCAGCACCCCGGCCTTGAACTCGGTTGCAGTCAGCCCCGACAGAGCACGGGCAGAGACCAGGCCGACAAACAAGGTGGCGGCGGCAAAACGCAGACCGACGAAGAACATCGGCCCACTGACGGTCATGACGTTGTGCACAAGCAGAAAAGTGCCGCCCCAGAGCATGGTGATAAACACCAGAACCAATTCGGCTTTACTGAGCCGGAAGGAGACGGAGGGGCGTTCTGCACTGTTGATCGAGTTCATGGCCTTGCACACGGAAGAGGGGCGACGCACAATTGCGGCGAAGTGGGCAGTATACTGCGCAAACCCAATCTGTGAGCAATATAGTGCACAAAAACACCAGCCAACGTGCCTCCGTCCTACAGCATGTCAGTCAGAATATTCGTCGCCTGCGCCTTGCCGCTGAACTCAGCCAGAGTGCCCTGGCGGAAAAGTCCGGTGTCAGTCGGCGAATGCTGGTTGCCATTGAGGCCGGGGAAAACAATGTCAGCCTGACGACTCTGGACCGCCTTGCCGAGGCGCTGGACGTAGCATTCAGCGACTTGATCCAGGCGCCTGACCATCGTGACCCAAGCCGTATCAACGAGCTGGCCTGGGCCGGTGTTCATCCCGGCAGCAGGGCCGTGTTGCTGGCCAGCTCCGTTGCCAGTCGTGAAGTGGAGTTGTGGGAATGGCGCCTGGAACCGGGCGAGGTGTACCAGTGTGAGGCAGACGCCGATGGCTGGAGCGAACAGCTTTATGTGGCCGAAGGGTGTCTGACCTTGGTCCTTGGTGATCAGTGCCATCACTTGCAGGCGGGCGATTTTTTCAGCTATGCCAGTAACTGCATTCACGCCTATCGCAATGAAGGTGCAGTGGCCACGCGTTTTGTGCGTAACGTCGTGATCTGATCGCCGCAGTGCGGGGCAGGCCGGAGAGTGGGCGTACCCCGCCACGGGTTTAGCGCGAGTGAGCTGCCAGGTAGTCCTCGGTGCTGACCACTTGGGCATAGGCAAATGCCAGAGCGGCCATGTAGGCAGCATGCACTTGAGCCGCCGGAACGCTCACCCCATTGAACTCCAGGTCGCGGGTGGCGCAGGCATCATGAATGACGGTAACGCTATAGCCGAAGTCGGCAGCGGCACGAGTGAAACCGTCGATGCACATATGGCTCATGCTGCCGACCACCGTTACCGCCTCGATACCGTGCTCGTCCAGTAACGCCTTGAGTTCAGTGTTCAGGAATGAGTTGACCTTGTGCTTGAGTACGACGGGTTCATGTGCCAGCGCCGCGACTTTGGGGTGAATGCGCGCGCCTTCCGATCCAGGGGTGAAGAAGGGCGCATCAGGTGATTCGAATTCATGACGCACATGCACCACCAGGTCGCCTTTGGCCCGTGTCGCAGCGAGGATGCGAGCGGCATGGTCGGCGGCGCGATCCGCACCCTCAAGCGTCCATTTGCCACCTGGGAAGTAGTCGTTCTGAATGTCGATTACGATCAGTGCGTGCTTGCTCATGGTAAAAGCCTCTTTGCTGGGAGAGTGGTTGTGAGGTGGTGATAGTTATAGGCTTGAGCAGTACATTTGCAGATTGGCGCGAACGACAAATTGGCGGGAAAAACTGACAATGGACAAAGGCGGCAACACCCTGGAGATCGGTTTGCTGGTCTATCCCGGTGCTCAGGCGGCTGCGGTGCATGGGTTAACCGACCTGTTTGCCATCGCCAATCGCTTGCGCCTTGAACTGGGAGCGCTGGAGCGGCCGGCGTTGCGTGTCAGCCATTGGGGTGAAAACGCACAGCGGCAGTTGGCGGTCGTGTTCGATAGCCAACCGGGCAGCTATCACCAACCTCGGGTCATGATCATCCCGCCCAGCCTGACTCAGGCGCCTGCGCCTGAACTCCTCGAACGCTATCGCCAGGACCTGTGTCGTTGGCATCGCGAAGGTGCGTTGCTGGTTTCAGTCTGTGTCGGAGTGTTCTTCATCGCTGCCAGTGGCCTGCTTGACGGTCGACCAGCTACGACGCACTGGAACTTCGCACAGTCGTTGGCCGAGCGCTTTCCGGCGGTGAACGTCGAGGCCAACCTGCCGGTGCTCGATGACGGTGACATCATTACTTCCGCCGGGCTGATGGCCTGGACTGACCTGGGCTTGAAACTGGTTGAGCGGTTTCAAGGCGAAACCCTGGCCGCTGAAACCGCGCGTTTTCTGGCGGTAGAGCGGGTCAGCGGCGGAGCGCCAGGCAGTGTCTTCAGTCCACGCCTGGATCACGGCGATGAAGCGGTACTCAAAGTGCAGCATTGGTTGCAAAGCAGCGGTGCGCGGGATGTGAACCTGAAGGACATGGCCGATTGTGCCGGCCTGGAATCACGTACCTTCCTGCGCCGATTTCGCAGTGCCACTGGCCTCAAGCCGACCGAGTATTGCCAGCAAGTACGGGTTGGGCGAGCCTGCCGGATGCTGGAGTTCACCAACCGCAGTATTGATCAGATTGCCTGGGGTGTGGGGTATCAGGACCCTGGGGCCTTCCGCAAAGTGTTCTACAAAGTGACCGGGCTTGCCCCAAGCGATTATCGGCGTCGCGTGATGGACAGCGTCGGCTGACAAAGCCTCCGGTTGCCGACGTCAGTTCATTCGGCCAGTTCCGGGCCGGGTTGTAGCAGCTGAGGCCCCGGTCCATGCTCGCTCAATTGGTCATTGCAATTGCGCAGTGGGCAACTTTGCAGCGAAAGGCATCCGCAGCCGATGCAGCCGTCGAGCTGGTCGCGCAGCATCAACAATTTGTCGATGCGTTGATTCAGGTCCTGGCGCCACTGCTCAGACAGTCGTTGCCAGTCGGCAACGCTGGGTGCGCGACCGACCGGCAGTGTCTGTAACGCAGCATGAATGGTGGCCAACGGGATGCCCAGGCGCTGGGCCATTTTGATGACAGCCACGCGTCGCAGGGTTTCACGCGGATAACGCCGCTGATTGCCGCTGCTGCGGGTGCTATGGATCAGACCCTTGCTTTCGTAGAAGTGCAGTGCGGTAACTGCTACTCCGCTGCGGGCCGCCAGTTGCCCAACGGTCATGACCTTCTCGGCGGTGCAAGGTTGCGTCATGGTGATAATTCTCTTGACCTTGAGTTAACTCGAGGTTTTACCCTGCCTGCCGTTGTACCGCAAGTTCAATGACAGGGAGTACATGCCCATGATGGTTTCTGAGCGCAGTTTGTGCTTTAACCAGATGATCGAATTCGAAGTGATACCGGCCCATCAGCGCGCCCTGGCGCAGGCGCTGACTGAGCGCAGTGAAATGCTGGCCTCACAGCATCAAGGCTTGTTGGGCGCAAGTATCCAGGCCAGTGTCGATGGCAGTCGTGTAATGCAATACCTGCAATGGCAGTCGCGTAGCGCCTGGGAAGCGGCGGCCAGCAGTTTTGAGCAGGAGCCCTTCCTGCAACTGATCCGCCAGCATCAAGCGAAAGGCGTGAACTTCGCCGCGTTCCAGACCCTGAGCAGCCTTGTGCGCACCAGCACAGAAGGCCTGCATTGTCAGTTACCCGTTGCTCAGGAGTACCAAGGGGAATGGTGAGGGTAGCGATTGAGGCGCGCACCGATGACCATCTCGCTGATCCAGGCATTGAGAATCGAGCTATAGGCTTTTTGGCTGCGATCGTTGGACAGTGCATGATCGGCACCGTCGACGATTCGGTGGGTGAGTGAGTGTGCGCTGACGAAGGCCGAGCGGTAGCTCATCAAGGTGCTGTGTGGCACATAATCGTCCTGTTCTGACTCCACCAGCAGCACGTCGCCGGCGAACTCGGCGCAGGCGCCCAGTGCGCGGTTGTCGGCCGGTCCCAGGGCAAGTCGGCGATAGTCGCTCAGGCGTTGGCGATCAAGGCCCTGTTTGGGCTGTGACCATTCATCATCCCAATACAGTGCGGGCACCCGCAGGGCTAGCCACTTAACTGGTCGCAAGGCCGTCAGCAGCGTGGCCAGGTAGCCACCATAGCTGCTGCCGATCACGGCAATGGCCTGTGCGTCGACGGCGGGGTGACTGACCAGCCGATCATAGGCCGCCAGCAGGTCGGCCAGATTGTGTTCACGGGTGACGCTCAGGCGCTGGCTTGCGGTTTTCTCGTGACCGCGAAGGTCAAAGGTCATGCACACGCAACCCAAGCCGGTAATGTGCTTGGCCCGTGCCAGGTCGCGCTGCTGGCTGCCTCCCCAGCCGTGAACGAACAGTATGCCCGGCACTGTGTCGCCGGGGCTGAGGAGGGTGGCGGCGATGCACTCATCATCGACCTTGATCTCGATGGCTTCACTATGGATGGTCATAGTCGCGCAGTCGTGCATATTTGCAGAGTCGTCCGAGTTCACGGTCATCCCCCTCATAGAAAATAGTTGCATCGGCGGGTACCTCGGGTACGCCGAAAACTTCATGGGTGGAGGCGCGGACGCGCATCAGCGCCGGATCAGCGGCAAATGCCTGCAACGCGAGTATTTCAGCGCTGCTGGCACCGCCGATGCGCCACGACTGTTCGAGCACGCCACTGCGTGCTTTATCCTGACTGTTCAGGCCGCGGGCAACGTCATAGTTGCGACGAGAGGCAACAAAGCCAGGAAAGTTTTGCATCGCCGCCTGTTCATAGAGCCTGGCCTGGGTGATGGCCAGTCGCAGAGGGTCTTCCAGCTCGAGTTGCAGCAAGCCGTCATAGTCGCCCCGCACCAGAACCAGGTCCGAGCCACCATAGATTTCTTCGCCACTGTGGTCGCGAGTCAACTGTTGGGTGCCGTAGTAACTGCACAACAAGCCTGCGACCTGGACCTGGCCGACGCTGAAGGTCTGCACCTGGGTCAAGTTCTCTTCTAGTGTGAGCCCCCAGAGCGCCAGCTCTTTTTCGTTCAGCTCACTGAGTGCCTGTTCGACTTCCGCCATCGAAGTGACCACCGATTGCCCGCGTCCTGCTGTGGCCCGTACCGGTTTGATCCGTAACGGGCCGTCCTGCAGCAGCAGTACCGCAGCGCTGCGGGCATCTTCCAGGCTGAACACCGTGTAGCCACGCAGTAACGCATCACTGGCCTGGCGGGCAAAGTCATCGGTCCAGCCGAGGGGGTAGCGGGCACTGGCGGGCAACGGATGGGAAATCGCCTTGGTGGCCATGTAGGGCCTGGCCACCATACCGCCGAACAGGTCCCGATCCGAGACGATGCCCATCTCCTGGTAGCGCGCCGGGTCTATCAGGGTCTCGGTGGGCAGGTAATAGAAGTTGTCGTGCGCCGCAGGCGGCGTCGTGGGCTCAACCACTTGGGTGTTGAGCAACTGCGCCAGCCGTTCAGCCAGCTTCAGGTGCACGGCACGCTCATGGTCGGGGGTGTGTTGGCGAGTGTCGAGCAGCACAACGCCCTGTTTGTGGTCAGTAGAACGCGGCATGGGCATTACCTCGGCGGCGTCTCGTCCCGGGGGATATGGAGGTTTCCCCACATAAGGACTGTACAGTTGTGAAGGCTGACGAAGCCGGAAGTTCACTGGTAGCGAATGTAACTTTGTTTTGGTTATATAAATATAAATTACAATAATTTATCGTTCTATTTGGTGGTGGGGCACTCTGAGGTCACGTTCAGCCTCCCTTTCATAGCCGGGGTGGCTTGTAAACTCGACATGGACCACCACAGAGCCTGCAGCGATGAACAACTTGCCGTTGTATTTCGACTACGCCGCCACGACACCCATCGACGAGCGCGTCATCCAAGTGATGTTCAAGGCTTGATCAGGCCGCAGCCGCAATTAAAGCTTCGTTACAGGCGCAACCCTTCTGGGCAGTTGCCGGGGGCTGAAGCCTGTTCCATTATCTGCGGCGATAACAACGGATGCCGTGGTAGCAGGAGTCAGCATGAACACTCATTCTTCAATGCAGGGCGTGGTGAGCGCACGCCTGGCAGCAGTACGTCAGGCCATGAACCGAGAAGGGATCGACGCTTTGCTGGTGCCGTCGGCTGATCCGCACCTTTCCGAATACCTCCCGGAGTACTGGCAGGGCAGGCAATGGCTGTCCGGCTTCCTAGGTTCGGTCGGCACGTTGATCGTGACGCCGACATTCGCTGGTCTGTGGGCTGACAGCCGATATTGGGAGCAGGCCGAGAAAGAACTCGCCGGTAGCGGCATTGAGCTGATGAAACTACAACCCGGCAAACCGGGGCCGTTGGAGTGGCTGGGCGAACAGATCAAAGTAAATGGTGTGGTCGCCGTTGATGGTGCAGTCATGGCGTTGGCATCGGCGCGGCAGTTGCGTGAGCGTCTTGCTGCCCGAAACGCACGTTTACTTACCTCCAAAGACTTGCTTGAGCTCGTCTGGGAAGGACGTCCGTCGTTGCCAGGCAACCCGGTGTATGCCCACCTGCCACCGGAGGCGACGGTCAGTCGCGCTGAAAAGCTCGTGCAGTTGCGTCAGGTGATGCGGGAGCGCGGTGCTGACTGGCACTTCATTGCCACCCTTGACGATATCGCCTGGTTGTTCAATTTGCGTGGTAGCGACGTTCCCTATAACCCGGTGTTTGTCTCGTTTGCGCTGATCGGCCAGGACAAGGCAACGCTCTTCGTTGCCCCCGGCAAGCTGGATGAAGCCGCGTATCGAGCGCTTGAAGCGGATCAGGTAGAGGTACGCGACTACGCGGCCATCCATTCGGCATTGGCCGCTATTGCGGCAGGCAGCCGTTTGTTGATCGACCCGGCAAAGGTCACCCAAGGTTTGATCGACAACGTGTCGGCACAGGTGCAATGTGTCGAAGGCCTCAATCCCACCACGCTGGCCAAGTCACAAAAAAGCGCCCAGGACCTCATTCACATCCGTAATGCCATGGAGCAGGATGGTGCGGCGCTATGCGAGTTCTTTGCCTGGTTCGAAGCCGCGCTGGGGCGAGAGCCAGTATCCGAGTTGACCATCGATGAACAGCTCAGTGCGGCTCGTGCCCGTCGCCCGGGCTTCGTGTCGTTGAGTTTTTCGACCATTGCTGCGTTCAACGCCAATGGCGCCATGCCGCACTACCGTGCAACCGAAGCGTCCCATGCGCAGATCGAAGGTGATGGCCTGCTCTTGATTGACTCAGGGGGGCAGTACCTGGGTGGTACCACAGACATCACTCGCATGGTGCCGGTGGGGGCGCCGAGTCTGGTGCAGAAGCAGGATTGCACTCGAGTACTTAAAGGGGTGATTGCCCTGTCCCGTGCTCGCTTTCCACGGGGCATTCTTTCGCCGTTACTCGATGCGATCGCCCGCGCGCCAATCTGGGCGGATCAAGTTGATTACGGCCACGGCACAGGGCACGGAGTTGGCTATTTCATGAATGTGCATGAGGGGCCGCAGGTCATTGCCTATCAGGCTGCCAGCACACCGCAGACAGCCATGCAGGCCGGGATGATCACCTCCATTGAACCGGGCACCTATCGTCCAGGACAGTGGGGCGTACGCATCGAGAACCTGGTGTTCAACCGCGAGGTGGGGCGTAGCGAGTTCGGTGACTTCCTTGAATTTGAAACCTTGACCCTGTGCCCGATCGATACGCGTTGTTTGCTGCGTGAGCTATTGAGTGAAGGCGAGATCAGCTGGCTCAATACTTACCATCAGCAGGTGCGCGAGCGTCTGGCGCCGTTGCTCGATGGGGCTGCGCTGCAATGGTTACTGACCCGCACCGAGGCGATCTGATTCCGGGGGTGCGTACATGCATAAAGGGCAGCCATCTGGCTGCCCTTTATGCTGAGAGATCTTTATTTGCAGAGTACGATCATGCTGCGACTGGTGTATCCGGCGGGATTAAGCCCGAACAAGTAATCGCCGGGCTCGGCGTCATCGTCGCCAGAGCGGGCGATGACTTTGTAATTCTTGTCGCCGCAGGCTGTGGTCGCTTTTTTGTAGCATTGATCCCAGGATGACGAGAGGCCAGAGCAATTGATGTGCAGGCCTTTCTTACCGCGCTTGACTTCAGTTTTTGCAGTCGCCGCGCATCCGGCAATGGCCAACATGGCCAGGATGAGCAAAATTCGTTTCATTCCCGTCCTTAATACGTGCCGGATCTCTCGCCCGGGTCTGTTTCTGTCGCCCCTTCCTGATGCTCTTGTGCGTCCCTGTCTTGTCAATTAGATAACATAAAGGTTGACGTTCCATGACAGCTTAAAGATCGTGGATGCGCGTTACAATGACCAGCTTTGATTTAAATGAAAATATTTCTCAAATCAGTCGGCGGCGACCAGTGCCGGGCTTTCCTTACGCATTGACAGCGTCGCCCCCACTGAGGCGGTGATAATTGCGCCGATGGCCAGCCATTGTGCAACGCTCAGCACTTCTCCCAGGAACAACAATCCCGAGAGCGCACCAAAGGCAGGCTCGATACTCATCAGCGTACCGAAGGTCTTGGTGGGCATACGTGTGAGTGCCACCATTTCCAGGCTGTAGGGCAGGGCAGTGGACAGCACAGCGACACCCAGGGCGATCGGGAACAGCGTTGGTGTAAGCAAGGCGCTGCCTGCATGGGCAATGCCAATCGGCGCAACGAAGAGCGCTGCGATCATCACGCCGAGTGCGGCGGTCTGAATGCCGTTTTCGGCCCCTGCCTTTTGGCCATACAGGATATACAGCGCCCAGCACACGCCGGCGCCCAGCGCATAGCCGGCACCCACCAGGTCGATGCCGCCCCCGGTCTGGCCGATGGGAATAAGCAGCAGCAGGCCAACCACTGCCAGTGCGACCCAGAAAAAGTCCACTGCTCTACGAGAGGCATACAGGGCCACGGCGAGGGGGCCGGTGAACTCCAGGGCCACGGCGATACCCAGTGGGACCGTGCGCAGCGACATATAGAAAAGCAGGTTCATGCCGCCCAAGGCCACGCCATAGATGATAACGGTGCGCAGGGTGCTGGCAGTGAGCCGTGCACGCCAGGGGCGTAGCAACAGCAACATGATCACACTGGCGAAGATCAGGCGCAGAGTGGTTGTGCCTTGCGCGCCAACGACCGGGAACATGCTTTTGGCCAGGGAGGCTCCGGATTGTATAGATGCCATGGCGATCAGCAGCAGGCCGATGGGAAATAATGTTGCGGCCAGGCTGCGGGGGTGAGCGTTCATTGTGGAGGAGGGGTCCTTATATAGAGGTAGGGCGCACAAGGTCGACGACTGCGGCGTATGATGCGCAAAGCGGGAATATTGAGCAATATAGTGCGCATTATTCTTTTGTTGGGGATTTCCTGAAATTAAGCTTGACGCCCCCTCAGATCTCTCTATAATTCGCCCCACTTCCGGCGCAGTCGGAACGGAAAACTCCTTGAGATTCAATGAGTTAGATGTTCCAGGCGGTACCGAAAGGGCTTCGATCGAAAGATCGGCAGCGGTGAAAAAGGTGGTTGACAGCGAATTGAAACGCTGTAGAATTCGCCTCCCGCTGACGAGAGATCGCAGCGAGTTAAGCGGTTGAAGTTGAAAGAGAAATTCTGAAAAACTTCAAAATAAACGCTTGACACACTCTGAGGAAAGCGTAGAATGCGCGCCTCGGTTGAAGCGAAAGACTTCAGCCAAACGCTCTTTAACAATCGAATCAAGCAATTCGTGTGGGTGCTTGTGACTCGGACTGATAGTCAAAAAGATTATCAGCATCACAAGTGACTACACGGAAATCGAAAGATTTCAAATTTAGTCATTTGAGATTGCTGAGCCAAGTTTAGGGTTTTCTCAAAACCCAAGCAGTATTGAACTGAAGAGTTTGATCATGGCTCAGATTGAACGCTGGCGGCAGGCCTAACACATGCAAGTCGAGCGGATGAGAAGAGCTTGCTCTTTGATTCAGCGGCGGACGGGTGAGTAATGCCTAGGAATCTGCCTGGTAGTGGGGGACAACGTTTCGAAAGGGACGCTAATACCGCATACGTCCTACGGGAGAAAGCAGGGGACCTTCGGGCCTTGCGCTATCAGATGAGCCTAGGTCGGATTAGCTAGTTGGTGAGGTAATGGCTCACCAAGGCGACGATCCGTAACTGGTCTGAGAGGATGATCAGTCACACTGGAACTGAGACACGGTCCAGACTCCTACGGGAGGCAGCAGTGGGGA
>NZ_SMOK01000043.1 GCF_004353925.1 Pseudomonas sp. H9 | reverse complement strand
GTTTGTGCGCCAGGCATGGCGCGTTGCGCGTTAGCGCAACCAGCTTGGCTGTGGTGGCCTCGCTGGTGACTTGGAGGTGAAAGTCCTCTACACACCCGGCAAGGGGAAGTGTTAGCCAGAGGCAAGGGTGTCGCGGGTGACTGCGAATCTGAAGGAAGCCCGAGGCAAAATGCTGGCCTGACGAACAGGAAGCGGATAGAGGCGGCGCAGCGGGGTTAGAAGGCAAACATCTTCAAAGCCCAATACTTGCACGGAACGTTGCGGCGTAGATCCGACAGGCATAAGCAGGAAGGTCACGCGAATTACCCTGGGAGATCTGCACGTTTGCCATTGTGCTACCGAGCGTCGAGAGGCGACGGGATGAGCGTGCAGAAGTCAGCCGAGGCCGTAGTAAGTGGCGGTCAACCACGCCACCAAGGGCCGAACAGGTTATGCCGCCAGTAGGCGCCAGAGTCTCGTCGAATGTCGAAAAAGCAGAAATTTCTCCGAGGGAGAACTGTGACCCCAAGCTCCGGACAGAATCCGAGAGCGACGGCTGGCAGTGCGCAGTCATCGACGGCGTCTCTGACGTGGACGAACGCGGAGCCGGACACGCTGATGGAGCGGGTGCTTGCACCGGCCAACCTCAAGCGTGCGTATCAACGCGTGGTCAGTAACAAGGGAGCGCCGGGTGCCGATGGCATGACGGTGGCTGACTTGTCGGGCTACGTGAAACAGTATTGGCCAACTCTCAAGGCCAGATTGCTGGCCGGTGAATACCATCCCCAGGCAGTGAGGGCGGTTGAAATCCCCAAACCGCAGGGCGGCACCCGGCAACTGGGAATCCCCAGCGTTGTGGATCGCCTGATCCAGCAAGCCTTGCAGCAACAGCTCACGCCAATCTTCGACCCGCTATTTTCGGACTACAGCTACGGCTTTCGTCCGGGCAGAAGCGCCCACCAAGCCGTCGAAACGGCCCGTTCCCATGTGGAGGCGGGCCATCGCTGGTGCGTGGAGCTTGATCTGGAGAAGTTCTTTGATCGGGTCAACCACGACAGACTCATGGCCTGTATCGAGAGCCGTGTCGAAGATAAACGCGTGCTCAGGCTCATCCGCCGCTACCTCGAAGCTGGGATCATGTCGGGTGGTGTCGTCAGCCCACGGCAGGAGGGGACGCCGCAAGGCGGCCCGCTTTCACCGTTGCTGTCGAACATCCTGCTCGACGAACTTGATCGTGAGCTGGAGCGGCGGGGCCACCGGTTCGTGCGTTACGCCGATGACGCGAACATTTATGTGCGTAGTCACCGGGCAGGCGAGCGGGTACTGGCCAGCGTTGAGCGCTTCCTGAAAGAGCGTCTGAAACTGACGGTGAACAGGAAGAAGAGCCAAGTGGCAAGGGCGTGGAAATGCGACTACTTGGGATACGGGATGAGCTGGCATAAACAGCCTAGGCTGAGAGTGGCGACAATGAGCCTTGGCCGCCTTCGCGATCGGCTCAAGGAACTGCTGCGCGGGGCGCGAGGCCGTAAGGTGGCCTATATCATCGAACGGTTGAACCCCGTGGTACAGGGCTGGGCGAGTTATTTCAAGCTCAGTCAGAGCAGGCGTCCACTAGAAGAGCTGGACGGGTGGATCAGGCACAAACTTCGCTGTGTCATCTGGCGACAATGGAAGCAACCCTCTACGAGGGCCAGCAACCTGATGCGTCTGGGTCTAAGGCGAGAGCGTGCTTGTAAATCTGCCTTCAATGGCCGGGGCCCATGGTGGAACTCGGGTGCGCCACATGTGAATCAGGCGCTACCGAAGAAACTATGGGATCGACTTGGACTTGTCTCGATACTGGATACGATTAGTCGGCTTAGCCGCGTAGCCTGAACCGCCGTGTACGGAACCGTACGCACGGTGGTGTGAGAGGACGGCGGGTGTAAACCCGCCTCCTACTCGAT
>NZ_SMOK01000042.1 GCF_004353925.1 Pseudomonas sp. H9 | reverse complement strand
GCCAGCAAAGTCACTGCGACCGTCACTGAAGTGAATGGCGGCAACTTCGAAGGCACCGACCTCAAAGGCGCGAATGCAACTGCAACCGTTGAAGACACGGTGCAAAACACCAAGGTCGAAGTCACCGCAGACGCGGCGAAAGAAGGCGACGCCAACGTCACCTTCCATTTCCAGCTGAGCAACCCGCCACAGGCCGGTAGCACCGCCGTGCTGACCGTCAATGTCGGTGGCAAGAATTACTTCGTCACGGTCGATGACAAGGGTTACGGCAAACTCGAAGTCCCGAACGCCAACATCGAAGACGTCTACACCGACGCCAGCAAAGTCACCGCGACCGTCACTGAAGTAAACGGCGGCAACTTCGAAGGTACTGACCTGAAAGATGCGTCGGTGACCGTTGATGTCAAAGACACCATCCAAAACACCACGGTCGAAGTGACCGCCGATGCGGCGAAAGAAGGCGACGCCAACGTTACCTTCCACTTCCAGCTGAGCAATCCACCGCAAGCCGGCAGCACCGCCGTGCTGACCGTCAATGTTGGCGGCAAGGACTACTTCGTCACGGTCGACAGCAAGGGTTACGGCAAGCTCGAGGTCCCGAACGCCAACATCGAAGACGTCTACACCGACGCCAGCAAGGTCACTGCGACCGTCACTGAAGTAAACGGCGGCAACTTCGAAGGTACTGACCTGAAAGATGCCTCGATCACGGTTGATGTCAAAGACACCATCCAGGACACCACCGTCAAAGTGACCGCGGATGCCGCGAAAGAAGGCGACGCCAACGTTACCTTCCACTTCCAGCTGAGCAACCCACCACAGGCCGGTAGCACTGCCATCCTGACCGTCAATGTCGGCGGCAAGGACTACTTCGTCACCGTCGACAGCAAGGGTTACGGCAAACTCGAAGTCCCGAACGCCAACATCGAAGACGTCTACACCGACGCCAGCAAGGTCACTGCCACCGTCACTGAAGTAAACGGCGGCAACTTCGAAGGCACCGACCTGAAAGATGC
>NZ_SMOK01000041.1 GCF_004353925.1 Pseudomonas sp. H9 | reverse complement strand
CACACCATGGGAGTGGGTTGCACCAGAAGTAGCTAGTCTAACCTTCGGGAGGACGGTTACCACGGTGTGATTCATGACTGGGGTGAAGTCGTAACAAGGTAGCCGTAGGGGAACCTGCGGCTGGATCACCTCCTTAATCGACGACATCAGCTGTTTCATAAGCTCCCACACGAATTGCTTGATTCATTGAAGAAGACGATATCGGTAACAGCTCTTAACTGGGTCTGTAGCTCAGTTGGTTAGAGCGCACCCCTGATAAGGGTGAGGTCGGCAGTTCGAATCTGCCCAGACCCACCAGTTTCTTGTTGGGGCCATAGCTCAGCTGGGAGAGCGCCTGCCTTGCACGCAGGAGGTCAGCGGTTCGATCCCGCTTGGCTCCACCACCCCCTACCGCTTGGTAGTGCTACCGTGTCAAAGCTTAGAAATGAATATTCGCGTCGAATATTGATTTCTGAACTTTTTCAGAATCGTTCTTTAAAAATTTGGGTATGTGATAGAAAGATAGACTGAATGACACTTTCACTGGTGTTTATTCAGGCTAAGGTAAAATTTGTGAGTTTCTCTTAAGACTTTAAGAGTATTGCGAATTTTCGGCGAATGTCGTCTTCACAGTATAACCAGATTGCTTGGGGTTATATGGTCAAGTGAAGAAGCGCATACGGTGGA
>NZ_SMOK01000040.1 GCF_004353925.1 Pseudomonas sp. H9 | reverse complement strand
GTTCACCTCAGTCACAGTCGCGGTGACCTTGCTGGCGTCGGTGTAGACGTCTTCGATGTTGGCGTTCGGGACTTCGAGTTTGCCGTAACCCTTGTCGTCGACGGTGACGAAGTAGTCTTTGCCCGCGACGTTGACGGTCAGCACGGCGGTGCTGCCGGCTTGCGGTGGATTGCTCAGCTGGAAATGGAAGGTGACGTTAGCGTCGCCTTCTTTCGCGGCATCCGCAGTCACTTTGACCGTGGTGTCCTGGATGGTGTCTTTGACATCAACGGTCACCGAGGCATCTTTCAGGTCAGTGCCTTCGAAGTTGCCGCCGTTCACTTCAGTCACAGTCGCAGTGACTTTGCTGGCGTCGGTGTAGACGTCTTCGATGTTGGCGTTCGGCACCTCAAGTTTGCCGTAACCCTTGTCATCGACGGTGACGAAGTAATCCTTGCCGCCGACATTGACGGTCAGCACGGCGGTGGAACCGGCCTGTGGCGGGTTGCTCAGCTGGAAATGGAAGGTGACGTTGGCGTCGCCTTCTTTCGCCGCGTCTGCGGTGACTTCGACCTTGGTGTTTTGCACCGTGTCTTCAACGGTTGCAGTTGCATTCGCGCCTTTGAGGTCGGTGCCTTCGAAGTTGCCGCCGTTTACTTCAGTGACGGTGGCAGTGACCTTGCTGGCGTCGGTGTAGACGTCTTCGATGTTGGCGTTCGGGACTTCGAGTTTGCCGTAACCCTTGTCATCGACGGTGACGAAGTAGTCCTTGCCGCCGACGTTGACGGTCAGGATGGCGGTGCTACCGGCCTGTGGCGGATTGCTCAGCTGGAAGTGGAAGGTGACGTTAGCGTCGCCTTCTTTCGCCGCGTCTGCGGTGACTTCGACCTTGGTGTTTTGCACCGTGTCTTCAACGGTTGCAGTTGCATTCGCGCCTTTGAGGTCGGTGCCTTCGAAGTTGCCGCCATTCACTTCAGTGACGGTCGCGGTGACTTTGCTGGCGTCGGTGTAGACGTCTTCGATGTTGGCGTTCGG
>NZ_SMOK01000004.1 GCF_004353925.1 Pseudomonas sp. H9 | reverse complement strand
ACAAGACCTTCTGGCAACAGAATTTCTTGACGACCATAGAGCATTGGAACCACCTGATCCCATCCCGAACTCAGCAGTGAAACGATGCATCGCCGATGGTAGTGTGGGGTTTCCCCATGTGAGAGTAGGTCATCGTCAAGATTAAATTCCGAAACCCCTATCTGCACACGCAGGTAGGGGTTTTGTCTTTCCGCCCACTGGAAAAGACCAGGCTGTGGGAGTGCCGGTGTGGGAGCGGGCTTGCCCCGCGAAGCTATCTCACTGGCACATCGCCTATGAAGCTGATTGAACACTGGTGCGGCGCCCCGACTGGCCCCGCGATACTTAAGAAGCTCACAGAACACTATCGTGGGGCAGGTCCGGTCCCCGCGCCGCCGCTCTCGCGGCATCACTTTTCTATGCAATCCCTGCCTGCATGGCTATCATGCCAGCCTCATTACGAGTCGAGATTGGCATGCTGAAGTTGTTGAAGCTCCTCGGGGATGGTCGCTTCCATTCCGGGCAAGACCTGGGCGCCGCCCTTGGCGTCAGTCGCAGTGCTGTCTGGAAGCAGTTGCAGCACCTAGAGGCCGAGTTGAATCTACCTATTCATAAGGTGCGTGGCCGTGGTTATCAACTGGCCAAACCGCTCTCCCTGCTGGAGGAGTCGGCTATTGTCGAGCACTCGCAAGGCGAGCATTGGCCTGCGCTGATATTTGACTGTATCGATTCGACTAACGCCCAGGCCCTGCGAGCAATCGCTGAAGGCCAAGTTGCACCCTTCCTGGTGCTGGCCGAGCGCCAAACCGCTGGGCGCGGGCGGCGTGGGCGTCAGTGGGCAAGCCCTTTTGCCGAGAACCTTTATTACAGCCTGGTGCTACGTATTGATGGAGGTATGCGCCAGCTCGAAGGCTTGAGTCTGGTGGTGGGCCTTGCGGTACTGCGTGCGCTGCAGTCATTCGGCGTGGCTGAGGTTGGTTTGAAGTGGCCAAACGATATCTTGGTCAACAACCAAAAGATCGCTGGGATTCTCCTCGAGCTTGTAGGTGACCCTGCAGACGTTTGCCATGTAGTGCTGGGGATCGGCATCAATGTAAATATGCAGGCTACCAGCGAAGTCGATCAGCAGTGGACCTCTATGGGGCGTGAGACGGGCGTTGTGATCGATCGCAATCAATTGGTGGCCAGGCTCAATAAAAGTTTACAGGGCTATCTGGGGCAGCATCGGCAGGCTGGATTCGGTGGTCTGCAGCATGAGTGGGAGCAGGCGCATGTATGGCAAGGGCGGCCGGTTTCCTTGATCGCTGGTGTGAACAAGATCGATGGTGTGGTGCTGGGTATCGATGCTCAGGGCGCATTGCGCCTTGCGGTCGATGGGGTGGAGAAGAGCTTCAGCGGTGGTGAGCTCAGTTTGAGGTTGCGCGATGATTCTTGAGCTCGATTGCGGTAACAGCTTTATCAAGTGGCGCGTAATTCGCAGCACCGACGCCTCTATCGTTGCGGGAGGGGTGGTGGCTTCTGATCAAGCCCTGTTGTCTCAGGTTGGAGCTCTTCCTGAGCCTCCCCAGCGTTGCCGCCTGGTCAGTGTTCGCAGTGAGGAGGAGACAAGCAGTCTCTCGGCGCTACTTTACGAGCATTTTGGGTTGGAAGTGTTGATTGCCCAGCCGGCCAGAGAGGTTGGCGGTGTGCGCAATGGTTATGAAGACTACGAGCGACTGGGGCTGGACCGTTGGCTTGCTGTGTTGGGGGCTTATCGTCTGGCGGGAGGGGCTTGCTTGGTCATGGACTTTGGCACTGCAGCCAAGGCTGACTTTGTTGCTGCTGATGGCGAGCACTTGGGCGGCTTCATCTGTCCGGGGATGCCGTTGATGCGCAGCCAGTTGCGTACTCATACCCGACGGATTCGCTATGACGATGCTTCTGCTGAAAGGGCGCTGTCAAGCATGGCGCCCGGGCGCTCAACGGTCGAAGCGGTTGAGCGAGGTTGTGTGCATATGCTCCAGGGCTTTGTGCGCTCCCAGCTGGAGCATGCCCAGGCTTTGTGGGGCGATGACTTCACGGTATTGCTGACGGGGGGCGATGCGCCTTTGGTGCAAGAGGCCGCGCCTCATGCGCGGATGGTGCCTGACCTGGTATTTGTGGGTCTGGCCATGGCTTGCCCCCTGGACTGAGGTGATTATGCGCTGGTTGTTTCTTTTGTTGCTGGTGCTCAATGGTGTCTATTACGTCTGGCATCAGCAAGAGGCGCCTTTGAAGGTTAAAGAAGTGGCGCCGCTATCACTCTATAAGGGCAGTCAGCAGGATATTCACCTGCTGAGCGAGTCCCAGTCGGGTAAGCAATCTCCAAAGCGGGGGCAGGAGTGTCTCTATATTGGTGGCTTGAGTACTCAGGAGCAGCTAAACGCCTTGCGCCAGCGGTTACTTTCTCTGGATGTGGTCGCCCAGCAGGTGGTCGGTCGACTTGGCGATGCAGCCGGGTTGTGGTTGCAGATTGCGCCTCGGAGCCAGCGTTTACTGGACCAAACCCTGCTTTCTAGTCTTTCCAACGATTTCAAAGACTTAAAACATAAAATAATGTTGTGCGAGGGTGTTGCAACCGTCGAATAGTTTGCATAGAATGGCGCCCGCTCCACAGGGAACACCACTAGATGGATATCTGTGAAGCGCTGTCAAATTAGCTAACCTCAAGATTTTAAATGAGAAAAAGCTTGACAGTAGGACGGCAAGAGTTGAAAATGCCGCCCACGTTCAGGAGGGGTTCCCGAGCGGCCAAAGGGATCAGACTGTAAATCTGACGTCTACGACTTCGAAGGTTCGAATCCTTCCCCCTCCACCAGTTTAGCGAGAGCAGCTAGCTCCGCGGGTATAGTTTAGTGGTAGAACCTCAGCCTTCCAAGCTGATGATGCGGGTTCGATTCCCGCTACCCGCTCCAAGTTTGCTGTTGTTGCATAGTGTTACGCTCTTGTAGCTCAGTTGGTAGAGCACACCCTTGGTAAGGGTGAGGTCAGCGGTTCAAATCCGCTCAAGAGCTCCATATAACAAGGCAGATATGAAAATATCTGCCTTTGTTTTAATGGCTGTATCAACTTGCTTATTTCTTCTTGTTGAGGATTGTCTCGATGGCTAAGGAAAAGTTTGATCGTAGTCTGCCGCACGTTAACGTCGGCACCATTGGTCACGTTGACCATGGTAAGACCACGCTGACCGCAGCGCTGACTCGCGTTTGCTCCGAAGTTTTCGGTTCGGCTGTCGTCGAGTTCGACAAGATCGACAGCGCTCCAGAAGAGAAGGCTCGCGGTATTACCATTAATACCGCGCACGTTGAGTACAACTCGAACATTCGTCACTACGCTCACGTTGACTGCCCAGGTCACGCTGACTACGTGAAGAACATGATCACCGGTGCTGCCCAGATGGATGGCGCGATCCTGGTTTGCTCGGCCGCCGATGGTCCGATGCCGCAAACCCGTGAGCACATCCTGCTGTCCCGTCAGGTAGGCGTTCCGTACATCGTGGTCTTCCTGAACAAGGCTGATCTGGTAGACGACGCTGAGCTGCTGGAACTGGTCGAGATGGAAGTTCGCGACCTGCTGTCCACCTATGACTTCCCAGGCGACGACACCCCGATCATCATTGGTTCGGCTCGTATGGCGCTGGAAGGCAAAGACGACAACGAAATGGGTACCACCGCTGTCAAGAAGCTGGTTGAGACTCTGGATAGCTACATCCCAGAGCCTGAGCGTGCTATCGACAAGCCGTTCCTGATGCCAATCGAAGACGTATTCTCGATCTCGGGTCGTGGTACCGTTGTTACCGGTCGTATCGAGCGTGGTATCGTCCGCGTTCAGGATCCACTGGAAATCGTTGGTCTGCGTGACACCACCACCACCACCTGCACCGGTGTTGAGATGTTCCGCAAGCTGCTGGACGAAGGTCGTGCTGGCGAGAACTGCGGCGTTCTGCTGCGTGGTACCAAGCGTGACGACGTTGAGCGTGGTCAGGTTCTGGTCAAGCCAGGTTCGGTTAAGCCGCACACCAAGTTCACCGCAGAAGTTTACGTTCTGAGCAAAGAAGAAGGCGGTCGTCACACTCCGTTCTTCAAAGGCTACCGTCCACAGTTCTACTTCCGTACTACTGACGTGACTGGTAACTGCGAGCTGCCAGAAGGCGTTGAAATGGTAATGCCAGGTGACAACATCCAGATGACTGTCACTCTGATCAAAACCATCGCAATGGAAGATGGTCTGCGTTTCGCTATCCGTGAAGGCGGTCGTACCGTCGGCGCCGGTGTAGTGGCAAAGATTATCGAATAAGTAGTTGATTTCTCTCGATCAGGTCGGCATAATGGCCGGCCTGATAAGCTTTTAGGTCAGTAGCTCAATTGGCAGAGCGACGGTCTCCAAAACCGTAGGTTGGGGGTTCGATTCCCTCCTGACCTGCCAGATTCACCTCGTGTGTCTGGCTTTCTTTTCACAGGATTTTCCTAGATGACTCCCAAGGCTGAAGCCCAAGACTCTCGTTTTGATCTGCTCAAGTGGCTGGCTGTTGTCGCTTTGGTAGTTGTTGGTGTTGTGGGTAACCTCTATTACTCCGCTTCGCCGATTCTGTATCGCGTACTCGCTCTGCTTGTTCTTGCTGCTGTTGCCGGCTTTATTGCTCTGCAGACTGCAAAAGGCAAGTCGTTCTTTACGCTGGTAAAGGAAGCTCGCACCGAGATTCGTAAAGTCGTATGGCCAACCCGCCAAGAAACCACGCAAACCACCCTCATTGTAGTGGCGGTTGTCCTGGTGATGGCGTTGCTGCTGTGGGGGCTCGACTCCCTGCTCGGTTGGTTGATTTCCTTGATTGTTGGCTAAGGGTGTCCCGTGGCTAAGCGTTGGTACGTTGTGCATGCTTACTCGGGTTACGAGAAGCATGTAATGCGCTCGCTGATCGAGCGCGTAAAGCTGGCTGGCATGGAAGACGGTTTCGGCGAAATTCTGGTTCCGACTGAAGAAGTCGTCGAAATGCGTAATGGCCAGAAACGCAAGAGCGAGCGTAAGTTCTTCCCAGGTTATGTGTTGGTTCAGATGGACATGAACGAAGGTACTTGGCACTTGGTCAAGGATACCCCTCGTGTCATGGGCTTCATCGGTGGTACTGCAGATAAGCCTGCGCCGATCACCGACAAAGAAGCTGAGGCCATTCTGCGTCGTGTCGCTGATGGTAGCGACAAGCCTAAGCCGAAGACTCTGTTTGAGCCAGGTGAAGTGGTCCGTGTTATCGATGGTCCATTCGCTGATTTCAACGGTACCGTTGAAGAAGTTAACTACGAAAAGAGCCGGATCCAAGTGGCTGTGCTCATTTTCGGACGCTCTACCCCGGTAGAGCTCGAGTTCAGCCAGGTCGAAAAGGTCTAGCCGAACAAAGCATCCCATACCCCGCAGCTCTATGTGCTGCGGGGTTTTGTCGTCACTGGGATAAAACGCAAGTAATCCGGGGAGCCTTCTGGCGTTCGTACCCGATATTGGAGTAGCTCATGGCTAAGAAGATTCAGGCTTACATCAAGCTGCAAGTAAAGGCCGGCCAGGCCAACCCAAGCCCACCCGTTGGTCCAGCACTGGGTCAACACGGTGTGAACATCATGGAATTCTGTAAGGCCTTCAACGCCCGTACCCAGGGTCAAGAAGCTGGTCTGCCGACTCCTGTGATCATCACTGTTTACAGTGACCGCAGCTTCACCTTCGAAACCAAAAGCACCCCAGCTTCGGTTCTGCTGAAGAAAGCAGCTGGCCTGACCAGCGGTTCTGCACGTCCGAACACCGTTAAAGTCGGTACTGTGACCCGTGCTCAGCTGGAAGAGATCGCAAAAACCAAAAATGCTGATCTGACTGCCGCTGACATGGAAGCAGCCGTGCGTACCATCGCCGGTTCTGCTCGCAGCATGGGCCTCAACGTGGAGGGTGTGTAATGGCTAAGCTGACCAAGCGCCAAAAGGCCATTGCTTCGAAGCTCGAAGCTGGCAAAGTCTACAACTTCGAAGAAGCAGCAGCGCTGCTGACTGAACTGTCCACCGTGAAGTTCAGCGAGTCCTTCGACGTTGCTGTCAACCTCGGCGTTGACCCACGTAAATCCGACCAGGTCGTACGCAGCGCTACCGTGCTGCCGCACGGTACTGGCAAGACCGTACGTGTAGCTGTCTTCACCCAGGGTCCAGCTGCTGAAGCTGCTCTGGCTGCCGGCGCTGACCGTGTTGGTATGGACGACCTGGCTGCTGAAATGAAAGGCGGCGACCTGAACTATGACGTCGTTATTGCCTCTCCGGACGCAATGCGTGTTGTAGGTCAACTGGGTCAGGTTCTGGGTCCTCGCGGCCTGATGCCTAACCCGAAAGTCGGCACTGTAACTCCAGACGTAGCTACCGCGGTTAAAAACGCCAAGGCTGGTCAGGTTCGCTACCGTACCGACAAAAACGGCATCATCCACACCTCCGTTGGCAAAGTTGGCTTTGAAGCTGGCAAGCTGAAGGAAAACGTTGAAGCACTGATCGCTGATCTGAAGCGTATCAAGCCAGCTTCCTCGAAAGGTATCTACGTCAAGCGCGTTACCCTGAGCACCACTATGGGCCCAGGTCTGGTCATCGACCAGAGCTCGCTGAGCGCGTAAGACAAAACCGGCGCGAGCGATCGCGCCCGTTTTAAAAAATTGGGGTCCCTGCCTGGCGGGGGCTATCCAAGACCGTAGGCGGCGCAAGCCTTAAACCTCGAGCCTACGCAGATGGTGCTCCCGATTCCTTACCGAATCAGACACCAAAACGACATCCGGCTTCGGCCAGATGAAACGGTAACAAGCAGGAGTTTTACCCGTGGCAATTAAACTCGAAGACAAGAAGGCCATCGTCGCTGAAGTCAACGAGGCTGCCAAAGTCGCTCTGTCCGCTGTTGTGGCTGATGCCCGTGGCGTGACTGTAGGCGCAATGACCGGACTCCGTAAAGAGGCTCGTGAAGCTGGCGTATACGTACGTGTTGTACGTAACACCCTGCTCAAGCGTGCTGTTGCTGACACTGAATTCAGTGTTCTCAACGACGCCTTCACCGGCCCGACCCTGATCGCTTTCTCCAACGAGCACCCGGGCGCTGCTGCCCGTCTGTTCAAAGAGTTCGCCAAGGGTCAGAGCAAGTTCGAGATCAAGGCAGCTGCGTTCGACGGCAAGTTCATTGCCGCTAACGAAATCGACGTGTTGGCTACCCTGCCAACCCGCGACGAGGCTATCGCGAAGCTGATGAGCGTCATCCAGGGCGCTACCAGCAAGCTGGCTCGTACTCTGGCAGCTATTCGCGACCAGAAAGAAGCTACTGCTGCCTAAGGCACAGAAAGCGCTTTCTAAATCACATGTTTAATTTGATGGCTGCATAAGCTGTCACCCCAATACAGGATTCAAGTCATGTCTCTGACTAACGAACAAATCATCGAAGCAATCGGACAGAAAACCGTTCTGGAAATTGTTGAGCTGATCAAAGCGATGGAAGAAACCTTCGGCGTTACCGCTGCTGTTGCCGCTGCCGGCCCAGCTGCTGGTCCAGCTGCCGCTGTTGAAGAGCAAACCGAGTTCAACGTTGTTCTGGCCGCTGCTGGCGACAAGAAAGTCAACGTGATCAAGGCCGTTCGTGAAATCACCGGTCTGGGCCTGAAAGAAGCCAAAGAGAAAGTTGACGGCGCTCCTGCTGTCATCGCTGAAGGCGTTTCGAAAGAAGCCGCTGAAGACGCGAAGAAGAAGCTGGAAGAAGCAGGCGCTACTGTCGAGCTGAAGTAATCTCGACTTTGCGACTCCAGCCGGAGCGTCAAGCAAACGGCTGACGGCTGGTGGCTTTTGCCACCGGCCTTTTTCCGTTATTGGTGGTCGATCAGGTCGGCCCCGATAACGAGCGGTAACCACCGAGAGGGTGGCGCAAACCATGGGGTTTGCACGATTTTCTGGCTGCTCCCGTCGGGAGAAGCCAAACAAGCAGGTGACCAAGCTGGGGAACGCTGATGGCTTACTCATACACTGAGAAAAAACGTATCCGCAAGGACTTTAGCAAGTTGCCGGACGTCATGGATGTGCCTTACCTCCTGGCCATCCAGCTGGATTCGTATCGTGAATTCTTGCAAGCGGGAGCGACCAAAGATCAGTTCCGCGACGTGGGCCTGCATGCGGCCTTCAAATCGGTTTTCCCGATCATCAGCTACTCCGGCAATGCTGCCCTGGAGTACGTTGGCTATCGTCTGGGCGAGCCGGCTTTTGATGTCAAAGAATGCGTATTGCGCGGCGTGACCTACGCGGTCCCGCTGCGCGTAAAAGTGCGCCTGATCATTTTCGACAAAGAATCGTCGAACAAAGCGATCAAGGACATCAAAGAGCAAGAAGTCTACATGGGTGAAATTCCCCTGATGACTGAAAACGGTACCTTCGTAATCAACGGTACCGAGCGTGTTATCGTTTCCCAGCTGCACCGTTCGCCGGGCGTGTTCTTCGATCACGACCGTGGCAAAACGCACAGCTCTGGCAAACTGCTGTACTCGGCGCGGATCATTCCTTACCGCGGTTCGTGGCTGGACTTCGAGTTCGATCCGAAAGACTGTGTATTCGTCCGTATCGACCGTCGCCGTAAGCTGCCTGCCTCGGTACTGTTGCGTGCCTTGGGTTACAGCACTGAAGAAGTGCTGGACGCTTTCTACACCACCAACGTATTCCATATCTCCGGCGAGAAGCTCAGCCTGGAGTTGGTACCTCAGCGTCTGCGTGGTGAAGTTGCGGTCATGGACATCCATGACGATACCGGCAAAGTGATTGTCGAGCAGGGTCGTCGTATCACCGCTCGCCACATCAACCAGCTGGAAAAAGCTGGCGTGAAGCAGCTCGACGTTCCTATGGAATACGTCCTGGGCCGTACCACTGCCAAAGCTATCGTTCACCCGGCTACCGGAGAGATCCTGGCTGAGTGCAACACCGAGCTGAACACCGAACTGCTGATCAAGATCGCCAAGGCTCAGGTTGTCCGTATCGAGACCCTGTACACCAACGATATCGACTGTGGTCCGTTCATCTCCGACACGCTGAAGATCGACTCCACCAGCAACCAACTGGAAGCGCTGGTCGAGATCTATCGCATGATGCGTCCTGGCGAGCCGCCAACCAAGGATGCTGCCGAGACCCTGTTCAACAACCTGTTCTTCAGCGCCGAGCGTTACGACCTGTCGGCCGTTGGTCGCATGAAGTTCAACCGTCGTATCGGTCGTACCGAAATCGAAGGTTCGGGCGTGCTGAGCAAGGAAGATATCGTCGAGGTCCTCAAGACCCTGGTTGATATCCGTAACGGCAAAGGCATCGTCGACGACATCGACCACTTGGGTAACCGTCGCGTCCGTTGTGTTGGTGAAATGGCCGAAAACCAGTTCCGTGTTGGTCTGGTGCGTGTTGAACGTGCGGTCAAAGAGCGTCTGTCGATGGCAGAAAGCGAAGGTCTGATGCCTCAAGACCTGATCAACGCCAAGCCAGTTGCGGCGGCGGTGAAAGAGTTCTTCGGTTCCAGCCAGCTCTCGCAGTTCATGGACCAGAACAACCCGCTCTCTGAAATCACCCACAAGCGTCGTGTCTCTGCACTCGGCCCAGGTGGTCTGACCCGTGAGCGCGCAGGCTTCGAAGTTCGTGACGTACACCCGACTCACTACGGCCGTGTGTGCCCGATCGAGACCCCTGAAGGTCCGAACATCGGTCTGATCAACTCCCTGGCAGCCTATGCCCGCACCAACCAGTACGGCTTCCTAGAAAGCCCGTACCGCGTGGTGAAAGAGGGCGTGGTTACCGACGACATCGTGTTCCTGTCGGCGATTGAAGAAGCTGATCACGTTATCGCTCAGGCTTCGGCTGCGATGAACGAGAAAAAGCAACTGATCGACGAACTGGTAGCCGTTCGTCACCTGAACGAATTCACCGTCAAGGCGCCGGAAGACGTCACCTTGATGGACGTATCGCCGAAGCAGGTAGTTTCGGTTGCTGCGTCGCTGATTCCGTTCCTCGAGCACGACGACGCCAACCGTGCGTTGATGGGTTCGAACATGCAGCGTCAGGCTGTACCTACCCTGCGTGCCGACAAGCCGCTGGTTGGTACCGGCATGGAGCGTAACGTTGCCCGTGACTCCGGCGTTTGCGTCGTGGCTCGTCGTGGCGGTGTGATCGACTCTGTCGACGCCAGCCGTATCGTGGTTCGCGTTGCTGATGATGAAGTTGAAACCGGTGAAGCCGGTGTCGACATCTACAACCTGACCAAGTACACCCGTTCGAACCAGAACACCTGCATCAACCAGCGTCCGCTGGTGAGTAAAGGTGACGTGGTTCAGCGTAGCGACATCATGGCCGACGGTCCGTCCACCGATATGGGTGAGCTGGCGCTGGGTCAGAACATGCGTATCGCGTTCATGGCGTGGAACGGCTTCAACTTCGAAGACTCCATCTGCCTGTCCGAGCGTGTGGTTCAGGAAGACCGCTTCACCACGATCCACATCCAGGAACTGACCTGTGTGGCCCGTGACACCAAGCTTGGCCCAGAGGAAATCACCGCGGACATCCCGAACGTCGGTGAAGCTGCGCTGAACAAGCTGGACGAAGCCGGTATCGTCTATGTAGGTGCTGAAGTTGGCGCTGGCGACATTCTGGTCGGTAAGGTCACGCCAAAAGGCGAAACCCAGCTGACGCCAGAAGAGAAGCTGCTGCGCGCAATCTTCGGTGAGAAAGCCAGCGACGTTAAAGACACCTCCCTGCGCGTGCCTACTGGCACCAAAGGTACGGTCATTGACGTACAGGTCTTCACCCGTGACGGCGTTGAGCGCGATAGCCGCGCGCTGTCCATCGAGAAGATGCAGCTCGACGAAATCCGCAAGGACCTGAACGAAGAGTTCCGTATCGTTGAAGGCGCAACCTTTGAGCGTCTGCGTTCTGCCCTGAATGGCCAGGTCGTCGACGGCGGTGCAGGCCTGAAGAAAGGCATTGTCATCACCGACGAAGTGCTGGACGGTCTGGAGCACGGCCAGTGGTTCAAACTGCGTATGGCCGAAGATGCGCTGAACGAGCAACTCGAGAAGGCTCAGGCCTACATCGTTGATCGTCGCCGTCTGCTCGACGACAAGTTCGAAGACAAGAAGCGCAAGCTGCAGCAGGGCGATGACCTGGCACCAGGCGTACTGAAGATCGTCAAGGTCTACCTGGCAATCCGTCGCCGCATCCAGCCGGGCGACAAGATGGCCGGTCGTCACGGTAACAAAGGTGTGGTCTCGGTGATCATGCCGGTCGAAGACATGCCGCACGACGCCAACGGTACGCCAGTTGACGTGGTACTCAACCCACTGGGTGTACCATCGCGTATGAACGTTGGTCAGATCCTCGAAACCCACCTGGGCCTGGCGGCCAAGGGGCTGGGTGAGAAGATCAACCGCATGCTCGAAGAGCAGCGCAAGGTTATCGAGCTGCGCAAGTTCCTCACCGAGATCTACAACGAGATCGGTGGTCGTCAGGAAAGCCTGGAAGACTTCTCCGACCAGGAAATCCTGGACCTGGCGAAGAACCTCAAAGGCGGTGTGCCAATGGCCACTCCAGTCTTCGACGGTGCCAAGGAGCGTGAAATCAAGGCCATGCTGAAACTGGCAGACATGCCAGAAAGCGGCCAGATGCAGCTGTTCGACGGCCGTACCGGTAACAAGTTCGAGCGTCCAGTGACCGTTGGTTACATGTACATGCTCAAGCTGAACCACTTGGTGGACGACAAGATGCACGCGCGTTCCACTGGTTCTTATAGCCTGGTTACCCAGCAGCCGCTGGGTGGTAAGGCGCAGTTCGGTGGTCAGCGTTTCGGGGAGATGGAAGTGTGGGCGCTGGAAGCATACGGCGCGGCATACACCCTGCAAGAAATGCTCACAGTGAAGTCGGACGACGTGAACGGTCGGACCAAGATGTACAAAAACATCGTGGACGGCGATCACCGTATGGAGCCGGGCATGCCCGAGTCCTTCAACGTGTTGATCAAAGAGATCCGTTCGCTCGGTATCGATATCGATCTGGAAACCGAATAACACGTGACGCGAATCGGGAGTGTGGCTGAAAAGCCCGCTCCCTGCTCCGCCAGGAGGAAAGGCCTTGAAAGACCTACTGAATTTGCTGAAAAACCAGGGTCAAGTCGAAGAGTTCGACGCCATCCGTATTGGATTGGCCTCGCCTGAGATGATCCGTTCGTGGTCGTTCGGTGAAGTTAAAAAGCCGGAAACCATCAACTACCGTACGTTCAAGCCTGAGCGTGACGGCCTGTTCTGCGCCAAGATCTTTGGCCCAGTCAAGGACTACGAGTGCCTGTGCGGTAAGTACAAGCGCCTGAAGCACCGTGGCGTGATCTGTGAGAAGTGCGGCGTAGAAGTCGCCCTGGCCAAGGTTCGTCGTGAGCGCATGGCGCACATCGAACTGGCCTCTCCAGTTGCCCATATCTGGTTCCTGAAATCGCTGCCGTCCCGTATCGGCTTGCTGATGGACATGACCCTGCGTGACATCGAGCGCGTGCTCTACTTCGAGAGCTATGTCGTTATCGATCCAGGCATGACCACGCTGGAAAAAGGTCAGCTGCTCAACGACGAGCAATACTTCGAAGCGCTGGAAGAGTTCGGTGATGACTTCGACGCCCGTATGGGGGCCGAGGCTGTCCGCGAGCTGCTGCACGCTATTGACCTGGAGCACGAGATCGGCCGCCTGCGTGAAGAGATTCCGCAGACCAACTCGGAAACCAAGATCAAGAAGCTGTCCAAGCGTCTGAAACTGATGGAAGCCTTCCAAGGCTCGGGCAACCTGCCTGAGTGGATGGTCCTGACCGTTCTGCCGGTTCTGCCGCCAGACCTGCGTCCATTGGTTCCGCTTGATGGCGGTCGCTTCGCGACTTCCGACCTCAACGATCTGTATCGTCGGGTGATCAACCGTAACAACCGTCTGAAGCGCCTGCTCGATCTGTCCGCGCCGGACATCATCGTGCGCAACGAAAAGCGCATGCTGCAGGAAGCTGTCGATGCCTTGCTGGACAACGGTCGTCGTGGCCGTGCCATCACCGGTTCGAACAAGCGTCCTCTGAAGTCCCTGGCCGACATGATCAAGGGTAAGCAAGGTCGTTTCCGTCAGAACTTGCTCGGTAAGCGTGTTGACTACTCTGGCCGTTCGGTAATTACCGTAGGTCCGACCCTGCGTCTGCACCAGTGCGGTCTGCCGAAGAAGATGGCTCTCGAGCTGTTCAAGCCGTTCATTTTCGGCAAGCTGGAAATGCGTGGTCTGGCGACCACCATCAAGGCTGCCAAGAAGATGGTCGAGCGCGAGCTGCCAGAGGTGTGGGACGTTCTCGCTGAAGTGATTCGCGAACACCCCGTACTGCTCAACCGTGCACCGACCCTTCACCGTCTGGGTATCCAGGCCTTTGAACCGGTACTGATCGAAGGTAAGGCTATCCAGCTGCACCCGCTGGTCTGTGCTGCGTACAACGCCGACTTCGACGGTGACCAAATGGCCGTGCACGTGCCGCTGACGCTGGAAGCCCAGCTCGAAGCGCGCGCGTTGATGATGTCGACCAACAACATTCTGTCGCCAGCCAACGGTGAGCCAATCATCGTTCCTTCGCAGGACGTTGTACTGGGTCTGTACTACATGACCCGTGAAGCCATCAACGCCAAGGGCGAAGGTCGCGTATTCGCTGACCTGCAAGAAGTTGACCGCGTATTCCGCGCCGGCGAAGCTGCCCTGCACGCCAAGATCAAGGTTCGTATCAACGAAACCGTGAACGATCGTGATGGCAACAGCGTCAAGAACACCCGTATCGTCGACACCACTGTCGGCCGTGCGCTGCTGTTCCAGGTTGTGCCTGCTGGCCTGTCTTACGACGTGGTCAACCAGCCAATGAAGAAGAAGGCGATCTCCAAGCTGATCAACCAGTGCTACCGCGTGGTTGGTCTGAAAGAGACCGTGATCTTCGCTGACCAGCTGATGTACACCGGTTTTGCTTACTCGACCATCTCTGGCGTTTCCATCGGTGTTAACGACTTCGTTATCCCGGATGAAAAAGCTCGCATCATCGGTACTGCTACCGACGAAGTGAAAGAGATCGAGAGCCAGTATGCTTCCGGCCTGGTAACCCAGGGCGAGAAGTACAACAAAGTTATCGACTTGTGGTCGAAGGCGAACGACGAAGTATCCAAGGCGATGATGGCCAACCTCTCGAAAGAGAAAGTCATTGATCGCAACGGCGACGAAGTCGAGCAAGAGTCCTTCAACTCGATGTACATGATGGCTGACTCCGGTGCTCGGGGTTCGGCAGCTCAGATTCGTCAGCTGGCTGGTATGCGTGGTCTGATGGCCAAGCCAGACGGCTCGATTATTGAGACGCCGATCACTGCGAACTTCCGTGAAGGTCTGAGCGTACTCCAATACTTCATCTCCACTCACGGTGCTCGTAAAGGTCTGGCGGATACCGCGTTGAAAACCGCGAACTCCGGTTACCTGACTCGTCGTCTGGTTGACGTTGCCCAGGATCTGGTGGTTACCGAGATCGATTGCGGCACCGAGCAAGGCCTGCTGATGACTCCGCACATTGAAGGCGGTGACGTTGTAGAGCCGTTGGGTGAGCGTGTACTGGGTCGTGTCATTGCTCGTGACGTGTTCAAACCGGGTACCGACGATGTAATCGTTCCGGCCGGTACTCTGGTCGACGAGAAGTGGGTTGAGTTCATCGAGCTGAACAGCATCGACGAAGTAGTCGTGCGTTCGCCGATCAGCTGCGAAACCCGCTACGGCATCTGCGCCAAGTGCTACGGTCGTGACCTGGCTCGCGGTCACCAGGTGAACATCGGTGAAGCTGTCGGCGTTATCGCTGCTCAGTCGATCGGTGAGCCGGGTACCCAGCTGACCATGCGTACGTTCCACATCGGTGGTGCTGCAAGCCGTACCTCGGCTGCCGACAGCGTCCAGGTGAAGAACGGCGGTATGGTGCGTCTGCACAACCTGAAGCAGGTTGAGCGTGCTGACGGCAACCTGGTTGCTGTATCGCGTTCCGGTGAGTTGGCAATTGCCGACGAATTCGGTCGTGAGCGTGAGCGCTATAAGCTGCCTTACGGTGCGGTGATTTCGGTGAAGGAAGGCGACAAGGTCGACGCTGGCGCAATCGTCGCCAAGTGGGATCCGCACACCCACCCAATCGTTACCGAAATGAAAGGTACCGTGACCTTTGTGGGCATGGAAGAAGGCATCACCATCAAGCGTCAGACTGACGAATTGACTGGTTTGACCAACATTGAAGTTCTGGACGTCAAAGACCGTCCGGCTGCAGGCAAGGAAATCCGTCCTGCAATCAAGATGGTCGACGCCAATGGCAAAGATTTGCTGCTGCCAGGTACCGACGTGCCAGCTCAGTACTTCCTGCCAGCGAACGCCTTGGTTGGTGTGGCTGACGGTGCTCAGATTGGTGTTGGTGACGTTATCGCGCGTATCCCGCAAGAAACGTCGAAGACTCGTGACATCACCGGTGGTCTGCCACGCGTTGCTGACCTGTTCGAAGCACGCCGTCCGAAAGAGGCGTCGATTCTGGCTGAAGTCAGCGGTACCATCGCCTTCGGTAAAGAGACCAAAGGCAAGCGCCGTCTGGTCATTACCCCGAACGACGGTAGCGATCCGTACGAAGAGCTGATTCCGAAGTGGCGCCACCTGAACGTCTTCGAAGGCGAACAAGTGAACCGCGGCGAAGTTATCTCTGACGGTCCTAGCGATCCGCACGACATCCTGCGTTTGCTGGGTGTGAGCGCGCTGGCCAAGTACATCGTCAACGAGATTCAGGACGTTTATCGTCTGCAAGGCGTGAAGATCAACGACAAGCACATCGAGACCATCCTGCGTCAGATGCTGCGTAAAGTTGAGATCACCGAGTCCGGTGACTCCAGCTTCATCAAGGGCGACCAGATGGAACTGACCCAGGTACTGGTAGAGAACGAGCGTCTGGCGACTGAAGACAAGTTCATCTCCAAGTTCTCGCGGGTTCTGCTGGGTATCACCAAGGCCTCGCTGTCCACCGAGTCGTTCATCTCGGCGGCCTCCTTCCAGGAGACCACCCGTGTTCTGACCGAAGCGGCGGTAACCGGCAAGCGCGACTACCTGCGCGGCCTGAAAGAAAACGTGGTCGTGGGTCGTCTGATTCCGGCCGGTACCGGTCTGGCCTACCACAGCGAGCGTAAGCGTCGTCGTGATGCCGACAAACCGCTGCGCGTAAGTGCCAGTGAGGTGGAAGCCGCACTGACCGAAGCGCTGAACTCCAGCGGTAACTGAAAGTAGGACGGGGCCCTGGCTGACCTGATCCGGTCATTGGCAACATGAATTGTTGCCGATGACTGGAGGAGGGAGGCTGGGGCCTCATCTTGACTGGGCGCAAGATCCTCTTTAGACTCTTGTACCCCTAAATTTGGTGGGACTCCGTCCTGCCAATTTTTGCTTTTCTTGCAAGACAATAGCGTCGCAAGACAACAGTGGAGCTAGTAGATGGCAACTATCAACCAGCTGGTACGTCAGCCGCGTAAGCGTATCGTCGAGAAATCCGACGTTCCTGCGCTGCAGAACTGCCCGCAACGTCGTGGCGTGTGCACCCGTGTGTACACCACTACGCCGAAAAAACCTAACTCGGCACTGCGTAAAGTATGCCGTGTGCGTCTGACCAACGGTTTCGAGGTTTCCTCGTACATCGGTGGTGAAGGCCACAACCTGCAAGAGCACAGCGTCGTACTGATCCGTGGCGGTCGTGTAAAAGACTTGCCAGGTGTTCGTTACCACACCGTTCGCGGTTCCCTGGATACTTCCGGCGTTAAAGGTCGTAACCAAGGCCGTTCGAAGTACGGTACCAAGCGTCCGAAGTAATCGGTCGTTTGTAGCAGTTTGCAGTAATTCATTTTATTGAGTCGATAAGAGTAAGGTCGGGCACGCACCCCGCTGGGGTCAACTGTCCCGGGCTAACCTGAAGACCGTTTGAGGGCTTATCAATGCCAAGACGTCGTGTAGCAGCCAAGCGTGAGATTCTGGACGATCCAAAATACGGAAGCCAGATCCTCGCCAAGTTCATGAACCACGTAATGGAAAGCGGCAAGAAAGCCGTTGCCGAGCGTATCGTTTACGGTGCACTGGACAAGGTTAAAGAACGCAAGAACAGCGATCCCCTGGAAATCTTCGAGAAAGCTCTCGACGCCATCGCTCCGCTGGTCGAAGTTAAGTCGCGCCGTGTTGGCGGTGCTACCTACCAGGTTCCTGTAGAAGTTCGTCCATCCCGTCGTAACGCCCTGGCAATGCGCTGGTTGGTAGACTACGCCCGTAAGCGCGGCGAGAAGTCTATGGCTCTGCGCCTGGCTGGCGAGCTGCTGGATGCTGCTGAAGGCAAAGGTGCTGCAGTCAAGAAGCGTGAAGACGTTCACCGTATGGCTGAAGCCAACAAAGCGTTCTCGCACTACCGCTTCTAATTCAGGCATCACTATTTTTGCGAGGGCTCTATGGCTCGTACTACACCAATTAACCGCTACCGTAACATTGGTATTTGCGCCCACGTTGACGCGGGTAAAACTACCACTACCGAGCGGATCCTGTTCTACACAGGTCTGAGCCACAAAATGGGCGAGGTGCACGACGGCGCCGCGACCACCGACTGGATGGTGCAGGAGCAGGAGCGGGGTATTACCATTACCTCCGCTGCTGTAACCACCTTCTGGAAAGGTTCCCGTGGTCAGTACGATAACTATCGCGTAAACGTCATCGATACCCCTGGCCACGTTGACTTCACCATTGAAGTAGAACGTTCGCTGCGCGTACTCGACGGCGCGGTCGTTGTTTTCTGCGGTACCTCCGGCGTTGAGCCGCAGTCCGAAACCGTATGGCGTCAAGCCAACAAGTACGGTGTTCCACGTGTTGTTTACGTGAACAAAATGGACCGTGCAGGTGCAAACTTCCTGCGTGTCGTAGGTCAGATCAAAAACCGTCTGGGTCACACCCCGGTCCCTGTTCAGCTGGCTATCGGCTCGGAAGACAACTTCCAGGGCCAGGTCGACCTGATCAAGATGAAGGCGATCTACTGGAACGACGACGACAAGGGCACCACCTATCGCGAGGAAGAAATTCCTGCCGATATGTTGGAGCTGGCTGAAGAGTGGCGCGCCAACATGGTCGAAGCCGCTGCAGAAGCCAACGAAGAGCTGATGAACAAGTACCTTGAAGAAGGTGAGCTGACTGTCGAAGAAATCAAGGCCGGTCTGCGCGCGCGCACCCTGGCCAGCGAGATCGTTCCGGCTGTCTGCGGTTCGTCGTTCAAGAACAAGGGCGTTCCCCTGGTTCTCGACGCCGTCATCGACTTCCTGCCTGCTCCTACCGAGATTCCTGCGATCAAGGGTATCCATCCTGATCTGATCGAGATCCCGAAGGACGAGCTGAAGGAAGAGCAGTACGAGGAGCGTCATGCTGACGACGGCGAGCCTTTCTCGGCGCTGGCGTTCAAGATTGCCACCGACCCGTTCGTGGGTACTCTGACGTTCGTTCGCGTCTACTCGGGCTTCCTGACCTCCGGTGACTCCGTCATCAACTCGGTCAAGGGCAAGAAAGAACGCGTTGGCCGTATGGTGCAGATGCACGCCAACCAGCGTGAAGAAATCAAGGAAGTACTGGCAGGCGACATCGCTGCTCTGATCGGCATGAAGGACGTCACTACCGGTGACACCCTGTGCAGCGCCGACAAGCCGATCATCCTCGAGCGTATGGACTTCCCTGAGCCGGTGATTTCGCTCTCCGTAGAGCCGAAAACCAAGGCTGACCAGGAGAAGATGGGTATCGCTCTGGGCAAGCTGGCCCAGGAAGACCCGTCGTTCCGCGTCAAGACTGACGAAGAAACCGGCCAGACCATCATCTCCGGTATGGGTGAGCTGCACCTGGACATCCTCGTTGACCGCATGAAGCGCGAGTTCAACGTCGAGTGCAACGTCGGTAAGCCGCAGGTTTCGTACCGCGAGAAGATCACCAAGTCCAACGTCGAGATCGAAGGCAAGTTCGTTCGTCAGTCGGGTGGTCGTGGTCAGTTCGGTCACTGCTGGATCCGTTTCTCGGAGCCGGACGTGGACGACAAGGGCAACATCACCGAAGGTCTGGTGTTTACCAACGAAGTCGTTGGTGGTGTGATTCCTAAGGAATTCATCGCCCCGATCCAGAAGGGTATCGAAGAGCAGATGAAAAACGGCGTTGTTGCCGGCTATCCGCTGCTCGGCCTCAAGGCTACGGTATTCGACGGTTCGTACCACGACGTCGACTCCAACGAAATGGCGTTCAAAATCGCTGCTTCGATGGCGACCAAGCAACTGGCCCAGAAGGGCGGTGGCGTTGTGCTTGAGCCGATCATGAAGGTCGAAGTTGTAACTCCGGAAGATTACCTGGGTGACGTGATGGGTGACCTGAGCCGTCGTCGCGGGATGATCCAGGGTAATGAAGACTCGGTGTCCGGCAAGGTAATCACTGCTGAGGTGCCGCTCGGAGAGATGTTCGGTTACGCAACCGACGTTCGTTCCATGTCTCAGGGTCGCGCAAGCTACTCCATGGAATTCTCCAAATACGCCGAAGCTCCGTCGAACATCGTCGAAGCACTCGTTAAAAAACAAGGCTAATCCCCTTTAGGCAAGAGGTTCACTGTCGTGGCTAAAGAAAAATTTGATCGTTCCCTTCCCCACGTTAACGTCGGCACTATCGGCCACGTTGACCACGGTAAGACCACTCTGACCGCAGCTCTGACTCGCGTCTGCTCCGAAGTTTTCGGTTCGGCCGTTGTTGAGTTCGACAAAATCGACTCGGCTCCAGAAGAAAAAGCTCGTGGTATCACCATCAATACCGCGCACGTCGAGTACAACTCGAACATTCGTCACTACGCTCACGTTGACTGCCCAGGTCACGCTGACTACGTGAAGAACATGATCACCGGTGCTGCCCAGATGGACGGCGCGATCCTGGTTTGCTCGGCCGCCGATGGTCCGATGCCACAAACCCGTGAGCACATCCTGCTGTCCCGTCAGGTAGGCGTTCCGTACATCGTGGTCTTCCTGAACAAGGCTGACCTGGTAGACGACGCTGAGCTGCTGGAACTGGTTGAGATGGAAGTTCGCGACCTGCTGTCCACCTACGACTTCCCAGGCGACGACACCCCGATCATCATCGGTTCGGCTCGTATGGCGCTGGAAGGCAAAGATGATAACGAAATGGGTACTACCGCTGTTAAGAAGCTGGTAGAAACTCTGGATGCCTACATCCCTGAGCCAGTTCGTGCAATCGACCAGCCGTTCCTGATGCCAATCGAAGACGTATTCTCGATCTCGGGTCGTGGTACCGTTGTTACCGGTCGTATCGAGCGTGGTATCGTCCGCGTTCAGGATCCACTGGAAATCGTTGGTCTGCGTGACACCACCACCACCACCTGCACCGGTGTTGAGATGTTCCGCAAGCTGCTGGACGAAGGTCGTGCTGGCGAGAACTGCGGCGTTCTGCTGCGTGGTACCAAGCGTGACGACGTTGAGCGTGGTCAGGTTCTGGTCAAGCCAGGTTCGGTTAAGCCGCACACCAAGTTCACCGCAGAAGTTTACGTTCTGAGCAAGGAAGAAGGCGGTCGTCACACTCCGTTCTTCAAAGGCTACCGTCCACAGTTCTACTTCCGTACTACTGACGTGACCGGTAACTGCGAGCTGCCAGAAGGCGTTGAAATGGTAATGCCAGGTGACAACATCCAGATGACTGTCACTCTGATCAAAACCATCGCAATGGAAGATGGTCTGCGTTTCGCTATCCGTGAAGGCGGTCGTACCGTCGGCGCTGGCGTCGTAGCCAAAATCATCGAGTAATTCTCGATAGGTTGAAAAGCCCCCGCTCAGCGGGGGCTTTTTTTATTGGGTTGACACCCAATAGGGGCGTCTATAGAATCACGCCTCCTTTTAACGGGCGTAGTGCGCCCGGTGGGAATAGCAGCCTGGAGTCTGAAATCCAATGCAAAATCAGCAAATCCGTATCAGGTTGAAGGCTTTCGACCATCGCCTGATCGACCAATCCACCCAGGAAATCGTGGAAACCGCGAAACGTACTGGTGCTCAAGTGCGTGGTCCAATTCCACTGCCTACTCGCAAAGAGCGGTTCACCGTTCTGGTCTCCCCGCACGTCAACAAAGACGCGCGTGACCAGTACGAGATCCGTACTCATAAGCGCGTTCTGGACATCGTCCAGCCAACGGATAAAACCGTTGATGCGCTGATGAAGCTTGATCTTGCAGCAGGTGTGGAAGTGCAGATCAGCCTCGGCTAAGACCTGGTCTTAGTCGTGTAACGCTCTGAAATGGGCGGCCATAGCGGGTGAAAGCCCCGTACACTCATGAGGTTTACAACATGACTATTGGTGTAGTCGGTCGTAAAGCGGGTATGACCCGTATTTTCACCGAAGAAGGTGTCTCCATTCCGGTCACGGTCATTGAGATCGAGCCGAATCGCGTCACCCAGTTCAAAACTGAAGAAACCGATGGCTACCGTGCAGTGCAAGTCACTGTAGGTGAGCGTCGTGCTTCGCGTGTGACTGCTGCTCAAGCAGGTCACTTCGCTAAGGCGAACGTTGCCGCTGGTCGTCTGGTCCAGGAATTCCGTCTTGAAGAAGGCGAGTTCAAGGCTGGCGACTCGATCAACGCTGAAATCTTCGCTGCAGGTCAGCTGGTAGACGTTACCGGTCAGTCCAAAGGTAAAGGCTTCGCCGGTACTATCAAGCGCTGGAATTTCCGTGGTCAAGATAACACCCACGGTAACTCCGTATCCCACCGCGTCCCGGGCTCTATCGGCCAGTGCCAGACTCCTGGTCGTGTATTCAAGGGCAAGAAAATGTCCGGTCATATGGGCGCCGAGCGCGTGACCGTTCAGTCCCTGGAAGTAGTGCGCGTCGACGCTGAACGCAATCTGTTGCTGGTCAAGGGTGCCGTTCCAGGCGCTACTGGCGGTAACGTGGTTGTGCGTCCGGCTGCCAAGGCTCGCGGTTAAGGGGAAGCTGACATGCAACTTAATGTAAATGACGCTCAAGCGATCGAAGTTTCCGAACTGACTTTCGGTGGCGAATTCAACGAGACGCTGGTTCACCAAGCAGTCGTGGCCTACATGGCCGGCGGCCGTCAGGGCACCAAGCAGCAGAAAACCCGTTCCGACGTTGCTGGTGGCGGTAAGCGCCCATGGCGTCAGAAAGGTACTGGTCGCGCTCGTGCCGGTACTATCCGTAGCCCAATCTGGCGTGGCGGCGGTACCACTTTCGCAGCTCGTCCTCAAGACCACTCGCAGAAGCTCAACAAGAAGATGTACCGCGCAGCACTGCGCTCCATCCTCGCTGAGCTGGTGCGTACCGACCGTCTGGTCGTGGTTCAGGACTTCGCTGTTGAAGCACCGAAAACCAAAGACCTGCTGAGCAAGCTGAACGGCATGGGTCTGAGCGACGTACTGATCGTTTCTGACGCTGTTGATCAGAACCTGTACCTGGCTGCTCGTAACCTGCCGCACGTCGACGTACGTGACGTTCAGGGTTCCGATCCGGTCAGTCTGATCGCATACGACAAAGTGTTGATCACTGTGTCGGCCGTGAAGAAATTCGAGGAGCTGCTGGGATGAACCAGGAACGCGTATTTAAAGTCCTCCTTGGCCCGCACGTTTCCGAGAAGGCTACCGTTCTGGCTGAGAAAAAAGGCCAGTTCGTATTCAAGGTTGCTACCGATGCAACCAAGCTGGAAATCAAGAAAGCTGTCGAAGGCCTGTTCGGCGTAAAAGTCGAAAACGTGTCGACTGTTAACGTTCTGGGTAAAACCAAGCGTACCGCACGTGGTCTGGGCAAGCGTAATGACTGGAAGAAGGCGATCGTATCCCTTCAGCCAGGCCAAGATCTCGATTTCAGCAGCAGTGCTGAGTAAGGAAGGGGTGCATCATGGCAATCGTTAAATGCAAACCGACTTCCGCTGGCCGCCGTTTCGTGGTCAAGGTGGTCAACAAGGAGCTGCATAAAGGCGCTCCTCACGCACCGCTGCTCGAGAAGAAGTCGAAGTCTGGTGGTCGTAACAACAATGGCCGTATCACTACTCGTCACGTAGGTGGTGGTCATAAGCAGCATTACCGTATGGTCGATTTCCGTCGCAACGACAAAGATGGCATCGTCGCCACTGTCGAGCGTATCGAATACGATCCAAACCGTACTGCTCACATCGCACTGCTGTGCTACGCAGACGGCGAGCGCCGCTACATCATCGCCCCTAAAGGCGTTGCTGCTGGCGACCAGCTGATCGCAGGCGCTCTGGCTCCAATCAAGCCAGGCAACTCCCTGCAACTGCGCAACATCCCAGTGGGTAGCACCATTCACGGCATCGAACTGAAGCCGGGCAAAGGTGCTCAGATCGCTCGTTCCGCTGGTGCTTCGGCTCAGCTGATCGCTCGCGAAGGTGTCTATGTGACCCTGCGTCTGCGCTCCGGTGAAATGCGTAAAGTCCTGGCTGAATGCCGTGCGACCCTGGGCGAAGTCTCGAACTCCGAGCACAGCCTGCGTTCGCTGGGTAAAGCCGGTGCCAAACGCTGGCGTGGCGTTCGCCCAACCGTTCGTGGTGTTGCCATGAACCCGGTTGACCACCCACATGGTGGTGGTGAAGGTCGTACCTCCGGTGGTCGTCATCCGGTATCGCCATGGGGCTTCCCGACTAAGGGCGCGAAGACTCGTGGTAATAAGCGTACCGACAACATGATCGTCCGTCGTCGCAAGTAAATAGAGGGATACGACAGTGCCACGTTCTCTGAAAAAAGGTCCTTTTATCGATCTTCACCTACTGAAGAAGATCGAAGTGGCGGCGGAAAAGAACGATCGCAAACCAGTTAAGACCTGGTCGCGCCGTTCGATGATCCTGCCACAAATGGTCGGTCTGACCATCGCGGTACACAACGGTCGTCAACACGTCCCAGTTCTCGTGAACGAAGACATGGTCGGCCATAAACTGGGCGAGTTTGCCGGTACCCGCACCTATCGTGGGCACGTGGCTGACAAGAAAGCCAAGCGTTAAGGGGTAAGGAAATGGAAGTAGCCGCTAAGTTGTCGGGCGCTCGAATCTCCGCCCAGAAAGCCCGCTTGGTCGCCGACCAGATCCGCGGGAAGAAGGTGGGCGAAGCGCTCAACCTGTTGGCCTTCAGCAGCAAAAAAGCCGCTGAAATCATGAAGAAAGTCCTCGAGTCGGCCGTAGCCAACGCCGAGCATAACGAAGGCGCAGACGTTGATGACCTGAAGGTCTCCACCGTTTTCGTCAACGAAGGGCGTTCGCTGAAGCGTATCATGCCGCGTGCCAAAGGCCGCGCTGATCGCATCGTCAAGCGGTCTTGCCATATCACTGTCAAGGTTGCGGACAAGTAACGGAGTCGATCAGATGGGTCAGAAAGTACATCCCACTGGCATTCGCCTGGGAATCGTCAAGGAGCACACCTCCGTCTGGTACGCAGACGGTCGGACTTATGCGGACTATTTGCTCGCAGATCTGAATGTGCGTGAGTACCTCCAAGACAAACTAAAAAGCGCGTCCGTTAGCCGTATCGATATCCATCGTCCGGCTCAAACTGCACGCATCACCATCCACACCGCTCGTCCAGGTATCGTTATCGGGAAGAAAGGTGAAGATGTTGAAAAACTGCGTCAGGACCTGACCAAGCAAATGGGTGTGCCTGTGCACATCAATATCGAAGAGATCCGCAAGCCGGAACTCGACGGTATGCTGGTAGCTCAGAGCGTAGCTCAGCAGCTGGAGCGTCGTGTGATGTTCCGTCGCGCCATGAAGCGCGCCGTACAGAACGCCATGCGCATTGGTGCCAAAGGCATCAAGATCCAGGTGAGCGGTCGTCTCGGCGGTGCTGAAATCGCACGTACTGAATGGTATCGCGAAGGTCGTGTGCCACTGCACACCCTGCGTGCCGATATCGACTATGCCACCTACGAAGCTCACACCACTTACGGTGTGATCGGTGTGAAGGTTTGGATCTTCAAAGGCGAAGTAATTGGTGGTCGCCAAGAAGAACTGAAACCACAAGCACCAGCGCCTCGTAAAAAAGCTGCTAAGTAAGGGGTACGCCAAATGTTGCAACCAAAGCGTACAAAATTCCGCAAGCAGATGACTGGCCACAACCGTGGTCTGGCACTGCGCGGTAGCAAGGTCAGCTTCGGCGAATTCGCCCTGAAAGCTGTTGCTCGCGGTCGTCTCACCGCTCGCCAGATTGAGTCGGCACGTCGTGCTCTGACTCGTCACGTAAAACGTGGCGGTAAAATCTGGATCCGTGTGTTCCCGGACAAGCCGATCTCCAAGAAGCCTCTCGAAGTGCGGATGGGTAAAGGTAAGGGTTCCGTGGAGTACTGGGTTGCCCAGATCCAGCCAGGTAAAGTCCTGTACGAGATCGAGGGTGTTTCTGAAGAGCTGGCGCGCGAAGCTTTCGCCCTGGCCGCTGCAAAGCTGCCTCTCGCCACCTCCTTTGTTAAGCGGACGGTGATGTGATGAAAGCGAATGAACTTCGTGAAAAATCCGCACAGCAACTGAATGAGCAACTGCTCGGCTTGCTGCGCGACCAGTTCAATCTGCGTATGCAGAAAGCAACTGGCCAGTTGGGGCAGTCGCACCTGCTCTCGCAAGTTAAGCGTGACATCGCTCGCGTGAAAACTGTGCTCAACCAGCAGGCAGGTAAGTAATCATGGCTGAAGTTGAAAAAACTGTCCGTACGCTGACTGGCCGTGTTGTCAGCGACAAGATGGACAAAACCATCACCGTATTGATCGAGCGTCGCGTAAAGCACCCGATCTACGGTAAATACGTTAAGCGTTCGACTAAGCTGCACGCGCACGACGAAACCAATCAGTGCCATATCGGCGACAAGGTCTCCATCCGTGAGACCCGTCCGCTGGCCAAGACCAAGTCCTGGGCACTGGTTGAAGTTCTCGAACGCGCTGTTGAAGTCTAAGGGCTAAGGGTCGGAGAAATTTTATGATTCAGACTCAATCCATGCTCGATGTGGCCGATAACAGCGGCGCTCGTCGCGTCATGTGCATCAAGGTGCTCGGCGGTTCTCACCGCCGTTACGCCGGTATCGGTGACATCATCAAGGTAACCGTTAAGGAAGCAATTCCTCGCGGTAAAGTGAAGAAAGGCCAAGTGATGACTGCTGTTGTAGTCCGCACTCGCCACGGTGTCCGTCGTGCTGACGGCTCCATCATCCGCTTTGATGGCAACGCTGCTGTTCTGCTGAACAACAAGCAAGAGCCGATCGGCACCCGTATCTTTGGGCCAGTGACCCGTGAACTTCGTACCGAGAAGTTCATGAAGATCGTCTCGCTCGCCCCAGAAGTGCTGTAAGGAGATCCGACATGCAAAAGATTCGTCGTGACGACGAGATCATCGTGATCGCCGGCAAAGACAAAGGTAAGCGCGGTAAGGTGCTCAAGGTTCTCGCTGACGACCGTCTGGTCGTTGGTGGGATCAACCTGGTGAAGCGTCATACCAAGCCTAACCCGATGTCGGGCGTACAAGGCGGTATCGTCGAGAAAGAAGCGCCACTGCACGCTTCCAACGTCGCCATTTTCAACGGCGAAACCAACAAGGCTGACCGCGTTGGTTTCAAAGTAGAAGACGGCAAGAAAATTCGTGTCTTCAAGTCGACCCAAAAAGCGGTTGATGCTTGAACACTGCTAGGTAGAAGACCATGGCACGACTGAAAGAGATTTACCGGAAGGAAATTGCTCCGAAGCTTAAGGAAGAACTTAAGCTGGCGAACGTGATGGAAGTTCCGCGCGTTACCAAGATCACCCTGAACATGGGTCTGGGCGAAGCTGTCGGCGACAAAAAAGTCATCGAGCACGCTGTTGCTGACCTGGAAAAGATCACCGGTCAAAAAGCCGTTGTGACTTTCGCTCGGAAATCCATCGCGGGCTTCAAAGTCCGTGAGGGCTGGCCGATCGGCGTTAAAGTTACTCTGCGCCGTGATCGTATGTACGAATTCCTGGACCGCCTGCTGGCGATCTCCCTGCCTCGGGTTCGCGACTTCCGCGGCCTGAATGCCAAGTCCTTCGATGGTCGTGGCAACTACAGCATGGGTGTCAAAGAGCAGATCATCTTCCCGGAAATCGACTACGACAAGATCGATGCTCTGCGCGGTCTGGACATTACCCTGACCACCACTGCTAAGAACGATGACGAAGGCCGCGCACTGCTGCGTGCTTTCAAATTCCCGTTCCGCAACTGATTGGAGTAGGAAAATGGCCAAGAAGAGCATGAAAAACCGTGAGCTGAAGCGTCAGCTCACTGTTGCCAAGTACGCCAAGAAGCGTGCCGAGCTGAAAGCGACCATCGTTAACCTGGAAGCAACTCCAGAAGAGCGTTTTGCCGCTGTTGTAGCTCTGCAGAAGCAGCCACGTGACGCTAGCGCCTCGCGCCTGCGTAACCGCTGCCGCATCACCGGTCGTCCACACGGCGTTTACCGCAAGTTCGGCCTCGGCCGTAACAAGCTGCGTGAAGCAGCAATGCGCGGTGACGTTCCAGGTCTGGTTAAAGCCAGCTGGTAAGACGTACCGGCAGCGTCCAGGTGGCGGAGGAGCAATCTTCCGACCACCGGTGACTTTGCAACGAAACAAGCCCCTACTGGGGCTTGTTTCGTTTCTGGTATCTGTCTAGAATGACCGGCTCTCCTGAGCCCGGGTTTTTTGACCTGGCCGTTCGGGGGACTGTAGTAGCCGAGAGGCTAATTTTTCTTGTATCAGGAGCGTCTAGCCCATGAGTATGCAGGACCCGTTAGCGGACATGCTAACTCGCATCCGTAATGCCCAGATGGCTGAAAAGTCCGTCGTAAGCATGCCTTCTTCGACTCTGAAGGTTGCGGTCGCCAAAGTTCTGAAAGACGAAGGTTACATCGCTGGCTACCAAGTTAGCAGCGAAGTCAAGCCATCGCTTTCCATCGAGCTGAAATACTTCGAAGGCCGTCCGGTCATCGAAGAAGTCAAGCGCGTAAGTCGTCCAGGCCTGCGTCAGTACAAGTCCGTCGAAGATCTGCCGAAAGTACGTGGCGGTCTGGGCGTGTCTATCGTCTCCACCAACAAAGGTGTGATGACTGATCGTGCTGCGCGCGCTGCCGGTGTCGGCGGCGAAGTTCTCTGCACAGTGTTCTAAGGGGGGATAAGCATGTCTCGCGTCGCTAAGAACCCCGTTAAGCTGCCAGCCGGTGTCGAAGTCAAATTCGTCGGCCAACAGCTTTCGGTGAAGGGTGCCAAGGGCACTCTCGAACTGAACGTTCACTCGTCCGTAGAAGTAGTTGAAGAAGCTGGTGAGCTGCGTTTTGCTGCTCGCAACGGCGATCAACAAACCCGCGCTATGGCCGGTACCACCCGTGCTCTGGTTAACAACATGGTCCAAGGCGTAAGCCAAGGCTTCGAGCGCAAGCTCCAGCTGGTCGGTGTTGGTTACAAAGCACAAGCCAAAGGCACCGTGCTGAACCTGGCACTCGGCTTCTCGCATCCAGTGGATTACGAACTGCCGGCCGGTATCACCGCTGAGACCCCAAGCCAGACCGATATCCTGATCAAAGGTATCGACAAGCAGCTGGTAGGTCAGGTGGCCGCTGAAATCCGCGGTTTCCGTCCACCAGAGCCGTACAAAGGCAAGGGTGTGCGTTACGCGGACGAAGTCGTCCGTCGTAAAGAAGCCAAGAAGAAGTAGGGCCTAGCAAATGACCGACAAAAAAGTTACTCGACTGCGTCGCGCTCGCAAAGCACGCCTGAAAATGCACGAACTCGAAGTCGTGCGTCTCTGCGTGTTCCGCTCCTCGCAGCACATCTACGCCCAGGTCCTTTCGGCCGACGGCAGCAAAGTCCTGGCCAGCGCCTCGACTTTGGACAAAGAACTGCGTGATGGCGCCACCGGCAACATCGACGCGGCCACTAAGGTTGGCAAGCTGGTAGCTGAGCGTGCGAAAGCCGCCGGTGTATCTCAAGTTGCCTTTGACCGTTCCGGCTTCAAGTACCACGGCCGCGTCAAGGCGCTGGCTGATGCTGCTCGTGAAGGCGGGCTGGAGTTCTAAGTTATGGCAAATAACGATCAAAAGCGCGACGAAGGCTACATCGAGAAGCTGGTTCAAGTTAACCGCGTTGCCAAAACCGTAAAAGGCGGCCGTATCTTCACTTTCACCGCGTTGACCGTGGTTGGTGATGGTAAAGGTCGTGTTGGTTTCGGCCGTGGCAAATCGCGCGAAGTACCTGCTGCGATCCAGAAAGCTATGGAAGCTGCTCGCCGCAACATGATTCAGGTAGACCTGAACGGCACCACTCTGCAGTACGCCACCAAGTCCGCCCATGGCGCGTCGAAGGTGTACATGCAGCCTGCCTCTGAAGGTACCGGTATCATCGCCGGTGGCGCAATGCGTGCCGTCCTGGAAGTTGCTGGCGTTCAGAACGTCCTGGCCAAGTGCTATGGCTCGACCAACCCAGTAAACGTGGTTCACGCCACTTTCAAGGGTCTGAAGGCTATGCAATCTCCTGAATCCATTGCTGCCAAGCGCGGCAAGAGCGTTGAGGAGATCCGCTGATCATGGCTACCGTTAAAGTAACGCTGATCAAAAGCACCGCCGGCCGTCTCCCTAACCACAAACTGTGTGTTAAGGGTCTGGGTCTGCGCCGCATCGGTCACACTGTAGAAGTCCAAGATACTCCCGAGAACCGCGGGATGATCAACAAGGCTTACTACATGCTGCGCGTCGAGGGTTAATCGATGAAACTCAATGATCTGAGTCCAGCGCCGGGTTCCCGTCGCGAGAAGCATCGTCCGGGTCGTGGTATCGGTAGTGGTTTGGGTAAGACTGGTGGCCGTGGTCACAAAGGTCAAACCTCCCGCTCCGGTGGCACCATTGCTCCAGGCTTTGAAGGCGGTCAACAGCCGCTGCACCGTCGTCTGCCGAAGTTCGGCTTCGTTTCCCTGAAAGCCATGGACCGCGCTGAAGTGCGTCTGTCCGAGCTGGCCAAAGTGGAAGGCGACGTTGTCACCGTGCAATCCCTGAAGGATGCCAACGTGATTAACCAGAACGTACAGCGCGTGAAAATCATGCTGTCGGGCGAAGTTACTCGCGCAGTCACCATCAAGGGTATCGCAGCCACCAAAGGTGCGCGTGCGGCTATCGAAGCAGCTGGCGGCAAGTTCGAGGAATAAATGGCTAAGCAAGGTGCTCTCTCTTCGCTCGGCAAAGGCGGGATGTCTGAACTTTGGGCTCGTCTGCGTTTTCTGTTTCTGGCGATCATCGTCTATCGGATAGGCGCACACATCCCAGTTCCAGGTATCAACCCGGACCGGCTGGCGGAACTGTTTCGACAGAATGAGGGGACCATTCTTAGCTTGTTCAACATGTTTTCCGGCGGCGCGCTGGAACGGATGAGCATCTTTGCATTGGGGATCATGCCGTACATCTCGGCATCGATCATCATGCAACTGATGACCGCCGTCAGCCCGCAGCTGGAGCAGTTGAAGAAGGAAGGTGAAGCTGGCCGTCGCAAGATCAGCCAGTACACCCGCTACGGCACCGTAGTCCTGGCGCTGGTCCAGGCCATTGGCATGTCCATTGGCCTGGCTGGTCAGGGCGTGGCGTTTTCTGCTGACTTTGGCTTCCATTTCGTTGCGGTCTCCACGTTTGTGGCTGGCGCAATGTTCATGATGTGGCTGGGTGAGCAGATCACTGAGCGCGGTGTAGGCAACGGTATCTCGATGTTGATCTTCGCAGGTATCGTCGCCGGTCTTCCGAGAGCAATCGGGCAGTCTTTCGAGTCTGCGCGTACAGGCGATATCAACATTTTCGCTCTGGTCGCTATCGGTTTGCTGGCAGTCGCGATTATCGGTTTTGTGGTGTTCATTGAGCGTGGTCAGCGTCGAATCGCCGTTCACTACGCCAAGCGTCAGCAGGGCCGCAAGGTTTTTGCTGCGCAGACCAGCCACTTGCCGCTGAAAGTGAACATGGCGGGTGTTATCCCTGCCATTTTCGCGAGCAGCATCTTGCTGTTCCCGGCTTCGCTGGGTGCCTGGTTCGGTCAGTCCGAAGGTATGGGCTGGTTGCAGGACATCTCGCAGTCGATCGCTCCTGGTCAGCCGTTGAATATTCTGCTGTTTAGTGCAGGGATCATTTTCTTCTGCTTCTTCTATACGGCGTTGATGTTCAATCCGAAAGACGTAGCGGAGAACCTGAAGAAGTCCGGTGCCTTTATTCCGGGCATCCGTCCAGGTGAGCAGTCGGCGCGCTACATTGATGGCGTTCTGACCCGCTTGACCATGTTCGGTGCTCTTTATATGACGGCCGTCTGCCTGCTTCCCCAGTTCCTGGTGGTTGCTGCAAACGTTCCGTTCTACCTTGGCGGGACCTCGTTGCTGATTGTGGTAGTGGTTGTGATGGACTTCATGTCCCAAGTACAATCGCACCTCGTTTCGCACCAGTACGAATCCCTGATGAAGAAAGCCAACCTGAAAGGCTACGGTGGCAGCGGTCTGCTGCGCTGAGAGACCCTTAAGGTTCGAGGAGTTGGTGATGAAAGTTCGTGCATCGGTGAAAAAGCTGTGCCGTAACTGCAAAATTATTCGCCGCGAAGGTGTTGTTCGAGTAATTTGCAGTGCGGAACCACGTCACAAGCAGCGCCAAGGCTGAGTGTGATCTGCGCTTCAAACCCAGCAGCTAGTGTGCTGCTGGGTTGATTAATTGTTTCTACAGCGATATTATCTCGCGCCCTATTTCTTGGCTTCCGGGGCGTAGGTAGCTGTCAATTGGAGTCCCACTGAATGGCCCGTATTGCAGGCGTCAACATTCCAGATAACAAGCATACTGTTATCTCGCTGACCTACATCTATGGTGTTGGTCGCACTACTGCGCAGAATATCTGCGTAGCTACTGGGGTCAACCCAGCCGCAAAGATCAAGGATCTGAGCGACGAGCAGGTTGAATCGCTGCGTACTGAAGTTGCGAAGTACATCACCGAAGGTGATCTGCGTCGTGACATCAACATGAAAATCAAGCGTTTGATGGACCTGGGTTGCTACCGCGGCCTGCGTCATCGTCGGGGTCTGCCAGTACGCGGTCAGCGTACCAAGACCAACGCGCGTACCCGTAAAGGTCCGCGTAAGCCGATCCGCAAGTAATCGCACCAGCGAATCGACAGGAATTTAGAAATGGCAAAACCTGCTGCTCGTCCTCGTAAAAAAGTCAAAAAGACAGTGGTTGATGGCATCGCCCACATCCATGCGTCTTTTAACAACACCATCGTGACCATCACCGATCGTCAAGGTAACGCTCTGTCCTGGGCTACCTCCGGCGGTTCGGGTTTCCGCGGTTCCCGCAAGTCCACCCCGTTCGCTGCTCAAGTAGCTGCTGAGCGTGCTGGTCAAGCTGCGCTGGAATATGGTCTGAAGAACCTCGACGTTAACGTCAAGGGTCCAGGTCCAGGTCGTGAGTCCGCTGTTCGCGCTCTGAACGGTTGTGGCTATAAGATCGCCAGCATCACCGACGTGACGCCAATCCCGCACAACGGGTGCCGTCCGCCGAAGAAGCGCCGCGTGTAATCAGGAGACAGATAAATGGCACGTTACATTGGTCCAAAATGCAAACTGTCTCGTCGTGAAGGCACCGATCTGTTCCTGAAGAGCGGCGTTCGCGCTCTGGAATCGAAGTGCAACATCGAAGCAGCCCCAGGTATCCACGGTCAGCGCCGTGGCCGTCAGTCCGACTACGGCACCCAGCTGCGTGAGAAGCAAAAAGTACGTCGCATCTATGGCGTTCTCGAGCGTCAGTTCAGCGGTTACTACAAGCAAGCAGCTGCCTCCAAGGGCGCTACTGGCGAAAACCTGCTGCAACTGCTCGAATGCCGTCTGGATAACGTCGTTTATCGTATGGGCTTCGGCGCTACTCGTGCTGAATCCCGTCAGCTGGTTTCGCACAAAGCGATCAGCGTTAACGGCAAGACTGTAAACATTCCGTCCTACCAAGTTCGTCCGGGTGACGTGGTCGCAGTTCGCGAGAAGTCGCTGAACCAGCTGCGCATTGTTCAAGCCCTTGAACTGTGCGCCCAGCGTGGCCGCGTTGAGTGGGTAGATGTGGATGCTGCCAAGAAGTCGGGCGTTTTCAAGAACGTTCCAGCTCGCAGTGACCTGTCCGCCGACATCAACGAAAGCCTGATTGTCGAGCTCTACTCCAAGTAAGGGCTAGAAAATAGGTGCATCCATGCAGATTTCGGTAAATGAGTTCCTGACGCCCCGCCACATCGATGTGCAGGTCGTCAGTCCAACCCGCGCTAAAATCACGCTCGAGCCTCTCGAGCGTGGCTTTGGCCATACCCTGGGCAACGCGCTGCGCCGCATCCTGTTGTCCTCCATGCCTGGCTGTGCAGTAGTCGAGGCCGAGATTGACGGTGTACTCCACGAGTACTCGGCAATCGAAGGTGTACAGGAAGATGTCATTGAAATCCTGTTGAACCTGAAAGGCCTGGCTATCAAACTGCACGGTCGTGACGAAGTTACGCTGACCTTGTCGAAAAAGGGTTCGGGGGTGGTTACCGCTGCCGATATTCAGCTGGATCATGATGTCGAGATCGTTAACCCCGATCACGTAATCGCTAACCTGGCGTCTAACGGCGCCCTGAACATGAAGCTCACCGTAGCTCGTGGTCGTGGTTATGAACCGGCCGATTCGCGTCAGAGCGATGAAGACGAAAGCCGCAGCATTGGTCGCTTGCAGCTCGACTCTTCGTTCAGCCCAGTTCGCCGTATCGCATACGTGGTGGAAAACGCCCGTGTCGAGCAGCGTACTAACCTGGACAAGCTGGTTATTGATCTGGAAACCAACGGTACCCTGGATCCTGAAGAGGCTATCCGTCGTGCGGCAACCATTCTGCAACAGCAGTTGGCTGCGTTCGTCGACCTCAAAGGTGACAGCGAGCCAGTGGTAGTCGAACAGGAAGACGAGATCGATCCGATCCTGCTTCGTCCGGTTGACGATCTGGAATTGACCGTGCGTTCGGCCAACTGCCTTAAGGCGGAGAACATTTACTACATCGGCGATCTGATTCAGCGCACCGAAGTAGAACTGTTGAAGACTCCGAACCTGGGTAAGAAGTCCCTGACCGAAATCAAGGACGTTCTGGCCTCCCGTGGTCTGTCCCTCGGCATGCGCCTCGACAACTGGCCGCCTGCAAGTCTTAAGAAAGACGACAAGGCGACTGCCTGATCGTCGTAATCACCGAACGTAGTGTTTGGTAAGGAATGAATCATGCGTCATCGTAAAAGTGGACGTCACCTGAGCCGTACCAGCTCTCACCGCAAAGCCATGTTCCAAAACATGGCGGTGTCGCTGTTCGAGCACGAGCTGATCAAAACTACCCTGCCAAAAGCCAAGGAACTGCGCCGCGTTGCCGAGCCGCTGATCACCCTGGCCAAGGAAGACAGCGTAGCTAACCGTCGTCTGGCTTTCGACCGTACTCGTTCGAAAGAAGCCGTTGGTAAGCTGTTCAACGATCTGGGCAAGCGCTATGCCACCCGTCAGGGCGGCTACCTGCGTATCCTCAAGTGCGGCTTCCGCGCTGGCGATAACGCACCTATGGCGTACGTCGAGCTGGTTGATCGTCCTGTCGGTGGCTCGGTAGAAGCTGCTGAATAAGACGTCAGTCTGAAACAAAAAACCGGGCCTAGCGCCCGGTTTTTTGTTTTCTAATCTATTGAAACAATCTATTGATCTAAGTCATCTAATGAATTTGTTGCTGTCATAGTTCTGGTCGATACTCATTCCACGCCGATTAGCCGGCAGTTTGAGACCGATAAGGAGATAGCGCATGAGCCAGACGAAGATACTCACCACCGCCAGTGGTGCACCGGTTGCCGACAACCAGAATTCGCGATCTGCAGGGCCACGAGGGCCATTGCTGCTGGATGACTTCCACCTGATTGAGAAGCTCGCACATTTCAACCGCGAGAACATCCCAGAGCGTCGTGTTCATGCCAAGGGTTCAGGCGCTTATGGCACCTTCACGGTGACCCGGGATATCACCCAGTACACCTGTGCCAAGCTGTTCAGCAACGTCGGCAAGCAAACCGAGACATTCCTGCGTTTCTCCACTGTGGGTGGTGAACGTGGGTCGGCGGATACCGAGCGTGACCCACGTGGTTTCGCTGTGAAGTTCTACACCGAAGAGGGTAACTGGGACATCGTTGGCAACAACACCCCGGTGTTCTTCATTCGCGACCCGTTGAAGTTCCCTGATTTCATTCACACCCAGAAGCGCCTGCCGCAAAGTAACCTGAAAAGTGCGCAGATGATGTGGGACTTCTGGTCGCATTCGCCGGAGGCCTTGCATCAGGTCACCATCCTGTTTTCCGACCGCGGTATTCCGGACGGTTATCGCCACATGCATGGGTTCGGTAGCCACACGTACAGCTTGATCAATGCTGAGGGTCAGCGTACCTGGGTCAAATGGCACTTCAAGACCAAACAGGGGATCAAGAACCTGGCACCGGCTGAAGCAGCCCGATTGGCAGGTACTGACCCAGACTACGCTCAGCGTGACTTGTTCGAGGCCATCGAGCGTGGCCATTATCCGAAGTGGGCAGTCTGCATTCAGGTTATGACCGAGGAAGAAGCGGACAGCCGTGACGAGAATCCTTTTGATGTCACCAAAACCTGGTCGCAAAAGGAGTACCCGCTGATTGAGGTCGGTGAACTGGAGTTGAACCGCAACCCGCTTAATTACTTCGCCGAAGTTGAGCAGGCCGCGTTCGGGCCGAGCAACATGGTTCCCGGTGTTGGCTTGTCGCCTGACCGCATGCTGCAGGGCCGTGTGTTCGCCTATGCAGACGCTCATCGCTACCGCGTGGGCACCAACCATCAGCAGTTACCGGTAAACGCTCCACGCAGCCCCGTGAACAGTTACCAGCGTGACGGCGCCATGGCGTTTGGTAGTAACGGCGGTGCTGCACCGAACTACGAGCCCAACAGCTACGCCACTGCACCCAAACAGGCCCCGCAGTACGCTGAGCCAGCACTGGCACTAAATGGTGTGGCTGATCGTTACGATCACCGCGAAGACACTGACTACTACAGCCATGCCGGTGCGTTGTTCCGGTTGATGAACGCCGAGCAGAAAGCTCTGCTGATCAGCAACATTGCAGGTGCCATGACCGGCGTTTCCGACGATGTTATTCAGCGTCAGTTGCAGCACTTCTTTAAGGCCGATCCGGCCTATGGAGAGGGCATTGCCAAGGCTTTGGGCATAAATCTCGCCTAAGTCGAAGTGATAAGAAGAACCGCCCTCATTTGGGCGGTTTTTCAATGAATATCACTACCGTTTACCGGCTTTTTTGCACTTTTTTGCCTGATTCCAAGTGACCTTCCGGGCATCCTGGTTCAAACTATAACTTTCACACAGGGAGAGGCAGGGCGATGCAAGGTCACCCGGACGTAATCGATTATCTCAACACGTTGCTAACGGGCGAACTGGCGGCACGTGACCAATATTTCATCCACTCGCGTATGTACGAAGACTGGGGCTTGAGCAAGCTCTACGAGCGCATCAACCATGAGATGGAAGAAGAAACCCAACACGCAGATGCCCTTATGCGTCGTATTCTCATGCTTGAAGGGACGCCACGCATGCGCCCGGATGACCTGGATGTTGGCGCAACAGTGCCAGATATGATCGCTGCCGATCTGCGTCTGGAGTACAAAGTACGCGCGGCGCTGTGCAAAGGCATTGAGCTGTGCGAGCTGCACAAAGACTACATCAGCCGCGATATTCTGCGTCTGCAACTGGCCGATACTGAAGAAGATCACGCCTACTGGCTGGAAAAGCAGCAGGGCCTGATCAAGTCGATTGGACTGGAGAACTATCTGCAATCGCAGATGTAATTTCCAGCAAACAAAAAGCCCCGCCAGTGCGGGGCTTTTTGTTGGGTAGGAGCGGGCTTGCCCCGCGGGGCGATGAGGCTGACAGGTTGCTATCGCGGGGCAAGCCCGCTCCCACAGCAAGCCCGTTCCTACTTTAAGCGCGGTCACGCTCCAGAAGCGGTTTGAGGTAATAGCCGGTATACGACTGCTTCATCTCGGCAACCTCCTCTGGTGTACCGCAACCGATGATCTGACCACCTTTAGAGCCACCCTCGGGGCCGAGGTCGACGATCCAGTCAGCGGTCTTGATCACGTCCAGGTTGTGCTCAATCACCACAACGGTGTTGCCGTGGTCGCGCAGGCGGTGCAGTACGTCGAGCAGTTGCTGAATATCCGCGAAGTGCAGGCCTGTGGTGGGTTCATCAAGGATGTATAGCGTTTTGCCGGTATCGCGTTTGGACAACTCGCGAGACAACTTGACCCGCTGTGCTTCGCCGCCAGACAGGGTGGTCGCTGACTGCCCCAACTTGATGTAGGACAGGCCGACATCCATCAGGGTCTGCAGCTTGCGCGCCAGGGCAGGCACAGCATCAAAGAACTCACGGGCTTCCTCGATGGTCATTTCCAGGACCTCGTGGATGTTCTTGCCCTTGTACTTGATCTCCAGGGTTTCGCGGTTGTAGCGCTTGCTCTTGCACACATCGCAAGGCACGTAGATATCCGGCAGGAAGTGCATTTCAACCTTGATCAAACCGTCGCCTTGGCAGGCCTCGCAGCGTCCGCCTTTGACGTTGAAAGAGAAGCGACCCGGGCCGTAGCCGCGGGATCGCGACTCTGGCACGCCAGAAAACAGTTCGCGAATCGGTGTGAACAGGCCGGTGTAGGTTGCCGGGTTCGAACGTGGGGTGCGTCCGATCGGGCTCTGGTCGATATCCACTACCTTGTCCAGGTGTTGCAGGCCGTCACAGCTGTCGTGCGCTGCAGCTTCCAGGGTGCTGGCACCGTTGAGCGCCGTAGCGCTGAGCGGGAACAAAGTATTGTTGATCAGAGTCGATTTGCCCGAGCCGGACACGCCGGTTACGCAGGTTAGCAGGCCGATAGGGATCTCCAGGTCGACGTTCTGCAGGTTGTTGCCACGTGCGCCTTTGAGCTTGAGCGAGAGCTTTTTGTTACGTGGCGTGCGTTTGGCAGGTACAGCAATTTTCACTCGGCCGGACAGGTACTTGCCGGTCAACGAGTCAGGATGGGCCATTACTTCGGCTGGCGAGCCTTCGGCAACAATCTGCCCGCCATGTACGCCGGCACCCGGACCGATGTCCACCACATAGTCAGCCAGACGGATGGCATCTTCGTCGTGCTCAACGACGATGACCGTGTTGCCGATATCGCGCAGGTGATTGAGGGTTGCCAGCAGGCGGTCGTTGTCGCGTTGATGCAAGCCGATGGAAGGCTCGTCGAGGATGTACATCACTCCCACCAAGCCAGCACCAATTTGGCTGGCCAGGCGGATACGCTGGGCTTCGCCACCGGAGAGGGTGTCGGCACTGCGGTCGAGGGTCAGGTAGTCGAGGCCGACGTTGACCAGAAACTGCAGGCGCTCACAAATTTCCTTGAGGATCTTGTCGGCAATTTCGCCGCGACGCCCGGTCATCTTCAGGCCGCCAAAGTATTCGCTGGCATCACCGATCGGCAGGTTGGTCACCGCTGGCAGGGTTTTCTCGCCCACCCATACATGGCGTGCTTCGCGGCGCAAGCGTGTGCCTCGGCAATCCGGGCAGGGCTGAGTGCTGAGAAACTTGGCCAATTCCTCACGGACAGTGGCGGACTCGGTTTCGCGATAGCGGCGTTCAAGATTGGGCACAATGCCTTCAAACGGGTGCGAACGCTTGACGATATCGCCACGGTCGTTGAGGTACTTGAAATCGACGTTCTGCTTGCCGCTGCCGTGCAGGATCACTTTCTGCTGTTCAGCCGACAGGTCGCCAAAAGGCACTTCAAGGCTGAAGTCATAGTGCGCTGCCAAAGAGCCGAGCATCTGGAAGTAATAGACGTTACGCCGATCCCAGCCACGGATCGCACCTTCGGCCAAGGTCAACTCGCTATTGACCAGGCGCTTGATGTCGAAGAACTGCTTGACCCCCAGGCCGTCGCAGGTCGGGCATGCGCCAGCCGGATTGTTGAAGGAGAACAGCTTGGGCTCCAGCTCGCTGATGGCATGACCACAGATCGGGCAGGCGAAGCGTGCGGAGAAGATCATCTCTTCGAACGGTTCGTCGTCCATCGCAGCAACCAGCGCGATACCGTCGGCCAGTTTCAGTGCGGTTTCGAACGACTCAGCCAGACGCTGCTGGAGGTCTTCACGAACTTTGAAGCGGTCAACCACCACTTCGATGGTGTGCTTCTTCTGTTTGTCGAGCTTGGGCAGCTCATCGAGCTCAAACAGTTTGCCGTTGACCCGGGCACGGACAAAACCCTGGGCGCGCAGTTCGTCGAAGACGGCCAAATGTTCGCCTTTGCGTTCGCGAATCACCGGCGCCAGTAGCATCAATTTGCTGCCTTCGGGCTGAGCCAGCACCAGGTCGACCATCTGGCTGACCGTTTGCGCTTCCAGCGGGATGTCGTGGTCCGGACAGCGTGGTGTGCCTACGCGGGCATAAAGCAGGCGCAGGTAGTCGTAGATTTCGGTGATGGTGCCGACCGTGGAACGCGGGTTATGCGAGGTCGATTTCTGTTCGATGGAGATGGCCGGCGACAGCCCTTCAATCGTGTCGACGTCAGGCTTTTCCATCATCGACAGGAACTGGCGGGCATACGCCGACAGCGACTCGACGTAGCGGCGTTGACCTTCAGCGTACAGCGTGTCGAAGGCCAGCGAAGACTTGCCAGACCCGGACAGGCCGGTGATGACGATAAGCTTGTCCCGGGGCAGGGTCAGGTCGATGTTCTTCAGGTTGTGGGTCCGTGCCCCACGAATCAGGATCTTGTCCACTGCGGCCTCGCTTGGCGGGCATAACGTAAACGGTTGAGTATACGGCTCCCTGCTATTACGCGGCAAAGCGTCACGTATATGCCGTTACGCGATGGGACTGATAGAATCGCGGCCGGTTCACACGAGGTTTATCCATGCACGATTCCCACAGCGAACGCATGAGTGGCAGCGAAACCCGCGCCGCAGGCGGCCTGGCCATGGTGTTCGCCTTCCGTATGCTGGGCATGTTCATGGTCCTGCCAGTGCTGGCGACCTATGGCATGGACCTGGCTGGCGCTACGCCCGCGTTGATTGGCCTGGCCATTGGTGCCTATGGCCTGACCCAGGCCTTCCTGCAGATCCCGTTCGGGATCATCTCTGACCGCATTGGTCGGCGCCCGGTGATTTACCTGGGCCTGGTCATCTTTGCCCTGGGCAGCGTGCTGGCAGCCCAGGCTGATTCGATCTGGGGCGTGATTGCCGGGCGCATCCTGCAAGGTGCCGGGGCAATTTCCGCAGCCGTGATGGCGTTGCTGTCAGACCTTACCCGCGAGCAACACCGCACCAAGGCCATGGCCATGATCGGCATGAGCATTGGCCTGTCGTTTGCCGTAGCGATGGTGGTTGGCCCCTTGCTGACTCGCGCTTTTGGTTTGTCTGGCCTGTTCCTGACCACGGCAGCCATGGCTGTGGTAGGTATCGCGCTGATTGCGTTTGTCGTGCCTGCGTCTCATGGCGCTTTGCAGCACCGTGAATCAGGCGTCGCCAAGCAGGCTTTGGGCCCGACCTTGCGTCATCCCGACCTGTTGCGCCTGGATGTGGGCATCTTCGTTCTGCACGCGATCCTGATGGCCAGCTTCGTCGCTTTGCCTCTGGCGTTCGTCGAGCGTGGTGGCCTGCCCAAGGAAGAGCACTGGTGGGTGTACCTGACCGCCTTGCTGGTCTCATTTTTTGCAATGATCCCGTTTATCATTTACGGCGAAAAAAAGCGCAAGATGAAACGTGTCCTGCTGGGCGCGGTCAGTGTGTTGATGCTTACCGAGCTGTTCTTCTGGCTGTCGGCTGACAACTTGCACGAACTGGTGATCGGCACCGTGATATTCTTTACTGCCTTCAACCTGCTGGAGGCATCGCTGCCTTCACTGGTGAGTAAGGTGTCGCCTGCTGGCGGCAAGGGCACGGCAATGGGGGTGTATTCCACCAGCCAGTTCCTCGGCGCTGCACTGGGAGGCATTCTCGGTGGCTGGTTGTTCCAGCACGGTGGCTTGAGCACAGTGTTCCTCGGCTGCGCCGCCCTGTGTGCCGTATGGTGGGTCGTTGCGCTGAGCATGCGTGAACCGCCGTACGTGACCAGCCTGCGCATGCCGCTGTCGCCCGAGGCGGTCCGCGAAGCGGGACTGACCGAACGGCTGTTGGCCGTACCGGGTGTGACCGACGCAGTGGTGGTAGCCGATGAAGCTGCCATCTACATCAAACTTGATACACAAATTTTGGATCGTACGACCCTGGAGCGCATGGTAAACCCAGCCTCCGAAGCGTGCGAAGCCTAGGAGAACGTTATGGCCCGTGGGGTTAACAAAGTCATTCTGGTCGGTACGTGCGGCCAGGATCCAGAAGTCCGCTACCTGCCCAACGGTAACGCCGTGACCAACCTGAGCCTGGCTACCAGCGAGCAGTGGACCGACAAGCAAACCGGCCAGAAGGTCGAGCGCACCGAATGGCACCGCGTATCGATGTTCGGCAAGGTTGCCGAAATCGCCGGCGAGTACCTGCGCAAAGGTTCGCAGGTGTACATCGAAGGCAAACTGCAGACCCGCGAGTGGGAAAAAGACGGCATCAAGCGTTACACCACTGAAATCATCGTCGACATGCAGGGCACCATGCAGCTGCTCGGCGGCCGTCCACAGAACCAGGACGGTGGCAACCAGTACAATCAGGGTGGCAACCAGGGCGGCAACTACAACCAGGCGCCGCGCCAACAGGCACCGCGTCCGCAGCAGGCTCCACAGCAGCGTCCGGCACCGCAACAGGCCGCGCCGCAGCCAGCTCCGGACTTCGACAGCTTTGATGACGATATTCCGTTCTGACGAGCACCTTAGCGAAAACTGTAAAGTTTTCCTTGAAGAACCCCGCGCTTGCGGGGTTTCTTCGTTATTGGGGAGTGAAAACGCGCGCAAAAAAAGACCGGCCTGAGCCGGTCGAAAGGGGGAAACCTGTTTTAGCTCCGGGCCCTGGGCTCCCGGGGCATGCCGAGGGCGCGTTCGGCAATGATGTTGCGCTGAATTTCGTTACTGCCGCCGTAGATGGTGTCCGAGCGGGTGAAGAGGAACAGCGACTGCAGGCGCGACAGTTGGTAGGGCGCCTCGGGGAGGATCTCGGCTTGCGGGCCGAGCACGTCCATGGCCAGCTTGCCCAACTCAAGGTGCCAGGTAGACCACGCCAGCTTGTAGATCATCGCCTCGCGGCGCAGGCTTCCGTCCTGGTTGCCGGAGAGCATGCGCAGGGAGTTGTAGCGCAGCACTTTGAGGCCGGCCCAGGCCTTGGCCAGGCGCTGGCGTAACAGCGGGTCTTGGTCAGCGCCGTTTTCGCGGGCGATCTGGATGACCTCGTCGAGCTCGTTACGAAACAGCATCTGTTGGCCGAGGGTGGATACGCCGCGCTCGAAGCCGAGCAGTGCCATGGCCACCTTCCAGCCCTCGCCGGGTTGACCGATGATGTTGTCCGCTGCCGTGACGGCATCGGCGAAGAACACCTCGTTGAATTCGCTGGTGCCGGTCAACTGCTGGATCGGTTGCACCTCGATGCCCGCTTGCTCCATGGGCACCAGCAGGAAGCTCAGGCCCTGGTGGCCGATGCTGCCCGGCTCAGTGCGGGCCAGTACGAAGCACCACTGGGATTCGTGGGCCAGGGAGGTCCAGACCTTCTGGCCGTTGATGACCCAGTGGCTGCCATCGGCGTCGAGCTGAGCGCGGGTTTTCACCCCGGCGAGGTCGGAGCCGGCGCTGGGCTCGGAGTAGCCTTGGCACCAGAATTCGCGGCCTTCGAGGATGCCGGGGAGGAAGCGGCGCTTCTGTTCCTCACTACCAAGGGCCACCAGGGTTGGGCCGATCAGCCCTTCGCCGATGTGGCCCATGCGACCGGGGCCGCCGGCGCGGGCATATTCTTCGTGGAAGATGACTTGCTGGCTGATGGACAGGCCACGGCCACCGTACGCCTTCGGCCAGCCGATACCGATCCAGCCACCTTTGGCCAGTTCGCGCTCCCAGTCTTTGCGCTCTTCGGGGAACATGTGTTCGTCGCCCGGCCCACCACGAAAACGCAGCGGGGCGAAGCGGCCTTGCAGGTGGGTTTCGAGCCAGTCGGCCACTTCCTGGCGGAAGGCTTCGTCCTCGGGGCTGAATCCGATCTTCATGGGCGGGACTCCAGAATCAGGCTGGCCAGGCGTTCGCGGTGCCAGGCCGGCGTGCCCAGCAGTTGCTCACCGGCTCGGGCGCGTTTGAAAAACAGGTGTGGGTCATATTCCCAGGTGAAGCCGACACCGCCGTGTAACTGGATGGATTCGGCGGCGCAGGTCATCAAGGTTTCGCTGGCTTCGCTCTTGGCAATGTGCGCGGCCTCGGCCAGTTCACCGGCCAAAAGCGGGTCGCCCTCGTCAGCCAGGGCCTCGCGAGCCACGCATGCGGCGTAAAAGCTGGCCGAACGGGCGCACTCGATGGCCAACATGAGGTCGGCGCAGCGATGTTTGATGGCCTGGAAGCTGGCGATGGAGCGACCGAACTGCTGGCGCTCACTGATGTAAGCGAGGGTCAGGTCCAAACTCTGCTGGGCGCTACCGACCTGCTCGCAAGCCAGGGCGATTGCGCCCACGCCAAGGGCCTTGTCCAGCAGTGCGGTGCCGTCGCTGACCGGGTTCAGGCAGTGCGCTTCGGTTACTTGCACGGCGTCCAGAACGACCCGTGCCAAGCGTCGAGTCTGGTCCAGCGAAGGTAGGGCGATGCTATGCAAGCCCGGGGTGTCGGCAGGTACGGCGAACAGTAACAGGGCGTCGGTTTCATCGCGGCTGGCGAGGATCAGCAGACCAGCGCTGGCGCCGTCGAGTACTGCATCAAAGTGACCGTCCAGCTGCCAGCCCTGGTCGTGGCGGGTAGCTTTGGGCTGCGGCGCGGCGTGCCAGCCCTCACGGCCCTGGCGGTAGGCCAGGGTGGCGGTGAGGTTGCCAGCGGCCAGTTCCGGCAGCCAGCGCTCGCGCAGCCCCTCGTTGCTGCCCAGTAACAGGGCCGGTGTGGCCAGGCAGGCGCTGGCCAGGAAGGGCGAGCAGAGCAGGTGGCGGCCCATCTGTTCCAGCAGTACCGCCTGTTCGACGAAGCCCAGTCCTACACCGCCGTACTGCTCGGGGATCATCAGCGCCGGCCAGTACAGCTCCTGGGCGATCTGCTGCCAGACCTCGGGAGTAAATCCCTCCGGGCGTTGCATGGCAACGCGCACAGCCGCCGAATCGGAGGCCTTGGCCAGAAAGCCAGCGGCGCTTTCCTGAATCATCAATTGTTCGTCGTTGAAGGCGAAGTCCATCTACAGGCTCCTTGGGCCAACCTCTGTTGGCGACGAGTCTGCGTGAGCTGGCGGCGTGGCGAATCCTTAAAAAGGACTAGCAGGCGGTGTGCTAGTCCGATCCGAGGATGTAGCGGCCGGTGGCGGGGGCGAAGCTGGTCACTCCAATGACTACAGGAGTGCAGGCCATGACCGATTCGCTCATTGATCAGTTCGCCATCGAACAACTGCTCTATTGCTATGCGGCGGCGGCCGACGCGCGTGATGGCGAGGCGTACTGCGGCTGTTTCGTCGATGGCCAGGTGCGTATCCGGGGACAGTACGAGATATCCGATGGCCATGAAGTGGTGCGTCTTCTGCGGGAGTACTACCCGTGGACCATGCACAACGTGCACAACCGCCTTTACACGGTCGAGGGCGACCGCGCCAGTGGCTTCTGCTACTGCGTGGCCAGCCACGCCACGTGGCGCGACGGCAAGCCGTACAAGCTGGATCTGTACATCCGTTATGACGATGAACTGCAGCGCACAGCCCACGGCTGGCGTTTCGTCAGCCGACATCTGGACGTTCTGGCCGAGACCGTGGTTGCGCTTGAGCCGCAATAAAGTGCGGGCAGCGCTCTTTAGTCTCAACGGACGATGAGCTGCGCCTGCCCCCTTCGCACAATGCACGGTAATCACCCGACGAGCATTCAAGGAGCAGGGACATGATCGACATTCGCGCACTGAGCTACTTTGTCGCGCAGATTCGCAATCTGAGCCAATGGCAAAGCTACGCCGAGGACGTGCTCGGCATGCCGGTCAGTCCGGCCCCCGGCGGCGGCCTGTATGTGAAGATGGACGAGCGCCCGTTTCGCATGCTGATCGTAGAAGGCGACGAGGATCGCTTTCAGGCCTGCGGCTGGGAGCTGGCCAGCCGTGAGGCCTTCGACGCGGCTCTGGTGCTGCTGGCGAGCAAGGGCATCAGCTGGGAGCTGGGCGATGCCGAGCTTTGCCGACAGCGCGGGGTGCAGGCCCTGGCGGCGTTGGTCGATCCCTCCGGCAACCGTCACGAGCTGGTCTGGGGCCATCGCTCCGACTGCCTGCCCTTCGTGTCACCCCAGGGCGTGCCGCGCTTTATCACGGGCGACATGGGCTTGGGCCACGCAGTGCTGCCGGCGCCACAGTTCGATGCCACCCTGGCTTTCGCCACCGAGGTGCTGGGCTTCTCCGTGTCCGACATCTTCAACTTCAGCCCGGCCGAAGGTGTACCGCCGGTGCGCATCTACTTCCTGCACTGTGCCAACGCCCGTCACCACAGCCTGGCCTTGGCCGAGTACCCAGTGCCCAGCGGTTGCGTGCACGTGATGGTGGAGGTGGACAGCATGACCGAGGTGGGCCGCGCCCATGACCGCATGCAGGCTAGCGACGTGGCGTTGTCAGCCACCCTTGGCCAGCACCTCAACGACCACATGACCAGCTTCTACATGAAGACCCCGTCCGGCTTCGACCTGGAGTACGGCTACGGCGGCCTGCAACTCGACTGGGAACAACACTCGGTCTTCGAATTCACCCGCGTGAGCATTTGGGGCCACGACTTTTCCGTTGGCCGCCCGCAGTAAGGAATCGCCATGAACAAGCAGATGACAATCCAGGATGCAGTGGGTTTGCTGGAAGACGGCATGACCATCGGTTTCGGTGGCTGGGGCCCGCGGCGCAAGCCCATGGCCGTGGTCCGGGAAATTCTCCGTTCCGATGTCAAAGATCTCACCGTGGTGGGCTACGGCGGGCCGGAGATGGGCATGCTGTGTGCTGCCGGCAAGGTACGCAAGCTGGTATTCGGTTTCGCGACCTTAGACGCCATTCCCCTTGAACCTTGGTTCCGCAAGTGCCGCCAGGCGGGGCAGATCAAGGAGCTGATGGAGCTGGACGAAGGCATGTACCAGTGGGGGCTGCGTGCCGCTGGCATGCGCCTGCCGTTCTTGCCCACCCGCTGTGGCCTGGCCACTGACGTGACCCGTTTGAATCCGGACATCAAGACCATCACGTCGCCGTACGCGGACGGTGAGGTGCTGCTGGCCATGCCGGCGCTGAACCTGGATATCAGCTTCCTTCACGTGAACGAGGCCGACCGCCTGGGCAACACCCTGATCACCGGCAACGACCCGTATTTCGATCATTTGATGGCCCGCGCCTCGAAGCGTTGCGTGGTGTCGTGCGAGCGCATCAGCGAACGCCTGGAACTGTCGGCCGAGCAGGCGCGCTGCAACCTGTTCGAGCGCTATCTGGTGACTGGCGTGGTGCATGCGCCCTACGGCGCTCACCCGACCACCTGCTCACCGGAGTACGGCTGGGACCTGGCGCACCTGAAGCGCTACGCCGAGTCCGCCGAGGCGCAGAACGGCTGGGAGACCTACATGGACGAGTTCGTCCGCAACGGCGAGGCCGCGTACCAGGCCGCCAACGGCGGCACTGAGCGCCTGTCCAGCCTGGCCCAACCGGTGTTCTGAGGAGTTGATCATGAGTGTTGCCACTAACTTTTCCCTTGCCGAACTGCTGATCGTCGCCGCCAGCGAAGCCTGGCGCGGCAATGGCGAAATTCTCGCCTCGGGTCTCGGTGTGTTGCCGCGCCTGGGCGCCAGCCTGGCCAAGCTGACCCACAGCCCCGAGCTGTTGATGACCGACAGCGAGTGCTTCCTGGTGGAGGAACCGATTCCCGTCGGCCCCCGTGGCGACTATGTGCCGAAGTACTCGGGCTACATGGGTTTTGAGCGGGTCTTCGAGTGCGTTTGGGGTGGCCGTCGTCACGCGATGATCGGTCCGACCCAGATCGACCGCTTTGGCCAGAGCAACCTGTCATATGTGGGCGATGACTATTACCAACCGAAGATCGCCATGCTTGGTGTGCGCGGCCTGCCGGGTAACAGCATCAACCACAGAAACTCCTTCTTCATGCCTAGCCACTCGACCCGATCGCTGGTGCACGAGGTGGATATGGTGTCTGGAGTGGGCCTGAACCCGGAGCGCTGGGAAGCGGGCATGAACAAAGCGCTGATGTCCATCGGCATCGTCCTCACCGACCTCTGTGTGATCGACTTCAACGGCCCGGACAACGCGGCCCAAGTGCTCTCGCTGCATCCGGGCGTGAGCTTCGCAGAGGTGCAGGAAAAGACCGGCTTCCCTCTGCTCAAGGCACCCGGCATGGGCGAGACCCCGCACCCGACCGAAGAGCAGTTGGCACTGATCCGCCGCCTCGACCCGCACGACCTGCGCTCGCGGCAGCTCAAGGGCAATCCACCAGGCGTGAGGGGAGAGCGTCATGAGTGATTTCATCGAGCGCCACGACCAGAGCGTCTACGAAACCGAGACCCCGGTGCTGTACAGCGTGGCCGACGGCATTGCCACCGTGCGCATGAACCGCAGCGAGTTCAACAATGCGCAGAACTCGCAGATGACCTACGCCTTGGACGAAGCCTTCAAACGGGCGATCAGCGACGATGCGGTCAAGGTCATCGTCCTGCGTGGCGAGGGCAAACACTTCTCCGCCGGTCACGACATCGGCACGCCAGGGCGCGACATCAACAAGGAATTCGAACGCGCCCAGCTGCTTTGGGACCACAGCAACAAGCCCGGCGGCGAGTTCCTGTACGTGCGCGAGCAGGAGGTCTACCTCGGTATGTGTCGGCGCTGGCGCGAAATGCCCAAGCCGGTCATCGCCATGGTCCAGGGCGCTTGCATCGCTGGCGGCCTGATGCTGGCCTGGGTCTGCGACTTGATCGTGGCCAGCGACGACGCTTTCTTTCAGGACCCGGTGGTGCGCATGGGCATTCCGGGGGTGGAGTACTTCGCCCATCCCTACGAGATGAGCCCACGCATTGCCAAGGAGTTCCTCATGTGCGGCGAGCGCATGCCCGCCAGCCGCGCCTATGAAGTGGGCATGGTCAACAAGGTGGTATCGCGCGCCGAGCTGGAGCAGGCGACCTACACCCTGGCCGCGCGGATCGCCCAGCAGCCGCGCATGGGCCTGGCCCTGACCAAGCAGGCAATCAACCATGTCGAGGATCTGGCCGGCAAGCGCACGGCAATGGATGCGGTATTTGCCTGGCACCACTTCGCCCATGTCCACAACGAGCTGCTTTCCGGCGACAAACTGGGCGGCTATGACGCCAAGGCCATGGCCCTGGCCAACAAGCGCGCGGCGGGAGAAGCCTGATGTCGGCCTGGCTGGATACTGAACTGACCCGCCGCCTGGGCTGCCGCTACCCGGTGGTACAGACCGCCATGGGCTGGGTGGCCGACGCCAACCTGGTGATCGGCACCACGCGCGCTGGCGGCTTCGGCTTCCTCGCTGCGGCGACCCTGGACACGCCGCGCACCCGCAGCGAGATCGAGCGGATCATCAACGCCACCGGCAGCCGTAACTTCGGCCTGAACTTCCACATGTTCCAGGAGAACGCTGCCGACTGCGTAGACATGGCCATCGAGTACGGCCTCAAGGCGGTCAGTTACGGCCGTGGTCCGGACGCCGCGACGGTCAAGCGCTTCAAGGATGCCGGGGTGCTCTGCATCCCCACCGTGGGCGCGGCCAAGCACGCGGTGAAGGCGGTGCAGATGGGCGCCGATATGGTCACGGTGCAGGGCGGTGAGGGTGGTGGCCATACCGGCGGCGTGCCCACCTCGATCCTGCTGCCCCAGGTGCTGGATGCGGTACAGGTGCCGGTGATCGCCGCCGGCGGCATGTCCAGTGGGCGAGGTCTGGCCTCGGCCCTGGCCGCGGGTGCGTGCGGCATCGCCATGGGCACACGCTTTCTCATGAGTCGCGAATCACCGACGCCAGCCGCCACCCTTGAGCGCTATCTGGCGGTGAACGACCCGCAGCGCATCCGCGTGACCCTGGCCGTTGACGGCATGCGCCACCGGATGATCGAGAACGCCTTCATCGACCGCCTGGAGCGCGCCGGGGGGCTCGGCCGCCTGCTCATCGCCCTGCGCAGCGCCTGGAGCTGGAAGCGCCAGACCGGTATGAGCGCCGGGCACATGCTCGGCACCCTGCTCAAGGTACTCCGGGAAGAGCCCGAGGCCTTGTCTCAGACGGTGATGGCGGCGAATCAGCCGGTGCTGCTGCAGAAGTCCATGCAAGACGGCCTGCCGGACGAGGGCATCCTGCCTTCCGGTCAGGTGGCCGCTGCCATCGAAGAACTCGCCAGCTGTGAGCAAATCATCAGCGCCATCGTCGCGCAGGCTGAGGCCTGCCTTGCCGAACTCTACCAACGCAACCCCCAACCCCTGGCCGAGCCCTGCAGGAGCGTCCAATGAACAGCGCATTCACCACCCGCCGTGACAACGGCATCGTCGAGCTGGTGATCGACAAGGCCCCGGTCAACGCCCTCGACAGCCGCGAGTGGCAGGCCCTGGCCGACAGCATCAACGCCTTGGGCGCCGACCCCGAGACCCGTGTCATCGTCATTCGTGCCGAAGGCCGGGGCTTCTGCGCCGGTGTCGACATCAAGGAGTTGGACCAGCACCCCGAGCGCATCGTCGCGGTGAACCGCGGCAACTACGAAACCTTCAAGGCTGTGCACCGCTGCCCGGTGCCGGTGATCGTCGCGGTGCATGGGTTCGTGCTCGGTGGTGGCATCGGCATCACCGGTGCGGCTGACATCGTCGTTGCCTCCGAGTGCGCCAGCTTCGCCCTGCCGGAAGTCGACCGTGGGGCGATGGGCGGCGGTGCCCACCTGCAGCGCCTGTTCCCGGTGCAGAAGGTACGTTACCTGTTCTTTACCGGCGAGAAGATCGGCGCCCGCGAGGCCGAACGCTACGGCTTTATCGAGCGCGTAGTGGCCAAGGCCGAGCTGCGCGAAACGGCTTTGCAAATCGCCGCGAAAATCGCTGCCAAGAGCCCGGAGATGATCCGTATTGCCAAAGAGGCGCTGAACGGCATCGAGGACGGCAACCTAGAAGACAAGTACCGCTGGGAGCAGGGCTTCACCCTGCAGGCCTACACCTGCCCGGATTCGGCGGAGACACGCCGTGCCTTCGTCGAAAAACGCGACGCCACGTTCTGAGAGCCCGTCATGGAACTGAACTACACCCCGCGCCAGCAGGCCTTCCGCGCCGAAGTGCGCGCCTGGCTGGCGGCCAATCTGCCGCAGGAACCCCTGGCCAGCTACGACACCCGTGAGGGCTTCGAGCAGCACCGCGCCTGGGAGCGCCAGCTGTTCGAGGCACGCTACTCCATGGTGATGTGGCCCGAGCACCTGGGCGGGCGCGGCTGCGACCTGACCGAGTGGCTGATCTTCGAAGAGGAATACTACGGTGCCGACGCGCCCATGCGTGTCAACATCAACGGCCAACTGCTGCTCGGCCCCACCTTGATGGAGTTCGGCAGCGAGGAGCAGAAGCGCCACTTCCTGCCGCGCACCGCCTCCAGCGAGATCATGTGGGCCCAGGCCTGGTCCGAGCCCAACGCCGGTTCCGACATGGCCGCCATCAATTCACGGGCAATCCGCGACGGCGACCACTACGTGATCAATGGCCAGAAGACCTGGTCGACTCGCGCCAGCTACGCCGACATGGCCTTTGGTTTGTTCCGCAGCGACCCCGGGTCCAGTCGTCACCATGGTCTGAGCTTTCTGATGGTGCCGCTGGACGCGCCGGGGGTGACCATCCGCCCGATCAAGGCGCTCAACGGCAAGGACGCTTTCGCCGAGATCTTCTTCGACGAAGTGCGGGTGCCGGTGGCCAATCGCATTGGTGACGAGGGCCAGGGCTGGCACGTGGCGATGGCCACCGCCGGCTTCGAGCGCGGCCTGTTGCTGCGCTCACCAGCGCGCTTCCAATCCAGTGTGCGGCGCCTGGTACAGCTGTACCGCGCCAACCAGGCCAGTGCCGACCGCGATCCGGGTATCCGCGAAGCGGTGGCACGCGCCTGGATGGGCGCCGAGGCCTATTGCCTGGGCGCTTACCACACCGTGGGCCGGCTCGGCCGAGGGGAGAAGATCGGTGCCGAGTCGAGCACCAACAAGATCGTCTGGTCGGAGCTGGACTTGCTGATCCACGAGACCGCCATGCGCATCCTCGGCGCCAGGGGCGAGCTATTGGGCGACGCGCCGTTGCTCGGCGCTGGTGAGAGCGACTGGCTGGAGGGCTTCCTCTTCGCCCAGGCCGGGCCGATCTACGCCGGTACCAACGAAATCCAGCGCAACATTATTGCCGAGCGGATGCTCGGCCTGCCGAAGTGAGGGGCGGGCGATGAACTTCACCTTTACCGAAGATCAACTGGCCTTTCGCGAGGCCATCAGCCGCTTCCTCATGACCGAGGCGGCGCCGGAGATGCTCCGCGAGCTCTGGGAGACCGAGGCTGGCCGTTCCCCAGACCTGCGCGGCAAGATCGCCGAGCAGGGCCTGACGGCGCTGTCGGTTCCGGAAGACTGCGGCGGCCTGGGCATGGATGACGTGGCCTGGGCGCTGATGACCCAGGAGCTGGGCTACTACGCTATTCCCGATTCGCTGGGCGACACCGCCTACATCGCCGCCGGCCTGCTGGCCGCGCTGCCCGAGAGCGAGCGGCGCAGCCAGTGGCTGGCCAGAGTTGCCGAAGGCAGCGTGCGCGTTGCCGTCGGCCACCCGGTCAACCCTTGGGTCGCCGATGCCCGCGATGCCGACCTGTTGCTGCTGGCCCATGGCGACGAGGTACACGCCGTACCCCGCGCCGAAGTGGATGTGATCGCCAACCCGAGTATCGATGCCTCGCGTCGGCTGTATCAGGTGGCCTGGAATCCGTCGGCTGCGACCTGTCTGGCTGGCGGCGAGGCGGGCAAGGCGCTGTGGGCGCTGACCCTTGATCGCGGTGCGCTGTCGGTTGCCGGGCAACTGGCGGGCCTGGCCCAGCGCATGCTCGACCTGTCGGTGGACTACGTGGCCCAGCGCAAACAGTTCGGCAAACCTATCGGCAGTTTCCAGGCGGTCAAGCACCACCTGGCTGACGTCGCCACCCGCATCGAATTTGCCAAGCCGGTGCTCTACCGCGCCGCCCACGCGCTGGCACAGGGCCAGGGCCAAGCCCGGGTACGGGTTTCCCACGCGCGTCTGGCCTGCGCCGAGGCCGCCTTGCTCGCCGCTCGCCACGGCATCCAGGTGCACGGAGCCATGGGATACACCTGGGAGGTGGACCTGCAGATGTTCATGAAGCGTGCCTGGGCGCTGGATAACGCCTGGGGCGACCGCGCCCTGCACAAGAACCGTGTCGAGGCACACCTGCTCACGGCCGAACTCGCGCCGGGCCATACCTTCGAGGATTGACACCATGCCCCAAGCCTACATAGTCGACGCCCTGCGCACGCCCACCGGCAAGCGCAAGGGCGCTCTTGCCCACGTCCACGCCATTGACCTGGGCGCCCATGTGCTCAAGTCGCTGGTGCAACGCAACGGAATTCCCGCCGACGAGTACGACGACGTGATCTTCGGTTGCGTCGACACCATCGGCTCCCAGGCTGCCGATATCGCCCGCACCAGCTGGCTGGCCGCCGACCTGCCGCTGTGCGTGCCGGGCACTACCGTGGATCGCCAGTGCGGCTCGTCGCAGCAAGCGCTGCACTTCGCCGCGCAAGCGGTGATGAGTGGTACTCAGGACGTGGTGGCGGTGGGTGGCGTGCAGACCATGACGCAGATCCCGATTTCCTCGGCCATGCTCGCCGGTCAGCCCCTGGGCTTCCCCGATCCGTTCTCTGGCAGCCTGGGCTGGCGCGCGCGTTTCGCCGACCAGCCGGTGAACCAGTTTTATGCCGCACAGCGAATCGCCGACCACTGGCGGATCAGCCGCTGTGACATGGAAGCCTTCGCCCTGGAAAGCCATCGGCGCGCGCTGGCAGCCATCGAAAGCGGCCATTTCCAGCGTGAGATCGTGCCTTGCGAAGGTCTGCTTCATGACGAGACGCCGCGTGCTACCAGCCTGGAGAAGATGGCCAGCCTGGAACCGGTAGACCCGAACTTCCCAGCCATCACCGCAGCGGTGTCGAGCCAGACCTGCGATGCCTCGGCGGCACTGCTGGTGGTGTCGGAGGCAGCGCTGCAGCGCTACGGGTTGACGCCCCGGGCGCGCATTCACCATCTGACGGTGCGCGGTGACGACCCGATCTGGCACCTCACCGCGCCCATCGAGGCTACCCGCTTCGCGCTGAAGAAGGCTGGCCTGCGCATGGACGACATTGACCGGGTAGAGATCAACGAGGCTTTCGCTTCGGTGGTCATGGCGTGGGCTCAAGAGCTGGACTACGACCCGGCGCGGACCAACGTCAACGGTGGCGCCATCGCTCTCGGCCATCCCTTGGGTGCTACCGGTGCACGGCTGATGACCACGCTGCTCCACGAACTGGAGCGCAGCGGCGGTCGCTACGGCCTGCAGACCATGTGCGAAGGTGGTGGCCAGGCCAACGTCACCATCATCGAGCGTTTATAGGCGAGCGCGGTTAGCGCCTCTTACCCGACAACAGACAAGGAATAGAGCATGGCAATCCTCAAAGACCGCGTGGTCATCATCACCGGCGCTGGTGGCGGCCTTGGCGCGGCCCACGCCCGCGTGTTCGCTGCCGAAGGCGCCTGTGTGCTGGTGAACGACATCAACCGCAGCGCCGCCGAGGCGGTGGTGGCCGAGATCGTTGCCGCCGGTGGCCGCGCCGCTGCCAACCACAGCGACATCACTCACTACGGCGACAGTGCCAATGCGGTGCGCCAGGCCATCGAGACCTGGGGCGACCTGCACGTGGTGCTGAACAACGCCGGGATTAACCGTGACCGTATGTTCGCCTCGATGACCGAGGCCGACTGGGACGCCATCATGGCGGTGCACCTGAAGGGGCACTTCTGCATCAGCTCGCATGCCGTGCAGTACTGGCGCGAGCGGGCTAAGGCCGGCCATGCAGTGGACGCGCGGATCATCAACACCACTTCCGGCGCGGGCCTGCAGGGCTCCATCGGTCAGTCGAACTACGCCGCGGCCAAGGCTGGCATCGCCGCCTTGACCCTGAACCAGGCCGCCGAGCTCAAGCGCTACGGCATCACCGCCAACGCCGTGGCACCGGCCGCGCGTACCGGTATGACCACTGCGGTGGAGTCCATGGCCACGCGTATGGCTCAGCCGGACGATGGCAGTTTCGACTACTGGGCACCAGAGAACGTTTCCTCGTTACTGGCCTGGCTGGCGTCGACCGAGGCGGCGGGGATGACTGGCCGGGTATTCGAGGCCGAGGGCGGGCGAATTTCCATCGCCGACGGCTGGCGAAGCACCGCCGGAATCGACAAAGGCGCGCGCTGGCAGCCTGCGGAAGTGGGTGAGGCCATGCTCGCTTTGGTGGCCGCCGAGGTTACGGCGCAAAAGGTCTACGGTAGCTGACGGAGCGCCCCTGGCGCAGGAGGTGGTCATGGCTGGACAGGAAGGTGTGGCGCTGGTCACCGGCGCCAGTCGAGGGGTGGGGCGGGGCGTGGCCGAGGCCCTGGGTGCCGCCGGCATGACGGTGTACGTCACTGGACGGAGCGTGCGCCAGGGCGAGGCGCAGTTTCGTGGCCAGGCCCTGGAGGGCACGGTCCACGACAGTGCCGAGGCGGTGACCGCCGCTGGCGGCCTGGGCATCGCGGTGCCCTGCGACCACGGCGACGACGATGAGGTCCGCGCGCTGTTCGAGCGCATCGGGCGCGAGCAGGGGCGGCTGGACATCCTGGTTAACAATGCCCTCAGTATCGATGACAGCCTGACCGATGCCGGCCCTTTCTGGGAGAAACCACTGGCCCAGGCACAGATGCTGGACATCGGTCTGCGCTCGGCCTACGTCGCCAGCCATTACGCAGCGCCGCTGCTGATCAAGGGCGGTGGCCTGATGGCTTTCATTTCGTCCTTTGGCGCCGCTTGCTACATGCACGGGCCGGCCTACGGCGCGCAGAAAGCCGGCAGCGACAAGATGGCCGCCGACATGGCGGTTGATTTCGAAGGCCACGACGTGGCAGTGGTGTCGCTCTGGCTGGGTATGCAATTAACCCAGCGCAGCGCCCTGGCCAGTGGCGGTCACCCGGAGCACTACCGGCAATTCCTCGCCAGCGCCGAGACGCCGCAGTTCAATGGTCGGCTGATCCACGCGCTGTGGCGTGACCCCGAGCGGCAGAAACGCAGCGGTCAGGTGCTGATCAGTGCGGAACTGGCGCGGGAATATGGCGTGCTCGACGAGGGCGGCCGCCAGCCCATGTCCTGGCGTGAGCAATTGGGTGGGCCCCGGCCATTCAACCCGGCCCGGGTGGGCTGAAGGAGGAAAGACATGGATCTGCAAGTGCGTATCGCGCGTCTGGAGTCGCTGGAAGCCATTCGCCAGCTCAAGCACCGCTACCTCAACGCCTGTGACCTGAAGGAGGTGGAAACCATCCGCGACTGTTTCGCCGAGGGCGAAGTGGACATCGACTACGGGCCACTCGGGCGGTTCCAGCACCGCGATGGCTTCATCGAGCTCTACCAACGTCTGGCTTGCCAGCTTCGGGTGATCGACAGCCACCACGGCGCCAACCCGGAAATCGAGTTGCTCGACGACGACCACGCCCGTGGCCGCTGGGCGCTGAGCTACTTCAACCTGGACGCGCAAACCGGCGTCACCCGCCGCCTGGGGGTGATCTACGACGATCGTTACCAGTGTATCGACGGTCAGTGGAAGATCACCGCCAGCCGTTCGCGCATCCTCGCCGAGGTCCTCGGCCGACACCAGCCATAAGCCTGAGCATGGCCGCCCACGTCCGTTTTGACGATGTGGGCGACCGATGCGGCCTTTATATCTAACGGCGCATTCCGACCATCGAGGTTTTCGCCGTGAGACAAGCTCCCCCCTATGTGGCTGGCCATCAGTTGCTGGCTGGCAAATCTGTGCTGATCACCGCTGCCGCTGGCGCTGGTATTGGCTATGCCGCGGCTCGGCGCTGCGCCGAAGAAGGCTGCCGTGCGCTGATGATCTCTGACATCCACCCGCGCCGCCTGGAAGAGGCAGTGGAGCGCTTGAAGGCCGAAACAGGGCTGCAGACGATCTACGGCCAATTGTGCAACGTGGTAGTGGAAGAAGACGTGCAGGCACTGGTGGCCGCTGCCGAACAGACTCTGGGCGGCGTCGATGTGCTGATCAACAACGCCGGCCTGGGTGGCCAGAAGCGTGTCACCGAGATGAGCGACGAGGAATGGCTGCGGGTGATTGACGTGACCCTCACCGGCACCTTCCGCATGACCCGGGCGATGTTGCCGCACATGCAGCGCCGGGGCGCCGGGGCCATCGTCAACAACGCGTCGGTGCTGGGCTGGCGCGCGCAAAAGGAGCAGGCCCACTACGCCGCCGCCAAGGCCGGAGTAATGGCCCTGACCCGCTGTGCTGGGCTGGAAGCGGCCGAGCACGGTGTGCGCATCAATGCAGTATCGCCGTCCATCGCCCTGCACGACTTTCTGAAGAAGGCCAGCAGCGAGGAGCTGCTGGCGCAGTTGGCCGGGCGCGAGGCCTTTGGCCGCGCCGCCGAGGTTTGGGAAGTGGCCAACGTGATGATCTTCCTGGCCAGCGACTACGCCTCCTACATGGTGGGCGAAGTGCTGTCAGTCAGTTCCCAGCAGGCTTGAGGAAGGCGCCATGACCATTGTGTTCAGTAACGCTGACGAGTTGCTCGCTGCCGAGGGTACGGACTTGGGCCACACCGAGTGGTTGGAGATCACCCAGGAGCGCATCGACCTGTTCGCCGAGGCCACCGGCGATCACCAGTGGATCCATGTCGACCCCGAACGCGCCGCCAGTGGCCCGTTTGGTACCTGCATCGCCCACGGCTATCTGACCCTGTCTTTGGCCAACCTGTTCATGCCGCAATTGATGCGCATCGACAACCTGGCCATGGGGGTGAATTACGGCAGCGACCGCACGCGCTTCCCGGCGGTGGTGCCGGTGGGGTCGAAGGTGCGCGGCCGTGGCGAGGTGCTGCGCGCCGAGCGTGTCGGCGAGGCGGTGCAGTTTGCCGTGCGTATCAGCGTCGAGATCGAGGGCGGTGAACGCCCGGGCTGCGTGGTCGACACCCTCAGCCGCTACCTCTTCAATCCGGAATCCAAGTGAGTAATGCCATGAACAATGAAGTCGTGATCGTTTCCACCGCGCGTACTGCGCTGGCGAAGTCCTTCCGGGGCTCTTTCAACGACACCGAGGCACCGCTGTTGGGCGGCGCCGTGGTGCGTGCGGTGGTGGAACGCGCCGGTATCGAGGCCGACGCTGTGGAGGACGTGATCATGGGCGCGGCGGTGCAGCAGGGCACCCAGGGCTACAACATCGGTCGTCTCTGCGCCTACACCGGCGGCCTGCCGCAGAGCGTGCCGGGCATGGCCCTGGACCGCATGTGCGCTTCCGGCCTGATGGCTATCGGCGTGGCAGCAAAAGGCATCCTCGCCGGCGAGATGGAGGTTGCCATCGCGGGCGGCGTTGAGTCCCTGTCGCTGACCCAGACGCGCCACAAGAACACCTACCGGGCCCAGTCAGAGGCAGTGCTCAACTGCATGCCGACGGCCTACATCCCGATGATCGAGACCGCCGAAATCGTCTCGCGTCGATACGGCATCAGCCGTGCTGCCCAAGACGAGTATGCCCTGCAGAGCCAGCAGCGCACTGCTGCCGCCCAGCAGGCCGGCTTGTTCGCTGAGGAGATTCTGCCGCTGGCCGCGCGCAAGCTGTGCTTCGACAAGGAAGGCAAAGAGACCGGCCATGAGGACGTGTTGGTGGAGCGTGACGAGTGCAATCGTCCGAGCACCCGCCTGGAGGATCTGGCAGCACTGAAGCCGGTGTGGAAGGACGGCAAGTGGATCGAGCAGGGCGAGTTCGTTACCGCCGGCAACGCCTCGCAGTTCTCCGATGGCGCCAGCGCCTGCCTGCTGATGAGCCGCGCCGAGGCGCGCCGCCGTGGCCTGACGCCGCTGGGCATCTACCGTGGCATTACTGTGGCCGGTTGTGCACCAGAGGAAATGGGCATCGGCCCGGTGTACGCGGTGCCGCGCTTGCTGCAGCGTTTTGGCCTGACGGTTGACGACGTGGACCTCTGGGAGATCAACGAGGCCTTTGCCGCCCAGGTGCTGCACTGCCGCAACGCGCTGGGTATCGACAACGCCCGCCTGAACGTCAACGGCGGCGCCATTGCCATCGGCCATCCGTTCGGCATGTCCGGCTCGCGGATGGTCGGCCATGCGCTGCTCGAAGGCCGGCGTCGTGGCGCCCGCTACGTGGTGGTGTCGATGTGCATCGGGGGTGGCATGGGCGCAGCAGGGCTGTTCGAGTTGCCCTGAACCCTGATTGTCAGCGCCGCCCGGCCCGGTGCGGTGCAGCCCCGGAGCCTAACCCGTTTGGACGATGTGGGTGCCGGGGGCCGGCCACAAGATTGTACTCACCAGCAACCGCGCGCAGGTCCTGCGACGCGGTTCTGCCAATAACAACAAGAACGAGGATTCTCCATGCGACCTGTCAAAGTGCCAGCGGGCCTCTGTGAAGGGGGCTCCATGCCGCAACTGCTTGCTTACGCCGTTAGCGCTCTGGTGCTGGGCGCTCTGTTCTTCGTTCTGATGTCGTCTCCTGCGCCCCGGTCGTTGCAAACCGCCAGCGCCGAACTGCCCCTGCAGCCGGCGATGATGGTCCCGGCCAATCCCTGGGGCGCCTTCCGCTGAGGCGGACCGAAAACAAGAGGATGCAACATGCTTTGCTTCGTGCACGTCAATCGGCCGAGTGGAGGGCTGCCATGCGCCAGCTGATCGGCTATGCCATGAGCGCCCTGGTGATGGTCACTGTGGGCTATGCCTTCGCCCCGCGCAGCCCGGCGCCGCTTGCCGAGACTCGGCTACACGCCGACCGGGTGCAGATCAACGACATGCTGGTCAACGACCGGCAACTGGTGGCCGTGGGCGAACGCGGCACCATCCTCACCAGCGCCGATCACGGTCTTAGTTGGCAAAGTGCAGTTGTCGAGCCGCAGCGGGCCATCTCCCTGACCGGGGTGACCGCACTCAGCGACCAGGTGTTGCTGGCAGTGGGGCATGACGGTTGGATTCTGCGTTCCGAGGACGCCGGCGCCAACTGGCACGAAGTGGGCTACGACGCCGAGTCCGGTGAGCCGCTGCTCGGCGTGTGGAGCGCCGACGGGCACAAGGTCGCGGCGTTCGGCAGCTACGGGCGCTTCTTTGAATCCGACGACGGTGGCCGCAGTTGGACCCCGCGCGAGGTGAACCCGGATGGCCTGCACCTCAACGGCATGGACGGTGACGTCGACGGTCGGCGCATGCTGGTGGGCGAGCAAGGGCTGGTGATGCGCAGCAACGATGATGGCGCCACCTGGGAGAACCTCACGCCTTTCTACAACGGCTCGCTGTTCGGCGTAGTGCGCCTGAGCGACGAGAACTGGTTGGTCTACGGCATGCGTGGCCATGTGTTCCGCACTGACGATTTTGGTCGCAGCTGGCAGCGCGTCGGCCTGGACCACCATAACCCGCTCTACGGACATGTCTTGCTGCCCGACGGCGGCCTGGTGCTGGTGGGGGCAGACAGCAGCGTGGTGCACCTGGACGCCAGCGGCAAGCTGCTGGACAGCAGTCGGCGCTCTGGCCTCGGCACCCTGACCTCGGCCGCGGCGCCGAGCCAGCGGCTGGTGCTGTTCGGGGGCGAGCGAGGCGTGTTCCAGGGGGCCGACGAGCACCTGGCGGCAGGACATTGAGGGTCGAACGATGATGCAGAACAAAACGTGGATAGAACGCGGGGTGGAGTGGAGCGCGGACCGGTTGATGCAATGGCGCCGGCCGCTGCTGGCGCTGTTCGTGCTGGTGACCCTGGCACTGGGTTACAGCGCCACCCAGGTGCGCCTGGATCCGGCGTTCAACAAGCAGATTCCGGTGCGTCACGAGTACATGCTGAACTTTCTCGATTTCAGTCGCATCTTCACCGGGGCCAACCGCCTGCTGGTGAATGTGCGCTGGAAGGGCGAGGGCGACATCTATAACCCGGAGTTCCTCAAGACCCTGCAGCAGGTGACCGACGATGTGTTCTTTATCTCCGGTGTCAGCCGCCCGAGCGTGACCTCGCTGTTCACTCCAAACGTGCGCTACATCGAGATCACCGAGGAGGGCTATGTCGGCGACCTGGTGGTGCCACCTCAGTACAGCGGCACTACCGAAGACCTGGAACAGGTGCGCAATAACGCCGCACGGTCCGGGCAGGTCGGTCGCCTGTTGGCCAATGACCTGAAGGCGGCGATGGTACGCGCCGACCTTCAGGACACCGATCCGAAGACTGGCGAGCCGGTGTCGTACACCGAGATCGCTGCCAGCCTGGAAGCGATCCGCGCCAAATACAACAGTGACAAGGTAGAGATCAACGTCGTCGGCTTCGCCAAGCTGGTGGGCGATGTGGTGGAGGGCCTGAACACCGTGATCGGGTTCTTCGCCATGGCCTTCGTCATCACCGCCGTGCTGTTGTGGATTTACGCTCGTTCGCTGAAGCTGACCCTGGTGTCGCTGGTAGTGGCGCTACTGCCGGTGGTGTGGCTGCTGGGCATCCTACCGCTGCTGGGGTTGGGCATCGACCCGATGTCGATCCTGGTGCCGTTCCTGATCTTCTCCATCGGCGTGTCTCACGCGGTGCAGATGACCAATGCCTGGAAGCAGGACGTGTTGCTGGGCAGCGACTCGGTCAGTGCGGCCCGTTCGGCCTTCTGCAAGATATTCATCCCCGGGGCCCTGGCGCTGCTGATGAACGCCTTGGGTTTCGCGGTGATCATGCTGATCGACATCCCCATCGTCCACGAACTGGGCGTGACCGCCTGCATTGGCGTGATGCTGATGATCATCACCAACAAGCTGATGCTGCCGATCATCATTTCTCACCTCAGCCTGGAGCGCAGCGCGCGTAACAGCAACCGGCCCGCATCGCTGGAGCGCCATCCGCTCTGGTGGCGGTTGTCGGCCCTGGCCGAGCCGGGCCCGGCACTGGTGGTGTTTGCTCTGAGCCTGGTGCTGCTTGGCTTCGGTGTGCTCAAGGCGCGCCAGCTGGAAGTCGGCGACATCGGCGCGGGTGCGCCGGAGCTGCGCAGCGATTCGCGCTACAACCAGGACAACGCGCAAATTCTCTCCAGCTACTCCATCGGCCTGGACGTGCTGGCGGTGTTCGTTGAGGTCAAAGGTATCGAGGAGGCCTGTCTGGACCCGCGAGTGATGCGCGCGGTGGAGACCTTCGACTTCGAGATGCGCAACGTTGCCGGGGTGCAGTCGGTACAGAGTGTTGCCGGCATGGGCAAGAGCGTGATCGCCGGCAATAACGAAGGTAATCCGCGCTGGGCGGCCATTCCGGGTTCCTCCCGTGGCCTGCAACAGGGCTCCCTGGCCTACTCGCCGGATCACGGCCTGGTGACCGACGGCTGCCAGCGCATGCAGATTCTGGTGTTCCTCACCGATCACGAAGGGGCCACGGTGTTCCATGTGGTTCAGGAGGCAAAGCGCATCATCGCCAGCATCGCGGTGCCGGAGGTGGAGTTCAAGCTGGCAGGCGGCAACGTTGGGGTGATGGCGGCGGCCAACGAGGCGGTCAAGCACGCTGAGGTGGTTATGCTGGCGGCGCTGTTCTGCTCGGTGGCGCTGTTCTGTCTGCTGACGTTCCGCTCCCTACGTGCGGTGCTGTGCATCCTGGTGCCGTTGGGCATTGTGGCAACACTATGCAACGCGCTGATGGCCATGCTCGGCATCGGTCTGAAGGTGGCCACCCTTCCGGTGATGGCCCTGGGGGTCGGAGTAGGGGTGGACTACGGCATCTACCTCTACGAGCGCATCCAGCATGAGATGGCCGAAGGCCGCGACCTGCGCAATGCCTTCTACCAAGCCATGTGCCAACGCGGTACCGCCGCGGTGTTCACCGCCATCACCATGTCCATCGGTGTTTGTACCTGGGCCTTCGCACCGCTGAAGTTCCAGGCCGACATGGGCGTGTTGCTGGCGTTCATGTTCCTGGTCAACGTGTTCGGCGCGATCTTTTTGCTGCCAGCGCTGGCGGCCTGGTTCAACCAGGGGCGGCCGCTGGTGCGCGCCGCCACGCCCGTCGCCGCACAGGCCTAGGGGCCGGGTGTGATGACGGCCCCCGTGATCGAAAGAAGAGATTGCGTTCCTGCCCGCAGTAGGTGAATTTTACCGAGAAGACGCCCGTGACATTCCCCGGTCCGGGCGCTGAATTACAAGAACAACAACAATAAAGGCGGGAGCGTGGCCCGCCCCGAAAAGAGGGAAACGACCTTGGATCTCGAAGTGGAGCAAGACCAGGTAGCGGCTAGCCTTGGCATCGGCCTGGCCGAATATGACCGGATCATCGATTGCATGTACGAGGCCGCGCTTGACCCCAGGGCTCTGGGGCGTGCATTGGGGCTGGTGCGAGGCCTGTTCCAGGCCAATTACGCCACCCTGATCCTGCGGGCCTCGGACGAACCCTGTCCGTCACCGATGATCGTGTCCGGCGACATCGAGGGCATCGGCGACCCGGATGGCGAAGTGATCTACTTCACCTATCACGACGACTCCAACCCCTTTGGCAACCTGACGCCGGACAAGGTCTTCACCATGGAAGACCTGATGAGCGACGCCGAGTGGTCCCGCTCAACTTACTACCTGATGTACTGTCACCCCTACAATGTGTTCCACACCCTGGGCGCCAACATCACCACGCCCGACGGCGGCACGCTGCGCTTTCGCATCAGCCGATCGCGTTCGGTGGGGCGCTTCAACGACCGCGACCGTAAACTCTGCGAACTGCTCCTGCCGCATCTGCGGCGGGCCATGCACATGTATTCGCTACTGGACCGCAGCGAATCTCTGGGGGTGCTCTATTCCCAGGCCATCGGTCGCCTGTCGGTGGCCACCATGGTCCTGGACCAGAGTGGCTCGGTGCTGGAACTCAACCCGGTGGCCCGCGAAATCCTTGCCAGCAACGATGGCTTGAAGTTGGTGGGCGGCCGCCTGGAGGCCACCTACCCCAGCGACAACCGCGAGTTGCAGCGGGTGCTACGTACCGCTTTCTCGCGCCAGACGGGTGAGGACAGCGGCGGTGAGGCCATGTCCATCTCGCGGCCTTCGGGCCAGGTCAGCCTGGGGGTGGTGGTGGAGAGTATCCCCTCCCAGGAACTGGTGGAGGGCAAGGGACGGCCGGCGGCAGTGGTGTACATCCGCGATGCGGTGAGCAAGTCGCTGGCCAGCACTGTGGTCACCAAACAGCTGTTCAACCTGACACCGGCGGAAACCTCCCTGGCACTGGAACTGGCCAACGGTCTGTCGTTGGAGGAGGCGGCGGAGGAACTGAACATCCGTCGCAACACGGCGCGGGCGCACCTGCGCTCGATCTTTTCGAAGACAGGGGTACGCCGCCAGACCGAGCTGGTACGCATCATGCTCAACAGCGTGATGGCCCTTGGCAGCCCGTCCAAACCCCTCGCCAAGCCACTGGTTCAACCGCAAGCGGCCCGTGGCGTCGGCCGCGTGGCCGGCCTTTAGAAACCTGGTGTGTCGCCTGCGGGCGGCACGTCACTCTGTTAGTCCGAGCGGACGATGCTGGCCGCTCTCCCTCCTGCGGATACTCGACTCAAGCGTAATGCGGCCACTCGGCCGCGCGGCTGATCGTCGATTCCAATAAGGAGAACAAAATGCGACGCAAACCCTCCCTCGGTATCTTCCTGAGCGCCGCGGTGGCGCTGCAGGCCTTCTCGGGCCTGGCCCGGGCGGAACTTCCCGCCGACCAGGTCGCCCGCCTGGGCAACGAACTGACCTGCTTCGGTGCCATCAAGGCCGGCAACGCCGATGGCAGCATCCCCGCATTCACCGGCAAATGGTCCGGCGCTCCAGACGGCGTTGACTTCAAGGGTACCGGTAATCACCCCCAGGACCCCTACACCAGCGAAAAACCGCTGTTCGAGATCACCGCGCAGAACATGGAAAAGTACGCAGCGCACCTCTCGGCGGGTCAGAAGGCTCTGTTCAAGCTCTACCCGCAGACCTTCCGCATGCCGGTGTACGCGACCCATCGCGACTTCACCTACAGCCAGGGCGTGTGCGATGCCACCCTGGAGAACGCCCGCATCGCCAAGCTGGTGAACAACGGCGAGGGTATCGAAGGGCGCGCTGGCGGGGTGTTCTTCCCGATTCCACAGAAAGCCGAGGAAATCCGCATGAACGCCACCATGGGTGGCCGCTATGCCTGGACGGAGGATTACATCTCCGACAACGCCTACGTACTCAAAGACGGCAAGATCAACTGGGGCCGCGTGCATTCGCGCAACATGGCGCCGGGTAACGAGCCGGGCAAGGTGATCTACACCAAGGACATGCCGGTGTCCTCCAACTACAACAACCTCACCATGCTGCCCCAGCGCGACAAGGGCGAGGTCAACACCGGCATCAGCTTCTGGGACTACGTGGGCGCGCCGGTCCAGAGCTGGCGCTACGATCCTGGCACCCGTCGGGTACGTCAGGCCCCGGGCTATGGCTATGACATGGCCTTCCCGGGCACCGGCGGTTCCATCACCGTGGACGAGGTGCGGGTGTTCAACGGCTCCGGTCAGCGCTACGACTGGAAGATCATCGGCAAGCAGGAGGTCTACGTGCCGGCGAACAACTACAGGATCCACTCCAAGGACCTGAAGTACACCGACATGCTCACCCCCAACCACGTCAACCCCGATGTGATGCGCTATGAGCTGCGCCGCGTCTGGGTGATCCAGGGCACCCTGAAACCCGGCTTCCGCCACCTCTACGCCAAACGTGACCTGTACATCGACGAAGACAGCTGGTTCGCCGTGATGGGCGATAACTACGACAACCGCGGCGAGCTGTGGCGTACCTCGATGCTCAACAGTATCCACTTGCCTGAGCTGCAGGGTTGGCAATCTGGCGTGGGCCTGTACCACGACCTCAACGCCGGCAGTTACCTGGCCTTCAACCTGATCAACGAGCAGCGCAAGGGCTACAGCCTCAACACGGGTAACGTGAGCTCTGGCGACTTCGGCCCCGAAGCCGCCCGCCGTCTGGGTCAGTGACCCGCCGCTCCCCGCCCCGGCGGGGAGTTCGCCTTCCCATCCGCGCATCTGTGCCGGCTCGCTGGCCGGGTGCCTTCGTATCGCAAGGAGATGAGAATGAACGAACTCTGTAAGGGTAGTTTGGCACTGGTGGTGGCGCTGTCGCTGTCCAGCCACAGTGTCGAGGCGTTGGCCAATGATGCGTCACGCCTGGGCAAGGACCTGACCTGCCTCGGGGCGGAGCAGGCCGGCAATGTCGATGGCAGTATTCCGGCGTTCAGCGGCAAATGGCTGGGAGCGCCGCCCCAGGTGAAGTTCGAAGGCACCGGCCATCATCCGGTCGATCCTTACCCGCAAGAGCAGCCGCTGTTCGTGATCTCGGCGCAGAACATGGCCGAGCACGAGCGCTTCCTCACCGATGGCATGAAGGCGTTGTTCAAGCTCTACCCGCAAACCTTCCGCATGCCGGTGTACCCCTCCCATCGCGATTTCCGCTTCGGCGACAGCGTGTGTCAGGCGACGCGGGCCAACGTTGGTTACGCCCATCTCACTGACGATGGCGAAGGCGTGGTGGCCAAGACCGGTGGCACACCGTTTCCCATCCCAGCCAATGGCCAGGAGTTGCTGAAGAACGCCTCGCTGTTCACCCTGCGCCCCTGGACCGAGGAGTACACCTCAGACAACGCCTATGTGCTCAAGGACGGCAAGGTCAACTGGGGCCGGGTCTACTCGAAGAACCTGGCCCCGCATCTGGCGCCGGGACATGTTGGCGATACACAGGGCGCATCGGCCTATTACCTCAATGAAACCCTGCTGCCACAGCGCGACAAGGGCGAAGTGAACACGGGCCTGGAGTTCTGGAACGACAAAACCGAGCCACGCCAGAGCTGGCGCTACGATCCGGGTACGCGCCGGGTACGTCAGGCGCCGGGCTACGGTTTCGACATGGCCTTCCCCGGCACCGGAGGGTCCATCACCGTGGATGAGGTACGTCTGTTCAACGGCTCGGGCCAGCGCTACGACTGGAAGATCGTCGGCAAGCAAGAGCTGTACATCCCCTACAACGCCTATCGCATCCATTCGCCGCAGCTCAAGTACGCCGACCTGCTCAAACCAGGCCATATCGACCCCACCTACATGCGCTACGAGAAGCATCGGGTATGGGTGCTGGAAGGCACGCTCAAGCCCAGCTACCGGCACCTGTATGGCAAGCGTCGGCTTTATGTGGATGAAGACACCTGGTTCCCCATCGTCGGCGACAACTACGACAACCGTGGCGAGCTGTGGCGTACCTCGATGCTCAACTTCTTCTACGCCTACGAGAGCCAGACACCTCAGGCTGGCGTCGGCCTGTATCACGACCTCAACGCCGGCACCTATCTGGCTTTCAACCTGATCAACGAACAGAACAAGGGCTACATCCTCAACCAGGGCAAGTTCTCCGCCCGCGACTACGGCCCCGAGGCCGCTCGCCGCGCGGGGCGCTGATCCCGTTCTCCAGGTCCCGGGGCCGTTCGCGCGCCCCGGGGCCACTTTCTCCCGGAGTCTGCAATGAAGTACCTCAGCCTGATCCGCCGCCGGGCCGACCTCGATCGCCCGGCGTTTCGCCGCTACTACGAAGAGGTCCACGCACCGCTGGCGCTGCGCTTCTTCCCGCCCCAGCTGTACCAACGCAACCATCTCGACGAGGCCGCAGAGTGGGATTTCGATTGCCTCAGCGAATTCGCCTATCCCGACGACTTCGACCCCATGCACGTGCTGGAGGGTGAAGCCGGCCCGCTGCTGGCCCAAGACGAGGCCAACTTCATCGCCCGTGAATTTACCCGCAGCGCCTGGGGGAGGACGCTGCGCAGCCACCAGCCTGGCGCCACTGGCGAGCGCCAGCGCGAACTCTGGCTGGTGCCCCATGGGGCTGGTGAACACAACCTGCTGGCCTGCTTCGAGAGGCTACTGCCTGCGTTGGTGCCGGGGCAGGGCGCTTGCTTGGAAATGCTCGAACCCTACTACTGCGAGTCCTTCCCCTTTGCCGCGCTGATCTCGTTTGAGGGGGTGTTCGCCGGGGCACTCGACCCGGAGCTGCAAGCACTGGGAACCCTGCGTCTGGCGGTCAGTTGCTGCCCCTCGCCGACCTGAGAATGGCTCCGGTTTGCCCTAGTCCAAGCGGAGGATGAGCGGGGGTGGGCGGTGCAGGAAGATACGCCCGCAGGATCACTTGCAAACCGTGAGGACTTTGCGGGGCGGGTGACTACCACCTTAGGGTTTCCATAAAGGAACAATAACGATGACGAAACTCGCTGAAATCAAGGTTGAATCTGCCCTGGAGAACTACCGCTACGCACGCGGCTGGCACTGCCTGGGTGACGCCGACCAGTACCGTAACGGTAAGCCGCACACCCTGGACGTGTTCGGCACCCGTCTGGTGGCCTTCGCCGACAGCACGGGCAAGATCAATATCCTCGACGCTTACTGTCCGCACATGGGCGCCGACCTGTCCCATGGCACGGTGGAGGGCGACCGCGTCGTCTGTCCTTTCCACCACTGGAAGTACGATGCCGGTGGCAAGTGCGTGGAGATTCCGTACTGCAAGCGCATCCCGCCCAAGGCCCGGACCAAGAGCTGGCTGACCTGCGAGGAGAACAACCTGCTGTTCGTGTGGAACAACCCCGAAGGCAATCCGCCCCGTGAAGGCGTGGTCATCCCGCACCTGCCGGAAATGGACAGTGACGAGTGGATCCACGAGTGGAACATCGACTCGATGCTGATCGAGACCAACCCGCGTGAGCTGGTGGACAACCTGGTGGATGCCCATCACTTCGGCCCGGTACATGGCACGCCGACGTCGTACTTCTCGAACATCTTCGAAGGCCACATTGGGCATCAGATTTTCCGTGGCGACTCCTCGCGTCTGGGCGGCGGCCTGAAGGCGGACTCGGCCTACTATGGCCCGGCCACCCACTTCACTCGCATCAGCTCCAACTTCGATGGCCTGGAGATCCACGCCATCCTGCTCAACAGCCATGTGCCCATCACCCCCAACAGCTTCCTGCTGCGCTTCGGCTGCATGGTCAAGCGGGTGCCGGGCTTCACCGATGAGCAGAACCGCAAGGTCGCGCTGGACTACGTCAAGGGCAACCGCGATTCCTTCTACCAGGATGTGGTCATCTGGCAGAACAAGATCCGCATCGACAAGCCGGTGCTGGCCGAGACCGACGGCCCGGTGTACCAGTTGCGGGAGTGGTACCAGCAGTTCTTCATGGATGAGGACCAGTTGCCCACGAGCATGGCCGAGCGCCGTGAGATCGTTACTGTGGACCTGGGCCAGTCCTGAGCCTTTACCCGGTAGGAGCGGGCTTGCCCCGCGATAGCGATGTGTCAGTCACATCAAATCGCGGGGCAAGCCCGCTCCTACCGGTTGCTCAGCCCCTTGTATTGGAGACGCAACCCTGTGAGTCAGTCGCCCCTTGTCATCGAACGCCAGTCGGCCGTGCTCCGGCTGCGCTTCAATCGCCCTGAAGTGCTCAACGCTCTGGATGTGCAACTCGCCCAGTGTCTACGCGAGGTTTTTCGCGAAATCGCCGTGGACCCGGACGTGCGCGTGGTGGTGCTTTCCGGCAGCGGGCGGGCCTTTATGGCAGGCGGTGACCTCAACGCGTTGCGCGCCGACCCAGTGGGCGCCGCCACGCGTCTGATCGAGCCTATGCACGAGGCCATTCGCCTGATCAGCGAACTGCCGCAGCCAGTGATCGCCAGTGTTCAGGGCGTCGCGGCAGGCGCCGGGCTCAGCCTGTTGCTGGCGGCGGACTTGGTGGTGGCGGCCGAGGAGGCGCGCTTCAACTTCGCCTACACCGATATCGGTACGTGCTGTGATGGCGGGGCATCCTGGTCTTTGCCTCGGGCAGTGGGTTTGCGCCAGGCCCTGAGCATTGCGCTGCTGGGGGAAGGCTTCAGCGCCGCCGAAGCCCTGCAGATGGGCATGCTCACCCGGGTAGTACCGCAGGCAGCACTGGATGAGGCAGTCAGCGACATGGCCAGACGTTTGGCCAGCCGAGAGCCTCACGCCTTGGCCCATCTCAAACGGCTGATGCGCGGCGCTTCGCAGCACAGTCTGGCCGAGCAACTGGAAGCTGAACACGCCGCCTTCGTCGACTGTGCCCGACGCCCTGAGTTCGTTGCCGCCATCGACGGCTTCTATGCAAGGCGCAGTGCCAGGGTGCAAGGGGTGGCCAAATGACGGGCGCGGCCTTTGACTGGCTGGCGCCACGTTTGCCGTCGCGCAGCGAGTACGTGGACTGTTGTGGGGTAACGCTGCACCTGCGTCACTGGGGTAACCCCGAGGCGCCTTTGGTTGTTCTGCTGCATGGCTGGATGGATTGCTCGGCCACCTACCAGTTTATGGTGGATGCCTGCACGCGAGACTGGCACTTCGTGGCCCTGGACTGGTGCGGCTATGGCCGCAGCGGCAGGCGGGCGAGCTATGCCTTTTTCGACTACTTGGTGGATCTGGATGCGTTGCTCGATCGGCTGTCGCCCGAAGAGCCGCTGTGTCTCGTGGCTCATAGCATGGGCGCCAACCTGGCCATGCTCTACGCGGCGTCCCGTCCGGAGCGAGTGAAGGCGTTGGTGAACATGGAAGGTATGGCCAGCTTGCCGGGCTATGACGACGGTGCACCGGGGGCGATCCTTCGGCACTGGCTGGACAGCCAGAAAGGCGGCCCCCGGCCTCTGCGCTATGCCAACAACATCGATCTTGCGAAGCGCCTGCTGCGGGCCAATCCCGGTCTGCCGGAAGCGGGGGCAGGGTTTCTCGCGCAGGCCTTATTGCATCCAGACGGGGACGGCGGACAGGTGCTCGCTGCCGATCCCAGGCTCTATCGGCAGGTGCCCTGGTATCCGAGCCAGGAGCAGGTGCTGGCGTTGTGGCGGGATATCCAGGCACGGGTGTTGTTTATCCTTGGGGAGCGCTCTTTCGTTCATGAGAGTTTTCAGGGCCGCGAGGCGTTGCTGCAGGAACGCCTGAATTGCATCAGAGATTCTCGTTGTCTGGTTATCCCCGGATCAGGACACAACATGCATCACGAGTCTGCTGCGCAGGTGGCTGGCGCGGTGGAAGCTTTTTTTGCATAGGCGCGAAGCCATCTGAACAACGTTTCTAAAAGCTGGCGGCAGATCATGCCTCTCTATAGCGCAACTCTTCCTGTGGCGCGCCTGGCCGCAGCGAGCGCACCGCCGATGAACAGGCCAAGGTGTTCGGCCAGGCCCTCGACGGGCAGGGCGGTCATTGCCCGAGGCCAACCGGACTGGCTCCGCAGCATGCCGATGCAGGCATGGCTGAGCCGGTTCAGGGTGATGGACGCAAGGCCCGGAGCATCTTCGGCGAGAATCGCCGTCAGGCATTGAACGTAGTCTTCACACAGGGCGTCGATGTGCGCGCGTTGTTCTTGCGACAGATTCGGACTCTCACGCTCCAGCAGGGTCAGGCGATGGCCTTGCCCGGCCTGGAACTCGACGTAGGCACACACGAAGCGGTGCAAGCGGTTGCCGGGTTTCCGTAGCTCGCTGCGGGTCACTGCGAGCAGGTCATGGAGCGTGTCTTCCATCAGTTCGAAGAGCAGGCTCTGCTTGCTTTCAATGTGGTTGTACAGCGAGCCCGGCTGTAGCTCCAGGTGGGTGGCAAGGTCGCGCAAACTGGTGGCCTGGTAGCCCTGGCTGCTGAACAGCTCCAGCGCCGCCTGGCGCAGGCGCTCCTGGGTAGCGGGACGCAGGTCCAGCGATCGCATGTGGTTCATGGCTGGGTTCTCGCGAGCAGGGCGCCGCACACGCCGGCAGCGTGCCGGGACGGCGGCGCACCTTGCGTTGTGGCGGGTCAGGCGCGTTGCTTGGCCAAGGTCATGGCGGTGTCTTCGATCATGTCTTCCTGGCCTCCGACCATACCGCGACGGCCCATCTCCACGAGGATCTCGCGAGCAGACACGCCGTACTTCTTCTCGGCGCGCTTGGCGAACAGCAGGAAGGAACCGTAGACCCCGGCGTAGCCCATGGTCAGGGCATCGCGGTCGCTGCGGATCGGGAAGTCCATGATCGGGAACACCCGATCCTCGGCCACGTCCTGGATGCCGAACACCGACACGCCGGTTTCGATGCCCATGCGGTCGCAGACCGCTACCAGCACTTCCATCGGTGTGTTGCCGGCACCGGCACCCAGGCCCGCGCACGCCGCGTCGATTCGATTGGCGCCAGCGGCGATGGCGGCGATTGAGTTGGACACCCCCATGGACAGGTTGTGGTGGCCGTGGAAGCCGATCTCGGTTTCCGGCTTGAGCACCGCGCGCAGGGCGGCCACGCGGGCGGCCACGTCCTCGGGCAACAGGTAGCCGGCCGAGTCGGTGATGTAGACGCAGTGGGCGCCGTAGGACTCCATCAGCAGCCCTTGGCGGGCCAGGCCCTCGGGGCTGTTCATGTGGGCCATCATCAGGAAGCCCACGGTATCCAGGCCGAGTTTGCGCGCCTGGGTGATGTGCTGTTCGGAGACGTCCGCCTCGGTGCAATGGGTGGCCACGCGCAGGGTGCTCACGCCCAGCTCGTGGGCCATCTTCAGATGGTCGACGGTGCCGATGCCGGGCAATAGCAGGGCCGAGACCTTCGCGCGCTTCATCAGCGGGATCACCGCCGAGAGGTACTGCTCGTCGGTGTGGGCAGGGAAGCCGTAGTTTACCGAGCGGCCGCCCAGGCCATCGCCGTGGGTCACTTCGATCAAGGGCACGCCGGCCTCGTCCAGGCCGGTGGCGATGTTGCGCATCTGCTCCAGGCTGATCTGGTGGCGCTTGGGGTGCATGCCGTCGCGCAGGCACATGTCGTGGACGGTGATTTTCTTGCCGCGAAGATCCATGGTGTGCTCCTTAGGCGGTTGCGGTGGCGTTGAGCAGGGATTCGGCGAACATCTCGGCGGTGCGCGCGGCGGCGGCGGTCATGATGTCCAGGTTGCCGGCGTACTTGGGCAGGTAATCGCCCAGGCCTTCCACTTCCATGAAAATTGACACCCGGTTGCCGTCGAACACCGGGCCGTTGACCAGGGTGTAGCCCGGCACGTACTTCTGTACCTCGCCGATCATGGCGTGGATCGCAGCGGTGATCCGTGCCTGATCCGGCTCGCCCTCGGTGAGGCAGTGCACGGTGTCACGCATGATCAGTGGCGGCTCGGCGGGGTTGATGATGATGATCGCCTTGCCTTCTTTCGCCCCGCCGACCTTCTCGATGGCACTGGCAGTGGTGCGGGTGAACTCGTCGATGTTCTTGCGGGTGCCCGGCCCCACGGATTTCGAGGCGGCGGTGGCGATGATCTCGGCGTAGGCCACCGGCTGTACGCTCGATACCGCAGCCACCAGCGGAATGGTGGCCTGGCCACCGCAGGTGACCATGTTGACGTTCATCGCACCGCTGGCCAGGTTGGCCTTGAGGTTCACCGGCGGCACGCAGTAGGGGCCGATGGCCGCCGGGGTCAGGTCGATCATCAGCACGCCCAGCTCATTGAGCTTGCGGCTGTTCTCGGCATGGACGTAGGCGCTGGTGGCGTCGAAGGCGATGCGGATATCGTCGGCTTCGATATGCGGCAGCAGGCCATCGACGCCGTCACTGGTGGTCTTCAGGCCGAGCTCGCGGGCTCGTATCAGTCCCTCGGAGCTGGCGTCGATGCCGACCATCCAAACCGGTTCCAGCACCGGGCTGCGCTTTAGTTTGTAGAGGAGGTCGGTGCCGATGTTGCCGGGCCCGATCAGGGCGCATTTGATCTTTTTGCTCATGGTGTTCTCCCGAGGTGAGGCGCCGGTCACTCGACGAAGCGCAGGCTGGATTGGCCGATGCCGCTGAGGCTCATGCCGATTTCGTCGCCGGGGCCGACCGGCACCAGCGGGGCCAGGGCGCCAGAGAGGATGACCTCGCCCTTGCGAAAGGGAATGCCGAAGGCGCCCAGGGTGTTGGCCAGCCAAGCCACGGCGGCGCATGGATGGCCCTGCACCGCGCTGCCCAGGCCGTTGCCAGCGGGCTGGCCATTGAGGGTCATGCGCAGCTCCACCGCCGCCAGGTCCAGTTCGCGTGGGTCGATGCGCTCGGTGCCCAGGCAGAACACGCCGCAAGAGGCGTTGTCGGCCACGGTGTCCTGGATGCGGATGCGCCAGTCGTGGATGCGCGAGTCGACGATTTCGAAGCAGGGCAGCACCCAACGGGTGGCTGCCAGCACGTCTTCGGCAGTGATGCCGGGGCCGCTGAGGTCCTCGCCGAGGATGAAGGCGATTTCGCCTTCGGCACGCGGCTGGATCAGCCGGTGCTCGGTGCAACTCACGGCACTGCCGTCGGCTACCTGCATGCGGTCGGTGAGGAAGCCGAAGTCCGGCTGGTGCACGTTGAGCATTTCCTGCACGGCGCGGCTGGTGACGCCGATTTTTTTGCCGATGACCCGCTCGCCGACCTGTTCACGGCGTTGCAGGAAACGCAGGGAGATGCGGTAGGCGTCGTCCAGGTCGATGCCGGGGTGGCGCTCGCTCAGGGGGGCCAGGGGCTGGCGGCCTTGTAGCGCGTGGAACAGCTCGTCGCCGAGCGCTTCGATCAGGTGGGCGTCCATAGGGGGCTCGCTCCGTTGCGTGGGAATAAAAAGGCCGGGCGCGGCGTGGCTAACCCGGCAAACCGATGTCAGCCGGGCCAGACGGTGGCGTCGGCGCCACCATCGACGTCGAGGATGCGCCCGGTGATCCAGCGCGACGCCGGGCTGGCGAGGAACAGCACTGCGGCGGCCATATCAGCAGGCTCGCCCAGGCAGCCGAGGGGGGTGTTGCGCTCCATGACCTCGCGCATGGCGTCGGGCATCACCCCGGCCAAGGCGTCGGTCAGGGTTGGCCCCGGGGCCACGGCGTTGACCCGTACCTGCGGCGCGAAGTCCTGGGCCAGCAGGCGGGTCAGCTGGTTGAGCGCAGCCTTGGCGGTGCCATAGGCACTGAAGTGGCGTTGGGCATAGCGCGCGGCCACCGAGCTGATGTTGACGATGTTGCCGCCGCCAGCTTCGCGCATCAGCGGCACGCACAGTTGGCTGAGGGCGTAGGCGCTGGTGACGTTGAATTCGAGCAGTTCGCTGAAGCGTTCGGGCGGCAGCTCCAGCGGGTCGTTAGGACCGCCGCCGCCGGCATTGTTGACCAGGTGGGTGAGGCGGCCCATGTAGTTGTGGGCGTCATGCACCAAGGCGCGGCGCTGCTCGGCGTCGGTGACGTCGCAGGCCACGGCCAAGGCGCGGCGGCCGAGCGCCCTGGCCTGTTCGGCCACGGTCTCGATCTCGTCCAGGGAACGGGCCGAACAAACGATATCGGCGCCAGCTTCGGCGCAGGCCAAAGCGATGGCGCGACCGATGCCGCGGCCGGCGCCGGTAACCAGGACGACACTGCCGTCCAGGCGGAATCGCTGCAGGATACTCATCGGGTCATCTCCGTAAAGGGCGCGCTCAGCGCGGGCCCCAGAGGTCGGGCAAGCCGACGTCGGTGGTGGTGATCAGGCGTTTGAGCAGCACTTTCAGGGCGTCTGCGTCGGCGGCACCGAGGCGGTCCACCAGGTCTTGCTCCACCGCCTTGGCCAGAGCGATTTCCTCCAGCGAGGTCTCACGGCCGGCGCCGGTGAGCACATAGCGGATCTCCCCTTCGATCGACTCCACCGCCACCAGGCCCTGCTTCTCCAGGAATCGCATGGTGGCCGGAGTGACCTCGAAGCCGGTGTAGGAGACGAAATTGTTCAACTCTTCCAGGCTCAACTGGTCGCGGATGCACAGCACCGAGAGAACGAAGAAGGCGTGCTCGTCCAACTGCTGGGAACTGAGCAGGCGGCGCAGGGCGTTGAGCATCTGGTAGTGGGCGCGACCCAGCAGGTAACCCAGCAGGTCTTCGGTATAGCTGCACTCCGGCGGTGGTGTGCTGCTCAGGCGTAGTTCCTGACGCGGCTTGCGCGTGGCCAGGGCGTACTGACCCGCCTGGAACGCCAGGGGCGAGCGCTCGCTGTGATCGAAGGCGAGCACTTCGCCAACGAAAATCACATGGTCGCCGCCCTCGTATTGAAAGGCGGTGCGGCACTGGAAGCGTGCGGTGCAGTCCTGCAGCAGCGGTGCCGGGGTGATGCCCTCGTCGAGGTCGACACCGGCGAACTTGTCCTCACCCTGGCGGGCGAAACGGCCGGACAGGGTCTCCTGCTCGTGCGACAGCACATGCACGTTCCAGTGCTTGCCGCTACTGAAGGCCGGCAGGCTGCGGGCGTTCTTGGCCAGGCTCCAGAGCACCATCGGCGGGTTCAGCGAAACCGAGTTGAAGCTGTTGGCGGTGATGCCCACCGGCTCACCGTCCTCACCACGGCTGGTGATGATGGTCACCCCCGTGGTGAAGGTGCCGAGGGCGGCGCGGAAGGACTGCGGGTCAAAACTGGTGTGTGCGGACATGGCAGGCTCTTGGGCTGGAATCTCGTGGTCGCAGTATCGATACCCGCCCCCCGCACAACATCGTCTCAACGGACTAGCGCAAAGAACCCTCTCTCGTCCGATCGGACGAGGCGACCACTCCGGCTTGTCGGCAACGTTCGCCGCGGACGCCGCCGGCCGGAGAAGGCAGCGCCAACAAGAAGCCGGCACCTGAGCGATGTCGGCCAAGCCGCTCACCAGCAGGGAACCTATCCATGTTCAATTCCATCACCATCGCCCAGCGCCTGTGGTTCTGGGCGCTACTCGCCAGCCTGCTGTTTTTCGTTGCCGTGGCCCTGGGGTGGCACGGCCTTTATCAAGCACGATCCAGCCTCAAGCAGGTGCACGATGAGCGCCTCAACGCCCTGCAGACCTTCGCCGAAGTGCGCCAGCGCCTGGATGACAACCGCCGCCTGGTACTGCTGGCCTTTCAGTACGACCCCAAAGGCACCCTGGTGCTGGCCCATGAGCGTCCGGTAGCTGTCCAGCTGGATGCCATCGACGCCAACAGCCGGGCCATCGCCGGGCTGTGGAAGACTTACCTGGCAGGGCCGCTGAGCGAGCGCGAGACAGCGCTGGCAAAGGCTTTTTCCAGCAGCTACGAGGAGTGGCTGGTGGAACTGGACAGCGTGGCCGCCTCCCTGCGCCTGGACGATTTTCGCAGCGACGGCATGCTCAGTTTCCTGCAGGTGGGCATGCCCCTCGGTGAGCAGGCCAGCCAAGCCCTGGACCAGTTGCAGAGCTATCAGCGCGAACGCACCGCGCAGGACTACCAAGCGGCGGAGAAACGCTACCGCATTGCGCTGGGCGCCTACCTGGCGCTGGCGGTGCTCGGTGTTCTGGCAGGCAGCGCGACCGCGCTGTCCACGCTGCGCCGCCTGCGTCTCGCCTTCGGGGTTGCCAGCGAGGCGCTGCGCACCATCGCCGACGGCGACCTGTCACGGCGGGTGCCGGAGCTGGGGCGCGACGAGTTCGGCCTAATGCTGCGCGACGTGGCGCAGATGCGCGACAACCTGCACCGGTTGATCGCCGAAATGCGCGAACAGGTCGAACGCCTCGGTATCGAGGCGCGGCAAATGGCTGGCGCGGCGGCCGGTGCCTCGCAAGCCAGCGAGCGTCAGGCCGAGGCGCTGGCCAGCATGAGCGCAGCGGTGCAGCAGCTGTCTCTGTCCATCGACGCGGTGGAAAGCCACGCCGACGACTCGCGCCACCTCACCGAAGAATCCGCCGGGCGTTCCGGTGAGAGCGCGGGCTTCATTCGCGAGATGGCCGAAGAGATGCAGCGCATTTCCCAGGTGGTGACCGAGACCGCCAGCCAGCTGCGTGAGCTGGAGGCGTGCTCGGGCGATATCAATGGTGTGCTCGGGGTGATCAAGGAAGTGGCCGAGCAGACCAACCTGCTGGCGCTGAACGCCGCCATCGAGGCGGCGCGGGCTGGCGAGCAGGGGAGGGGGTTCGCCGTGGTGGCCGACGAAGTGCGCCTGCTGGCCCAGCGCACCGGGCGCTCCATCAACGAGATCGGTGGCACCGTCGGAAGGATCCAGGATGGCATGCGCGACGTGGCCGTGAGCATGGAGCTGGCGGTGCGCCGGGTGGGTGATGGCGTAAACCTGGCGGGCAAGGCCGGCGGTTCGGTGGCGCAAATCCGCTTGGGCACAGAGCAGGTGATTCGCGCGGTGGACGATATCGGCAAGGTGCTCAAGTCCCAGGTGGCCGCCACACGCGAGATCGCCCAACAGGTGAAAGGGGTTTCGGCCGGCACAGGCGAACTGGCTGCCAACGCTGGGCGCAGCGCCGCTGCGGCGGCCGACCTGGACCGCCTGGCGGTCAGCCTGGAGCGACTCTCGGCGCGTTTCACCATCGCCTGAATGACGCAGCGCCAGCGGCGTTCCGACTAGTCCGCTTTGACGATGAAGGAAGTGCCCCAGCCTCCGATGATCGGCCCAGGCTTGCGCAGAAGGCGCACAGAACACAGGGAGACCCCACACATGACCGGCATTCGACACATGACCCCGCAAGAGATCGAACTGATTGAACGCGCCCGGCGCCTGGTGCCCGCACTCAAGGAGCGGGCGGCGCAGGCCGAGCGCGACTTCAAGGTGCCGGACGAAACCATCGTCCAGATGCACGAGGCCGGCCTGTTCCGTGCCCTGCAACCGAAGGCCTTCGGCGGCTTCGAAGTGGACTTGCGTACCTTTTTCGAAATTCAGATGACCCTGGCCGAGGGCTGCATGTCCACCGCCTGGATCTACGGTGTGGTGGGTGTGCATCCCTGGCAACTGGCGCGCTACCCGTTGGAGGCCCAGCGTGATGTGTGGGGCACCGACAGCTCGGTGCTGATCTCCTCCACCTACATGCCTTCGGCCCGTGTCACCCCGGTTGAAGGTGGTTATCGCATCAGCGGCCGTTGGGGTTTCTCCAGCGGCTCGGAGCACTGTCAGTGGGTGTTCCTCGGCGGCATCCTGCCGGCCGAAGGCGAGCTGCCCGCCGAGCACGGTACCTTCCTGCTGCCGCGCGCCGATTACCGCATCGAGCACAATTGGGACGTGCTGGGCCTGCGTGGCACTGGCAGCCACGATATCGTGGTCGAGGACGTGTTTGTGCCAGCCCACCGTGTGCAGCGCACCAACAACTTCTCTCTGGAAGCGACGCCGGGGCGCAAGATCAACACCAACCCGATTTACGGCATTCCCTTCGCCCAGGTGTTCACCCGTGCGGTGTCCACCTCCGCTATCGGTGCCTTGCAGGGTGCAATCAACGAGTTCCGCGCGGCCGCCGCCGGCCACGTCGGCAAGCACGGTATGCGCACCGCCGACGACCCCATGGCACAGACTGCCGTGGCCGAAGCAACGATTCTCGTCGACATGCTGCGCCTGGTGCTGGAGCGCAACTATGCGCACTTGCTGGACCTCTCCGGCAAGGGGGAGGTGCCGGACACCGATACCCGCCTGCTGTACCGCTTCCAGTCTTCCTACGTGACCAACGTCTGCGCCGAGAAGGTCAGCGAGCTGCTGCGCTGCATGGCCGCCAGCGGCTTGTACAGCAGCAACCCGGTGCAGCGGCTGTTCCGCGATCTGCACCAGGCCCGTGGGCACATCGCCAACAACTACATGCTCTACGGCAGATCCTTCGGCACCGTGCAACTGGGCCTACCCAACCCCGATCCCTTCGTCTGAGGCGTGGCGGGGCGCATGTCGCCCCGCCCCTCCCGCGTTCCGGCCGTGTCGCTGCGGCCAGCTTCGATCACAGCCAAAGGCATAACAATAAATGACGGCTCAAGCAGAAGTTCAGACCAGTTTCGACCTCATCGTCGTTGGCTCCGGTGCCGGCGCCATGACTGCCGCGGTGTTTGCCGCCGACCACGGGCTTTCCGTACTGGTGGTGGAGAAGAGCAACCAGTTCGGTGGCACGTCGGCGATCTCCGGTGGCGGCATCTGGATTCCGAACAACCACCACTTCATTGCCAAGGGTGGCAACGACAGCGTCGACAAGGCCTGGACCTACCTCAAGGCGGCCGTGGGCGAGCGGGTCGACGAGAAGCGCTTGCGCACCTACCTGGAGCAGGCGCCGAAGATGGTCGGCGAGCTGGAAGCCCGCAGCCGGGTGCGCTTCGCCGTCGCCGACAAGTATCCCGACTATTACCCGCACTTGCCCGGTTCGCTGGCCGGTGGGCGTTCTCTGGATCCGGAGATTTTCGACGCCAGTGTGCTGGAGGACGAGTTCAACAACATGCGTCCGGCCTCAGCCACCACCCTGCTGATGGGCAAGATCGCCTGGACCGCGCGTCAGGCCCACAAAGCCATGTCACGCAGTTTTGGCTGGAGGCTGATGCTGCTCTGGCTGATGCTGCGCTACAAGCTGGACTTCAGTTGGCGGCGCAAGAGTGAGCTGGACCGCCGCACAGCCCTGGGTGCTTCGCTGGTGGCGTCGCTGCGCCGCTCGTTGATGGATCGTGGCGTGCCATTGTGGCTGAACACCGATTTTCGCGAGCTGACCATGGACGCCGGACGCGTCGCCGGTGTGCGCGTGCACTGTGGCGGCCGCGAGCTGGAACTCAAGGCCCGCTTGGGGGTGATTCTGGCCAGCGGTGGTTTCGAGCAGAACCAGGCGCTGCGTGAGCGCTACCTGCCGCAGCCCACGCGTCGTGAGTGGAGCGCCACGCCACCGGGCAACAACACTGGCGCGGCGCTGGAGGCCGCTCAAGCCCTCGGCGCGGCCACCGACTTGATGGAATGGGGCTGGTGGGCGCCGACCATCGCCGTGCCGGGTGAGGAGAAACCCCGGCCGATTTTCGCCGAACGCGCATTCCCCGGTGCCATCGTGGTCAACGCCAAGGGTCGGCGCTTCGTCAACGAGGCGGCGCCTTACCTCGAGTTCGTCGACGCCATGTACCGCGATCAGCAGGCCAGCGAGGGCGGCTCGATTCCGGCCTGGGTGGTATTCGATTCGCGCTTTCGCTTCAGCTATGCCATGGGCCCGCTGATGCCAGCGCAGATCATGCCCGACAGCCGTCTGCCGCAAGCGTGGTTGAACAGCCTTTACTACCGAGCCGACAGCCTGGACGCACTGGCCGCACAGATCGGCGTCGATGCGCCAGGCCTGAAAGCCACTGTCGAGCGCTTCAATGGCTTCGCCCTCAGCGGCGAGGACATCGATTTTGGCCGGGGCGGCAACGTCTTCGACCGTTACTACGGCAGCGTCGACGTCAAGCCCAACCCCTGCCTCGCCCCGTTGGCCAAAGGGCCGTACTACGCCATGCGTATCGACGCCGGCGACATCGGCACCAAGGGCGGCCTGCTGACCAACGAACATGCTCAGGTGCTGCGCGAGGACGGCCAGCCCATCGCTGGCCTTTACGCCATCGGCAACACCTCGGCCTCGGTGCTCGGCACCACCTATCCGGGGGCCGGGGGCACCCTGGGCCCAGCCATGACCTTCGGTTATGTCGCCGCCAACCATATCGCCGGCCAGCGTTGAGGAGACGTCCATGAGCAAGCACCAAGGCAGCAGTGTCACGGAAATCCTCCAGCCGCTGTACATCGACGACGCCGACGGCCAGCACTGGGATGAGCAGTGTGAACTGCTGGTGGTGGGTTGGGGCGCAGCAGGCGCCTGCACCGCGCTGGAAGGCCATGCACAGGGCCTGGACGTGTTGATTGCCGACCGCTTCCAGGGTGGTGGCGCCAGCGCCAAGAGCGGCGGGGTGGTCTACGCCGGCGGTGGTACGCGCCAGCAACGGGCTGCCGGTTTTCGCGACACTCCCGAAGCCATGCTCGACTACCTGCGCCACGAAACTCAGGGCGTGGTCAGCGATGCCACCCTCAAGCGCTTCTGTGACGAAAGCGTGGCCAACCTGGCCTGGCTGGAAGGCCACGGGGCCCGCTACGAACACAGCATGCCGCCGGGCGGCGGCAAAACCTCTTACCCGAAAGATGGCTACTTCCTCTACTACTCCGGCAACGAACTGGTGCCCTCGCATCGCGGCGAGCACGACCCCGCGCCGCGCGGCCATCGCACCGTGGCCAAGGGACAGAGCGGCCAAGCGCTGTTCGGCCATTTACGGGACGCCTGCTTGCGCGCCGGCATCCGCACCCGCTTGCAATCGGCGATCCGTCGCCTGGTGCTGGATTGTGGCGGCCGGGTGGTTGGTGCCGAACTCTGGACGTTGCCGGCCGGCAGCTCGGTGGCAAAGAAGCACGCTCGCCTGGCCGAGCGTGCCGAGCGCCTGCAAAACTTCCGCCCGGCCCATTGCGACGGCCTGCGTGCGCAGCTCAGCCAGATCGAGCGTGAGCACGCCCGGCCGCTGCTGGTGCGCGCCCGCCAGGGCGTGGTGCTGTCCACAGGTGGCTTCATTTTCAACCCGCAAATGATGCGCGAGCACGCGCGCAAGTACCTGCGCAACTTCAAGGTGGGCGCCACCGGCTGTGATGGTTCGGCGGTGCGCTTGGGCGCTACCGTCGGCGCCGCCAGCGAGCGCCTGGGCCAGGTGTCTGCCTGGCGCTTTCTCAATCCGCCGCTGTGCTGGCCCAAGGGCGTGGTAGTCAACCGCCAGGGCCAGCGCTTCTGCAACGAGGAAGTCTACGGTGCCACCCTCGGCGCGCCGCTGTGCGAGGATCACGGCGGTGATGGCTGGCTGGTACTGGATCGCAAATTACGCCGCCAAGCGCTGTGGGAGACCCTGACCGGCGGCTACTGGTGGTTCCAGACAGTGCCCGCGCTACTGCTGATGCTGAGCGCACGCAAGGGCCGAACCCCGGAAGAACTGGCTCGGGCCGCCGGAATGGACGCCGCCACCTTTGGCCGCACCCTGGCCGACAACAACGCCGCAGCGCGTGGGCTGATAGACGATCCGCAGGGCAAGTCCGCGTACAGCCGCCAGGTGCTGGATCAGGGGCCGTTCTACGCCTGCGACATCTCGGCGGGCAACCAGGCCTACCCCATGGGTGGCCTGACCCTTGGCGGCCTGCGGGTGGCTGAAGACAGCGGTGCGGTGCTGAGTGCCGAGGGCAAGGCCATTCCCGGCCTGTATGCCGTCGGCCGCGCGGCCATCGGCGTCGCTTCCAATCTCTACGTCAGCGGCCTTTCCCTGGCCGACTGCGTGTTTTCCGGCCGCCGCGCCGCCCGTGCGGTGGCGCAAGCCCGGCCCGTGGCGCAGGCGCCGCGCGCGGCCACCGCTTGTTCCTGATGAGTACCGCAACCATGAACAATTACCTGACACTGCGGGTGGCCCGGGTGGTCGAAGAGACTGCCGATGCCCGCTCCCTGATCTTCGACCTGCCGGCCGAACTGGCGGCGGATTTCCGCTACCAGCCGGGGCAGTTCCTCACCCTGCGCGTGCCCCATGACGAGGACTGGCTGCCACGCTGCTACTCGTTGTCGAGTACGCCGCTGTTGGACGAGCCGCTGCGGGTCACCGTCAAACGAGTGGCCGATGGCCGTGCCTCCAACTGGCTGTGCGGCGAGCTGCAAGCGGGTGACCAGCTGCAGGTCATGCGCCCGGCCGGGGTGTTCGTGCCGCGTCGGCTGGATGGTGACCTGCTGCTATTCGGTGGCGGCAGCGGGGTGACGCCAGTGCTGTCGATCCTGCGCTCGGCGCTGCTGGCCGGGCAGGGTCGCATCCTGCTGATCTACGCCAACCGCGACGAGTCCTCGGTGATCTTCCGTGACGAGCTGAAGGCCCTGGCCAGTGCCCATCCGTCGCGGCTGCAAGTGGTGCATTGGCTGGACTCGGTGCAGGGCATTCCCAGCGTGGCCCAACTGGCCGAGCTGGCGCGTCCCTTCGCTGCGGCCGAGGCCTTCATCTGCGGGCCGGGGCCATTTATGGACGCTTCCGTGGCGGCTCTCGCGCAGTTGGATATGCCCAAAGCCCGTATCCACGTCGAGCGCTTCGTCTCCCTGCCGGGGGAGGGCGAGGTGGTCGAGGTGGCGGCCAGCGACGCCGCGATGGCGGCTCGCGTGACCGTCGATCTGGACGGCGAGCGCCACGAGCTGGAGTGCCGCAGCGGCGAGACGTTGCTGCTGGCCATGGAGCGTGCCGGGCTCAACCCGCCCAGTGCCTGTCGCGTCGGCGGCTGCGCCTCGTGCATGTGCACCCTGGCCGAGGGCAGCGTCGAGTTGCTGATCAACGACGCGCTGGATGCTGGCGAACTGGCCGAGGGCTGGGTGCTGTCCTGCCAAGCCGTGCCCACCAGCGACGCGCTGCATATCCGTTTCCCCGAATGACCCGTAAGGCGAGCCTTTCGCGATGACTCAGACTGCCCAATCCGCCCGTTCCCTCCAGGAACGCTTCCAGCCCGACTCGATTCCCGCTCTGCTCTTCGCCGCCGCACGGCGCTACGGCGACCGCGCAGCCATAGAGGAGAACGGCGAGGCCATCGCCTATGCCGAGTTGCCAGCGCGTGTACTGCAGGTGACCCGGGCGCTGCTGGCCCGAGGCATCGAACCTGGCGACCGGGTCGCCATCTGGGCGCCCAACAGCCGTGACTGGGTGCTCGCTGCCCTTGGCCTGCATTGCGCTGGCGCCGTGCTGGTGCCAGTGAACACGCGTATGAAGGGCGTTGAGGCCGCCGATATCCTTGAGCGCAGCGGCACACGCTTGCTGTTTGTTCAGGGCGAGTTCCTTGGCGTCGACTACCCAGCGCTGCTTGAACCCCACCGCCCGGCCAACCTCGAACACCTGGTGCTGCTCGGCGCCGAGACGCCCGCGCCCGGTCGCCTCGGCTGGGAGGCGTTCCTCGCTGGCGGCGCCCAAGTGGCCGTCGACGCGGCGCGAGAGCGGGCCGAATCAGTACGTGCCGAGCACCTTTCGGACCTGCTGTTCACCTCCGGCACCACTGGCAAGCCAAAGGGCGTGATGAGCGCCCACGGGCAGAACGTGCGGGCCTTCGGCGAGTTCGTCAAGGTGCTCGGGCTGGTGCCCGGCGACCGCTACCTCATCGTCAATCCGTTCTTCCACGCTTTCGGCTACAAGGCCGGCTGGCTCACCTGCCTGCTGGCCGGAGCGACCATTCTGCCGCACCCGGTGTTCGACGCCGACGCAGTGTTCCGCCGCATCGCCGAGGAACGTATCAGTGTGCTGCCGGGGCCGCCCACCCTGTACTTGTCCATGCTCGCCCACCCAGGCCTGGCCGAGACCGACCTGTCGTCGTTGCGAGTGGCGGTGACCGGTGCTTCGACCATACCGCCGGTGCTGATCCAGCGCATGCGTGAGGAACTTGGCCTGCAGGTGGTCACTACCGCCTACGGCCTCACCGAATGCGGCGGACTGGCGACCATTTGCGACCCCACCGATGACCCCGAGGTCATCGCCGGCACCAGTGGCAAGGCCATCGCCGGCACCGAGGTGAGCATCCGCGATGCCGACAGTCGCGCGCTGGCCGTCGGTGAGACCGGGGAAATCTGCTTGCGTGGTTTCCACGTTATGCAGGGCTACTTCCAGAACCCCGAGGCCACGGCGCAAACCATTGACGCCGATGGCTGGTTGCACACGGGCGACGTCGGCAGCCTCGACGCCGCCGGCAACTTGCGCATCACCGACCGGCTCAAGGACATGTTCATTGTCGGCGGCTTCAACTGCTACCCGGCAGAGATCGAGGCCGGTTTGCTGGAGCACCCGGCCATCGCCCAAGTGGCGGTAATCGGCGTGCCCGACGAGCGCATGGGGGAGGTGGGCTGCGCCTGCGTGGTGCTGCACGAGGGGCAGCGGCTGGACGAGGCCGGGCTGATCGGCTGGAGCCGTGAGCGCATGGCCAATTACAAGGTGCCGCGCCTGGTGCGCTTCTTCCCCGTGCTGCCGCTCAACCCCTCGAACAAGGTGGCCAAGAACGAGCTGCGTGCTCACGTGACAAGCCAGGGTGCATGACCGGACTAGCTCGAATGGAGGATGTGCCGCCCTCGCAGGTTTTCCACACTGCGGGGGCGTCCAGTGGAGCCTGCGGGCGGCCACGGCCTTTCGTAGGGGCGGGAATTCGAGTGCAAAACAACAATAAGGATAAAACCATGTGCAAGAAAGAATTGGGGAGGGGGTACGTCCCCGGCATACTCGGCCTGACGCTGGCCCTGGCCAACGCAAGCGCGGTGGCCGGACCGACCATCGAGCTGGGTGAAGAGACCACTCTGGACTCGACCCTGACCGTCAACTACACCGCCTCGGTGCGTACTGGCAAGCAGGCCAACCAGTACCTCGACAGCCTGAACAACGACGACAGCACCCGCAACTTCGACCGTGGTGCGTTGATCACCAACCGTGTCAGCCTGTTCGGCGAGCTCATGCTCGCTCACCAGAACCTCGGCGCGGTGGTGCGCGGTAGTCACTTCTACGACGACGTCTACCACAACCGCAACGACAACGATTCGCCCGACACAGTGAACAAAACGGGCCGTTACGATGCCTTCATCAGCGACACCCGCCGCTACAGCGGCAGCAAGGCGCGCCTGCTGGACGCCTACGTCTACGGCAACTTCGATGTGTTCGACAGCCAGTACCTGTCGGTCAAGGCTGGCCGCCACCTGGTGGCCTGGGGCGAGAGCCTATTCTGGCCGAACATCAGCCAGGGCCAGGCGCCGGTGGACGCCACCAAGTTCAACGTGCCCGGCACCGAAGCCAAAGACGCCTACCTGCCGGTGGGGCAGATCTCCGGTTCCTGGTCGCTGAACGAAGACCTCGCGCTGCTCGCCTATTACCAGTACGAATGGGACGAGACGCAGATCAACCCGGTGGGCGACTACTTCAACGGCAACGACATCTATGGCCCCGGTGCCGAGTTCTTCCGCTTCGCCGCGGGTGACCCAAGCCTTACGGCGTTGGCCTTCGCTGGCCGTGACAAGCCCCGTGACAGCGGCCAGTGGGGTGTCGGCGCGCGCTACCGGCTGACCGAGAGCACCGAGGTAGGCTTGTTCCACTATCGCTACCACGAGCGACTTGGCGCGCTGTTCTTCAACTTTGGTGGCGACACCCAGTACTCCACCCTGGACAGCGTCGTGGCCGCCGGCACCTACAAGGTCGGCTTCTTCGAGGACGTAGACCTGACCGGCCTGAGCTTCAGCTCGAAGATCGGCGACTCGGTGCAGTTCGCCGGCGATCTCAGCTACCGTGACGGCTCGGCGGTATACCTGGACAACGGCGCCCCGGCCCGTGGCCAGGTGTGGCAGGGCAACCTCAACGCCATGTACATGATCGGCCCATCCTGGCTGGCGCAACAAACCTCGGTGTTCGGCGAGGTGATGCACCAGTACATCGAAGACGTGGACCCAGTGAGCGTCAGCGTCGGCGGCTTCACTGTCGGCAGCTTCGATAACTTCGTCTATGACGGCCAGACCCGTGGCTCGACGCTGTTTGGTATCGGCGCGCAAATGGACTACCCGGGCGTGTTCAGTGGCTGGGACCTGATCACCAAAGCCAACTGGCAGCAGAACATCGACGGCAGCGCCATCCAGGGCATCGGCCGCGAGGAGAAGCGCATGACCCTCGGCGCGGACCTCAAGTACCTGGGCAACTTCCAGGTGGGCCTGACTTACGTCGACTACCTCAGCTCGCCTAACGTTGCCATGGGCCGCCTGCTTGCAGACCGCGACTACCTGTCGTTCAACGCCAAGTACAGCTTCTGAAGCTGTTCCCCGGTCGCGGCTTGCGCCGCGGCCGGGCCAGTCGAGCGCCCATGCCAACCCGTGAAGATACGCCCGAGTCCCGGCTTGAACTGGTCGGCCTGGTCTACGAGGGCGTGCTTGAAACGGTGCCCTGGACCGCTCTGTTGGAGCGGTTGCGTCAGCTCCTTTCGGCCAACTTCGTTTCCCTGGCGGTGCGTTCGCCAACGCCGGGCGACCCTGGCCTGGTGATCTTCGCCGGCCATGCCCGGCCCGCTATCGCGCTCACCTATGAGCGTTCCTGGTATGCCCTCGATCCTTTCATCGACCTGCCGTCCGGCCAGATGCTGATGCTCCACGAACGGCTCGACGAACGTCGCTGGCTGGACAGCGCAATCTACCGCGACCTGCTCCGTGAACTGGATATCCGCCATGTGATGGGGGCCGACCTGGACCTGGAAGAGGGGCGACAGAGCCGCCTGCGGGTCACCCGGCCACCGAAGATGGCGCCCTTTAACGAGGCGCAACGTACCCTCTGCGCCTTCCTCCTGCCGCACCTGCAGCGGGCCTTGCGCCTGCACGCACGGCTCGACCGGGTGGAATCTGAGCACCGTCTGCAGGCTGCGACCCTGGAGCGCCTGGGGGTGGGCACGCTGCTGCTCGATGCCCACGGCGAACTGTTGCAGTGCAGCGCGGTGGCGGCACAACTGCTTGCCGCCAACCATGGCCTGACCCTGAAGGGGCGCCGCTTGCGAGCCACCAACGGGCTGGACGAGCGGCGCCTGGAACGGGCTCTGCAGCGGGTGCTGGCGGCCCGCACCGAGAGCGCCGGGCCTGCGGCTCAGGCGCTGGCGCTGGGCAGTGGCGAGCATGGCCTCGGGGTGCTGTTGCGCGGGTTGCCCCACGGCCAAGGTTACGCCGGCGAGGCGGCATTGGAGGTGATCATTCGCGACCCCTTGAGCCGTCCCGAGCCCTCCGAGGCTCTGTTACGCCAGCTTTATCAGTTGACCCCGGCGGAGGCTGGCCTGGCTGCGCTGCTGTGCCATGGTCAGAGCCTGGAGCAGGCGGCTGGCGCCCTGACCATCAGCCGTAATACGGCGCGGGCGCATCTACGGGTGATCTTTTCGAAAACCGGTGTATCGCGCCAGGCCGACCTGGTGCAACTGCTGCTGGGCAGCGTGGCAGCCTTCAGCCCGGAGGAGGCGGGAGGCTAGTCCTGTCGGACGATGTCGCTCGTGCAGGGCGGGCGAACAATCCCTGTAACCCACAACTACAACAACAGGGGTGACCACAACATGCACGACAATGCCCTGCGCGGCGCGGAACCGACCGCCTTTCAACCCTTGCGGATTGGCCCGCTGACCTTACGCAACCGCTTCATCAAAGCCGCCACAAACGAGGGCATGTCGCCTGCCGGGGTGCCCAGCAAGGGCCTGTTGCGCCTGCACGAGGCTCTGGCCGCCGGTGGGGTGGGCATGACTACCTTGGCTTACTGCGCGGTCAGTGCCGACGGTCGTACCTTGCCGAACCAGATCCTCCTCGACGAACCCACCCAACCACACCTACGGGCCATCACCGACGCAGTGCACCGCCACGGCGCAGCAGCCTCGGCACAGATTACCCACGGTGGCTGCTTCACCTTTTTGCCGCCCGCTGGGAGCCGTCGGCCGCTGTCTTCCAGCGGCGGCTTCAACAAGGTGGGGATCATGAGCGGCATGCTGTTCAAGCAGGCAATGACCGACGCCGACCTGGAGCGGGTGGCCGGCGAGTTCGTGCGTGGCGCGCGGCTGGCGCGAGAAGCTGGCTTCGACGCGGTGGAACTGCACATGGGGCACGGCTACCTGCTCAGCCAGTTCGTCTCGCCGCTGTACAACCGGCGCCGCGATCAGTACGGCGGCAGCCTGGAGAATCGCCTGCGCTTCCCCGCACTGGTGCTGCGTCGGGTGCTGGACGCGGTGGGCAAGGACCTCGCGGTGCTGTGCAAGTACAGCATCACCGAGGGTGTGCGCGGCGGCCACGATGCTGACGACGGTGCTGCCGTGGCGCGCATCCTCGAACGCGAGGGCGCGCACCTGCTGGTGCTGAGTGCGGGGATGAATGTGGAGTCCATCACCACCATGTTCGGCTCCTCCTTCCCCAAGGAGAACCGCGTCAGTTCTGCAAACCCGTTGATCGCTGCGGCCATGGCGGTGCAGCGCCTTACCGAACCTAAGGTGGAGTTCCGCGAGCTGTACTTGCTGGAACATGCGCGCAAGGTTCGTGCGGCGGTGCGCATGCCCTTGGCTTATCTGGGTGGGGCCAGGGGGCTGGAGGGTATTGGCCGGGTCATGGCCGAAGGCTTCGACGCAGTGGCCATGGGCCGAGCGCTGATCGCCGAGCCGGACCATGTGGCCAAGCTCAGGGGCGGTGCCGAGCGCGACTCGATTTGCACTTCATGCAACCGTTGTGTGGCGATGATGTACAGCCCCGGCGGTACCTCCTGCGTTCTCGGCCAGCCTGGCGACGCGCTGCTCAATCGTCTGGGCGCAGCGTCCTGAGCGAAGCGGTACCCATCGGCCAGTTCTGCTGGGTATCGCAGCGTCAAGTCCTTCCCTGCTGCAGCGCGTTTAGCGGCCTTCGAAGCGTGGGGTACGTTTGTCGAGGAAGGCCTGCATGCCTTCCTTCTGGTCGCGGGAGGCGAACAGCAAGGCGTTGGCCTTGCGCTCCAGGGCCAGGGCTGCCTCCAGTGGGGCATCCATGCCGGCCAGAATCACTTCCTTGATCTGCTCGGCAGCCAAGGGCGGCATGGCGGCGATGTTGCGGGCCAGTTGCAGGCTGTGCGCCAGTACCTGATGGTCGTCGACAACCTCGCTCACCAGACCAGCAACCCAAGCTTCCTCTGCACTGATCGGCGCGCCGGTCAGCGCCATGCGCATGGCCTTGGCCTTACCCACGGCGCGCACCAGTCGCTGGGTGCCGCCGATGCCCGGCATGATGCCGATGCGGATCTCCGGCTGTGCGAAGCGCGCGCTGCGTCCGGCGACGATCAGGTCGGCCAGCATCGCCAGCTCGCAACCACCGCCGTAGGCGTAGCCGCAGACGGCAGCGATGACTGGCTTCGGGCAATGCTGGATCGGTGCCCAAAGGCGCTCGGTGTGACGCTGGTAAATATCGATGGCGCCAACCCCGGCCATGCTGCCGATATCACCACCGGCGGCGAATACCTGGTCGCCGCCAGTGAGGACGATGCAGCGCACCTCGGGGTTGTCCGCCAGTTCGGCGAAATGCCCGGCCAGCAGCGTCTGCAGCTCCAGGCTTAGGGCGTTGGTAGCCTGCGGCCGGTTCAAGCGCAGCAGGGCGATGCCCGGTTCTGGGCGTTCCAGCAGGACGGGTGGGATCGGCTCGGTCATGGTGCTTCTCATAGCGGGCGGCGCGGGCCGCGTTCAGCGTGATTGTTGCCCCCACCGAAGGTCGGCTCATCGTCCGTTCAGACGTGGTGGGGCGGCGTCGCTGCTTCTAGATTGGCGCCCAGATCGCTAGAGGAGTCGAACGACCATGGATATTCGCAAAGGGCTGGATTTCAACGGCAAGGTGGTGCTGGTCACGGGTGGCGCCAAAGGCATCGGCGCGGGTATCAGCCGCAGTTTCCTGGAAGCTGGCGCCGAGGTGCTGGTGTGCGGGCGCAACGCGCCTGAACAGTTGCCGCAAGCGGGTGGACGTCAGGCACAGTTCATCGCCGCCGACGTGCGTGACAGCGAGTCCCTGGAGCGATTGTTCGCTCAGGTCCGCGAGCGTTTTGGCCGTCTCGACGTGCTGGTGAACAACGCCGGCGGCAGCCCCTCGGCCGAAGCCGCCACTGCCTCGCCGCGCTTTCACGAAAGCATCATCCGCCTCAACCTGATCGCGCCGCTGAACGTGGCCCAGCAGGCCAACGCCCTGATGCAGGGTCAGGAGCAGGGCGGGGTGATCGTTTTCATCGGCAGCGTCAGTGCCCTGCGCCCGTCGCCGCTGACTGCGGCCTACGGTGCGGCCAAGGCCGGCATCCTCAACCTGGCCACTTCACTGGCGGTGGAGTGGGCGCCGAAGGTGCGTGTGGTTACGGTCAGCCCTGGGCTGGTGCATACCGAGCAGTCCTACCAGCATTACGGCGATGAGGCGGGAATCGCTGCGGTGAGCGCTACCATTCCGGCCGGTCGCATGGCGATGCCAGAGGACATCGGCGCGGCTTGCCTGTTCATGGCCTCACCCCTGGGTGGCTACGCCAGTGGTTGCAACCTGCTGTTGCATGGCGGGGGTGAACGGCCGGCGTTCCTTGATGCGGCGAACGCTTGAGGGACTGTCTTGTTGCGCTTTAACTCCTGCTCCGGTGGGAGCGGGCTTGCCCCGCGACCGGTTGCACAGTGGCCGTAAAACAGCCGCTTGCAAGGCAAATGACACACCGAGGCGACTGAATTGCTGCCGCTTCGCGCCAGATCGCAGGGCAAGCCAGCTCCCACCTGGTGCTGGCTTCATGGTCATTCAGGCAAAGCCCTGCAAGACGGTTGGTTACGGTCAGCCCGGGGCTGGAGCATACCGAGCAGTCCTATCAGCATTACGGTGATGAGGCGGCGAACGCGTGAGGGACAGTCTTGTGGCGCTTTAACTGGCCATGAGGCCCTGCTCCGGTGGGAGCGGGCTTGCCCCGCGATCGGCTGCGCAGTGGCCGTAAACAAGCCGCTTGCAAGGCAAATGACACACCGAGGCGACTGAATTGCTGTCGCTTCGCGCCAGATCGCAGGGCAAGCCAGCTCCCATCTGGAGCTGGCTTCATGGTCATTCAGGCAAAGCCCTGCAAGACGGTATCTCCCACCGGAGCAGGTGCGATCACCCGTGGCGCAGGAACTCCAGGCTGCTGCGGTTGAACAGCTCGCGATGCTCCACCTGCACCCAATGCCCGCACTGGTTGAGCACGATAAAACGTGCCTTGCGGGCACCATCGACGATGCGCTGAGCACCGCTCACCGGGTTGAAGTTGTCGTTGCTGCCCCAGAAGCCGAGGATCGGGCAGTTGATCTCGCCCAGGCGCGCTTCCATGTTAGGGATCATCATGGTGCTGAACAGGTTCTTCGGCTGGGTCACCGCCACCGCCACCCGTTCGGCCAACAGTTCTTCCGGCAGGATCGACGGATCGAACAACTGCAGGCTCATCATGCTGCGCATTTCGTCCATACCGATGGGGCCAGCGCCAAACAGCGAGACCATGCGCAGGATGCCGGGCATTTTGAAGTAGGTTTCGCGTTCCTCGACGCCGCCCGGCGCCAACAGGATCAAGCCTTCCACCAGGTCCGGTTCGGCCAGGGCCAGGCCCAGGGCGATGGCACCGCCCAGGGAGTTGCCCAACACAGTGCAGCGAGTCAGGCCCAAGGCGCGGGTGAAGGCCTGTAGGGTCTGGACGAAGAACGCCAGGTCGTACTGGCCGTCATCGGGTTTGTCGGAACGGCCGAAACCCGGCAGGTCGAGGACGATGTTGCGGTAGCCGGCGGCGACGAACTCCGGGTAGTTGCCTTTGAAGTTGCTGTAGCCGCTGGCACCCGGGCCGCTGCCATGCATCCACAGCACCACCGGGCCCTGGCCCTCGTCCAGGTAGTGCAGCCGCAGGCCGCTGGGCAAGGTGAGGTAGTGCCCGACGGGCAGTGGCAGATCGACGAGTTGGGTCATCTGGATTCTCCGTTTCTTGTTGTAGGGGAGGCGCCAGCACGGCCTCCCTGGTTCCCGGATGCTCCACGGGCTGCGCACGCCGGGCATCGTCCGTTCAGACCAGCTGACGACAGCAGTCGCCTTAGTCTCATCGGACGATGTGGCAGCCGGGCGGGCCATCAATGATGCGAGGCAACTTCGGTCGTGCAGCGGCACGGTCGTCCGTTTATTTCTCTCGCAGGAGAACCCGCATGAAATTGCACAACAAGGTCGCCTTCGTTACCGGCGCAGGTCAGGGTATGGGCCTGGCCATCGTCCGGCGCTTCGTCGCTGAAGGCGCCAGCGTGGTCGCCACCGATATCAACCTGCAAGCGCTGCGCGAAGGGCTGGCCGAGTTCGGTGATCAAGTGCTTGCGGTGGCATGCAACGTCGCCGACAGCGCCTCGGTGGCTGATGCCATGGCTCAGTTGGAAGCGCGTTTCGGACGCCTCGACATTCTGGTCAACAACGCCGGTATCGGCGGCCTGGACAGCTTTCTCGACACCCCGGTAGAGAGCTGGCAGCGGGTCATTGGCGTCAACCTCACCGGTACCTTCCTCTGCGCTCGCGACGGCGCGCGGCTGATGGTCAAGGGTGGCCAGGGCGGCAGCATCATCAACTTGTCCAGCACCTCGGCGCTGACCGGCGAAGGCCCCAACCACTACTGCGCTTCCAAGGCCGGGGTCATGGGCCTTACCCGCGGCATCGCCCGCGAACTGGCCGCCAGCGGCATTCGCGTCAACACCCTGGTACCGGGGCCGACCAACACCCCAATGATGGCCGGCATCCCTGACCAAATGATGGCCGACCTGCTCAAGGGCGTGCCGCTCGGTCGACTCTGCGAAACCGACGAGATCGCCCGCGTGGCGGTGTTCCTCGCCAGCGAAGACGCCAGTTTCATTACCGGCCAGAACATCGCCGTCAACGGCGGTATGGCCTTCATCTGATCAGGGGAACCCGCAATGTCTGCACGTCTTGATGGAAAGATCGCCTTCGTCACTGGAGCAAGCTCCGGCATCGGCGAAGCCACTGCCCTGCGCTTCGCCGAGGAGGGCGCCTGCGTGGTGCTCTGCGGCCGCCGCGCGGAACCGCTGCACGCGCTTCGCGAGCGCATCCTCGAGCTGGGTGGTCGGGCCGATGTGGCGGTGGCCGATGTTGGTGACGAGGCGGCCTACGTCGCGGCACTGGAAGACGCCGCACGCCGCCATGGCCGACTCGACATCCTGGTGAACAACGCCATGGCCTACACCTGGGGCAGCGTCGACAGCATGTCCACTGAGGACTGGCACGCCAACTTCCGCACCACGGTAGACGGCACTTTCTTCGGTACCCGCACCGCCATGCGTCTGATGAAGGATCAGGGCGGCGGCGCCATCGTCAACATGGCCTCGATCTGCGGTCTGTTCGGCACCGCCTGGATGTCTGGTTACTCGGCGGCGAAGGCGGCGGTCATCAACTTCAGCCGCGCAGTGGCCAGCGAAGGTGCAGCCTGCAACGTGCGTTGCAACGTAGTGATTCCCGGTGTGGTGGATACCCCAGCGATGGCCGGCATGATGAACGACCCCAAGTCGCGGGCGAACACCGAGAAGCTGATCCCGATGAAGCGCGTGGGGCAACCTCACGAGTTGGCCAACGCCATCCTCTTCCTTGCCTCGGATGAAGCCTCCTACGTCACGGGCGCCACCCTCTGTGTGGACGGCGGGCGCAGCTCCGACCTCTACACCGTGCTGGAGTGAACCGCGCCATGGATCAAAAAGACTTGCTCGCACGCATCGACCGCCTCGAATCTCTCGACGAGATCCGCCAATTGGCCGGCAAGTACGCGCTGTCCCTGGACATGCGCGACCTCGACGCCATGGCCAACTGCTTCGCCCATGACGTGCGAGTGGGCCGTGACAAGGTGGGCCGAGCCCACTTCAAGGCTTGGCTCGACGACACCATGCGCCTGCAGTTCGAAGGCACCGCCCACCACTTGGGCCAACACATCATCGAGTTCCGGGATGCCGACCACGCTACCGGCGTCGTTTATTCCAAGAACGAGCATGAGACCGGCCCTGAGTGGGTGATCATGCAGATGCTCTATTGGGATGACTACGAGCGTATCGACGGTCGCTGGTACTTCCGCCGCCGGTTGCCTTGCTACTGGTACGCCACCGACCTGAACAAGCCGCCCATCGGTGGCATGAAGATGCGCTGGCCGGGCCGTGAGCCCTACGTCGGCAGCTTCCATGAGCTGTTCCCTTCCTGGGAGGCGTTCTGGGCCCGGCGTCCGGACAAGGAGATGCTGCCCCAGGTGGCCGAGCCGGCACCGCTGGAAGGTTTTCTCGCCAACCTGCGGCAAGGCGCCCAAGACCCCAAGATTCGCGTGCGCTGACGGCGCCCCCTTTTGCCCGCTCCGAAACTACCCGCCTCGCCGGGGCGGGCCTTTTCTTCTTCCGTCGCCTGTTCCGGCGTCGGCCCCTTCAGAGCCAAGGAGTTCCGTCCATGAGCCTGCTGTTCCAACCCTTGCAACTGGGCGAGCTGGCGCTGGCCAACCGCATCGTCATGGCGCCCATGACCCGTAGCCGCGCCGACGCTTTCGGGCTGCCCGGCGCCGAGATGGTCGAGTATTACCGCCAGCGCGCCGGCGCCGGGCTGATCGTCGCCGAAGGCACCGCGCCGTCGGCCGATGGTCTCGGTTATTGCCGTACACCGGCCCTCTACAACGCCGCGCAGGTGGACGCCTGGCGCGCTGTAACTGACGCCGTCCATGCTGAAGGCGGGCGCATTGTGCTGCAACTGATGCACGTGGGACGCGCCGCCAGCCATCACAACAAACCTGCGGGCGCACGTACCGTTGCGCCGTCGGCCTTGCGTGCGCGTACGCAATTGTTCAGCGATGCCGCTGGCCTGGTGGACACCGACGAGCCCCATGCACTTGGCAGCGAAGAAGTGGCCGAGGTGGTGGCAGACTACCGCCGCGCCGCGCTGCTGGCCCGCGAAGCCGGCTTCGACGGGGTGGAACTGCACTGCACCAGCGGCTATCTGCCGATGCAGTTCATGGCCAGCGGCAGCAACCAGCGCGAGGATCGCTACGGCGGCTCGCCGGACAATCGCGTGCGCTTCCCGGCCGAGGTGCTGGCCGCCATGGCCGAAGCCATCGGCGCCGGGCGAGTGGGCTACCGCATGTGCCCGGGCAACCCCTTCAACGACATCCAGGACGACGACCCGGCGGCTACCGCCAGTGCGCTGATGCGCGCAGTGGCGCCGCTAGGGTTGGCTTACTTGCACATCATGCGTTCGCCGGTAGCCGGGCTGGACGCCTTCGCCCTGGCACAAACCGAAAGCAAGGCCGCACTGATCCTCAACGACGGTTTCGACGGTGCTTGCGCCGAGGAAGCCTTGGCGAGCGGGCAGGGCGCGGCAGTTTCCTTCGGTCGCTACTTCATCGGCAACCCTGATCTGGTGGAACGCCTGCGCCATGGCCGACCCCTGGCCGGCTTCGACCGCAAGACGCTCTATACCCCGGGCCGTGCCGGCTACACCGACTATCCAGTCTGGCAGGCCTGAGCCCCAAGAGCGGCCGCCTACACCGGCAGGCCGCGCCCGATTCGGCACCGGGCCCATGGGCCTGGTGCCGGGTGGGCGGGCGGCAACTCCGTCGCCCGCACCTGCGCCAATAACAACAAGAGCATGAGGTGTACAGGATGGATTTCAAAGGCAAGACGGTATTGGTCACCGGTGGTGGTGCCGGGATTGGGCAGGACTTGGTGATGCGCTTCGCTGAGCTGGGTGCACGCCTGGTGGTGCTGGAGCGTGACGCCGAGCGTGTCGAGGCCCTGGGCCGCGCGTTGGCCACGACGGAGGCACGGCACCTGCTGCTGCACACCGATGTGACCTCGGCCGAGCAGCTCGATCAGGCGTTCACCAGCATCGGTGAGCAGTGCGCGTCGCTGGATGTACTGGTGAACAACGTCGGCGACTCGCTGCAGATCTTCAAACCGCTGGAGGACTGCAGCGACGACGACTTCGATCGACTCTATGCGGTCAACCTGGGCCAGGTGTTACAAGTCACTCGGCGTGCCATTCCTCTGCTGCGGCGCCATGGTTTCGAGCAAGCGAGCATCGTCAATATCGCCAGCATCGAAGGTTTTCGCGGCATTCCCTACCTTTCGGCTTACGCGGCCTTCAAGGCCGCCCTCGGTGGCTTCACCAAGAGCCTGGCGCTGGAGCTGGCGGCGGCGCGCATCCGGGTCAACCAGATTGCCCCGGAAACCACCGACACCGCTCAGGTGCCGGTCAGTAATTTCATCCATCCGGAATATCGCGAGCGGGTCGGCGACTGGATTCCGCTGGGCCGCTTCGGCGAGGTGCGCGACATGAGTAACGCCGTGCTGTTCCTGGCGAGTGACCAGGCCAGTTGGATCACCGGAACCACCCTGCACGTGGATGGTGGCGCCCTGGCGGCCGGTGGCTGGTACCGCACGCCCCAAGGCGGCTGGACGCTGGCGCCGGTGATTGAGCGCAGCGGTTTCATCTACTGATGCGGCACGCCCGCGCTTGTGAGCGGGCCTTCTTTTCGACAACGAGGAAAGCTGGATGAAAACACTTGTAGTGGGCGGCACCGGACTGCTCGGCGGTCATGCCGCACTGTACCTTCAGGAGCAGGGCTTCGATGTGACCCTGGCGTCGCGCCGCCCGGCTGAAGCGCCAGCCCTGCGAGCGCTGCCCTTTATGGAGCTGGACTACACCCGCACGGACCTGTCGGCGCAGCAACTCGAAGGTTACGAAGCCCTGCTGTTCTGCGCTGGCAACGACATCCGTCACGTCGACACCACGGGCGACCTGGCCGCGCAGTGGCGGGAAAACAATTCGGTGGCCATCCCGCGTTTCTTTGCCCTGGCCAAGGCTGCCGGAGTACGCCGCGCGGTCATGCTGGGCAGCTTTTACCCGCAAATGGCGCCGGAGCTGATCGAGCGCAACCCCTATGTGCGCTCGCGCCACGAATCCTGCGAGGGAGTGCGTGCGCTGAACGGCGATGGCTTTGCCGCCATCTCGGTCAATGCACCGTTCATGGTGGGCCATGTGCCGGGGCTGCAGGTGCCGATGTTCGACGCCTATCTGGCCTACGCCCGCGGCCAACTGCTGGAGGAGCTGCCGGCCTTCGGCCCGGCCGGCGGGACCAATTTCATGTCACTTCAGTCGCTGTCCGAAGCGCTGTGCCAGGCGCTGGTGCGGGGCGAACCCGGCAAGGCCTATCTGGTGGGCGACGAGAACCTGAGCTTCGCCGAGTACTTTCAGCTGTTCTTCGACGCCGTGGGCAGCGAGCGGCAAGTGGAAGCGCTGGACCGGGAGCACCCGTTGATGCCGGATTCGGCGATCTATACCGGACGTGGAAACCATGCCCGTTATGAGCCGGATGACAGCCTTGGCTATTGCCGCGGGGATGTGCGTCGGGCGGTGCAGGCGCTGGTGGCACAGCAGGGCGGTACTGCCTAGGGGCTGTTTCTGTTCATTTAAATTTAAGCTCCAGGGTTTGTAACGTGATCCTGGGGCTTTTTATTTGTCTGTGTGCAGTGCATGAGAGAAGCGACCGCGGTTCGCTATCAAACCGTCTCGGAGTCATGATTGACTCACGGCCTGATGTGAGAGGAAGTGCAAGGAAGTTCAGGGTTGAGCAAGTAGTGAGTTTGCTTGGTGGGGCTGTCGTTTTCAACGATGGAGGCTGAAGCTTGCCGAAAATACAAGGCTACTTCAGACCATCCTTCGCTCTAGGCAATGTTAAAAGCGATTAGAACCAGCTTTTTTTGCCGACGACGTAAGTCTGTTCGAAGTCTTCTTCAGACTTGATCAGGTAAATAATGAATTCGATGAACGCAATGATGCCGATGATCATCGACGGGATGCCGAGCAGCAACCAGCCGAACAGGAATACCAACAACATGATCACGCCCTGAGCGGTGTAGCCCAGGTAAAATTTGTGTGCGCCGAACGCGCCAAGAAAAAATGCCAGCAGGGCGGCCGGGATTTTTTTCGAGTTGCCAACCAACGTCGTCGTGTCGGCGTAAATCGCCTCAGCAACGCCACCGGTGTTGGTGAAGTCTACACGGCTGCCAGCCTTCGGCAGAACGGCACTTTTCCATTGGCCGACTTCAAAGGTGTAACGGTTGCCATCGTCACCAGAGATAACGCCATTGCGAGTGTTTGAGTCAAAACTCAGAATCTTGCCTTTCATTTGAAGCTCCTTGGACATTCACGTGCCGGGTGTGGCGCGCTTCTTTCTACGGTGTTGCATTGCGGTATAGCGCGGGACTACCTTCCCATGGCCATCATATTGCCATGATTCTTCTTTGATGTGTTACATGAGGTAAATGTCCGCCACCTGGGTGATGACCGTGACCATCCCTCTGTGGTAGGGACTGTCTAAAGCGCCAGTGGTCTTTTGCCATCGCGCTTCCTGAAATCTTGACTACAGTATCAACTGGTGACTGCCGCAAAAGTCGCCACCGTGATCGTTCAAGAGGCGCCGGCAATGTCCCGTGCGTCCACCACCTGATCAGGAGTGCACGATGGATCTCAACCGTCGGCAGTTCTTCAAGGTCGCAGCTGTAGGCCTTGGAGGCTCGAGCCTGGCGGCGTTGGGCATGGCCCCGACACCCGCTTTTGCCGAGCAGGTGCGTCACTTCAAGCTGGCGCATACCAAAGAAGCCCGTAACACCTGCCCTTATTGCTCAGTCGGCTGTGGCTTGATCATGTACAGCCAGGGTGACGGGGCCAAGAACGTGGCGCAAAACATCATCCATATCGAAGGCGACGCCGATCACCCGGTGAACCGCGGCACGCTGTGCCCGAAAGGCGCCGGGTTGCTCGACTTTATCCACAGCCCCAACCGCCTGCAGTACCCACAGGTGCGCAAGCCGGGCAGTAAGGAGTGGGCTCGGGTGTCGTGGGACGAGGCGCTGGATCGCATTGCCGATCTGATGAAGGCCGATCGCGACGCCAACTTCATCGAGAAGAACGCCCAGGGCCAGACGGTCAACCGCTGGCTGAGCGTAGGCTTTTTAGCCGCCTCGGCTTCGTCCAACGAAGCCGGTTACATGACCCACAAAGTGATACGCAGTCTTGGCATGCTGGGGTTCGATAACCAGGCACGTGTCTGACATGGCCCGACGGTGGCAAGTCTTGCCCCGACGTACGGCCGTGGAGCCATGACCAACCACTGGACCGATATCGCTAACGCGAATCTGATCCTGGTGATGGGTGGCAACGCTGCAGAAGCCCATCCGTGTGGCTTCAAATGGGTGACCGAGGCCAAGGCGCACAACCAGGCCCGGTTGATCGTGGTCGACCCACGTTTTACCCGAACTGCTTCGGTGGCCGACTATTACGCGCCGATCCGTACGGGCACTGATATCGCCTTCATGGGTGGGCTGATCAATTACCTGCTCACGGAAAACAAGATTCAGCACGAGTACGTGCGCAACTACACCGACGTGTCGTTCATCGTCAAAGCAGGGTTCAGCTTTGAGGATGGCCTGTTCAGTGGCTACGACGCTGACAAGCGCAGTTACACCGACAAGTCAGGCTGGGGCTACGAGCTGGGTGAAGACGGTTTTGCCAAGGTCGATCCGACCCTGCAGGACCCGCGTTGCGTCTACCAACTGATGAAGCAGCACTACAGCCGCTACACCCCAGAGTTGGCCAGTCAGATCTGTGGCATGCCGGTTGAGAGCATGCGCAAGATCTGGGAAGAGATCGCCACGTGCTCGCAACCGGGCAAAACCATGACGATCCTCTATGCCCTGGGTTGGACCCAGCATTCGATCGGTTCGCAGATCATTCGCAGTGCGGCCATGGTGCAGTTGTTGCTGGGTAACGTCGGCATGCCGGGTGGCGGGGTGAACGCCTTGCGGGGGCACTCCAACATCCAGGGGCTGACGGACCTGGGGTTGTTGTCCAACCTGCTGCCGGGTTACCTGACCCTGCCTTCGGATGCCGAGCAAGACTATGACGCCTACATCGCCAAGCGCGCCCTCAAGCCGCTGCGACCAGGGCAGATGTCCTATTGGCAGAACTACGGCAAGTTCCATGTCAGCCTGATGAAGGCTTGGTACGGCGCCAATGCCACGGCTGAGAACCATTGGGGCTACGACTACCTGCCGAAGCTGGACATTCCGGGCTACGACGTCCTGAAGATGTTCGACATGATGGCCAAGGAGCAGGTCAACGGCTATTTCTGTCAGGGCTTCAACCCGATAGCGGCCTTGCCCGACAAGAACCGCGTCACAGCAGCGCTCGGTAAGCTCAAGTGGCTGGTGGTGATGGACCCGCTAGCCACCGAGACCTCCGAGTTCTGGCGCAATGCCGGGCCGTTCAATGATGTCGATACGGCGAACGTGCAGACTGAAGTGATTCGCCTGCCCACCACTTGTTTTGCCGAAGAAGACGGCTCACTGGTGAACAGCAGCCGCTGGCTGCAATGGCACTGGAAGGGTGCGGAAGGCCCAGGGCAAGCGCGTACCGACGTGTGGATCATGAGCGCACTGTTCCTGCGTCTACGCGAGCGTTATCAGCGTGAAGGCGGGGCTTGGGCCGAGTCGATCCTCAAGCTCAACTGGCCGTACAAAGTGGCGCACGAGCCGACACCGGAAGAAATCGCCAAGGAGTTCAGCGGTTACGCCGTGGCGGATGTCACCGATGCGACGGGGGCCACGATCAAGGCCGGGCAGCAATTGGCGGGCTTTGCCCAGCTCAAGGACGACGGCAGTACCGCATCCGGTTGCTGGATCTTCTGTGGCAGCTGGACCGAGCAGGGCAACCAGATGGCTCGGCGCGACAACGCCGACCCGTTCGGCATGAAGCAGAACCTCGGATGGGCGTGGGCCTGGCCTGCGAACCGGCGGATTCTCTACAACCGGGCGTCGGCGGATGTGCAAGGCAAACCCTGGTCGCCGAACAAGCGTTTGGTGTGGTGGAACGGCAAGACCTGGGGTGGTACCGACGTGCCGGACTACAAGGCCGATGTCGCACCGGAAGCGGGGATGAACCCGTTCATCATGAACCCCGAAGGTGTCGCGCGTTTCTTTGCCCTGGACAAGATGGCCGAAGGGCCGTTCCCGGAGCATTACGAACCGTTCGAAACACCGATTGGGGTCAACCCGTTGCACCCGAACAACAAAAAAGCGGTCAGCAACCCGGCGGGCCGGGTGTTCGATTCGGTGTGGGACACCCTGGGGCAAGCCAAGGACTTCCCCTATGCCGCCACCACCTACCGGCTGACCGAACACTTCCACTTCTGGACCAAGCATTGCCCGATCAACGCAGTGACACAGCCAGAGCAATTCGTCGAGATTGGCGAAGCGCTGGCCAAGGAGAAGGGCATTGCCCCTGGCGACCGGGTGCGAGTTACCTGCAAGCGCGGGCATATCGAGGCGGTGGCGGTGGTCACCAAACGGATTCGGCCGTTGCAGGTCAACAACCAGACCGTGCATCAGATCGGTATCCCGTTGCACTGGGGCTTTACCGGGGTGACCCGGCACGGCTACCTGACCAACACCCTGGTGCCGTTCCTCGGTGACGGCAATACCCAAACGCCGGAATCGAAGTCGTTCCTGGTCAACGTGGAGAAAATCTGATGGCTAGCCAAGACATCATCGCCCGTTCGGCCACTACCACGGCACCGTCGTCCATCCGCCATCAGGAAGAAGTGGCCAAGCTGATCGACACCACCAAGTGCATCGGTTGCAAGGCGTGCCAGGTGGCGTGTTCGGAATGGAACGAGCTGCGCGACGAGGTGGGGCACAACTACGGTACCTACGATAACCCTCATGATCTGAGCGCCGAGACCTGGACCCTGATGCGCTTCACCGAGCATGAGAACGCCGAAGGCAACCTGGAGTGGCTGATCCGCAAGGACGGCTGCATGCATTGTGCCGACCCCGGTTGCCTGAAGGCGTGCCCGAGTCCCGGTGCGATCATCAAACATGCCAACGGCATCGTCGACTTCAACCAGGACCATTGCATCGGCTGCGGTTACTGCATTACCGGATGCCCGTTCAACATTCCGCGGATTTCGCAGAAGGACCACAAAGCCTACAAGTGCACCTTGTGTTCCGACCGCGTCGCGGTAGGGCTGGAACCGGCATGTGTGAAAACCTGCCCAACCGGCGCCATCGTGTTTGGCAGCAAGGAGGACATGAAGGAGCATGCCGCCGAACGCATCGTCGACCTCAAGTCGCGAGGTTTTGACCAAGCGGGCTTGTATGACCCGGATGGTGTGGGGGGGACGCACGTCATGTACGTGCTGCATCACGCCGACCAGCCAAAGCTCTACGCAGGCCTCCCGGACCAGCCAGTGATCAGCCCGTTGGTAGGGCTGTGGAAAGGGGTGAGCAAACCGCTTGCGTTACTGGCGATGGGCGCTGCTGTGCTGGCCGGTTTTTTCCATTATGTGCGTATCGGTCCGAACCGGGTCGAGGAGGACGAGCACCCGAGTGCACCCGACACCAGCGTGCATGTGGTTGACCCGACGGTGCATGTGTATGACCCGAACAAGCCGGGTGCGCAAGGGGAGGAGCGGCCATGAAAGACAAACCCATCCTGCGCTACAGCGCTAACGAACGGACCAACCATTGGGTAGTGGCGATCCTGTTCATCATGGCCGCATTGTCGGGGCTGGCGCTGTTTCATCCGGCGCTGTTCTGGCTCAGCCACCTGTTTGGCGGTGGGCCCTGGACGCGCATCCTGCACCCGTTCATGGGCGTGTTGATGTTCGTGTTCTTCCTCGGCCTGGTGCTGCGTTTCTGGCGGGCGAACTACTTCATTGCCAATGATCGCCAGTGGCTCAAGGGCATTGGTCGGGTGATGCGTAATGAAGAGGAGGGCGTGCCGCCAATCGGCAAGTACAACCCCGGGCAGAAGCTGCTGTTCTGGACCCTGCTGTTGTGCATGCTGGTGCTGTTGCTCAGTGGCGTGGTGATCTGGCGTGCCTGGTTCAGCCAGTACTTCAGTATCGGCTCGATTCGCCTGGCGACACTGCTGCATGCCCTGGCGGCGTTTGTGCTGGTGCTGAGCATCATTGTGCACATCTATGCCGGGATCTGGATCAAGGGCTCGGTCAGCGCCATGCTGCATGGTTGGGTCAGCCGCGCCTGGGCGAAGAAGCACCATGAACTGTGGTATCGGGAAGTGACCCGCGAGGAGTCACCCGACTCGCAGATCAGCAAAAAAGGATGATCATTTGAGCACTATTCTTGAACCTGGGCAGATTGAAGCGGCGGCCAGCACGCCGCCGTTTCTCTACCTGCCTCCTGCCAACCTGTTTGCCTTGCGTGCTGCGCGTCTGGATACCCTCGCAGCGGGTAATACGCTGGCTGATTACCTGCACCTGGTTGCCGAGTTATGCCGAATCCAGCAAAGCCTGCTTGACCAGCCGCCGGTCGCGGCACCGGCCGAAACGCAACGCCAGCGCCTATGCCTGGAGCACGGCTTGCCGCCGCTTGCCGCCGACAGCCTGGTGCGAGAAGGGCATTGGCTGGCTTACCTCGATGCACTGTTGCAGCGTTATTCGGTACCGGCCAACGCCGAACTGGTTGCAGCCGTCAGCCGTCTGCGTGAGGCCAGTGACGAACAACGCAAACTCTGGGGGATCGCCCTGTTGACCGGGCAGTTCAGCGCTGTACCCGCAGCGCTGGTGCCATTCTTGGGCGCTGCGCTACAGGCAGCGTGGAGCCATTGGCTGCTGAATTTACCCAGCACTGAACTCAAGGCGGGCGACAGCCTTTGTCAGTGCCCGGCTTGCGGTTCACCGGCAATGGCCGGGGTGATTCGCCATCGCGGCAAATACAACGGCCTGCGCTACCTGGTGTGTTCGTTGTGCGCGTGTGAATGGCATGTGGTGCGGGTCAAGTGCATCTATTGCGAGCAGAGCAAAGGGCTGACCTACTTCAACCTTGAAGATGACCGCTATGCCGCTGGCAAAGCACCGCTGCGCGCTGAGTGCTGCCCGGGGTGTAATAGTTACCTCAAACAGTTGTACCTGGAGTGCGATGCCGAGGCAGAGGCGCTGTCGGCCGATTTGGCCAGCCTGGCGCTGGACATGCGTCTGGACCAAGAGGGTTTTCAACGGTTGGCACCCAACCTGATGTTGGCGCCGGGAGGGGAGTGAGGCTAGGGTCTACATTATCGCGCTCCCACAGGGGAAATAACTGTGGGAGCGGGCTTGCCCCGCGATCAGGTCCACACTGTTGAAGGTAACCTTTTGCATGCCCTCCAACCTCGCCAAACTCCCGATACGCCTGCCCTCCATCGACGCCCTGTTGCGCCACCCCGCCAGCCAGCCGCTCACCGACCGTTACGGCCGTGATGCACTGCTCGCTACCCTGCGCCAACTCCTCGACGATCTGCGCGAGCCTGCCAGGCTCGGCCAACTGGAAGCCGCAGAGTTAGCGGAGGCCGTGCTTGTTGGTCGTGCCGGCGAACGGCTCGCCGCTCAGCACCGTAGTCAGGTAAGGCGCGTGTTCAACCTCACCGGCACGGTGTTGCACACTAACCTGGGGCGGGCACTGTTGCCGCAGGAAGCCATCGATGCTGTGCAAATGGCCGCGCGTTACCCGCTGAACCTCGAATTCGATCTGGCCACGGGCAAGCGTGGCGATCGCGACGACCTGATTGAAGGCTTGATCCGCGAGCTGACTGGCGCCGAGGCCGTTACGGTTGTCAATAACAACGCCGCCGCTGTCTTGCTGGCGCTCAACAGCTTGGGTGCGCGCAAGGAAGGCATCATCTCCCGTGGCGAGTTGATCGAAATCGGTGGTGCCTTCCGTATCCCCGACATCATGGCGCGTGCCGGGGTCAAACTGCATGAAGTCGGCACCACCAACCGCACCCACGCCCGTGACTACGAGGCGGCCATCGGCCCGCGCAGTGGCCTGCTGATGCGCGTGCACTGCAGCAATTACAGCATTCAGGGCTTTACCACCCAGGTTCAGACCAAGGCGCTGGCGCAACTGGCTCACCAGCATGGTTTGCCACTGCTCGAAGACCTGGGCAGCGGCAGCTTGCTCGACCTGACGCGCTGGGGGCTGCCTGCCGAGCCGACCGTGCGCCAGGCACTGGCCGATGGTGCGGATATCGTCACCTTCAGTGGCGACAAACTCTTGGGTGGCCCTCAGGCCGGCATTATCGTCGGACGCAAGGAACTGATTACGAAGATCAAGAAGAACCCGCTCAAGCGCGCCCTCAGGGTCGACAAACTGACCCTTGCTGCGCTGGAAGCTGTACTGGGCTTGTACCGCAACCCTGACTTGCTGGCTGAGCGGTTGCCCAGCTTGCGGTTGCTTACTCGGCCTCAGCCAGAGATTCTTGCCCAGGCTGAGCGCCTGGCGCCTATGCTCGGTCAGGTGTTGGGGGCTGACTGGGAAGTTACCGCTGTGCCTGCGCTGAGCATGATTGGCAGTGGCAGCCAGCCTGTCGCCCGGTTGGCCAGTGCTGCGTTGTGCCTGCGGCCTCAGTTGTCCAAACGCTTGCGTGGTCGTTATCTGCGTGGCCTTGAGGAGGCTCTACGGAACCTGCCGATCCCGGTGCTCGGGCGTATCGATGATGACGCGCTGTGGCTTGATCTGCGGCAACTGGATGACGAAGCCGGCTGGCTCGCGCAGTTGCCTCAGTTGCGCTGGGTGGAGGCGGCGAGGTGATTGTCGGCACGGCAGGTCATATTGACCATGGCAAAACCTCGCTGTTGGCCGCCCTGACCGGTCAGACAGGTGATCACCGTCGTGAGGAACGCGAACGTGGCATGACCATCGACCTGGGCTATCGCTACGCGAGCCTGGAAGCCGGGGCGCCGTTGACCGGCTTCATTGATGTGCCGGGGCATGAGCGGTTTATCCACAACATGCTGGCCGGGGCTCAGGGTGTTGATTTGGTGGTATTGGTCATTGCAGCCGATGACGGCGTGATGCCGCAGACTCGCGAACACTTGGCAATCGTTCAGTTGTTGGGCATTCCCCGGTTGCTGGTGGCCATCAGCAAGTGCGACCGCGTGGAGCCGCGCCGGGTGCAGGAGGTGCAAGCGCAAGTCAGAGAGCTGCTGGCGGCTGGGTTTTATGCTGGCGCGGCACAATTTCCACTCTCCAGCGTAACCGGCGAGGGCGTCGACACCTTGCGTCAGGCGTTGATCGCCGCTCAGGGTGAGGTGCGCGAGCGCAGTCGTCGGGGCGGTTTTCGTTTGGCCATCGACCGTGCGTTTGCTGTAGCCGGTGCCGGCATCGTGGTGACGGGCACTGCGCTGGATGGCCAGGTGCAATTGGGTGACACGCTGTCGTTGGGCAAGGCTGGAAAGTCGGTGCGGGTGCGTGGGCTGCATGCGCAGAACCAAATGGTGGCCGAGGCCTGGGCGGGGCAGCGGGTGGCGTTGAACATCAGTGCCGAGCGCCTGGAGCTGGCGCAGATTCACCGTGGCGACTGGTTGCTTGCCGAGTGGTTGCACGGGCCGACACAAAGGGTGGATATCGAGCTGCAGTTGCTGGCCAGTGAAACCCGTAGCTTTGCCCACTTCAGTCCGGTGCATGTGCACTTGGGCACCCAGGATGTCAGCGCGAGAGTGGCATTGTTGCAAGGCGAATCACTGTTGCCGGGCGAGCGTATGTTTGCCCAGCTCCAGCTCAATGCACCGCTACAGGCCGTGCATGGTGACCGGTTGGTGCTGCGTGATCACAGTGCCCAGCGCACCCTCGGCGGCGGTCGAGTGCTTGATCCATACGCCCCAGCGCGACAACGCCGGAGTGAAGCACGCCTGGCGCAGCTGCAAGCGCTGGCCGCTGCCGAGAGCCTGGAAGAGGCCTTGTCGGCGCTGCTGGCCAATGACGAAGTAGGCCTCGATCCGCAGCGTCTGGAGCGTCAGTTCAACCGTTTGCGTAGCAGTTGGGTGTTGCCGACGGATGTTCAGGTCATCGCTACCCGCCAAGGCCCATTGATGTTCACCACCGCGCGTTGGCAGGGCTTGAAGCATAAGGTGCTGGAGCAGTTGGGGCATTTTCACGAGCAAGAGCCAGATCAGCTCGGCCCCGATCGTGATCGGTTGCGCCGCTTCGTGGCCCTGGCGCTGGAGCGTCCGGGGTTTATCAGTCTTCTGGATGAGTTGCTCGCCAGCGGGGCCATTGTTGGCAATGGGCCCTGGCTGCACTTGCCAGAACATCAGGTACGGCTGAGCGAAGCGGACGAGGCGTTGTGGCTACAGGTGCTGCCGTTGTTGCAACAAGGGCAGTTCGATCCACCTTGGGTGCGTGACCTCGCCAGAACACTGCTGCAAGAAGAGGCGCAGGTTCGCATGTTGCTGCGCAAACTCTCGCGCCTGGGCCAGGTGCACCAAGTGGTGCGTGATCTGTTCTATCCTGAGGCCACAATCCGACAAATGGCAGCTATGCTCTTGCAGCTGGCCAGCGACGATCCCGTGGTGCAAGTCACGGCGTTTCGTGATGTGCTGGGCATCGGCCGCAAGCGCAGTATTCAGGTGCTGGAGTATTTTGATCGGATAGGCCTGACCAGGCGCGTCGGTGACCGACGTCAGGTCCGTGCTGACAGCGCCCTGGCACAATCGCCAGGGCATTGAGTTCAAGGAAGGCAATCGCGCCCGGTGGCGCGGCCGGGCTTCAAACCCGGTTGGGGACGGCAGCCGTTCCCGGGCAGGTTCGACTCCCGCTGCCTTCCGCCATTTCTACTGCGCCCTTTCCCCACACAGGTCCAGGGCGAACCAGTGCTGCGCGGTGGCCACATCCAGCCCGGCACCCAGTAGCGAGAACAGTTTGCCTAATGCCGCCTCGCGGGTCATGCCACCGGCCGATATCAAGCCAGCATCGCGCAGTCGGCTGCCTGCCGCGTAAGTGTCGAACATCACACTGCCTTCAGGACATTGGCTGACCGCGACCATCAGCACACCACGCTGGCGCGCCTCGGTCAGGACCTTAAGCAACGCCAGGTCATCGGAAGGGCCGGTGCCGCTGCCGTAGCATTCCAGCAGCAAGCCTTTGACACCACTGTCGATCAGCGCCCGCACATGTGCGGCCTGTAACCCTGGAAAGATGGGCAACACGGCCAGATTCACCGGCACCCGGGGCTGACAGTAGGTGAGTACCGCCGGCACCTGTTCAGCACGTTGGCCCTCACGGTGACGCGGCAGTGCGGCAAAGGCATTGAAGGCTTCGCTGCGCAGTTTGCTGGCGCGGGCACCGTGTAGCAGCTGACCGGCGAAATACAGATGCACGCCGTCGGCTACGCCAGTTTCGAACAGGCTCAAGGCGCCGCACAGGTTGCTCCAGGCATCACTGTTTGGCGCACCGGCAGGCAGCATCGAGCCGGTCAGCACCACCGGTACATCCAGCCCAAGCAACAGAAACGACAGGGCGGCTGCGCTGTAGGCCAGGGTATCGGTGCCATGCAGCACCAGAACGCCGTCGTGACCCTCTTGCTTCACCGCCTCGACAATCGCATCGCACATCGCCAGCCAGTTGGCTTGCTGCATGTTGGCGCTGTCGAGCAACGGTGAGAGCTCACGCAATGTCCAGCCGATGGTGGGCGCGTGTGGGTTGGTTGCCAGATAGTCACGCATGCGTGGCTCGAAACCACCCGCAGGCGCCAGGCCCTGCGGGGTTTCGAGCATGCCGATGGTGCCTCCGGTATAGAGCACCAGCAGGTTTTTCACGGCGCGCATATCAGTGCTGCGGCTGCGCAGTAGCAGTTGCAGTGACCGGGCTTTGGGCTGTAGTCGCCGGGTTGGTTGGCCAGGCTTGCAGGTCCAGATCCAGGTCGCTGAACTTCGAGGCATCAAACACGGGTTGTTTGATACCGGCTTTGCGTTGCTCGTCGTAGTCGCGCATCACCCGCAGGCCGATTTTGAACAGCAGGGCCAGGGCAATCAGGTTGACGAACGCCAGGCAGGTCATGGTGATGTCGGCGAAGGCAAACACGGTGGACAGGTTTTGCACCGAACCCCAAACGATCAGCGCCAGCACCAGGGCGCGGTAGCCCAGCAGCACCATGCGGTTACGAGTGAGGAACTGCAGGCTGTTTTCGCCCAGGTAGTAGTTGTACAGAATGCAGGTGAAGACAAACAGCGACAGCGCCACGCTGACGAACAAACGACCCCAGTCACCGACGACAGCCGCCAGCGAGTTCTGGGTCAGGACAATGCCGTCGCCTTCAAAGCCTGGGGTGTAGAAGCCGGACAGCAGGATCAGCAGCGCCGTGCAGGTACAGATGACGAAGGTGTCGAGGAATACGCTGAACGCCTGAACCACGCCTTGCGCGCCAGGGTGACGTACGGCTGCTACAGCGGCGACGTTCGGCGCACTGCCAAGGCCCGCTTCGTTGGCAAACACACCCCGTTTCACGCCCATGACAATAGCGCTGCCGAGCAGGCCACCGAAGGCCGGGTCGAGGCCGAAGGCGCTCTTGAAGATGGTTTCCAGCATGGCCGGAACGTGTTCGATCTGGCTGCCGATCACGTACAGGGTTACGCCGATGTAGGCCAGCGTCTTGACTGGCACCAGCAGGTCGGAAACCGCCGCAATACGTTTAATGCCACCCAGAAAGACGATAGCCAACAGCACTGCCAGCGCGACGCCGGTGTGTTGCGGTTCAAAGCCGAATGCATTCTGCAGTGAGTGAGTTACGGTGTACGACTGCAGGCCATTGAAGGCAAAGCCGTAGGTCACCAGCAACAGCAGCGAGAACACCACGGCCATGGTCTTGAGTTTCAGGCCGTGCTGGATGTAGTAGGCCGGACCGCCACGGTACAAGCCGTCACCATCGCTGCGTTTGTAGACTTGAGCCAGGGTGCATTCAAAAAAGCTGCTGGACATCCCCACCAGCGCAGTGACCCACATCCAGAACACGGCACCAGGGCCGCCCAGGGTAACGGCGATGCCGACACCGGCAATGTTGCCCGCACCCACTCGACCGGCCAGGCTCAGCATCAGCGCCTGGAACGAACTCAGTTGGCCGGCCTGGCCGCGCAACGACTCCTTGAAAACACCGAACATGTGGCCGAAGTGGCGGAATTGGACAAAGCGGGAGCGCAGGGTGAAATAGCTGCCGAGTCCGACGATGAGCACGATGAGGAGTTTCCCCGAAAGGAAATCGTTGAGCGCTTCGAGCATGGAGTAACCTCGATTCTTGTTTTTTTGCATGAAAGACGACAGGGCCGCCGTCGATGCGTCGTGCCCTGGGCGCGCATAGTTGGCCAAGATAAACGTTGTTACAATTTCGCATGTTGCTCTGAGTTGACGCGACTTGATGCTAAACTGGCGCCTGTCGCATCACCTGGAACGGATCGCATGAGCGAAAATCTCGGTATCAACCTCAAACTCGCCTGCAGCCACTACCGCTCTATTTCAGAGGTTTGCCGCCAGCTGTCGATCAACCGTGCGCAGTTCAACAAGTACCTGAGCGGGCAAAGCCAACCGACACCTTTCAACCTCAAGCGCATCGGTGATTTCTTCGGCGTGGAGGATTACGAGCTGGGGTTACCACCTGAGCAGTTCGCCCGTTTGATCGGCGCGCGCAATCCGGCCACCGTCGCCGCCTCACCGGCAGACCCGCTGAGCGACTTGCTCAAGCCATTGCGCGAGCAGAGCGGCAACCTCTCGCGCTATTGCGGTTATTACTTCGAGTACTCCAACTGCATGTCGGTGCCGGGCTTGATCCTGCTGTCGCTGGTTCATCTGCGCGAAGAGCGGGGCACTTTTCTGTTCGAGCGTCAGGAGCGCCAGGAACGTTCGAGCAGCACCGATGTACAGGCCGAAGACTGGGTGCGTTGTCGCTATCTGGGGGCGGCGTTCCAGTTGCAGGATCGCTTGTTTCTCATCGACTACGAGTCGCTGACGGTCAATGAAATGAGCCAGACCATCCTGATTCCGAGCTTCAAAAGCCGTATCACCCGGCTCAACGGTTTGAAAACCGGGGTGTCCAGCGGCGACCGACGCACCCCGGCCTGCACCCGGGTGGTGTGGGAGTACCTGGGCACGGAGATCAACCGCATCAATGCCTACCGTCAGGTAAAACTGTACCGTCCGGATGATCCGCGCATCGATGATGACGTGCGCGAGCGGCTCAGCGTCGGGCCTGTCAGCAATGGGTTGTTCGAGATCGAATGATCAGCGCTCGCCGAGGATGAACTCTGCGACCGTTTGCGCCACCTGGTCGGCGACCAGGGGCGTGGAACGCAAATGTGCGGCGACACCGTGATCACAGTTTGAAAGCAACAAACACTCCAGATGCGGTGGCGGCACCGATTTGAGCAACGTGCGGGTAACTTCCTCCGGAATCGGGCTGTACCGCTGCGCACCTGCCAGCCACAGGGTCCCGGCCGAAGTGCCCGCGCCTTGGCCGTGAACCTGAGAGTTGAGCCCGTCGAATTCCCCCATCACCAGCAGCACGCGGCCCTGAAATTGGCGCAAGAACTCAAAACTGTCGCAATCAAGAAAGCCATAGGGCTTGCTGATCGCAGCCTTGAACGCCGGTCCGAAGGGCGCGTCGTGGGCATTGTCCGGGTACACCGCAGGGCAAATCAGCACCAACTTATCCACAGCGGGTTGCTGTGCCGCCAACTTCAGGGCAATGGAAGCCCCCAGGCTATGGCCGACCACCGTTTCGCAGCGCGTTGCAATATGCCGGTGAAAGCGCAGTGCTTCTGCGCGGTTGGTGCTCAGCGAGGGTTCGAGCGCGCCTGGTTCGCTGGCGACACTGTGGCCGGACAGGTTGGCGGTCAGAGAGCCGATGCCCATTGCCTGCAAGCGGTAGAGCAGGGGATTGAGGCGGGTAAAGTCGGATTGTGCGCCGCCGACGACGAACAGTGGCGGCGCGCATTCTTCATCAGGTATCAGCCAGCGTGCCTGTTGCTCATAACTATCGAAAGTCTCAGTGATGAACTGCTCTACGCCGGGGCTGGGTTCATCGTATTGCCAGGTAGAACGATATGAAGAAGTTGCTTCAAGCTGCATGGACCACCACCTAAAGAAGCGCAAGATGTAACCAATCACCGAGTGGGTTACCTGTGCTGAGCAACAGCTTGAGCGCCATGATGCAGCACACGCAAACCAACAGTGGCCGAATCAGTCTAGGGCCAAAATGCACAGCGCATCGTGCACCGGCTTGTGCGCCGAGAAACGCCGCACAGGCCATTGCCAGAGCAAGTGGCCAGATGATTGCACCGCTGAGCGAGAATACCGAGAGTGCACCAAGGTTGCATGCAGCGTTTAGCAGTTTGCTGTTGCATACAGCCTGCAGCAGGGTTTGGCCGAGCAAAATCACGCAGGCGAGCATGAAAAAGGAACCGACCCCAGGGCCAAAGACACCATCGTAAAAGCCGATGACTGGCGCCACCGCCAGGCAAAACAGCGCAGTGGACAGCTTCGCCTTGCGTTGCTGGTTGTCCAGCTTGGGGCTGAAAGCGAAGTAGGTGGCTACCAGAATCAGCAGTACAGGTACGCAGGCCTGCAGTAGCGTTTTGGGCACCAAACTCACAGACAACGCACCAAGGGCGCCACCTGCGAAAGACATGCAGGCCATGGGTAATCCGCGCTTCCAGTTGATCATGCCTTTATGGGCAAATGCATAGGTTGCGGACACCGTGGCCGATGCCGCTTGAAACTTGTTGGTGGCAATTGCGGCCAGTGGGTCAATGCCCACAACAAACATCACTGGTAGTGTGATTAGCCCTCCACCGCCAGCAATGGCGTCAAAAAAACCAGCCAGCAATGCCACGCCGGCCAACGTCAGCAACAGGGCAATATCTATTTCGATCATCTGCGCGTATTCCTCTCATCAGCCTTGAACCAGCAACGGGTCTTGGCGGATCACAATGGGCTGGGCGAAGCGGGAGTAGCCGAACAGGCGTATCAGCAGGCGTCGGTTGTCTATCAGGGCATCCCGGCCGTGCAGTGTTCGGGTGTTGTTGATCAGCAAGGCTGAATCCGGTTGCAGCTCGAAAGTCAGGGGTTCGGCTGCCTGAACCAGCGCCACAAACGCATCAAAGGCTCGGCCCGCAGCATCACTGGCATGGTGGTTGAGGGAGAAGCGATAGGCGTTGTAGCGCAGGGTAAAGCCGCCATTGGCGTCGAACTGCAGTATCGACGTTGCAGTGCCGGCTTCGCCCAGGCCGGCGACGAAGCATTCACTGCGGGAGAAGTCGAACGATGCTGATGTCAGGGCCAGCGCGTGCAAGGTGCCCAGGCGCTCAATGATGCTTGGCAGCGGCACGATGTTGATAGGTTGGCGGGCCGGGTTCCATCGCGCCGTGAGGATCAGTGCCGACGGGGCCGGGGAGTGCCCGGCACGGGCGATCACAGAGCAGTTGTAAGGGGCTTCGGTATGTAACCCCAGTTTTAAGCCTGAGTGAGAGCTAAGTTCCACGGGAGCACACGTTGTTTCACTTGCCAGTGGTACACGGCCACCTCCCTTGAAGTTGCCGACCAGGCGAATCTGTTTGCCTTCATTGTCGATATCGAACGCAAAAGCGCGGTAACGAACCAATTCAAGCAACAGCTGATTGCGTGCTGCCAGGTACCTGCAGCGCGGGCATTGCTCCAAGGTGGGCAGGTCAGGTAGTTGTTCAGGGATGGGATCAGGGCCCGGACAAGGCAGGTTTGAAAACATCAAGGCCGATAACCGTCCATCGGCAAAACGCTGAATAACGCCTTTCTGTTCTGGTTGCAGAGTGGATGCCAGATGCTTGACCCATTGCCGGGCCAGGTCGGCAACGCCAGGGGCTTCTGGGCCCCCTATCTGGGTGAGATGCTCGCTGGCAGCCGCAAGTTCGCGGCCCTGGTGGAGATCAAAGCTTAGATACGCAACGTCTGAATGCTGCATGAAGAAACGTTCCTTGTTATTGATTCTTATAGGAAATACGCGCAAGGCGGTTTTCAATCGGGCGGGCAGTTGGCCTGAAAACGATTGAGGGGTAATTCAACGCAGTTTGTGATGACAGAGGAATTCAGACTTTTCCGCGTAATGCGTAAGACGTTTCCTAAACTTGTGAAGTCGGCAAAGAAAGTCATTGATCAAGACGCCAGGCACATGCTGAGCGGGCCCGGGTTGGACTTCCCAAGCCGGAAAACGCAAAATGTGCCTTTTCCTCAATCAATCTGACCGGATCTGCTGACTCTATGCGAATGCGCCTGATGCTGTTGGGTGGTGGAAATGCCCTTGGGCAAGCGCTGATTCGTCTTGGTGCCGAGGAAGACATCGGCTTTCTGGCGCCGCGCCCACCCGAACAAGGCTGGGATCCGGCCAGCCTGACTCAGTTGCTGGACGACACCCGCCCCGATGCGGTGATCAACCTCGCGTATTACTTTGACTGGTTCCAGGCCGAGTCGGTCAGCGAACAGCGGCTGGCGCTGCAGGAGCGCTCGGTGGAGCGCTTGGCCGAGTTGTGCCAACACCACAACATCATTCTGATTCAACCGTCGAGCTACCGTGTGTTCGATGGCTCGCGCGCCACGGCGTACAGCGAGAAAGATGAGCCGGTACCGCTGGGTCTGCGTGGCCAGGCACTGTGGCGCATTGAGCAAAGTGTGCGTGCAACTTGCCCGCAACACGTGCTGCTGCGGTTTGGTTGGTTACTCGACGAGAGCATCGACGGTGTGCTGGGGCGTTTTCTGACCCGTGCCGAGCAGCCACAGGAATTGCTCCTCGCCGATGACCGGCGCGGCAACCCGACGCCAGTGGATGACGCTGCGCGGGTGATTCTCTCGGTGCTCAAGCAACTCGACTGTGCGGCACCGCTGTGGGGCACTTACCACTATGCCGGTAACGAAGCCACCACGCCGCTGGCGCTGGGGCAGGCTATCCTCAGTGAGGCCTCGCAGCTGCACAAGCTGGCTGTCACTGCACCGACCGCGCAGGCTCACGCCTCCCGTCCGGATGCCAGCGAAGAGCCGCAACATGCGGTGCTGGCCTGCAAGAAAATTCTGCACACTTTCGGTATCAAACCGCGGGCCTGGCGCTCGGGTTTGCCACCTCTACTGGATCGATTCTATCGTCATGGCTGATGCCCCAATTCTGATCACCGGCGGCGCGGGCTTCATCGGCTCTCACTTGAGCGATGCGTTGCTGGAAAAAGGCTACGCGGTACGGATCCTCGATGACCTGTCCACCGGAAAGCCCGAAAACCTGCAAATGGGCAACCCCAGGCTTGAGCTGATCAAAGGCGATGTGGCCGACGCCGAACTGGTCAAACAAGCTGCGGCAGGGTGCCAAGCGGTTGTTCATCTGGCCGCCGTTGCCTCAGTGCAGGCGTCGGTGGACGACCCGGTGAAAACCCACCAAAGCAACTTTATCGGCACCTTGAATGTGTGCGAGGCGATGCGCCTCAACGGCATCAAGCGTGTGCTGTTTGCCTCTAGCGCGGCGGTGTACGGCAACAACGGTGAAGGCCTGGCAATCGAAGAAGAGGCGCCTAAAGCCCCGCTGACTCCTTATGCCGTCGACAAACTGGCCAGTGAGCAATACCTGGACTTCTACCATCGTCAGCATGGGCTGGAGCCGGTGGTGTTCCGCTTCTTCAACATCTTCGGCCCGCGCCAGGACCCGTCCTCACCGTATTCGGGGGTGATCAGCATTTTCTGTGAGCGCGCCTTGAGCGGCCAGCCGATCACTCTGTTCGGGGATGGCGAACAGACCCGTGACTTTCTCTACGTGGGCGATCTGGTCAGCGTAATGGTTCAGGCGCTGGAGCAAGCGCAAGTCGAGGACGGGGCAGTGAACATCGGCCTGAACCAGGCCACGTCACTGAACCAGTTGCTGGCTGCGCTGAAATCGGTGCTGGGTGATTTGCCGGCCATCCATCATGGGCCTGCGCGTTCCGGCGACATTCGCCATTCGCGGGCGAATAACCAGCGCTTGCTGGCGCGATTCGACTTTCCTGAGCCGACGTCGATGGCCGAAGGGCTGGCGCGGTTGTTGGGGCGCTAAACGCATCGCGGGGCAAGCCCGCTCCTACAAACCACGGTAGGAGCGGGCTTGCCCCGCGATCGATCTAAAGCCTTAAATCAGAACTTGTAACCTACACCAACCATGTAAACCCATGGATCGACATCGACGTCGACCTTGGTTCTGCTGACGCCCAGGGCGGTTGGGCCATCCATGGTGGCCTTGGTGTCGATGTCGACGTACCAGACCGCGGCGTTGACCAGGAAGTGATCGGTGATCATGTAGTCCATGCCCAACTGACCAGCCAGGCCCCAAGAATCTTTGAGCTTCAGGTTGCTGAAGCCTTGCGCCTTACGGTCGCTGCTCAGGTCTTCGTCAAAGAACATGGTGTAGTTCAGACCGATACCGGCGTAAGGCTGGAACTTGGACGTCGGTTCCATCGGGTAGTACTGCAGCGACAGAGTCGGTGGCAGCTGTTTGATGTCGCCCAGTTTGCCATCCAGGCCGGCGCCCAGGCCTTTGACCCCAACGGTGTGTTGGAAGGGAGTGGCCGCGAGCAGCTCCAGGCCGATGTGGTCGGTGAGCATGTAGGCGAAAGTCAGGCCCAGTTGGGTGTCGCTGTCCAGCGTAGCTTTGGTGCCCGAAACTTTGGCACCATCGAGTTTGATGTCGCCGCTGTCTTCATTGGGAGCGGTAGTGATTGCGCCAGCACGCAGGATAATGTCACCTGCTTGGTGTGCATGGGCAACAGGGGCTGCGAGCGCCAAGGTAATGAGCGAGGCGCTGAGCAAGGACTTGTTCATGGAAGCTCCCAAAGGACGTTTAGAATTAAGTACGTCCAATGTTAAAGAGCCACCCGTTTTGCAATTTGACCCAGCTCAATGAAAGCGTCAAAGCCTGTAGCGCGGGCGATTCATTCTAGTTCATAGGCGTAGATTTTTTCGGCGTCCATCTGATAGCCCGCATCGGCCAGCTCACTGCTGGTGTTTTTGACTTGCATCCGCCCTTCAATCCAGTAGGGCTGGTAGAGATCTTCTACCCTGACGCCCATCTCGCTGACGATATGCACGATCTGGTTCGACGGTGGTGGCGGTACATGGATGCAGGCGCCGTAATAAGGCACCAGCAGAAACTCGGTGGTGCGGCCTTCTTCGCTGACTTCCAGTGGCACGATATAGCCCGGCAACTTCACCTGCTGGCCATCGAGCGCCTTGACCACCGGCGCGTTCGGCGCCTGCTGGCGCGCCGCTGGCGCAGATTCTGCCGCCAGGGCATCCGCCAATTGCGAGAGGTCGTGCATCGGCGCCAGTTGCGGCTGGACAATCGGGGCACCGGCCGGGATCAACTGTGGCCACTCCAGTGTGCGAGGTTCGCTTGCCCACAACGGCGTGGTCACCAGCAGCAGTATCGATAGCAGAACACGTGGCATTGAATGTCTCATAAGTGAATAGACAGGCCATCGGCCAACGACTGCCGGTAGGCACGCCAGGCCGGTACGCTCCCCATGATCAGAGCCGCCCCCAGAATCAACGCCAGCAAGTTCCATTCGTGGGCGCTGGGCCAGGCCAGGGGCAGGTAGAGCCCATAGTTGGCTTGTACATAACCTTGCGCAAGGGCAATGCCGATGTATAGCAAGCCCAGGCCTGCAGCAATCCCCACCAAGGCCAGCGCCAGGGCTTCTAGCACCAGCAGCCCGGCAATGTGCCAGGGGCGGGCGCCCACTGAGCGCAGGATCGCCATTTCCCGGCGGCGCTCGTTGAGGCTGGTGAGGATGGCGGTGAGCATGCCGATCAGCCCTGTCAGGACGACAAACAAAGAGACCACGAACAACGCTTGCTCGGCCGTGCTCATCAAACTCCAGAGTTCTTGCAGTGCAACCCCGGGCAGAATCGCCAGCAAGGGTTCGTTGCGGTACTCGTTGATTTCGCGTTGCAGGCTGAACGTTGAGATCTTGTTGTTCAGGCCGAGCATGAAGGCCGTGATGGCGGCAGGCTTAAGGTCCATGTCGCGAGCCTGTTCGGCACTGATACGCCCAGCACCTCGGGCCGGCACGCCGTTGTGCCAGTCGATGTGGATGGCTTCCATGCCGCCCAGGCTGATGTGCAGCGTGCGGTCTACCGGTGTCCCGGTGCGCTGCAACACGCCGACCACCGTAAACGGTTTGTCGTCATGCTTGACCAGGCTAATGGCGGCCACACCATGGGCCAGTACCAGTTTGTCGCCGAGCTTGTAGTGCAGTGCTTGAGCGACCTCGGCACCCAGCACCACCTCGAACGGTTCGGTGGCAAAGGCGCGACCCTGGGCCAATTGCAGGTTCTGCTTGCGCGCGTACTGGTAGTGTTCAAAGTAGCTGCTGGTGGTACCCATTACCCGATAGCCGCGATGGGAGTCGCCAAGGGAAATCGGAATCGCCCACTTCACCCGTTTGTCGTTGGCGAAGTGTTCGTAGCTGTCCCAGCGAATGTTGTTGGTGGCATTGCCGATACGGAACACCGAATACAGCAGTAGGTTCACCGAACCGGAGCGGGCGCCGACAATCAGGTCAGTGCCGCTGATGGTGCTGGCGAAACTGGCGCGGGCTTCGGTGCGTACTCGCTCGACAGCCAACAACAGGCAGACCGAAAGAGCAATGGCAAACGCGGTGAGCAAGGCGGTGAAACGGCGATTGGCGAGGCTCGCCAGGGCAAGACGGAGCAGGTACATCAGGCCTCCAGATCGTTGGCTGGCTGGGCCGCACGGTTGAGTTCGGTCAGTGACAACTGGCGGTCGAACAGGCCTGCCAGGCTCTGGTCGTGGCTGACGAACAACAGGCTTGAACCTGCGTCACGGCATTCAGCGAACAACAGGCGGATGAAGGCCTCACGGGTATCGGCGTCGAGCGCGGAGGTCGGTTCGTCTGCAATCACCAGCTCGGGCTGGCCGATCAGGGCGCGGGCAGCCGCCACCCGTTGCTGTTGACCAATGGACAGGCTGTCGGCGCGACGCGCGAGCAAGGCCGGGTCTTTCAAACCCAGGTGGGCGAGCAGGCTGGCGGCAGCCTGGTCGATGCTTCCGTGACGCTGCACGGCGCGTTGTGCGCGGCTGCGTGAAAAGCGGCAAGGCAACTCGACGTTTTCCCGCACCGAGAGAAACGGCAGCAAATTGAATTGCTGAAAGATGTAGCCAGTGTGGTCGACCCGAAAACGGTCGCGAGCAGCCATTTTCAGTGCGCTCAAGTCCTGGCCGAGCAGGCGGATGCTACCGCGTTCAGGCGTGTGTACGCCGCCGAGCAGACCAAGCAAGGTGGTTTTGCCGCTGCCGCTTGGGCCTTTGAGAAACAGCGATTCACCGGCCTCGAGGCGCAAGGCGGGAATATCCAGCAAGGGGGCTTGGCCCGGCCAGGCGAAGCCCAGGTCGGTCAGTTCAATCAGTGCCTGGCTCATAAATGAACGCCCAGGTTACCCTGGGCGCTTCGCTGCAAAAGGGCTATTAGAAGGTAAGGGTGGCCTTGTCCGGAGTCGCTTCGACACCTTGCTGGCCGCTGGGCCCGATCAGTTGTAGCTGAATTTTCCGGGTAGCGGGGAAGGCGTTGAACAACGGGCCTAGGTCGAGCGCTTTGAGCTGATCGGGGTTCTCGCAGATGAAGCGGTAGTGCGCATTGATGTCGCTGTGATCATGCCCGTCTTCATCGACCGCCGGTGTGTCGCCGAACAGCGGACTTTGCAATTCTTGGTCACTGATACTGCAGTTTGCAGACTTGGCCAGGGTGAACAGGGTCAATGGCTGCTCAAGTTGACTGCGTACGGCGGCGACCTTGGCCTTATCGGCATCGCTGCTGGCCACATGTTCGAAACCAACCAGGTTCATCGCCGGGCTGTCCAGTTCCAGCTCCAGTGTCTTGCCATCGAGTACAGCATTAAGGCGGGCAACGCCATGTTCATGGGCGGCGAGGCTGCCGTGGTCGTGATCATGGTCGTGGTCCTCATGGGCATGGGCTGCGGCCAGAGGTAACAAAGCAAGCGGCAAGGCGAGGAACAGGCGACGCATGGGCAAGACTCCACGAGGGCATAGAACAGATTTGGTTATGTTATAACAAGTTATTCCGTACTTGCTAGCGTGCTTGGCGGCGGGTCGTTGGCGTGGGAGCATTGAGCCCGTTAGTGAGCAGAGGACACGACCGTGCGAATTCATGGACATATCGGTGACTGGCCGGTGGATTTGACCCTGGAGCTGGACCCGGCGGAATGGGCGCAGTTGGGCGGGCAACTGACGGCGGTGGCGCCGGTCGCGACGGCTGCGGCGGTGACATCGGTGGCCAGCAGTCGGCCGGATGATGCGCTTTGGCAGGCGGCTCGAGAGGTGCTGCGCAAGGCCGGGCAGCTCAGTGGCCCTGAGTTATTGGAGCATCTGGAAGGGTTGGCGGGCAGTACGGCAGCGGGTAAACGCCTGCTGGTGCGCTTGCGTCACAGCGCCGAAGTGAAAGTGGAAAGCGGCGCAGATGCACCGGTGTATCACTGGCTAGGGTAGGAGCGGGCTTGCCCCGCGATGCGATGTGACAGGCACTCCGCAATCGCGGGGCAAGCCCGCTGCTACCGGTATAAGTCAGTACAGCGCGGCAAACAGCTTGCGGCGATAGGTTCCTACCAGTGGGTGGTCATTACCCAGCAAATCGAACACTTGCAGCAGGGTCTTGTGCGGCAAGCCACCTTCATAGCCACGATTACGCATGAACAGTTTGAGCATGCCATCCAGCGCCGCTTCGTACTGCTGACGCGACAGCTGCTGAATGCACAGCTGATAAGCGGCTTCATCGTCTTCGCTGTTTTGCGCCAGGCGCGCTTTAAGGTCAGCCACTTCCGGCAAACTGGCAGCCTGGCGCAGGAAGGTCAGTTGCGCCTTGGCACCGGCCAGAGCGGCCTTGTGTTCATCACTTTTGACCGCATCGAGTACGGTTTGGGCTTCGCCCAGCTCACCGCGCTCGGCCAGGCAGCGGGCATAGAGGATCAACGCACTGGCATTGGTGTTGTCTTCGGTCAATAGCGCCTTGAGGGTTGCTTCGGCTTCGCTGAAACGCCCTTCTGCAAACATCGCCTGAGCCTGCTCCAGCGGGTCGGCAGCGGCTGGTGGTGGCATTTGTACATGCGGTTCGAGCAAGGCACGGATCGCCGACTCGGGCTGGGCACCGGCAAAGCCATCCACCGGTTGGCCGTCTTTGAACAGCACCACGGTTGGCAGGCTGCGAATGCCGAAGCGGGCAACGATGTCTTGTTCGATGTCGCAGTTCACCTTGGCCAGCAACAGTTCACCTTGGTAGCTCTCGGTGATTTGCGCGAGCAGTGGCATCAGCGCCTTGCAGGGGGCACACCACTCGGCCCAGAAGTCGACCAGGACCGGTTTGTGGAAGGAGTTCTGAATGACCGACTGATCGAAGTCGGCCGCAGTGGCGTCGAAAATGTACGGGGTTGCAGGGCTCATCGCGACTCTCGAAAATCCGTGAATGGCATCACTATAAAGGCTGGCGGCTGGCGTGGTACAGGCTGACCCGGCGGAATTCATGGGGTTCGGCCAGGTCAGGCAGGGTCAGCGCTTCCAGCACGCCAAGCGGTTGGTACAGCGGGTGGCTGAAGTCGCGCACGCGCGAGTCGGCCACCAGGGCCTGCCGGCCACGGGTGAGAAACTCATCAAGCAGCGGCAGGTTGGCACGGTCATACAGCACATCGGCCACCAGAATCAGGTCAAAGCGGTCGGCTTCCTGGAAAAAATCGTCGGAGTAGCTCAGTTCCACACCGTTGAGTTCGGCATTCGCCCGGCAGGCTTCCAGCGCCAGCGGGTCAAGATCGCAAGCAACTACTTCCAGGGCGCCGGCGCGTGCGGCAGCAATGCCAGCAATGCCCGAGCCTGCGCCAAAATCCAGCACCCGCTTGCCTTCGACCCAATGGCGGTGCTGATCTAGATAACGGGCCATGGCCAGGCCGCTGGCCCAGCAAAAACTCCAGTAGGGTGGTTCGTGGAGAATGCGGCGGGTTTCATCGGCGCTGAACTCGCGGTCCATGTTCTGGGCATCGATCAACCACAGTTTGAGCGCGCACTCTGGTAGATCGCTTACCACCAGGCGGGCATCGCCTAGCAGTTCACCCAACGCGTGTTGTAAAGACGCAGGTGCCATCATGGGGCCTTTTCGAAGCGCAGGGGGCCGGTGGCCTGGGTTTGTGCCTGGAAAATGCGCACAGGCGGCAGGTGCAGGATCAGCTGCCCGGACTTGCTGGCCCGCCCGCGCAGTTCGACCCGGCCACCCGCCGGAAAGGCCTCGGGGCTGAAGCGCAGTTGATAGGGCAGGTCCAGGCCGTTACCGCTGATCGTGCTGCTGGCCAATAGGTTTTGCGGGCGGCCGCGTTCATCGATGACCAGCAGGGCCAGTTCGACTTCGGCGCCTGATGGCACATTCAGCAAGGTGCCGCTCAATTCACGTTGATATGCTGGCAAGGGGCCGAGCGGTTTCGCGGTTTTGCTGGCGACCGGGGCTTTTGGCTCCGGCGCAGGCTGTGGTTGATCGCTGCTACAGGCTGCCAGCAAGGCGGCAAAACTGAGCACAACAAGCGCTCGAAATGGCATGGGGAATTCCTTCGCGACATATTTCCTCAGTGGATGGTAACCCCTTTGGCTTGTCTTGCCAGTGGGATGCGCTACCATGGCCCTCCCTTTTTTTGTTGCCTGCCACCATGCACTGTCCCTTCTGCGGTGCCAACGACACCAAGGTCATCGACTCGCGACTGGTTGCCGAGGGCGAGCAAGTGCGCCGTCGGCGCGAATGCGTAGCCTGCGGTGAGCGTTTCACCACCTTCGAAACCGCCGAGCTGGTGCTGCCCCGCTTGATCAAACAAGACGGCAGCCGCCAACCCTTCGACGAAGAAAAACTGCGCGCCGGAATGCAGCGCGCCTTGGAAAAACGACCGGTCAGCGTCGAGCGACTCGAGGCGGCGCTGGCGCACATCAAGCACAAGCTACGGGCGACTGGCGAGCGTGAGGTCAAGTCGTTGGTGGTGGGCGAACTGGTGATGAACGAGCTGCAGAAGCTCGATGAAGTCGCCTATGTCCGCTTCGCTTCGGTGTACCGACGTTTTCAGGATCTCAACGAATTTCGTGAAGAGATCGAACGCCTGGCCCGTGAGCCCGCAAAAGAATGACTATGGCCAACGAACGCGCGGTACTCGATGCCCACTACATGGCCCGAGCCTTGGAGCTGGCCCGTAAGGGCGTGTATTCGACCCACCCGAATCCGCGCGTCGGCTGCGTGATCGTTCGCGACGGCCAGATTGTCGGTGAAGGCTGGCATGTCCGTGCAGGTGAGCCGCATGCCGAAGTGCACGCCTTGCGTCAGGCCGGCGAGCTGGCCCGCGGCGCGTGCGCCTATGTCACGCTTGAGCCTTGCAGCCACCACGGGCGTACGCCGCCGTGTGCCGAGGCGTTGGTCAAGGCGGGTGTCGCGCGAGTGGTGGCCGCCATGCAAGACCCCAATCCGCAAGTGGCGGGGCAAGGCCTGCAGCGTCTGGCCGCAGCCGGTATCGAGGTCGCCAGCGGCGTCCTTGAAGCTGAGGCGCGGGCACTCAACCCTGGGTTTCTCAAGCGCATGGAGTTTGGTGTCCCGTTCGTGCGGGCGAAACTGGCGATGAGTCTCGACGGCCGCACCGCCATGGCTAATGGCGAAAGCCAATGGATCACCGGGCCGGCCGCTCGCTCCGCCGTGCAGCGCCTGCGGGCGCGCTCCAGCGTGGTACTGACCAGCGCCCAAAGCGTGTTGGCCGACAATGCGCGGATGACCGTACGCGGCGAAGAGCTGGGCCTGGACCTGGAAACCACGGCGTTGGCCCTGGCGCGTCCCCCCTTGCGCGTGTTGATCGACGGGCGCTTGCGTCTGCCGCTTGATGCGCCGTTCTTCACCGTTGGGCCAGCGCTGGTGGTGACTGCCGCAGCGGTCGAAGCGCGTTATGCCGAGGCCGGCCATGAACTGCTGAGCCTGCCGGGTGAAAACGGGCAGGTTGATCTGCCTGCCTTGCTCCGCGAGCTGGCCGTCCGCGGTGTCAGCGAGGTGCTGCTTGAGGCCGGTGCAGGCCTGGTGGGAGCTTTTGCCCAGCGCGGCCTGATCGACGAGTACCAGATTTTTGTGGCCGGCAAGTTTCTCGGTTCCAGCGCCCGCCCGTTACTGGACTGGCCGCTGAACCACATGAACGAGGCGGCACACCTGAAAATTACTGAAATGCGCGCAGTAGGCGATGACTGGCGAGTCACTGCGGTTCCTGTGCCGGCGCCCGGCGTATAATTCCAGGCTAGCCATGCGCAGCCCTGTTCTCGAGGAGGACTCATGTTCACCGGCATCATCGAATCCATAGGCAGCATCCGCTCGCTGACCCCAAAAGGCGGCGACGTGCGCGTGTATGTCGAAACCGGCAAGCTCGACCTGGGCGACGTCAAGTTGGGCGATAGTATCGCCGTCAACGGCGTGTGCCTGACTGCTGTCGAGCTGCCTGGCGACGGCTTCTGGGCTGACGTCAGCCGGGAAACCCTGGAATGCACCGCGTTTGACGACCTCAAGAGCGGTAGCCGGGTCAACCTGGAAAAAGCCTTGACCCCCACCACCCGTCTGGGTGGTCACCTGGTCAGCGGTCACGTTGACGGTGTAGGCGAAGTGATTTCGCGCAGCGATAACGCCCGCGCCATCCAGTTCCGCATCCGTGCCCCGAAAGAGCTGGCCAAGTACATTGCCCACAAGGGCTCGATCACCGTTGATGGCACTAGCCTGACGGTGAATGTCGTCGATGGCGCCGAATTCGAGCTGACCATCGTCCCGCATACCCTGGCCGAAACCATCATGGCCGACTACCGTCCAGGTCGTCGGGTGAACCTTGAGGTCGACCTGCTGGCCCGTTACCTGGAGCGTTTGCTGCTGGGTGACAAAGCTGCCGAATCCAGCAATGGCGGCGGCATTACCGAAAGCTTCCTGGCCGCTAACGGCTACCTGAAATCCTGATTTGAAAGGGGGTGCCGCGTGGCGCTCAACAGCATCGAAGAACTGGTTGAAGACATCCGCCAGGGCAAAATGGTCATCCTCATGGATGACGAAGACCGCGAGAACGAAGGCGACCTGATCATGGCCGCCGAGTGCTGCAAGGCCGAGCACATCAACTTCATGGCCAAGCACGCCCGTGGCCTGATCTGCATGCCAATGTCGCGCGAGCGTTGCGAAACGCTCAAGCTACCGCTGATGGCACCGCGTAATGGCTCGGGCTTCGGCACCAAGTTCACGGTGTCGATCGAAGCCGCCGAAGGCGTGACCACCGGTATCTCCGCCGCTGACCGTGCGCGCACTGTGCAGGCGGCCGCGGCCCGTGATGCCAAGGCTGAAGACATCGTCAGCCCTGGCCACATCTTCCCGCTGATGGCCCAGCCTGGCGGCACCTTGGCCCGTGCAGGCCATACTGAAGCCGCCTGCGACCTGGCGCGTATGGCTGGGTTCGAGCCAAGCGGTGTCATTTGCGAAGTGATGAATGACGACGGCACCATGTCGCGTCGTCCGGAACTGGAAGTATTTGCCGCCGAGCATGGCATCAAAATCGGCACCATCGCCGACCTGATCCACTACCGCATGATCCACGAGCGTACCGTTCAGCGGGTTTCTGAGCAGCCGCTGGACAGCGAGCTGGGCAGTTTCAAGCTGGTGACCTACCGTGATTCGGTCGAAGGTGACGTGCACATGGCCCTGACTTTGGGCAACATTTGCGCTGAAGAACCGACCCTGGTGCGGGTACACAACATGGACCCGCTGCGTGACCTATTGATGGTCAAGCAACCTGGCCGTTGGAGCCTGCGCGCCGCTATGAGCGCGGTTGCCGAGGCCGGTAGCGGTGTGGTGCTGCTGCTCGGTCACCCATTGGAAGGCGATGTGCTGCTGGCGCATATCCGCGAAAGCGCCGACGCCGCACCGGCGAAAGCCCCGACCACTTACAGCACCGTCGGTGCCGGTTCGCAGATTCTGCGTGACCTCGGCGTGCGCAAAATGCGCCTGATGAGTTCGCCAATGAAGTTCAATGCGATATCCGGATTCGATCTGGAAGTTGTAGAATACGTGCCCTCCGAATAAAGCAGGCGCTTCGTCGCACTGCCATTCGTGTCCCAAACCCCTACAGGCCGCCCTTTGCGGCCTGGCTCTTTAAGATGAGAACTGCGCAATGACCCTGAAGACCATCGAAGGTACCTTCATTGCCCCCAAAGGTCGCTATGCTTTGGTGGTTGGCCGCTTTAACAGCTTCGTCGTCGAAAGCCTGGTAAGCGGTGCCGTTGATGCCCTGGTTCGCCATGGCGTGAGCGAAAGCGACATCACCATCATCCGTGCACCGGGTGCTTTCGAAATCCCGCTGGTGGCACAGAAAGTCGCCCAGCAAAGCGAATACGCTGCGATCATCGCCTTGGGCGCTGTGATCCGTGGCGGTACCCCGCATTTCGAATACGTGGCGGGCGAATGCACCAAGGGCCTGGCCCAGGTGTCCATGGAGTTCGGCGTACCGGTTGCATTCGGTGTCCTGACTGTCGACTCGATCGAACAGGCCATTGAGCGTTCCGGCACCAAGGCCGGCAACAAGGGCGCTGAAGCTGCCCTGTCCGCTCTGGAAATGGTTAGTCTGCTGGCGCAGTTGGAGGCCAAGTGATTAGCGACGAGCACGATCGTTTCAACCCGCGCGATCCAAAACCTGCGGATGCTGGCAAGCCATCGAAGAGCGCCAAGCGTCGCGAAGCCCGTCAGCTCGCGACTCAGGCCCTGTATCAATGGCACATGGCTCGGCAGTCGCTGAACGAGATCGAAGCGCAGTTCCGGGTCGATAACGATTTCACCGATGTCGACGGTGCCTATTTCCGCGAAATCCTGCACGGGGTTCCGGTAATGGTGCAGGAAATCGACAAGGCCCTGGCTCCTTGCCTGGACCTGGCCCTTGAAGAGCTTGACCCGGTCGAACTGGCGGTTCTGCGTCTGTCTACCTGGGAGTTCATCAAGCGCGCCGACGTGCCTTACCGCGTTGTCATCAACGAAGGCGTCGAGCTGGCCAAAGTCTTCGGTGCTACCGACGGTCACAAGTTCGTCAATGGTGTGCTCGACAAGCTGGCTCCACGGCTGCGTGAAGCCGAAGTAAAGGCGTTCAAGCGCTGATCTCGGCGCTGATTGCCAATGGGTGAGTTCGAGCTGATTCGCCATTACTTCGCCGCTGCGCCTTGCGCGCAAGGCGGCGAAGCGGTTGCGTTGGGCATTGGCGATGACTGTGCCTTGCTCAACCTGCCGGCCGGTGAACAACTGGCGATCTCCACCGACACGCTGGTGGCTGGGGTGCATTTCCCGGCTGTCAGCGATCCTTTTCTGCTCGGTCAGCGCTCGCTGGCCGTTGCCGCCAGTGATCTGGCAGCCATGGGGGCTACCCCCGTCGGTTTTACCCTTGCCCTGACGCTACCGGACGTCAACGCCGAGTGGTTGCAGGCATATGCCAAGGGCCTCAATCACATGGCGCAGTCATGCCGCCTGAGCCTGATTGGTGGTGATACCACCCGCGGCCCCTTGAGCCTGACGATGACCGTGTTTGGTCGCGTACCCGTCGGCCAGGCCCTGACGCGCAGTGGTGCACATGCCGGCGATCTGCTGTGTGTGGGCGGCGAGCTGGGTAATGCTGCAGGCGCCTTGCCGTTGGTGCTCGCGCAGCGCCAGGCTGATCCGATAGTCGCCGAGCCGTTGCTCGCCCATTACTGGTCACCGCAGCCACAACTGGCCCTGGGGCAGGCGCTGCGTGGCAAAGCCACGTCTGCGCTGGATATCTCCGATGGTTTGCTGGCCGACTGCGGGCATATTGCCAAAGCGTCGCAGGTGTCGTTGCAGGTTGAGTTAGAGCGCTTGCCTTTGTCTGCCGCGCTGCAAGCATTCTTCGGCCTTGAAGGCGCCCGCCAGGCAGCGCTGGCCGGTGGTGACGACTACGTACTGGCTTTCACCTTGCCTGAAGCGGAACTGGCGCCTTTGCTTGCAGCCGGCTGGTCGATCCATGTGGTGGGGCGGGTTGCCAGCGGGGCGGGGGTTCACCTGCTCAATGGTCAAGGGCAAGACATCACCCCGCAAACCCGGGGTTATCAACATTTTAGGGAGCAACCGTGACCGATCACCCCAATCAGGTGCCTGCGGAGAACGTTCCGCCGTCGGTCTGGCGCAATCCGTGGCATTTTCTCGCGTTCGGCTTCGGCTCCGGAACCTTGCCCAAAGCGCCGGGAACCTGGGGTTCGCTGGTGGCATTGCCGTTCATCCCGTTGTGGCAAATGTTGCCCGATTGGGGATATTGGTTGATGCTTGGTCTGACCATGCTGTTTGGCTTCTGGCTGTGCGGCAAGGTCGCCGATGACTTGCGTGTGCACGACCATGAAGGCATTGTCTGGGACGAAATGGTCGGTATGTGGATCACCCTGTGGTTGGTCCCCGAAGGCTGGCAGTGGTTGTTGGCGGGTTTTTTGATGTTCCGCTTCTTCGACATCCTCAAGCCGTGGCCGATTCGCTGGGTTGACCGTCATGTCCATGGCGGCGTCGGCATCATGCTTGACGATGTGCTGGCAGGTGTCTTTGCTTGGTTGGGCATGCAGGTGCTGGTATGGAGTGTCACTTAAGGGAGTCGCACGATGCGTGGATGGCGAGTGGTCCTGTTGAGTCTGGTGCTGGGCATCAGCGGCGTTAACGCCAACGAGACAATCGAGGTGCCCAAGCAGGTTCGATTGGCCAGTGAGCGTTGGGAGGATTACACCAACGCCGACGGCACCGGCATCGCCTGGGACATTCTACGAAAGGTATTCGAACCCGCTGGCGTCAAAGTGGTGGTGTTCAGCGTCCCTTACAGCCGTGCCATCGGCCTGGTCAAGCGCGGTGAGGCCGATGCCTGGGTGGGCTCCTATCACGAAGAGAGCCCCGACAACCTCTACCCGCGCTGGAATTTCGACACCGACCACATCTACGCCCTGAGCCTGGCCAGCAAACCGCTGCCAACCCCGGAAAACCTGGGTCAGTTCAAGCTTTCCTGGGTGCGCGGCTACGACTACCAGTGTTATTTGCCGACAGTCGGTGAGTACCGCGAGGTGCAGCGGCGGGAAGGAATCCTACCGATGCTTGAGCGCGGGCGTGTCGACTTCTATATCGATGCACAAACCGAAGTCGACTACGTACTGGACCAAGCGGTAGAAGGTGAGCGCAGCAAATTCCGCAGTACGCACATCGCAGAATTGCCGCTGTACCTCGCCTTCGGCAAAACGGATAGAGGCCGTGCATTGCAGGCATTGTTCGATCAGCGCATGGAAAAGCTGGTTGCCAGTGGTGAACTGCGTGCGATCTTCAGCCATTGGTCGCAACCTTATCCGTTCGACAAGGTTGAGGGCCTGAGTACGTTAAATCGTACCTGTCGATCGATTTGAACAAACATTCAGCCTGAGCAGCGGGTCCACATACTGATACAATCGGTCCACTTTATTTTCCAAGTTTTCGAATCAGGAGCACAAAGTGCCCGTCGTCTTTGTTGCCGCTTCCAAGCTGCCTACCCCGTTTGCGATTTTCACCATGCATGGTTTTCTCGATGAGGCCACGGGCCGCGAGCACGTTGTGCTCAGCCTGGGTGATGTAGCCGACGGGCAACCGGTACTGGGGCGTTTGCATTCCGAGTGCCTGACAGGTGACGCCTTGTTCAGCCAGCGCTGTGACTGTGGCTCCCAGCTTGAGGCGGCATTGCAGGCCATCGCCCGCGAAGGCCGTGGCGTGCTGCTGTACCTGCGTCAGGAAGGCCGTGGCATTGGCCTGCTGAACAAAATTCGTGCTTATGAATTGCAAGATGGCGGCGCCGATACGGTCGAGGCCAACGAGCGCCTGGGCTTTGCCGCCGACCAGCGTGACTATGGCATGTGCCTGCCAATGCTTGAGCACCTGGGGGTCAAGTCGCTGCGACTGATGACCAACAACCCGCGCAAGGTCAAAGCCCTCACCGGCATGGGCATTCCGGTTGCTGAGCGGGTGCCGCTGCATACCGGGCACAATCCGCACAACAAACACTACTTGGCCACCAAGGCTGGCAAGCTCGGCCACATGATGGGTAACGAGCACCAGGGCGAGGCCGGCCGGGCGTGACCCGCGCGCAAGTTCGCCGTCGTCTGGAGCTCGCCTGGTGGCAGTACCTGGCGGTGGCGCTGGCACCTTTGTTGGTGTTCGCATGGGTTTTTGGCGGTGGTCAGGCACTGATTCCGGTGCTGGCCATGCCGATGTTCATCGCCGGTGTGGCCTCGATGTTTCTCAGCTTGCCGCGCTTTGGCGCCTACAAGCATGCGCTGATCGCCACGCAAAAAGCCTTGAACACTGACGCCGAACCGGGCGCCTGGATCGACTTGGCGCGTATTCGGCGTCTGGGGATGTTGTTTGCTTGCCTGCCAGCGTGGATAGCGGCGCTGTCCGTGTTTGTCGGGCTGGAAGCCGTGCCGCAGATCCTTCTGGCAGTGTCCAGCCTGGTGCTGATGTACCTCTATCGAATTCCGCGTCAGCTGGGTTGATGCGCGGCGTTCTGCTGCTGGCAATGCTGACACTGGCCGCTCCACTGATGGCGGCCACGCGGGTGGTCAGCTTGGCACCTTCGTTGTCGGAAATCGTCGTTGAACTGCACGCTGCCGACCTGCTGGTGGGTCAGCTTAAGGGTGGCGAGCGTCTCCCGGCCTTGGCTCAGGTGCCTTCGGTCGGGCGCTATGGCCAGATCGACATGGAGCGCCTGCTCAGCGTCAAGCCTGATCTTTTGCTGCTGTGGCCCGACAGCGTCCCGGCGGCACAGCGCGACCAGCTCGCGCGCCTGGGTATTCCCGTTTACAGCGCCGAACCCCACAGCCTGGATGAGTTGATCGATCAGATTGAGGCGATCGGTGAGCAGTTGGGGCGCGCGCAGCAAGGGCGCGAGCGTGCTCAGCAGTTGCGCGAGCAGTTGCAGGCGCTGCGCACGCGCTACCATCGCGAGCAGCCGCTACGGGTTTTTTATCAGGTATGGGACAAGCCCCTGTACACCCTCGGCGCTGCGCAGATTGTCAGCGATGCGCTGGCGGTGTGCGGTGCGCGCAATGTATTCGCCGACCTCAAGATGCCGGCGCCGCAGGTAAGCCTGGAGTCGGTGCTATTGCGCGACCCGCAGGTAATTCTCGCCGCTAATCAAGCCCAGCTCGACGCCTGGAAAGCCTGGCCACAGGTGGATGCAGTGCGTAACGGGCGCTTGCTGCAAGTACCCGACAAGGGCTTGGAACGTCCCAGTGGGCAAATGATCGAAGCTACCGCGCGCTTGTGCCAGGCGCTGGAAGCTACAGCGCCGGTGTCCAGGTGACGCCGAGCAACCAGGTACGGCCCTCTTCGCGGTAATCTGCAAACCCGCTGCCGTAGCTGTACTGAGCGCGGCTGTAGGTTTTATCCAGCAGGTTTTCGGCTTTCAATTCCAGACGGATTTCGTCGCTGAGGTTCCAGCTGCTGCGCAAGCCCAACAAACCGTAGCCACTGAGCGTCCGGGTGTTGTCGGCATCGGCATAGCTGCTGCTGACCGCTTGCCAGCTGGCGCCCAGGCCCAGGCGATCGAACTGCCGGTCCAGGTCCAGGCTGAGGGTGCGGCGTGCCCGGCGTTCCAGAGTGTGGCCGGATTCGCGGTCACGCGGGTCGATCAGCGACAAACCAAGGCTGCTTTGCCAGCCAAACCATTGCTGATGCAGGCTGGCCTCGAAGCCATTGATCCGTGCCGATCCGACGTTTTGCGGAATGTAGTTGCTGTCGAGGACAATCGCATTTTGCAGGTCGGTGCGGTACAGCGATGCTTCCAGGCGGGTGGTCTCACTCAACTGGCTGCGCCACTGCAGTTCGTAGCTTTTGGAGCTCTCGGGCTTGAGATCGCGGTTGCTGTATCCCGGGAAATAGAGGTCATTGAAGGTCGGTGCGCGGAAACCTTCGGTGTAGGACAGCAGCAAGTCGTTGCTCAGGTTCACCGGTAGGGTGAGGCTCGCACTCCAGCTGTTCTGGCTGCCAAATTGCTGGTTTTGGTCTCGTCGCACGCCCAATTCGGTGGAGAATTGCTCGCCTTTGTAACGATGCTGTATGAAGGCCGCGCGGTTCCAGCGGCTATCTTCGTTCAGAGGGCTGCTGGTGTGCAGGCGATCCTGGTACCAGTCGCCACCGACAATCAGGTTGTTGCGCTCATTCAGGCTAAAGTCGTTGTGCCAGTTGACTGCGTCGCGATAGGTATTGAACTCGCTAGGCTGGAGCGGGTCATGTCTGGTGTCACGGTTCTCGCTATGGCCCAACTCCAGGCGCGAATGCCAGGCATCACTTAGCTGCGCGTCGGCATAAGTACCAACACTACTCAGGTTGAAGTCGTAATATGGCTGACTGGCGTCGAAAGGCGGGTTGTCGTATTCACTGCGGCCACGGTTATCGAGCAGGTTCACCCCCAGTTCCAGCGCGTCGCTGACGACATGGCTGAGGTTCAGGTTAAAGCTCTTGTTACGGTAAGCGTCGTGATCGCCGTTCGCTGGGTAGGACGTAGTCGTTGCATCGATGCCAGCGCTTTCTTCCAGGCCCGCCGAGAGATTGAAGCGGGTTTGATCGTTGCCGCCGGAAAGGCCGACATCACGTTGCCAGGTCTGGTTGCTGCCGGCACCCAGGTGCAGCCTTGCTTGCAGGCCGGGCTTGTCGGCGCGGCGGGTAAAGATCTGAATCACCCCGCCAATCGCGTCGCTGCCATAGATGGCCGAGCGTGAACCACGAAGCACCTCGACCCGTTCGACTTGGTCGATGTTGAGAAATTGCAGGCCACTGTCGCCAGAAGAGGTATTGGCGATACGTACCCCATCGACCAGTACCAGGCTCTGTGCCGATTTAGTGCCGCGAATGAATATGCCCGGCAGGCTGCCGCGACCGCCGGTACGCGAGACCTGAACCCCAGGAACACGGGTCAGCAGGTCGGTGACGCTGGACGGCTGCAGGCGATCGATGTCGTCGCGGGTGAACACGGTGTTGGCAGTGCTCGATTGTGTGCGGTCTTCAACCTGGCGATTGGCGCTGATCAGCGTGTCGGACAGCTTCAGAGCGCTGTCGCGATCAACGGGGTCGGCCAGCAGGGCGGTGGGCAGGCACAGCAGGAGCGGGGCAAGGCGCAGGGGTTTCATGGGTGCTTCCAATGCTATCGCGGGGCAAGCCCGCTCCTACAGAAGGGTTAATCAACCTAACTGTGGGAGCGGGCTTGCCCCGCGATAAAGTCTCATAGACCGAGCAATTGCAGGCGCTGACGCACCGAAGTCTCAATGCCGTTAGCGTCCAACCCGCATTCAGCCAGCATCTGCGCAGGCTTGGCGTGCTCGACATAGACGTCAGGCAGGCCCAGATGCAGTACCGGCTTGAGCATGGCTTCGCGGGCGAGGAACTCGCTGACCGCAGCACCAGCACCGCCCATGATGGCGTTCTCTTCGATGGTCACCAGCAGCTCATGGCTTGCCGCCATGTCGCGCACCAAGGCCTCGTCCAGCGGTTTGACAAAACGCATGTCAACCACAGTTGCATCCAACTGTTCAGCGACCTTCAGCGCTTCTGCCAGTTGAACGCCGAACACCAGCAGGGCGACTTTGCTGCCCTGGCGGCGCACCACACCTTTGCCGATTTCCAGCGGTTCGAGGTTGTTCTCGATGGTCGCGTTCGGGCCACTGCCGCGTGGGTAGCGAACAGCCGCCGGGCCGTTGTACAGGTGGCCGGTGCTGAGCATTTTGCGCAGTTCGTTCTCGTCGCTCGGGGTCATCACCAGCATGCCGGGGATGCAGCGCAAGAACGACAGGTCGAAACTGCCAGCGTGGGTCGGACCGTCTTCGCCCACCAAGCCGGCACGGTCGATGGCGAACAGTACGTCGAGATTCTGTACCGCAACGTCGTGGATCAGTTGATCGTAGGCGCGCTGCAGGAAGGTCGAATAGATCGCCACTACCGGTTTGGCGCCTTCGCAGGCCATGCCGGCCGCGAGAGTGACTGCATGCTGTTCAGCGATGGCCACGTCGAAGTAACGCTCAGGGTAGCGCTCGCTGAAGGCCACCAGATCAGAGCCTTCTTTCATTGCCGGGGTAATACCGACCAAGCGCTCGTCAGCGGCGGCCATGTCGCACAGCCACTGGCCGAACACTGCCGAGTATTTCGGGCCGCTGACCTTTTTCGGTGCGGCAACCGGTGCGTCGACAGGCTCAAGCTTGGTAATGGCGTGGTAGCCAATCGGGTCGACCTCAGCCGGGGCGAAGCCTTTGCCTTTTTTGGTGACCACGTGCAGGAACTGCGGCCCCTTGAGGTCGCGCATGTTGCGCAGGGTGGTGATCAACGTCGGCAGGTCGTGGCCGTCGATCGGGCCAATGTAGTTCCAGCCCAGCTCTTCGAACAGGGTGCCGGGGACCAGCATGCCCTTGGCGTACTCTTCGGTGCGGCGGGCAATTTCCCAGGCGCCAGGCAAGCGCGAGAGAACCTTTTTGCTGCCTTCACGCATGCTGGAGTAGGTGCGGCTGGAAAGGATCTTGGCCAGGTAGTTGGACAAGCCACCGACATTGCGCGAGATCGACATGTCGTTGTCGTTGAGGATCACCAGCATGTCGGCATCCACTTCCTGAGCGTGGTTCAACGCTTCGAAAGCCATGCCGGCGGTCAGCGCGCCGTCACCGATCACCGCGATGGATTTACGCGGGTCGTTCTGCAGGCGGGCGGCAATGGCCATGCCCAGGGCGGCGCTGATCGAGGTGCTGGAATGGCCGACGCCAAAGGTGTCGTACTCGCTCTCGGCGCGGCGCGGGAAGGCGGCGAGGCCGTCTTTCTGGCGCAGGGTGTGCATGCGCTGGCGGCGACCGGTGAGGATTTTGTGCGGATAGGCCTGATGACCGACGTCCCACACCAGCCGGTCGTCCGGGGTGTCGAAAACGTAGTGCAGGGCAATCGTCAGCTCGATGACGCCCAGGCCGGCACCGAAATGCCCGCCGGTCTGACCAACGGTATAGAGCAGCTCCTGGCGCAGTTCGTCAGCCAGGTTCTCCAGGTCGGCTTCAGCCAGGCGGCGCAGGCCGGCAGGCGTATCGGCACGGTCGAGCAGCGGCGTGACCGGGCGTTCGCGGGGGATCTCTTGAAACGTCGTGGGCATCAGGCGAATCGTTATAGATATGAAATGGCGGCAGTTTACCTTATTGCGGTAATGGCTGCCCGTTTGCGCTACTCGCGGGGCAAGCCCGCTCCCACAGTAGCCGTAGGAGCGGGCTTGCCCCGCGATAGCTGCACTGATTAGTTACGGCGCTCGACGATATAACGTGCCAAGGCGCGCAGCGGTTCGGCTGCTGCGTCGAATGGTCGCAGGGCCTCCAGTGCTTGATCGCGCAATTCCAAAGCATAGACCTTGGCGGCTTCCAACCCGAGCAGGGCGGGGTAGGTTGGCTTGTCGCGGGCGATATCGGCGCCCTGGCGTTTGCCCAGGGTTTCGGTATCGCTCTCAACATCGAGAATATCGTCTTGTACCTGGAATGCCAGGCCAATGGCCTGCGCATAAGTTTGTAGGGCATCAAGCTGCGCCTGGCTGGCGCGGGCGCTGGCCAGGGCACCGAGCCGGACACTGGCTTCAATCAGGGCGCCGGTTTTGTGCCGGTGCATGAACTCAAGCGCAGTCTGATCCAGCTTCACCCCCACCGAACCGAGGTCGATGGCCTGACCACCCACCATGCCAGCTGGCCCGGCCGCCTGGGCCAGGGTTTGAACCATGGCCAGACGAATTGAATCGGCCTGCGGGCTCAGTTGTGGGTCGAGCAGGGCGTTGAAGGCCAGGCTCTGTAAACCGTCGCCGGCAAGAATGGCGCAGGCTTCGTCAAAAGCTTTATGCGTGGTCGGCTGGCCGCGGCGCAGGTCGTCGTCGTCCATGGCCGGCAGGTCGTCGTGCACCAGCGAATAGGCATGGATCAATTCGACGGCACAGGCGGCGCCATTGGCATGCTCAGGCGTAGCCCCAAGGGCCTCGCAGGCGGCATAGGCCAGCAGTGGGCGCACCCGCTTGCCGCCGTTCATCACGCTGTAGCGCATGGCGGCGTAAAGGCGGGTCAACTCCACCGAAGGCGCAACGAACAACTGCTCAAGGGCTGCATCGACCCGAGCCTGAGAGCTGGCTTGGTAGTGGGCGATCATTCTGCCGATTCCGCGTCGAATGGTTCTGCCTTCAGTTCGCCATCGCGCTCCAGCAAGACCTGAACCTTCTGCTCGGCTTGCACCAACGCGCTCTGGCAGTCGCGGGTCAGGCTGATGCCTTGTTCAAAGGCGGCCAGCGAGTCTTCCAGTGACAGCTCACCGTTCTCCAGGCGCTCGACCAACGCTTGTAGGTCGGCAAGGGATTGCTCGAAATCAATAGTGGCTTTTTTTCGGGCCATGGCGGCTGTCTCGGTGGCAGTATAAACGGCGCGACACTAGCAGAGCGGGGCGGGGGGAGCAAATCGATAGGTCGGATCTTTCGTCGCATTCTGTTGCATAAAGTCCGACAGCTGAGCCTTGATTTTCCCGCAAGGCTCGCGTTGTTCGCGGCTGCAGCTCTCTGCCATAATCGCGACCGCTTTACCTTGTGCCTTGCGCGCAGGTACAGCCTCTTCTCTCTGACGTCACGTAATGGACTACGTTGTGAGCTTCCTTTCGATTGAGTTTGGCCTCAGCTTCATTCTGTTTTTCGTCATTTATTGGAGTTTGTGCTGGAGCTTTCGACTTCAGAACGTACTTCTGCTGGCAGCCAGTTATGCCTTGGTAGCGAGTTTCAGCCTCAACTCCCTGTATGTGCTGTTGGGCTATACCGTACTGGTTTACCTGCTTGGCCTGCTGGGCGAACGCTATCCGGGGCGGCGCTTCAGTTATTTGCTGGTGTTGCTGCTGGTGCTGGGCTGCTTCTACCTGTTCAAGTACCAAGAATTTTTTGTCGCCAGCCTGCAGGGCGCGCTGGCCAGCGCTGGCTTTGATGTGTCGTTGCCGGTGCTGGAAGTGCTGGTGCCAATCGGGCTGTCGTTCTACACCTTTCACTCGGTCAGCTACCTGGTGTCGATCAATCGCCAGCAGTTGCCGTCGGCAAGCCTGCTGGACCTGGCGCTTTATCTGGCCTTTTTCCCGAGCCTGATCGCCGGCCCGGTCAACCGCGCTGCACACATGCTGCCGCAGATACGCCCGCAGGTCCTGCGTCAGGTGCTGGAACCGCAGCGGGCACTGGGGCTGATCGCCCTGGCAGTGGTGAAGTTGTTTTTCTGCAGCGCCTGGCTGGCCAGCGAGTGGGTCGATCCGGTGTTCGAAACGCCAGGTGCATACTCTCCGGAGCAGGTGTTGCTGAGTGTCTATGGCTACAGCTTCCTGATCTATTTCAACTTCAGTGGCTACACCAACCTGGTCACCGGAATCGCGCTGCTGCTGGGCTTTCGTCTGCCGGATAACTTCAATGCGCCCTATGCGGCACACAACCTCAAGGAATTCTGGGCGCGTTGGCACATCAGTCTGTCGCTATTCATTCGTGACTACGTGTACATCCCGCTGGGAGGAAATCGCCGGGGGTTATGGCGTGGCAACCTGAACATGCTGCTGGCCATGCTGATTTCCGGCCTGTGGCATGGCGCAAGCCTGAATTTCATCATTTGGGGCGCGCTGCACGGTGTGGGGCTGGCGGTGTACAAAGCTTCGACCTACGTGCTGCCACAGCCAATGCACTGGCCTGGAGCTGGGCTGGCAGCACGGCTGTTGACCTTCCATTACGTGGCCTTTGCCTGGATCTTTTTCCGCAGCGCAACACCGAGTGACGCCGTGGACATGCTCGCCGGGATAGGCAGCTTGACCCTGAACGGGCTGTTCACGGGCACCGGCATGCTGTTGTTTGCGTGCGTCGCGTATGTCGCGGTGTATCCGCAGCTGTTGGCCTTGGTGCGCCCGATGTTTGCCGCCTCAACCCGCTTACCCTGGCAGTTCTACCCGATTCCGCTCGGGGTGTTTGTGTCGTTGGTGATCTTTGCTTCGCAGTCGGGCGTGCCGGGGTTTATCTATGCAAGTTTCTAACGCTGCGCAACTGCTGCGCACGCACCTTGGGGCCGCCAGGGCGCTGTACGGCATAGTGCTGACCACGTTATTGCTGTTATGGCTGAACCAGGACTCGATCAGCCTTTACTGCCAGCAGAAATACCACCAAAGCTGCGAGCTGCCGGTTCTCGGGCAAAGCCCGGCCTGGCGCCTGGGCGGCAACCTCACCGAAGCGTTGGGCGCGGCGCGTGACAGTTTTGTCGACAGCCTGACCCAGAGTCGTACGGCAGTTGCCCAAGTTGAAACCGTTGAGCTACCGCCGCCGATCCCCGTGGTTCCGGTTGTTCTGGATGCCCCCAAGGCGCCCGCTCCTGTTGTAGCGAGCAAACCAATTGTTGCAAAAGTGGCGGCGGTCACTGCGCCAGCGAGCAAGCCAGCCGCAGCCATTGGCTCACCTGTACCCGCTGCAACGGTAGTCTCCCTTGCAGTAGGAGACGAAGTGTTTCTGGTGGGGGATTCGTTGATGCAAGGCGTTGCGCCGCACTTGTCCAACAGCTTGCGCAAGCGCTACCAGATCAAGAGCGTCAACCTCAGCCGGCAAAGCACCGGGCTGGCGTACCCGGGATTTTTCAACTGGCCGCAAACCGTGGCGCGCACACTGGAGAGCTCACCCAACATTCGCTTGATGGTGATCTTCCTCGGCCCCAACGATCCGTGGGACATGCCCCAGGGAAAAGGCAAACCGTTCCTGCGGTTCAAATCACCAGACTGGGAAGCCGCCTACCGTCAGCGCATCGATGCAATCCTCGAAAAGGCTCGTGAGCACCAGGTGCAAGTGATCTGGGTCGGGCCTCCGAATATGCAGAAACCGCGACTGTCCAGCGCCATGGCCTACCTCAGCGGCTTGTACCAGGAGCAGGTTGGCCTGTACCAGCAACACTACCTCTCGGCCAACCCGGTGCTAGGTTACAAGGACGACACGTTTTCCTACACCTTGCAGAACAGCCAGGGCAAACGGGTCAAGACTCGGGTCGATGACGGCATCCATTTCACCATTACCGGGCAGAAGCTGATCGCCGAACAGATACTGTCGATGATTGCTTTCCCGGGCCTCACTGTAACGGGACACTGATGCGTCGACTGCACAATATTCTCGGGCTTGCCCTGCTGATCCTGCTGTTGCCGGGCTGTAGCCCGGTGGCGGCGGTCAACACCGCAGGCAAGCCAGTCACTACGCCTGCCAGGGGGCCGGTCACTCAAGGTAATGGCAACCTGGCGGTGCTGGCCGGCAAGTTAAAGGCGGCCAACCGTGCGCCGGTGACCATCGTCCAGTTCGGTGATTCCCACACCGCTGCCGACCTGTTCAGCGGCGAGATGCGCCGCTTGCTGCAAGCGCAGTATGGCGACGGCGGCATCGGCCTGGTGTCGGCTACGCCCGTGCCCGGCACGCGTTATGAGCAGGTCATTCTCAAGACCGCCAAGCGCCAGTGGGAGCTGGTGTCGGCGCGTAACCAGCAAAGTACGCAGTTTCCCCTGGGTGGTTATCTGTCGGTGCCGTTGGCGGCAAAGCCAAGCGTGCGGATTGAGGCGCGAGAACCGAGCACGCAACGCTACCGAGTGTCGGCCTTGTACCAGGCCCGTGAAAGCACCTCCCTGCTGCTGAGCGACAGCCGCAGCCAGAACCGCCGACTGCTGGCGGCCACCGCCGGGCAATGGCGCTTCGGCCCGATGGTCAACAACCTTGGCTTGCCGCTGGACCTGACCCTCGACAGCCGCCCCGGTACGGTGCTCGGTGGCTGGTACCTGCAAGGGCAGAAGAATGCTGGTGTCATTTACTCGGCACTGGGCATCAATGGCGCTCGCCTGGACGTACAGAACAAATGGCAGCCCGGTTGGGAATCCACGCTGAAATCGCTGCGTCCAGACTTGGTGATCCTCGCGTACGGCACCAATGAAGCCTTCGATGACACGCTAGACCTGAACTTGTACCAAGCGCAGCTTGAGCAAACCCTTGAGCGCCTGCGTCGCGATCTGCCGCGTGCAGTGCTGTTGATCATCGGCCCGCCTGATTCGATCAAGCACCGTAAAGCGCAAAGCTGTGCAGCGCGCCAACCGCAGCCATTGGCGGCAGTGGTGCGTATTCAGCGTGAGGCAGCCAGACAGGCCAATGCCCTGTTCTGGGACTGGCAGGCATACATGGGCGGGCCCTGCTCGATTGCTGCCTGGCAGGCGCAAGGGTTGGCGCGGGGGGACCTGGTGCACCTGAGCGCAGACGGCTATCGCAAGAGCGCCGCCGGGCTGTACGACTATCTGCGTACGCAGCTGAATTTGCAGTAAGAGCAGGAAAAGGAGAGGCGGGGACAACTCCGGGTTGGCTTGCGGGGCCCCATGGAGTTGTCTACCCGGCCCTCAAAAGAGGCCGATCCAGATGCCCGAAAGCACCTGCTCAGCAAGTGTCGGTTGACATGCTGCCAACCGCGATTCGGCCCTCTGAATACACCTTAGTCGCTGTCTGATGTACTGTAAATTTTCTCGAACGCATTATGTATCGGCGTGTAAAAACGCGACTGTCTAGCCAGAGGTGGGACATGAACCTGCTTGAAGTGGTCGGTGGCAAGCCCATCAAACTCTGGACCCAAGGTGTTCCAGTCGAAGACGAGGCTCGTCGGCAACTGATTAATACGGCGAAGATGCCGTTCATCTTCAAACACCTGGCGGTGATGCCGGATGTGCACTTGGGCAAAGGCTCGACCATCGGCAGCGTCATCCCCACCCTCGGCGCGATTATTCCGGCAGCGGTTGGGGTGGATATTGGCTGCGGCATGATCGCTGCCCGTACCTCGTTGTTTGCCCGCGACCTGCCAGACAACCTGCACCGCCTGCGTAGCGCCATCGAACACGCCGTGCCCCACGGCAAGACCTTCGGCCGTCACGACCAGGGTGCCTGGGATAACGTCCCGACGCAGGCAGACCATGCCTGGAAGGCGTTGGCCGGGCGCTTCAAGGCCATCACCGGCAAGTACCCGCGGTTGGAAAAAACCAACAACCGTCATCACCTTGGCACCTTGGGCGGCGGCAACCATTTCATCGAGGTGTGCCTGGACGAAGCCGACCGGGTCTGGTTCATGTTGCACAGCGGATCGCGTGGCGTCGGCAACGCCATCGGTAACCTGTTCATTGAGCTGGCCCAGGCCGACATGCGCCAACACATCGCCAACCTGCCGGATAAAGACCTGGCCTATTTCGAAGAAGGCAGCCGACATTTTGCCGACTACGTCGAAGCGGTGGAGTGGGCTCAGGACTTCGCCCGGCAGAACCGCGCCTTGATGATGCAGGCGGTGATCAGTGCGGCTCGTCAGGTGCTTGGTCGACCATTTGAAGCGGACCTTGAAGCCGTCAACTGCCACCACAACTACGTACAACGCGAGCGCCACTTTGGTCACGATATTCTGGTGACGCGCAAGGGGGCGGTATCAGCGCAGAAAGGCCAGCTCGGCATCATTCCCGGCTCAATGGGCGCGAAGAGTTTTATCGTGCGCGGCTTGGGCAACGAGGAATCATTCTGCTCTTGCAGCCACGGCGCCGGGCGAACCATGAGTCGCACTCAGGCGAAAAAGCAGTTCACCGTGCAGGATCAAGTACGTGCTACAGCGCATGTGGAATGTCGTAAAGACAAGGACGTGATCGATGAGATTCCCATGGCCTACAAAGACATCGATGCGGTGATGCAGGCCCAGCGGGAACTGGTGGAAGTGGTACATACCTTGCGCCAGGTGGTGTGCGTCAAGGGTTGAGATGACCCAGCGAAGGCAGCGTTCAAGCTGCCCTCGCTATGGATCGGCGCGGTGAGTGCCGGTTAAGGCATCTTGCCTTCAGCGCACCAGTCTTCCCATTCGCCGATTTGCCCGCTGGTGACCATGGCATCTTCACCCACTTCGTTACGGTAGGCGGTGACCCAGGAGTCCAGGCACGTTTCGGCAGACACCACAGCAGCTGTACTCAGCAGCGACGATGCGGACTCTCGCACACCATTGGCCCAGCGTTCTTCGCCTTCTAGCTGGCCGGTTTGAGCGTTGTACGACTGGATCACGCCGTCAGGCACCAGGTTGCCCGGATAGCCGCTGTGGAAATCTTCGTCTTCGGCTTCTTGAGTACGCACCAACTTGATTTCTTGCAGTACCTTTCCGTCTGGCGTACTGAACTGCCGGAACCAGCCGGAAATGGCAGTACCGTTCTGGTAGATCACTTCGGATTCTTGCTGCACGATTTCGGTGTGCAGAATGTTTTTGTACTGCTTCTGCACCCCGTCCAGCTTGCCGTCGTTGTAGTTGCCCTCTGCTGCTACGTACTGCTTCACCGTTCCGGCGAAGTAGCCATAACCGATTTGCGCGCCATGCAGTTGGCCGTTGGCATAGCTCTGCTTGCCGTTGGAGTCGGTTTCAAAGCCGCTGAACTTCTGGCCGTTGCTCCAGGTAAGTTCAGTGATCAACTTGCTGCCGTCGGCGGTCCAGCGGGTTTCCTTGCCATCAGGCTGGCCATCTTTGAACGCCTGCTGATACGTCAGCACACCGTTCTGGTATTCCTCGGTAACCCCGTCCTGGCGACCGTTCTTCCAGTGTTTGACAGAAACTTTAGCGCCCGACTTGGCGTCGTACACGGTTTCTACACCGCTCTTTTTGCCAGCCTCGTATTCAACTTCGTACACCTTGCGCGAATCATAAAAGCATTCGCTTTTACCGTTGTAGCGCCCCTTTTCGATCTGCGAATTGCACAGCGCGGAAATGCCAGGCAGGCCGGCTGGTGTGTTAACCACGCGACCACTGAAAGGATCGGTGTCGCCGTATTTGTAGATCAGGCCGTTTCGCGTCACAACTTCCGCATTGTCGATTTCGGCGCTGCAGCCTGTCAGCACAACAGCGGCCAAAGAGACTGCAAGTAGATTTCTCATGTTGCGTTCCATATCCATTAGCGTCTTGGGGTAAAAATTTTGGCAAAGCCTGCAATGGCCAAAAAGGTGGCCTTCAGAGGGCATTCAGCGGGCCGTGGGAGTCTCGAGGGTGAGGGCGTTGATGTCAATGTGCTAGCGCGGCGCGCGCGGTGACCACCCTGATAAAAATGCCAGTAGGCAGAGGGGGGGAGTGGGAGGACGATAAGTTCCAGTTGAGCGCATCCGTGTTCAACGACGAGCCTTATTTAACTTGTCAGGAGATGAAAGATGCCTACTGGAACCGTTAAGCACTTCGACAGCGAAAAGGGGATTGGCGTCATTATTGAGGAAGGTGAGCCGAGTGTGGACATATTCGTGCATTTCTCAGCCATTAACTCGGGCGGCTTCCGGGCGCTGGAAGAGGGGCAGCGAGTCGAATTTGATATCACGCAGTCCAGTGCTGGTCCGCAGGCTGTAAATGTCCAGGTTTTGTAGCGTTTAACGCCACAGTAAATGACAAAGCCGATGCAAACTGGCTGGGTTTCAGGCAGGCATTAAAAAGCCGGCTTGTGGCCGGCTTCCAGGGGATGGGCTTGGCTAATTTATGGTAAGCCGCAACCATCTTAAAATCGTTGGACCGGCGCTGGGGCCGGGAGAGGCTGCAAGCAGTGTGTGCCGCGCCAGGCCCGCTGGCGTGCTAAGCAGCCGGGGCTAAATGTGCGGCGTAGCATACTGGGTATAGCGGCCAATGCCCAGCAATAATTGCACTTCAACCGCTCAAGCCGGGCGACTGCCGCGTAAATGGCTCCACCAGAACACCCAACCCAGTACGCTCAACTTCTGGTTTTTCAGCTGTGCCGGGCTGTAGGTTTCGGTGGGGTGTTCGTCGCTATTGTGGCTGTGCAGGCGCAGGCTGCCGTTGGGTTGCTGGCTGAGGCTGTTGATGCGCAAGCGTCCGTTGTGCAGCAGGGCATAGACTTCGCCTTCAACGATAGCGGTCAGGCTGCAGTCGACGGCCAGGGTGCTGCCGCGCGGAACCAGCGGGCTCATATTGCTGGTGGGCATACTCAGGCACAAGGCCTGACGCGGATCAACGCCGAGGGCGTCAAGGGCACGAATGGGCAGGCGCAGGTAACGCTCGGCAATGGGTTTCAGTTGCCTGGACTGCATGTTGTAGAACGGCAACTGAATGTCGTTGGCGGTGTTGGCGGCCAGCAGGCCTGGGTCTGTTGGTTCTGGACCGGGTTTGCACGGGCTTGTATCAATGCGCGGTAACGGAGCCGGGTGCTTGGGCCCTTCACCGGTGCGCAGCCATTTGCTGCGAACACACAGCAACTCGGCGATTTCGTCGAGCCGGGCCAGGGGCACGCCACGTTTGAACCAGTTATTGACGTGCTGCGGCGTAACCTTGCGCTGTGCGGCAAAATCCGAAGGCGAGAGGTTGCACTCGATCAGCAGGGTTTTGAGACGATCACCTGACGTATTCATAAGTCCCGAGTCTAGTGGGCCAGGGCCGCGAGGGATATAAACGCTAAGTTCATTTTTAAGGCCGAAAATGTTCTGGTTTTACAGGCAATTCCTAGGCTGCTGTAAGAGATTTCCTGGCAAACAAATCAGCCCGACCTGCAGAGGGGCTGAGTGAGGTGCGACCCGGTGCACACTCTTTGAAATCGGGGCAGATTGATGGCCAATTGATGGTTACCTGTTCAGGAATATCGCTGTATAAGGCAGTCAGCGCGAGATGGTCCGTTCAGACGGGCTGCGCCTGCACGCAAGCGTCCTTTAGGGCGGTTGGTAAAAATGGAATTTGTGCTCGCTTTGGATAGCCTGCGGCGACGCACCTTTGGGCCTGCCTTATGAAAACTTACAAGCTCATCGCAGTACTGATCTTGCTGCCTTTATGTCTGAACCTGTTCGGCGTCTGGGAACTGAATCGCAGCACCGAAACCAATTCGGAACTGGTCAGTATTCAAGCCAATATCAACGAAATCCTTCCGGAACTTGAAGCGCTGGTCTCCCAGAGCGGCTCACAAGCGCCTATGGTCGAGATCGATGGAGAACGCCTTTCCGCCAGTCTGGCCTTGTCCCGGTTGAGCACCGCCAAAAATGACATCAATACGCTGATACCTCTGGGTGAATTGAAGAGCTGGCTGGCCAAGGCGGTGATTGCCTTGGGGCTGCTCGCCGCGCTGGTCGGCGGAATCGGTATGTGGGGGTTGAACTGGGCGGGGACGCGCGCCCTGCATTCTCGTGAGCGATTGCTACACACGTTCACCCGCGTCAGTCGGATTCTGCCTTACGTGCTTGTGGGGCATATCATTTTGATGGGCGCTGCGGTTGCCTCGATTCTCGCCTTCGAAGGCCTGGGGATCTGGCACGCGGGGAAAATGAACACCGGCGAAATCAAATTGATGCTGGTCGCGCTTTTGATCATGGCGGGCTGCCTGTATTCAATGTGGCAAATGGCCAAGCAATTGCGGGTCATGCTGCACATGTTCGAGCCTACCGCCATGCCGGTGCTGGGGCAGGGCGTTAGCGAAGCACAAGCGCCTGTGCTTTGGGCACATGTGCGTGAGCTAGCCGGTCGCCTCGGTGCGTTGGCACCCGACCACATCGTATTAGGCATGTCCGAGGGCTTTTACGTCACCTCCAGCGACGTCGAACTGCTGCCCGCCGGCAGCACGCTGCAGGGCCGTACCTTGCATGTGCCGTTGATGTACCTGGGGCTGCTCGACACGGGTGAGATCGATGCGGTCATTGGCCATGAACTGGCGCACTTCGCCGGTGCCGACACCGAGTACAGCCTGCGCTTCGTACCGATTTACGATGGAATCGGCCGCAGCCTGGGGGTGATTGCCGAAACCATGCTGGCCAGCGATATGCTGCAGCGCACGATCCTGCGCCCGGCATTCATGCTGGGCGTCTACTTCATGGAGAGCTTTGACCACGCCGTCAATCACTGGAGTCGTGTGCGCGAACTGGAAGCCGACGCTGCAGGCGCACAATTGGCGGGCAACCTGGCAATGGCGTCGGCATTGGTGCGTATCTCCGCCATCGACCCTGTGCTGTTGGAGCGGATGCACACGCATATCGCCAGCGCGGTCCAACAGACGCCCGAGCATCCGCCGGTTGCCGACTTGCCGACTTGTGTCACCCAGGAGTTGGCGGGGCAACCGTTGAGTCTGCCGGAAGAGGAAATGGCGACACAGTTGCCGCACCCTTCAGACACTCACCCCTCGAACGGCGAACGCGTAGCCGCATTGCAGGTTGCCGTCGATGATGCCGTCCGTAGCGGCACCCGTGCCCTGGATGCAGGGCAGGCCTGCGCTGCGCTGGATCGCTACTTTGCCGACCCGCAGGCGTTGCGCACGCGCATTACCCAGGATTACATCAACCACTATATGGCCCAGGATGCCGCAGCGGTCGAAGAGTTACGTGATCATGCCAGCAAGGTCAGCGGCAATGTCAGCTTGCATGAAGGTTCGCAGCTGCGTGGTTTGCTGTTGCTGGTCTTTTGCGCGGTGCTCACACTTGCCGCACTTGGTGTAATGACCATACCGTTCTTGTCTTCGACGGCGGGAGAGAAATTCCCGCGTATTTTGATCGTGACTACCGGCGTTTTGATTTTCACGGTGGCGTGCATATTGCCGTTTGCGTTGCGCATGCGTGCCCGCTCCGACAAAACGGCCTTGCTGCTTACCCCGGACCATCTGGTTTTCAGCAACTTCAAAGCACCATTGCCGATTCAACACATTGCCGACTTCGGTTTGCAGACCGGTCAGGGCGTGATTCTGAATATCCAACTTGAAGACGGCGCGCCATTGCCGGAGTTGGCTTCGCGGTCGTTCTTTGCCCCGAATGCCAAAGTGTTCAAGAAAAAACGCTGGATTCAGTTGCAGTTGACGCAGTTCTGTCGCAATGGCAAAGCGCTCAAAGCTCAGGAACTCGCCGACTTGATCGGTAGCTACCTGAACGCTGGCGCGGCGCGTCACTTGCTGCAACAGCGTTTCGAACAGGCATAACGCAAGGGCTCCAGCAGCCCGCTGAAAACAAAAAGCCCCGCAAGTGCGGGGCTTCTTGTTTTGGGTCGCTTAGCCTTTGTAGGCAGCAACCGATTTGGTGATCGCAGCACGGGCGGCGTCAGCGCCTTCCCAGCCTTCGATCTTGACCCACTTGCCTTTCTCCAGATCTTTGTAGTTCTCGAAGAAGTGCTCGATCTGCTGAATCAGCAGTGCTGGAAGGTCGGTGTATTCTTTGACGTCGACGTACAGCTGCGACAGTTTGTCGTGCGGTACGGCAACAACTTTAGCGTCGCCGCCGCCGTCGTCGGTCATGTTCAGGATGCCGACCGGGCGAGCGCGGATCACCGAGCCTGGGGCAACCGGGTAAGGGGTAACAACCAGCACGTCCAGCGGATCACCGTCGTCAGCCAGGGTGTTCGGGATGTAACCGTAGTTGGCCGGGTAGAACATTGGGGTGGCCATGAAACGGTCAACGAACAGGCAGTCGCTGTCTTTGTCGATCTCGTATTTGATCGGGGCGTGGTTGGCTGGAATTTCGATGGCGACGTAGATGTCGTTCGGCAGGTCTTTGCCAGCCGGAATCTTGCTGTAGCTCATTGGGCAGTGCCCCCATGTTTGGCCAAAAATTGGTCGCGATTATAGGCACATTCCGCTGTGCTTGCCACGCCCACCCGGATGTCTGGTGTGTCAGCCTTGTGTCTGCTGGTAATGCGGGTGGTTGTGCTGCAAATGCTGCAGGCGGGCCAGCGGGTCCTGGCGGTAGAAGCCGCGCAGTTGTTGGTATACCGCAGGGTAGGCTTCATTGAGCAGGTCGGGGGCGCTGAAGAAGTATTCGCTGGTCACAGCGAAAAATTCTGCGGGGTTTTCTGCCGCGTACGGATCGATGGCGGTCTCGGCGTCCGGGTCGCGGTCGAGCTGACGATTGAGGTCGTCGTAGGCCTCTTGCATGGCCTTGGCCCAGTCACTCACGCGCATGTCATTGTGCAGCGGCGGCAGACCGTTGGCGTCGCCATTGAGCATGTCGAGTTTGTGCGCCAGTTCGTGAATGACCAGGTTGTAGCCCTCCCAGCCGCCGCTGGCCAATACGCCGGGCCAGGCCAGAATCACCGGGCCTTGCTGCCAGGCTTCGCCACTGTGTTCGCCATTCCATTCGTGTTCCACGCCGCTGGCGTCACGGTGGCGCTGAGGGCTGAGGAAGTCGTCGGGGTACAGCACGATTTCGTGGAAGCCCTGATACCAGTTCAGCTCACCCAGATGCAGCAGCGGCAACTGGGCCTGGGCGGCAAGAAACAGGCGCTGCTCACCGTCCAGCTCAACACCGGGCAGGGCGCTCAGGTGTTTGTCATGCAGAAACAGCACACAGGCTTCGCGCAACCAGTGGTCTTCGTCGGCGCTCAGGCCGTCGAGCATCGGCAGACGCTCGCGAACCCGCTGCCAGCGCTGCGGGTCGACGGGGTGGCGGGCCAGGGTGCGGCGTCGGCGCCAGGCGCTCAGCGACCACATGACCCGAACTTAGTGGACCTTGGCGGTGCGGTGCATACGGCTGCGCACCACGCCAATGATCATCGGTACCAGCGACAGCAGGATGATCGCGACGATCATCAGCGACAGGTTCTGCTTGATGAACGGGACATTGCCGAAGAAGTAGCCAAGGGTCACAAGGCCTCCGACCCACAGCACGGTGCCGGCGACGCTGAAGGCGAGAAAACGTGGGTAATGCATCTTCGCGATGCCGGCGACGAACGGTGCGAAGGTCCGCAGGATCGGCAGGAAGCGCGCCAGGGTGACGGTTTTACCGCCATGACGCTCGTAAAAGTCGTGGGTTTGCTGCAGGTAGTCGCGACGGAAGATCTTCGAGTTGGGATTGCGGAACAACCGTTCTCCCGCCGTTCGGCCCACCACGTAGTTGGTGCTGTCGCCGAGTATCGCCGCAGCCATCAACAGGCCACCGAGCAGCACAGGGTCCATGCCGCCGCCAGCCGCTACCGCACCGGCAATGAACAGCAGCGAATCGCCCGGCAGGAACGGCATTACCACCAGGCCGGTCTCGCAGAAGATCACCAGGAACAGGATTGCGTAAATCCAAGGGCCATAGTTGTTGACCAGCAAATCGAGGTAGGTGTCGAGATGCAGAATGAGGTCCAGCGGGTTGAAATCCATGTACAGCACCTGTGTTCTTTGACCCGGTAGAGGGGCATGCGATGACTGGCAGTGCGAATGCGAGCAGCCGTTACCCGAGAGATGGGTAAAGTGTCACACATTTTTGGAGGGCGCATTATACGGAGACGACAAGAATGTGCCTGCGCAGTTTGTAGCGACGGATTTCTAAAACAGGCAGGGGCGAACACAACCTTGTGGGAGCGGGCTTACCCAGCGATTGCGGTGTGTCAGGTATGCCGCAATCGCGGGGCAAGCCCGCTCCCACAGGGTGGTGGGTCAATCTGAGTTGATGGGCAGGATGTAGCTCTTGAACTCGGTGTCCTCACGAAAGCCCATGGATTCGTAGGTTTTCATCGCCACTTCGTTGTTGCTGCTGGTAGACACCCGCATGCGCACGGCGTTGGTTTCTTTGGCCATTTTCTTGGCTTCGCGCATGAGGTGGTCGGCAACCAGCATGCGGCGGGAGTCTTCGGCTACAAAGATGTCGTTGAGGATCCAGACACGTTTGAGCGACAGCGACGAGAAACTGGGGTAGAGCTGGCAAAAGCCAAGCAACTTGCTGTCGTCATCGTCTGGCAGCGCCAGGTAGATGATCGATTCGCCACGCTCCAGGCGCTTTTGCAAGAAGTTGCGGGATGAGTCGGGGTAGGGCAGTTGCCCGTAGAACTCGCGGTAACGGACGAACAGTGGGGCAAGCAGGTCCAGATGTTCCAGGGTTGCTTTGATGATTCGCATAAGCAGGCCTCAGGGTCCATGGAAGTGTGCGGCGAATCGCCGGCAGCCTCGGGTGATGCTGCCTGAAGGCAATTAGAAAGTGCAATCTACGAAACCGATGCCGGTTCAGGATTTACTTAGCAAGAAGTTTCCTTTGTTTGGCGCGTCTGCTGCGGACTCCAGCGTGTGCACTTGCGCTTCATCTTTGAGGTTGACCCCGGACAGCTGCCGCCGGCACGCCTCGCGCATCAGGTACAACAAACGGTGGGCGGCCATGCCATAACTGAGCCCTTCAAGGCGGACGTTGGAGATGCAGTTGCGGTAGGCGTCGGTCAGGCCGACCTTAGGGTTGTAGGTGAAATACAGGCCCAGGCTGTCTGGAGAACTCAGGCCGGGGCGCTCACCAATGAGGATCACGGTCATTTTTGCCCCGAGCAATTCGCCGACTTCGTCGGCTACTGCGACGCGCCCTTGCTCCACCAGAATGACGGGTGACTTCGACCAACCTTCGGCAGCCGACTGTTCTTCAAAGCGGGCCAGAAACGGCAAGGTATGGCGGTGTACAGCTAAGGCGGAAAGGCCATCGGCAACCACGATGGCCAGGTCTATACCGCCTGGATTGGCTGCGGCATGTTCGCGTAACTGTCGAGCCGAGTCCGGGTGCAGCCGACGGCCCAGGTCTGGGCGTTGCAGGTAGCTGTGACGGTCGGCAGCGGCGCTGTGTAGCAGCAGGCTTTGCTGCTGGCGTTCGTCCAACTGGGCGCGCAACCCTTGGTGGTCAAAGGCCAGATGCACGGCATCTCGGGCCTGTGCATGGGCGAACTGGAAGTCCAGCTGAGCACTGGTGGGCAGGCTGGTGCCGGTGCGGCCCAAGGCAATGCGCGCCGGGGTCAGGCGGCGCAGTTCCAGCCAAGGGTTGCTGCTGTTGTCGGGGGTCTTGTCCATGATCACCTCGCTTATCCCAGTTGTGCCAGGGCCTGGCGAAACGCCGGTGGCAAGTTGTCACCGAAGCGCACGCGGCCATCGGCCTGGGTGAAAATCCCGGTGCGTGCCAGCCAGGCTTCGAACTCCGGCGCCGGTTTCAGGCCCAGGGTCTGGCGGGCATAGAGGGCATCGTGGAACGACGTGGTCTGGTAATTGAGCATGATGTCGTCGGAGCCTGGGATGCCCATGATGAAGTTGATCCCAGCCACACCGAGCAGGGTCAGGAGCATGTCCATGTCGTCCTGGTCGGCTTCGGCATGGTTGGTGTAGCAAATGTCACAGCCCATCGGCACGCCGAGCAGTTTGCCGCAGAAGTGGTCTTCAAGGCCGGCACGGATGATTTGCTTGCCGTTGTACAAGTACTCCGGGCCGATGAAGCCGACCACGGTGTTGACCAGAAACGGTTTGAAGTGCCGGGCCACAGCGTATGCGCGGGTTTCGCAGGTTTGTTGGTCTACGCCGTGATGGGCGTTGGCCGAGAGTGCACTGCCCTGGCCGGTTTCGAAGTACATCAGGTTTTGCCCGAGGGTGCCGCGATTGAGGCTCAAGCCCGCTTCGTAACCTTCTTTCAACACGTTCAGATTGATACCAAAGCTGGCGTTGGCCGCTTCGGTGCCGGCAATCGATTGGAATACCAGGTCCAGCGGCACACCACGGTTGATCGCTTCGATCGAGGTGGTGACGTGGGTGAGCACGCAAGCCTGGGTGGGAATGTCGTAGCGCTGGATGATGGCGTCGAGCATTTCCAGCAGCGCGCAGATTGAGGCGATGCTGTCGGTGGCCGGGTTGATACCGATCATGGCATCGCCGTTGCCATACAGCAGGCCGTCAAGAATGCTGGCGGCAATACCGGCCGGTTCGTCAGTCGGGTGGTTGGGTTGCAAGCGTGTAGAGAGGCGCCCACGCAGGCCCATGGTGCCGCGAAAGCGGGTGACTACACGGATTTTTTGCGCGACGAGCACTAAGTCTTGCACACGCATGATTTTTGACACGGCTGCGGCCATCTCCGGGGTGAGACCGGGTGCCAGCGCACGTAAAGCGGCCTCATCAGCCTGATCGCTGAGCAGCCAGTCACGCAACCCGCCCACGGTCAGGTGGCTGACGGGAGCAAAGGCGGCGGCGTCGTGGGTGTCGATGATCAGCCGGGTAACTTCATCGGCTTCGTAGGGAATCAGGGCTTCGTTGAGGAAGTGCTTGAGGGGGATGTCGGCCAGGGCCATCTGTGCGGCGACCCGTTCACCGTCGTTGCTGGCTGCCACCCCAGCGAGAAAATCGCCCGAGCGGGCCGGGCTGGCCTTGGCCATTACTTCCTTGAGGCTTTCAAAACGGTAAGTCTGGTGACCTGCCGTGTGTACAAAACTTGCCATACAGAATCTCCAGAACGCCGCAGGCCGGGCCTGCGGCGCAGGTGGCGTTGATCAGTGCAGGGCCTCTTCGGCCTTTTGGATCGCGGCGAACTCTTCTTCCGGTGTGCCCGCTACCAAGTGGTGGCGGCTGTAGAACGCAAAGTAGGCAATCAGTACGCCATAGATGATCGCAGCACCAATAACCACCCGTGGGTCTACCAGGAAACCGGCGACGACGGCCAGGCAAGCCAGCACCAAGGCCACACCCGAAGTGAAGATCCCGCCCGGTGTGCGGTATGGGCGCTCCATTTTGGGGCGTTTGATGCGCAGGGTGATGTGCGCGGCCATCATCAGTACATAAGACAGCGTAGCGCCGAACACCGCAACCAGGATCAGCAGGTCGCCCTGGCCGGTCAACGACAAGACAAAACCGATGATTCCGGGAATCACCAAGGCCAGCACCGGTGCTTTGCTCTTGTTGGTTTCTGAGAGTTTGCGCGGCAGGTAGCCGGCCCGTGACAAGGCGAAAATCTGCCGCGAGTAGGCGTAGATGATCGAGAAGAAACTGGCGATCAGCCCCGCCAGGCCCACCAGGTTGACGAAACCACCCATCCAGGTAGAGCCGCCATAGGCTTTGGCCAGTGCTTCAACCAGCGGGTTGCCCGAGCTTTTCAGTGCATCGGCACCTGCGCCGCCGGGGCCAACCACCAGAATCAGCAGGGCGAAGGCCAGCAGCACCAACATGGCGCCGATCAGGCCGCGAGGCAGGTCGCGCTTGGGGTTTTTGGTTTCTTCGGCAGCCAGCGGTACGCCTTCGACTGCGAGGAAGAACCAGATCGCGTAAGGGATCGCGGCCCACACTCCAACGTAACCGAACGGCAGGAAACTGCTGGCGCCCACAGCGTCGGTCTGGGCAATGTCGAACAGGTTATTCACATCAAAGTGCGGCACCATCGCGACCAGGAACACGCCCAGTGCAATGGCGGCGATAGCGGTGATGATGAACATCAGCTTCAACGCTTCACCGACCCCGAAAATGTGGATGCCGATAAAGATGATGTAGAAGGCCAGGTAGATCATCCAGCCGCCAATTCCGAACAATGATTGGCAATAGGCGCCGATGAACACGGCGATGGCCGCCGGAGCGATGGCGTATTCAATCAGGATCGCCGTGCCGGTCAGAAAGCCACCCCAGGGCCCAAAGGCGCTGCGGGCAAAGCCGTAACCACCACCGGCGGTGGGGATCATGGAGGACAGTTCAGCCAGAGAGAAACACATGCACAGGTACATGGTGGCCATCAGCAAGGTGGCGAGGAACATGCCACCCCAGCCGCCTTGGGCCAAGCCAAAGTTCCAGCCGGCGTAGTCGCCGGAAATTACGTAGGCAACACCTAGGCCGACCAGCAACACCCAGCCTGCTGCGCCTTTTTTCAATTCACGTTGTTGGAAGTAGTCGCTGCCGACTTTTTCGAAATCGACGGAAGAACCGGCCGGCACGCTGCCGGAGTGATCGCTTGGCATAGGGTTCACCTGTTTTTTTCTTTTTCAACCAGCGGTTGCCAGTTGTTGGTGATGGTCTTGCAGGAAGCGAGCCAGAGCGGCCCCGGGGTGGGGCCGCGCTGTGAGTGGGTTAGAAGAAGCCCAGCGGATTGATGTCGTAGCTAACCAGCAGGTTTTTGGTTTGCTGGTAGTGGTCGAGCATCATTTTGTGGGTTTCGCGGCCAACGCCAGACTTTTTGTAGCCACCGAACGCGGCGTGCGCCGGGTACAGGTGGTAGCAGTTGGTCCACACGCGACCAGCTTTGATGCCGCGGCCCATGCGATAGGCGCGGTTGATGTCGCGGGTCCAGACGCCAGCACCCAGACCGAACTCGGTGTCGTTGGCGATGGCCAGGGCTTCGGCTTCATCCTTGAAGGTGGTGATGCTCACCACCGGGCCGAAGATTTCTTCCTGGAACACGCGCATCTGGTTGTTGCCCTTGAGCAGGGTTGGCTGGATGTAGTAACCGGTCGCCAGGCTGCCTTCGAGTTTTTCCACCTTGCCGCCGGTCAGCAGCTCGGCGCCTTCCTTCTCGGCGATTTCCAGGTAGGAGAGGATCTTGTCAAATTGCTGCTCGGAGGCCTGGGCACCCACCATGGTGTCGGTATCGAGGGGATCACCGCGTTTGATCTGTTTGATCTTTTTCATCACCTCTTGCATGAACGCCGGGTAGATCGACTCTTGTACCAGAGCCCGCGATGGGCAGGTGCACACTTCGCCCTGGTTGAAGAAAGCCAGCACCAGGCCTTCTGCAGCTTTTTCGATGAAAGCAGGCTCGGCCTGCATGATGTCTTCGAAGAAGATGTTCGGCGATTTACCGCCCAGCTCTACAGTCGACGGAATGATGTTCTCGGCGGCACATTTCATGATGTGCGAGCCCACCGGGGTGGAGCCGGTAAAGGCGATTTTGGCGATGCGCTTGCTGGTGGCCAGGGCCTCACCGGCTTCGCGGCCATAGCCTTGCACCACGTTGAGTACGCCAGGTGGCAGCAGGTCGCCGATCACCTCCAGCAGCACGGTGATGCCCAGTGGGGTCTGCTCAGCCGGTTTGAGTACTACGCAGTTACCGGCAGCCAGCGCCGGTGCGAGTTTCCACGCAGCCATCAGGATTGGGAAGTTCCACGGAATGATCTGCCCGACCACGCCCAGTGGTTCGTGCAGGTGGTAAGCAACGGTGTTGCCGTCGATTTCTGCGGCGCCGCCTTCCTGGGCGCGCAGGCAGCCAGCGAAGTAGCGGAAGTGATCGGCGGCCAGCGGGATATCGGCGTTCAGGGTTTCGCGGATGGCCTTACCGTTATCCCAGGTTTCGGTGATGGCCAGCAGTTCCAGGTTCTGTTCGATACGGTCAGCGATTTTCAGCAGGATCAACGAGCGTGCCTGGGCTGAGGTGGTGCCCCAGGCGTCAGCGGCGGCATGAGCAGCATCCAGGGCCTTTTCTACGTCTTCGGCAGTGGAGCGCGGGAATTCGGCAATCAGTTGGCCGTTGACTGGCGAGGTGTTCTCGAAATATTGCCCTTTGACCGGTGCAACGAATTCGCCACCAATGTAGTTCCCGTAACGGCTCTTGAAGGAAACCTTGGCGCCTTCGGTACCGGGGTGTGCATAACGCATGGTGTGTCTCCTGGCTCTTGTGTTTGTTTGGGAGGTAATAACTAAGCATAGAGCAAGGCTTGGGCCAGTGTTGCCCGGCTCAGGAAAATCAAGGGTTTGCGAGGTTTTTGCGGGGCAAGGCAGGGAGGTGCTGTGGCAGGGCTGATACAGTGCGGGTGACACTTTGTACCGTTTATGGCACAGGCTGTGACTCGGTGGTCAAGCCGCCATTGCATTGCACCGACGGGTAGAGGATGCTGGGCCTATCTTGTCTGCGGAGAACAATAAAAAGTGCAGAACAATCACCTCAGCCGGCACGCCCGGCAAGTGCTTACGGTGACTCAGGGGCAAGCACAGATGCAGGGGCCTGGCAGTGATCCATCCATTGCCCGCTCGTGGCTGCGTTGCCTTGAGGACTACCATTTGGACCCAGCCCTGAGTGTGGCGCCCACGGTGCTGGAGCATGGGCGCGTGCTGGAGAGCCGTGAGCGCCTGCAGCAGGTACTGCAAATTGCCGGTAATGAGATGAACAGTCTGCACCAGCAGTTGTCCGGAGCAGGGCATGCGGTGCTGCTCACCGATGCCCGCGGGGTGATTCTCAACTGTGTCACGGCGCCCACTGAACGGCGCATTTTCGAGCGTGCCGGGTTATGGCTGGGTGCCGACTGGAGCGAGGCCCGTGAGGGCACCAATGGCATTGGCACCTGCCTGGTCGAGCGTCAGGCGCTGACTATCCACCAAGACGAACATTTTCGAGGTCGCCACACGGGCCTGACCTGTTCGGCCAGCCCGGTGTTCGATCCACATGGCGAGCTGTTGGCGGTGCTCGATGTTTCTTCGGCGCGCCCGGATGTTTCGCGCCAGAGCCAGTTCCATACCATGGCCCTGGTCAATCTCTCGGCGAAGATGATCGAGAGCAGCTATTTCCTGCGGTATTTCGAAAACCAATGGTTGCTGCGCTTTCACCTGCAGGCGGAATCGCTGGGCCTGTTCAGTGAGGGATTGCTGGCGTTCGACGGTGACGGGCGGATCAGTGCGGTCAATCAGAGTGCGCTGAACTTGCTCGGTACGATCCGTGGCGGTGTGCTGGGCAAGCCTGTGGATATGTTTTTCGATTGTTCTCAAGATGAACTGTTCAGCCGTGCGATGCCTGAGAGCAGCGCCCGCTGGCCGCTGCGCACCCGTGACGGGCGGCAGCTTTTTGCCAGCTTGCGTGGACAGGCGCGTTCGCTGCCGGCTGTGGCAGTGCCAGTCATACCGGTTCAGGCGCGTAGCCCGGCGAGCATCTGCTTGGTCGACCCAGCGTTGCAGAATGATTTTCGCCGCGCGGTGCGGGTGTTTGAGCGCGATGTACCGCTGCTGCTCAATGGCGAAACCGGCTGTGGCAAGGAGGCGTTCGCCAAGGCGGTGCATCAGGCCAGCCAACGCAACGGCAAGGCCTTCGTCGCGCTCAACTGTGCATCGATCCCTGAAAGTCTGATCGAGAGCGAGCTGTTCGGCTATCGCGGTGGCAGTTTTACCGGAGCGCGCAAAGAAGGCATGCGTGGCAAGTTGCAGCAGGCCGATGGCGGTACGCTGTTGCTGGATGAAATTGGCGACATGCCGCTGGCCTTGCAAACCCGTCTGCTGCGCGTGCTCGAAGAGCGCATGGTAGTGCCCATTGGTGGCGAGCCGCAGGCGGTTAACGTGCGCATCATCAGTGCCACGCACCGTAACTTGTTGGAGCGGGTGGCAGACGGTAGCTTCCGTGAAGACCTCTACTACCGGCTCAATGGCTTGGAAATCCAGCTGCCGGCGTTGCGTGAGCGCAGTGACAAGTCGCAGTTGCTGGATTTCATCCTGGCTGAAGAGGCGGGTGAGCAAACGGTGGTGCTGGAACCAGCGGCGCGTCAGGCCTTGCTCGACTTCGCCTGGCCCGGGAACGTACGCCAGATGCGTAACGTGTTACGCACCTTGGCGGCCCTGTGTGACGACGGTTGCATCCGCCTCCCCGACTTGCCATCAATCATGGTGGGAGCGGCGGTGCGGCGATCCGACTTGCCCCGCGATTGTAATCTGTCTGAACCAGTGCATCGCGGGGCAAGCCCGCTCCCACAGGAGGTGCTCCCACCGCTGGAGGATGCTGAACGCAGTGTTTTGCTCAATGCGCTGGAGCAGCAACGCTGGCACATGACCCATGTGGCGGCGCAGTTGGGAGTTAGCCGTAATACCTTGTATCGAAAACTTCGCAAACACGGCATCGCTCGCGACGCTTGAGCGAAACACAGGGTGCGATTTCCTGCGCCCTGGGCTACCCTGCCTCGACGTTTTGCGAGGTCGATAATGCATATTCATATTCTTGGTATCTGCGGCACTTTCATGGGCTCTCTGGCAGTGCTGGCCAAAGAGCTCGGGCATCGGGTTACCGGCTCCGACGCCAATGTCTATCCGCCTATGAGCACTCAGCTTGAGGCGCAGGGCATCGAGCTGACCCAGGGTTATGATGCGGCCCAGCTTCATCCGGCACCTGATCTGGTCGTCATCGGTAACGCCTTGTCGCGCGGTAACCCGGCGGTCGAGTATGTCCTCAACAAGGGCCTGCCTTATGTTTCCGGGCCGCAGTGGTTGGCTGATCACGTACTGCAAGGGCGTTGGGTGTTGGCAGTGGCCGGTACGCACGGTAAAACCACCACCAGCAGCATGCTGGCCTGGGTACTGGAACATGCCGGTATGAGCCCAGGCTTCCTGATTGGTGGTGTACCGCAGAACTTTGCCGTGTCGGCTCGTTTGGGTGGCACGCCGTTCTTTGTGGTTGAGGCCGATGAGTACGACAGCGCATTCTTCGACAAGCGCTCGAAATTCGTGCACTACCGCCCACGCACCGCGATCCTCAACAACCTTGAGTTCGATCATGCGGACATTTTCCCTGATCTTGCTGCCATCGAACGACAGTTCCACCACTTGGTGCGCACCATTCCGAGCGAAGGCCTGGTGATTCATCCCACCACTGAGCCGGCGTTGGAGCGGGTGATCAAGATGGGCTGCTGGACCCCGGTACAAACCACCGGTGAAGGCGGGCAGTGGCAGGTCAAATTGCTCAGTGCCGATGGCTCGCGCTTTGAAGTCAGCTTTGAAGGCGAAAGCCAAGGTGTGGTCGAGTGGGCGCTGACCGGCCAGCACAACGTGGCCAACGCTTTGGCTACCCTGGCTGCGGCCCGCCATGTAGGCGTGGTACCGGCACTGGGCATTGCTGCGCTGAGCGCGTTCAAAAGCGTGAAGCGGCGCATGGAAAAGGTCGCCGAAGTGCAAGGCGTGACCATTTATGACGACTTTGCCCATCACCCGACCGCCATTGCCACCACCCTCGACGGCCTGCGTAAACGTGTTGGCGATGCGCCACTGATCGCCGTGATCGAGCCGCGCTCCAATTCGATGAAGTTGGGTGCCCACCGCGACGGGTTGCCGGAAAGCGTTAACGATGCTGACCAGGTCATCTGGTACGCGCCACCGAATCTCGGCTGGGATCTGGCAGCCACCGCTGCCGAGTGCACGGTACCGTCGATGGTTGCCGATAGCCTTGAAGCCATCATTGAGCAGGTTAAAAGTCAGGCCAAGCCGGGCACCCAGGTGGTGATCATGAGTAACGGCGGTTTTGGCGGGCTGCATGGCAAATTGGCAGAGGCGCTGAAATGAGTGGGCCGGAACGCATCACACTGGCGATGACCGGCGCCTCGGGGGCGCAGTATGGGCTGCGCCTGCTCGATTGCCTGGTGCGTGAAGACCGCGAGGTGCATTTCCTGATCTCCAAGGCAGCACAACTGGTGATGTCGACCGAGACCGATGTGGTGCTTCCGGCCAAACCCCAGGCGATGCAGGCCTTTCTGACCGAGTACACCGGCGCTGCAGACGGGCAGATTCGTGTGTATGGCAAGGAAGACTGGATGTCGCCGGTGGCGTCCGGCTCCGGCGCACCGGCGGCGATGGTGGTGGTGCCATGCTCTACTGGCACCTTGTCGGCGATTGCTACCGGCGCGTGCAACAACCTGATCGAGCGCGCCGCCGATGTCACGCTCAAAGAGCGCCGCCAGCTGATTCTGGTGCCACGTGAAGCGCCGTTCTCGACCATTCACCTGGAAAACATGCTCAAGTTGTCGAACATGGGCGCAGTGATTTTGCCTGCGGCACCGGGGTTCTATCACCAGCCGCAGACCATCGACGACCTGATCGATTTTGTGGTGGCACGGATTCTCAATCTGCTAAACATCCCTCAGGACATGCTGCCGCGTTGGGGTGAGCACCACTTCGGCGCTGATGAATGAAGCGACTGCTTGGCGTCGCCTTGTTGGGGATGTTGGCCAGTGGTTGTGCAACCGTGCGCACGCTGGATGCAGCGAAGCCGGGTGCGCCGTTGGTGTATAGCGGTACACGCTTGGATTTATATGCGTTACAGGGTGGGTGCTGCGCCATGGACCGCTTTGGCGCTGAGGCACCGCAGTATCCGGGGCTTGATCTGCCGGGCAGTGCTTTGCTCGATACCTTGCTACTGCCCCTGTCGGTGCTGACGGCTATAGGCGTGAGTTTTCAGGCGACAGGTGGATTGTAAATCGCGGGGCAAGCCCGCTCCCACAGGCGCCTCATAACCTGTGGGAGCGGGCTTGCCCCGCGATCATTTCCCAAGCCTGCGCAGCTCATCAGACTCGACAATACGAATCCCGTCTTGCTCCTCAAGCGCCAAGCGCCATAAAGCACGCGCCAGCTGGCAGGCTTCAATGCCACGGTACTTGCCGGGAATCAGCTTTGACAGCGGCCCTGCAACCCGTTCGGCCAGGCGCGGCTCTTGTCGATCGCCCAGCAGCAGGGAAGGCCGGGCAATGGTCAATTGTGGCCAGTCTTGCGCCTTCAGCGCTTCTTCCATCTCGCCTTTGACCCGGTTGTAGAAAATCGGCGACTTCGGGTCGGCCCCCAGGGCACTGATGACGATCAGGTGACGTGCGCCCATTTCCCGCGCGCGTTTGCCGAAGGCGACCACCATGTCCAGGTCAACGGCACGGAATGCGGGTTCGGAGCCTGCCTGTTTTATCGTGGTGCCCAGGCAGCAGAAGGCGATATCGACGCGACCGCCCAACTGCGGTAAGAACAGCGCAGGGTCTCCCACCGGGTTTTCCAGGTGCGGGTGTTCAGCCAGTGGCCGGCGGGTGGGCGCCAGTACCCGGCTGACAGTCGGCTCGTTGAGCAGCCGATCGAGTAAATGTTCACCGGTGAGGCCGGTGGCTCCGGCAAGCAGGATGTGTTGAGGCGTCAAGTACATGATGTCTCTCCCTTGATACACTCAGCTTAGTGGTTGCCGGCATGTTTTGCATGCCCGGTCAATTTCTGCGCATTGCTCTGCAGCGCTTTGCGTGCCTGTTGCTGGCGTAGTTGCTGCCAACGCGACAGTACTTCGCTCGGGGCCCAGATCTGTGGCTCGGATGCTTCGAAACCTTCCACGGTCTCCCGCTCGGCAACCAGGGTGTTGGCCAAGTCAAATGCCTGACGCAAATCGTCGGTCTGGTTCAGGGCCTGGGCGAACAGAGCGTCGCCGAAGTAGGTGAAGTCGGCCTCTTCAGAGCAGCCGAACGACACGCGGTCAGCGCGTGCGGCGGTCATGATCAGGGTCTTGTTGTCTTTGAGTGCGTCGATGTAGCCACCGGAGTAGCACGCCGAAATGACGATCACTTTGTCGCGATCTTTTAATGGCGCCAAAGCGCTGGCCAGCGCGTCGGCGGGCAGGTCGGCCAGTTGCAGGCGCGGTAAGTCCAGCACCAGTTCGTGGTCTTGGCTGCCATGGCTGGTCAGGTAGATGAACAACAGGTCTTCGGGGCCACTGCGTTCGGCCAGGGTGCGTGCGGCACGCGCCAGGTTTTCGCGGGTGGCCAGCGGGCGGTCGTCGAGGTGATCGCGGTGGTTGACCAGGTTGACCTGGCCGATGGCGCCGAAACGGCTTTTGAGCAAGGTGCTCACGTACTCGGCTTCGCGCATGAACACACTTTGTTTTCCATCGCCCGCCAGCACCAGGCTGTACAGTTCGATTTCGGGGGTCGATGGCGGGACCTTGGCCAATGCGTTATCCAGTAATGTGCCTTGGTTGAGCAGGGCCAGTTCCAGTGGGTCAGGTAGCAACCTGCCTTGCTCGTCACGCACGCGCTGGCCATTGACCCAGTAGCCACTCTGGCTGCTGCCATCGCTCAGGGTCAGGCGGCCCTGGCCGTGGTAGGTGTCGTTGTCGAATCCACCCACATACAGGCTGCCATCAGCCAATTGCAGACGACCCTTGCCGGTAAAGCGCCAGTCTTGGAAGTTGCCCTTGTAGTGGCTGCCATCGGCGCCAATCAGTTCACCTTTGCCATTGAGCGTGCCGTCTTTGAACTGGCCAATCCACACATCGCCCTCGGCGCTTTCGTAGCGGCCGCGACCTTCCAGGCGGTTGTCATGGAACGCGCCGATGTACTGATCGCCTTCGGCGCTGTTGAAGGTGCCGCTGCCTTCCAGCTGACCATTGGCGAAGCGGCCGCTGAACTGGTTGCCGCTGGCGTCGCTGCGAATGCCTTCGCCATTGGGTTTGCCGCGAGCGAACAGGCCCTGGTACTGGCTGCCATCGGATAACTCCAGATGCCCGGCGCCACTGTACTGATCGTCCTTGAACTGGCCGCGATACAACAGGCCGTTTTCTTTGAGAATGCCTTCGCCGTCGCGGCGCCCGGCTTTGAAACTGCCGGTGTAGCTGCTGCCTGGTGTTTTCAGGGTGCCCAGCCCATGAAACAAGCCCTGCTGGAACTGGCCACGGTAGACCTCGCCGTTGCTGCCATGCCACTCGCCTTTACCGTGCCATTGGCCAGCCTGGAAGTTGCCGGCGTACCAGCTGCCATTGGGGTAATCGATGCGCCCTTCGCCTTGCAGCAGGCCATCCACGATTTGCCCACGGTAGCGTCCGCCATCGGGGAGGCGAGCATCAGGTGGAGACAGTGGTTCACCCTCGCCACAGGCGGCGAGTAGTAAGGTCAGGGCAAGCGGAACAAGTGGGCGCATGACGGGGTCCGGACGGGTAAGGCCCCGAGTATGCCGCACAATGCGCAGGCTGAAACAGCCGCCGAGGGCTGTTTCAGTGTAGGGCGCTTCTTAGACGAAGCAGAGGGTCAGTGGCTCAGCAATATAGGCGGGCTTTTCCTGGCCTTCGATTTCCAGGGTGGTGGTGAGCTTGAGTAGCCATTGGCCAGGCTTTTTCTCCTCCGCTTTTGCCAGCTCAACTTTGAGCCGTACCCGGCTGTCGACCTTGACCGGTTGGATAAAGCGCACGCTGTCGAGGCCGTAGTTAACGACCATCTTCAGGCCCTCAGGAAGCACAATGATGTCTTCCATCAATTTGGGGATTAGCGAAAGAGTGAGAAAACCGTGAGCGATAGTGCTGCCAAATGGCGTATTTGCTGCCTTCACCGGATCGACATGGATGAACTGAAAATCGCCAGTGGCTTCAGCAAACAGGTTGATGCGGTTTTGATCGATGGTCAGCCATTCGGAACGTCCCAGTTCCTTACCAACGTACTGCGAAAGCTCTGCAACAGGTACTTGAGGCATCGTGACTCTCCAGATTGCTTTGGTTTTCTTATAGGGGCGGCAGAATCGAAAGGCTAAATTCACCACGCCTGCCAAAAGCGGTCAAGTCGGCATGTTTTCGGCGAATATCAGGTTATAGGCAGGTCGTTAGCGTGCTTATAATGGCCGCCAGGCCCGAAGGAGAAAGTTATGCTGTTGCGTGGTTTGACCTGGCTGGTGTTGTTTCAATTGCTTGGGACGGCGATTAACCATTTGTTTGTGCCCATCTTGCCTGGGCCGATTATTGGTCTTCTGCTCTTGCTGGTGTTTCTGATGCTGCGCGGGGAAGTAGGCGCGCCGCTGAGCGAGGCGGCCAACAGCTTGCTGCGTTACCTACCGTTGCTGCTGGTACCGCCAGCGGTGGGTGTGATGGTGTACGCCGCAGACATCGCTGCAGATTTCTGGGCCATTGTCGGGGCGTTGGTGATCTCGGCGCTGGTGACCCTGGCTTTTGTCGGCGTGCTCATGCAAAAGCTTATCGCCCGGCAGGCCAAGCGTGAGGAGCGGCCATGAACCTGGACTGGAACGGTGCGCTGAACGCGGTCATTCATCACCCCTTGTTTGGCATCGGCATTACCCTGGGCGCGTACCAGTTGGTGTTGGCGGCCTATGAAAAGACCCGCTGGATTTTTCTGCAGCCGGTACTGGTGTCGATGCTTGTAGTCATTGGCGTACTGCTCACCTGTGGCCTGACTTACAGTGAGTACCGCAAAAGTACCGAAATCATGAGCATCCTGCTCGGGCCTGCGACCGTCGCACTGGCGGTTCCGCTTTATCTCAATCTGCGGCGCATTCGCCAGCTGTTCTGGCCGACCTTTACTACGCTAGTAATCGGAGGGATCGTGGCAACAGGCGCTTGCGTGTTGCTGGGCTGGTGGTTTGGCGCCGAGCATATGATTCTGATGACCATGGCGCCCAAGTCGGTGACTTCGCCTATCGCCATGCTAGTGGCTGAACAGATTGGCGGCGTGGCCGCACTGGCAGCGGTGTTTGTGCTGATCACCGGCGTGATCGGTGCGATCTTTGGCCCTCAATTGCTGTCGCGTTGTGGGGTTCACAGCCCGGAAGCACGAGGCATGGCCCTGGGGGTAACCGCTCATGCGGTGGGCACTTCGGTGGCCCTGCAGGAAAGTGATGAGTGTGGGGCCTTTGCGGCCCTGGCGATGAGCCTGATGGGCGTGGCCACTGCGGTTTTCCTGCCGTTGGCGGTCAGCCTGGTTGCTTGAGGAATTGCAATGACGTTACCGCTGTTTCCACTCAATACCGTGCTGTTTCCAGGTTGCTTCCTTGATTTGCAGATTTTCGAGGCGCGCTACCTGGACATGATCGGCCGCTGCATGAAGCAGGGCGGCGGCTTTGGTGTGGTTTGCATCCTGGAGGGCGAGCAGGTCGGCAAGGCGCCTGAAGGCTATGCCTCTATTGGTTGCGAGGCAGTGATCCGCGATTTCCAGCAGCAAGACAATGGCCTGCTCGGCATTCGTGTCGAAGGTACTCGGCGCTTTCGTGTGCAGAGTGCTCAGGTGCAGAAAGATCAGCTACTGCTGGCCGATGTGCAGTGGTTGCAGGAACGTCCGGACACTCCATTGGCTGAGCAGGATGACGACCTGCTGGCGCTGCTCAAAGCGTTGGGCGAGCACCCGATGGTGGCTGCGCTGAACATGCCGTCTGCGGTGGTGGGCCAGCAATCGCTGGCCAACCAGCTGGCCTACCTGCTGCCCTTTGTCGAAGAAGACAAACTGGACCTGCTGGCCATCGACTCCGCGCAGCAACGCCTGAATGCTATTCAGGCATTGCTTGACCGCCTGCAAGGCGAACTCTTCGCCTGAGTTCTCAATACTGATAGCGCAGCAGGGCGTCCGGCATTGCGTGCAAGCTGAAGAACGCCAGAAGGGCGATGCACGCGGGCAGAATCAACCACCAGACCTTTAGTGGCAGGGCCGTCAGCGGTTGGCGGCGCTGGATCAAGGTCAGACTGGTGGCGCATATACAGCAGGCGAGCATGGCGCCGGCAAGAATATCGGTTGGCCAGTGCACTCCCAGGTAGACCCGCGACAGGGCAATGGCCAGTGCTGGCAAACAACCCAGCATGATCCAGGTCAGGCGCATACGCGCTGGCTGGCCGCGTCCGGCCAGTACTGCCAGCACCAGGAAGAAGGCAAACGCCGCCGAACTGTGGCCGCTGGGCATGCTGTAGGTGGTAAGCGGATCGGTCAGGACTTCCGGACGGGCGCGGGCGAACAGCCATTTCAGACTGCCGTTTGCCAGGGCAGTGCCGACCAGCGTGGTGCCGGCAAACAGCGCTGGACGCCACTGCCGTGCCAGCAGCAACAGGCCGGTCAGCAGGCCACCGAGGAAAAACTGCGTGCGAAAATCGCCCATGCGGGTGATCAGCACTACCGTGCCATCGATGGCGTTGCTGCGATGCTCCTGAATCAGCGTCATCAAGCCCTGATCGAACTCATGCAAATACGGCCAGCCAACAAACAGCCCGGTCAGCGCCAGCAGGCTGAGCCCCGCGATCACGCGGGTGCCGCGACGCATGCTGCGCAGGCTGCAATTGATGCTGACGCCAACCAGAATCGCCAAACCGGCGGCGATCAGGCCGGCATCGAGCCAGAAGCCCTCGGGCAGTGGCAAGCGCATGGCGGCACCTGTGGCCCAGCCGGGCAACAGGTAGGCAACCGACCAACCGGCACCAGCGATCAGGCTGACGGCGATAAAGCGTGGCAGGGGCATGTCGAACATCCCGGCGACCATCGGCAGCATCGGCCGCAGTGGCCCGATGAAGCGCCCTACCAACAGGCTGGCAATACCGTAGCGCTGGAAATAGGTTTCGGCGCCGCCGATCCACTCCGGGTGATGGCGCAGCAAGGGCAGGCGCCGGATGTTCTGATGAAACTTGCGCCCCAACGTGTAGGAGATGGCATCGCCCAAAATGCCGCCTAGGAACCCCAGTAGCAAGGTTTCACCCAGCGACAGGGCACCGCTGCCCGCCAATACGGCGACGCCAAACAACAGTACGGTGCCCGGTACGATAATCCCGGCGATGGCCAGGCATTCCACGCAGGCCACCAGAAAAATTGCCAAGCCAAGCCATTGCGGGTTGGCACCAAGCCAACCGGTCAGGCTGTCGAGCCATTGGCCCATCGTGTCAGATTCCTTGTGTCAGTAAAAAGTAGTCCCGGCCTTCGACTTGGCCGCGGCGCAGTGGGTTCCGCGTGCACTGGCGGGCAAACTCGGCGTCGACAAAGCGGTAGGGCAGATGTTCGTCGCGGCCAGCGGGGATGCCTAGACGGGTGGTCTGGATAATGTGTTTCACCTTGATTCCGCAGTCTTCAACGAACAGCCGTTCGGCGTCAAAACGCTTGGCATCCCAATGCGGTACTTTCAGGCCCAGTGCTTTGCACAATAGCGTCTGACCTGAGCACAAGCGTTCGCTGTCGCGCAATTGACCGTTGGCGGCGGGGCTGTTCAGTTGCATCTGCGCCAGGCTGTTGGCATCGGAAATGGCGTCGACGAAGGCGACGGCCGATTTGATCAGCACCGCATTGCCCGGGCCCTGGGCGCTGAAGTTCAGCGAGTCGCCGCCGCGTGCGTAGTACATGTAGATGTGCCCGCCATCGAGGAACAGCGCCTTGCGTTTTTCTGTGTAACCGAGCGAGGCGTGGCTGCCCTTGTCGCTCAGGTAATAAGCCTCGGTCTCGATAATGCGCGCCGCCAGCCAGTAAGGGCCTTGGCGGTGGCGGATGATCTTGCCCAGCAGGGCCTTGGCCAGTTCCTGTGCATCGCGGTTAAAGAAACTGTCGGGCAATGCTTGGGTCGGGCAGGGGGCTGAGTCGGGCATGCGGGCAGGTTCGCGGTGGGCTGGTCGGCGATAATAGCAATTTCTGCCTTAACCGAACCTGTAGGAGCGGGCTTGCCCCGCGAGGCGATGTGACAGACAAATCGCAATCGCGGGGCAAGCCCGCTCCTACAGGGAATCGAAACTGTTTTTTACCATCCGCCTGTCTCCGCTGGGCGCGGGGCGGCGCGACAGTTATAATCAGCCGATTTCCCCTTCGCCAAGACACTGAGCCCATGACTGAGTCTGTTCTTGACTATATGACCCGCCTGGGTCGCGCTGCCCGTGAGGCGGCCCGCGTCATCGCCCGAGCCAGCACCGCGCAGAAGAACCGTGCGCTGCAGGCCGCTGCCAATGCCCTGGATGCTGCTCGTGACGAACTGTCGGCCGCCAACGAGCTGGACTTGGCCGCCGGCCGTGCCAATGGCCTGGAACCGGCCATGCTGGAGCGCCTGGCGCTGACCCCAGCCCGCATCGACAGCATGATCGTCGGCTTGCGTCAGGTGGCCAGCCTGCCAGATCCGGTCGGTGCCATTCGTGACATGAGCTACCGCCCATCGGGTATTCAGGTCGGCAAGATGCGCGTACCGCTGGGCGTCATCGGCATCATCTACGAGTCACGTCCCAACGTGACCATCGATGCGGCCAGCCTGTGCTTGAAGTCGGGTAATGCCACCATTTTGCGCGGCGGCTCCGAGGCGATTCACTCCAATCGCGCGATTGCCGAATGCATCCAGCGTGGTCTGGCTGAGGCAGGCCTGCCTGCGGCTGTGGTTCAGGTGGTAGAAACCACGGATCGCGAGGCGGTCGGTGCATTGATCAGCATGCCGGAGTATGTCGATGTGATCGTGCCGCGTGGCGGCAAGGGCCTGATCGAGCGTATCAGCCGCGATGCGCGGGTGCCGGTGATCAAGCACCTCGACGGCATCTGTCATGTGTACGTGGCTGAGCATGCGGAGCTGGACAAGGCGCGGCGTATTGCCTTCAATGCCAAAACCTACCGTTATGGCATCTGTGGGGCGATGGAAACCCTGCTTGTGGACCAAACGGTCGCAGCAGACTTTTTGCCGGAAATGGCCCGCCAATTTCGGGAAAAAGGCGTCGAACTTCGCGGTTGCGAGCGCACCCGCCAGATTATCGATGCCGTGCCGGCCAGTGAAGAAGACTGGAACACCGAGTACCTGGCGGCGATCCTGTCGATCCGTGTGGTCGACGGCCTGGATCAGGCTATCGAGCACATCAACCATTACGGTTCGCACCACACCGACTCCATCGTCACTGAGCATCAGGGGCAGGCCCGGCGCTTCACTGCCGAAGTTGATTCGTCTTCGGTCATGATCAACACGCCAACCTGCTTTGCCGATGGCTTCGAGTACGGCCTGGGCGCAGAAATCGGTATTTCCACCGACAAGCTGCACGCCCGTGGCCCGGTCGGTCTGGAAGGCCTGACCTGCGAAAAATATGTAGTGATCGGCGACGGTCAACTGCGCGGGCAGGAGTCGCTCTGACTTGGCTGAGCGCAAACCGCTCGCTACAGTCATGACGATGACGCCTGGCCGGCGCATCGGCGTGCTCGGCGGGACATTCGACCCGGTCCACATTGGTCACCTGCGCAGTGCGCTGGAGGTGGCCGAAGTGCTGGCGCTGGACGAGCTTCGGCTGATGCCCAACGCCCGTCCGCCCCACCGCGACACACCACAAGTGTCGGCCCAGGACCGGCTGGCAATGGTTCGCTGTGCCGTTGAAGGTGTGCCGAATCTGTCGGTGGATGCGCGCGAGCTGGAGCGTGACACGCCGTCGTATACCATTGAAACACTTGAGCTGATGCGTGCCGAAATGGCCGCCTCTGATCAGCTGTTTCTGCTGCTGGGCTGGGACGCGTTCTGCGGCCTGCCGAGTTGGCATCGTTGGGAAGAATTGCTGCAACACTGTCACATCCTGGTGCTGCAACGCCCGGATGCCGACGTCGAGCCACCAGATGCCCTGCGCAATCTGTTGGCTGCACGCTCAGTCAGTGATCCGCAGGCCCTGGTGGGGCCAGCGGGACATATTGCATTCGTCTGGCAGACGCCGCTCGCGGTGTCAGCCACGCAGATCCGACAGCTGCTGGCCAGCGGCAAGTCGGTGCGGTTTCTGGTGCCGGACGCAGTACTGGCCTACATCGATGCGCACAACCTTTACCGTGCGCCGAACTGAAGGTGCTGTGAAGCGCCTCACACTATTGAGTTGAATGAGTTTTATATGACCAAGCAAAAAATCAGTGCCATCAGTGGCGAAGAACTGGTCGAACTGACCAAGGCCGCTCTGGAAGACGTCAAGGCCCAGGACATCCAGGTCATCGACGTGCGCGATAAACACAGCCTGACCGATTACATGATCATCGCCACCGGTACGTCCAACCGCCAGATCAACGCGATGCTGGAAAAGGTCCGTGAAGCGGTCAAAGCCAAAGGCGCGCAGCCGCTGGGCGAAGAAGGCAAGGGCGACAGCGACTGGGTACTGCTCGACCTCAACGATGTCATCGTTCACATGATGACCGCTGCTGCCCGTCAGTTCTACGACCTCGAGCGCCTGTGGTTGGGTGCCGAGCAGAGCCGTGCCGCTGATGGCAAACACCACAGCCCGGAAAATAACCACGCCTATTCCGACAACCTCAAAGACCGGGAATAAGGAAGGCTCGTGCGTCTGCGTCTGATCGCGGTCGGCTCGCGCATGCCCAAATGGGTCGAAGACGGTTGGCATGAGTATGCCAAGCGCTTGCCCTCGGAGCTGTCGCTGGAGCTGGTGGAGATTCCGCTCAATACCCGGGGCAAGAATGCCGATGTCGCTCGCCTGATTCGTCAGGAGGGCGAGGCCATGCTCGCCAAGGTCCAGCCAGGGGAACGGATTGTCACCCTGGAGGTCCATGGCAAGCCGTGGAGCACCGAGCAACTGGCTGTTGAGCTGGACCGCTGGCGGCTCGATTCGCGCACTGTGAACTTCATGGTCGGCGGCCCGGAAGGGCTGGCGCCGGAAGTCTGCGCGCGTGCCGAACAGCGCTGGTCGCTGTCGCCGCTGACCCTGCCGCACCCATTGGTAAGGATACTGATCGGCGAACAGCTGTACCGCGCCTGGACCGTGCTGTCCGGGCACCCTTACCACAAATGAACCTGTAAGCCTTTCAATGACGCAGCCGATTCGTCTCAAGGATCACGAGAAAGACGCCCGTTTGGTGCGCAGTCGCGTCGTGGTCGGTGCCGTGGCGATCGTCCTGCTGATCTGCGTGCTGATCGCTCGCCTGTATTACCTGCAGGTGATCCAGTACGACTATCACTCGACCCTGTCGGAAAACAATCGGGTGCATGTGCAGCCGATTCCGCCGACCCGCGGGCTGATTTTCGACCGTAACGGCGTGATCATCGCCGACAACCGGCCCAGCTTCAGCCTGAGCATGACCCGAGAGCGTTCCGGCGACTGGCAGCAGGTGCTCGACGTGATCGTCGAGGTGCTCGAGCTGACCCCAGACGACCGTACGCTGTTTGAAAAGCGCATGCGTCAGGGGCGTCGACCGTTCGAGCCGGTGCCGATTCTGTTTGAGCTGACCGAGGAGCAGATCGCCCGGATTGCGGTGAACCAGTTCCGTTTGCCCGGTGTTGAAGTGGTTGCCCAGTTGGTGCGGCATTACCCGCAAGGTGCGCACTTTGCGCATTCGGTCGGCTATGTGGGGCGGATCAACGAGAAAGAACTCAAGACCCTCGACCCGGTCAACTACAGCGGTACCCACCATATCGGCAAGACCGGCATCGAACGTTTTTACGAGCCTGAGCTGCATGGGCAGGTGGGCTATGAGGAAGTCGAGACCAACGCCCGCGGCCGGGTATTGCGGGTGCTCAAGCGAACCGACCCGATTCCTGGCAAAGACATTGTCCTGAGCCTCGACATCAAGCTGCAGGAAGCCGCCGAAGCTGCGCTGGCCGGGCGTCGTGGCGCTATCGTCGCGCTCGATCCGAACACCGGCGAGGTGTTGGCCATGGTCAGTCAGCCGAGTTTCGACCCCAACCTGTTCGTGACCGGTATCAGTTTCAAGGCCTATGCCGAGCTGCGCGACTCGATTGATCGGCCGCTGTTCAACCGCGTGCTGCGCGGGCTGTATCCGCCGGGCTCGACGATCAAACCAGCCGTGGCCATTGCTGGCCTGGATAGTGGCGTAGTGACTGCTTCGAGCCGGGTATTCGACCCTGGTTATTACCAACTGCCCAATTACGACCACAAGTACCGTAACTGGAACCGCACTGGTGATGGCTGGGTCGACCTCGACACGGCGATCATGCGTTCCAATGACACCTACTTCTACGACCTGGCGCACAAGATGGGCATCGACCGCCTGTCCAGCTACATGAACCGCTTCGGGATTGGTCGCAAGGTCTCGCTGGATATGTTCGAAGAATCACCCGGCTTGATGCCTTCGCGTGAGTGGAAGCGTGCGACGCGTCGCCAAGCCTGGTTCCCCGGCGAAACCCTGATTCTTGGTATTGGCCAGGGCTACATGCAGGCCACACCGTTGCAGCTGGCCCAGGCCACTGCGCTGATTGCCAACAAAGGTAAGTGGAACCGTCCGCACCTGGCCAAGACCATCGAAGGCCAGCCGCCGGTGGATGAGAACCCGATCGATGACATCGTGCTGCGGGACAAGTCCGACTGGAACAAGGTTACCCACGGCATGGAGCAGGTGATGCACGGCGCGCGGGGTACAGCGCGCAAGGCTTCGATCGGCGCGCAATACCGGATTGCCGGCAAGAGTGGTACCGCTCAGGTGGTGGCCATCAAGCAGGGTGAGAAATACGACCGCAACAAACTGCAGGAACGCCACCGCGACCACGCGTTGTTCGTAGGTTTCGCACCGGCAGACAACCCCAAGATCGTGGTGTCGGTGATGGTTGAGAACGGTGAATCCGGTTCCGGTGTTGCCGCCCCTGTGGTGCGTCAGGTTATGGACGCCTGGTTGCTCGGAGCCGACGGTCGCCTGAAACCTGAATTCACCAACCCCTCCATTGCGCAGGAATCGGCCCCGTGATGAGTAACTTCAATCGCATGCTCTCTAGTGAGGATGTGATGCGCCGCCGCGCCAGTTTCTTGCAACGTATCCATATCGATGGCCCGTTGCTGATTCTGTTGCTGACCCTGGCGGCTGGCAGCCTGTTTGTCCTTTATTCTGCCAGTGGCAAGAACTGGGACCTGCTGCTCAAGCAGGCCAGTTCCTTTGGCATTGGCCTGGTGTCGATGTTCGTCATCGCTCAACTTGAGCCGCGATTCATGGCGCGGTGGGTGCCATTGGCTTACGTCTGTGGGGTGATCTTGCTGGTGGTGGTCGATGTGATGGGCCACAACGCAATGGGCGCCACGCGCTGGATCAACATTCCCGGGGTGATTCGCTTCCAGCCCTCGGAATTCATGAAAATCATCATGCCGGCCACTATTGCCTGGTACCTGGCCAAACGCTCGCTGCCTCCGCACCTCAAGCATGTGATGATCAGTCTGATCATGATCGGCGTGCCGTTCATCCTGATTGTGCGACAGCCTGACCTGGGCACCGCCTTGCTGATTCTGGCCTCGGGTGCGTTCGTGTTGTTCATGGGCGGTCTGCGCTGGCGCTGGATTCTCAGCGTGCTCGCCGCTGCGGTCCCGGTGGCGATTGCCATGTGGTTTTTCGTCATGCACGACTACCAGAAACAACGGGTACTGACCTTCCTTGACCCGGAAAGTGACCCATTGGGCACCGGCTGGAACATCATTCAGTCCAAGGCGGCCATCGGTTCTGGGGGCGTGTTTGGCAAAGGTTGGTTGCTAGGTACCCAGTCGCACCTGGACTTCCTGCCGGAAAGCCACACTGACTTCATCATCGCCGTGTTGGGTGAGGAATTCGGCCTGGTGGGCATCTGTGCGTTGCTGCTGATCTACCTGCTGTTGATCGGCCGCGGCCTGGTGATTACTGCCCAGGCGCAAACGCTCTACGGCAAGCTGCTGGCAGGTAGCTTGACCATGACCTTTTTCGTTTATGTATTCGTCAACATCGGTATGGTCAGCGGCCTGTTGCCCGTGGTGGGTGTACCGCTGCCCTTCATTAGTTATGGCGGAACTTCGTTGGTGACGCTGCTGTCAGCGTTTGGAGTTTTAATGTCGATCCATACGCATCGCAAATGGATTGCGCAGGTTTGAATAAGGTGAAGAATTACATGCAAGCAATGCGTGGCTGGGCTGCTCGTTGTGCGCCCTGGGTTGGCCTGTTGGGCCTGCTCGGTGGCAGCCAGCAAGCGACGGCCGGGGACTATGACGGTTCGCCTCAAGTGGCCGAATTCGTCGGTGAAATGAGCCGCGATTACGGCTTTGCCGACGAACAATTGATCGATGTGTTTCGTGACGTAAAACGCAAACAATCCATCCTCGATGCGATTTCGCGCCCGGCCGAGCGGGTAAAACCCTGGAAAGATTATCGCCCCATGTTCCTGACCGACGCCCGGGTAGCCCGTGGCGTGGATTTCTGGCGTCAGCATGAGGCAACCCTGGCCCGTGCAGAAAAGGAATACGGTGTCCCGGCTCAGGTCATCGTTTCGATCATCGGCGTGGAAACCTTTTTCGGCCGCAATACCGGCAACTACCGGGTAATCGATGCACTCTCCACCCTGGGCTTCGACTATCCGCCGCGGGCCGAGTTTTTCCGTAAGGAATTGCGTGAATACCTGCTGCTAGCCCGTGAGGAACAGGTCGATCCGCTGACGCTCAAAGGCTCTTACGCCGGTGCCATGGGGCTGCCGCAGTTCATGCCGAGCAGCTTTCGTGCTTACGCCGTGGACTTTGACGGCGACGGCCACATCAATATCTGGAACAACCCGGACGATGCCATCGGCAGTGTTGCCAGCTACTTCAAACGCCACGGTTGGGTGGGTGGTGAGCAAGTGGTCAGTCGCGCCACCGTCAGTGGCGCGCGCGTCAATGAGGGCTTGAGCCCAGGCATCGAAGCGGTCAAAACGGTCGGGGAGTTGCGGGCATTGGGCTGGTCAAGTCATGATGCGCTTCGCGATGATCTGCCGGTCACCGCTTTCCGGCTTGAAGGCGACAATGGCCCCGAATACTGGCTGGGCCTGAAAAACTTCTACGCGATCACTCGCTACAACCGCAGCGTGATGTACGCGATGGCGGTACATCAGCTATCGGACCTGCTGGTTCAAGCACGGGGCGCCAAGTAATGCGCGTATTGTTTTCTGATACATCTTTGAAGCTGATCGGCTGTGCAGCCCTGGGCTTGATGCTGGCCAGTTGCTCGTCGAGCAAGCCCGCGCAACAAAGCACCAATGTGGTGCGCGCCAAGCCAGGCCTGGACATCAACCGCGCGCACAAAGACGGCGCGCCGTGGTGGGATGTGGATGTCTCGAAGATCCCCGACGCCACGCCAACGGTGCATACCGGTAACTACAAGGCCAACCCGTACACTGTACTGGGCAAAACCTACTTCCCGATCCAGGACTCGCGTAATTACCGCGCCGAAGGCACGGCATCCTGGTACGGCACCAAATTCCACGGCCAGAACACCGCTAACGGCGAGGTCTACGACCTGTACGGCATGAGTGCGGCGCACAAGACGCTGCCACTGCCGGCCTACGTCAAGGTCACCAACCTGGACAACCATCGCAGCGTCATCCTGCGGGTGAACGACCGCGGCCCGTTCTATTCGGACCGCATCATCGACTTGTCCTATGCCGCAGCGAAAAAGCTCGGCTACGCCGAAACCGGTACGGCACGGGTGCGCGTCGAGGGGATTGACCCGAAACAGTGGTGGGCCCAGCGTGGGCAACCGGCGCCGATGGTGCTGGAGCAGCCGCAGGTTGCCCAGACCCAGGCGTTTACGCCCAACACCGGTGCCGTCGAACAATGGACACCACCACCGCAGCAGCACGCAGCGGCGGTAGTGCCCGTGCAGATCGCCAGTAACTCTGCTCAGGCCGCCAATGGTCTTTACTTGCAGGTCGGTGCCTTTGCCAACCCGGACGCCGCCGAGTTGTTGCGTTCCAAGTTGAGCGGTATGGTCAGCGCGCCGGTCTTCATCAGTTCGATCGTACGCAACCAGCAGACCCTGCACCGGGTGCGCATGGGGCCGATCAACAGCCAGGGTGAAGCCCAGCAGATGCAAGACAGTGTGCGTCTGGCCAATCTTGGCCAGCCGAAAGTCGTCACGGCAGACTGATCGGGGGGACTGGTCGGTTTGTCATGCAAGCGGGCAGAACAGCCATGTACAATGGCCGTTTTGCTCGTAAGGCCCTGCGCCTGAATACGTTTTGCCCATAAGGGCATGAGCCCATTAGCCATTTCGAGAGACGGATGAACATCACCACCTTTGCCAAACGCCTTTGCCTGCTTGTACCGCTGATGATCACCCCTGCCGCCTTCGCGGCAGAGCAGATGATGCCGTCGCCGCCGCAACTGGCAGCCAAGTCCTACGTGCTCATGGAAGCCTCCAGCGGTAATGTCCTGGTCGAGAACAATGGTGACGAGCGTTTGCCGCCAGCCAGCTTGACCAAGCTGATGACTGCCTACATTGCGACCCTGGATATCCGTCGCGGGCAAATCGGCGAGAACGACCCAGTGACCGTCAGCGAAAACGCCTGGCGTACCGGTGGTTCGCGGATGTTCATCAAAGTCGGCACCCAGGTCAGCGTCAGCGACCTGCTGCACGGCATCATCATTCAGTCGGGCAACGACGCCAGCGTGGCGCTGGCCGAGCACATCGCCGGTAGCGAAGACGCGTTCGCCGACATGATGAACAAAACGGCTACTGATCTTGGCATGACCAACAGCCACTTCATGAACCCGACCGGCTTGCCGCACCCAGAGCATTACTCGTCGGCTCATGACATGGCCGTGCTGGCTCGCGCGATCATCCACGAAGACCCGGCGCACTACGCGATCTACTCGCAGAAAGAGTTCTTCTGGAACAACATCAAGCAGCCTAACCGCAACCTGCTGCTGTGGCGTGACAAGACCGTCGACGGTCTGAAAACCGGTCACACCGACGAAGCCGGTTACTGCATGGTGTCTTCGGCTGTACGTGATGGCATGCGCCTGATTGCCGTGGTCTTCGGTACCAACAGCGAACAAGCCCGTGCTGCCGAAACCCAGAAGCTGCTGACCTACGGTTTCCGTTTCTTCGAAACCCAGACCTTCTACCAAAAGGGCACTGAGCTTGCCCAGGCTCAGGTCTGGAAAGGCGCTGCCAACCAGGTCAAGGCCGGTCTGGCCCAAGACCTGACCATGACTTTGCCTAAAGGCCAATTGAAGAAACTGGCTGCAAGCATGACCATGAACCCACAACTGACCGCGCCAATCGCCAAAGGTGACGTGATCGGTAAAGTGGAAGTCAAACTGGATGACAACGTTGTCCACAGCGCCGATCTGATCGCGCTGGATGCTGTTGAGGAAGCTGGTTTCTTCGGCCGGGTGTGGGATAGCATTCGTCTATTCTTCTACGGGCTGTTCAACTGATATCGTGACCTGCCACGCCCCCGCCAATTCACGCGGGGGCGTTGTTGTTGCCACGGCTTACGAGGCCGTTACTGCCATGACCGAAGCTGACAAATCGCACAAAATCGAATTCCCTTGCGCTGATTACCCGATCAAGGTGATCGGCGACACCGTGGTCAATTTCAAAGACACGGTGATCGAGATCCTCAAGAAGTACGCCGAGGTCGATCTCAAGACCCTGGCCGAGCGCCAGAGCAAGGAAGGCAAGTACACCACCGTGCAACTGCATATCGTCGCTACCGGCGAAGAGCAGCTGCACAACATCAACAGCGCCCTGCGTGCCACCGGCATCGTGAAAATGGTGCTGTGATGCCCGCAAGCCTCGGCTTTCGCGATCTGGGATTGTTGCCTTACGAGCCGGTGCTCGAGGCCATGCAGCGGTTTACCGACCAGCGCGGCCCTGAAACCTGCGACGAAGTCTGGTTGGTGGAGCACCCGTCGGTGTTTACCCAGGGCCAGGCGGGCAAGGCCGAGCACCTGCTGGTGCCGGGCGATATTCCGGTGGTGCAGACCGACCGGGGCGGCCAGGTGACTTATCACGGCCCTGGCCAGTTGGTAGCTTATTTGTTGTTGGATGTTCGCCGGCTGGGGTTTGGTGTGCGTGATCTGGTGTCCCGGATCGAACGCTGCCTGATCGAGTTGCTGGCCAGTTACAACGTTGAGGCGGCGGCCAAGCCTGACGCCCCTGGTGTATATGTCGACGGGGCGAAAATTGCCTCCCTCGGCCTACGGATTCGCAATGGCTGTTCTTTCCATGGCCTTGCCTTGAACGTGGACATGGACCTTGCGCCATTCCGCCGGATTAATCCCTGCGGGTATGCGGGGCTGGCAATGACCCAGCTGCGTGACCATGCAGGTTCAATCGAACTCTCTGAGGTAAGGGCAAGGCTGCGCGGGCAGCTGGTCAAGCACCTCGACTATGCTGAGCAGACGACCCTTACGGGCGGAATATTCTGAATATGACTACTGTTGTGCAAGAACCAGTGCAAAGTGTGACGCCGGCGCCGCGGCCGAAGGTCGAGGCGGGTGTCAAATTGCGTGGCGCGGAAAAAGTCGCGCGTATCCCGGTAAAGATCATCCCTACCGACGAACTGCCAAAGAAACCTGACTGGATTCGCGTGCGCATCCCGGTTTCGCCGGAAGTCGACCGTATCAAGCAGCTGCTGCGCAAACACAAGCTGCACAGCGTTTGTGAAGAAGCCTCTTGCCCGAACCTGGGCGAATGCTTCTCCGGTGGTACCGCCACGTTCATGATCATGGGTGACATCTGCACCCGTCGCTGCCCGTTCTGCGATGTTGGCCACGGACGTCCGAAGCCTCTGGATGTCGACGAGCCGAAGAACCTGGCGGTCGCCATTGCCGATCTGCGCCTGAAGTATGTGGTGATCACTTCGGTAGACCGTGACGACCTGCGTGACGGTGGTGCCCAGCACTTTGCCGACTGCATTCGTGAAATCCGTGCGTTGTCGCCGGGCGTCCAGCTGGAAACCCTGGTGCCAGACTACCGTGGTCGTATGGACGTGGCACTGGCGATCACCGCCGAAACGCCGCCGGACGTGTTCAACCACAACCTGGAAACCGTACCGCGCCTGTACAAGGCTGCGCGTCCGGGCTCTGACTACCAGTGGTCGCTGACCCTGCTGCAGAAGTTCAAGGAGCTGGTGCCGCACGTACCAACCAAATCCGGTTTGATGCTGGGCTTGGGCGAAACCGACGAAGAAGTGATCGAAGTGATGCACCGCATGCGCGAGCACAATATCGATATGCTGACCCTGGGCCAGTACCTGCAGCCATCGCGCAGCCACTTGCCCGTGCAGCGCTTCGTGCACCCGGACACCTTTGCCTGGTTCGCCGAAGAAGGCTACAAAATGGGCTTCAAAAACGTTGCTTCCGGCCCGCTCGTACGTTCCTCGTACCATGCTGACCAGCAGGCACACGAGGCCAAGATCAAGCTCTGATCCTGGCTGTGCTCAATGCCGGTGCCTGCTTGCCAGCGGCACCGGCATTTTTGTTTCCGGTATTTTTTCCACACGCTATTTGACCTTCAGCGGTACTAAGGTTGATGCTCACGTCCGAACAAGGAGCCGTCTGGATGAATCTTCCTATCGATCACAGGCCTGAGCTGCATTCAGGCTGTTCAATGCTGCCCAAGGCGCTGCCCGCCGATGGCCGTATTGCCATCATCGCACCGGCTGGGCCGGCCTCTCTCGATACGCTCAAGGCAATCGAGTGGTTTGAGGGCCGTGGTTATCGCTGCCGGATCTACCCTGGAGTGATCGAGGCTGAAGGTTATTTGGCCGGGCGCGATCAGTGTCGGCTGGATGACCTGCATGCAGCATTCGCCGCAACTGATGTCGATGCGATCATTTGTCTGCGCGGTGGCTACGGCAGCATGCGCCTGCTGGACGAGTTGGATTTCGAGCTGTTGCGCAATAACCCCAAGCCGTTGGTGGGGTACAGCGACATCACTGCGTTGCACAGTGCCATTGCCCGGCATGCTGGTTTTGTGACCTTTCACGGGGCGATGCTCAAGTCTGATCTGCTGGCAAATAAGCAAGCGCCAACCCTTGCTTCACTGTTCGAGCTGCTCAGTGGACGTTTAAGGTGTGATGACGTGATTGAGCATCCTCAGGCCTACCCGCTGAGCACTATCGTCTCTGGCGCCGCCTCAGGACGGCTGCTGGGCGGTAACCTGGCCATGCTGTGTGCAACCTTGAGTACCCCGGCAGAACTGCACAGCCAGGATGGCATCCTGTTTATCGAGGATGTGAACGAGCCGCTATACCGCATTGATCGCCTGCTGACTCAGTTGCGACTTGCTGGCAAGTTCGAGGGGCTGCGCGGGGTTTTGGTGGGGGATGTGGCCGGGCTGACAGTGGAGGGGTTGACGCCGCTGCTGCGAGAGATGTTCGAACCGCTGCGGATTCCGGTGCTGGCGGGGTGGCGCAGTGGCCATTGCGACCCCAACATCACCTTGCCACTGGGGTCTCAGGTGCATCTGGATGCTGATCGCCAGTGTTTGAGCCTGAGGCAGGATCTGTTTGTTTGAATGCGATCGCGGGGCAAGCCCGCTCCCACCAGACCGTGGGAGCGGGCTTGCCCCGCGATTATTCAACGCTGGCGCAGGTTATCCAGCAGCTTATGGGTCGGATAGCCATCTGCTGGCCAGCCCAGCGCTTGCTGTGCACTGCGAATGGCCTTGCGGGTGTTGGCGCCGATAATGCCGTCGGCGGCACCTGCGTCGTAGTTCTTCGCGCTGAGCAGTGTCTGCAACTCCACACGTTCACTGCGGCTCAAGGGCAGGTCATCTTTCGGCCAGCTGCCAGCGATGTAGCCAGAACCGGAGAAGCGTTGACTGAGCAAGCCAACTGCCATGGCATAGGACGACGAATTGTTGTACTTGAGAATGGCGCGGAAGTTATCCAGTACCAGGAAGGCGGGGCCGCGATAACCTGCAGGTAGCAGCAGGGCAGCGGACAGTTGCTCGCTACCCGCAGGCAGGCGCACACCGGCGGGTAATTTCAGGCCCAGCTGCATCCATTCCGACACGGTCTTGCGCTGGCTACCATCGGCCAACCAGTAATCGAAGCCCGGTGCCAGTTGTACTTCGAAGCCCCAAGGTTCGCCACGCTTCCATCCAGAGCTTTGCAGGTAGTGGGCAGTAGAGGCCAGGGCATCGGCAGAGCTGTTCCAGATGTCTCGACGACCATCACCATCGAAGTCCACTGCGTGGGTGTTGTAGGTGGTGGGGATGAACTGGGTCTGGCCCATGGCGCCGGCCCACGAGCCCTTCATGGCATCGGGCTGGATGTCGCCGTTTTGCAGGATTTGCAGGGCTGCAATCAACTGCGCCTGGGCAAAGGCCGGGCGACGGCCTTCATAGGCGAGGGTGGCCAGGGAGCGGATTACCGACTTGCTGCCCTGGAATTGGCCGAAGTTGCTTTCCATACCCCACACCGACACCAGCACATCGCGGTCAACGCCATAGCGTTGTTCGATCTGGCTCAGCAGTGCGGCGTGTTTTTCCAGCAGGGCTTTACCGTTGCGCACGCGCACCGGTGACAACGCGCCGTCGAGGTATTCCCAGACAGGGCGGGTGAATTCCGGTTGGCTACGGTCGGCTTTGACTACATCCATATCGGGGGTGACCCCGAGGAACGCGCGATCAAAGGTGCCAGCGTTAATGCCCGCTTGCAGGGCTTGCTGGCGGAAGCCGGCTTGCCATTGGGCAAATGTTTGCAGCGGCTGAATTTCAGTGCTGGTGTCGACGGCGGGGTTCGGTACGGTCACCACCGGAGCAGGCTGGGCAGGGGCCAGCGGCAGCGCATCGGCGGCAGTGGGCTTTTCCGCGCAGGCGACAAGCAGGATGAGGCTGGAGGCAGCAATCAGCTGACGAGGTTGCCAGCGATGGGAAAGACAAAAGGGCATGCACAGGTCCAGGTATTTCAGTTCAGGTGTCGACCATACCATGCCTGTCGAATTCTTGCTTTTATGCGGCCAAAAAGTAAGAAGCCTCCCAATCTCTCGATTGGAAGGCTTCGCGGCGGTAGCTGCCTTTGCCTTTACCCGGGCGTTCCTGGCGGCAGCGGAACAAGGGTTGGGCAACAATGGATTTGGCCTTGTTGGGCCGGGACTTTTTGCTCATGGCAGGGGCTCCGTTGGCGGGTTTGGGGGCAATATAGGGGTGAAGTTGTCGCGGGGCAAGCCCGCTCCTACAGGTGTTGATCAATCTCTGTGGGAGCGGGCTTGCCCCGCGATTGGTATCACTCTGCTGGCAATGGCAGCCGCTGCCCAGCCATCAGCAACGACAACCGTGCCAGGCTGGTCCAGGGCGAGCCCTGAGCCTGGCCTTTGATTTGCGCATCGATGCGCTGGGCGTCTTGCAGCAGCTGGCTCCAGCGCTGCGCCGAGAGGCGTTGCAAGGCCTTGCTCATCAGTGGCTTGCGCTTGTCCCAGACCGGCGGTCGGGCCTGGCTGAAGGCTTTGTCCAGCGGCACGCCTTGGCTGAATTGCTGGGCAAGGCCAGCCAGTACACGTAGCTCGCGGGCCAAGGCCCAGAGAATTACCGGTGGTTCAACCCCTTCGCCACGCAGGCCTTCCAGCATGCGCAGGGCATGAGCGGCTTCGCCGTTGAGAATGGCATCGACCAGGCCGAATACATCAAAACGCGCACTGTCAGCTACGGCCGCTTGTACCGTTTCGACAGTGATCTGATTGCCTTCAGCCAACAGCTTGAGCTTTTCGATCTCCTGAGCAGCCGCCAGCAGGTTTCCCTCAACGCGTGCGGCAATCAGGTCGACTGCATCGCGCTGGGCAGACAACCCGGCCTGGGTCAGGCGTTGGTTGATCCATTGCGGCAGTTGCTGGGCATCGACAGGCCAGATCTGCACGAATTGGACGTGCTGCCCTTCGACCAGCGCCTTGCCCCATTTGGTTTTCTGCGCACTGCCATCGAGCTTGGGCAGGCTGATCAGCAGTAGGGTGTCTTCTGCAGGGCGCGAGCAGTATTCGATCAGCGCCGCAGCGCCTTTGTCACCTGGCTTGCCGGATGGCAGGCGCAACTCCAGCAGGCGGCGTTGAGCGAACAAAGACAGACTGGCGCCAGCCTGGAGCAGGGTACCCCAGTCGAAGTTGGCGTCGGCACTGAACACCTGACGCTCGTCGAAGCCTTGTTGACGTGCAGCAGCGCGGATCGCGTCGGCGGCTTCCTGGCAGAGCAGCGGGTCATCACCGCTGATCACGTAGACCGGCGCCAAGGTGCCTTGCAGGTGTTTGCTGAGTTGGGCGGGGGCGAGTTTCATGAGGGCAGGCGGGGCACCGAAGTGCCCCGTTCAGGCTCAGTTGATCGGCAGTTGCAGTGGCGACTGCTGAGGCGTTTCGTCTTGAGCGCGACGAGCGGCTTCTACGGCTTCAGCTTCAGCCTTGGCACGGGCATCGGCTTCTTGCTGCAGCTGGTCGAGCTGGCTTGGGGTCAGCAGTTGCAGGCGAACCATCATGCTCTGCACCAGGTCACGACGCATTTCCTCGCGGGTTTGTGCTGCGTCCTGGTCACCGCCGGTGATGTTGTTGCCGTCGTAGACGTAGACCTTGCGGACTTCGAGCTTGTCGTTCAGCAAGTTGGTGTTGTTCAAGCCATTGATGCTGTAGCTCAGCACGGTGGTCAGCTCATACTCGGCGGTGCTGCCGGAGCCGGAGTAGGTGGCTGCGCGCTGGGATTCGGCTTCGTTGGTCAGAACCAGTCGGTACGGTGCGCCAGTGTGTACATTGACGCCGCTGTTTTTCAGGGCCTGACGCAGTTGGGTGACAGTCTCGCCGTAGGCGTTGCGTGCGCTGACGTCCAGTTCCTTGATGCTCAGTTCACTGTTGCCGGTACCACGCAGCTGGAAACCGCAGGCGCTGAGCATGACAGCCAGGCCCATTACCAGCAGATTGCGTTTGATCATCTTGTTGCTCCCTTGTGGGCCGATTCTGTGCACCGGCCCGCGGTTCAGACGGGCCGGTATTCCTGTCAGTTGGCGACGATGTTGACCAGCTTGCCCGGTACCACGATGACCTTGCGGATGCTCAGGCCTTCGGTGAAGCGCAGCACGTTCTCGTTGCTGCGCGCCGCCGCTTCGACTTCTTCACGGCTTGCGCCGGCTGGCATTTCGATCTGCCCGCGCAATTTGCCGTTGACCTGAATGACCAGCACGATGCTGTCCTGAACCAGAGCGCTTTCGTCTACTGCCGGCCAGCCAGCATCGATCACCGCACCCTGGTGGCCCAGGCGATGCCACAGCTCGTGGCTGATGTGCGGGGTGATCGGGGCCAGCAGCAAGGCGACGGCTTCCAGGCCTTCCTGCAGCAGGGCGCGGTCTTGTTCGCTGGCTTGCGGAGCCTTTTCCAGCACGTTCATCAGGGTCATCACTTGGGCGATGGCAGTGTTGAACTTGTGGAACTGGCCGACGTCGATGCTGGCTTGTTTGATCGCTGCATGAGTGGCGCGGCGGATCACTTTCTGTGCGTCGTCCAGGCTAGCCACATCCAGCTTGCCTGGCAGGCCCTGGCTGACATGAGCCTGGGCCAGACGCCATACGCGACGCAGGAAGCGGCTAGCACCTTCGACGCCGGAGTCGGACCATTCCAGGCTCATGTCGGGCGGCGAGGCGAACATCATGAACAGACGGCAGGTGTCGGCGCCATAGGCTTCGATCATCGCCTGCGGGTCAACGCCGTTGTTCTTGGACTTGGACATCTTCTCGGTGCCGCCGATCTCGACCGGCAGGCCGTCGGTTTTCAGGCGGGCGCCGATGATCTTGGCCTTGGCGTCACGCTCGACTTCGACGTCAGCCGGGTTGAACCAGTCTTTACCGCCGTTGCTGGCAACACGGTAGTAGGTTTCGGCAACGACCATACCCTGGGTCAGCAGGTTCTTGAACGGCTCGTTGGAGGTCACCAGGCCTTCATCGCGCATCAGCTTGTGGAAGAAGCGCGCGTACAACAGGTGCAGGATCGCGTGTTCGATACCACCGATGTACTGGTCGACGGGCAGCCAGTGGTTGGCCGCTTTCGGATCGACCAGGCCACCCTCGTAGTTTGGCGAGGCGTAGCGGGCGAAGTACCAGGACGATTCGACGAAGGTGTCCATGGTGTCGGTTTCACGCTTGGCCGCCGTGCCGCATTTCGGGCAGGTGCACTCGTAGAACGCTGGCATGCGCGCCAGTGGCGAACCGGCACCATCGGGTACCACATCTTCAGGCAGGGTGACCGGCAGTTGATCTTCAGGTACCGGCACATCGCCACAGGATGGGCAGTGGATGATCGGGATCGGGCAGCCCCAGTAGCGCTGACGGCTGATGCCCCAGTCGCGCAGGCGGAACTGGGTGCGCGACTTGCCAAGTTCTTTCTTGATCAGTGCCACTTCGATGGCATCGAATGCGCCTGGGAAGTCCAGGCCGTCGAATTCACCGGAGTTGATCAGAACGCCGTGCTCGCCGCAGGCAGCATCCCACTCGGCAGCGACTTCGTCGCCCAGGCTGGTGCGCACCACTGCTTTGAACGGCAGGTTGTACTTCTTGGCAAACTCAAAGTCACGCTCGTCGTGAGCCGGAACTGCCATTACTGCGCCATCGCCGTAGTGCATCAGCACGTAGTTGGCGACCCATACCGGCAGTTTTTCGCCGGTCAGTGGGTGCTCGACGAACAGCGAAGTGGCCAGGCCTTTTTTCTCCTGGGTGGCGACGTCGGCTTCGGCGACGCTGCCGCTCTTGCACTCGTCGATGAACGCCTGCAGCTGCGGGTTGCCTTGAGCAGCCTGGGTGGCCAGCGGGTGTTCAGCCGCGACGGCGACATAAGTGGCACCCATCAGGGTATCAGGACGGGTGGTGAAGACTTTCAGCGCCCCGGCGTGGCCAATGCTGGCCTGATCGTAAGGGAACTGGACTTCCATGCCACGGGACTTGCCGATCCAGTTGCGCTGCATGGTCTTGACCTGTTCAGGCCAGCCCGGCAACTCGTCGAGGCTTTCCAGCAGCTCGTCGGCATAGTCGGTGATCTTGAAGTAGTACATCGGGATTTCGCGCTTCTCGATCAGCGCGCCCGAACGCCAGCCACGGCCGTCGATGACCTGCTCGTTAGCCAGTACGGTCTGATCGGCCGGGTCCCAGTTCACGGTACCGTTTTTACGGTAGATCACGCCTTTTTCGAACAGGCGGGTGAACAGCCACTGTTCCCAGCGGTAGTAATCCGGTTTGCAGGTGGTGACTTCGCGCGACCAGTCGAATGCCAGGCCCAGGCTCTTGAGCTGGGTCTTCATGTATTCGATGTTTTCGTAAGTCCATTTTGCCGGCGCGACGTTGTTCTTCATCGCGGCGTTTTCAGCCGGCATGCCAAAGGCGTCCCAACCCATGGGTTGCAGGACGTTCTTGCCCTGCATGCGCTGGTAACGGGCGATCACGTCACCGATGGTGTAGTTGCGCACGTGGCCCATGTGTAGCTTGCCGCTTGGGTACGGGAACATCGATAGGCAGTAGTAGGACTCCTTGCCTGGCTGTTCACTGACTTCAAACGACTTTTGCTCATCCCAGTACGTCTGGGCGGCGGCTTCGATTTCGCGGGGCTGATAGAGTTCGTGCATGGCTACTTTGCGCTTAGAAATGGGAGACCTTATCCAGGCAGCGGAAAAAACGCTGCATCGGCAATCCGGTGTCAAAATGGTGAACGGCCTAGCATACATGACCCCTGTCCATCGAGGGAAACCCTGATTGCACCGCCTGTGCGGCTGCGGGCCGTTGGTCGCAGCGCCCGGCTGCTTTTGCGAGTGACGCTAAGCTCACTTGTGGGGGGAGATATTTTATCTTCAATGAGGTGAACGGATGGGAGATTCACAGCTTCACGTAACAAAACCGGAGCTTTACGAACGCCTGATCGATCGCTTGGGGTTGGCCTTGGAAGTGGCCAAAACCTCGGTTCGATTGCGCGATGAAGTGCCTGCTGAATTGGAACTGCGTGGCCTTAGCCGCGCTGAATTCGATGTAATCAAGGCCTATCTGGACTCCCTTCCAGAAGGCAGGCATGGATGCTCTGGCGCACAGCTAACGGAGCCGTCACCTTCGGCCAGTGTGGTCTGGCTCAAGGACAAGAAGCGCTCCACCCCCACGGCAAAATCCAGGGCGCTGCAGTTCAAATAGTCGTCCGGATTTCCAGGCGCAATGCGGAGTGCGCTCTCTTTGGAAATGTTCCTGAAACCAGATGATCGGCATCTGACTATTGTTGCCAGGTGTCGATCCTCTTAGGCTGCGCATCTCCAAGGAGGTGCCGTGTGCCCATTCGCTATTTGATCAAACAAATGATCCTGCCGCCCGGGGTGTTGTTCCTGCTGTTGATAGCAGCCTGGTGGTTACGTCGTTCCTGGCCGCGACTGTCTGCCCTGTGCTTTGTTCTGGGGCTGGGTGGCTTGTGGGCGATGAGCCTGCCGATTGTCGTCGAGCGCAGTGCGCGTTTACTGGAAACCGAATCCGCCTTGAGCCAGCAGCAATGGGCGCACCTTGCTGAACAGGCTGACGCCATCGTTATTCTGGGGGCAGGGCGCGAGCGGGGTGATCTGGCCTGGGATTCCGTTGATCAACCCACCGGTGTGGCCATGGAGCGCATGCGGTATGCCGCGCAGTTGGCCAAAGCCTCAGGTTTACCCTTGCTGACCACCGGTGGCTTGCATTACGGCACACCACCCAGCGAAGCCCAGTTGATGGCCGATGCCCTGCAGCGCGATCTGGGGGTAAGTGTGCGCTGGAAGGAAGAGCGCAGTCACACCACCTGGGAAAACGCCCAGATGAGTGCTCAGATCTTACTGCCGGAGGGTATCAAGCGCGTGGTGGTGGTGACTCAGGCATGGCATATGCCGCGCTCGCGCTGGAGCTTCGAACAAGCGGGGTTTACCGTGGTACCGGCCCCAGTGGGCTTTCTGGGGCGTGACCATGCCCGGCCGTTCGGAGGCTGGCTGCCAGAGAGCAAATCTATCTGGCAGAGCGGCCAACTGCTCAATGAGGCAGTCGGCCTGCTCGGTTACCGGGTGTTCTACTAGACGGTTTTGGCTACCCGGCTGGCCAACAGCGCCCAGCCGAATAGCAGGACGCAGACAATCACCAGCGGCCAGGAGCGCCACTCCAGGTACGGCGTGAGTTTCTGCATCGGTACCACTTCACCGTAAAGGATGCCGCGCTCGAACTGCGGGATCTGCGCGGTGATGCGGCCGAATGGATCGATCAGGCCGGTGACGCCGTTGTTGGTGGCGCGAATCATCCAGCGGCCGGCCTCCAGTGCGCGCATCTGGGCCATCTGCAGGTGTTGCAGCGGGCCGATCGAGGTGCCGAACCAGGTGTCGTTGCTGATGGTCAGGAGGATGTCGCTGCGTGCAGCCAGGCTGGCCGCGAATTCCGGATAGACCACTTCGTAGCAGATATACGGTGCAATCTGATATCCCTTGGCCTGCAGCAGGGGCTGGTCTGCCGGGCCGCGGGCAAAGTCCGACATCGGCAAGTCGAAGAAGGCGATCAGGCCACGGAGCATGTCTTGCAAGGGGACGTACTCGCCGAAAGGCACCAGCTTCTGTTTCAGATATGTGCCGTCGCCTTCGCCGGTTACCGTGATGCCGTTGTAGTAGCGACGTTGCTGATGCACCACTTCACGTACTGGCACACCGGTGATCAGCGCGGAATGACGGTCGGCGGCGAAGCTGCCCATCATGTCCAGATAGCCTTGGGCCTGCTCTTTTAGCACAGGAACCGCTGTTTCCGGCCAGACCAGCAGATCAACTGGCTTGGAACTGAAGCTCATGTCCCGGTACAAGGCCAGTTGGGCATTGACGTGCTCGGGGTTCCACTTAAGTTCCTGCTCGATGTTGCCTTGCAGAGCGGCAACCGTCAGCGGCTTACCGGCAGGTTCGGTCCAGGCGTGGTTTTTGAGACTCAAACCCACCAACCAGGGCGCGACCAACAATACGATCGCCACTGCCAGGAACGGCTTGCGCGCGCGCAGACGCGGCAAGTTGCATAGCAGGGCGGCGCAAAGCGCAATACAGAAGGAGATCAGCCACATGCCACCAACCGGGGCCAGGCCGGAAAGTGGGCCGTCGAGTTGACTGTAACCGGAGTACAACCACGGGAAGCCGGTGAGGAACCAGCCGCGGAAGGCTTCCTGGCCAACCCACAGCGCGGCGAAGCACAAGGCGTCGGCCAGTGGTGCTTCGTTGCGCCGCAGCCAGCGTGCCCAAAGCCAGGCAGGCAGGGCAAAGAACCAGGCAATGGCGGCGAAGAATGCCACCAACAGGCCGGTTGCCAGTAGAGGCGTAGCGCCGCCATAGGTGTTGATGCTGACGTAGATCCAGCTGGTGCCTGCGGCATACAGGCCGAAGCCGAAACACCAGCCTCGGCCCAGCGCCTGGCGTGGGCTCAGCTCACGCAGACCGAGGTAGAACAAACCCGCCGCCAGCAATGCCAGCGGCCAGATGTCGAACGGCGCCAGCGCCAGGGTGGTGATTGCACCGGCCGCCACGGCCAGCAGGTTACCGGGCCAGCCGGGGCGGGTGATCCAGCGCATGGTTGTCCTTAACGGGTGATAGGGGTCAGTCGCAGCAAGTGGATCCGGCGGCTGTCGGCATTGAGAATGCGGAAGCGGTAAGGGCCGATTTCGGTGGTCTCGTTACGTTTTGGCAAGTGGCCAAAGGCGCTCATGACCAGGCCGCCAACCGTGTCGAACTCATCGTCAGAGAACTGGCTGTCGAAGAACTCGTTGAAGTTTTCGATTGGCGTCAGTGCCTTGATCAGGAAGTCGCCGCTGGGCAATGGCTTGATGTAGCTGTCTTCCTCGACGTCGTGTTCGTCTTCGATGTCGCCGACGATCTGTTCGAGCACGTCTTCGATGGTCACCAGGCCCGCCACACCGCCGTATTCGTCAATGACGATGGCCATGTGGTTGTGGTTGGCGCGGAACTCGCGCAGCAGCACGTTCAGGCGCTTGGACTCGGGCACGAAGGTGGCCGGGCGCAGCAGGTCTTTGATGTTGAAACTGCCGCCGTTCTCTTTGAGGATCAGGGGTAGCAGGTCTTTGGCCAGCAACACACCCAGCACATCGTCATGGCTTTCGCCGACTACCGGGTAGCGCGAGTGCGCAGCGTCGATCACCGCTGGCAGGAACTCGCGAGGCGACTGCGTGGCCTTGATGCTGATCATTTGCGAGCGCGGGACCATGATGTCGCGTACTTGCAGGTCGGCAACCTGGATGGCGCCTTCAACGATGGTCAGCGCCTCGCTGTCGAGCAGTTTGTTCTGATGGGCTTCGCGCAGCAGCTCAAGGAGCTCCTGGCGGTTTTTCGGCTCATGGGCAAAAGCCTGGGTCAGTTTGCCCAGCCAGGACTTTTGCCCGTTGCTCGATCGATCTTCGCTCATGGCGGTTACTCGTGATCCTTGCAGATATCAGTGTGGGATGTGTCGTGTTCGTCGTCGGCGTAAGGGTCCGGATGACCCAATTCAGCCAGCAATTCTCGTTCCAGGGCTTCCATTTCTTCGGCCTCATCGTCATCGATGTGGTCGTAGCCCAGCAGGTGCAGGCAGCCATGAATGACCAGATGCGCCCAATGTGCCTCCAGCGACTTGCCCTGTTCGGCAGCTTCGCGCTCGACCACAGCGATGCAGATCACCAGGTCGCCCAGCAGCGGGATGTCGAGCATGTCGTCGGGGACGTCGGCCGGGAAAGACAGCACATTGGTGGCGTAGTCTTTGTGCCGGTAGGTGTGATTGAGCTCACGGCCTTCGGCCTCGTCCACCAGGCGGATGGTCATTTCCGAATCGGCCGTGCGCTGGCGCAGGGCCAGCTCACACCATTGGCGGAACTGTTCTTCACGTGGGTGCGGGGCATCGCTTGCCAGCTGTAGATCGAGTTCAAGCATCGCGTTTAATGCCTTCGCCAGATTCTTGCGGGCGGTTGTCAAAGCGCTCGTAGGCCTCGACGATGCGTTGCACCAGTGGGTGGCGAACCACATCTTTGGGCTGGAAGTGGGTGAAACTGATGCCTGGCACGTCTTTGAGCACTTCAATCACGTGCGACAGGCCCGATTTGGTGCCGCGTGGCAGGTCGACCTGAGTGATGTCGCCGGTGATGACTGCGGTGGAGCCGAAACCGATACGGGTCAGGAACATCTTCATTTGTTCGACCGTGGTGTTCTGGCTCTCATCGAGGATGATGAAGCTATTGTTCAGAGTGCGACCGCGCATGTAGGCCAGCGGCGCAATCTCGATGACCTGGCGCTCGATCAGTTTGGCCACATGCTCGAAGCCGAGCATTTCGTACAAGGCGTCGTACAGCGGGCGTAGGTACGGGTCGATTTTCTGGGCCAGGTCGCCAGGCAGGAAGCCGAGCTTTTCGCCCGCTTCTACCGCCGGGCGCACCAGCAGAATGCGGCGCACCTGCTCACGCTCCAGGGCGTCGACTGCACAGGCCACTGCCAGGTACGTTTTGCCGGTACCCGCCGGGCCAATGCCGAAGTTGATGTCGTTAGCGAGGACTTCCTTCACGTAACGCTGCTGATTCACCCCGCGTGGGCGAATCGTGCCCTTGCGTGTACGCAGAGACACACTGACTTCGTTGACGGCTGGATGCTCCAGCTGTTCGACCGCAGACTCCTGCAGGAACAGGTGAACCATTTCCGGCGACAGCTCGGTGGCCTTGGCCTCGCGATAGAGGCGGCGCAGCAGTTGCTCGGCAGAGGAGGTGTGCTTGGGTTCGCCGATCAATTCGAACTGATTGCCGCGGTTGCGGATTTCGATAGCCAGGCGCTGCTCGATCAAGCGCAAATGCTCGTCGAACTGCCCGCACAGATTGGCGAAGCGATGGGCCTCGAAGGGTTCGAGGATGAAACGATGAGGTTCTATGGGTGCGTTCAAGGTCGTTTTTCAGCCGCCCAACGGCAATGGAGATGGACTCAAGGATAACCCTAGCCGCTGCAGGGCGAAAGCGCTGAAACGATCAAGGGTCGCCGGGCCTGTAATCAGGCCCGGTAGGACAGGTTACTGCGCCAGCGAACCGAACAGCGAATGCGGGCGGGCGTCGTCGATGTGAATATCGACGAACTGGCCGATCAGCTTCGGATTGTCGCAGCGGAAGTTGACGATACGGTTATTCTCGGTGCGCCCCTGCAGTTGGCCGGGGTCGCGGCGCGAGTAGTCGGTGACCAGAATGCGCTGGATCGTCCCGACCATTTGTCGGCTGATCTCGAAGCCTTGGGTATCGAGGCGGTGCTGCAGGGCTTTGAGCCGCTCCTTTTTCACCTCTTCCGAGGTGTCGTCGGGCAGGTCGGAGGCCGGGGTGCCCGGACGCTGGCTGTAGACGAACGAGTAGGAGAAATCGAAGCCAACCTCGGCAACCAGCTTCATGGTTTGCTCAAAGTCTTTCTCGGTTTCGCCGGGGAAGCCAACGATGAAGTCCGAGCTGATGCAGATACCCGGTACGGCTGCCTTGAGTTTGCGCAGCTTGGACTTGTACTCAAGGATGGTGTGGTTGCGTTTCATGGCTGCCAGCACGCGGTCGGAGCCTGACTGCACCGGCAAGTGCAGGTGTTTGACCAGCTCGGGAACCTCGGCGTGGGCCTGGATCAGGCTGTCGGAGAATTCCAGCGGGTGCGACGTGGTGTAACGGATACGGTCGATGCCATCGACGGCAGCTACCACGCGGATCAGCTCGGCCAGGTCCGCCAGGCGACCGTCGTGGGTCTGACCGCGATAGCCGTTGACGTTCTGCCCCAGCAGGGTGATTTCACGCACGCCGTTTTCGGCCAGGTGGATGACTTCAGACAAGACATCGTCGAACGGCCGGCTGACTTCTTCGCCGCGGGTGTACGGCACCACACAGAAGGTGCAGTACTTGCTACAGCCTTCCATGACCGAGACATAGGCGGTTGGCCCGTCGATGCGGGGCTCGGGCAGGTGGTCGAACTTTTCGATTTCCGGGAAAGAGACATCCACCTGAGGCAGGCGGGTGGTGCGTGCGGCATCGATCATTTCCGGCAGGCGGTGCAAGGTTTGCGGGCCAAACACCACGTCAACGTACGGCGCACGCTTACGGATGGATTCGCCTTCCTGGCTGGCCACGCAACCACCGACGGCGATCACCATGTCAGGGTTCTGGTCTTTCAGTTCACGCCAGCGGCCCAGCTGGGAGTACACCCGGTCTTGGGCTCGCTCGCGGATCGAGCAGGTGTTGAGCAGGATCACGTCGGCGTCTTCGGCCCGCGCTGTGACCTCCAGGGCTTGATGTTCACCCAGCAAGTCGACCATGCGCGAGCTGTCGTACTCGTTCATTTGGCAACCGTGGGTTTCGATGTAAAGCTTCTTGGCCATGGGAGATCATCAGGTAATTCGAAGAACCGCACATTATAGGGGGGAGGTGCGGCGGATCCTAGCGTTCTCGGATTGGGGGCTATGTTATAGTTTGCGCTTTCTTTACAACCTGTGACTGTCCCCGCCGAAATGAGCAAACGCGAAGCGCCTATCTACAAAGTAATCTTTCTCAATCAGGGTCAGGTGTTTGAGATGTATGCCAAGCAGATCTACCAGAGTGATCTGTGGGGCTTCCTTGAAATCGAAGAGTTTGTCTTCGGTGAGCGCACCCAGGTGGTGGTTGACCCGAGCGAAGAAAAGCTCAAGGCTCAGTTCGAAGGCGTGACGCGCAGTTTTGTGCCGATGCACTCGATCGTGCGCATTGATGAAGTCGAACGCTTGGGCACTCCGAAGATCAGCGAAGCCCGTGGTGTCAGCAACGTGATGCCGTTTCCGATGCCAATGCCGGAAAAATAACCCCGGGTTTCAGGGAAGTGGCGAGAAGGGGGTGCGCCCTTCGGCGGTCTGCAGTTCCAGCAGGTACTTGCGGAAAATCTGCCCCAGCACCTGGGTTGCCACCTCCAAGTCTTCACGAGGCATTTGCTCGGAGACCTCGTCGGCCAGGTCCAGCGCATCTTCAGCACCATTGACGGCAGCCATCTTCAGCACGATGTAGGCTTGCACGTTGTTGGCTGCGACACCTTCACCTTTGAAGAACATGGTGCCCAAGCGGTACTGGGCCTGGGCGTGGCCTTGCAGCGAGGCCTGCTCGAAGTAGTTCAGGGCTTGTTTGAGGTCGCGAGGGGTATTGGTGCCCTCATAATAGAACTCGCCCAGTTCGTATTGGGCTTGCGCGTCGCCTTGCTGAGCAGCCTGCTGGCAGGCGGCCAGGGCTTGGGGCAAGTCTTCGGGCTGGGAATTGAGGGTGCAGCGGCCCGTTGCTGGAATCAGCAACGAGTTACCGCCTGCCAGGGCCAGCAGGGGCTGAAGAAGCAACAGGCAGCCCAGGGCGAGGGCGCGGCCGGTGCGGTTCATGGGGATCGACTTACCTCTGCAAAGCTGCGGCCAAAGTGTCTGGTGGCACATTATGGGTTAAGCAGCGCCTACCTTACAAAGTCTTTACTCGATTTTCTCTTCATCGCGGGGCAAGCCCGCTCCTACATTATCCTCTGTAGGAGCGGGCTTGCCCCGCGATCAGTCCAGCATCAGAGTTTAGCGAAAGCCCGCTCAGCAGCATCCAAGGTGATTTTCAGCTCGGTTTCGCCATGGGCGATCGAGGTGAAACCTGCTTCAAATGCACTTGGCGCCAGGTACACGCCGCCTTCAAGCATCAGGTGGAAGAACCGCTTGAAGCGCTCGGCATCGCTGGCCATCACGTCTTCGAAGGTGACGATATCGTCAGCACCGCTGAAGTACAGACCGAACATGCCGCCTGCCTGGGTGGTGACGAACGGGATGCCAGCAGCATCGGCGCGCTGCTGCAGACCGTCGAGCAGGCGGCTGGTGTAGTTGCTCAGCTCGTCGTGGAAGCCCGGGCGGCTGATCAGTTTAAGGGTAGTCAGGCCGGCGGCCATGGCCAGCGGGTTACCCGACAGGGTACCGGCCTGATAAACCGGGCCCAGCGGAGCAATCTGTTCCATGATCGAGCGCTTGCCACCGAAGCAGCCGACTGGCATGCCACCGCCGACGATTTTGCCGAAGGTCGACAGGTCAGGGGTAACACCGTAATGCGCCTGGGCACCGCCCAGGGCTACACGGAAACCGGTCATCACTTCGTCGAAAATCAATACCACGCCGTGTTTGTCGCACAGCGAACGCAAGCCTTCGAGGAAGCCAGGCGCAGGCGGTACGCAATTCATGTTGCCGGCCACCGGCTCAACGATGATGCAGGCAACGTCCTGACCCACTTCAGCGAGCATTTTCTCGACAGCGTCGATGTCGTTGAAGGGCAGAGTCAGAGTGTGTTTGGCGAAGGCAGCAGGCACGCCGGCGGAGCTTGGTACGCCTTGAGTCAGCAGACCGGAACCGGCTTTTACCAGCAAGCTATCGGAGTGGCCGTGGTAGCAACCTTCGAACTTGATGATGCTGTCACGGCCGGTATAACCACGGGCCAGACGAATGGCGCTCATGGTCGCTTCGGTGCCGGAACTGACCATGCGCACCATTTCCATCGACGGCACGATCGAGCAGACCAGGTCGGCCATCTCGGTTTCCATGGCGGTTGGCGCGCCATAAGACAGGCCGTGTTCCAGTTGCTTGCGCACGGAGTCGAGTACGTCCGGGTGGCTGTGGCCGAGGATCATCGGGCCCCAGGAGCCCACGTAATCAACGTAGCGTTTGTCGTCTTCGTCAGTAACGTAGGCACCTTCGGCATGCTTGAAGAACAGCGGTGTGCCGCCAACGCTCTTGAACGCCCGCACCGGCGAGTTGACGCCCCCGGGGATATGCTTCTGGGCGTTGGCGAACAGGGTTTCGGAACGAGACATGATGGGCTCTCTCAATCAGGCAGATGCGAACAGGGCGTTGAAGGCGCGGGCACGACGGGTGACTTCCTGCGTGCTGTCAGCGCCGAACAGGCCGTGAATCACCGCCAACAGGTCGGCGCCATGGGCGACCAGCGGGGCGGCGTTGTCCAGGGTGATGCCACCGATCGCGCAGATCGGCAATTTGAGCCGGGAGCGTGCTTGCTCCAGCAAGGCCGTATCGGCTGCTGGCGCGCCCGGTTTGGTTACGGAATTGAAGAAGCGGCCAAAAGCGACGTAGCTGGCGCCTTCGCGGGCCGCCTGCTCAGCCAGCTCCAGCTGGGCGTGGCAGGTTGAGCCGATGATTGCCTGACGCCCGAGCAAGGTACGCGCCGGGGTCAGTGGGCCATCGGTCTGGCCCAGATGAACGCCGACACCCAGACGCGCTGCCAGCTCGGCATCATCATTGATGATCAGCGGCGTCTTGTAGCGCGCACAGAGTTCGGCCAGTGACTCGGCTTCCCGCAGGCGGCGCGCCTGGTCTTCGCTTTTGTCACGGTATTGCAGCAAGGTCAGGCCGCCTTCAAGGGCCGCTTCGACATAGGGCAGAAACTTACCAGCCAGCAGTTGGCTATCAGTGATGGCATACAGACCGCGGAGCTTCATCTAGGGCCTCGGGCTCAGGAGCAGAAATCCAGGGGAAGGCGACGGGGCACATATTGGCCTTTGCCCAGTTGTTCGGCATCGCGCAACGTGCGCCAGGTGTAATCCAGTGCCGAGCGTACCGCGCTTTCCAGCTGTTCACCCAGGGCCAGGCGACCGGCCAGCGCACTGGCCAGGGTGCAACCCGAGCCGTGGTAGCTGCCAGGCAGGCGCTGGCAGGTCCAGGTGTGGCGTTGGCCGTCGCGGCTGTACAGGCGGTTATGGATTTCGTGCTCGTCACCGTGACCGCCGGTGATCAACAGGTGTCTGACAAAAGGCAGCAGTTTTTCTGCGCACTCGTCGGCGGTGCCATCAGGCAGCTCTGCGAGAATGCGGGCTTCAGGGAGGTTAGGGGTGGCGATCGTCGCCAGTGGCAGTAGCCGCTCACGCATGGCGTAGCCGACTTCATCTTTACCCAGACGGCCACCACCGCCGGCACGCAGTACCGGGTCGCAGACCAGTGGCAAATGAGGATGGGCGCTGAGCAGTTCGACGACGGTGTCGACCATTTCCAGCGAGCCGAGCATGCCCAGTTTGACGGCCGCTACCGTTGAATCGGTAAGCACGGCGTTGGCCTGGGCCAGTACCCACTCGCGGTCGAGGACGCGGAAGTCACTGACATTGACGGTATCCTGAACGGTCAGGGCGGTCACGGTGGGCGCAGCGTGACAGCCTTGGGCAATCAGGGCTTCGATATCTGCCTGCAAGCCGGCACCGCCACTGGGGTCGTGGCCGGAGAGACAGAGGACAACGGGGCGGGAGCTGTAGGTATTCATGGTGCGCGAGCTTACCATCAAACGCTTTTGTCGGGTCTGCCCCTGCGCCAAGCTTTTTTGATCAAGTGGTCAGAAAATTGTTTTTTTAATCGCTGTAAATGCCGTGCTAGAGCCTTTTCTTCAAAATTTTATGTGGCGTCTGGAAGCGATGAAAAGCTATGCTAGAGTGCTCGAACAATTGATAACGGTTACTGCCGGATCGCGTCGCCTCAAACGGACAGGAGGCCTGCGCGACACGACCGGGACAGACCATGCTGGGGCTGTATGCGCTATTTGCTGATTGTTGTGCTGGGCTGGTTGCCACTACTGGCCACGGCGGTCGACTTCGACGACTCAACCCGCAGCTTGCCCTTGGGGCGGGTGATGCAGGTGTTCGAGGATCGCGATGGCAACGCCAGCATTGCGCAGGTGAGCGCTCCTTCGTTCAGTGAGCAGTTCCGTACGCACCAGGCCGACGTGTTGAACGCCGGCTACTCCACGTCGGTGTTCTGGATCAAACTCGACTTACGCTATACCGCACTGCCTACGGCTGCGCCTCGCAGCTGGTTGCTGGAGTTGGCCTACCCGCCGCTGGATCACCTCGAACTCTACTTGCCCGATAGCAGTGGCACGTTCCGCCTGGCCCAGCGCACCGGTGATGCACTGCCGTATGCCAGCCGCCAGATCGAGCAGAACAATTACCTGTTTGAATTACCTTTCAACCCCGGCCAAACCACCACAGCGTATTTGCGCTTGCACAGCCAAGGCTCGATTCAGGCACCGCTGACCTTGTGGTCGACCGAGGCGTACCTTGAAGAGCAGCCGACCCGCCTTTATGTGCTCGGCCTGATTTATGGCGTATTGCTGGGGATGCTGGTTTACAACCTGTTCATCTACCTCAGCGTGCGTGACACCAGCTACCTCTATTACATCCTCTATATCGCCTCGTTCGGCCTCTACCAGGTGTCGGTCAATGGCGCCGGTGTCGCGTACTTTTGGCCAGACAACCCGTGGTGGGCCAATGCCGCCACGCCACTGTTCATCGGCGCGTCGGGATTGTTTGGCTGCCAATTTGCCCGAACCTTCTTGCAAATGGCCCAGCACAACCGCATTTTCGATGGCGTGCTCAAAGTGTTGATGGCCAGTGGCGGGCTGGTCATGGTCTTGTCGCTGATCAGCAGCTATGGCATTGCCCTGCGCCTGGCCACGATCCTGGCCTTGCTGTTCACCGTGTGTATTTTTACTGCTGGCGTATATGCCTGGTGGCGTGGCTTGCGAGTGGCCCGTTACTTCATCATCGCCTGGACGGCGTTCTTGATCGGCGGTTTGGTCAACACCCTGATGGTGCTCGGCTACCTGCCGAATGTGTTCCTGACCATGTATGCCAGCCAGATTGGCTCGGCCCTGGAAGTCTGCCTGCTGTCACTGGCGCTGGCGGACCGTATCAACAGCATGCGTGACCAGCAGGCTCAGGCACTGCGCGAAACGGGTCGGGCGCTGGAAGTGCTCAATCAGCAACTGGCCAACAGCAACCGTTTGAAAGACGAATTCCTGGCCACCGTTACCCACGAGCTGCGTACACCGATGAACGGTGTCATTGGTTCGCTTGAGCTGATGCAAACCATGCCCATGGACTATGAGCTGGCCCAATACCAGCACACCGCCAGTGCCGCCGCCCAGGACATGATGGGCATGGTCGACAACATCCTGATCCTTACCGAACTGCAGGCTGGCCGCCTCAGAGCGCAGAATGAGCCGTTCGGCCTGCGTGGTTTGCTGCAGGAAGTGCGTAGCAAGTACGCCGCCTCGGCGCTGAGCAAGGGGCTGTACTTGAGCCTGGACACCCCCGCCGATTTGCCCGAAATGCTGATAGGCGACCGGCATAAACTGGCCTTGTGCATCAGTTATCTGCTCGACAACGGCATCAAGTTCACCCATCAGGGTGGCGTGGTGATTGAAGTTCGCGGGGGCTTGCAGGGGCCGGACGTGCTTGGCTTGATCATCAGTGTCAGCGACAGCGGCATCGGTTTTGACCGTCTTGCCGAGCCCGGGCTGTATCAGCGCTTTTTCCAGGTGGATGGCTCCATGAGCCGCCAGTATGGCGGGCTGGGCATCGGCTTAGCGATTTGCCGGCATCTGGCTGACCTGATTGGCGCGCGCCTGCAGCATGAGTCCAATCCGGGGCTGGGCAGCCGCTTCGAACTGGTCCTGAGCCTAGCCTTGAGCCAACCCCACGCGCTCACCCGACACGGGTTAAATCGCGGCTAGTTAGGCGTTTTTGTCACTTTGACCGGGGGGAGGGGCGTGATTCACTGAATTATCAGTCACGTCCGGATCCAGGAGGCCCCCCGATGAACCTGCACCAGTACGCTGAAACTCACGAAGTCACCAATCAACCGCCATCGCTGGACGGGGCCAACCTCTATCGCATTGACCTGCCTTTGCAGCAATGGTCGCAGCATTTTGGCGCAGGTTGGGCGCAAGCCCGGATTGATGCCTACGGGGCACTGGCGGGTGGGCCACTGATGGCAGCAGGTTTTCTGGCCAACCAGAACAAGCCGCAGTTCAGCAGCCATGATCGCTACGGCCATCGTATCGATCTGGTGGAGTTTCATCCGGCGTACCATGAGCTGATGCGCACGGCTATTGAGCATGGCCTGCCGTCACTGCCCTGGACTGACCCGCGCCCAGGCGCCCACGTTGCCCGCGCTTCGATGACTTACCTGCACAGTCAGGCGGAAGCCGGCAGTGGATGCCCGCTGACCATGACCTTTGCAGCGGTGCCCGCGCTCAAGCTGCAGCCGGAACTGGCCGAATACTGGCTGCCCAAGGTGCTGGCCACCGAATACGATCCACGTAATGTCGGTGACAAGCACAAAGTCGGGGTGACCATCGGCATGGCCATGACCGAAAAGCAGGGCGGCACCGATGTTCGCGCCAACACCACTCGAGCCTATCCGGTGGCGGCTGCAGGGCCGGGACAGGCCTATGAGCTGGTCGGCCACAAGTGGTTCTGTTCGGCGCCGATGTGCGATGCGTTTCTCACCCTGGCGCAAACTGAAAAGGGTCTGAGTTGCTTCCTGTTGCCACGCCATCGCCCGGATGACAGCCGCAATCAGTTCTACATTCAGCGCCTGAAAAACAAATTGGGTAACTGCTCGAACGCTTCCAGCGAAGTGGAGTTTCGCGGTACCCTGGCATGGATGATCGGTGAGGAAGGACGCGGCGTGCCGACCATCATTGAAATGGTGGCAATGACCCGTTTCGACTGCATGGTGGGCTCCAGCGCCCTGATGCGTCAGGCATTGACTCAGGCCGCACACCATTGTGCTCACCGCCAGGTGGGTGGGCGCCTGCTGGCTGAGCAGCCGCTGATGCAGAACGTCCTGGCAGATCTGGCGCTGGAGAGCGAAGCCGCCCTGGCACTGAGCCTGCGCATGGGGCATGCCCTGGATCAGCCGGATGACTCGCAACAAGCGCGGTTTGCGCGCTTGGTAACGGCGGTGGGCAAGTATTGGATCTGCAAGCGTGCACCGGCGATGATCAACGAAGCTGCCGAATGCATGGGCGGCGCCGGGTATGTGGAAGACAGCATCCTGCCGCGCTTGTATCGCGAGGCACCGGTCAACTCGACCTGGGAAGGTTCGGGTAACGTGCAGTGCCTGGATGTGCTGCGCGCCTTGTCCAAGGAGCCCGGCGTGCTGGAAGCGCTGTTTGATGAGCTGGGCGACGGCCATGGCGACCCGCGGCTGGCGGTGCACATCGGCAACCTTAAAGCAGCGTTTGCCGATACGGATGACATTCAGTATCGCGCGCGGCAGCTGACCGAAGACATAGCCCTGGGCTTACAGGCCAAGCTGTTACTGGAGGCCGGCAACAGCACGGTCAGTGATGCGTTTATCGGCAGCCGCCTCGGCGGCAGTGGTCGCGTCTACGGCGTGCTGCCACGGGGGATCGATGTTGGCGAATTAGTGGCACGGTCGACACCTAACTGGCCGCTCTAACAAGCGTGCCTTTGCCTGAATATATAGGCAAGATGGGGGCATGCATGTCAGACAGGAAGTACATTGTGAGTCGTACTGATGAAGCCTTCGTTGTCGTAGAAACCGCCGAGCAGGCCGTCGAGCATTTGGCGAGCCTGCACGAGAAAGCCACCGCGGCCTTGAGTCAGGCGCTCAAGCGCTACCTCAAGGACCGCACCGAGCCCGATGCCGACGAGCGGGCAATGTTTCGCTATCCGGAATTACGCCTGACTTACGAGTACCACGGCGAGGTGCCAGCCACCACACGTGCCTACGCCAAGGTCCAGACACCGGGCACCTACAGTGTCACCGTGACCCAGCCAGCAGCCTTCCGTAACTACCTGCTGGAACAGCTCAAGCCGCTGATGCGCGATTTCACCGTGAAAGTTGAGGTCGGCGTCAGTCAGCAGAACATTCCTTACCCCTATGTGGTCGAGCAGGGCGATGAACTCGCCGGTAGCGGGATTACCGCTGCGGCGCTGGCGCGGGTGTTCCCCAGCACTGACCTGTCTGCCGCCACAGATGGCATCGCTGATGGCCTGCATGATTGGGCCAACGTCGATCCGTTGCCGCTGGCGCTGTTCGATGCCGCGCGTGTGGACTTCTCCCTGCGCCGCCTGGTGCATTACACCGGCAGTGACTGGCGCCATGTACAGCCGTGGATCCTGCTGACCAACTACCACCGCTATGTCGACCAGTTTGTCACCCATGGTCTTGAGCAATTGCGCAATGATCCGCGTTTCGTGCGCATGGTGCTGCCGGGCAATGTGATCATTGAAAAGAGCATGGACAACGGCGAAGCCCAGGCGCTGGTGGCGGGGGTGGTCTGGCACCGTTATCAGATGCCCGCCTATCACCTGATTGCTGCCGATGGCGATGGCATTACCCTGGTCAACATCGGCGTTGGTCCATCCAACGCCAAAAACATCACCGACCACCTGGCGGTGCTGCGGCCACACTGCTGGCTGATGATTGGCCACTGTGGCGGGCTGCGGCAGTCGCAGACCATCGGTGACTATGTGCTGGCCCACGCTTACATGCGTCGTGACGGCATTCTTGACCGCGTGGTGCCGCCGCATATTCCGATTCCAGCCCTGGCCGAGGTGCAACTGGCACTGCAAGAAGCTGCAGCGCAAGTGACCGGCGAGCGTGGCGATGAGCTGAAAAAACGCCTGCGTACTGGCACTGTGTTGACCTATGACGACCGTAACTGGGAGCTGCGCTGGGCCCAGGAGCGTCCGTTGATCAACCTGTCGCGGGCGGTAGCGGTTGATATGGAAAGTGGCACGATCGCAGCGCAGGGTTATCGTTTGCGCGTCCCTTACGGCACTTTGCTCTGTGTTTCAGACAAACCGCTGCACAGTGAAATCAAACTGCCAGGCGCGGCCAATGCCTTCTACAATCGGGCGGTCAGTCAGCACCTGAAAATCGGTATCGCCGCGCTGGATCTGCTGCGTACCGAGCTGCATTCGCTGCACTCGCGTAAACTGCGCAGTTTTGACGAGCCGCCGTTCCGCTGAGGCCCCATGCCGTTACCCCCTCGCTCCAAGCCGCGCCATGGCGCGGCCAAACCCGCCGGCCCGCGTCGCCAACCCAAGGCGCCGCCGGCCGAGCCGCGGTTGATCCTGTTCAACAAGCCTTTTGACGTACTGACCCAGTTCAGCGACGGTGAAGGGCGCGCAACCCTCAAGGACTTCATTGATATTCCGGGCGTCTACCCGGCCGGGCGCCTGGACCGTGACAGCGAAGGTTTGCTGCTGCTGACCAACGATGGCCAGTTGCAGGCGCGTATCGCCGACCCCAAGCACAAGCTGGCGAAAACCTATTGGGTTCAGGTGGAGGGTGAGCCAACCGAAGCGCAACTGCAGTCATTGCGTGATGGTGTAGTGCTCAATGACGGGCCGACCTTGCCTGCTCAGGCCCGGCAACTTGAAGAGCCGCAGCTGTGGCCGCGTAACCCACCGGTACGCTTTCGCAAAAGCGTGCCGACCAGTTGGCTGGAACTGGTAATCAAGGAAGGGCGTAACCGTCAGGTGCGGCGCATGACCGCTGCGGTCGGTCTGCCGACCCTGCGCCTGGTACGGGTACGGATCGGCGACTGGACCTTGGACGGCCTCGATCAGGGGCAATGGCGGGAAGTACCGGCGCGGCGCTAGACGCCTTCGATGTAGCCGATAACCACGCTTTTGATGATGAAAGCGAGTACACCCAGACCAAGAACGAAGAACAGAATGAAAGTGCCGAACTTACCGGCTTTGGATTTCTTCGCCAGGTCCCAGACAATAAAGCCCATGAAACCAATCAGGATGGTGACCAGGACGGTCATCATCCACTCTTCGAACAACGCAGGATCCATTGATTCTCTCCGGCAGGTTGAGGCGCGCGATTATACGCCCCACTTTCCGGTCTGACTAACGCAGGTGCGTCAACGGTAGTTCGGTGCTGGCCAGCACCTGGTTGAGCACAAAGCTGGAACGCACGCTGGTGACGCCTTCGATGCGAGTCAGGTGCCCTAGCAGGAGCTTTTGGTAGTGGTCCATGTCGGGGACGACAACCTTGAGCTGATAGTCGGCGTCCATCCCGGTGACCAGGCTGCACTCAAGCACTTGTGGCAAATTGCGAATAGCCGTTTCGAATGCCTCGAAGCGTTCCGGGGTGTGGCGGTCCATACCGATCAATACATAGGCGGTCAGGCTCAAGCCCAGTTTCTTACGGTCGAGCAGGGCGACCTGGCGCGCAATGTAGCCGTCATCTTCCAGTTGTTTGACCCTTCGCGAGCACGGCGAAGGCGACAGGCCGATGCGTTCGGCCAGTTCCTGGTTAGAGATACGCGCATCGCGCTGCAATTCGGCCAGAATGCTTAGGTCGTAGCGGTCCAGTTTGCTCATGGGACATGCCTTTTCTATTTCGATTGCGTTGAATTATCAATCCTTGGGTAAAAATTGCGCAAGTGATATTTGATTGAGCAATCTTAGCAATCCTCTGCTGCCGCTCTAGCCCTATGCTTACACACAGAATCACTGCCCGGACATCAGTCCACTGCAACAGGCCATATCTGGGCTGTTGCGGCCAGCAACCCAACAGGGTTGTGCTCGGCCCCCGGGCTACACACTGTTCACAAGACAGCGTGAGGTGAGCCGACGTCACAAGCGTCGAGCACGGACAAAATTCTCAAAGGGAGGCCTTAAAGCCTCCCTTTTTTATTGCCTGTGATTTTTTATGGCGCGGCCGATAATCTGGTGTCTATCACGGCTCAAGAGAACGGGTATGAAGTTGCGAGTGAAATGTCTGGCAGTGCTGTGTGCGAGCCTGACACTGCCAGTAGGGGCCCAGGAGCAGGGCAGCTCGCCTTTGCAGTCGCGTCCGGATGAAGTGCGCCAGACACAAGCGCCACGCCCCGGTTATTACCAGGACATCCCAAGGCGTCATTATCAAGCAGGGCAACTTGTTGATAGATTTCCCGATCAGTACTGGCGCGTGCCTTACCGTGGCCAAGACTACTTCTATTCCGGAGGGTATTGGTACCGCCCACAGGGGCCCCAATACGTTGTAGTAAAACCACCTTACGGCGTTCGGATCGGTCAGTTACCGAATGACGCACGACAAGTGCGGATTGACGGTGTGCTGTATTTCCTGGCGGCGGACACCTATTACCAATACCAGCAGGGCAGCCGCGAGTTCATGGTGGTGAACCCGCAAGGAAACAGCGACGACGTCATCGCCTACCCCGCTGCTGGGCAGAGCACTGATCAGCAGGCAAGGGACCGCTATGAGTGCGATGGTTGGGCGCAGCAGCAGGCGCCGGGTAGCTATCAGCGGGCGCTGGGGGCTTGCCTGAAAGGCCGTGGGTACAGCATCAACTGACTCGGTAGGAGAGGGCTTGGCCCGCGATTGCGGTTTTTCAGTTAAATCGCATCGCGGGGCAAGCCCGCTCCTACCGATACTCAGTGCGCCGGGTCGGCGTGTACCAGTACTTCGGCCCTTGGATACTTGCCATGTATCGCCGCTGCCGCCTGCTCGCAGAGGACATGGGCTTGGATCAAGGGCAGGTCGCCGTGTAGCTATCAGCGGGCGCTGGGGGCTTGCCTGAAAGGCCGTGGGTACAGCATCAACTGACTCGGTAGGAGCGGGCTTGGCCCGCGATTGCGGTTTTTCAGTTAAATCGCATCGCGGGGCAAGCCCGCTCCTACCGATACTCAGTGCACCGGGTCGGCGTGTACCAGTACTTCGGCCCTTGGATACTTGCCATGTATCGCCGCTGCCGCCTGCTCGCAGAGGTCATGGGCTTGGGTCAAGGGCAGGTCGCCGGGTAACTCCAGGTGTACTTGCACGAACCAGTGACTGCCGGAAACCCGAGTACGCAGGTCATGGGCGCCGCGCACGCCGGGCACACTGCAGGCTAGCGCCAGCATCTGCTCGCCGATGTCGCCCGGCAGTTCCTGGTCCATCAGAATCGACGTACTCTCCCGGGCAATCTGCACAGCACTCCAGAGGATGTACAAGGCAATGCCCAGGCCGAAGAAGGCATCCAGCTGTGGCCAGCCCAGGCGGGCCAGTACCAGGGCGAGCAGGATGCTGCCGTTGAGCAACAAATCAGAGCGGTAATGCAGCGAGTCGGCCCGCACCGCAGTGGAGCCGGTAATGCGTATGACCCGAGCCTGCAGCATCAATAGAGCGATTGTCAGTGCCAGTGACAGCAGCATTACCGCAATACCGATGGCGGTGCTGCCTAGCGGCTGAGGATTCTGTAATCGCTCGACGGCTTGCACGCCAATCAGTACCGCACTGACGGCAATAAACAGCGCCTGAGCCATGCCAGCCATGGCTTCAGCTTTGCCATGGCCATAACGGTGATCGTCATCGGCGGGGCGCAGGGCGTAGTGCACGGCCAACAAATTGAGGAATGAGGCGACACCATCGAGTGCCGAGTCAGTCAGGCCCGCCAGCAGGCTCACCGAGCCGCTCAGCCACCAGGCCACCGCCTTGCTCAGCACCAGAATGCTGGCCACCGCCAGTGATGCGCGAGTGGCCAGGCGCAGCAGGCGCCGATGTTCAGCCGAAGAGTTCATCCTGCCGAGGGCATCCTTTGGGTACTCAGGCGGCGGGCTTGAGGCCAAACATTGCCAGTTGCTCGACACTGCCCTTGTGCTGGATCAGGCGTGGGTCGTTCAACGGCAGGCGCTGGCCCAGTTCGGTTTCGAGGATAGCCTGCAGTTTGCTGTTGTCGACCTTGCCGTCGGCAGTGATGGCTTGGTTGAGCTTTTCCGGGGCGACCTGAGCCGAGCGGCCGCCGGGCAGGTAAATAGCGCCGGTAGCGAAGTCGACACCGAAGGCAATCAGGCCGGGGAGCACATAAAACAGAATGCCAATGGCGTCCATTGCGGCGACCACAGGGTCGATCTTGCCTTCGATCTGACCGCGCCGGTCAGGGTAGAAAATCGTGCCGCAGGCCGATAGCTGAGTCAGCAGGGTGGCGATCAGGGCGCCGCCAATGATGCGAGAAGGAATACGCATGAATATCTCCGGAATGAAGGCCTCAAAGATACAGGCAATGAGCCGGTATCTACAGCTAAGACCATGATAGAGCAGGCTCGGTTCGCCGTTATACTCGGCGCATTGTTTGAGGGCTACCATGATTTCGTTACCGATCGATGCCGTATTGCCGGCCTTGCGCGAGGCGCTGAACCAGCGCCATGAAGCTGTGCTGGAAGCGCCACCCGGCGCCGGCAAAACTACCCGCGTGCCGCTGGCGTTGCTGGATGAGCCGTGGTTGCAGGGCCAGACCATTCTTATGCTTGAGCCACGGCGCCTGGCCGCGCGTGCAGCTGCCGAGCGGCTGGCCAGTGAGCTGGGTGAGCAAGTCGGGCAAACCGTCGGCTACCGGATTCGGCTCGACAGCAAAGTTGGTCCCAACACCCGCATCGAAGTGGTCACCGAAGGCATCCTCACCCGTCGGCTGCAGGCTGATCCTGCGCTGGAGGGCGTTGGCCTGCTGATTTTTGACGAGTTCCACGAACGTAGCCTTGATGCTGACCTGGCTCTGGCCCTGAGCCTCAATGGCCGCGAGCTGCTGCGCGATCAGCCGCCGCTGAAAATTCTGCTGATGTCGGCAACCCTAGAAGGTGAACGCTTGTCGGGTCTGCTCGATGAGGCGCCGGTGATCAGCAGCGAAGGGCGCATGTACCCGGTAGATGTGCGCTGGGGAAGGCCGTTCCAGCCGGGGGAATTCATCGAGCCGCGGGTAGTCGACACGGTTATGCAGGCGATTGCCGATGAGCCGGGAAGCCTGCTGGTGTTTCTCCCAGGTCAGGCTGAAATCCGCCGGGTGCATCAATCGTTGCAAGAGGCACTGGGAGAGCGGCAAGACCTGCTTCTGTGCCCGTTGCACGGCGAGCTTGAGCTCAACGCCCAGCGTGCAGCCATTGATGCCGCGCCACCTGGCAAGCGTAAGGTGGTACTGGCAACCAACATAGCCGAGACCAGCCTGACCATTGATGGGGTGCGTGTGGTGGTTGATGCGGGGCTGGCACGGGTGCCCCGTTTCGACCCAGGCAGCGGCATGACCCGCCTCGATACTCAACGCATCTCGCGTGCCAGCGCCACTCAGCGCGCCGGGCGTGCCGGGCGTCTTGAGCCAGGAGTGTGCTACCGGCTGTGGTCTGAAGCTCAGCATGATCAACTGGCCGCCTATGGCAGCGCCGAAGTTCTCCAGGCTGACCTTGCCGGTTTGGCTTTGCAGTTGGCACGCTGGGGCGTCACACCGGATCAATTACGTTGGTTGGATCAACCGCCAGCCGCAGCTTATGCGCAAGCGCTGGATCTGTTGCGACGCCTGGGAGCATTCAAGGCGGGTAGCCAGGACAGCCTGACCGAGCACGGTCAAGCCATGGCCGAATTGCCTGCGCACCCGCGCATCGCCCACCTGCTGTTGCGCGGCCAGGAATTGGGCCTGGCGGACATGGCCTGTGATGTCGCTGCGCTCTTGGGCGAACGCGATATTTTGCGTGGCGGCGGTGCTGACCTGCACACGCGCCTGGCGTTGGTGAGTGGCGAAACGCGGGCGAGCAAAGGCGGGCAGGGTGGCGTGCAACGTGCTCGGCAATTGGCCCGACAATATCGGGGGTACTTGCGTGGTAAGGCGCGGTCAGCGGTTGCCGACCCGGAGCATTCCCGCTGGCTCGGCGCGTTGCTGGCGCTGGCGTATCCAGACCGGGTTGCCCAACAACGCCGCGCCGGCGGGGCTGAATACCGACTGGCCAATGGTCGTGCAGCCATGTTTGGTGATGCTGATGCGCTGATGAAGTACCCGTGGCTGGTGGTTGCCGACCTGGGCAGCCGCCAGGGCCAGCGCGAAGAACGCATCTATCTGGCCGCCGAATTCGATCCTGCGTTGTTCGATGGGGTACTGGCCGAACAGGTGACCTGTGCTGACATCCTTGACTGGGACGAGCGCGAGAACGTGTTGCGCGCTGAGCGTCAACGCAAAGTCGGCGAACTGGTGCTCAGCCGTGAACCGTTGACCGGTCTGGACGAGGATGCCCGCGCCAAAGCATTGCTGGAGTTGGTACGGCGCAAGGGCCTGGAACTGTTGGCCTGGACGCCCGAGCTACGCCAGTGGCAAGCACGTGTGGCATTGTTGCGCCACCTTGACCTTCAGGCAGGTGATACCAGCGAATGGCCTGACCTGAGTGATACGGCACTGCTGGAAAGTTTGTCTGACTGGCTACAGCCTTATCTGGGTAAGGTTTCCCGCCTGAGCCATTTCGCCCAGCTCGACCTGTCGTCGATTCTGCGCAATCTGTTGCCCTGGCCATTGCCACAGCGATTGGATGAATGGGCGCCGGTACACCTGAATGTGCCTTCTGGGTCGAACATCCGCCTGGACTACAGTGAGCAACCACCTGTGTTGGCTGTGCGGCTTCAGGAGTTGTTTGGCCTGGCCGACACGCCGCGCATCGCCCAAGGTCGTCAGGTGGTGCTCCTTCATCTGTTATCACCTGCGCGCCGTCCAGTGCAGGTGACGCAGGATCTGGCCAACTTCTGGCGCACTACTTACACCGAGGTGAAGAAGGATTTGAAGGGGCGTTATCCGAAGCACTATTGGCCGGATGATCCGTTGGTGGCGGAGGCAACTGCGCGGGCCAAGCCGCGCGGAACGAATCGGTAATGATTGTTGCGCAATGGTAGTAGCCGTTGCCCAAGAGCAGCGGAGAGCTGCTCTTGGGCCTGGGCGAGCGCTTCAGTCAATCCGCTTGACCAGAAACTCGTGGATTTCACCCTCTTCAACGTTCAGCAGGTAGAAGGTGCCTTTTTGGTGATGAGGGGTGTCAGCGATCGCTTTGACCTCATGCCCGCGGTGGTCGCGCCACAGGCAAACCAAGCCTTCTTCAGTCCAGTTCAGTGGCTGAAGCTTCCAAAAGTCTGTGACCTCCGACACTTCGTAAAGCCCAAGGTAGCCATTACGGCTGGCTCCGAGCTTCTTCTTGGCGTTACGCCCTGTGCCGGAGATGTTGAAATGCAGGCGGTTTTCGGTTTCTGAGTGATAGACAAACTTGAACAGCGGCGGTTCTTCTTTGCCGCCGGCCTGGAGCCAGTCGTCTTCAGGGGTAAAGCCCCAGGTAAATTTGTCGGTGGATTGGCTGAGACGCAGTGGGATTTCACGGCCATCTTTAAGCATGTAGATTCGGCCTAGAAACTCCGAGGTATCTTCGGCGTACAGCTCTTGATCTTGGGTATCGGTCATGGGATTTCCTTATCTGTACATTGTTTGGGTTTGCGCGAGAGCAGCGGCTAGCTGCCTCGTGCTCAGTGTGTAACCCGTAAAGCGCAGATTGGAGACCGAAAGACTTCCGTTTCAGCTCAAGCCTCAGGCAGGGCCAGTTGCTATGCGCAAGTGAAGAAAGATTTGAAGGGGCGTTATCTGAAACACTAGTGAACAGATGATCCGTTGGCGATGGAGGCAACGGCACGATTCAAGACCCGCGGAGCGAATCGGCAATGAATTTTGCTCAACGATAGTGCCGGAGCGTTAGCATCGGTTGACGCCCCGGCAGTTTGGCGCGTTATTCTTCAGTATCTGGCCAACCCCCTGCTGGCATCATCTCGATCAAAAAGTGGTGCACTTCGCCACCGTCAACGTTCAGGTAGAACACGGGCTCACCGAAGAAACGCAGCCCCGTGCCACCGAGTTGCTTTACTTCGTGGCCTCGATGATCGCGCCACTGACAAACCAGGCCTCTGTCGGTCCATCTCAGAGGTTCAAGCTTCCAGTAATCAGAGACCTCCGACACTTCATACAGCCCCAGGTAGCCGTTACGGCTGACGCCGAGCTTCTTGTTGGCGTTTTGGCCCGTATCGGAAATATTGAAGTGCAGGCGGTTTTCGGTTTGTGAGTGATAGGCGAATTTGAAGGTTGGTCCAGGCACTAGATAGCTGCTTGCCAGGAGCCAGTCGTATTGAGGGGCAAGTTTAGTTCTGTCCCAGCTGAGACTCAGCGCATATTCTAAACTTGGGTATCTCTTGTCAATCATGGTGATTCTTGCAAAAAAATCTTTGGTGTAATCGAGATACCGCGGGTCTTCTTGGATATCGGTCATAAGATGTCCTTATCTGTGAATGTGCAGGTTTGCGTGAAAGCAGCTAGCTGCTTTGCACGCAGTTTGTAACCCGTAAAACGCAGATTGGAGACCGAAAGACTTCCGTGTTAGCTCACGCCTCAGGCCGCTGCGTAGCGGTTTCACTGACCAGCATGAACAGGCGGAACATCACGACGGTGCTGAACAGCTGCAAGAAGCCATTACCGCTGTCGAGGGCCAGTTGCATCAGTGGCGAAGGCTGCGGAACCAGCATTTGGCTCAAACCATCGATCAGCCACAACGGGGCGAGGACGCCAAGTACACAGGTGAGAATCCGCCAGAAGTTGCCCGTGGTCATCTGGAAGCTTTGCTGCATGGCTGCCAGTGGCGGAAGGCCGCGTAGTACCAGCAGGTACTCGGCAAAGGTCAGGTTGATCATCACCCAGATACCCGGAAGGATGAACAGCGCGGCGCCTGCCATGATCAACAGCGAGCTGAGCATGATCATCAACGTGAACGATGGCCACAGGCGCAACGCCATGGCCAGAAGATTGCGTTTGAGCGGCGTGTAGCCGTTGCTGCGGGTGTCGAGGTAGAGAATCAGGGCAGCACTGTACAGCGGGTAAAACAACAGGCTGGCCAGCATGCCGTAGATCTGTGAGGCGTCTTTGCCCAGTTGCTGATAGAGCATTTGGGTGAGGAGTGCTTCGAGCACCACCAGCGGCAAGCACAGCTGGACGATGCTCAGCAGGTGGCGGCGGAAGAAATACAGGGAGTCACGCAAAACACTGAGCGGATTCATCGGTCGATATCATTTTGAAAAAAAGCAGGGCGTAACTTTAGCCCAGCCAGCCTTTAACCTGAAGAAAGTTTCATCACAGCTTGTGTTGAATCCGCAGCTTGCGCCCCCCATTTTCAATGAACCTGAAATCCCTTGGCTTTAGTGTGAGGTTGCCCCATGAACAGTGAAGAACAAACCCTGATCGATGGCCTGTTTGGCCGGCTCAGGCAAGCCGAGGATCCGGCGACCCCGCGTGACGCCCAGGCTCAGGCCCGGATTACCGAGCACCTGCAACAACAACCCGCTGCGCCTTACTACATGGCTCAGGCGATTTTGGTTCAAGAAGCTGCACTCAAGCGCCTGGACGAGCAAAACAAGCAACTGCAGGCCGAACTCAAACAGGCCAAGGCACAACTGGCTGCCACCACCTCGAACAGCAGCGGGGGCTTTCTTTCCAGTATCTTCGGCAGCGGCACCCGTGATCCTCAACCGCTTCAATCGCAAGCGTCAGCCAGTGCATCTGGTGGTGGTTGGCGTGAGCCGGCGCGGGGCTTCAGCCAGCCCGGCACAGCCGCGCAGCAAGGTTTCAATGCCGCACCCACTCAGGCGCCCGCCCGCAGTGGCGCCAGCAGTTTCCTTGGCGGTGCTCTGCAAACGGCGGCCGGTGTGGCAGGTGGTGTGATGCTGGCGCAGGGCATCAGCAGCCTGTTCAACCATCATTCACAACCTGAAGAGGTGGTAGAGGTCATCAAGGAAGAGCCCGCACCAGCTAGCGACAACGGTGGCTGGGGGAGCAATGATGAGCAACGCCTGACCGCTGACAACAGCGACTATGGCAACGATCAGGGCGGTTTCATGGACAGCGATTACGGTAGCGACGACGGCGGTTTCTTCGACGGCGACGACACCTTCGTCTGAGTGCGCATACCCGCACCGCCTTCGTGCTGGCATACTGGGCGCCACAACGGCCCCGGTGTGCGGCGGCCGGCAATCGCGCCACGGCGCCATGAGGAAGAGCGGTGAAGAAGATCGCGGTGTTCGCCGATGTGCAGAACCTCTATTACACCGTGCGTCAGGCTTATGGCTGTCATTTCAACTATGCCGCGCTGTGGGCCGACATCAGTCAGCATGGGCAGATTGTCGAGGCGGTCGCTTATGCCATCGATCGCGGTGACAGCAAACAGCAGCAGTTCCAGCAAATCCTGCGTAACCTGGGTTTTACCGTCAAACTCAAACCTTACATCCAGCGCAGCGATGGCTCTGCCAAGGGCGACTGGGATGTCGGGATTACGCTGGACGTGATCGATGCTGCGGCCAGGGTCGATGAAGTCGTGCTGGCATCGGGTGACGGCGATTTCGACCTACTGCTGGAGCGGGTTATCAGTCGCCACGGCATCGAAGCGGTTGCCTATGGTGTCCCGGGCCTGACCGCCAACTCCCTGATTCGCGCTGCCAGCCGTTATGTGCCCATCGAAGGCGCGTTGCTGCTGCGGCACTAAGTTTTACTGAGGTTCAGTTTGGAACGTATCGCTGTTATCGACTTTGAAACCACCGGTATTTCGCCAGGTGTCAATTGCCGGGCCACGGAAGTGGCGGTGGTCATGCTCGAGCGAGGTCGTATTGTCGAGCGCTACCAGAGTTTGATGAACGCTGGCCTGCCGGTGCCTGCATTCGTTGCCGGGCTGACTGGCATCACCACGGCCATGCTGCGTACGGCGCCGCCTATTGCTCAGGTGATGAGTGAAGTGGCCGAGTTCGTTGGCGATACGCCGATGCTTGCGCACAATGCATCGTTCGACCAGAAGTTCTGGGACTATGAACTGGCCCAGATCGGCCGTGCTCGCAGTCAGCGTTTTGCCTGTTCGATGCTATTGGCCCGGCGCTTAATGCCCGCCGCTCCCAATCACAAGCTTGGCACCCTGACGCGCTGGGCCGGCCTGCCAGACACCGGCACCGCTCACCGGGCGATGGCCGATGCCGAAATGGCTGCCAACCTGGCTCAGCATCTGGCCGGGCAATTGCGTAAGCAAGGTGTCAATGCGGTCTCCCACCAGTTGTTCTGCAGCCTGCAGAAGGTGCCTGCGGCGAAGATCACTGAGGCACTCAAGGCCTACCGTTAAGCTTTCTTGCCGTTGTGCTCAAGGTGGCTCAACGGCACGCGCCGTTCCACTGCGCTGGAGAGGATGATCGAGGTTTTGCTGAAGCCGAACTGGGCAACGCGGTTGATCAGTGCTTCCAGCTCCGGCATTGAGCCAACGGCAGCTTGCATGATCACGCAAGGATCACCGGTCACCCGGTGGCATTCGGTCAACTGCGGGATCTGTGTGAGTGCTTCGTACGCCTGCTGATTGCCATGGCTGGCCAGGCGCAGTTCGATCACGCACTGAATGGGCAGGCCGATTTTCTCCAGATCGACGTTGGCTTGATAGCCAGTGATAACCCCGCTGGCCTCAAGTTTGGCGACACGTTCGGCAACCGCTGGCGCCGACAGGTTGACCTTGCGCGCGAGCTCGGCAAACGAGGCGCGGCCGTTTTCCAGCAAGGCACTGAGGAGCATTCGATCGTACTTGTCCATGGGAATCCTGAGGCGATTTATGATTCGAAAGCTATAGGCCTTAAGAACCGTGCTTTCAAAAGTGTATGGCTCTTTTAAACAGGTTTTGTAACTTATGTTTGCATCCACGCCTTTCTAAACTAACGCTCCGACAAATAAATTTCGAGCCCCTCATGTCTTCCCCTCGTCGCTTCCCGTTGGTTTTGATCGGCGCTTTCCTTGCGTTGTATTTGGTGTGGGGCTCTACCTACCTGGTCATTCGCATTGGTGTCGAATCCTGGCCGCCGCTGCTGATGGCTGGGGTGCGCTTTCTGATTGCCGGTACGTTGCTGTATGGCTTCCTGCGCTGGCGTGGCGTGCCTGCGCCGACCTGGCCGCAGTGGCGTGCTGCCGGCATCATCGGTGTGCTGTTGCTCAGCTGTGGTAACGGTGGCGTGACCTTAGCCGAGCATGCTGGCGTGGCCTCTGGTGTTGCCGCGCTGGCGGTGGCCACGGTTCCGTTGTTTACCTTGCTGTTCGGTTTGTTTTGGGGGCATCGCAACACCCGCTTGGAATGGGCTGGCATCTTCCTTGGGCTGGTGGGTATCGCCATGCTCAACCTCGGCTCGAACCTGCAGGCCAGCCCCATGGGCGCTGCGTTGATCCTGTTTGCTGCTGCCTCCTGGGCGTTTGGTTCGGTCTGGAGTAAAAGCTTGCCGCTGCCCCAAGGACCGATGGCCAGCGCGGCTGAGATGCTGGTCGGCGGTGCTGTCTTGTTGCTGGGCAGTGCGCTCAGTGGTGAGCGCATGACCCAAATGCCGACAGCGGCAGGTTGGGGCGCATTGGCCTACCTGGTGTTCTTTGGTTCGATCCTGGCCTTCAGCGCCTACATGTACTTGCTCAAGCATGTGCGTCCGGCGGCGGCCACCAGCTACGCCTATGTCAATCCGGCGGTGGCGGTGTTGCTGGGCATTCTGTTTGCCGGCGAGCAGATTGGTTTCGAGGAGTGTGTGGCGATGGCGGTGATCATCGGGGCAGTGGTGCTCATTGGTCTGCCGCAGTGGCGCAAGCCGGCAACCACAGTCAGCAAGGCGCAAGCGCCCGCAGATGGTGAGCTGTGCAAGTAGCAACGGTTTGTCAGGAAGCTGCAGGCCGAACAAGGTAAACTGCCGGCATTGCTGAATTCCCCTGACGGTACCGCTATGACATTCGCCAAACTTGGCCTGATTGAACCCTTGCTGCGCGCGCTTGAGCGCCTGGACTACAACACCCCGACGCCAGTCCAGGCCCAGGCCATTCCTGCCGTGCTGGCAGGGCGCGACCTGATGGCCGCAGCCCAGACCGGTACCGGCAAGACCGCAGGCTTCGCCCTGCCGCTGCTGCAGCGCCTGACCCTTGAGGGTGCCAAGGTCGCCAGCAATTCGGTTCGCGCTTTAGTGCTGGTGCCCACCCGCGAACTGGCCGAGCAAGTGCACAGCAACATCCGTGAATATGCCGAACACCTGCCGCTGAGTACCTACGCGGTGTACGGCGGTGTCAGCATCAACCCGCAGATGATGAAGCTGCGCAAAGGTATCGACCTGCTGGTAGCAACGCCGGGGCGCTTGCTTGACCTGTTCCGTCAGAACGCGGTGAAGTTCAACCAGTTGCAGGCGTTGGTGCTCGATGAGGCTGACCGCATGCTCGACCTGGGCTTTGCCGAAGAGCTGCGCGCAGTCTACGCCGCGTTGCCAGTGCGTCGGCAGACACTGCTGTTCTCGGCGACGTTTTCCGATGAGATCCGCATGCTGGCCGGGCAAACCTTGAATGATCCGTTGAGCATTGAAGTCAGCCCGCGCAACGTCACCGCCAGCACCGTCAAGCAGTGGATTGTGCCGGTGGACAAAAAACGCAAGCCAGAGCTGTTCAGCCACCTGATGCGCAAACAGCGCTGGAAGCAGGTGCTGGTGTTTGCCAAAACCCGTAATGGCGTTGATCAACTGGTTGAACGCCTGCGCGGCGAAGGTGTGAACGCCGACGGCATTCATGGTGACAAGCCTCAGGCAACTCGGCAACGTGCTCTGGACAGTTTCAAAGCGCGTGAAATCCAGATTCTTGTCGCCACTGATGTTGCAGCGCGCGGGTTGGATATCGACGACCTGCCACTGGTGGTCAACTTCGACCTGCCGATTGTCGCGGAAGACTACATCCACCGTATCGGTCGTACCGGGCGTGCGGGGAATACCGGTGAGGCAATTTCGCTGGTGTGTGCTGATGAAGTGCAGCTGTTATCGGCAATTGAAATGCTGACGCGCAAAACCTTGCCACGACATGAAGAGCCGGACTTCATCCCTGACCACAAAGTGCCGATGACAGATGCCAGTGGCCAGATCCTGAAAAAGCCGAAGAAACCGAAGAAGCCCAAGGAAAGCAGCAGCAAACGCAGCCTGGGCCGCTGGATGGACAGTGCTGAAACGGCTACGGCACCGGTGGCCAAGCCAGTGCGTAAGGTGCCTGCCTTCAATACCGGGCCACGCAAGCGTAAGCCTTGAGCAAGTGGGAGCGGGCTTGCCCCGCGATAGCGATCTGTCAGTCACATCGCATCGCGGGGCAAGCCCGCTCCCACAGGTCAGTGCTTCAGCCAGTCCAGAATCCCGAACCCGGCTTTGCGGCCACTGGCGAAACACGCCGTCAGCAGGTAGCCGCCGGTGGGGGCTTCCCAGTCGAGCATCTCGCCGGCACAAAACACCCCCGGCAGCGCTTTGAGCATCAAGTGCTCATCCATCGCCTCAAACATAACGCCCCCCGCGCTGCTGATCGCTTCATCCAATGGGCGAGGGCGCACCAGCTCGATCGGCAGGGCCTTGATCGCCTGGGCCAGCAAGGCTGGGTCGGCGAAGGTCTGTGCATCGGTTTGCTCGCGCAGTAGCGCTGCCTTGACCCCGTCCAGGCCGAGCTGGCTGTGCAGGTGCTTGGCCATCGAACGTGAACCGCGTGGCTTGGTTAAGGCCTTGTGGATGTTATCCACAGAGCGGTTGGGCAACAGATCAAGCAGTACAGTGGCGCTGCCTGTGCGGTTAATGGCTTCACGGATCTGTGCCGACCAGGCATACACCAGGCTGCCTTCAAGGCCTTGGGCGGTGACAATGCATTCACCCAGACGCGGAGTTTGCCCGGCAAGGCTCAGGGCGATGTTCTTCAGCGGGGCGCCAGCGAACTTGCTTTTCAGCAGATCACTCCAGGCGTTGACTTCGAATCCGCTGTTGGCGGCTTGCAACGGCGCAACCTGTACGCTTTTATCCACAAGCCAGGGCAACCAGGCTGCATCAGAGCCCAAGCGCGCCCAACTGCCACCACCCAAGGCCAGTAAGGTGGCGTCAGGTTTGAGCGCCAGTTCACCCTGTGGATAAGCCACCCGCAGGCTGCCATCGCTGCTCCAGCCAAGCCAACGATGACGGGTGTGGATAACGACCCCGATGTCACGCAGGCGTTTGAGCCAGGCGCGCAGCAGTGGCGCGGCCTTCATATCGCGAGGAAACACGCGGCCAGAAGTCCCGACAAAGGTTTCGATGCCCAGCGCGTGAATCCATTGGCGTAGGGCATCGGCATCGAAGTGTTCCAGCAGCTTGGCGACTTCGCTGCTGCGCTCGGCATAGCGCGAAATGAACGCCGGGTAAGGTTCGGAATGGGTGATGTTCATACCGCCGACCCCGGCCAAGAGGAATTTTCGACCTACCGACGGCATGGCGTCGTACAGATCCACCGCAACCCCGGCCTGACCGAGCACCTCAGCGGCCATGAGTCCGGCCGGGCCGCCTCCGATAATCACAACGTGTGGGCGGCGGGTGGAGGGGGTGTCGGTCATGGTCGGCTGTAAGCTGGAAAAAGAGCCGGCATTCTACCTCAGCAGCGCGGGCGGAAGCACTGAGCAAAAAATGAACAGTTGCTTCAAGCCCAGGCCGTTAAAGGGCTGCAGTGGCTTTCACGCAGGTTATCCACAGGCGGTTCCACAGTCATTGTGAGTAACCCAATACCCGGCTGGCGCTGTGATGAAGAATGCCGTGGCGGCGTGCGAGAGCCTGGCGGTCTTTGCTGTAGCCACCGCCGATGACTCCAACCACCGGAATATCCCGGCCTAGGCACTGGCGCAGTACATGTTCATCACGTGCTGCGACACCTGCATCGGTCAATTGCAGGTAACCGAGGGCATCGTCTTTATGCACATCCACGCCGGCGTCATACAACACAATATCCGGGCGGTACAACGGCAGCAGGTAGTTGAGGGCGTCTTCCACCACTTTCAGATAGGCCTGATCGCCCATGCCTCTGGGCAAGGGAATGTCCCAGTCGCTTTGCGCTTTGCGTGCCGGGAAGTTTTGCTCGCAGTGCAACGACACGGTAATTGCGTCGGGGGTGTTATGGAGTATCCGCGCCGTTCCATCACCTTGGTGTACGTCGCAGTCGAAGATCAACACTTTATGGACGTGACCGGCCTCGAGCAGGTAGTGGCTGATGATCGCCAAGTCATTGAAGATGCAAAAACCGGCAGGGTGGTCGTAGTGAGCATGGTGAGTGCCACCGGCCAAGTGACAGGCGATGCCATGCTTCAAGGCTTCCTCGGCGGCCAACAGTGAGCCACCTACCGCTCTGACGGTACGTCGGGCCAAGGCTTCGCTCCAGGGCAGGCCGAGGCGGCGCTGGTCTTCGCGTGACAGTTCGCCATTCATGTAGCGTTCGATGTAATCGCGATCATGTGCCAGGGCGAGGATGTCGTTCGGGCAGATCTGCGGACGCAGCAACGCCTGGTCGGTGGTCAGGCCGCTGTCGACGAGGTGGTCGCGCAACAGGCGAAACTTGTCCATTGGGAAGCGGTGCTCGGCGGGAAATGCCGGGCTGTAGTCGTCGTGGTAAATCAGCGGCAGGGGCATGGCAGGTTCTTGAGCAAGTCAGAAGTCGATCTTGCCAGTTGCAGTTGCCATTGCGCTACTTTGTAGAAAGCACGACTTCTCGCATAAGGCGCACACATGCTCGCTTCCTGGACATTCTGGGCTGTGCTTTCGGCAGTATTCGCGGCGTTGACTGCGATTTTTGCCAAGGTCGGCATCAGTGGCATCAACTCTGATTTCGCGACCTTGCTGCGCACGGTGGTGGTCTTGATCAGCCTGGCGCTGATTCTTTACGCCACCGGTCAATACCAGTCACTGAATTCCATTTCAGCACGCAGTTACCTGTTTCTGGTGTTGTCCGGGCTGGCCACTGGTGCCTCGTGGATTTGCTACTTCCGCGCCCTGCAGTTAGGCCAGGCATCGCAGGTGGCGCCTGTGGATAAGCTCAGTGTGGTGCTGGTTGCGGTGCTCGGTGTCACCTTGCTTGGCGAAAAACTCGACCTGCGTCAGTGGGCGGGCATCAGCCTGGTCACTCTGGGCGTAGTGATGCTTGCATGGCGCTGACAGCCAGCTTTCTTGCGCTTGCCTACGCTGTACACTGCAGGTGATGCGCTCAGGAGCTGGCAATGACCCCCATACTCGAACTGGAAAGTGCACGGCTGGTGCTGCGCCAATGGCAGGATGACGATCTCACCGAGTTCGCTGCCATGTGTGCCGACCCTCAGGTCATGCGTTACTTCCCCGCCCCACTGACGCGCCTTGAAAGTGCGGCGCTGATTGGCCGGATCCGTGGTCACTTCAATGAATACGGTTTTGGCTTGTGGGCGTTGGAGCGCAAAGACTCGGGCGCTTTTATCGGCATGACCGGGCTGCTCAATGTCAATTTCGACGCCGATTTCACCCCCGCGGTGGAAATTGGTTGGCGCCTGGCACGTCGTCATTGGGGGCTGGGCTTTGCCAGCGAAGCCGCCTGGACCAGCCTGCGCTGTGCCTTTGCCCAGTTGGGCCTGGAGCAGGTGGTGTCGTTCACCACGGAAAGTAACCTGCCTTCACAGAAAGTCATGCAGGCCATCGGCATGCAGCAGGATGTGCAAGGAAGCTTTCTGCATCCCAAATTACCGGCGGATCATCCGTTACGCGCCCATGTGCTGTACCGCATTAACCGGGAACAGTGGCAGCAAACCCTGCGTGGCTGAATTGCACGGCATACAGGTGAGCTATGACAAACCCTGTATCATTTGTCGCAGTTGCGCTTTGCTTTGGAGAATCTTGAATGAGCCACGTGTTGGACGATCTGGTCGATTTGTTGAGTCTGGAAGCCATTGAGGAAAACCTGTTCCGCGGCCGGAGCCAGGACCTCGGGTTTCGTCAGCTGTACGGCGGTCAGGTGCTGGGCCAGTCGTTGTCGGCGGCCAGCCAGACGGTGGAAGAAGCGCGCCACGTGCATTCTTTGCATGGTTACTTCCTGCGCCCGGGCGATGCCTCGATGCCGGTGGTCTATTCGGTTGACCGGGTTCGCGATGGCGGCAGTTTCAGCACCCGGCGGGTAACGGCGATCCAGAAGGGTCAGACCATCTTTACCTGCAGTGCCTCGTTTCAGTATGACGAGGAGGGCTTTGAACACCAGACGCAGATGCCAAGCGTGGTGGGCCCGGAAAACCTGCCTTCGGAAGTGGAGTTGTTCCAGCGCATGGCCGACCGCCTGCCGGAATCCATCCGCGAAAAAATGCTCTGCGCCAAGCCAATCGAAATGCGCCCGGTTACCGCAGAAGACCCGTTCAACCCGCAACCGGGCGAGCCGGTAAAGTACATCTGGTTCCGAGCAGACGGCACCCTGCCGGACGTGCCAGCACTGCACAAATACATGCTGGCCTATGCCTCGGACTTCGGTCTGTTGACCACTTCACTGCTGCCTCATAGCAAGTCGGTGTGGCAGAAAGATATGCAGATTGCCAGCCTCGACCATGCGCTGTGGTTCCACGGCAACCTGCGCGCTGACGAGTGGCTGTTGTACGCGATGGACAGCCCATGGGCCGGCAATGCCCGTGGTTTTTCCCGTGGCAACATCTTCAATCAGGCAGGGCAACTGGTGGCGTCGTCTTGCCAGGAAGGGCTGACTCGTCACCGTAAGGATTGGGCATGAGCCTCAACGGAATCCGCCATTGGGTGTTCGACATGGACGGCACCCTGACCGTCGCGGTGCATGACTTTGCCGCGATTCGCGAAGCGCTGGACATTCCGCCGGCGGACGACATCCTCACGCATCTGGCGGCGCTGCCGGCTGCCGAAGCTGCGGCCAAACACGCGTGGTTGCTGGAGCATGAACGTGACCTGGCGATTGGTTCGCAGGCTGCCGTGGGGGCTGTGGAGCTGGTGCGCACGCTGGTTGGGCGTGGGTGTCAGTTAGGCATTCTGACCCGCAATGCCCGCGAGCTGGCGCACGTGACATTGGAGGCCATCGGTCTTGCTGACTGCTTTGCCGAGCAGTATGTGCTGGGGCGTGACGAAGCACCGCCCAAGCCGCATCCCGGAGGCTTGCTGAAACTGGCCGATGCGTGGGGCGTGGCGCCTGCCGAGATGGTCATGGTCGGTGATTACCGTTTTGACCTTGATTGCGGTCGTGCAGCAGGTGCCAGAACCATTCTGGTCAACCTGCCGGACAACCCCTGGCCGGAGTTGACCGACTGGCATGCGGCCGATTGCCGGGCGCTACAGGCGTTGCTTCAAGGTTGAAAACCGGTGGGAGCGGGCTTGCCCCGCGATTGCGGTTTATCTGTTACATCGCATCGCGGGGCAAGCCCGCTCCCACGGATTTAGAAGTCCCAGCGCGTGGTCAGCATCAGGTTGCGCGGCTCGCCGTACCAGGTGGTGTCGAAGTTACCCAGGCCGGTCAGGTAGCGCTTGTCGAATACGTTGTTGGCGTTGACGGTGAAGCTCAGGTGCTCGTTGTACTGGTAGCGGCTCATCAGGTCGACTAGGGTGTAGCCGCCTTGTTTGATGTAGGTGTAGTCGTTCACAGCTCCGCTGTAGATCTTGCCGTAGAACGCACTCTGCCAGTTCACGCCACCACCGACGGTCACCTTGTCGAGCATGCCAGGCAGGCGGTACGTGGTGAACACACGCACCAGGTGTTCAGGTTTGCTGGTGCTCATCGGGAAGCCATAGATGCGTTGCTCGTCGGCATCTCGGGTGCGGGCGTAGGTGTAGCCCGCCGACAGGTTCCAGCCTTCTTGCAGTTCACCTGCAATCTCTAGCTCCAGGCCCTTGGTGGTAGCGCCGCTGGTGGCTTTGTAGATGCCTTCGTTAGTGATCGGGTTGGTGCCGATCGATTCGGCGACGTTGTCTTGTTCAATGCGAAAGAAGGCCAGGCTGGCGTTGAGCCTGCCGTCGAAATAGGCGGCTTTCAGGCCGGCTTCGTAGCTGTCGCCTTCAACTGGGTCGAGGGTAACGCCGTTGATGTCTTTGTTGGTCTGCGGTTGGTAGATCGAGGTGTAGCTGGTGTACACCGAATAGGTTTCGTTGAGGTCGTACACAACACCGGCATACGGCGTGACCACGCCATGTTCTTTATAGCTGGCGGAGTTGTCGCGGAAGTTCGGATTCAGGCCGTCGTAGTCGTAATCGTCGTGATACTTGAAGGTGCTGATCCGCGTGCCGAGGATCACCGAGAGCGCATCGGTCGGGCGTAGGCGGGTGGCGATGTAGGCACCGTTCTGGCTTTTCTTCTGCTCGTATTTGCCGTTTTTCGGGAAGTCCGGTACACCAATATGGCCTTTCCAGTCGAAAATGCTGCCGGGTACCAGGCCGAACTCACTGGTGTCCCAGGTGCTACCCGTCTGACGTGAGTGGGCGGTGTTGTAGCCGACCACCAGGTCGTGTTGCCGTCCCAACAGGCTGAACGGGCCAGACAGGCTCAGGTCAGCAGTGTTCTGCACGCGATGGCCTTCCCAGCGGCCCCAGTAGAAAAACATACCGTTGCCGTCACGATCCGGGCTGCCACCACTGGCAGAGGCCAGGCGGGTGTCGTGGTCGCTTTGCAATTGGTTGACGCTGAGTTTGAGTGACCAGTCATTGGCCAGGGCCTGCTCAAGGGAGGCAAAGTAGGTGCGGTTCTGGAAGTCGCGACGGCTCCAGTCAGCGCCTGGGTTGAATGAGCGGGAAAAATCGGTACGGCCGCCGTCGGCGTAGTACACCGGGTTACCGGTCCAGGAGGTGCCGCGAGGGGTGGTGTTCTGCTGATCCATACCCACAGTCAGCAAGGTGTCGGGGGTAATGTCGGCTTCGAGAATGCCGTAGTACACCTCTTTCTTCTGCTGATAGTGATCTTGATAACCCTGTTTGTCTTGTTGTGCAGTGACAAAGCGCCCACGCAGGTTACCACTGCTGTTGAGCGGCCCGGACACGTCGGCTTCGCCGCGATAGTTGTCCCAGCTACCAGCACTGCCGCTCAACGAGGCCTGGAACTGTGCAGTGGGTTTCTTGCGGATCAGGTTGACGGTAGCGGATGGGTCGCCGGAGCCGGTCATCAAGCCGGTCGCGCCCTTGAGCACTTCGACGCGGTCATAGATGGCCATGTCGACGTGGGCAGTGCCTTCGCCATAGACACCGTCATAAATGGTGTTGACCCCGTCGTACTGGTAGTTGGTGATGACCAGGCCACGGCTGGAGAATTCGGTGCGGTCGCTGTCGTAGGCCTGGGCCGAAACGCCGGGAGTGTTGCGCAACACATCGGAGATGCTTTGAGCGCCTTGGTCGTCCATCAACTGGCGGGTAACCACGGTGACCGACTGCGGTGTTTCACGGATCGAAAGCGGTAACTTGGTGGCGGTACGCGATACGGCGGTGGTGTAGGAGCCGGTGTTTTCCGTAGTTTCGCCCAGCAACTGGCTGTTGATGGTGGTTGCCCCAAGCTCCAGGGCACCGCTGTTATCAGTTTCGATCAACACATAGCCACCGTTGCTCTGGCGCTGCGCCTGTAGCCCGCTGCCCTGAAGCAACCGCGCCAGGCCTTCTTCCACGGTGTAGTCGCCCTGCAGGCCGGCCGATTGCTTGCCCTGGGTTTGGCGGGCATCGAACGACAGGGTGATGTTGGCGCGGGTCGCAAACAGGCTCAGGTTGGTGCCCAGCGCCCCGGGTGCAATCTGGAAGCTCTTGCTGGCGCTTTGTGCCATGGCGGGCGTTGGCAGCATTGCCAACATTGGCAGTGGGGCCAGGGTCAGGCCAAACAATGCCAGGTGAACGGCGCGAACCAGTGGGCGAGGGCAAGAGCGGGTCATGCAGGTTTTCCTTCGATTTGGCTGGGCAGAGGTGCAGCTGAATTTGCTGCTTTAACTGCGTAGCCGAATGAGAATGAAAATCGGCAACCCACTTTTTGAAATTATTCAGGCCGGCTCGATGCTGACCCAATAGCGAGTCAGGTAGTTGACCTTGACCGGAAGGGAGGCACCGAGGTTTTCCAGAAGGGTGTCACTGTCATCAATGCGAAAGGCGCCGGATAAACGCAAATCGGCGATGCTCTCGGCGCAGCGCAGTACACCGGGGCGATAACGGCGCAGTTCACTGACAAAGTCAGCTAGACGCCATTCGATCACGGTCAGCATGCCTTGGGTCCAGGCACCGGTACCTGGCGCGGCGCTTTGAGCGCTGCCGATACGTTGTTGGGTGAAACTGACCGATTGTCCTGCTTCCAGTCGCAGCATCATCAGCGGGTTATCCACAGGGCGGATTTCTACCGCGTGTTGCAATACGCTGACCCGGCTCTGGCCCTCATCGCTGCGCACGCTGAAGCGTGTACCCAACGCGCGAACCCGGCCTTCGGCGGTGAGTACCTCAAAGGGGCGGGCAGCGGGGTCGCTGGCGGTTTGCACCATGATCTCGCCGCGATACAAACGCAGCTGGCGTTGAAGGCCATCAAAGCGGATATCCACCGCACTGTCGGTGTTGAGTACCAGCTCGCTGCCATCGCTGAGTTTGACCTCGCGTCGTTGCCCTTTGCCGGTACGCAGTTCAGCCATCAGTGCTTGGGCAGGATTGCTTTCGCGCACCGCCCAGCCAGTGGTACCCACAGCCATGAGCAGTGCGAGGGTCTTGAGCACGGCACGACGGCGCGCGCGGACACCGGCCAGGGTCGGCAGGGCAACGTCGGCAGGCAGATTGCCGAACTGGCGCTGGAGTTTTTCCACGCGGGCCCAGGCCTGGGCATGGGCCTGGCTTGTGCTCAGCCAGGCCTGCCAGGCTTGGAGCTGGGCATCAGTGGGCGGTGCGGCATTAAGTTGCACGTACCAGGTGGCGGCCGCTTCCAGGGTGCGGTAATCCAGCGAGTGTGCCATTCAGTCGTCCGTCAGCAGCAGGCAGTGGGTCATGGCGCGGATCAAATGCTTTTTCACCGTGGTCACCGAGACGCCCAGGCGTTCGGCGGTGGCGACATAACTCAAGCCTTCCAGTTGCACCGTCAGGAAGATGTTGCGGGTGCGCTCGCCCAAGCCATCGAGCAAGGTATCGACCGCCACCAGGGTTTCGAGGATCAGCAGGCGTTTTTCCGGCGAGTCGGCCATGCACTCGGGTCGGCTTGCCAGTTCTGCCAGGTAGGCTTGTTCCAGCGCCTTGCGACGGAATTTGTCGATCATCAGCGCGTTGGCAATGGCCCCCAGGTAGCTGCGCGGTTCGCGGATCGTCTGGGCATTGCGGGCGTTCAGTACACGGATAAAGGTGTCCTGGGCCAGGTCGGCAGCATCGCTGGCATTGCCCAGGCGGGCGCGTAGCCAGCTTTTCAGCCAACCATTGTGTTCGCTGTAGAGCGTATGCAGAGCGGCATGATCGGGAGCGGACATGAGCGGCTACCAGCGTGCTAATTGATAATTAGTCGCATTATTGTTGTTTGACAGGATGTTTCGCAAGCACTGGCGCTTGACCACTGCCCAGTGGCAGCCAAGACTGATCAGCTACTTACCGGATCCACACAGGAGGTTCGCATGACCAGCAAGGCTATTTACGTTCAGGCCGGCGGCGGTTACGACAAGGTTCAGGTCGGCACGTGCGAGGCACCTGCGCCCAGGGCAGGTGAGATTACCGTACGGCTGCATGCCAACTCCCTTAACTATCACGACTTTGCTGTGGTCAGCGGCATGTGGGGGCCGAGCGAGGCGCGAATCCCGATGGCTGATGGCGCGGGTGTGGTGACTGCAGTCGGCGAAGGCGTCAGCGAATTTGCGGTGGGCGATGCTGTGGTCAGCACCTTCTTCCCGGATTGGATTGACGGCCAGCCATTAGTGGAAGGTTTTGCCTCCGTGCCCGGCGATGGCATCGACGGCTATGCACGGGAGCAGGTGACCGCGCGTGCTACCTCGTTCACCCTTGCACCGAAGGGCTTTAGCCATGCCGAGGCCGCCACCCTGACCACTGCAGGGCTGACTGCCTGGCGGGCCTTGATGGCCGACGACTCGCTCAAACCGGGTGACACCGTGCTGGTGCAAGGCACGGGTGGGGTTTCGATCTTCGCCTTGCAGTTCGCCAAGCTGGCAGGCGCTACGGTGATCGCCACTTCTTCCAGTGACGAGAAACTCGAACGTCTCAAGGCCATGGGCGCCGATCACCTGATCAACTACCGCAAGACCCCGGCCTGGGGGGAAACCGTTCGCCAGCTCACCGATAATCGTGGTGTCGATCACGTCATTGAAGTCGGCGGCCCGGCAACCCTGGAGCAATCGATGATTGCTGCACGCATTGGCGGGCACATTTCCTTGATCGGTATTCTGACCGGAGTAGCCGGCCAGTTGCCGTTGGTGCAAGCGCTGGTGCGCCAGATTCGCCTGCAAGGTGTGCTGGTGGGGAGTCGCGCCCAGCAACAGGCGATGGTACGGGCGATTGATGCCAATGGCTTGCGCCCGGTCATCGACAAAACCTTTGCCCTGGAACAGATCGTCGACGCGTTCCGCCACCAGGAAAGCAACCAGCATTTTGGCAAGATCTGCCTGGAATTCTGAACGTGTATCCCTGTGAGGCAGCCCGACCTTGGTCGGGCTTGACCTTCGCCTGAATCACTAACTATCTGCTTTTAAAGGATTTTATAGAAATCTGGGTTCACACTCTTTCGCCCTGTGTGGATGTTATTCCGAACACCTTGTGTGATATTTTGCCCGCCGCTCGAAATATCCATGGCACAGCGCCTTCATCCTGAGGATGGGCCTGTGATGCATCGCTTCAGGTGCTTCCGGAAACAAATATAAATACGCAGTGAGTGTGATCATGAGTGCAAAACCCAACATCGCCGTGGGCGGTGCTGACGCGTCCGTCTCCGAGTCATCGGGCCTGGAGGTCAAACGCCTGACCTTTGTCGAGGCCGTGGCGATGATCGTGGGCACCAACATCGGTGCGGGCGTTCTGTCGATGGCGTATGCCAGCCGTCTGGCCGGTTACATGCCGCTGCTGCTGTGGCTGGCGGTAGCTGGTGTCTTCACCACCATTTCCATGCTCTATGTATCGGAAACCACCCTGCGTACCCGTAGCCATCACCAACTGAGTGGCTTGGCGCAACGCTACGTCGGCTCTTTCGGCGCCTGGGCGATCTTCCTTTCGGTGGCAGTCAACAGCATCGGTGCCCTGACCGCTTACATGAGCGGTAGCGGCAAGATCCTCAGTGAGTTTTTCGGTATCAGCCCGGCACTGGGCAGCCTGCTGTTCTTCCTGCCTGCTGCATTCGTGCTGTACCTGGGGCTCAAGGCCATCGGCAAGGGTGAGAAGTTCATCAGTATTGGCATGGTTTCGATGACGCTGGTGCTGGTGATCGCGACGCTGATCAACGAGCGTACCGACTTTGCCAACCTGTTCGACGGTAGCTGGATCTACATGATTCCAGTGTTCAACATTGCCGTGTTCTGTTTCTCGGCCCAGTACGTGGTGCCGGAAATGGCGCGTGGTTTCAGCCATGCCCCCAAGCGCCTGCCGATTGCGGTAATCACCGGGATGGTCATCACCTTTGTTCTGCTGGCTATCGTACCGATGTCGGTGATTGCCCTGAACGGCCTGGAAAACCAGACCGAAGTGGCCACCCTGGCGTGGGGCCAGGCCCTGGGGCAGTGGGCGTTCTACACCGCCAACACCTTTGCCCTGTGCGCCATGATGACCTCGTACTGGGGCCTGGGCGGCAGCTTCCTGACCAACATTTTCGACAAGTTCAAAAGCCTGGGTTCGGAAAGCAACCCTAAAAACCGCCTGCTGGTGCTGGGTATCGTGTGTGTGCCGCCGTTCGTGCTGGCCTACAGCGGCATGGTCGGTTTTGTGAACGCACTGTACTTCGCGGGTGTGTTCAGTGGTGTGATCCTGTCGATCATGCCGATCCTGATGCTGCGCTCGGCGCGCAAGAACGGTGACATCGTCCCGGCGTGGCAGTGCGGCTGGATTGCCCATCCGGCGATTCAGGTGATGGTAGTCATTCTGTACCTGTGCAGCATGGCCTATGCCATTGCCAGTGCGCTGGGCTGGTTGCCAGGCGGCTGGTAACACCACAAAGCGTTGACTGAAGTGCTGCCGTGCCCGCTGCTACAGCAACGCACGGCAGCGCAGCACGGCATCACGGATCATGCTGTTGACCAGTGCGGGTGAAACGCCCAGTGCGGTAGCGATCTGCTTTTGCGTCATGCCGTGGATCCTGCACATTTCGAATGCATCACGGGTACGTTGTGGCAGGTCGGCCAGCGCCACGGCAATGCGCTCCAGCAACTGCTGGTCAGAGACCAGGGTTTCAGGCGATTCGGCGGGATGGGCGGGGGTTTCGGTGTGCTCCTCCTCGCTGGACATCAAGCGCTCTTCCAACCGACGACGCCGGTAATGGTCGATCGACAGGTTACGTACCACGCGGGTCAGGTAAGAGGCCTGGGAGCGGATTGGCTCGGCAGCGTCTGCACCGGACACTTTCATGAATGCATCGTGCACGATGTCTTCTGCCTGGCTACGGCATCCGATGATACGCGTGGCAATTGCGATCAGGCGGTGGCGATGGCTGAAGCATTCTTCTAGCAGCTGGGTGTCGGTCCCGGCCACTCCTCGATTCTGCATGAGGCACCTGATCTGTTTGGGGTTTGGCTGCGAGCCTGCAGAATCTAATCTTATTAAGAATAATTTTCAATCGCGGGCGTGTTGGTACTCAGGGGTGTAACTGCAACCGCAGGAGTTGGAGTAAGCTTGGCCAAATTTTCTGCGCTTGCGGCCAAGATGCCTGACCAACAGCCTCCCGCTTCCTTGAGTGAAATCGCTACCGACTGGTGCATGCGCCTGCATTTTGATGAGTGCAGCGATGCTGATCGCGAGGCGTTTCAGCGCTGGCATGACGCCGACCCGTCGCATGCGGCGGAGTACGCCACCATTTGCCGGATCTGGAACGTCAGTGCGCAGCTGCCTGCGCGTCCGGTGACGCCGATCAAGGCTAAACCCCGTCGGCGATATCATTCGTCGTGGGCAAGGGCGGCTGTGGTTGTGCTGGCCTGTGGTGCCATCTGGGTGACGGGATGGTCCGCTGGCGTACTACCGGGTAGCGTTCGCTATTACGCGGCACAAGACACTCGACACCAAGTGATCTTGCCGGACCTCAGTCAGGTCGAGCTGAACCGCAACTCCGACCTGCTGTACCTGGGCTACAACGATCAGCGCCGCGTGGTGCTGACCGACGGCGAAGCCTATTTTGATGTACAGCACAATGTTGAAAAGCCCTTTGTCGTTGCTGCCGACAATGCCAATGTCCGAGTTACCGGCACGCACTTCAACGTTTGGACCGCGCCCCAGCAAACCACGGTGACGCTCACCCAAGGGGCGGTGCAAGTAACGCATAACGATCAACGGGCGGAGCTCACGCCGGGCATGCAGGCCACTTTGATGCCGGGGCGCGAACTTCAGCTCGGTCGCGTGGACCCTGCCCGAGCATCGGCATGGCGCAAGGGCAAATTGATGCTCGATGACATCAGCCTTCGCGATGCGTTGCCGTTGATCAATCGCTACCTGAACACCCCGCTGCAGTTGAACGACCGGGAAGCCGGCGAACTGCGTTTTGGTGGTATCTACGATACTGCCGAGCTGGAACAGTTGGTTGCGGCACTGCCGCAAATCCTGCCTGTAACGATGCACCTGGCTGACGGTGTTCGTCTGATTTCAAGCCGCTCCACCCGCTGAGTTCCAGCATCTGCTGTGTGTACCTGATGTCATTTGCTGAACGAATTTGATGTTCGTTCGTCATTCAGGCGAGCCCCTGAAGTGACGGTTGTCTGTCGCTGTCCGGGCCCGCCAACACAATGACAACACTTACAGGGAACACCATGGGCACCTATCCGTTGAACCGACCGAAACAGCGACTGCGCCACGGCATCACTGTTGCGGTCATGAGTCTTGCGCTGTTGACATCGGTGCCCAGCCTGGCCGAACCGGTCCAGCTGAATATTCCGGCCCAGCCGCTGGCCTCGGCATTGTCGGAGCTGGGTAACCAGGCCAATCTGCAGATTATCTACAGTCAGGATACGGTCTCAGGGCTGCGCAGCCCGCAGGTGTCCGGGCGTATGGAGCCGCAAGAGGCGTTGCGCCGCTTGCTCCAGGGCACCTCTATCACCCCGCGTATCGAAGGCGATCATGTCACCTTGCTTGGCACCAGCGACGACTCGGCGTTGGCATTGCCGAGCATCAGTGTGGTCGGCCAGGCCTACAGTTCTGTCGCTCCGGATGACGGCTATGTGGCCAAGCGCGCCTCCGCCGGTAGCAAAACCGATACGCCGCTGATTGAAACGCCGTATTCAGTGTCGGTAGTGACGCGTGAGCAGATGGAGGCCCAACAACCCAAGTCGGTCTCGCAGGCATTGCTTTATACACCAGGCGTACATGCCGAATTGGCCGGCCCACAATTTGTCACGGACCAGTTGATGATCCGTGGTTTCCAACAGGGGACCGGGCGCATGCTGCGTGATGGCACCCGTACGTTCCTGCCGAACTTTCTTGGTTGGGATGCGCCAGAAATCTACGGCCTGGAGCGCATTGAGGTGCTGCGTGGCGCCAGCTCCGTGCTGTATGGCGCCTCTGACCCGGGCGGCCAGATCAACCTGGTGAGCAAGCGCCCGACCACCGAGCCGCTGCGCGAAGTACAGCTACAGGCGGGTAATCTGAACTACAAACAGGGTGCCTTCGACTTCGGTGACGCCCTGGATGAAGACGGTGTGTGGAGCTATCGCCTGACGGGCTTGTTCCGTGAAGGTGATGCCCAGACCGACCACATTACCAATCGTCGTCAATACATTGCCCCGGCCATCAGCTTTCGCCCCAGCGATGCAACCGAGCTGACATTCCTGGGCGAGTACCAGAAGCAGACCGGTAACTTCGCCAACCCGCTGCCTGCCGTTGGCACGGTGTTTCGTGATGCCCGCGGACGGCTGGATCGCGACACCTATGTGGGTGACAGCGCCTCAGACTTCATGACCAATGAAAAAACGTCTCTGGGTTATGTGTTCGAGCACCGCTTCGACGAGACCTGGACAGTTCGACAGAACGTGCGCTACAGCGACTATCGTCAGTCGAGTTCGGAGATTGCGATTTTCGGCGCTGTGGGCGATCAGTTCTCCCGCTACAACGATCAACGCAAGGGCGATGGTCGGTTGTTCACCATGGATAACCAGGTGCAGTCCAACTTCGCCACAGGCAGTGTCGAACACACGCTGCTGACCGGTGTTGATTACAACAACGGCAAGTTCGACCAGAAGCAATCACTGAACTTCATTCTCGAGCCCTTCGACCTGTTCAACCCGGTGTACGGCGAGCCACTGACGTTCCTGCCCTTCAGTGCTTCGAGCTATGAACAAAAGATGTCGCAAACCGGTGTCTACCTGCAGGACCAGCTGAAAATCGACAACTGGGTCTTGCTGCTCGGTGGTCGTTACGACTGGGTCTCCGACCAGAATGACGGGCGCTCGCCGCAAACCCAAAAAGATGAGAAGTTCAGCGGTCGCGCCGGCATCGTTTACCTGTTCGACAATGGTCTGGCACCTTACGCCAGCTACAGTGAGTCGTTCTTGCCGGTGGTGGGGAGCACGATCGACAACTCGCGGCTTGAGCCGGAAACCGGCAAGCAATACGAAGTGGGCCTGAAGTACGAGCCGCCGGGTGCCAACAGCCTGTATACCCTGGCGCTGTTCGACCTGACCAAACAGAACGTCACCGAGCAGGTCAATGGTTTCAGTCGCCAGGAAGGTGAAGTGCGTTCCAAAGGCGTTGAGCTGGAAGGCAAGAGCGAGATCTTCACAGGCTTCAACCTGATTGGCAGCTACACCTGGAATGATGTCGAGGTGACAAAGTCCGATACCGGCAACAAGGGCAACACGCCGTTCCGTGTGCCGGAGCACATGGCTTCGTTGTGGGGTGATTACAGTATCCAGGGTGGCACGCTGGAAGGCCTGCGTTTCGGCGCCGGTGCGCGCTATGTTGGCAGCACCTACGGGAATTCGGCGAACAGCTTCAAGGTCGACAGTTACACCGTGGTGGATGCGTTGGTCAGCTATCCGCTGGGCAAAGTCGATGCATCGTTGGCGGGTGTCGAAGTGTCGCTGAACGCCAGCAACCTGTTTGACGAGGAATACGTGGCCGGTTGCTTCAGCGACTTCGGTTGTCAGTACGGGCAGCAGCGCACGGTGTATGGCACCGTTACCTACAACTGGTAACAGGCATTGTAGGAGCGGCGGTGCGGCGACCCGACTTGCCCCGCGATCGCGGCGTCTCAGCCAGATTGGATCGCGGGGCAAGCCCGCTCCTACCGGATGGTATTCAGAAATGCCATTCCACGTGCAAGGTCGGCGCTTTTGTATGGGTGCCGGGCTTGCCGTGCGAACCATACTTGTGGCGCCAGTACTCATAGCCTGGCCCGATCAGCAGTTTGTTTTTGCGGGCAAAGGTCAGTTGGCCGACATCCACCATCAGCGCTGTTCGAATCTGGGTTTCTTCCGAGGTGTCGGCCTTGAAGTAGTCCTTGCCCTTGTCGGTCTTGTACATGCCAAAGCCCTGGAACTTGAAGGGCACACCACCTAGCTGAAAGGGAATTCCCCAGACTGCGTGCAACAGGTAGTGCGGGTCAAAATCGACGTTCTCGGTGGCGCAGCTCGATACACCACAGTGGTTCCATTCATAGGCGTACAACAGGCTGACATCCAGATAACCGGGTACGTCGAACTTGAGCGTAGGGCCTATTTCCAGCATGCGCTTGCGGTTGGCGAACTCGGTGTTCTTGTAGTTGAGTTCGATACCCGTGGTCAGCGCCACTTCTTTGACCGGCCCGAAGGCCAGCGAGCGGTCGAATACCTTGCCTAAATACAATTGATGGCGATACACCAGATAGCCCTCCGTGGCGCCGGAGTGGCTGTCTTTTTTCGGGTCGTTGTGATCGGAGCGCAACACGTCCAGGTTGAAGAAGTGCTGTCCATATGAGTAGCCGCTGGCATGGCCCAATTGCAGGATGTTCTTCTTGACCTTGTCGGGGATGCCAGGCTCGGTGAAGTCGGTGCCGTAGCGATAGCCAATGAAAGTGTCGCTCCAGGTCATAGCCTGCACGCTGGTGGCCAGGGGCAGGGCCAGGCTGGCCAGTAATACCTTGAAAGAGCGTTTTTGTAGTTGTTGTACGTTCATAGGTAGCGATTCCGAGTGTTCAGTGGCCTGGCAGTGTGTGTGCCAGGCCTGGGGGCGACGATGGCGCGGGATTACTGCATGGTGGGCATGACGAAATCGGCGCCGTCGCGAAGGCCGCTCTGCCAGCGCGAGGTGATGGTTTTCAGGCGGGTGTAGAAGCGCACACCTTCTGGGCCGTGCATGTGGTGGTCACCGAACAGCGACTGCTTCCAGCCGCCGAAACTGTGGAACGCCATCGGTACGGGAATCGGTACGTTGATGCCGACCATGCCGACCTGAATCTCATGGGCAAAGCTGCGGGCCGAATCGCCGTCACGGGTGAAAATCGCCGTGCCGTTGCCGTAAGGGTGAGCATTGATCAGTGCCACGGCAGTCTTGTAGTCGGGCACTCGGACGATGCCCAGCACCGGTCCGAAGATCTCTTCCTGATAGATACGCATGTCGCTACCGACTCGATCAAACAGGCTGCCACCGAGGAAGAATCCTTCCTCGCAACCTGCGCGTGTGATCTGCAACTGGCGGCCATCGACCAATAGCTCGGCGCCTTGGGCGACCCCCGAGGCGATGTAGGTGCTGACCCGATCACGGTGCTCGGCGCTGATCAGCGGGCCCATCTCACTTTGAGGGTCATGCCCTGGGCCGACTTTCAGCGCGCGGACTCTGGGTACCAGGCGCTCGATCAAGCCGTCGGCAACCGCGTCACCGACCGCCACCGCAATCGAGATGGCCATGCAGCGCTCACCCGCAGCACCGTAGGCGGCGCCCATCAAGGCATCGGCGGTTTTGTCGAGGTCGGCATCAGGCATCACCAGCATGTGGTTCTTGGCCCCCCCGAGGGCCTGAACGCGCTTACCGTTGGCCGCACCGGTGGCATAGATGTAGCGAGCGATGGGTGTGGAACCGACGAAGCTGATGGCTTGAACATCCGGGTGCTCCAGCAGGGCATCCACAGCCACTTTGTCGCCATGCACGATGTTGAACACTCCGGGTGGCAGCCCGGCTTCTTGCAGCAGGTCGGCAAGAAACAGCGCCGCCGAGGGATCGCGCTCCGAGGGCTTGAGAATGAAGGTGTTGCCGCAAGCCAGGGCCACCGGGAACATCCACAGGGCAACCATGGCCGGGAAGTTGAACGGCGTGATACCGGCAACCACACCCAGGGGCTGGCGCACGGCATAGGAATCGATGCGGCTGCCAATGTTTTCACTGACTTCGCCTTTGAGCAGGTGAGGGGCACCGCAGGCGAATTCGACGACTTCCAGGCCGCGGGTGACTTCACCCAGAGCGTCGGAGTGCACTTTGCCGTGTTCACGGGTGATCAAGGCTGCCAAGGTGTCGGCGTTTTGCTCCAGCAGGTCTTTGAAGCGGCTCAGAATGCGCGCCCGGCGCAAGGCTGGCGTTGCCGACCAAGCGGGGAACGCCGCCTGGGCAGCCGCTACCGCGTGCTGCATTTCTTGCGCGGTGGCCAGCGGTACCTGGGCGCCGACTTTGCCGGTTGCCGGGTCGTATACGTCGGCAAAACGTTGGCTGGTGCCGGGCACCTGTTCGCCATCGATGAAGTGTTGCAAGGTTAAGGACATGAACATTTCTCCGCGTGTAGAGGCCCGTGCCCGACGCAGGTAGCGTCGGACAGGCCAGGGGTTGTGAAGGAAAGAGAAGGGCGTTTTAACTGCCGGTTGCAGGCACCTCGGTGCTTCGGTCTTCGCTGCTGGCCGTGATGTCAGCGGGCATGAAGAACATGCTCAGGGTGGCGACTGCGAAGAATCCGGCGCACACCAGCAGGCCCAACGCCAGGCTGTAGCTGCTGGCGATGCTGCTGAGCAACAGCGGTGCGAATGCCGCCAGGCCACGGCCGAAGTTGAAGCAGAAACCGGCGCCCAAGGTGCGTACCCGCAAGGGGTACTGGTCACTGAAGTAAGAGGCGAACAGGCTGGCGAAAGCGTAGAAGAAGGCATAGACCGGCCCCAGCCAGAACAGCAGGTTGTTCTGATTGGTTTGCGAATAGACCGCCAGCATCACCGCCGCCCCGAACAGTGACAGCAGCGTGGCATTGCGCTTGCCGATGTGGTCGGCAATCAGGCCGAAGGCGTTGATGCCGATAAAGGCGCCGACGTTGAGCATGGCCATGAAGGTGGACATCATGTTCACGTTCAGCCCGCGCTCTTGCACAAGGTACGTTGGTAACCAGGTGCTGGCGCCCCAAAAACCAATGACTGCGCAGGTCGCAGCGAACGTGCCAAGCAGTGTCAGGCGTAGTAGTTGCGGCGCGAAAATCTCACGAATCGACACATGGGCGACGACGCTGGCTGAATGCTGACGCTGCACCTTGTTGGCCTTCCACTCTGCCGACTCAGGCACAAACAACAGGATGTACAGCACTGGAATCAGTGTCGAAATACCGGCCAACAGGAACAGCAACGGCCAGTTGGGCAGCAGCGCGCCGGCCATCAATGCCGCGATAGCGGCGCCCACCGGAAATGAACTCAGCACAAACCCGGTGGCCCGGGCGCGCTGATGAGGTGGCCAGGTTTCGCAGATATAGGCCGAAACAATGCCCCAGACACCGCCCAGGCCGATGCCGGACAAAAACCGCAGCAACAGTAACAATCCCCAGTCCCGAGTGCTGGCGACCAGCATGGTCAGGCTGCCGAAGATGATCAGCGATGCGAGCAGTGCTTTGCGCCGCCCGAAGTTGTCTGAGTACCAGCCGGTAGCCACGCCGCTCAGCCCGATGCCCAGCAGCGTGGCAGAAGCCAGCATGCCGGCATCGTTGATGCTCAGTTCAAGGTCTTCACGCATCACCGGCAGGGCGATGGTCAGCAAGATGATTTCCATGGCATCGAACAGGTAGGCGAGAAAGCCGCCGATCAGTACGTGCCAACGTGATGGGCCGCTGCGCCCGGGGGTGAGGCTTGGTGACATGTGAGTTCTCCTGCGATTGTTTTTTTTGTTCTGATGCAAGGCTGCGCACGCGAAGGTTCAAAGCAGTTGGCAGGCCTCCTCGAAGCTGAGGCGCGGGCTGCGCGGGAAGAGTTGTTGGTGGTCGCCGTAGCCGAGGTTGCAGATAAAGTTGGCTTTCACTTGACCGCCGACTAACCGGCCACCCGGTTGAGGAGGTGAGAAAAACACCTCATTGACCTTGGCCTCGTCGAAGCCCGACAACGGCCCACAGTCCAGTCCAAGTGCCCTTGCCGCGAGGATGAAATAGCCGCCTTGCAGTGAGCTGTTGCGCATCGCTGTGGTCTGGATCAGTTGGGGTTGCTCGGCAAACCAGTCGCGTACCCCGGGGTTGTGCGGGAACAGCCGTGGTAGCTGTTGGTGAAAGTCCAGGTCGTAGCCAATGATCGCAGTCACGGGGGCTTGCATGGTTTTTTCCACGTTGCCCGGATTGAGCGCTGGCAGCAGGCGTTGCTTGGCCTCGGCGCTGCGCAAGAACAGGATGCGTGCCGGGCAACTGTTGGCGCTGGTCGGGCCCCAGCGCATCAGGTCATAGAGGGTTTTGAGGGTTGCATCGCTGACCGCCTTGTCGCGCCAGGCGTTGTGGCTGCGGGCGTTGCGAAACAGCAGATCGAGTCCGTCTGCGGACAGGCAATCATTCATGGGTGTCTCCTTGCAGGGGCTGGTGGATGCGCTGGCGCGCTTGCGATGAGCGCGGTGCCAGTTGTGCCGAGCCTTGGCTGCCGCCCAGGAAGTACTCCACCGACATCGGTGGCCCCCACTGGTACAGACTCGAATCGCAAGCGGCGGTGGCGTTGGTGGGGGACTGGTGGTTGAACAAGTCACCGTCGGTGAAGTGCTCGATCAGGTTGCCGGACGGGTCGCGCCAGTAATCGAAAATCTGGCTACCCAGCACATGGCGACCTACGCCCCAGAATGGGGTCCACTGTTGTTCGGTCATCCAGGCATGGCCCAGGCACTGGGCGTCGAAATCCTGAACTTCGAATGAGGCGTGGTGGACAAAGTCGTGCTCGGCCTGAAACAAGGCAATCGTGTGGTGATCGGTCCATTGCGGGCCGCGGTTCAGGCGCAGGAATGCCGCGCTGGGGCAACTGTGGTCGTGACCCTCGACGATCAGGTCCGAAGGCAGCATGTGCAGCACCTGGCAATACCACTGCAGCAGGCTGTGCATGTCCTTTACACCAATGGCCACGTGGCCCAGGCGCAGCACCTGGGCGGGGCCTTTGCCGGGGCGCTGGACGTCGCCGAAGCGTTGTTTGTGCTGTGCCGAGTTGAGCGTTAGCGCCGCGCGTACGGGCATCGCCTCCACCGGCTTAATGCCGTGTACCAGTTCGATACGTCGGCCAGCGGGATCATGCAGCACCACGCAGTGGCCGCCACCGGGGGCGTCCAGGGCCTGGATCGGTGAAGCACCGGGCAAATCCTGTGCGGCGCGCAGGTCTTCGAAGCGCTCGACGGCGAACGCGATGGCTGCAAAGCCAGGCTCCGCCGCGTGTTCGATGACATAGGCGTAGGGCAGGGGACCGGCGCCCCGCAGGTATACGCGGTGTTCACTGCGATGGGCGACAACCAGACCAAAATCGACCAGAAAACGCTCGATGGAGGGTAGATCGGTATGGCGGTAGACAACGTGGTTGACATCTTTGAGCTGCAACACGGTAGAGCTCCTCGGCCCGTGTGCGGGCCAGGCGAACGGGCATCAATCCGAAGGTGAAAGGCAAATCCAGGGCGGCCGACTGCGCAGGCCATCGAATGGCCCGAGCAGAATTACGGGTGGCAACAACGCCCGCTGGATGCGGGCAATGCTCAGCCTCTGGCGGCTTCGTCGACGATGGGGTTGCTGAGGGTGCCGATGCCCTCGATCTCGACCGTGCACAGATCGCCAGGCTTCATGAACAGCGGCGGTTTGCGCGCCCAGCCGATACCTGCTGGCGTGCCACTGACGATCACGTCACCGGGCTCCAGGGTGAGGGCTTCGCTGAGCACACTGATCAGCTCGGCGACATCAAAAATCATGTCGGCAGTGTTGGCCTGCTGGACGATTTCGCCATTCAGGCGGGTGACCAGGCCTAGGCCTTTGGCGCCAGCAGGCAGTTCATCGGCACTGACGAACACCGGGCCGAAAGCGCCAGTTGCGTCGAAGTTTTTGCCGATGGTCCATTGCGGTGATTTGAACTGGTAATCGCGGATCGACGCTTCGTTGAAGATCGAGTAACCCGCCACGTGGCCCAAGGCGTCGGCGCGGCTGATGTGGCGACCGCCTTTGCCGATGATGACGGCCAGCTCACCTTCAAAGTCCAGTTGCTCGGAAGCCTTGGGGCGAATGATCGGCTCATCACAGCCAATCAGCGTTGAGGCAAAGCGAGGGAAGAAGGTGGGGTAGTTCGGTTGCTCGTAAGGGCTTTCTTTGATGTGGTCAACATAGTTGAGGCCGACACACACGATTTTGCCTGGCCGGGACAAGGGCGGCAGCAGGCGAATGGTTGAGCGGTCAATCTGTTGCGAGCTGCTCAACACCCGGTGTGCGGCTTGCAGTGCACTGTCACCGGTGCTCAGCAAATGTTGCAGTGAGCCGGGGTAACCCGCCTCATCGGCTGTCTTGCCGCGCAGTACGCCATTCTCTTCGACGGCCAGCCCTTGATGCAGGCCATCGCTGAACTGAACAAAACGCATGATCACTACCTCTGTTGTTTTTCTTGGGGGTAATCGGTCAAAGCTTTTTGGTACGGTACGTTACCGTACCCTTTTTGCGAATTTGGACTGAAAATCACAGGCCGTCAATGGCCGCATCGGTCTTTTTTGGAATATCCAGGTGCGCAACTATGCTCGGACGTCTCACCGAAACGCTGGAAGGACGCTGGGTGGCGGGGTACTCTCTGGGCTCAAACAGATCAAATTGCCGGAATGTTGCATTCCGGTCAGGCGCGGGTGCATGGAACGTCCAAGGCAAGTGGAAAAGCGGCAGAACATTCTTGTAGCTGCCACTGAAATGTTTCTTGAAGAGGGTTATGCCGGCGTCAGCGTCGACGCAATCATTGCGCGTATCGGTGGCTCAAAACGCACGCTTTATGCGTATTTCGGCGGTAAAGAAGGGCTGTTCGCGGCGATTGTCGCGCAGTTGTGCGAAGACATCGTCAACCCGCTGACCCACATGGACCTCAAACACAAATCGCTGCGCGATGCCTTGTCGAGCATTGCCCATACCTTCCTCGACGTGGTGCTCGATCCGCGTACCATCGCCTTGCATCGGCTGATCGTTGCCGAAGCGCTGCGTGCTCCGGAGGCTGCCCGCTCGTTCTTTGAAGCGGCGCCGGGTACGGCCTACCGCTGCTTGAGTGACTACTTCGACTGGGCCCAGGGCGCCGGTTTGATCCTCCCGTGCGATGCGCGCCCTCGGGCGATCATCTTTCTCGATGCCCTGACCGGCAACTTTCAGCTGCGCTGCTTGCTGGGGATGCAAGAGGCGCCGCTGCCGGAAGAGCGTGAAGCGCTCATCGACGAAGCGATTGCCGTGTTCATTCAAGGGCTGGCGGCCAAGTAAGTTCAGCCGCTTGGCTCGCGGGTAGGAGCGGCGGTGCGGCGACCCGACTTGCCCCGCGATTGCGGTTTTCCAGTTGGATCGCATCGCGGGGCAAGCCCGCTCCTACCTTTCATCTACCCCCTGCGGTGTATGTACAAGCCAAAGCCGCGGTTGATAGCGTTGCCTCCACTTTCTGTTTACGACACACAGCTTTTCATTACAAAAACAATAGTGGAGAGGTGCGTTATGAGTAGTTTGAAGTTGAGCCGAAGCCTGGGGTTCTGGGCTGCCTACTCCACCTCCGTGGGGTTGGTCGTTTCGGGCACGGCCATGGTGGCGCTGGGCAACGGTTATGGCGTTTCGGGGCCGGCCTTCAGCCTCGTGGCGTTGTTGGCACTGGTGATCATCCTCTGCATCGCAATGTCTTACGCTGAACTGGCCGCCATGCTGCCAGGCGCCGGTATGGTGGGGGAGTACACGCTACCGGCACTGGGCAAACTGCCGGCGCTGTTTGCGGTGCTCGCGGGCTACATCGTGCTGGTGGGCACCGATGGCGGTACCAACATGATCATTGGCGGGCAGTCGCTTGAGCGATTGACGGGGTTACCGTGGTACCTGTTCTCCCTGGGGATTCTGGCTGTGTTGGTGGCCATCAACCTGAAGGGCGTCGAACTGTTCGGGCGCGTGCAAACGACCTTGGCCATTGCCATGATGCTGATGCTCGGGCTGGTCGGGCTATGGGGATTGTCCGGTTTCCAGACGGCAGAGCCCTTGGCTGAGCAGCCAGCGTTCTCACAGGTTTCCTGGACGGATCAATTCGGGTATTTGAGCCTGGCGATCTGGCTGTTCATCGGTATGGAATTTGTGGCGCCCTTGGCTGAAGAGGTTAAAGAGCCAGGCAAAACCATTCCGCTGGCCATGATCTTTGGCTGCGCCAGTATCTGGTTGGTCGACCTGCTGTTTGGGGTGAGCATCACGCGCTACCTGCCTCTGGAAGAGTTGGCCGCCTCTACCATTCCTCATGTCGATGGTGCGGCGGCAATGCTGGGGCAGCCAGGGTTGATCCTGATGGGCAGTATCTCGATTCTGGCCGCAGTCACCACGTGTGATACCTACCTGATCGCCGTGCCGCGCATGCTGTATGGCTTGTCACGTGAAGGCATGCTGCCGAAGATTTTCTCCTGGCTGCACCCGGTGGCCAGAACGCCTTGGTTCAGTATCTTCTTTGTCGTGGCGCTGATTCTGATCGTGCTGGTTTACGCCATGGCCAATAACGCCGACATCGCCCTGATCACCATGATGATCAGTGTGGCCTGCACCACCTGGTTGATGTCGTACCTGATCGCTCAGCTGAACGTGGTGATCTTGCGTGTCCGCTACCCCAACGCCAACCGTCCGTTCCGCACGCCGCTTTACCCACTCCCGCAACTGATTGGCATCGCTGCCTGCCTGTACATGATTGGAACCCTGATTTCCGATGCTCAGGTGTTTGGCATTGCGGTGGTGTGTTCAGCGTTGATCCTGGCATTTGGTGTCGTGTACTTGAAGTCGACCGGGCAGGCCTTGTTCCAGCCGGTGGCTTTGGATGATGTGCTGCGTCGCATTGTCCATCGTTCCGAAGCTGTCGATGGTCAGCATGAGGGTGATGAAGGCGTGCTGCTTGCGCAGTTGAAACGACAATAACCGGCGTTCGGAGTGAGCATGGATCTTTATTCAGTCATTGACCGTCGCGCTCAACAGATGCTTCGGGACACGGTGTCGCGCTTTGGCGAGTATATGGAGCCAGAGGCCGCAGACAGTGCACGCGCCGTGCTGGGTGTTGACCACCGTCTTGCTGCGGATGGCCTGGTGCTTGAGCATCGCTTGTCGAGCAAGCTGATTGGCAGAATCTACACCTGCCGTTGGCGCTGGAAGGTCGCTGTAGACCTGGGCAGCGCGCCACTGAGCATGCGCTTGAGCTACTGCGGCTGGAAGCCTTCGACGCGCACGGCGAAATTTGTCGGGCCTTCTGACTGTGGGGCCCTGCTGGAGCAACTGAACAGCAATGCCGTGGTACTGCCCTTGTGCGTGGCCATGGAACTCGGCGGTTTGAGTATTCAGTACCACCCTGCAGAAAAGCGCTGTGAGGTTGTGCTGACGCCGAACTACGGAGACTTCGTCTGGATGCTTCTGCCCCCGGTGAAGTACGCACGCCAGCCAACACCAGCCGAAGTCGACAGCACGGTAATGCTGATCCAGCACCTCTCATTGATGCTTCACGCCAGCAACCCACTCGCACTCGCCAGCTGAGTGCTGCACCAGATCTGCTGCCCGTGCTCAGGTTGAAACTTGAGCGCGAGGGGAAAGTGTTCTCGAAAAACGTTACTTCATGAGGATGTCGTTATGTTGGACTCGAACAAGAAAACCATGACTGCCGCTATTCTTCGTGAGCTGGGCGGGGCGCTGCAATTGGAGCAGCTACCCATTCCCAAGCCAGGCATTGGCGAGATTCTGATCAAGGTAGTGGCCTGTGGTGTGTGCCACAGCGATGTGCATGCCTGTGATGGTGACTGGCCCAGCCCGCCAAACCTGCCGTTGATTCCAGGCCATGAGGTCACCGGCCATATTGCCGAACTGGGTGAAGGCGTGACCGGTTACGCGATCGGCGATACGGTCGGTGTGCCGTGGATGTACAGCGCCTGTGGCGCCTGTGAATACTGCCGCGCCGGGATGGAAACCATCTGTAAGCAAGGCGAGGCCACCGGCTATAGCAAGCCGGGAGGCTACGCCGAGTACATGATCGCGCCAGCGGCATTCGTGGCGAAAGTTCCGGACGGTGTCGACTTGTACAGCCTGGCCCCGATCCTCTGTGCCGGGGTAACAACCTATCGGGGGCTCAAGCGTTCCGGTGCACGCCCCGGGCAATGGATGGCAGTGATTGGGATCGGTGGCCTGGGCCATGTGGCGGTGCAGTACGCCAAGGCCATGGGCCTCCGGGTGGTGGCGGTTGATGTCAGCGATGAAAAGCTGGAACTGGCCCACCGCTTGGGTGCTGAGCGCGTGTACAACGTCACGAAAGACCCTGAAAGCGCTATCCACGCAGACCTGGGTGGCGTGCATGGTGTGCTGGTGACCGCGACCTCCAACAAAGCCTTTGAGCTGGCCGTGAAGCTGTTGCGCCCCGGTGGTACCGCGATTTACATCGGTCAGCCGGGTGGTGCTGCGGATGAAGTGCGCAGCTCCATCGACCGCATCGTCAATTGGGAACTGTCGATTCGTGGTTCTAACGTCGGCACCCGGCAAGACCTGCATGAGGCGGTTGAATTCGCCGCCAATGGTTTGATTAAAGTGCAGAGCAGCCTGACAACCCTGGATGAGATCAACGCGATATTCGATCAGATTCGTCAGGGGGCGGTAGTGGGCCGCAAGGTGTTGAAAATTTCCTGATGTGGGTTGGGTTGGCGCGTCAGCGCCAACCGCGCCGCTTTGTTGGAGCTCAAGCATGAATGCCTATACCCAGCTTTACATCAATGGCCAGTGGCTGGCCCCGTCTGCAGGCGGTTCGTTTGAATCGTTTGATCCCAGCAGCGAAGAACTGATCACTCAGGTTGCCGCCGCGACCGCCGCCGATGTCGACCTCGCCGTGCAAGCCGCTCGCCAGGCTTTCGATGAGGGGCCTTGGCCGCACATGAGCGGTTCGCAACGTGCTGCCGTGCTACGGCGGATTGCCCAAGGCATCCGTGATCGTCAGCAGGTGTTGGCCGAGCTGGAGGTGCGTGACAACGGTAAGCCGCTACCCGAGGCGCTTTGGGATATTGCCGATACCGCAGGCTGTTTCGATTTTTATGCCGACCTTGCCGAAGACCTGGACAGCCACGTGGAGCAACCTGTGGCACTGGCCGATGAGCGATTCAGCTCGGTAGTGCGCAAAGAGCCGGTGGGTGTGGCCGCTGCGATCATCCCGTGGAACTTCCCTATGCTGATGGCGGCCTGGAAAGTCGCTCCGGCGTTGGCGGCGGGTTGCTGCATGGTGCTTAAACCCTCAGAGCTGACCCCGCTGACAGCCATCGAGCTTGCGCGTATCGCCGATAGCGCCGGGCTCCCAGCCGGTGTATTGAACGTGCTTCCAGGCTTGGGGCACGAGGCTGGCGCAGCCCTGGCCGAGCATCCGGGTATCGACAAGGTGGCGTTCACCGGCAGCGTGCCGACCGGCAGCCGGATCATGCAGGCAGCTGCACGCGACATTAAAAACATCAGCCTGGAGCTGGGCGGGAAGTCACCTTTCATCATCTTCGCAGACAGCGACATCGAGGCGGCTGTCGAGTGGATCATGTTCGGTATCTTCTGGAATCAGGGTCAGGTCTGTTCTGCCACTTCCCGTGTGCTGGTTCAGCGTGACCTGTATGCACCACTGCTTGAGCGGTTGAAGCAAGAGGTCGAGAAGGTAAAGATCGGCAATGGCTTCGAGCAAGGGGTGCTGCTAGGGCCGCTGGTGAGCAAGGGCCAGTACGACAAGGTGCTGGCCGCTATTGCCCGTGGCCAGGAGGAGGGCGCCAGGCTGGTGTACGGCGGCTCGCGCCCGGATGGCTTCGACAGCGGCTTCTATGTGCAGCCAACGATCTTCGCCGATGTGCCACAAGACAGTTGGGTCTGGAAAGAAGAAATCTTTGGCCCGGTGGCGTGTATCTGCCCGTTTGAAGAGGAAGTCGAAGCCATTCGTGCGGCCAACGATTCGCGCTTCGGCCTGGCTGCTGCCGTGATGTCAAAAGACCTTGAACGCGCGGAGCGAGTGGCCCGCAAGCTGCGGGCGGGGATCGTCTGGATCAACTGTTCGCAGCCAACCTTTACCGAAGCGCCGTGGGGCGGCTATAAGCAGAGCGGTATTGGTCGCGAGCTGGGCGAGTGGGGCTTGAGCAACTACCTGGAAACCAAGCAGATCACCCGTTACGACAGTGATCAGGCTTGGGGTTGGTACCTCAAGTAAGGTTTGCACCCAGTGAGCACGTGGCGTTGTGAAGTCAGCCTCAGAACGCCACGTTCCTACCTTCCAGGTTTGACCGGATTCTTTGAGGCATTGCGATGATGCACCTGACTGATTGGACCAACAGCGTCGTCGAAGTGTTGAACAAACCCGCTGGAAGCCCGCAGTTGCAGGCGCTTTCCGCCTGGCTGAGGCGCTTGAGTGTTGTCGATCACTTCGTGCTTTTTGTCTATGAGGGCAGTTATCGCCCGCTGTCACTGTTCAATACCTTCAGTGCAGAGCAGCGCTGCATCTTCATCGATGAATATCAAACCGGCCCATACCTGCTCGATCCCTTCTATCTGGCCAGCCAGCCGTCTCAAGCTGAAGGGGTGTACAGCATGCGTCAGCTGGCGCCCGACCAGTTCTATAAGAGCGAGTACTTCCAGACCTACTATCACCACCTGGGGTTGAGTGAGGAAGTGGGCTTTTTCATGAACTTGAGCCCTGATACCCACGCCGTGCTTTCACTGATGCGCAGAAGGGGCCGCATGAAGTTTCATGACGATGAAGTCCGGCAACTGGAAAGCGCTGTGCCGGTCGTCAATGCTGCGGTGCGAGCAGCCTGGGAGGCGAGCCGAAAGGAGGCTGTCAGGTCCGTCGATGATCATGACCATCGGGTGCAAGAAGCGTTTGCCAACTTTGGCCGAGGCTTGTTGACAGACCGAGAGCGTGAAGTGGTCAGGTTGCTGCTGCAGGGGCATTCCAGCCTGTCGATTGCGCAGAAGCTACGGATCAGCCCGGCAACGGTGAAGGTTCATCGTAAAAATCTGTATGAAAAACTCGGCATTGGCAGTCAGTCCGGGCTGCTTGCGCTGTTCGTCCAGGCGATCAAAGGGGATGCCTCCGGATCGCTTGTAAATGCTGGGAAATGACCGATTCGGCACAGGCTGTTGAAGGTTTTTTAGCGACCTAAAAAGCCGCAAATACCTGTGCTTGAGCGCTTTGCCATCATTTGTTTCAATCTTGAAATACTTTGTTACAAGTTGGCTCTGTAGTCCGAATCGGACTTTTGTATATTTCGTCACGTTTACGTAAACGTCATCAGCAAAGTAAGTGTGTCAGCAGCGCCATAACCAATAAAAACAATCAAGGTTAGAGGGCTCCACATGTCACCAGAGTTTGTGTTGGAAACACGCGGCTTGACTAAGGAGTTTCGCGGTTTTACCGCCGTAGACTCGGTCGATCTGCGTGTGCAGAAGGGACACATCCACGCATTGATCGGTCCTAACGGGGCCGGTAAAACGACGGTTTTCAATCTACTCACCAAATTTCTTCCGCCCACCCGTGGCGAAATCCTCTACCAGGGCAAACCGATCACCCCACTCAAGCCCAACCAAGTGGCACGCTTGGGCCTGGTGCGTTCGTTTCAGATTTCAGCGGTGTTCGGCCACATGAGCGTGGTGGAAAACGTGCGCGTGGCGCTGCAACGCAAGCAGGGCAACTCGTACCACTTCTGGAAACCCGAAAGCAGCCTCGATGTACTCAACGAGCGTGCTATGCAGATGCTCGACGAAGTCGGCCTGCTGGATTACGCCCACACCCAGACCATCGAATTGCCCTACGGCCGCAAACGCGCGCTGGAATTGGCCACCACCCTGGCACTGGACCCTAACGTCCTGCTGCTCGACGAGCCCACCCAGGGCATGGGGCACGAGGACGTGAACATGGTCATTGAACTGGTACGCCGTGCCGCCGTCGGGCGCACGGTGTTGATGGTCGAGCACAACCTGAGTGTGGTCAGTGAACTCTCCGATCGCATCACCGTGCTGGCCCGCGGGGCGATTCTGGCGGAAGGTGACTACGCCAGCGTCTCTGCCAACCCGCAGGTGCGCGAAGCCTACCTGGGTAGTGAAGCGGTAGCGGCTGAAGAGGTGTGCGCATGAGTGGCCTGCACACCCCCGAATTTGAACAACTACGCATTTCCGACCTGCATGCTTTCTACGGTGAGTCGCACATCCTGCACGGTATCGACCTGCAAGTACGGCGGGGCGAACTGGTGACCTTGCTGGGGCGTAACGGCTCCGGTCGCTCCACCACCTTACGGGCGATCATGAACATGGTGGGCCGCCGCACTGGCTCCATTGTGGTCAACGGCACCGAAACCATCGGCCTGCCTGCCCATTTGATTCCACGCTTGGGCGTCGGTTTTTGCCCCGAAGAGCGGGGCATTTTTGCCAGCCTCAATGTCGAGGAAAACCTGCTGCTGCCACCCACGGTGCGCAGTGACGGAATGAACCTCGATGAAATCTACGAGATGTTCCCCAACCTCTACGAGCGCCGGTTCAGCCAAGGCACGCGCCTGTCGGGTGGCGAACAACAGATGCTGGCCATGGCGCGGATTCTGCGCAGCGGCGCCAACCTGTTGCTGCTCGACGAGATCACCGAAGGCCTGGCCCCGGTGATTGTGCAGAAGCTCGCGCAGGTGTTGATCAAGCTCAAAAACAAGGGCCTGACCATCGTCCTGGTGGAACAGAATTTCCGATTCGCCGCACCGTTGGCTGACCGTCATTACTTGATGGAGCACGGTCAGATCGTGGAGCAATTCAGCGCCGCTGAGCTGGACGCCAAGCAGGATCTTCTACACCGCTGCCTGGGCGTCTGAACCCCGCTTTACCCCTCGCGTTATGCAGGTCGTCGTGGCCCCAAAGCCCGACGATCCGGGGCCGCTTTGCCTTGAACAATAAAAATAACTTCGGACAGTGGGTGAATGACATGACGTTTTTCAAGCAAACAGCAAGCGCCATCCTGGTATCGAGCCTGATCGCTGGCGCTGCCCAGGCACAGATCAGTGACGACGAAATCCGCATCGGCTACCTGGCCGATATGTCGGGCACCTACCGTGATCTTTCCGGCCCGGGCGGCCTGGAAGCGTTGAACATGGCCGTTGAAGATTTTGGGGGGCAGGTCAACGGCAAAAAAATCGTGGTGTTCAGTGCCGACGACCTGAACAAGCCGGACGTGGGCGCCAACACCGTGCGGCAGTGGGTCGATGAGCGCAACGTCGACATGGTCACCGGGATGGTGGCCTCGTCAGTGGTACTGGCGGCCAGTAAGGTGGTCGAACAGTCCGGCAAGCTGGCACTGATTTCCGGTGCAGCAGCGTCGAGCCTGACCAACGAATACTGCTCGCCTAACCACATCCATTGGACCTACGACTCCTACGCGCTGGCCAACGGCACCGCTAAATCGGTATTGGCCGGTGGCGGCAAAAAGTGGTTCATCCTCACCGCCGACTACGCCTTCGGCCACGCCATGGAAGCGGACATCACCAAAGTGGTCGAAGCCGATGGCGGCCAAGTGGTCGGCAAGGCACGGCACCCGTTCCCAAGCAGCGATTTCTCCTCCTACATTCTCCAGGCCCAAGGCTCTGGCGCCGACGTAATCGCCTTCGCCAACGCCGGCTCCGACACCGTCAACTCGCTGATGACCGCCAGCCAGTTCGGTGTGGCCCAGTCCGGGCAGAAACTGGCCGGTATGGTGGTGTTTCTCAACGACATTCACGCCATGGGCCTGGACGTCACCCAGAACCTGATGCTGACCACCGGCTGGTACTGGGACATGAACGACGAAAGCCGCGCCTGGGCTCAGCGCTACCAGAAACGCTTCGGCAAAATGCCGGGCATGGTACCTGCCGGTATCTACTCGGCGACCATGAATTACCTCAACGCCATCAAGGCCACCGGCAGCGACGAGGCGCAGACCGTACGCACGCAAATGATGGCCACACCCGTGAATGACATGTTCGCCAAGAACGGCAAAATCCGCGCCGATGGCCGCATGGTGCATGACATGTACCTGGCCCAGGTCAAAACCCCAGCCGAGTCCAAAGGCGAGTGGGACCTGTACAAGATCGTGCGCACCATCCCCGGTGATGAAGCCTACCGCCCGGTATCGGAAAGCAAGTGCACGTTGCTCAGCAAGAACTGAGCGATGCGTGACTGAGGTACTTGCCCGGCTGCTTGCAGCCGGGCGTCACGGACTTTCTGCGGGTGGTAAATCATGACTTTGATATTCGGTATTCCCCTGAGCGTACTGTCGGGGCAGCTGCTTCTGGGCCTGATCAACGGTGCCTTCTACGCCTTGCTCAGCTTGGGCCTGGCGATCATTTTCGGCCTGCTGCGCATCATCAACTTTGCTCACGGTGCGCAGTACATGCTGGGCGCATTCACAGCAGTGCTGGCGCTCAACTACCTGGGCGTCAACTACTGGGTTGCGCTGGTGCTGGCGCCGCTAGTGGTAGGCGTGGTCGGCGTGTTGATTGAACGCTTGCTGCTGCGCCGTATCGCTGGTGAAGACCACCTCTACGGCCTGCTGCTGACCTTCGGCCTGGCGCTGATCCTTGAAGGTTCGTTCGTCAAACTGTTCGGCGTGTCCGGTTCTTCTTACCCGATGCCCGAGCAACTCAAAGGCGGCTACAACCTGGGCTTCATGTTCCTGCCAACCTACCGCGCCTGGGTCATCGTCGCGGCATTGGCAGTGTGCCTGGTGACCTGGTTCATGATCGAACGCACACGCCTCGGTTCCTACCTGCGCGCCGGTACCGAGAACCCGAAACTGATGCAGGCCTTCGGCATCAACGTGCCCCTGCTGATCACCCTGACCTACGGCTACGGCGCCGCACTGGCCGCCTTCGCTGGCGTACTGGCTGCGCCTATCTACTCCGTGACGCCAACCATGGGCGCCAACCTGCTGATCGTGGTGTTTGCCGTGGTGGTGATTGGCGGCATGGGTTCGATCATGGGCGCCATCGTCACCGGGTTGGCTATGGGCCTGATCGAAGGCCTGACCAAAGTGTTCTACCCAGAAGCATCCAACACAGTGGTGTTCCTGGTCATGGTGCTGGTGCTGCTGGTACGGCCGGCCGGGCTATTCGGAAAGGAGGCATAAGCAATGACCAGCCTGCAAATCAAACCGGCAACGGCGCAACTGCAACCGCAAGTGGTACTGGAGCGGCACCAGGCTGCCACCCGCCGCAAACGCTGGGGTTACCTCGCGCTGTTTGCCGTCGCCCTGGTGGCGCCGATGGCGATCTACCCCGTGTTCCTGATGAAGCTACTGTGCTTTGCCCTGTTCGCCTGCGCCTTCAACTTGCTGCTGGGTTACGCCGGTTTGCTGTCGTTCGGGCATGCGGCGTTTCTGGCTACCGGCGGCTACGTCACCGGCTTTCTGCTCAGCCACTACAGCGGTCTGGGCACCGAGTGGGGGATACTCGCCGGCACCCTGACATCGGCTGTGCTCGGCCTGGTATTCGGGCTGTTGGCGATTCGTCGGCAGGGCATCTACTTCGCGATGATCACCCTGGCGTTGGCCCAACTGGTGTTCTTCATCTACGTACAGGCGCCGTTCACCGGCGGCGAGAATGGCCTGCACGGCGTACCGCGCGGTGAACTGTTCGGCGTGTTCGACCTGAGCAACAACCTGACCATGTACTACTTCGTACTGGCAGTGTTCGTGTTCGGTTACGCGGTGATCCAGCGCACCATCCACTCGCCCTATGGCCAGGTGCTCAAAGCGATCCGCGAAAATGAACCGCGGGCGGTTTCGCTCGGCTACAACGTCGATGCCCACAAACTGCTGGCGTTCGTGATCTCGGCAGCACTCACCGGCCTTGCTGGCTCAACCAAAACCGTGGTGTTCCAACTGGCGTCGTTGACCGACGCGCACTGGCACATGTCGGGCGAAGTGATCCTCATGACCCTACTGGGCGGCGTCGGCACCGTACTGGGCCCACTGGTGGGCGCTGGCGTGGTGGTGACCCTGCAAAGCTACCTGTCCAACGGCCCGCTGGGCGAATGGGTACACGTGATCCTCGGGGTGATCTTCGTTCTCTGCGTGTTGCTGTTCCGGGTCGGCATTGTCGGTTGGGTGCTCAAACTCAGCCGCCGCAACTTCTAACACCTGATTCGCTGCCATCGCTGTTTGGAGCCCGCGTGGATTGCGCGGGCGAGCTGCACAACAACAATAAAAAAGAGAGCCTTATGCACGTCAAACGTTCTACTCGTATTTTCCAACTAACTGGAATCGCCGGAGCCATCGGCGTTTGCATGCCGGCCTCCGCCGCATTTGTGGAAGACAGCAAAGCCAGCGTGGAAATGCGCAACTTCTACATGAACCGCGACTTTCGTCAGGCTGGTGCCCCACAAAGCAAAGGCGAAGAGTGGGCACAAGGCTTCATCCTGCGCCTCGAATCGGGCTACACCGACGGCCCGGTGGGCGTAGGTATCGACGCCCTTGGCCAATTGGGCATCAAACTCGACTCCAGCCCAGACCGCGCCGGGGTCACCGGCCTGCTGCCCCAAGGCCCACAATCAAAACGTGCGCCAGACGACTACAGCGAACTGGGCCTGACCGGCAAACTGCGCGTCTCCAAAACCACGTTGAAAGTGGGCACCCTGATGCCCAAATTGCCGGTAATCGTACCCAACGAATCACGCCTGCTGCCGCAAACGTTCCAAGGCGGCCAGTTGAGCTCGATGGAAATCGACAACCTGACCTTCAACGGCGGCCGCCTGACCCAAGTCAGCCAGCGTAACTCGTCAAACCGCGAAGACATGACCCTGATGAAGGGCCCGCGCCGCAACATCATCACCGGCGCCAACCCCACCACCGACCAGTTCGACTTCATCGGCGCCGACTACAAATGGACCAACGCGCTGACCACCGGCTACCACTACTCCAACCTGGACAGCCTGTACAAACAACACTTCCTGACCTTGACCCACACCTTGCCGGTGACTGAAGGGCAGTCGTTGAAGACTGACTTGCGTTGGTCCAGCGCCGACGATGACGGCAACAGCAACGTCGACAACCGCATGCTCGGTGCCATGTTCACCTACTCGATCGGTGCCCACGCGTTTGGCGTTACCTACCAGAAAATGAGCGGGGACACCGGTTTTGCCAACGTCAACGGTGCTGACCCGTACCTGGTGAACCTGCTGCAGATCAACGACTTCGCCAACCAGGATGAACGCTCTTGGCAGGCGCGGTACGACTTCAACTTTGCTGGAGTGGGGATTCCTGGGCTGACCTTCATGACCCGGTATGTGAAAGGGGATAACGTCAATCTGGGGGCTGCGCCGGGGGATGGGAAAGAGTGGGAGCGGAACACGGATATTGGCTATGTGATTCAGAGCGGGCCGCTGCAGAATGTGGGGATTAAGTGGCGGAATGCGACTTATCGGACGAGCTTTACTAGTGATATTGATGAGAATCGGTTGATCCTCAGCTATACCTTGCCGCTTTGGTAAGACGGACAGGTACAAGAAAGGCACTGGCGAGGTTCGCGCAGTGCCTTTTTCTATAATCCCTTAAAAAACTGGCTGTCTGGACTTTTACGCCATCTTCTTTCTAGCAATGTAAGCAGACGGGGAGAACTCCCATTCTTCCGGATCCCAAGGTAAAAACAGTTTCACCAAGCCCTTACTCGCAATCGGGAAGGTGCCGCTTCTATCCAGCTCAATGTCATAGACGATGGCTAATCCAGTTTTTCCGGTATTGCTTCTGTGTAGCTCCAACTCGTTGGCGGTCAGTAAAAACGCTTCGGCGTTGGAACTAGTCGTTCCTTTTACCTCGATTAGCCATTTGGAGCCGCTTTTGTAGGCTTCGAAGTCGTAGGAGTGGTTAGCTGAAGTGTCACGGATAGCGCTGAAGCCAATGGCCTCCAGTTCAGCTTTGGCCAGTGCCATGGCTTGGAGCTCTACCACTCTACGTTCATCTGGATCTCGTAGTCGGCCTTGCCCTTGGGCCTTTTGGGTTGGGCTTACTACGTTTTCAATTTCGGCGCTTGCTTGGGCCAAAGCTGACTGGCTGTCGTCCGGACTTTTACCTTGGAGCACGCTGTCGTAGATGCAGGTTAACAGCGTGCAGAGCTCAGTGATGTCTTGCCAAAATTCGTTCTCGTCAAAACTCTCGGGTAAGTATTTCTTCGCACAAAGTGTTGCCCTTTCAAATTGCTTAGAAAGTTTGTTGCCATGAAGTGCTATCGGGTCCTGGAATTTCGATGTACTGAGGCCTTTAACGTTGAGGCGATCTCTGGCCCAGGCTTTTCGCCTATCGAGTTCTTCGCTTGGCAAGTGCTTTAGGTCTACCCCTTCGGTGGAGCCGCACCCAAGTGTTACGTAGAAGCAATCGCCCAAGCTGGAAAAGTGAATGACCACGTACCAGCCTTCGGTGGCTGAGGGAGATAGGCTGGGGGTAAAGATCCTGACCCAAGGTGAATAGGATTTGCGGCCAATTCCATCACTGCCTTCAACCGCGCAATCAAATCCATGCTGGGAAAAAATCGGTTCAATCTGATTGAACGCATCGTAAATGCGCTCTTTGAAGTGTTTGCGAACTAGTTCTCCGCGCTCTTGCATCAGCGGAGTGTTTTGCGAAGAGTGCTGGGTTTGAAGTTCCAAGATTCTCTTGATGATATTGCACAACAAAAGAGGTGGGGCCACCGTTTGTTTGGGAATGATGGTGAAACCCAAGCGGCTGAGTGCATTGAAGCAAACCGAGCCTTCCTCGCCTTTCAAGTCTTTGGGGTCAAAGGCTTTGTGAAAAAGGTGTTCAAGTGCCAGGGCTGCCACTTCCTTGGGTGCGTATCGCTGACTCTGGTAGACGAGTTCGAACTTGGTCGCGCTGGCGAAGCGGCTTGAGGTGCTTTGCGCTAATTGTTTCAACGCGCCCAGCACATTGGCGCGCTTAAGCGAAGCGAATAGCTGGGCAGGCGACTGATTCACTGCGGTGCTCCTCGCCAAGCGATTCGGTTGGTTTTCGTTTTCGCAATTAGCCCGTTCAGCACGTAGGTTTTTCTGCGCATCCATTTCGTATAGCTGCAAAATGCCAGTAGGAGAAATGGACGTTAAAGCGTAGGAAATTTCATGTCTATCTAAATTGTGACCGATTTCAGAAGACGTCATCGATTGGCTGATACAGGTCGCCCATTTCTGTTGCGTTCTACGACTGACTGCTAACCCAGTGAGCGTTCAAGGCATGGGGCATCAGAATTTACCGATACTCTGTAGTCCATTTCCGATTCATACTCCTGTCGCTTCCAAGCCATTGCGGTGCTCTCGCTAGCTATCTAGTCTCACCAAGTCGTTGCCAATCCAACGACCGGTTTTGACAGACCGACTCAGCAAGTACCGCATCGGCACGCGTTATGGCGGCTGTACGTGGGGCACATTCGTGTGCGCCGGGTTCCCTTGCTCTCGGTCTGTCAACCCGCGTATAGCTGCCACCTTTCTGTTTGACAGCAGGGCTGTGGCGGCTCCACCAGCAAGGAGTTCGCTATGTTAAAAATCGTTCCTGACCCACCGATCCATCCCAACCATTCCCTCGAAGACATCCTCGTCCAAGTCACCGAGCACCTGATCTGCGCCCTGACTGTGGCCCAGCAAACCGTCCTGCTGCATGCCAGCCCACCCGGTCAGGTGCTGACCATGGCGGCCATGCATGAAATCGACAATGCCCGTGCTTTGGTGGATGTAGCGTTGAGCAAGGTTCAACTGCTGCATTGACCCTGCGGCAAATCCACCCGGTGGGAGCGGGCTTGCCCCGCGATACGATGGCGCAGGCAGATCACAATCGCGGGGCAAGCCCGCTCCTACAAATCCTCAGCCTGTGGGCGGGTTCACCTGCGAAGCTGACGTCGCGCTGGAAGGCATTTCCCACCTGAGGGCTGACGTGATCGCCAATGGTGGGCCGCTATGGAGGTTCGGATGAAAGATGATGTACGCATGGGCTGTGTATGCGGGCTCAAAACACTAGGTATTGGCACATTTGGTGATGGCGAGGGTGGGGCAGAGGCTGGGCGTTTGTTCCGAGTTGAACCAGGCCACTCAGCGGCGTTTGCACTGGAGCAGGCGACGCTGCTGATGGGCTGTGCGCAACAACTGACGCTGCACGCCAGCATCGAGCAGGATGGGGCATCGAGCTGGGCTGCGCACTATTTGGTGGGCATGGCCAAGGCACTGGTCGAGGATTTGGCGTTTGGTCTGGCGACCTCAACTTAGAGTTGCACCAGAGTTGCAGCATTGAAAAAGGCGCTGGTGCGTTTCGCTCAGTGCCTTTTCTGTATTGCGAGTTTGGTGGGGCGGGGGGATTTGAACCGCCGTTTGCGCGCCGTCCAGAATGTTCAAAGTTAAAAGCGAGACGTATACGCATGATTGCTGAGGTTTAATATGCCGCCCTCAAGGTGGCTTGTGCTGTAAGCGAGCGCTCGAGAAACACAACAGACGCAAGGATGCAGAAATGTCAGTAAAAGCACTGATATACGGCTGGGCCAGCTATCTGGTGATAGCGTGGCTGACCAGCCTAGGCATTTTCTACACCGACATCGCTCTCAGCAGTGATCTGCGCCAATGGCTGCCGGTTATCGCACGGGCGCACGACTATTTCGTTGCGCACGGGCAGTTGGACTTCTTGAAGAAAACCGCCTGGATTTACGAAAAAGACCTCGCGCTTCTGGCAATCATGCTGGTTTGGCTTTTCCTGTTCTGCCGGTTTTCGCTGCGTGTAAGTGCAGTTGGTTTCCTCAGAATGGCCAACTACAGAAAAAACTACCTTGGGCTGCTTTTCTTGTTCGGGGCGGGCTTTGTGATCACTGCAGCCATTCTTGGGCCGGACATGGAGCGGTCCACTTTGGGTATTTTCAGCAACAAACTGTACCGCTTCAGTGTTTTGTTTGGCGCGTTCCATAACACGCTGCTTCTACCTACGCTGGTACCCCTCATAGCATTTGGCTTGAGCGGTTTTCTGGAGCCGATCAAAGAGCGCACCTCAGAGTGCTCTAAGCCAACCTGATGCAACCGAAGTACATCATGCGAGCCTTCGTGAAATAGTCTGCGCGTGTGAATCCAGCGAGCGTTTAAGGCCGGTTCCTTCAGAATTTACCGATACCCTGTAGTCCATTTCCGATTCATACTCCCGCAGCCCTCAAGCCATTGCGATGGTTCCTTTGCCGCTCTAGTCTCCCCGAGTCGTTGCCAATTCAGCGACCGGTTTTGACGGACCGAATTCAAAGCAAATCCGCATGTGCTCGCTTTATGGCGGCTGTACGTGGGGCACCTTCGTGTGCGCCGGGTTTCCTTTGCTTTCTCGGTCTGTCAACCCACGTATAGCTGCCACCCTTTGTTTGACAGCAGGTGTGTGGCAGCTCCCTAAAGCAAAGGAGATTGCTATGTTGAAAATCGTCCCCGACCCACCCATCCACCCCAACCACTCCCTCGAAGACATCCTCGTCCAGGTTATCGAACATCTGGTCTGCGCCCTGACCGTGGCTCAGCAAACTGTCCTGCTGCATACCAGTCCACCCGGCCAGGTGCTGACCATGGCGGCGATGCATGAAATCGACAATGCCCGGGCTTTGGTGGATGTGGCGTTGAGTAGGGTGCAGTTGCTGCATTGATGTTGCGGTGAACAGGCTCGGTGGGAGCGGGCTTGTCCCGCGATAGCGGTCTGTCTGGGCCATCGAATCGCGGGACAAGCCCGCTCCCACCGGAACTGCACAGATTCTCAACATGTGGGAGGCGGTTGGTCCCGCTGAAGGGCTGGGGTGATGGCTAATGGTGGGCAGCCAAGGAGGTTGGAATGAAGGATGAGTCGGGCATGGGCTGTGTTTGCGGGCTGAAGACGTTAGGTGTGGGCTCGTTTGGTGAGGGCGGGGCAGGGGCTGGGCGGTTGTTTCGGGTTGAGCCGGGGCACGCTGCGCCGTTTGTGCTGGAGCAGGCGACGCTGCTGTTGGGCTGTGCGCAACAGCTGACGCTGCACGCCAGTATCGAGCAGGATGGGGCTTCGAGCTGGGCTGCTCATTTTCTGGTGGGAATGGCCAAGGCACTGGTCGAGGATTTGGCGCATGGCATGCCTGGATGTCAGACATAAAAAAAGACGCCCGTGGGCGTCTTTTCAGTGTTTGGTGGAACCGGGGGGATTTGAACCCGCGTCTGACCCTTGATTTTGCTTGCCTACAGCCTGGAAGCTGGCATAAAGCTGTCATTTTTATGCGTCGTGGAAAATGTCTTGGGCCTTTCCTGTCGCCACGTAGTCCGCTAAACCTTGAAGTCGTCTGTAGTACGCTAGAACAATTTTTATGGCTGACAGTGGGTCCATGCTCGCCAGCTCCAGAATATGCGCAGCGCAGTCGTCTAATCCGAACGCCTCACACGTATCGTCCAGTAATTCAACAAGATCAATGATATCTTGATCCGATAGCTTGATATCTGTATCTGACTTGCTGAGCCAGCCTAGGTTTTGAAGGTGCCCATATGCTTTTTTGTAAGCCTCGCGAGCCGGGCTATCTTTGTCATTGATCTCGTTCACTAGTTCGCGGATGGAGTCTGCGACATCCCCGTTCATGTAAAACCTTATTTCCCCTGGTGACGCGTAATCGATTTTACGTATTGCAGCCCTATCTTGGTTTGGGATGTTTCTATACAGTTCTTTAAAGAAGTTTACAGAGCTAAAGCCACCTCTCCACGGATGCTTGTGAAAAAGTGCATTTATTTTTTTTGTGGCCGCTTGGCCAGTTGCGCCGAGAAGAGCAAATCCGAAAGAATAGCAATCCTGTACCAAATCGGAAAAGCGTCTCAAGTCGCTGATTTCCCAGCGACCGTCTATATCTACCACTTTGAAATCGCTGTTTAAGCTTTCTTCAGCATGGCCAGGAATAAACATTCCCGGCTCTGGTAGAGCATCGGCTGGTAGCTCTTCTGCGCTTTTCGTTTTGAATTCTTCTCCGACAGTACCCCAAACTTCTCCAAGCTGATACTTTCCTTTATGTAGCTTGGTCACGGCATAGTGCACATCAATTTTTTCAGCATACAGTTGTTTTAGGTGTTCAGTTTTTATTCTAGAGAAATAAAATTTGAATGCGGTTTCGCCGTCGTCATAGTTAACGCCTAAATATTTATCTCCGTTGTTCGCTTTGGCGAGCGCGATCAAGGGAACATCGTAGCTAAGCAGAATTTTTTCAACTGTTAGCTTAGCCATTGAGAGCCTCGACTTTTCCCACGATCGCTGTCGGGTCAACTGATTTGTATGGCCACCAATTCACATGCGTAGGTTGGTCTTTGTGCCAGACGCCATAGTCCTTACTAAACGGAACCTCCACAGCATGAGTGAACTTCATCTTAACCATTCGAGGGCTTTTCACGGCTGCTCGACATGCGGCCAGCGAGGTCATTAGCGAAACTGATCTGGCTGAGCATTCGTCCGGGTACTTATGGGTAGATGAGCGTTTACGCTGTGAGTCGAAATCGCTCGCCGTGTGGTTTGGCGCCCTCAGGAGTCTCCATAGCGTAGGTTCGCTTGGCACCGTCACGTTCGCAGGCGGGCAGCTATCAGGCAGGGGCTCGAGAAAATCAAATCCATTTGTTGGCATAAAGCGGTATCCGATGGTGGCATTGTGACTTGGCGCGCATTTTCTATCGGCCGCATGAGGGGCGTCAAAGCATTAGTTTTGTTCTGCGGTATCTATTTGATCAGTAAGCGATTTTTGATTGCCTACTTGCTCGAAGTCGAAAACGGCTTCAGCGCGATTTCCTGCAGTCTCATCCGCAGCTGGCATCCATCTGCCATATACCCTTGCTATCATAGTCCAATCGCTGTGCCCCATTTGCTTAGCCACCCACATTGGGTGCTCGCCCGCCGACAGCATCATGGATGCATAAGTGTGCCTGGTCTGGTACGGGCGACGGTACCGTACACCGGCCCTCTTCATTGCCGGGTGCCACATCGTCTTCCTGATCGGTTGATCTCCGGCCCATCGTTCCAGCGTGCGCGGGTTCTGAAAGACCTCCTTATCGGCCAGGAAGGTATGCTCTTTCTGCGCTTTCAACGCTTCGAGGGCAGGGCGCAGCAGCTTCACTGACCGTCTACCGGCCGTCGTCTTGGTCACCTCCGCCTCACCACCTGCAGCCTGGGTCATTGCCCGGCTGATCATCACTTGCCCCCGCACCCAGTCCACATCTCCCCAATCCAGGGCGACAAGCTCGCTTGTCCGGAGACCTGTCCACAGCGCAAACTGCACAATGTTCTTGGCCTGGCCGCTGAGGGCCGCAAGAATCGCCTGCTGCTCTTCGGGTGTGAATGGGTCCACGTCGTCATCCTTCGGCGGCGCTTCCTTCCGGGCGTATGTCCAGCCGACCAGCGGGTTGGTGTCGAGCAGCTCCTCGTCGACCGCGTCGTTGAGAGCTGATCGCAGGCAACTCTGGATATTGCTCAGGGTCTTGTTGCCGACCTGCAGCTTGTCCAGCCAGTCTTTGATCGTCTTCCGCTTGAGCTCTAGGACAAGGTGGTGGCCCAGGGCAGGAACGAGCCGCAACTCCACGATTTTTCGATAGCCTTCGAAAGTGCTGCTGGAGATGTGCTTCTTCTTCGCATCCAGCCACCTGGTCAAGTAGCCACCAACCGTTTCCTGGCTGGTTTCCGGGGCGAACTTGGCAGCCCGGGGGGAGCCCGGGAACGTGACGGAATAGTCGAACGTCCCCTGGACGATGGCATGCTCGATCGCCGCCTTGTGTTGCTGGGCCTTTTTCAGGTTAGTGGCGGTGGGCTTGAGTGAGACGCGCTCGCGACACCTAACACCCCGGTACATGAACGTGATCTCGATACTCGAGTCTGAGACTGCCCTGACCCCGCTCCCGCCTCTACCCATGTCTCGTATCCTTCCATATCGATAAGCGTCCGGCCGTCCGGCGCTTTTAGCCAAATCTCACCGAGCCGCCAGATGCCATCGCGGATCTTGGAGCGGATCGCGTCCTCGGTGTAGCCAGACTCGCTGGCGAATTTCCTGACGGTCACGTAGCGCATGTGTCGTTACTCCTGACTGATCAGGGTTTGCGATCGTGCGCAGGGAGGCGCAACTGCTCGTTGACTCCGGCGAGCTGGAAAAGCGTTGTCTTCCGATTTTTCGGTGATTTCCTGCTTGTGCCGGCAGTGGTTGACTTTGTTTTTGGTCATTTCCCAAGTCCATTTCAGCTACACGGATAGCCTACGGGCGGCTGTCCAGCGTGTGTTTCGCTTTCACGCAACAAAAGCGACGGAAATCAAAAGACGGAAAATTCCCTGCCAGGGCGACGGGCTCCCCGCAACGTGGTGTGAGTCCGGTAACCCTGTAAAACTCAAGGGCCACCTCAGGTCTGCTGTAGTTTTTTCTGCTCGTATGCGATGCGGTTCATTACGCAAATTGGAATTGCAAATCCTTGGATGTTTGTTTTGAGGGCTTCGCAACCGTCTTCGACGATTACGCAGGGCACACCCCGACGGAAACGCATTCCCCTCCCGGGGTAATTGCGCAGGATGATTTCCCAGGACTCGTGGTCGTAGTAGAAACCTGTGATCTCAGCCCAATTGGCCTTGATTCCGCTTCCAATGACTCCTTCAGGTGTCAGGCAGAAAATTTCTACCTGGCTTTCTTGGGTGACAGGTACGGCGTAAATCCGGCCATTCGGTGCTACTGGTGGGAAAACTCTTCCGTTCCCAAGGTCACGAAATTCCATGGTGGTGCTCCGTGTGCATGACGTTGCATGACACGCTATGCCAGGTCTTGGAAATCCCAAGCTGGCCCTGTCGCAGGGGATGCCGTTGGGTTTTCTGCAAGCCGCCATAAGCTGTGGTGATCACAACAGGGAGTAGCGCCATGGGTAGTACATCAACAGTGATTCGAGTCAGCGTGCTGGCTGCGGCAGTAGCTTTCCTGGTTGGGTGCTGTGCCACTCAATCGCCGAAGTCTTTTCAGCTTCCTGAGCCAAAGGATGTGCCGAAAGAAAAATGGTCGGATGCGATGCATGTTCTGACTGCCATGGGGATTTCCGGGCAGCGTGACGTTCCAATCGAGATGGTAGGGGGAGTTGATAGAGTGAGCCCCGCCAACAGCTCAGTGGCAGGGCTAGGGGACGCTGGATTAAGTGCGATTGGATATGTGTCACCACCTTCAGGCATGAGCGGTGGTGCAGCCGCAGGTGTTGGCTTGGGTTTGATGCTACTGGGTGGATCAAGTGATCCGGCTCGGGCAACTCAGGTTGTTGCCTGGGTGCCTTCCGATCAGGCCGGCTCACCAGAGGAGGCATCGGCTCTGGCCCTGCAGAAGGTGGAGGAGGCCCGTAGAAAGAGTTTTTCAGGTGGTTTGTCAAAGCTGGGTATGCAGACCGGCCGATACCCTGATGGTCATTCGCGCTCGTACGCAACGCCATCAGATATCTTTGCGGAACGTCCTACCCCATTCGCGGATACACCCGCTGCGTCACCAAGCTTCTTGGCGTCGCCTCGCAGCTACGGGCCGATATTTATCCGGCACAACCAGTTCACGCTTGATGCCTACAAGAACGACATGACGACTTCGGAAGCCATGCTACAGGCATCGAAGTACCTACCCGAATGGATCTACATCTACCATCCTGGTCAGCGACTTAGGAAAGATTCAATCCCTGCTGCCATCTTCAACCAAGGCCGAGCACTCTACTTCGTAGGAAAATAATCCTGCTGGTCTTTCGTCGCTGGCTTTCGCTAGTCTGCGACGATTTTTTTGGGTATGCCTTAGCTAATACGTCCGATTTCAAGGTTTCCCTAGTATTCGAATTTTTAAGTAACGGTCTAACTGATACGCCATAAAAACACCACCCAAACTGATACACGAAAGGAAATCTCATGTTTGTCCGCGCCTACCTTCGTGCGTCCACTGCTGAGCAAGACGCCAATCGTGCCCGTGACGCTCTACAGCAGTTCGCTGCCGACCATAGCAGGGCCATCGCTGCGCATTACATCGAGAACGCCAGTGGGGCCAGAACTGACCGAGCAGAGCTGTTGAGACTGATAGCGGATGCCTATAAGGGGGACGTATTGCTGCTGGAAAGTATCGACCGGCTTTCACGATTGCCGGTGGCTGATTGGCAGGCACTCAAGGCTGCGATTGATTCTAAGGGGCTGCGCATTGTCGCCCTGGATCTTCCGACCAGCCACCAGAGCATGAGAGACACGGCTGGTGACGAATTCACTGGCCGAATGCAGGCCGCGATCAACGGCATGATGATCGAGATGATGGCGGCTATCGCGCGCAAGGACTACGAGCAGCGCCGTGAGCGTCAGGCCCAGGGAATTCATCGGGCAAAAGCTTCCGGCGCTTACAAAGGTCGGCCGGCTGACAAGAACCTACATCAGCGCATCGGTGAACTGCTGGGCGCTGGTCTGGGTATTCGCGCAACTGCTCGCCATGCAGGCTGCAGTACCACGACGGTGCTTAAAGTTCGCGATCAGATTACCGACAGCAACGTGGTTTGAAGGGGAGACGAGGCGAGCCGGTTTAGTGCCTCAAACGCTGCTGTAGCGCGCTGATAATTCTGCTGCGTAGGAAGAAGGCTGCGACGGTTACAGCAAGAACTATCCCGCCCCCCAGCTCTCCGAGGCGGACGAAGGCAACGATGTTTACTAGGGCAAGAACCATAATGCCGTAGAACTCTGCATTGGCCCTGCCAGCGGCCAGAGTCTGGCGCTCGGTGAGCATCCATTTCGGCGACAGACAGAAGGGGCATACAGATGACTCGGGATCACCACCGCCTAGGGGAACTCCGCTTATGTAGATCGGCGCGCTGGTGATCACCTTCGGAACCATCCTCTTCCTACAGCACTGGCATTCAACTTTGCTCACGATGTCATCCTCCTTGACTTGGCACGTGCTTGAACGTGACATGATCGCTCACTTGATCCAATTAATCGGCAGTCGAGTTCGGGCGTGTTCCGCTGTGTTTGCTGTTGTCGTGCTGCTTGTCCAGGTAAGCGGCGATCCTGTAACCAATCGCGGCTGTTACCCCCAAGGCGCAGAGCACGCCGAACACTGAATAGATTAGTAGCTCAAACCGGTCCATGTTCTTCTCCCGTGCTGATGGGCATCAGAGTCTAAGAGACTCGTTCACTGTACAGAAACGCACAGCAATTTTGCATGCTGGTTCAACGTTCTAGCGCCGGCAACTGGCGGGCGCTTATTCAGTCTGCGAACGCGCCACCGTGATCGAACCACAGACTGTCGCTCATCGAGTTCATGCCGTAAGCATTGCCCATGACATCGACGCAGACATCCATCATCGGCAGCCCGTTGGCCGGGTTTACCCAAGCATAATCCATCAGATCCATGAAGCTGCTCTGCAGGCTGCAATTGTCAGCCTGAGTCTGCATGACGGGCTCGACCCAGGCCGCGTTATCGTCGATATGAAGATCGAGTGGGTAGGTCGACATCTCTTCTTCACCGGCCAGCGAGTCGGGATACTGGTACCACGTGCGCTCACTGCGGATGTTGAGACCGTCATGCAGCACGACTGCTTTCCCCTGGGTGGGATATACCACTGTGGTGTACACCGGTTTTGTCGGCTGGACGATTGAGGTCATCAGGTTGGCAATGGTGGCGAGCAGATCCATGGTAGTGCTCCTCAATGTAGGTGAGCACAGTCTCCCCTCGATCTCGGAAAACCCAAATCTCTGATCAGGCGCTTTTGGGTGGCCCTGACATCCGCTTCGCGACACATCGTAAAAAAGGGCTCACCTCCCATCTATTGCTTATGGGAGTCTGACGCTTCACCTCCCATAGAGAACTTACCGATTTGCTGGAAGGGGTGTCGTGAAAGGGTGTTGTGGCTGCAAGCCGCATGAATACTGGACTTCAGCGTTTTCACGGGCTTTTTCCAGGTGGTTGGCGTTGTGAAGGGGTGTCGTCAAGAGGTGTCGTGAAAGGGTGTTGTGGCTGCAAGCCGCATGAATACTGGACTTCAGCGTTTTCACGGGCTTTTTCCAGGTGGTTGGCGTTGTGAAGGGGTGTCGTCAAGAG
>NZ_SMOK01000039.1 GCF_004353925.1 Pseudomonas sp. H9 | reverse complement strand
TGGCCGGGGCCCATGGTGGAACTCGGGTGCGCCACATGTGAATCAGGCGCTACCGAAGAAACTATGGGATCGACTTGGACTTGTCTCGATACTGGATACGATTAGTCGGCTTAGCCGCGTAGCCTGAACCGCCGTGTACGGAACCGTACGCACGGTGGTGTGAGAGGACGGCGGGTGTAAACCCGCCTCCTACTCGATTTCTTCGATCGTAGCCTTGTACTGATTCTGATTATCAATTAATAATGAATATCATTATCTAGGCGATGATGTTCATGAAACCCGTCCTTCACGAATTACCTTACCTCGAAAACTGGCGCTGGCTCAGCCGCCGTATCCGTTGCGCGATGGAGCCGGACGAGCCTCGTCTGATCGAGCACTACCTGGCTGAGGGCCGCTATCTGGTGTGCTGCACCGAAACCTCCGCCTGGACCGTCGCCCTGACCTCTTTCCGCTTGCTCCTGGATACCGCCTGCGACCGCATGCTGCCGTGGCATTGGCGCTGTCTGTGCCTGGATCAGGCCTGGAAGCCGCTGTTGCAGCTGCGCAAGCTCGACGGTGGTGAGCACGGCCAGCGCTGGCAGCCTTTCGCCTTACAACTGGCGAACTGCACGCTGCTGCCTTCGATTTCTTTCGCTGAACTGATGCAAGGACTTGATGATGAGTAATACCCGTATCGAGCGTGACAGCATGGGTGAACTGCAGGTGCCGGCCGAGGCCCTGTATGGCGCACAAACTCAGCGCGCGGTGAACAACTTCCCGATCAGCCAGCAGCGTATGCCGACCCAGTTCATTCGGGCGCTGTTGCTGGCCAAGGCTGCTGCGGCCAAGGCCAACATCGAACTCAAGCAACTGGACGAAGGGCAGGGCACTGCCATCGTCAAAGCGGTCGAGCAACTGCTGGCAGGTGACTTCATCCAGCATTTCCCAGTGGACATCTTCCAGACCGGTTCGGGCACCAGTTCGAACATGAACGCCAACGAAGTCATCGCTACCCTGGCAAGCCGGATTCTGGGCGACAACGTCAACCCAAATGATCACGTCAACTGCGGGCAAAGCAGTAACGACATTATCCCGACCACGATCCATGTGAGTGCGGCACTGGCGTTGCATGAGCAACTGCTGCCTGCGCTCAAGCACTTGGTTCAGGTCATCGAACGCAAGGCCATCGAAGTACACCCGTTCATCAAGACCGGGCGCACACACTTGATGGATGCCATGCCGGTGCGCATGAGCCAGGTGCTCGGTGGTTGGGCCGCGCAAATCAATGGTGCTATCGCTCACCTTGAGTCCACCCTGCCGGCACTACAGTCGCTGGCCCAAGGCGGTACGGCCGTCGGTACCGGAATCAACGCACACCCTGAGTTTGCCGGGCGATTCAGCCAGCAGTTGTCTGCGCTTACCCAGGTGCCGTTTACCCCGGGGCAGAATCTGTTTGCCTTGATCGGCTCGCAGGACACGGCTGTGGCGTTGTCGGGCCAGCTCAAGACCACAGCCGTGGCGCTGATGAAGATCGCCAACGATCTGCGCTGGATGAACTCCGGACCGTTGGCGGGCCTGGGCGAAATCGAGTTGGAAGGCCTGCAGCCAGGCTCATCGATCATGCCGGGCAAGGTCAATCCGGTGATCCCGGAAGCGACGGCAATGGTCGCCGCGCAGGTTATCGGCAATGACGCCACCATCGCTGTGGCTGGGCAGTCGGGCAACTTCGAACTCAATGTGATGCTGCCGATCATCGCTCAGAACCTGCTCAGCAGCATCGAACTGATGGCCAACGTCAGCCGCCTGCTGGCTAATAAGGCGATCGCGAGCTTCAAGGTTAACGAGCCCAAGCTCAAGGAAGCGCTGGCGCGTAACCCGATTCTGGTGACCGCACTGAACCCGATCATTGGCTACCAGAAGGCCGCAGAGATCGCCAAGACCGCCTACAAGCAGGGTCGCCCGATCATCGAGGTTGCCCTTGAGCACACCGACCTGCCGCGCAGCCAGCTGGAAGTTTTGCTTGATCCGGAAAAGCTCACGGCCGGCGGTATCTGATACCGCACTGGAGGTTAGTCATGCAGCACTGGAAACGCACCACTGAAATGGCCAATCGCTTGTTCGATCAAGGCGAACTGGTCGATGCCCGCGAGTTGTATCTCCAGGCCCTGGCATTGGCCCAGGTGTTGTTCGAGCGCTGGCATGACGCCGACGAAGCGGTGGCAGTGTGTGTGATCGCTCACCACAACCTGGCTGACTTGCATTTGCGTCTGAATCAGCCACAGGAAAGCGCAGAGTACCTCTGCGCTATCCATCAGCGATTGCTCCACGCCATGCAGGACGCTCGCCTGTCGCCGACGCTGCGTGAAGCAGCGCTGCGACACAGCGGCAAGACCTACACCGAATTACTGAATTTCATCAGTGAGTACGGCCAGTACCCACGTACTGAACGCCTGCTCCATCGTCATGACCCGCAGCCGGTAGTGATTGCCGGCCAGGAATGTGCCGGGTCTTCAGTACATCAATACGGAATCCATTGAGCATGCCTTATACCTTGCCTGCATTACCTTACGCCTACGATGCGCTGGAACCGCACATCGATACTCAGACCATGCAGATTCACCACAGTAAACACCATCAGACCTACATCAATAACCTCAACGCCGCGGTGGAGGGCACCGAATGGGCCGAGTGGCCGGTCGAGCAACTGGTCGCCTCGGTCAAGCAGTTGCCGCAGAACCTGCAAGCGGCAGTGATTAACCAGGGTGGCGGGCATGCCAACCACTCTCTGTTCTGGACCGTCATGTCGCCTCAGGGCGGAGGTGAGCCCAAGGGAGCAGTGGCCAAGGCCATTGATGAGCAGCTGGGTGGCTTTGAAGCCTTCAAGGACGCATTTACCAAGGCGGCACTGACCCGCTTCGGCAGCGGTTGGGCCTGGCTGAGCGTTACGCCGGGGAAAAAGCTGGTGGTAGAGAGCAGTGGTAACCAGGACAGCCCGCTGATGAATGGCAACACTCCAATTCTGGGGTTGGACGTTTGGGAGCACGCTTATTACCTGCTCTACCAGAATCGCCGCCCTGAATACATCAGCGCTTTCTACAACGTGATCGACTGGTCCGAAGTAGAACGTCGTTACATCGCTGCTCTCGCGTGAGTCGTACCGGTATGCGCTCGGATGTGATGTCCATTGGTAGTGTGCGCCTGTTTCGCCTGGCGCTGGGGACCCTATTGCTGCTGGTTGGCTGTGCCTTGCTGGTGGCGCAAGGGTTAGCCTGGCTGGACCTTGAGCCCCGCATGATGCGTGCGCTGGAAGGGGGTGCCTTGTGCGCGTTGGGAACGGCACTGGGCGCAGTGCCGGTGCTGGTGATCCGGAGCATGCCGGTAGCGTTGGCCGATACGCTGTTAGGTTTTGGTGCCGGCGTGATGCTGGCGGCCACCGCCTTTTCCCTGATTATTCCGGGGCTGGATGCCGCTCAGGCCATTGGTTTGGGAGGATGGGGCGCGGGCGCCTTGGTCAGTTTCGGTTTGTTGTTTGGGGCGTTCTGTCTCTACCTGGTTGATCTCAAGGTCTCCGGCGCCTCGCCTGAGGCCTTGGTGGGCAGCCCTCAGCAGCCGGTGATTGCGGCACGGATCTGGGTGTTTGTCATTGCCATCATCGCCCACAACGTTCCCGAAGGCATGGCCATTGGCGTGTCGGCCGGGGGCGGCATGCCGGATGCCGACAGTCTGGCGATGGGCATTGCCTTGCAGGACGTGCCTGAGGGGCTAGTGATTGCGCTGGTGTTGGCGGGGGCGGGCATGGCACGTTTCAAGGCGTTTGCCATCGGTGCGGCGTCTGGGCTGGTTGAGCCGCTGGCCGCAGTGCTCTGCGCCTGGCTGGTATCGGTAGCTGAACTGTTGTTGCCGTTGGGCTTGGCCTGCGCGGCTGGGGCTATGTTGCTGGTGGTGACGCAGGAGATCATTCCTGAATCACGCAGCAATGGTCATCACCGCCTGGCTAGCCTGGGGCTGTGCATCGGCTTCTGTTTGATGATGGTAATGGATACTGCGCTGGCTTGAAGGTGTACGAGGGCGATCACTCGCCCTCGTCAAAGTAGTTGTTGATCAGTTCGACCAGTGCATCGAGCGCTGCTTGTTCCTCTTCACCTTCGGTGTGCAGGTGCACCTGGGTGCCTTTACCGGCTGCGAGCATCATGACGGCCATGATGCTCTTGCCGTCGATCATTTTTTCTGGCGCACGACCAATGCGCACCGCGCAGGGGAAGCGTCCGGCCACGCCGACAAACTTTGCCGCAGCCCGGGCGTGTAGCCCCAGCTTGTTGATGATGGTGATTTCACGAGCGGGCATCGCGGCGGTGGTCCTGTGGGCTAGAGGTCGCGGTGGCGTACCTGGACATTTTTCAGGGATTGCTGCAGCAATTGGCCCAGACGTTCAGTGAGGTAAACCGAACGGTGGTGACCACCGGTACAGCCAATGGCAATGGTGACGTAAGCACGGTTGCTGGCAGCAAAGCGCGGCAACCATTTGAGCAGGTAGCTGGAGATATCCTGGAACATTTCTTCGACATCGGGCTGGGCTGCCAGGTAGTCGATCACCGGCTGGTCCAGGCCTGAATGCTCACGCAGCTCCGGCTTCCAATACGGGTTGGGCAGGCAGCGTACATCGAACACCAGGTCGGCATCGACCGGCATGCCGCGCTTGAAGCCGAAAGACTCGACCAGAAACGCCGTGCCGGGCTCCGGCTGGTTCAGCAGGCGCAGTTTGATCGAATCACGCAACTGATACAGGTTCAGGTTGGTGGTGTCGATCTTCAGGTCGGCGAGGTCGGCAATCGGCCCCAGCAGGTCTGTTTCAACCCGGATGGCCTCGGCCAGCGAACGATTGGCGTTGGTCAGCGGGTGGCGTCTGCGGGTTTCCGAGAAACGCTTGAGCAGGGTGTCTTCATCGGCGTCCAGGTACAGAACATCGCACTGGATATGCCGACTGCGGGCATCCTCAAGCAGCTCCGGGAAGCGAGTCAGGTGGCTGGGCAGGTTGCGGGCGTCGATCGATACCGCCACTTTGGGTTGCATCAGCTCGGTGTTGATCAGGGCATTTTCCGCCAACTGCGGAAGCAGCCCTGCCGGCAAGTTATCGATGCAGTAGTAACCGTTGTCCTCAAGAACTGCGAGGGCGGTGCTCTTACCGGAGCCGGATCGGCCACTGACGATAATTAGGCGCATAGTTAAAGCCCGTTTTGTGCGTCCAGTACAACCTGGTACAGGGCTTCACTGCTATCGGCGGCACGCAGCCGGTCACGCACGTCCTTACGGTCGAGCATGCTGGCAATTTGGCGCAACAGCTCAAGATGCGCATCGGTGGCCGCTTCTGGAACCAGCAGGACAAACAGCAAATCGACCGGGGCGCCATCGATGGCGTCGAAGTCGATCGGTGCATCCAGGTGCATCAGGGCGCTGATGGGGGATGAGCAGCCTTTGAGGCGGCAATGTGGAATGGCAATGCCATTACCAAAACCGGTCGACCCGAGTTTCTCCCGGGCAACCAGGCTTTCAAAAACGTCTTGCATCTCCAGGTCCGGGGCTTCCCGGTTGATCAGCGTGGCGATTTCCTGGAGTACGCGCTTTTTACTGCCGCCCGGCACGTTCACCAGGGAACGGCCGGGGGTCAGGATGGTTTCAAGTCGGATCATGGATGAGGGGGATCAGCGGGCCGCTGCACCTTGCAGCAGGCTTTGCTGTTTTTCCTTATGTTTTTTCAGTTGGCGGTCGAGCTTGTCGGTCAAGGCGTCGATCGCTGCATACATGTCTGAGTGTTCGGCATTCGCAACCACTTCGCCGCCGGGAATAAACAGCGTCGCTTCAATTTTCTGCTGCAGTTTCTCGACCTTCATGATCACCGTCACGTTGGTAATCTTGTCGAAGTGCCCCTCCAGCCGCTTCAGCTTCTGTTCTACGTACTCGCGCAGCGGTTGGGTGACTTCTACATGCTGTCCACTGATATTGACTTGCATACAGCTTCTCCTTTTGTTGCCCGTGCATAAGAGGCAGGTATTGCGCCTGCCACTGAACTGCGGTGGTGATCTCAGGGGCTACATCAGTCGCTTGCGTTCACTCGAAGGTGCGATGCCGAGGGACTCGCGGTACTTGGCGACGGTGCGACGGGCTACCTGGATACCTTGTGCCTCCAGTAAACCAGCGATCTTGCTGTCACTCAATGGCTTTTTCTGATTTTCCGCTGCAACCAGTTTTTTGATGATCGCGCGGATCGCTGTAGACGAGCATTCGCCGCCTTCCGAGGTGCTGACGTGGCTGGAGAAAAAGTACTTCAGCTCGTAGATTCCTCGAGGTGTATGCATGTATTTCTGGGTGGTGACCCGGGAAATGGTTGACTCATGCATGCCCACGGCTTCGGCGATGTCGTGCAGCACCAACGGCTTCATGGCTTCGTCGCCATGGTCGAGGAAACCACGTTGATGCTCGACGATCTGGGTGGCGACCTTCATCAGTGTTTCGTTGCGGCTTTGCAGGCTCTTGATGAACCAGCGGGCCTCCTGCAACTGGTTGCGCATGAAGGTGTTGTCGGCACTGGTGTCGGCGCGGCGGACGAACCCTGCGTACTGTGGGTTGACGCGCAAGCGTGGCACGGCTTCCTGGTTGAGTTCGACGATCCAGCGCTCGCTGTCTTTGCGCACGATGACGTCGGGTACCACGTACTCCGCTTCGCTGGACTCGATCTGCGAGCCAGGGCGTGGGTTGAGGCTCTGAACCAGTTCGATGACCTGACGCAGCTCGTCTTCCTTGAGCTTCATGCGGCGCATCAGTTGGCTGTAGTCGCGGCTACCCAGCAGGTCGATGTAATCGCGTACCAGGCGTTGGGCCTCGGCCATCCACGGGGTGTTGCCGGGCAGCTGGCGCAGTTGCAGCAGCAGGCATTCGCTGAGATTGCGGGCGGCGACACCGGCCGGCTCGAACTGCTGGATGCGGTGCAGGACGGCTTCGACCTCATCAAGCTCGATATCCAGCTCGGGGTCGAACGACTCGCAGATTTCCTCAAGGGTTTCGTCGAGGTAGCCCTGGTTGTTGATGCAGTCGATCAGGGTAACGGCGATCAGGCGGTCGGTGTCGGACATCGGCGCCAGGTTCAACTGCCACAGCAGGTGGCTCTGCAAGCTCTCGCCCGCCGAGGTGCGGGTGGTGAAGTCCCACTCGTCATCGTCGTTGCTGGGCAGGCTGCTCGCGCTGGTCTGGTAGATGTCTTCCCAGGCAGTGTCGACCGGTAGCTCGTTGGGAATGCGCTCGCTCCATTCGCCGTCTTCCAGGTTGTCCACGGTTTGCGTGGTTTCCTGGAAGCTGGTGTCCTGAACTTCGGCAACAGGCTTGTTCTCGGCGTTGTCGGCCATCGGGTCGCTGTTGTCGAAATCGTCGCCGTCTTCCTGGCGTTCGAGCATCGGGTTGGATTCCAGTGCTTCCTGGATTTCCTGCTGGAGGTCCAGGGTAGACAGCTGGAGTAAGCGGATGGCCTGTTGCAACTGCGGGGTCATCGTCAGTTGCTGGCCCATTCTTAGGACGAGCGATGGTTTCATGGCAGGGGCTTAACACCTTTGTCGCCGGCGCACATGCGCCATCCACTACTAGGGCACCGAAGCGCCAATTTTAAGCAAATTATATGCCTGAAATTGGAGCGTTTGCCTAGGGTGCTGTAACAATTAAGCCGGATTTCACCGGGTCAGCCGCCCTGGGCAAACGCTGTGTCACTTCGAACTTACAAGCGGAACTCGTGGCCCAGATACACCTCTTTGACCAGGTCGTTGGCCAGGATGGTTTCTGCATCGCCCTCGGCGATCAGTTGACCATCGTTGACGATGTAAGCGGTTTCGCAGATATCCAGGGTCTCGCGCACGTTGTGGTCGGTGATCAGTACACCGATGCCCTTGGCCTTGAGGTGATGGATGATCTGCTTGATGTCGCCAACCGAAATCGGGTCGACACCGGCAAAGGGTTCGTCGAGCAGGATGAACTTCGGCGCGGTAGCCAGGGCGCGGGCGATTTCCACGCGGCGACGTTCGCCACCGGACAGGCTCATGCCGAGGTTGTCGCGAATATGGCTGATGTGGAACTCCTGCAGCAGGCTTTCCAGCTCTTTGCGGCGCCCGGCGGCATCGAGATCTTTGCGGGTCTCGAGGATCGCCATGATGTTGTCGGCCACCGAGAGCTTGCGAAAGATCGAGGCTTCCTGGGGCAGGTAGCCAATACCGGCACGGGCGCGGCCGTGCATCGGCTGATGGCTGACATCCAGGTCGTCGATCAGGACGCGGCCCTGATCGGCCTGAACCAGGCCAACGATCATGTAGAAGCAGGTGGTCTTGCCGGCGCCGTTAGGGCCGAGCAGGCCGACGATCTGGCCGCTGTCGATCGACAGGCTGACATCGCGAACCACTTGTCGGCTCTTGTAGCTCTTGGCCAGGTGCTGGGCTTTGAGGGTCGCCATTTACTCGGCCTTCTTCTTCGGCTGGATCACCATGTCGATACGCTGACGCGGGGTGGTGACGTTACCGCCACGGCCGGCCGTCGCTACCTGAGACTTGGTGTTGTAGACGATTTTTTCGCCTTCGGTGGTGTTGCCTTCGTTGACCACTTTGGCGCGGTCAGTCAGCACCACCAGGTCTTTTTGTGCCTGGTACTGGATGGTGACGGCATAGCCTTGCATCTTGTCTGGCTTGGCAGCGCTTTGTTGCTGCTCGAAATAGGCCAGGTTGCCCACCGAGGTCACCACGTCGATGTCGCCGGATTCGGCGCGGGTGATGGTTACGGTGTTGCCTTTGATCATCATCGACCCTTGGGTGATGATGACGTCGCCGGTGTAGGTGGCGACCCCTTTCTTGTCATCCAGGTGCGCATTGTCAGCCTGAATACGGATAGGCTGGTCGCGGTCGTTCGGCAGGGCCCAGGCGCTCGCGCTTCCCAGTGCTGCGCTCAGGCTGAGCAAAAAGGGGAGGGTTTTAACGAGCCTCATACTGTCCTCTTACGTTGGACAGCAGGTCCATCCTGCCGTCTTTCAAATACGCTTTCATTCCGTTGCCCGTAGTTACGCCGTCGGCGCCGTCGATTCTAACGGCTTGCTCGGTTTGCGCATATTGCTTCTGCGGGAATACCGTCATACGACTGGTGGTAATGATCATGGTGCGGTTTTTTTCGTCGGTGCGGGCAACCCGTACCGAGTCGATCAGTTCCACTTCGGAACCGTCGGGGTTGACCTCGCCCTTTTCGCTCTGCACGTGCCAGGGGTAGGTGGTGCCGCGATACATCTGCAGATCTGGTTTGGTCAGCAGGGTGACTTCGCTGACCATCAGGTGCTCGACCTTGTCGGCAGTCATTTCGTACTGCATTTTACCGTCGGGCAGGAATTGCACGCTGTGGGCATTGGTGGCGTAGTAGTCGATGGCTTTTTCGTCGACACGGGCTACCGGCTTGTCGAGGAAGCTTTCGGGGCCGATGTTCCAGTAGCCGACGGCCACCAGCAAGGCGGCAATCACACTGAACAGCGCAACGGTGCGGATTTTTTTACTGAACATGTGTCGCTCTACAGGTAGTGGGCGTTGGCCGCGTCGAGATTGCCCTGGGCCTGCAGGATCAACTCGCAGAATTCGCGGGCGGCGCCTTCACCGCCACGGGCCTTGGTGACCCCGTGGGCGTGCTCGCGGACGAAGGCAGCGGCATTGGCCACAGCCATGCCCAGACCGACGCGACGGATCACCGGCAGGTCAGGCAGGTCGTCGCCCAGATAGGCAACCTGTTCATAGCTTAGGTTGAGTTGGCCGAGAAGTTCGTCCAAAACGACCAATTTATCTTCGCGCCCCTGATACAGGTGGGGGATGCCGAGGTTCTTGGCCCGACGCTCGACCACCGGGGTTTTGCGCCCGCTGATGATTGCCGTGGTCACGCCCGAGGCCATGAGCATCTTGATGCCTTGGCCGTCGAGGGTATTGAAGGTCTTGAATTCGCTGCCGTCTTCGAGGAAGTACAGGCGGCCATCGGTCAGTACGCCGTCAACGTCGAATACGGCCAGCTTGATGGCCTGGCCGCGCTGGAGCAGGTCTTGGCTCATTTACATCACTCCTGCACGCAACAGGTCGTGCATGTTCAGGGCGCCAACCGGGCGCTCGTCCTTGTCGATGACCACCAGCGCGCTGATCTTGTGGTCTTCCATGATTTTCAGGGCTTCGGCGGCGAGCATTTCGGCGCGGGCAGTCTTGCCATGAACCGTCATGACCTCTTCGATCAGGGTCTTATGCACATCGATGTTGCGGTCCAGGCTGCGGCGCAGGTCGCCGTCGGTGAAGATCCCGGCCAGCCGTCCGTCGGCTTCGAGCACAACGGTCATGCCCAAACCTTTGCGGGACATTTCAAGCAGCGCGTCTTTGAGCAGAGTGCCGCGTTGCACCTGAGGCAGTTCATCGCCGGCGTGCATGACGTTCTCGACTTTCAGCAGCAGGCGGCGGCCCAGGGCGCCACCCGGGTGCGAGAAAGCGAAATCTTCAGCGGTGAAACCACGCGCTTCCAGCAAGGCAATTGCCAGGGCGTCGCCCAGCACCAGGGCTGCGGTGGTCGAGGAGGTCGGCGCCAGGTTCAGTGGGCAGGCTTCCTGGGCGACACGCGCATCAAGGTTGACTTCGGCAGCTTTGGCCAACGGCGAGTCCGGGTTGCCGGTCAGGCTGATCAGCTGGATGCCGAGGCGTTTGATCAACGGCAGCAGGGTGACGATCTCGGCGGTGGAACCGGAGTTGGACAGGGCGAGGATGACGTCATCGCGGGTGATCATGCCCATGTCGCCATGGCTGGCTTCGGCGGGGTGAACAAAAAATGCCGGTGTACCGGTGCTGGCCAGGGTGGCGGCAATTTTGTTGCCGATATGCCCGGACTTGCCCATGCCGACCACCACTACCCGGCCTTTACTGGCCAGGATCAGCTCGCATGCCTTGACGAAATCGGCGTCGATGTGGGCAAGCAAGCCCTCAACCGCCTCAAGTTCGAAACGAATGGTGCGCTGCGCGGATTGGATCAGGTCGCTGGATTGGCTCATGTCGAAAATCGGATTGCCTGATGAAAAGGCGGCGATTATAGCGGTAATGCGCAAATCCCTCACCTTGTGATTGTCATACCTTCGCCGAGCAACCTTAACCCAGGCTGAACAAGCACTGCGCTGGCCTTGGGGCGCTGCTATCAGCGATGGTATAGTTCGCCGCCTGTTCGGCCCACTCTGGGCGGGCGTGCCTCCAAGAAGGAGGCGTGCGTCTGAGTGAGAAGGCTGCATTGCAAGGAGTCTAGATGAGCGTTGATAACGCCTACGCGGTCGAGCTGAAGGGTGTGACCTTCAAGCGCGGTTCGCGCAGTATCTTCAATAATGTCGATATTCGCATTCCCCGGGGTAAGGTCACCGGCATCATGGGGCCTTCCGGGTGCGGCAAGACCACACTGTTGCGTCTGATGGGCGCACAGCTGCGCCCGGCCAGCGGTGAAGTCTGGGTGGCCGGGCAAAACCTGCCTGCGCTGTCGCGTAGCGACCTGTTCGATGCGCGCAAGCAAATGGGCGTGCTGTTCCAGAGTGGTGCGTTGTTCACCGACCTTGATGTGTTCGAGAACGTCGCATTCCCGCTGCGCGTGCATACCCAGCTGTCTGACGAAATGATCCGAGACATCGTCTTGATGAAGCTGCAGGCCGTGGGCCTGCGTGGCGCTATCGAGCTGATGCCGGACGAACTGTCCGGTGGCATGAAACGCCGTGTGGCGCTGGCCCGGGCTATCGCCCTGGACCCGCAAATCCTCATGTACGACGAGCCGTTCGTCGGCCAGGACCCCATCGCCATGGGCGTACTGGTGCGCCTGATTCGCCTGCTCAACGATGCCCTGGGTATCACCAGTATCGTGGTCTCTCACGATCTGGCCGAAACCGCCAGTATTGCCGACTACATCTATGTGGTCGGCGATGGTCAGGTGCTGGGGCAGGGCACACCGGACGAACTGATGGGCTCTGATAACCCGCGCATTCGCCAATTCATGAAAGGCGACCCGGATGGCCCGGTGCCCTTTCACTTTCCTGCGCCGGATTACCGCGCCGATCTTCTGGGGAAGCGTTGATGCGCAGAAAATCCTTACTCGAACGCATTCGTCGCTTTGGCCGCTCGGCCATCGACGTGCTGGCCGTGCTCGGCCGCTCGTTTCTATTCCTGTTGCACTCGTTGGTTGGGCGCAGTGGTACCGGCGGTGGTTTCCAATTGCTGGTTCGGCAGCTTTACTCAGTCGGCGTGCTGTCGCTGGCGATCATCGTCGTTTCCGGCGTTTTCATCGGTATGGTGCTGGCTCTGCAAGGCTTCAGCATCCTGACCAAATACGGTTCGGAACAGGCCGTCGGGCAAATGGTTGCCCTGACACTGCTGCGTGAACTGGGGCCGGTGGTGACCGCGTTGCTGTTCGCCGGGCGTGCCGGTTCTGCGCTGACTGCTGAAATTGGCAACATGAAGTCCACCGAACAGTTGTCCAGCCTGGAAATGATCGGTGTCGACCCGCTCAAGTACATCGTTGCTCCACGCCTGTGGGCCGGTTTCATCTCGCTGCCGATGCTGGCGCTGATCTTCAGCGTGGTCGGCATCTGGGGTGGTTCGTGGGTGGCGGTGGACTGGCTGGGCGTCTATGAAGGCTCGTTCTGGGCGAACATGCAGAACAGCGTGTCGTTCACTGACGATGTCCTCAATGGCGTGATCAAAAGCCTGGTTTTTGCCTTTGTTGTTACCTGGATTGCCGTATTCCAAGGCTATGACTGCGAGCCCACCTCAGAGGGGATCAGTCGTGCCACAACCAAGACCGTGGTCTATGCCTCGTTGGCAGTCCTGGGTCTGGACTTTATTCTGACCGCCTTGATGTTTGGAGATTTCTGATGCAAAACCGCACCCTGGAAATCGGTGTCGGCCTGTTCCTCCTGGCCGGGATCCTGGCACTGATCCTGCTGGCCCTGCGTGTCAGCGGCCTGTCGGCAAGCCCGAGCGGCGATACCTATAAAGTTTACGCAAACTTCGACAATATCGCCGGTTTGACGGTCAGAGCTAAAGTGACCATGGCCGGTGTAACCATCGGCAAGGTCACGGCCATCGATCTGGATCGTGACACCTACACCGGTCGGGTGACGTTGCAACTGGAGAAACGCGTAGACAACCTGCCTACCGACTCCACGGCATCTATCCTCACCGCTGGGTTGCTCGGCGAGAAGTACATCGGTATCAGCGTGGGCGGAGAAGATGCGGTGCTCAAGGATGGTTCTACCATTCACGACACCCAGTCGGCGCTGGTGCTGGAAGATCTGATTGGCAAGTTCCTGCTCAATACCGTTGGCAAAGAAGCTAAATAAGGAGTTTCCATGATTTCTATCCTGCGACGCGGCTTGCTGGTACTGCTGGCTGCATTGCCGTTGATGGCTAGCGCAGCTGCTCAGTCACCTAAAGAAGTAATTCAGGCCACCACCAACCAACTGCTGGCCGACCTCAAGGCTAACAAGGAGCAATACAAGGCCAACCCAAGCGCCTTCTATGACGCCTTGAATGCCAACCTCGGGCCGGTGGTAGATGCCGATGGCATCTCGAAAAGCATCATGACTGTGAAGTACTCGCGTAACGCTAGCCCGGCACAAATGCAGCGCTTTCAGGAGAACTTCAAGCGCAGCCTGATGCAGTTCTATGGCAATGCTTTGCTGGAGTACAACAACCAGGGCATCACCGTGGGCAATGCCAAGCTGGATGGCGATGATCGTGCCAGCGTCGATATGACCGTCAAGGGCAACAATGGCGCGATCTACCCGGTTTCCTACACCATGACCAAGCTCAATGGTGAGTGGAAAGTGCGTAACGTCATCGTCAATGGCATCAACATCGGCAAGCTGTTCCGTGATCAGTTCGCCGATGCCATGAGCCGCAATGGTGGCGACCTGGACAAGACCATCAATGGCTGGGCGGGTGAAGTGGCCAAGGCCAAGGAAACCGCTGAGCAGCAATCGCAATGAGTCAGAGCAGCGTATCGATGAGCGAACCCGGCCTTTTGAACCTGGCCGGGGTGCTCGACTACCGCAGTGGGCCGGTCTTGCGTAAGCAAGGCCAGGCCTTGATCGCATCGTGCAAGGCCCCGGCCTTGGTGCTTGATTGCTCGCAGGTAGAGAAGTCGAGCAGCGTCGGCTTGTCCTTGTTGCTGGCGTTCATGCGCGATGGCAAGGCGGCCGGCAAGGCTGTCGAGGTACGTGCCATGCCTCAGGACATGCGCGAAATTGCCGAGGTTTATGACCTCGAAGAAGTGCTGGCCGGTCAATGACCACCAGCAAGTGACTGGCCCCTCCGTCAGAGTCTCCGTTTACGGGGTTCGCAGGCGAGGGGCTTTTTTGTATGATGGCCGACCCGCGCGCACTGGGCGCCGATTGAGGTTGAGCATGCAGGCCGTAGAAGTTAAGAACTTCCTTGAAGAAAAGTTGCCGGGAACCCGGGTCGAAGTTGAAGGCGAAGGCTGCAACTTCCAGTTGAACGTGATCAGTGACGAGTTGGCGGCCCTGAGCCCGGTCAAGCGTCAGCAGCAGATCTATGCTCATCTTAATCCGTGGATCACCGATGGCAGCATCCATGCGGTAACCATGAAATTTTTCAGCAGCGCAGCCTGGGCTGAGCGCAACTGAGCCTAAATTGGCGGCGAGACAGAAATGGACAAACTGATTATTACTGGCGGCGGTGCCAAGAACGCGGCCCTGCCAATTCTGGCGGGTGCTCTGCTGTGCGATGGCCCGGTCACGGTCGGCAACTTGCCGCACCTGCACGACATCACCACCATGATCGAGCTGTTCGGTCGCATGGGCATCGAGCCTGTGATCGACGAGAAGCTCTCGGTGGAAATCGATCCACGCACCATCAAAACCCTGATCGCGCCGTACGAACTGGTTAAAACCATGCGTGCCTCGATCTTGGTATTGGGCCCGATGGTTGCTCGTTTTGGCGAAGCCGAAGTGGCACTGCCTGGCGGTTGCGCGATCGGTTCGCGTCCGGTCGACCTGCACATCCGTGGCCTTGAAGCCATGGGTGCGAAAATTGAAGTCGAAGGCGGTTACATCAAGGCCAAGGCGCCTGAAGGCGGCCTGCGTGGCGCGCACTTCTTCTTCGATACCGTGAGTGTGACCGGTACCGAGAACATCATGATGGCCGCAGCCCTGGCCAAGGGCCGCAGCGTGCTGCAGAACGCGGCACGCGAGCCGGAAGTGGTCGACCTGGCCAACTTCCTGATTGCCATGGGCGCCAAGATCCAGGGCGCCGGTACCGATACCATCACCATCGATGGCGTCGAGCGTCTGGGTTCTGCGACCTACCGCGTCATGCCTGACCGTATCGAAACCGGTACCTACCTAGTTGCCGCTGCCGTTACCGGTGGCCGCGTCAAGGTCAAGGACACTGATCCGACCATCCTTGAAGCTGTGCTTGAAAAGCTCAAGGAAGCGGGTGCCGAGATCACCACGGGTGAAGACTGGATCGAGCTGGACATGCACGGCAAGCGGCCAAAAGCCGTTAACCTGCGTACCGCGCCGTACCCAGCGTTCCCAACTGACATGCAAGCGCAGTTCATCTCGCTCAACGCCATTGCCGAAGGCACCGGCGCGGTCATCGAGACGATCTTCGAAAACCGTTTCATGCACGTGTACGAAATGCACCGCATGGGCGCCCTGATCCAGGTTGAAGGCAACACTGCCATCGTCACCGGTACCAAAGTGCTCAAGGGCGCGCCCGTCATGGCGACCGACCTGCGTGCTTCGGCCAGCCTGGTGCTCTCGGCGCTGGTAGCCGAAGGCGATACCCTGATCGACCGCATCTACCACATTGACCGTGGTTACGAATGCATCGAGGAAAAACTGCAGATGCTGGGCGCGAAGATCCGTCGCGTACCGGGCTAGTCTGTGAGCGGCGCAGGGACGCGCCATCCGAATTGAATGCGGTCGGGCCATCAGGTCCGGCCGGCTGTAGCCGCATAAGGACCGACGTTCCCCATGTTGACCATCGCGCTATCTAAAGGTCGGATTCTCGACGATACCCTGCCGCTGCTGGCGGAAGCCGGTATTGTGCCGACCGAGAACCCGGACAAAAGCCGCAAATTGATCATCCCCACGACGCAGGACGACGTACGCCTGCTGATCGTTCGGGCGACCGACGTGCCGACTTACGTCGAGCATGGCGCCGCCGATCTGGGTGTGGCCGGCAAGGACGTGCTGATGGAGTACGGCGGCCAGGGCCTTTACGAGCCGCTGGACTTGCAGATTGCCCAGTGCAAGCTGATGACCGCCGGTGCAATCGGCGCCGCTGAGCCCAAGGGACGGCTGCGTGTGGCGACCAAGTTCGTCAATGTTGCCAAGCGTTACTATGCCGAGCAGGGCCGTCAGGTCGATATCATCAAGTTGTACGGTTCGATGGAGCTGGCGCCGTTGATCGGCCTGGCTGACAAGATCATCGACGTTGTCGACACCGGTAATACCCTGCGCGCCAATGGCCTGGAACCCCAGGAATTGATTGCCACCATCAGCTCCCGGCTGGTGGTCAACAAGGCTTCGATGAAGATGCAGCATGCGCGCATCCAGAGCCTGATCGACACCTTGCGCCAAGCTGTCGAATCGCGACACCGCGGCTGATACCTGCGCGCGACCTTCGCTGTCGCGCCCGTCTATCCGCGTCATAGCCAATTTTCTCAGGTGCCCGCGCGGATGGACTGGTAGCTTAGGGCGCCTGAGCATTCGCCATTTATTGAGGCCCTCGCTATGACCACGTCCACTGCAATTGCCCGACTCAATGCCGCTGACCCGGATTTCGCCCGACATCTGGATCATCTGTTGAGCTGGGAAAGCGTGTCTGACGACGCGGTCAACCAGCGTGTACTCGACATCATCAAGGCCGTGCGTGAGCGCGGGGATGCAGCGCTGGTCGAGTTCACCCAGCGCTTCGATGGCGTTGAGGCCAAGTCCATCGATGACCTGATTCTGGGGCGTGAGCGCCTGGAACTGGCCCTGACACGCATCACGCCTGCCCAGCGCGAAGCCCTGGAAAAGGCAGCCAACCGCGTGCGTATCTACCACGAGCGGCAGAAGCAGGACTCCTGGAGCTACACCGAAGCAGACGGCACAGTGCTGGGCCAGAAGGTCACGCCGCTGGACCGTGCTGGCTTGTATGTGCCGGGTGGCAAAGCGTCCTACCCTTCGTCAGTGCTGATGAACGCGATTCCGGCCAAAGTTGCCGGTGTCGGCGAAGTGGTCATGGTCGTGCCTACCCCGCGTGGCGAGGTCAATGAGCTGGTGCTCGCTGCCGCCTGCATTGCCGGTGTTGACCGGGTGTTCACCATCGGTGGCGCCCAAGCCGTCGCGGCACTGGCTTACGGCACCGAAAGCGTACCGCAGGTAGACAAGGTGGTCGGCCCCGGCAACATCTATGTCGCCACGGCCAAGCGCCACGTGTTCGGCCAAGTCGGTATCGACATGATTGCCGGACCGTCGGAGATCCTGGTGGTGTGTGACGGTCAGACCGACCCGGACTGGATCGCCATGGACCTGTTCTCTCAAGCCGAGCACGACGAAGACGCCCAGGCGATTCTGGTCAGCCCGGATGCAGCGTTCCTCGACAAGGTGGCTGCCAGCATCGACAAGCTGCTGCCGACCATGGAACGTGCCGAAATCATCAAAACCTCGATCAATGGTCGCGGCGCGTTGATTCAGGTACGTGACATGCAACAGGCCATGGACGTTGCCAACCGTATCGCGCCTGAGCACCTTGAGTTGTCGGTGGCCGATCCGCAAGCCTGGCTACCGCACATTCGTCACGCTGGGGCGATCTTCATGGGGCGTCACACCAGCGAAGCGCTGGGCGACTATTGCGCCGGTCCGAACCATGTGTTGCCAACCTCGGGCACTGCGCGTTTCTCCTCGCCGCTTGGGGTGTATGACTTCCAGAAACGTTCGTCGATCATCTTCTGCTCCGAGCAGGGTGCATCGGAGTTGGGCCACACCGCCTCGGTGCTGGCGCGGGGTGAGTCGCTGACCGCTCACGCCCGTAGTGCTGAATACCGCATTGTTTCCGACAAGAAGGGGAACTGAACATGAGTAAATTCTGGAGCCCCTTCGTCAAGGACCTGGTGCCTTACGTTCCGGGTGAGCAACCGAAGCTGGCCAGGCTGGTCAAGCTCAACACCAATGAAAACCCATATGGCCCGTCGCCCAAGGCGCTGGAAGCCATGCGGGGTGAGTTGAACGACAATCTGCGCCTGTACCCGGACCCGAACAGCGACCTGCTCAAACAGGCGGTGGCGGATTATTACGGGGTCAAAGGCAACCAGGTGTTCCTCGGCAATGGTTCGGACGAAGTGCTGGCGCACATCTTCCACGGTTTGTTCCAGCACGGTGCACCGCTGTTGTTCCCGGATATCAGCTACAGCTTCTACCCCGTGTACTGCGGCTTGTATGGCATTCCCTATGAAACGGTAGCGCTGGATGCGCAGTTCCAGATCCGTGTCGAGGATTATGCCAAACCGAATGGCGGGATCATTTTCCCCAACCCCAACGCCCCGACAGGTTGCTTGCTGGCGCTTGAGGCGATTGAGCAGTTGCTCAAAGCCAACCCGGAAACGGTGGTGGTGGTCGATGAGGCGTACATCGATTTCGGCGGGCAAACGGCGATCAGCCTGGTTGATCGTTATGACAACCTGCTGGTCACCCAGACCTTGTCCAAGTCACGTTCGCTGGCTGGTCTTCGGGTTGGCCTGGCAGTGGGGCACCCGGACCTGATCGAAGCGCTGGAGCGGATCAAGAACAGCTTCAACTCCTACCCACTCGACCGTATGGCGATTGTCGGCGGCGCTGCCGCATTCGAAGACCGCGCCTACTTCGACGAAACCTGCCGCAAGGTCATCGACAGCCGTGAGCAATTGGTTGCCGAACTGACCGCGCGTGGTTTTGAAGTGCTGCCGTCGGCTGCCAACTTCATCTTTGCCCGCCACCCGCAGCACGATGCTGGCGATCTGGCGGCCAAACTGCGTGAGCACGGCGTAATTGTGCGTCACTTCAAGCAGGCGCGGATCGCCCAATTCCTGCGGATCACCATTGGTACGCCAGAGATGAACCAGGCGCTGCTTGATGCGTTGAACTGATAGCGCGGTGATTTGATCGCGGGGCAAGCCCGCTCCCACAGGTTGTGTGTGAACTTGTGGGAGTGGGCTTGCCCCGCGATTCATTTAAATCAGCTATGCTCTGCGAATTCATCGGATGATTGGGTGACTTTGTGGCAAGCAATGGGAAAGAGCTGGTACGTCGCTCTTTGGTAGATCTAGCGGTCGAGCAACTGCGCTTGCGCATTCTTGAAGGCGCATGGCAGGTAGGCCAGCGCTTGCCCACCGAGCCTGAGCTAGCCGTTGAGCTGGGCATCAGTCGCAACACCGTGCGCGAGGCTATGCGGGTGTTGGCCTTCAGTGGCGTGGTCGAGGTTCGCCAAGGCGATGGCAGTTACCTGCGCACCCAGCTCGATCCGTTGCAGGCGGTGCAGGCCATGTCTCGCTGCTCGCCCGAACATGCACGGGAGACGCGACACATCCTTGAAGCCGAGGCCATTGGACTGGCGGCGTTGCGCCGTACCGAGGCTGACCTGCGGGGGTTGCGGCAAGCGCTGGAAGGCAGCGCCAGGCATTTTCATGGCGAGGTCGATGCATACGTTGCGTGCGATCTGGTGTTTCACCAGCGCTTGGTCGATGCCGCCCACAACCCGGCTTTGAGCGAGCTGTACCGCTATTTCTCCGGTGTTGTCGCCAGCGCGCTGCAGCAGAACCTGACGCAAGCGCCCCGTTGTCAGTCGGTATTCGACCTGCACGGGCAGATCCTCGATGCCATTGAGCAGCGTGATGCGGAACGGGCCAAGCGCCTGAGTCGCACCCTTATAGAATCCTGAGGTAAGAAGGCCATGGCCGAACAATTGACTCGCACAAGTGCTGCGCGCGAACCCGAGCTCGAAGAGCTGCTGATCGACGCTGAGGCCGACGACGAACAGGTGCAACAGCAGCCGGTGCTGCTTAAGCGCCCTTGGTTACTGCTGCTTGGCCTGGTGCTGGTGGCGCTGAACCTGAGGCCGGCGCTGTCGAGCATGGCGCCACTGTTGAGCCTGGTTTCTGAAAGCCTTGGCCTGAGCGCCTCCCAGGCAGGCTTGCTGACAACTTTGCCGGTGTTGTGCCTGGGCTTGTTCGCACCGCTGGCGCCCGTGCTGGCGCGGCGCTTTGGCAGTGAGCGGGTCATCCTCGGCATCCTGCTGACCCTGGCCGCAGGCATTGCCGTGCGCAGTGCCTTTGGTAGCACCGGCGTGTTTGTCGGCAGCATCATGGCCGGCGCAAGTATCGGGGTGATTGGCGTTTTGTTGCCGGGTATCGTCAAGCGCGATTTTCCCAAGCACGCTGGCACACTGACTGGGGTCTACACCATGGCGCTGTGCCTGGGCGCCGCAGTGGCCGCAGGCGCCACGGTGCCGCTGAGCGAGCACTTTAACGACAGTTGGTCCCTGGGCCTGGGCTTCTGGTTGCTACCTGCGGTGGCGGCGGCGCTGATCTGGCTGCCGCAGGCGCGTCAGGGCCATGGGGCGCATCATGTGGCCTACCGGGTGCGTGGCCTGCTGCGTGACCCGCTGGCCTGGCAGGTCACGCTGTACATGGGGTTACAGTCGTCGTTGGCTTACATCGTGTTCGGCTGGTTGCCGTCGATTCTGATCGGGCGTGGGCTTAGTCCGACCCAAGCGGGGCTGGTGCTGTCCGGTTCGGTGATTGTGCAGTTGATCAGCTCGCTGAGCGCGCCGTGGTTGGCAACCCGAGGCAAGGACCAGCGCCTGGCCATTGTTGTGGTCATGCTGCTTGCCCTGGCGGGCCTGTTTGGTTGCCTGTACGCGCCGCTGGAAGGCCTGTGGGGCTGGGCCATCGTGCTTGGGCTGGGGCAGGGCGGTACCTTTGCCCTGGCCTTGACCCTGATCGTCCTGCGCTCCAAGGACGCTCACGTAGCGGCCAACCTGTCGAGCATGGCCCAGGGCGTTGGTTATACCTTGGCCTCCATGGGGCCGTTCGCGGTTGGCCTGGTGCATGACTTGACGGGTGGTTGGGATGCCGTCGGCTGGATCTTTGCCGTGCTGGGTGTCGGGGCGATTGCCTTCGGTTTGAAGGCTGGGCGCAATCTGCATGTACAGGTGGTCAGCGAGCGGGTCTGAGGTGGGCAGGGCAAACCTGCTCTCACCACGAGGCTAGCTTTTTGCCAGTTGAGCAGATTATCGTGCGGGTCTCTCCATCGGAAACGGACCCGACCTATGAGCGATGCCAACAGTGTCCTGATCACCCGCTTCTACCAGGCGTTCAAGCGCCTGGATGCAGAGGCGATGGTGGCTTGCTACAGCGACGACATCATTTTCAGTGACCCGGCTTTCGGTACGTTGCGTGGCAAGGATGCAGGCGACATGTGGCGGATGCTCACCTCCCGTGCAAAAGACTTTACCCTGACCTTCGACAGCGTCCGTGCCGATGAGCGCAGCGGGTCGGCCCACTGGGTGGCGACTTACCTGTTCAGCCAGACCGGGCGCGTTGTGGTCAATGACATTCAGGCGCGTTTTGTCATCCGCGATGGCAAGATCTGCGAGCATCATGATCATTTCGACCTGTGGCGTTGGTCGCGGCAGGCGCTGGGCCTGCCGGGACTGTTGTTGGGCTGGTCACCGCTGCTACGCAACAAAATACATGCTCAGGCCCTCAACGGTTTGCGGGCCTTTCAGCGCCATTAGCTTCAGAGCGCTGCAGTAACGGCTTGATCCGTGTCGCGATAGTGGAACGTGGTTTTGCCGTCAGGTGTTTGGGGCAGTTGAATGCGGATGACAGGAATGAACGTGCCATTGGTGTCGAACCAATCCTGTTGGTCGGCACGGGCCTGTTCCAGGCCGTTGATCAGCCCGGCAATGTAGAAAAATGATTGGATCGGCAAGGTGGAGGACTTCGATTCGTCCCAGGCGCCGACCATGACCTCATTCCAGGGATACGGCATTTCTGTTCGGAACAGCTGTTTGGTTCGAATCCCCTGATAGAAAGCATTGGCTCTTTCTGTCACCGTGGCGTGCTGCGCATCGAATGCGCACTGATGCTTGTAGTCCCCCGTGCGGCGAAAGTTGGCGATCCAGTCTTCGGCTGACGTTACGCCCTGTTTATGGCAAAGCGCCTCCGTTGAAGTGGTTCGGCTGTTGTCGCCACAACCGCGGGTATCACGGGTCCAGCTGTCGCCATCAGTAGGCCATGTGCACAGCACCTCGTAGTTCAATGCGCCTTGGGGCTTCTGTTGCTGCGGGTAGAGCGTGAAGCCGCTGCGGCCATCTTCGGCCAGGCGTGTGATCGGGATGTCGGCGCGCAAGTAGGAGAAGGAAACGCTGCCTTTGGTTTTCGAGTTCTCGCTATGATGCCAGGTGTGGTACGCCGGGGACGGTCGGGTAGACCTGATCAACACGCCCGAGCACTCATAGGCTGCGTTGGCACCGCTGCCACAGTGCTGCGGCGTGGCATCGAAGTTTTTTTGCATGGCCGCCGCAGTCCGCGGCCCAGTGGAGGCCTGTGCGTTGAACGACAGCAAGCACAGGGCAAAACAGGTTGAAGTTAATTTGTACATGGTGGAGCCCTTTTTGACGTGGGCTCACCAAACTAGTGACAAACGGGGTAGGCGTCGTGAGTGAAGATCTTCCGGATCGGGTAAGCAAACCCTGGTATGTCTACCTGGTGCGGGCAGAGAATGGCACGTTGTATTGCGGGATCAGCGACGATCCGCAGCGGCGTTTTTTGATGCATCAACGCGGGCGTGGTGCACGGTATTTCCAGACCAGCCCCGCGCAGGCACTGGTCTATGTCGAGCAGTGGCCGGACAAGTCTCAGGCGCTGCGCCATGAGCGCCTGGTAAAGAAGCTGCGCAAGAGCGCCAAGGAGGCTTTGGTGGCCTCCTGGACGGGGTTTAGTCCTTGCGGCGTTTGAGCTGATCGGTCAGCTGCGTCGGCAGGCCCTTGATGATCAGGGTGCCGGCTTCTTCGTCGTACTCGATCTTCGAGCCCAGCAGGTGAGCTTCAAAGCTGATCGACAGGCCTTCAGCACGCCCCGTGAAGCGGCGGAACTGGTTCAAGGTGCGTTTGTCGGCGGGGATCTCCGGAGACAGGCCGTAATCCTTGTTGCGGATGTGCTCGTAGAAGGCGCGCGGGCGGTCTTCGTCAATCAACCCGGACAGCTCCTCCAGGGTGACAGGCTCGCCGGCCTTGGTCTGGCTGGTGGCGTAGTCGACCAGGGTTTGGGTTTTTTCCCGGGCGGCTTCTTCAGGCAGATCCTCGCTTTCGACAAAGTCGCTGAAGGCTTTGAGCAGCGTGCGGGTTTCACCTGGGCCGTCGACACCTTCCTGGCAGCCGATGAAGTCGCGGAAGTATTCCGAGACTTTTTTGCCGTTTTTACCTTTGATGAAGGAAATGTACTGCTTTGAATTCTTGTTGTTCTGCCATTCGGACAGATTGATTCGCGCCGCCAGGTGCAATTGACCCAGATCCAGGTGGCGCGATGGCGTGACGTCCAGTTCGGCGTTCACCGCCACGCCTTCACTGTGGTGCAGCAGGGCGATGGCCAGGTAGTCGGTCATACCTTGTTGGTAGTGGGCAAACAACACATGACCACCGACGGACAGGTTGGATTCTTCCATCAGCTTTTGCAGGTGCTCAACCGCCACTCGGCTGAAGGCGGTGAAGGTGCTGCCCTCTTCCAGGTATTCCTTGAGCCAGCCACTGAACGGGTGGGCACCGGACTCGGCATGGAAGAAACCCCAGGCTTTGCCTTGTTTGGCGTTGTAGCTGTCGTTGAGGTCGGCCAGGAGGTTTTCGATGGCGCTGGACTCGGCAAGTTCCGAGTCGCGCGCGTGCAGTACAGCGGGGCTGCCATCGGGTTTCTTGTCGATCAGGTGAACAATGCAATGACGGATCGGCATGGGATTCTCGGTTGAAAATGGGCGGTGCTGGCCGCGTTGCAAAGTTGCCAAGTGTACCTCAGCGCAGAGGTGATTCAGCGGCCAGATGTTGGCAGAAATGTCAGTTGTTCGTTTTTTGTTCAGTTTTTTGCGTTTTTTCGCGCAAACCCCCGAAAAACCTGCACATTTGCCCTGTCAGCAGCGGATATTTATCCATTCCTGTGGTAGTTTTGCCCGGTCTTGCGCCCCGTGTGTGGCGCATTGCTGGCAGACCGCTCACGTCGCGTCGAACCAAACGTCGTTTTTCGTATCTACATACGCGATTGACATGGCTGTAACACCGGACCGCCGGTTCCCCCGCAGGTCTGGCTCGATGACTGACGTAGCACTCTGCATACTCACTGAATTTGATAGGGAAGGAACACCACCATGGCATTGACCAAAGACCAACTGATCGCCGATATCGCCGAAGCTATCGACGCGCCGAAGACCACCGCGCGTAACGCTCTGGAGCAACTGGGTCAGATCGTTGCTGATCAACTGGAAAATGGCAGCGAAATCACCCTGCCAGGCATTGGCAAACTGAAAATCACCGAGCGTCCTGCCCGTACCGGCCGCAACCCTTCGACTGGCGCTGCCATCGAAATCGCTGCCAAGAAAGTCGTCAAGTTCGTTCCAGCCAAAGTGCTGACCGACGCTGTTAACAAGTAATTGTAAGCAGTTCGAAAAAAACCGCGTCCGGTGTGAGCCGAACGCGGTTTTTTTGTGCCTGTAGGAGCGGGCTTGCCCCGCGATTGGGGTTTGTCAGCTACATCGCATCGCGGGGCAAGCCCGCTCCCACAGAGGGTGCCCAGCGTTTTTGACGGGTGGCGGCATCCTGGAAGGTCCAGGCCACCATGCGGCTTTGCTTTTGCCCCTGGCCCATCTCGACAACGCGCTGTTCGACGGCGCCGGCTTTCTTCAGTGCCGCCTGAATGCCAGGCAGGTTCGAGGCTTTGGACACCAATGAGGTGAACCACATCACCTGTTGGCCGAGCGCAGCGCTTTCGGCTACCAACTGGGTGACAAAGCGGATTTCGCCGCCTTCGCACCACAGCTCGTTGTTCTGCCCGCCAAAATTCAGTACAGGCAGTTTGCGCTTGGGGTCGGCCTTGCCCAGTGCGCGCCATTTGCGCTGGCTGCCGCGTGTGGCTTCGTCTCGCGAGGCGTGAAAGGGCGGGTTGCACAGGGTCAGGTCGTAACGCTCGTCGGCTTTGAGCAGGCCGAGCAGGATGTGCTTGCGGTTGCTTTGCTGGCGCAGGCTGATGGCCTTGTCGAGGCCGTTGGCCTGGACGATAGCCTTGGCGGCGGCCAGGGCCGTGGTGTCGATGTCCGAGCCGAGGAAGCGCCAGCGGTAGTCGCTGTGGCCCAGCAAGGGGTAGATGCAATTGGCACCGACGCCGATATCCAATGCCCGCACTTGTGCGCCGCGGGGGACTTCGCCCTTGTTGTCCTCGGCGAGCAGGTCGGCAGCGACATGGATGTAGTCGGCCCGACCGGGAATCGGTGGGCACAGGTAGTCGGCCGGGATGTCCCAATGCTGGATGCCGTACTGCGCCTTGAGCAGCGCTCGGTTGAACACCCGCACGGCTTCAGGGTTGGCGAAGTCGATGCTGGGTTTGCCGTGAGGATTGGTGATCATGAACTGGCCCAGTTCGGGGCTGCTCTTGATCAACTCGGGAAAGTTGTAACGGCCCTGGTGGCGATTGCGCGGGTGCAGGGTCGGTTTACTGGGTGTGGTCATCGCGTTGGTCCGGTAGAACGCATCGCGGGTCAAGCCCGCTCCTACAGGGAGCCCTGTGGGAGCGGGCTTGACCCGCGATGGCGTCGCTGAAATCAGCGAGTGTTACAGTGCAGCGATCCGCGCATGCTGCTCGGTGAAGTTGGCCAGGGCCTGTTCGGCTTCAGCCAGCTTGGCGCGCTCTTTGTCGATCACCGCAGGCGGTGCCTTGTCGACGAAGGCGGCGTTGGACAGCTTGCCACCCACGCGCTGAACTTCGCCTTGCAGGCGCTGGATTTCCTTGTTCAGGCGCGCAAGTTCCGCGTCCTTGTCGATCAGGCCAGCCATCGGCACTAGCACTTGCAGGTCGCCTACCAGTGCAGTGGCGCTCAGTGGTGCTTCTTCCTGTTCGCCCAGTACGGTGAAGGATTCGATCTTCGCCAGCTTCTTCAGCAGCGCTTCGTTTTCCTGCAGACGGCGCTGGTCTTCAGCGCTGGCGTTCTTGAGGAACAGTTGCAGCGGCTTGCCTGGGCCGATGTTCATCTCGCCGCGGATGTTACGCACGCCGAGCATCAGTTCCTTGAGCCATTCGATGTCGCCTTCGGCAGCCGCATCGATACGGCTTTCGTTGGCCACCGGCCACGGCTGCAGCATGATGGTCTTGCCTTCGGCACCGGCCAGCGGCGCCAGGCGCTGCCAGATTTCTTCGGTGATGAATGGCATGAACGGGTGAGCCAGGCGCAGGGCAACTTCCAGCACACGTACCAGGGTACGACGGGTGCCACGGGCGCGTTCGACTGGGGCGTTTTCGTCCCACAGCACAGGCTTGGACAGCTCCAGGTACCAGTCGCAGTACTGGTTCCAGATGAACTCGTAAAGGGCCTGGGCGGCCAGGTCGAAGCGGAACTGCTCCAACTGGCGGGTCACTTCGGCTTCAGTGCGTTGCAGCTGGGAGATGATCCAACGATCGGCCAGCGACAGCTCGTAGGCTTCGCCGTTCTGACCGCAGTCTTCACCTTTGTCCAGCACGTAGCGCGCCGCGTTCCAGATCTTGTTGCAGAAGTTGCGGTAGCCTTCGACGCGGCCCATGTCGAACTTGATGTCGCGACCGGTGGAGGCCAGCGAGCAGAAGGTAAAGCGCAGGGCATCGGTGCCATAGCTGGCGATGCCTTCCGGGAACTCGGCCTTGGTCTGCTTGGCGATTTTCTCGGCCAGCTTGGGCTGCATCAGGCCGCTGGTGCGTTTTTCCAGCAGCTCGTCCAGGGTAATGCCGTCGACGATGTCCAGCGGGTCAAGGACGTTGCCCTTGGACTTGGACATCTTCTGGCCCTGGCCATCGCGCACCAGACCGTGGACGTAGACCGTTTTGAACGGAACCTGCGGGGTGCCGTCTTCGTTCTTCACCAGGTGCATGGTCAGCATGATCATCCGGGCAACCCAGAAGAAAATGATGTCGAAACCGGTGACCAGCACGTCGGTGGAGTGGAAGGTCTTGAGGAATTCGGTTTGCTGCGGCCAGCCCAGGGTCGAGAAGGTCCACAGGCCCGAGCTGAACCAGGTGTCGAGTACGTCGTTGTCCTGGTTCAGGACCACGTCGGCACCGAGGTTGTGCTTGGCGCGCACTTCTTCTTCACTGCGACCGACGTAGACCTTGCCGGACTCGTCGTACCAGGCCGGAATACGGTGGCCCCACCACAGCTGACGGCTGATGCACCAGTCCTGGATATCGCGCATCCAGGAGAAGTACATGTTTTCGTACTGCTTGGGTACGAACTGGATGCGGCCGTCTTCGACAGCAGCAATCGCAGGCTCGGCCAGCGGTTTGGTCGACACGTACCACTGGTCGGTCAGCCAAGGCTCGATGACGGTGCCGGAGCGGTCGCCTTTCGGTACTTTCAGGGCGTGATCGTCGACGCTGACCAGCAGGCCGGCGGCGTCGAAGTCGGCAACGATCTGCTTGCGCGCAACGAAACGGTCGAGACCGGCGTACTGGGCTGGCAGGCTGGCATCGATGCTTTCGTTGACGGTGCCGTCGAGGTTGAACACCTGGGCAGCAGGCAGCACGAAAGCGTTTTTGTCGAAGATGTTCAGCAGCGGCAGGTTGTGGCGTTTGCCGACTTCGTAGTCGTTGAAATCGTGTGCCGGGGTGATTTTCACACAGCCGGTGCCGAACTCAGGGTCGCAGTAGTCGTCGCCGATAATCGGGATGCGGCGGCCAACCAGCGGCAGCTCAACATACTTGCCGATCAGCGCTTTGTAACGCTCGTCTTCGGGGTTCACGGCAACGGCGGCGTCGCCGAGCATGGTTTCCGGACGGGTGGTGGCGACGATCAGGTAGTCTTTGCCGTCGGCGGTTTTCGCGCCGTCAGCCAGTGGGTAGCGCAGGTTCCACAGGTGGCCCTTCTCGTCGTGGTTTTCCACTTCGAGGTCGGAAATCGCCGTGTGCAGCTTGGTGTCCCAGTTGACCAGGCGCTTGCCGCGGTAGATCAGGCCATCTTCGTGCAGGCGTACGAACGCTTCTTTCACCGCTTCCGACAGGCCGTCGTCCATGGTGAAGCGCTCGCGGCTCCAGTCGACCGAGGAGCCCAGGCGGCGGATCTGGCGGCTGATGTTGCCACCGGACTGCTCTTTCCATTCCCAGACTTTTTCCAGGAATTTCTCGCGACCCAGGTCGTGGCGGTTCTGGCCTTTGGCCTCGAGCTGGCGCTCTACCAGCATCTGGGTGGCGATACCGGCGTGGTCGGTACCGGGCTGCCACAGGGTGTTACGGCCCTGCATGCGGCGGAAACGGATCAAGGCATCCATGATCGCGTTATTGAAACCATGACCCATGTGCAGGCTGCCGGTTACGTTCGGCGGCGGAATCATGATGGTGTAAGAATCGCCCGCGCCTTGCGGAGCGAAATAATTCTCGGACTCCCAGGTGTTGTACCAGGAAGTTTCAATAGCGTGCGGCTGGTAGGTCTTATCCATGCGCGGCGGGACCCTATGGCATTTATTCAGGAAAGCCGGGCAGTATAACGGGGATAAGTGCCGGGGCGTAGCGTGAGGTGATGGCAGGAGGCAAAAACATCGCGGGGCAAGCCCGCTCCCACAGGTTTGACAGCACACCTGTGGGAGCGGGCTTGCCCCGCGATTTATGGATTAAGCAGACGCTCTAGCCGAGCATCGAGGCGACGTTTGATCTCGTTTTCGATGTGCGGTGTGAAGTCGTTGATCACGTCCTGCATGATCAACTGTGCAGCAGCGCGTAACTCAGCATCCAGATGCAGCAGGGTATCCTGGCGGCGGGTCTGAGGGTCCACGGGGGCTGCTGGCTCGGCTGCAGCAGGCGGCACCGGGGCCTCTTCGAGCAGCAACGGAATCTGCTCCTCGACCGTGTCGGTCAACAGTGGCGGTTCGAGGGATTCATCGCCCAGCAACTGACGGATCGATTCGAGGTCGTCGAGCAGGTGTGCAGATTGGGGCAGGGGAGTGGGTTTGTCCGTCATCTTCAGAGTCGCTGTAAGCGGTGGTCTTGCAGAGCATAGCCCTGTTCGCGGTAGAAACGAAAACTCTCTCGGGCAGCCTGACGGATCGTCGGCTCCTCGACAACAATCTCGGCGATACGGGCAAAGCGATCGGCGAAAGGCGCAACCTTGAGGTCGAGATTGATCAGTAAGTCGTGGTGGCTGCCGGGATCGGCACCCAGGCCCAGTACCACGCAGCCTTGAGCGTCATCCTCGGCACGCGTGTGCGGTACGAAGGCTTCACCCTTGAAGGCCCACAGGCGGGCATCAAGATCGTCACGCTGCTCGGCATCGGCGCAATGCAGGTAAACCTGATGCCCCATCCGCCAGGCCTTCTCGCAGAGCTTGCAGGCGAAATCCAGGCGCGCCGATGGCGCATCGCTGGGCAGAATATAGAAATCGACTTTGTTCATGGTCTGCCGGCCGCTTGCCTGCGCTCAAGGGCGCAGGCAAGCGGCACTCACTCAGGCATTGGCGCGATCAAGCAGGTATTGAGTCAGCAATGGTACCGGGCGGCCAGTGGCGCCCTTGTCCTTGCCGCCGCTGATCCACGCGGTACCTGCGATGTCCAGATGCGCCCAGTTGTAGGCCTTGGCAAAGCGCGACAGGAAGCAACCGGCGGTGATGGTGCCCGCCTTCGGCCCGCCAATGTTGGCGATGTCGGCGAACGGGCTGTCCAGCTGCTCTTGGTACTCGTCGAACAACGGCAGTTGCCAGGCGCGGTCGTCGGCGCGCTTGCCGGCGTCGAGCAGTTGATTGACCAGCTCATCGTTGTTGCCCATCAGGCCCGAGGTATGGCTACCCAAGGCAACGATGCAGGCGCCGGTCAGGGTGGCGATGTCGACTACTGCCTGAGGCTTGAAGCGCTCGGCGTAGGTCAGGGTATCGCACAGCACCAGGCGGCCTTCGGCGTCGGTGTTGAGGATCTCGACAGTCTGCCCGCTCATGGTGGTAACGATGTCGCCCGGACGAGTAGCGCCGCCGCTTGGCATGTTTTCGGCGCAGGCCAGCAGGCACACCAGGTTGATCGGCAGTTGCAGTTCAAGCACGGCGCGCAGGGTACCGAAGACGCTGGCAGCACCGCCCATGTCGTACTTCATTTCGTCCATGCCGGCACCCGGCTTGAGGCTGATGCCACCGGTGTCGAAGGTGATGCCTTTACCTACCAGCACAAATGGCTTCTCGCTCTTTTTGCCGCCTTGGTAGTTGAGCACGATCAGGCGTGGCGGCTGGTCGCTGCCCTGGCCCACGGCGTAGAACGCGCCCATGCCCAGTTCTTTGATCTTTTTCTCATCGAGAACTTCGACCTTCAGGCCCTTGTAGGCTTTGCCCATGCCCTTGGCTTGTTCGGCGAGGAAGCTTGGGTGGCAGACGTTAGGTGGCAGGTTGCCCAGGTCACGGGCGAAGCTCATCCCGCTGGCAATCGCGGCGGCGTGCTTGATGGCGCGCTCGATGTCGGCGGCACCGGCCTTGTCGGCCAGCAGGGTGATTTTCTTCAGGGCGCGAGGTTCGGCTTTTTTGCTCTTGAACTGGTCAAAGACGTACTCGCCGTCGAGCAGGGTTTCGGCCAGCAGGCGAGACTTGCTATAGAAGGCATCGCGGCCGGTTACCGCCACATCGCCCAGGGCCAGCACGGCGTCAGTGCCATTGAGGCCTTTGAGCACGGCCAGGACGGCGGCTACCACTTTGCGCCAGCTACGGTCGCCCAGTTCACCGTCTTTGCCGGTGCCGACCAGCAATACGCGCTCGGCCTTGAGGTTTGGCAGGCTTTGCAGCAACAAGGTCTGGCCGAGCTTGCCGGTCAGGTCGCCGCGCTTGAGTACGGCACTTAGCGCACCGCCGCTGGCTTCATCGACAGCTTTGGCGTTGGCGCCGAGTTTGCGGCCTTCGCCGACTGGGAGTACCAGTGTGGCAGTTTTCAAGGATGCAGCGGCTACGCTCTTTACAACCAGTTCCATGTCCGTTCCCCGAATGATCTGTTCTTTGCGCGCTGGTGCGGGCACTTCAAGCGAGCTGGCCGCAGGTCGCGGGCCAGTGATAAAGCCGCCAGTTTGAGCCTGCTCGGACCGACCTGACAACCCCGTTAATGAAGCAATGAGTAACGCCAGTGACAGGCACGGCCAATCACAGGATAATGCGCCAACTTTTTTGCGGGCTCGCGCTGGCGAGTCAGCAACTATTCTTGGCTGTTATGGATTTTTTGTTTGGCTGTCCGAGCCTGACAACCCAGGAGTGTCTGGTTTGATCGTCTTCCGATATCTGTCCCGCGAGGTCCTGGTGACCTTGAGTGCCGTCAGCGCTGTGCTGCTGGTGATCATCATGAGCGGGCGCTTCATCAAGTACCTGGCCCAAGCGGCCCAGGGTGTGCTCGACCCGGGCGTGCTGTTCCTGATCATGGGCTACCGCTTGCCAGGGTTCCTGCAGTTGATCCTGCCGCTGGGACTGTTCCTGGGCATTCTGCTGGCCTACGGCCGCCTGTACCTTGAAAGCGAAATGACCGTGCTGTCGGCCACCGGCATGAGCCAACAGCGTCTGTTGGGCATGACTATGGCCCCCGCAGCTCTGGTTGCCGTGCTGGTCGCCTGGCTGAGTCTTGGCCTGGCGCCTCAGGGCGTTACTCAAGTAGCACAGATCATCAACCAGCAGGACGCCCTGACCGAGTTCGATACCCTGGTGCCTGGGCGCTTCCAGACGTTGCGCGATGGTTCGCGGGTGACATACACCGAAGAACTGTCTGAAGACCGCGCCAACCTTGCCGGTGTGTTCATTTCCGAGAAGCGCTTCTCCCAGGACAAGACCAAAGAACGTGCACCTTCGGTGCTGGTCGCTGAGAAGGGGCGTCAGGAAATCGGTGCCGACGGCAACCGTTACCTGATTCTGGAGAACGGCTATCGCTACGACGGTAACCCAGGCCAGGCTGACTACCGCGCAATCAAGTACGACACCTATGGCGTGCTGCTGCCCAAGCCTGAAGTCAGTGAAGAAATCACCGACCGCGAAGCGATTCCGACTTCCGAACTGCTTGCCAGCGATGGTCGCCGTGAGCGTGCCGAGCTGCAATGGCGCTTGTCGTTGCCGCTGCTGGTGTTCGTGGTAACCCTGCTGGCGGTACCGCTGTCACGGGTCAACCCGCGCCAGGGCCGCTTCCTCAAGCTGCTACCGGCGATTCTTCTGTATATGGCGTACTTGACCATGTTGATTGCTGTACGGGGTGCTCTGGAGAAAGGCAAGTTGCCGATTGGTCTGGGTATCTGGTGGGTCCACGGAATCTTCTTGCTCATCGGTCTGGGGCTGATGTACTGGGAGCCGCTACGCCTCAAGCGTGCCGCGCGTCGTGCGGAGGTGGCCCATGGTTAAGCTCGACCGCTACATCGGCAAGAGCGTGCTGCTGGCGATCATTGCTGTACTTGGGATCATCCTCGGCCTGGCCTCGTTGTTTGCCTTCATCGACGAGATGGGCGACATCACCGACAGCTACACCCTGTGGGACGCCGGCAGTTTTGTACTGCTGACCGCGCCACGGCGCCTTTACGACATGCTGCCGATGGCTGCCCTGATCGGCTGCCTGATCGGCCTGGGCAGCCTGGCCAGCAGCAGTGAGCTGACCATCATGCGCTCGGCTGGGGTGTCGATCGGGCGTATCGTCTGGGCGGTCATGAAGCCGATGCTGGTGCTGATGCTGGTTGGTATCCTGATTGGCGAATACCTGGCGCCGGTCACCGAGAACAAGGCCCAGGCCGACCGCTCCCTGGCGCAGGGCAGTGGCGATGCACAAAGCTCCAAGCGTGGCATGTGGCACCGCCAGGGCGAAGAGTTCGTACACATCAACTCGGTTCAACCCAATGGCCTGCTGTACGGCGTAACGCGTTACCGTTTCGATAACGAGCGCCACCTGGTGACCTCCAGCTTTGCCCGTCGTGCCCAGTATCAGGACGATCACTGGCAGTTGAGCGATGTGACCACCACACATTTCCGTGGCGATCACACTGAAGTCATCAAAGCGCCTGTGGAGCGTTGGGATGTCACCGTTACACCGCAACTGCTCAATACCGTTGTACTGGCACCAGAGTCCCTGTCGATTACCGGACTGTGGGATTACATCCATTACCTGTCCGATCAGGGTTTGAACAATGCCCGCTATTGGCTGGCGTTCTGGACCAAGGTATTGCAGCCGATGGTGACAGCGGCGCTGGTGCTGATGGCGATCTCGTTCATCTTCGGTCCGCTGCGTTCGGTTACCTTGGGGCAACGGGTCTTCACCGGTGTGCTGGTGGGCTTTGTGTTCCGCATTGCTCAGGACCTGCTTGGGCCTTCCAGCCAGGTGTTTGGCTTCCCGCCGTTGCTGGCGGTGGTAATACCGGCGGCGATTTGCGCAGGTGCCGGTCTCTGGATGTTGCGGCGGGCCGGGTAAGGTTCGCAGGCATGAAAAAGCCGACCCTCGGGTCGGCTTTTTTGTGGGGCATTGTAGGAGCGGGCTTGCCCCGCGAGTGCGATCTTCCTGTTACATCGTAATCGCGGGGCAAGCCCGCTCCTACAGCAACAGAATTCGCGTTACTTGCGTTTGGGGAGCTGGACCAGCTGAGTGTCGGAATAGATGTCGTGCCAGCTGCGCTGGCGCTTGTCGAACAGCGACCAGATGAAACCCAACCCAAGGCACAGCCACGAGGCGATGGCGACGACGAAACGCAGCAGGGCCTGCCACAGGCTGATGGCGCTGCCGTCGGCGTTCTGCACGCGTATGCGCCATACCTGCATGCCGAGTGTCTGCCCACCATGGGTCCAGAACTTGGCGAAAAAGCCGAACAGGGCAAATACCAGTATGGTCGACAGCAACGGATCGCCGTCCAGGGCTCCAGCGTCGGTCAGCGCGCGCATCTGCGCTTCACCAATGATTGCCATCTGGATCATCTTGTACACGCCAGCAGTCACGATCAGCAGCGCAGTGCACAACAGGAAATCGTAGAACATGGCGGCCAGGCGCCGGCCCAGACCGACGGCAGGGAAATCGCCCTGGGGCTGCAACAACTGCTTGGGCATACACGGGCCTCCTTGGGCAAAACAGCCATTCTACGGAATTACGCGCATAAAAAAGCCCCTGCTGTTGCCAGCAGGGGCTTTTTCGAATCGGGGAATTAAGCTTCCGCGATCACTTCGTCAGCCTGCATGCCTTTCTGGCCCTGCACGGCGATGAAGGTGACTTTCTGGCCTTCTTTCAGGCTCTTGAAGCCGTTACCCTGGATAGCGCGGAAGTGTACGAACAGATCCGGACCGCTTTCTGGAGTGATGAAACCAAAACCTTTCTCGTCGTTAAACCACTTGACGGTACCGCTCTGACGTTGGGACATTGTCTTATTTCCTTTGAAACTTAGAATTAGTAACAGCTTCTTCCAAATGAAAGAGTACTGGGCTGGGTTGCAGGAAAGTAAGAGACGTCGAACGGGTTGTAGCAAATCTCAGCGCTACTGCCCAGGTCACGAACCATAGCGACCCATGCAAACACAGTGCAGTGACTCTACGCTAACTCTGTCGGCAAAAACAAGCCCTCAAAGCCGCTGCCGCTCTACCTTTTAGCAGCCGTTCGGTCTATTTTTTTTGCGCTCATTCCATGCGGTGGTGCGTTGCTTTTCGAATGTTATAAACAGCGTTCGAATTCGAAAACCCGAACGCTGCATGACACAAAGTTTCAACTAACGTTTCAGCCGCGATAGTAACGCTGAGCAACGAATGGCATTTTGCTGACTTTCATTGCCACACGCTTGCCGCGAACAATGGCCCATACAGTGGTTTCCAATGCAGTATGCGCCGCATCCAAGTAACCCATTGCTACAGGGGCATTCAGGCTTGGCCCGAAGCCGCCACTGCACACCGTACCGATGACGTTGCCAGCTTCATCGACAATCTCTGCCCCTTCACGCACGGGCGTACGCTCCTGTGGCAGCAGGCCTACTCGTTTACGTGCCACGCCACCTTGCTGGTGGGCAAATACCGCTTCGGCACCCGGGAAGCCACCGGCGCGTTCGCCGTCTGCGCGACGTACCTTGGAGATCGCCCACAGCAGGCTGGCTTCAATCGGCGTGGTTTGGGCGTTCATGTCATGGCCGTACAAGCACAGGCCCGCTTCCAGGCGCAGCGAGTCACGGGCGCCGAGGCCAATGGGGGCAACTTCCGCTTCGGCCAGCAAACGACGGGCCAGTGCTTCGGCCTGTTCGGCAGGTACCGAGATCTCGAAACCATCTTCACCGGTGTAGCCAGAACGGCTGACAAAGCAGTCGACACCCAGCAGTTGCACCGGCTGGAACTGCATGAAGGTCATCTTCGCCACTGAAGGCGCCAGGCGCTCCAGGACATTGACCGCCGCCGGACCTTGCAGCGCCAGCAGGGCGCGTTCCTCGAACAGCGGCTGGATCTGGCACTGATCGCCGATGTGCTGGCGCAGGTGGGCCAGGTCTTGGTCCTTGCAGGCGGCGTTGACCACCAGGAACAGTTCGTCGTTACCCAGGTTGGCAACCATCAGGTCATCGAGGATGCCGCCTTGTTCGTTGGTGAACATCGCGTAGCGCTGCATACCAACAGGCAGATCGATGATGTCGACCGGTACCAGCGTCTCCAGGGCTTTGGCTGCGTTGGCGCCGCTCAGACGTATCTGGCCCATGTGCGAAACGTCAAACAGGCCGGCTTTGTCGCGGGTGTGCAAGTGCTCTTTCATCACCCCCAGCGGGTATTGGACGGGCATGTCGTAGCCGGCGAACGGTACCATGCGCGCACCCAGTTCAAGGTGCAGGGCGTGCAGCGGGGTCTGGAGCAGCGTTTCGGTGGACATTGATGACTCCTTGGGGCTTTAGAGGGTGTCAGCATTCGATGATGTTGACGGCCAGACCGCCGCGGGCGGTCTCCTTGTATTTGCTTTTCATGTCGGCGCCGGTCTGGCGCATGGTGCGGATGACCTTGTCGAGCGAGACGAAATGTTGACCGTCGCCTCTCAGGGCCATACGCACCGCATTGATGGCCTTGACCGAACCCATGGCGTTGCGCTCGATGCACGGCACCTGAACCAACCCGCCAATGGGGTCGCAGGTCAGGCCCAGGTTGTGTTCCATACCAATCTCGGCAGCGTTCTCGACCTGTTGTACGCTGCCGCCCATGACTTCGCACAGTGCACCGGCGGCCATCGAACAGGCCACGCCGACCTCACCCTGGCAACCGACTTCGGCACCGGAGATCGAGGCGTTTTCCTTGTAGAGGATGCCAATCGCCGCAGCGGTGAGTAGAAAGCGCACCACGCCGTCTTCGTTGGCACCGGGGATGAAGCGCATGTAGTAATGCAGCACGGCCGGGACAATGCCAGCAGCGCCATTGGTGGGGGCGGTGACCACCCGCCCGCCAAAGGCGTTTTCTTCATTGACGGCCAGGGCGTACAGATTGACCCAGTCCAGCACCGAGAGTGCGTCACGTAAACTGGCTTCCGGGTGACTGCACAGCTGGCGATACAGCGCGGCGGCCCGGCGCTTGACCTTCAGCCCGCCGGGCAGGATGCCTTCGTTGCGACAACCTGCGGTGACACAGTCCTGCATGACTTGCCAGATGCGTAGCAGGCCGCTGCGGGTTTCACTTTCCGGGCGCCAGGCCGCTTCATTGGCCAGCATGATCTGGCTGATCGGCAGGTTCTGCGCTGCACAATGGCCGAGCAGTTCTTTGGCGGTTTTGAACGGGAAGGGCAGCACGGTGCTGTCTTCGACGATGCGGTCGGCACCGGCGGCATCTTCATCGACAACAAAGCCACCGCCCACCGAGTAGTACTCGCGGCTGCGGATCTGCAGGCCCGCACGGTCGAAGGCGCGAAAGATCATGCCGTTGGGATGATAGGCCAAAGGCTTGCGGATCATCGCCAGGTGCTGTTTCTCGATAAATGCGATGTCGTGCTCGCCCAGCAGTTTCAACCGACCGGTGCTGCGGATCAGTTGCAGGCGGGCGGGAATGCTATCGGTATCGACGCTATCAGGGTGCTCGCCTTCAAGGCCGAGCAACACCGCTTTGTCGCTGCCATGGCCTTTGCCGGTGGCACCGAGTGAACCATAAAGTTCGGCCTTGACGCTGACCGTTGAGGTCAGCAGGCCGTCGCGCCGCAGGCCTTCAGCAAAGCGTGCTGCTGCGCGCATGGGGCCTACGGTATGGGAACTGGAGGGGCCGATGCCGATCTTGAACAGGTCGAAGACGCTCAGTGACATGGTCGTGCCCTCTTATGGTGAAGGGGATCGCGGGCCAAGCCCGCTCCCACAGTAGGAGCGGGCTTGCCCCGCGATGAGGCTATCAGACGTCCTGATAGCTCTCGATCGACGGACAAGCGCAGATCAGGTTGCGGTCGCCAAAGACGTTGTCGACGCGACCGACCGGCGGCCAGTACTTGCCTTCCACCAGCGTTGCCACCGGATACACCGCTTGCTCGCGGCTGTACGGATGGCTCCACTCACCGGCAATTTCAGCAGCGGTGTGCGGCGCGTTTTTCAGCGGGTTGTCGTCTTTGTCCAGGCTGCCGTTTTCCACTGCGCGAATCTCTTCACGGATGCGGATCATCGCCTCGCAGAAGCGATCCAGTTCTTCCTTGGATTCACTTTCGGTCGGCTCGATCATCAACGTGCCGGCCACCGGGAACGACATGGTCGGCGCATGGAAGCCGAAGTCGATCAGGCGCTTGGCCACATCGTCGACGCTGATGCCACTGCTGTCTTTGAGCGGGCGCAGGTCGAGGATGCACTCGTGTGCCACCAAGCCATTGCTGCCGGTGTACAACACAGGATAGTGCTCTTCCAGGCGGCGGGCGATGTAGTTGGCGTTGAGAATGGCCATTTGCGAGGCGCGCTTGAGGCCGGCACCGCCCATCATGCGGATGTACATCCAGGTGATAGGCAGGATGCTGGCGCTGCCGAACGGCGCCGCGCATACCGCGCCTTGCTTGTTCTGCATGTGGCCATGGCCTGGCAGGAACGGCACCAGGTGCGACTTGACGCCGATCGGGCCGACACCCGGGCCGCCACCGCCGTGCGGAATGCAGAAAGTCTTGTGCAGGTTCAGGTGCGAAACGTCACCACCGAACTTGCCCGGTGCGCACAGGCCGACCATCGCGTTCATGTTGGCGCCGTCGATGTACACCTGGCCGCCGTTGTCGTGAATGATCGCGCAGATTTCGCCGATCGCTTCTTCGAATACGCCGTGGGTCGACGGGTAGGTGATCATCAGCGCGGCGAGATGCTCGCGGTGCTCGATGGCCTTGGCGCGCAGGTCGTCGATGTCGACGTTGCCGCGGGCGTCACAGGCGGTCACCACCACGCGCATACCGGCCATGTGGGCGGTTGCCGGGTTGGTACCGTGGGCCGAGGAGGGGATCAGGCAGATGTCGCGGCGGGCTTCGCCACGGCTCTGGTGGTAGGCGCGGATGGCCAGCAGGCCAGCGTATTCGCCCTGGGAACCGGCGTTGGGCTGCAGCGATACCGCGTCATAACCGGTGGCGGCGCAGAGCATGGCCTCCAGCTCGTCGGTCAGTTGCTGATAGCCCTGGCTCTGTTCAGCCGGCGCGAACGGGTGCAGGGTGCCGAACTCGGCCCAGGTGACCGGGATCATTTCGCTGGCGGCGTTGAGCTTCATGGTGCACGAACCCAGCGGGATCATGGTGCGGTCCAGGGCCAGGTCCTTGTCGGCCAGGCGGCGCAGGTAGCGCATCAGCTCGGTTTCGCTGTGGTAGCGGTTGAACACCGGGTGCTCAAGAATGGCCGACTGACGCAGCAGGGCGGCAGGCAGCTGCGATGGGGTGCTGGCGGCCAGTGCGGCGAAGTCTGGAACGGCCTTGCCGTCGGCAAACAACTGCCACAGGGCTTCAACGTCAGCCTGGGTGCTGGTTTCGTCCAGCGACAGGCCCACGCGTTGGGTGTCGATCTGGCGCAGGTTCAGGCGTTGGGCGCGAGCCTTGTCGTGCAGCGCAGCAGTAGCGTCGCCGGTGGTCAGGGTCAGGGTGTCGAAGAAACCTGCGGTTTCAACGCTGACGCCGATTTGCTTGAGGCCGGCAGCGAGGATCGCGGTCAGTGCGTGGGTGCGCTGGGCGATCTGCTTGAGCCCCTGCGGGCCGTGGTAGACCGCGTACATGCTGGCGATGTTGGCCAGCAATACTTGAGCGGTGCAGATGTTACTGGTGGCCTTCTCGCGGCGGATGTGCTGCTCACGGGTTTGCATGGCCAGGCGCAGGGCGGTCTTGCCGAAGCGATCGATAGACACGCCGACCAGACGGCCAGGCATGTCACGCTTGAATGCGTCACGGGTGGAGAAGTAGGCCGCGTGTGGGCCACCGAAGCCCAGCGGCACGCCGAAGCGCTGGGCGCTACCGATGGCCACGTCAGCACCGAATTCGCCTGGTGGGGTCAGCAGGGTCAGGGCCAGCAGGTCGGCGGCAACTGCGACCAGCGCGTTAGCGGCGTGGAAACGTTCGACCAGTTCGCGGTAGTCGAACACGTCACCGTTGCTGGCCGGGTATTGCAGCAGGGCGCCGAAGAAGGCGCTGACATCGTCGAGCTCGCGCTCGTCACCGACCACCACTTCGATACCCAATGGCTCGGCGCGGGTGCGCAGTACGTCGAGGGTTTGCGGATGGCAGTGGACCGAGGCGAAGAAGCTGTGGCTGGCCTTGTTCTTGCTCAGACGCTTGCAGAAGGTCATGGCTTCAGCGGCAGCGGTGGCTTCGTCCAGCAGCGAGGCGTTGGCGATTGGCAAACCGGTGAGGTCGCTGATCAGGGTCTGGAAGTTCAGCAGCGCTTCCAGGCGGCCCTGGGAGATTTCTGGTTGGTAAGGGGTGTAGGCGGTGTACCAAGCCGGATTTTCCAGCAGGTTACGCAGGATCGGTGCCGGGGTATGGCAGTTGTAGTAACCCTGACCGATGTAGTTCTTGAACAGTTGGTTGTTGCCAGCAATGGCTTTGAGCGAAGCCAGTGCGTCGGCTTCGCTTTGCCCGGCGCCCAGCTCCAGCACGCTGGTGCCCTTGATGCTGTCGGGAATGACAGCGGCACTCATGGCTTCCAGTGAGTCGAAGCCCAGGGTGGCAAGCATCTGTTGTTCGTCATTCTGGCGTGGGCCAATGTGACGGGCGATGAATTCGTTGGCAGTGCCGAGGTTGATGGTCATGGCGAGTCCTCAGGCGTCAGCGTTGGCTTTGATCAGGCGGTCGTAGGCTTCCTGGTCGAGCAGCTGCGCAACGGCACCGGCATCGGCTGGAATGAAACGGAAGAACCAGCCTTCACCCAGCGGATCTTCGTTGACCAGTTCAGGGTTGCCTTCGAGCTTGTCGTTGACGGCGACGACTTCGCCAGTCAGCGGCATGTAGACGCCGCTCGCGGCTTTTACCGATTCGACGGTCGAGGCTTCGGCGCCTTGATCGTAGCTTTGCAGTTCTGGCAGTTGCACATAGACCACATCACCCAGCGCGTTCTGGGCGAAGGCGGTAATCCCGACAGTGACACTGCCGTCAGCTTCAGTACGCAGCCATTCGTGATCTTCGGTAAAACGCAACTCGCTCATGGAAACTCCTCGGGAACAGGCATGGCTCAGGTACGGCGCTGAGCGCTGATAGGTAGGGTTTCCATAGCAATATTGCGGCCATAAATAAAAAATCGTTATAAATCAAATACTTATAATTTATTTGGTATGAGCCTCGTCTTCTTGCGTAACGATATCGCTACACGAGAGGGCGAGAGAAAAACATCAGGTGGATCAAAACCTTGCCGCACAGCGCTTAAATCGTTACGTATCGATTTCGTTACGCTGTAGTGATTTCGCTACAGTTGCAGCGACATTCAGGCCTTGGTCGGGATGCCGTACTTGCGCAGGCGGTGGGCAATGGCGGTGTGTGAAGTACGCAGGCGTGTGGCTAATTGGCGCGTAGACGGGTGACTGGCATACAGTTTTTCCAGCAGACCACGTTCGAAGTCTTCCACTGCCTGCTCCAGGCTATCGACTTCGCCAGTGTGATCGCCGGCTACCGAGGTACCGGCGATATCCAGATCGCCAATGTCTACCAGGTTACTTTCACAAACTGCGGCAGCCCGGAAGATGACGTTCTGTAACTGCCGCACATTGCCCGGCCAGCGGTTGCCCAGCAGCGCCGGGTAGGTGGCGGGTGCCAGGCGGCACAGCGGTCGTTGGATCTGAGTACAGGCCTGCTGCATGAAATAGCGGGCCAGCAGCAGAATGTCCTGGCCGCGCTCGCGCAGCGGCGGGACCTGCAAGTTGAGTACGTTCAAGCGGTAGAACAGGTCTTCACGGAAACTGCCATCGGCAACCATCTTTTCCAGGTCGCGGTGGGTAGCGCTGAGGATCCGCACATTGACCTTGATTTCACGGTCGCCGCCGACGCGACGAAAGCTGCCGTCGTTGAGAAAGCGCAACAGCTTGGCCTGCAGGTAGGGCGACATTTCACCGATTTCATCGAGAAACACGGTGCCCTGGTTGGCCAGCTCCATCAGCCCCGGTTTGCCACCGCGCTGGGCACCGGTGAAGGCACCGGGCGCGTAACCGAACAGTTCGCTTTCAGCGAGGTTTTCCGGCAACGCTGCGCAGTTTAGGGCCAGGAACGGCGCGCTGTGGCGGCTGCTGATGGCGTGGCATGCACGGGCGACCAACTCTTTGCCCGTGCCGGTTTCGCCATTGATCAGCAAGGGCGCGTCGAGGGCGGCAACGCGCAAGGCGCGGGCCTTGAGGGTACGAATGGGCGGCGAGTCGCCCAGCAATGCATCGAAGCCTTCGGCGTGATCGTGATGCAGGGCCGACAGGCGTTCACCGATGCGGTTGGGCGGGTACAGCGTCAGCAGGGCGCCAGCGTTGGTGATCGGTGTGGCATCGAGCAGCAGGGTCTGGCCGTTGAGCAGCACTTCGCGCATCGGCAGATGAAAGCCATTTTCGATCAGGGTGGCGAGCAGCCCGGCGTCGTTGAACAGTTCGGCAACCGACAACCCCACTGGCTCTTGGCCAAACAAGGCGATCAGCGCCGGGTTGGCGAGGATCACGTGGCCGGCGCTGTCGAGCGCCAGTACTGGGTCGCTCATGGCCGCGAGCAGGGCATCGAGTTGCAGGTGGCGGCGCTGACCGGGAAGAATGTCGACAACCCTGACCGTTTGCACGCCGTGCACATTCAGCAGTGCATCGTGCAGTTCTTCCAGCACACCAGGGCTCAACGTTGGGGCATCGATGTAGACGTTGGGGGGAACCATCTCTACCGCATCCAGGTTGAGGTTGCGGGCACCGAGCAGGGCCAGCACTTCCTGGGTGATACCGACGCGGTCGATAAAACTGACGTGAATGCGCATGGGGAAACGGGTTCAAGGCTGCTGAAGCGGGCAAGTATGCCCTAAATCGCGGGGCAAGCCCGCTCCCACCGGCACTGTAGGAGCGGGCTTGCCCCGCGATGAGCCTTTAGAGGCTACTCGAAATCTTTCAGGTCGATTGAATCGCCTGATTTCATGTTCAGCTTCTCGCGAATATCTTCGAACATCAGGTCATAGTGTTTGTGCACTGAACCGATGTTGCTCAGGTGTTTGGGAATGCCGTATTGCTCCGCAATTTTCGTTACGTTGCTGGCGAAGTTGTAGGCCTCTACCTTGGGCAGGAAGAAGGTTTCATTCATGGGTTTGTTTTGAATCGATCCATGCATCTTGAACTGGATGCCTTTGCCTTTGCTGGGGTCTGTGGCGACCTCGTACTCGAGGTTAATGTCGTAGCTGACATCGGCCGTGTTCAACGCATGGCGCTCGATGTGTAGGTGACCGGGTTCGAACTGGGCCATGACGGGCTCCTCTGGAGGGTTGAAAAGGGCGGACCATCAGATCCGCCCAACTGCATCAACGGTAGCTTATTCCAGGCTTGGCCGTGCTGACACGGGTACCGGCAGTACCTTTGACGATTTCTTCGATATCAGACAGCGAGCCGATCACCGCGACTTTGCCAGTATTGCGGGCAAATTCGCAGGCAGCCTGGACTTTCGGGCCCATGGAACCGGCAGCGAAGCCAAGCCGTTCCAGCTCATCGGGGTGCGCCTCGGCAACGGCTTTCTGAGTAGGTTTACCCCAGTCGATGTACGCGGCATTGACGTCGGTGGCGATAACCAGCAGATCGGATTCCAGCTGCTGAGCCAGCAACGACGAGCAGAGGTCTTTGTCGATAACCGCCTCGACGCCACTGAGCACCTTGCCGGTTGCATCGTATTTGGTCGGAATACCGCCACCGCCTGCACAGATCACAACGGTTTTGTTTTCCAGCAACCATTTGATCGGGCGGATTTCGAAAATGCGCTTCGGTTTAGGGCTGGCGACCACGCGACGGAATTTATCGCCGTCGGCCTTGACCACCCAACCTTTTTCCTTGGCCAGGCGCTCAGCTTCTTCTTTGCTGTAAACCGGACCGATGAACTTGGTCGGGTCTTTGAAGGCTGGGTCGTTGGCGTCTACTTCAACCTGGGTAAGCAGGGTGGCGAACGGTACTTCGAACGCCAGCAGGTTACCCAGCTCTTGCTCGATGATGTAGCCGATCATGCCCTCGGTTTCCGCCCCGAGGACGTCCAGCGGGTAGGCTTCGTCCGGCTTGTAGGATTGAGCCTGCAGCGACAGCAGGCCGACCTGTGGGCCGTTGCCGTGAGCGATGACCAGCTCATTGCCCGGATGAACCTTGGCAATCTGTTCGGCGGCAATACGGATATTGGCGCGTTGATTCTCTGCAGTCATGGGTTCGCCACGGCGCAGCAGGGCGTTACCGCCCAATGCAACAACGATACGCATGATGAAATTCCTTCTGAGAAAAGTGCTTGTAGGAGCGGGCTTGCCCCGCGAATGCGATGTGTCAGTTACATCGCATCGCGGGGCAAGCCCGCTCCCACAGGGATGCTCGCTTACAGGTCAGCCAGAGTGGAGACCAGGATCGCCTTGATGGTGTGCATGCGGTTTTCCGCTTGCTCGAAGGCGATGCAGGCTGGCGATTCGAAGACGTCTTCGGTGACTTCGATACCGTTTTTCAGGTTTGGATACTGCTCGGCGATCTGCTTCCCGACTTTGGTGTCGGAGTTGTGGAACGCTGGCAGGCAGTGCATGAACTTGGTGCGTGGGTTGCCGGTAGCCTTCATCAGGTCGGTGTTGACCTGGTAAGGCAGCAACTGAGTAATACGTTCAGCCCAGGCTTCAACCGGCTCGCCCATCGATACCCAGACGTCGGTGTGGATGAAGTCGACGCCTTTGACCGCTGCTTTCGGATCTTCGGTCAGGGTGATGCGGGCACCGCTTTCTTCCGCGTATTTTTTGCAGCGCTCGACCAGGTCGTCATGCGGCCACAGGGCTTTCGGCGCTGCGATGCGTACGTCCATGCCCAGCTTGGCACCGATCAGCAGCAGCGAGTTACCCATGTTGTTGCGGGCGTCGCCCAGGTAGGCGTAGCTGATGTCGTGCAGTGGCTTGTCGCTGTTCTCGCGCATGGTCAGCACGTCGGCGATCATCTGGGTTGGGTGGTATTCGTCGGTCAGGCCGTTGAACACCGGTACGCCGGCAAACTTGGCCAGCTCTTCGACGATTTCCTGTTTGAAACCACGGTATTCGATGGCGTCATACATGCGGCCCAGAACACGTGCGGTGTCCTTCATGCTTTCTTTGTGGCCGATTTGCGAGGAGTTAGGGTCGATGTAGGTGACGTTGGCGCCTTGGTCATAGGCAGCGACTTCAAACGCGCATCGGGTACGGGTCGAGGTTTTCTCGAAAATCAGCGCGATGTTGTTGCCTTTGAGGTGTTGCTGCTCGGTGCCGGTGTACTTGGCGCGTTTCAGGTCGCGGGACAGGTCCAGCAGGTAACGTAGCTCGCGGGTGGTGTGGTGTTCCAGGCTCAGCAAGTTACGGTTGTGAATGTTGAACGCCATGATGATTCTCCTGTTCTTGTGAACGGAAAGCGGTGATCGGCCCGGCTGCACCTGTGGGTGCAGCCGGCGATGGTCATTTAGTAGTCGATAGGGTCGCGAACGATTGGGCAGGTCATGCAGTGGCCGCCGCCACGGCCACGGCCCAGTTCGCCGGCGCTGATGGTGATGACCTCAACACCTGCTTTGCGCAGCAGGGTGTTGGTGTAGGTGTTGCGGTCGTAGCCGATAACCACACCCGGCTCAACAGCCACCACGTTGTTGCCGTCGTCCCACTGTTCGCGCTCGGCGGCGAAGCTGTTGCCGCCAGTTTCGACGACGCGTAGTTTCTTCAGGTTGAGGGACTCGGCCACCACGTCGAGGAAGGTTTTGTCCTCGCGGCGTACGAACATGCCGTAAGGCTTGCTTTCATCTGGAGTGATAACGAACGGTACGATTTCCTTGACGACTTCAGGGAATACCGTCACCAGGTCGCGGTCGCAGAAACTGAACACGGTGTCCAGGTGCATCGCTGCGCGAGATTTCGGCAGGCCTGCCACCACGACTTTCTCGACTGCGCCTTTGGCGAACAGCGATTGAGCCAGTTGGCCGATGGCTTGACGCGAGGTGCGCTCGCCCATGCCGATCAGCACTACGCCGTTGCCGATTGGCATGACGTCACCGCCTTCCAGAGTCGACTTGCCGTGGTCCTTATCCGGATCGCCGTACCAGACTTCGAATTCGGCCCCGGTGAACTCGGGGTGGAACTTGTAGATCGCGGTGGTCAACAGGGTTTCCTGACGTCGCGCTGGCCAGTACATCGGGTTCAACGTCACGCCGCCGTAGATCCAGCAGGTGGTGTCGCGAGTGAACTGGGTGTTTGGCAGTGGGTCGAGCAGGAAGCTGGAGTGGCCCAGGTAATCACGGTACATCTTGATCACGCTGGCGCCATCGCTTTCTGGCAGGTCTTCACCGGCTACACCGCCGATCAGGAACTCGGCCAGGTGGCGTGGCTCAAGGCCTTCGAGCCAGCTGCGGACTTCGTTTTTCAGACCCACGCCGACGGTGTCATCGGTGAGTTTGCGGTCAAGGATCCATTTGAGCGCTTCGGGAATGGCAACGATATCAGTCAGCAGGTTATGCATTTCCAGCACTTCGATGCCGCGTTCACGCATCTTGGTGACGAAGTCGAAGTGGTCACGCTTGGCCTGGTTGACCCAGATGACGTCGTCAAACAACAGCTCATCGCAGTTGCTTGGCGTCAGGCGCTGATGCGCCAGGCCTGGGGAGCAGACCATTACTTTACGAAGTTTGCCGGCTTCAGAATGTACGCCGTACTTAACTTTTTCCGTGGACATGTTTATTTCCTCCAAGTTTCGAATACGGGGGTTACAGAGTCAGGAAGCCGTCGTACAGGCCATAGGCAGCCACCAGGGCGCCAATGACAACGGCGGCGAATAGCAATTTCTCCACGTTGGTAAAAATCGGTTGGCCGACCTCGCGTTTGGCCTTGGCGAACAGGATCACGCCAGGGGCATACAGCAGCGCCGAGAGCAGCAGGTATTTCACGCCACCGGCATACAGCAGCCAGATCGCGTAGATCAGGGCGATACCGCCGATGATCAGGTCTTTCTTGCGTTCAGCCAGGGCTTGCTCGTAAGTCTCACTGCGCCATGCCAGCAGGAAGGCATAGGCTGCCGACCACAGGTAAGGCACCAGGATCATCGAAGTGGCGAGGTAGATCAGCGACAGGTAAGTACTGGCCGAGAACAGGGTGATGATCAGGAAGATCTGCACCATGGCGTTGGTCAACCACAGGGCGTTGGCCGGTACGTGGTTGGCGTTCTCGCGGCGCAGGAACTCCGGCATGGTGTGGTCTTTGGCGGCGGCGAACATGATCTCGGCGCACAGCAGTACCCAGGAGAGCAGGGCACCGAGCAGCGAGATGATCAAGCCGACACTGATCAGTACCGCACCCCAGTGGCCGACCACGTGCTCAAGCACGGCTGCCATCGATGGGTTCTGCAGTTTGGCCAGCTCAGGTTGAGTCATGATGCCCAGCGACAGCACGTTGACCAGTACCAGGAACAGCAGCACGGTGATGAAACCGATGACCGTTGCCTTACCGACGTCTGAACGTTTTTCTGCCCGGGCCGAGAAGATGCTCGCCCCTTCGATACCGATGAACACCCAGACAGTCACCAGCATCATGTTACGCACCTGGTTCATCACGCTGCCCAGGTCGGGGTTCATCGAGCCCCAGATGTCAGCGGTGAAGATATCCAGCTTGAACGCGAACAGGGCGATGAGGATGAACAGCGCCAGTGGCACGACCTTGGCGACGGTGGTGATCAGGTTGATGAAGGCAGCTTCCTTGATGCCTCTCAGAACCAGAAAATGTACCGCCCACAGCAATACCGAGGCGCCGATGATGGCTGCCGGGGTGTTACCCTCGCCAAAAATCGGGAAGAAGTAGCCCAAGGTACTGAACAGCAGTACGAAGTAACCGACGTTGCCCAGCCAGGCACTGATCCAGTACCCCCAGGCGGACGAAAAGCCCATGTAATCGCCAAATCCGGCCTTGGCGTAGGCGTATACCCCACCGTCAAGATCCGGCTTTCGGTTGGCCAAGGTCTGGAACACAAAGGCCAGGGTCAGCATACCGATGGCGGTGATTCCCCAGCCGATCAGTACTGCGCCAACATCAGCACTGGCAGCCATGTTTTGTGGTAGCGAAAAGATACCGCCACCGATCATCGAGCCGACTACAAGTGCAACCAATGCACCAAGTCGTAGTTTTCCGGGAGCGTCTGACATTGAATAACTCCATATGAGGAGAAGAGATGACGCTAGAGTAAATCCAGCGACGTTTTCATAAGCTGATTCAGGTCAGTTAATTGGGCAATCCATTGCTTCCTTGACTGAAAGAGCTCCCCCGGAGTATGCCGACGGCAATGCTGCAAGCCTCGTGCACAGGCACCTCCATGGTGTTTAGAGCATTCGCTCTGACAGCCTGCGAGATATGAAGCTAGCCCGTTTCACAGCTTTCGCAAATTTTTGACGAGATTTTTTCTTATTTACTTGAAGCGGTCGCGATAGTGCTCAAAACTCCCATTAAGCGTGTTCGGTATAGACGTCATAGTTATGAGGGTATTACTTCTAAAGACGGAATTTTTATAAACGTCTAGACTGAGCCTATATTTAACTGAGCATGTACAGCTTAGGTTACAAAGACGAGACAGAGAGGGGATTTACATGTCCGAATCTGGACAAAAACTGCGCCTGGGTGCGTTGATCGCGCTGGTGGTCGGCTCGATGATCGGTGGTGGAATCTTCTCCTTGCCACAGAACATGGCCGCGCGTGCCGATGTGGGGGCGGTGTTGATTGGCTGGGGAATCACAGCGGTGGGTATGTTGGCCCTGGCCTTCGTGTTTCAGACCCTTGCCAACCGCAAACCGGAGCTTGATTCAGGGGTGTACGCCTACGCCAAGGCCGGCTTTGGTGAGTACATGGGCTTTTCGTCCGCCTGGGGCTACTGGATCAGTGCCTGGCTGGGCAACGTTGGCTACTTCGTCCTGCTGTTCAGTACCTTGGGGTTCTACTTTCCGATTTTTGGCGAAGGCAATACGCCCATCGCCATCGCCTGCGCGTCACTGCTGCTGTGGTCGGTGCATTTTCTGGTGCTACGCGGCATCAAGGAGGCCGCGTTCATCAACCAGGTGACCACCGTGGCGAAGATCGTGCCGCTGGTGATGTTCATCGTCATCGCCGCAGTGGCCTTTCGGGCTGACATCTTTACTCGTGACATCTGGGGGTTGAGCAACCCGAAATTCGGCAGCGTGCTCGATCAGGTGCGCAACATGATGCTGGTGACCGTGTTCGTGTTCATCGGCATTGAAGGGGCCAGCGTGTACTCAGGCCGGGCGCAGAGGCGCTCAGACGTGGGTAAGGCCACGGTGATCGGCTTCATTGGCGTGTTGGCCTTGCTGGTGCTGGTTAACGTGCTGTCGCTGGGGGTGATGACCCAGCCGGAGCTGGCGGCATTGCAGAACCCGTCGCTGGCGTCGGTGCTGGAGCATATCGTCGGCCCCTGGGGTGCCTTGCTGATCAGCATTGGCCTGGCCATTTCGTTGCTGGGGGCGTTGTTGTCCTGGGCATTGCTGTGCGCCGAAATCCTGTTTGCCACCGCCCGTGACCAGACCATGCCGCGGTTCCTGGCCAAAGAAAACGCTAACCATGTGCCGGCCAATGCCCTGTGGCTGACCAACGTCATGATCCAGCTGTTCTTGCTGATCACCTTGTTCTCGGCAGGCACCTACACCAGCCTGATTTACCTGGCTTCGTCGATGATCCTGGTGCCCTACCTGTGGTCGGCGGCCTATGCCGTGTTGCTGGCGGTGCGTGGCGAGAGCTACGAGGGCCATGCCGGGGCGCGGCGCAAAGACCTGTTCATTGCCGGGGTCGCCTTGGTGTACGCGGTGTGGCTGCTGTATGCCGGCGGCCTGAAGTACCTGCTGTTGTCGGCGTTGTTGTACGCGCCGGGCGTGATTCTGTTTGCCCGCGCCAAGCGTGAGCAGGGACAAAGCCTGTTCACGCACTGGGAGAAGGTGATCTTTGCCGCAGTACTGGTGGGAGCAGGAGTGGCGGCGTACAGCCTGTATGCAGGGCTTTTAACCCTGTAGGAGCGGGCTTGCCCCGCGACTGCGGTCTGTCAGTCAAACCGTATCGCGGGGCAAGCCCGCTCCTACAGAGGGGTCAGACTCTGAATTGGTCCATCAGGGCCATTTGCTGCGACGACAGGGTATTGAGCTGGCTGCTGACTTGAGCCGACTCTGCTGCCTGCCCGGTCAGGGTTTCGGTAACACCGCGAATCGCCGATACATTCCGGTTCACCTCTTCGGCCACCGCGCTCTGCTGTTCAGCAGCACTGGCAATCTGCAGGTTCATGTCGCTGATGACCGTCACCGCTTCGCTGATGCGGTCCAGGGCTTCGACCGCCTGGTGGATCTGCCCGGCATTCTCCTGAGCCTTGCCGTGGCTGGAGTGCATGGTGGCAACGACTTCGCGGGTATTACTTTGAATGCGTTCGATCACCTGGCGGATCTCTTCCACCGAATCCTGGGTGCGCCGCGCCAGGTTGCGTACCTCGTCAGCCACCACGGCAAAGCCGCGGCCGCTCTCTCCGGCACGGGCTGCCTCGATGGCAGCATTGAGGGCCAGTAGGTTGGTTTGCTCGGCGATGCTGCGAATCACCTCCAGCACCGAGCCGATTTTTTCACTGTTCTGTGCCAGTACCTCGACCTCGGTCACCGCTTTGCTCACTTCATCCGCCAGCAAGGTGATGTCGCGGGTGCTGCGTTCGATGATCGCCATGCCATCTTTGGCTGAGCGGTCGGCGCCGCGTGCGGCATCAGCAGCGCTGGCGGCGCTGTTGGCAACGTCATGGGCGGTGGCGCTCATTTCGTTGGAGGCCGTGGCCACCTGATCGATTTCGCGGAACTGCACCTGCATGCCTTCGCTGGTGCGCTGGGCAATGGCCGAGGATTGGTCTGCGGTGCTGCGGGCCTGGCTGATGCTTTGTTTGATTTGGGCAATGGTTGGCTGCAGTTTGTCGAGGAAACGGTTGAAGCCTGAGGTCAACCGGCCCAATTCATCCTGACGGGAGTAGCGCAGGCGTTGGGTGAGGTCGCCGTCACCGCTGGCAATGTCTTCGAGCATTTTGGCCACAGTGTTCAGCGGGCGGGTGACGCCGGTGGCGGTCATCCACATCAGCAACAAACCACCGAGGCCGGCCAGGGCGGCGAACAGCACGACTTTAACGGTGCCGCTGGTGCGTGCTTGCTCAAGGGTGTTTTGCAGGCTGATGGTATCTGCCAGCAGCACCTGCTTGGGCAGATCGATGACGATGCCCCAGGCTTTGCTGTCGGCAATAGGCTGCACGGGGGTGACAGCACGGATAGATTCACCTTGCTCAAGGACCACAGGCTGATTGCCTGCCAGCTTCTGTACGGCTTGCTGGCCGTCCTGACCCAGGGTTTGGGCGATGTTCTGGCCAACCTTGCTGGCGTCATCACTGTTGGCGGCCAGCAGCCCGCTGGGGGATACGATCATTAAGTGCCCGGCACCGTCGAACAGCGACTGTTGGGCTTTACTGGCGGCGGCTTGCAAGGTGTCGAGAGAGATGTCGACACCCGTCACGGCAATGACCTTGCCGTTTTGCACAAGCGGCAAGGTGATGCTGGTCATCAGCATTTGTTTGCCGCCGACGGTGTCGGCGTAGGGTTCGAGCAGGCAAGGACGTGCGCTGTGCAACGAACAGGTGTACCAGACGTTGTACGGTGTGCCGCTGAGGTTGATGTCTGTCTTGTTCAGGTCAGTGTCACTGATCACCGTGTTCAAGGATGCACCCTGGGCGCGGCTCCAGTAGCTGGCGAAACGGCCACTTTCGTTGCTCATGTGCTTGGCATCGTTGGCGAAGGCCGCGTCGTCGGCGTTCAGTGCGCCGGGCTCGAAGGCCATCCAGATACCCAGCACATTCGGGTTGCGTTTGAAGGTGGTGGCCAGGCTCTGGTTGATGGCATCGCGCAGGTCGCCACCACTGAGCGCATGTGTGCGGGCCAGTTGCTGAAGGTCACTGACCTGATCAGCAACGGCGGTGATGACGGCCTCGTTGCTACTGAAGGCGCGACGCAGCATTTCGGCTTTCTCGCCCGCGCGGGCCTGGAGCTGGGCTTGAACGCTGCGGGTGAGCATATTGGTGCTGGCCTCACCCACCAGTTCATCACTCTGGTTCGATTGGTACAGGTTGATACCGACCACCAGCGCAACCACGCCGAGCAGGCAGAAGCCGGAGAGCAAAACGATTTTCAGGCGGATGGACAGCGTGTCGAACATGGTGCACGTACTCGCTAAAGGACTGGCCAGAGGTAGACCGAACCGGGGCGGCTCGACTCGCCACATCCATTTAGCGATAACAGGTCATCGGCGTTATAGCGTTAACCATGAGTGCGTACTGACGAGCGGTCATTGGCGCTCAAGGGCGGGGCTTCTGGCCGCGACCAGATCCACAGGTTGCCCAAGGTCATGCCGGCAATAGCGAGAAAAACCGGCCAGCGGTGCTCAAGAAACACCAGCATCAGGCTGGCGCAGAGCACCATGCTGACGGTGGCGCTGAGTTTGGCACGGCGTTGAATAACCTTGCCGTTGCGCCAGTTATGCAGAATCGGGCCGAACAGGCGGTGGTTTTCCAGCCAGGCGCTCAGGCGTGGTGAGCTGCGTGTGGCGGCCCAGGCGGCCAGTAGAATGAATTCGGTAGTCGGTAAACCAGGCACAACGATCGCGACCAGGCCGATGGCCAGGCTGACATAGGCCAGAAGGCCATACAGCAGGCGGGAGATTTTCGAAGCGGCGGGGCGGGTCATGAGGTCGTCGAATGCAGGGGGGGGAGGCCCGGTCACCACGAGGGTAACCGGGGGCGGCGCATCAGGCCAATTCGGCTTTAGGCGCAGTCGCGTAAGCGTGTTTCAGCAGTTCGGTAAAGCGCTCGAAGGCGGCTACTGCACCTTGCTCGGCTTTGGCTTCTTCCTCGGGGCTCAGCGCCAGGCCGTCGAGGATGCGGGTGAACTGCTTCCAGCCCTCGGCACGGCCACCGGCCGGTTCGCCCAGGTGACGGGCACCGAAGCTGTCGGACAGGCCCAGCCCTACCGCACGCTTGATCAGGAATGCAGCGCCGAGCTTGGAGCCTTCGGACACGAAGATCCAGCCCATGGCTTCACCCAGGCTCGGCTTCTGCAGCTCGCCAGGGAAGTCGCCTGGGATCTCGGTGTTCAGGTCGGCGAGGTCCAGGCCCGCCTGTTCGGCGCGGCAGCGCTCGGCCAGGTCAGGGACGATGGCGATCAGCTCAGGGTTGGTGTACAGCGCCTTGAGTTCGTTCTGGAACAGGTACTGGGCAACCACGAAGCGCGCAAAACTTTCGCGGGTTTCGAACGGCGCATGGGATTTGACCAGGGCGTCCAGCTCGGTATGCGGGGCATGGGTCAGCTGATTGAGGCGTTGCGAACGCAGGTTGGCGCGTTCGGTAGTGGTAGCGGCGGTCATGGTGATTCCTTGCGAAGTGGGCGTGCCTAGTGACTAGACGAACGAGAAGACGTACGACAGTAAAAAATCCTCACCTCATCGCGGGGCAGGCACGCTCCCACCCAATATTTCACCGACTCTGTGGGAGCGGGCTTGCCCCGCGATGCGTCCAGACAGTCACACCGCATCGCGGTGCAAGCCCGCTCCCACAGTTCAGGTTTTATGCTGCGTTGCACAGCGCCAGGCAGTTATCCAGCATGCGGTTGGAAAAGCCCCATTCGTTGTCATACCAGGCCAGCACTTTGAGCATACGTCCGCTGGTGCGGGTATGGTTGGCGTCGAAGATCGATGACAGCGGGTTATGGTTGAAGTCGCAGGACACCAGCGGCAGGCTGTTGTAGCCCAGTACTTTGGAGTGGCGGCTGGCGTCTTTGAACAGGTTGTTGACCTCTTCGACGCTGGTGTCGCGCTTGAGGTTGACGGTCAGGTCGACCAGCGACACGTTGATCACTGGTACGCGAACTGCCATGCCGGTGAGTTTGCCCGCGAGCTCCGGCAGCACCAGGCCGACCGCTTCGGCGGCGCCGGTTTTACTCGGGATCATCGATTGGGTCGCCGAACGGGCGCGAAACGGGTCGCTGTGTGCTACATCCGTCAGACTCTGGTCATTGGTATAAGCGTGAATGGTGGTCATCAGACCCTGTTCGATACCCAGTTCACGGTGCAGCACCTGGGCTAGCGGCGCCAGGCAGTTGGTTGTGCATGAGGCGCTGGAAATGATCTGGTGCGCGGGGCGCAGAATGTCGTGGTTGACCCCGTAAACAATGGTCGCATCGGCGCCTTTGGCCGGCGCCGAGATAATGACTTTACGCGCCCCGGCAGTAAGATGGGCGGCTGCTTTGGCCCGGTCAGTGAAATGCCCGGTACATTCAAATACCACATCGATGGCTTCGGCTTTCCACGGCAGTTCAGCCGGGTTGCGAATGGCGCTGACAGCAATGCGGTCACCATTGACGGTCAGGCTTTCATGGTCGGACTCGACACTGGCGGCAAAGATGCCATGAACACTGTCGTACTTGAGCAAGTGGGCGTTGATGGCGCTGTCGCCCAGATCGTTGATCGCGACGACCTGCAAGTCTTGGCGGTAGCCTTGGGTATAGAGTGCGCGAAGGATGTTGCGGCCAATGCGGCCAAAGCCATTGATTGCGATACGAAGGGTCATAGAGCTACCTCTGGCAGACCGGGTGAAGCCGGTAAAAAACCAGCAATTGCTTCACTGAATCTGATTTTGTTGTTGGAATTACAAGATTATTCGTAAAAAAATAGAAAACAAGCCTTTTTGCTGGCAGTATTTTATTCAATCTACAACGAGCGATCGGCCAAGCAGTTCTTCCCTTAGCAACTCCCCCTGCCTTTGAGCCTAGGTGGCGAATGCTGATAAGGGAAACCGCCGCAGAGGTCGCAACCACTGATAGCCTGGAGTCCAGTACATGCATCCGCGCATTCTTGAGGTCACCCAACGGCTGATCGCACGCAGCCGTCCCACCCGTGAGCGCTACTTGCAGTTGATTCGCGGCGCGGCCAGTGACGGGCCAATGCGGGCCAAGCTGCAATGTGCCAACTTCGCCCACGGTGTGGCCGGATGTGGCACTCAGGACAAGAACAGCCTGCGCATGATGAATGCGGCCAACGTCGCTATCGTGTCTGCCTACAACGACATGCTCTCGGCACATCAGCCTTACCAGCACTATCCCGAACAGATCAAACAGGCCTTGCGCGAGATCGGTTCGGTGGGCCAGTTCGCCGGTGGCGTACCGGCCATGTGCGACGGTGTCACCCAGGGCGAGCCGGGCATGGAGCTGGGCATCGCCAGCCGCGAAGTGATCGCCATGTCTACCGCCATTGCGCTGTCGCACAACATGTTCGATGCGGCGTTGATGCTGGGGATTTGTGACAAGATCGTTCCAGGCCTGTTGATGGGCGCGTTGCGCTTCGGTCACTTGCCGACCATTTTCGTCCCGGGCGGGCCGATGCCTTCCGGCATTTCCAACAAGGAAAAAGCCGATGTGCGACAGCGCTATGCCGAGGGCAAAGCCACTCGTGAAGAGCTGCTGGAATCGGAAATGAAGTCGTATCACAGCCCTGGCACTTGCACCTTTTACGGCACCGCCAACACTAACCAATTGTTGATGGAAGTGATGGGGCTGCACTTGCCGGGGGCGTCGTTCGTCAACCCATACACGCCGCTGCGCGATGCGCTCACTGTTGAAGCGGCGCAACAGGTTACGCGCATGACCAAGGCCAGTGGCGACTTCATGCCGCTGGGCGAAATCGTCGACGAGAAAGCGCTGGTCAACTCGATTGTCGCCCTTCACGCCACTGGCGGTTCGACCAACCACACCTTGCACATGCCAGCGATCGCTCAGGCAGCCGGCATTCAGTTGACCTGGCAAGACATGGCTGAGCTGTCGGAAGTGGTGCCGACGTTGTCCCACGTCTATCCGAACGGCAAAGCCGACATCAACCATTTCCAGGCAGCCGGCGGCATGGCCTTCCTGATTCGTGAGCTGCTCGATGCCGGGTTGTTGCATGAAGACGTGAACACCGTCGCTGGCCACGGCCTGCGTCGTTACACCCAAGAGCCGTTTTTGCAAGATGGCAAGCTGGTGTGGCGCGAAGGGCCAGACGCGAGCCTGGACGAAGCGATCCTGCGCCCGGTGGCGCGACCGTTCTCTCCGGAAGGCGGATTGCGGGTAATGGAAGGCAACCTGGGCCGTGGTGTGATGAAAGTGTCGGCCGTGGCCCCTGAGCACCAGGTTGTCGAAGCGCCCGCGCGGGTGTTCCATGACCAGCAAGCGCTGGCCGATGCATTCCAGGCCGGTGAGCTGGAACGCGACTTTGTCGCGGTGATGCGCTTCCAGGGGCCGCGTTGCAATGGCATGCCGGAGCTGCACAAGATGACCCCGTTCCTCGGTGTGCTGCAAGACCGTGGCTTCAAGGTGGCACTGGTCACCGATGGGCGCATGTCCGGCGCCTCAGGGAAAATCCCCGCAGCCATTCATGTTTGCCCGGAAGCTTTCGACGGTGGCCCGCTGGCCCGTGTGCGCGATGGCGATATCGTGCGGGTTGACGGTGTTGCCGGTACCCTGACGGTGAAAGTCGATGACGCCGTATTCGCTGATCGGGACATTCCAGCGTCGCCGACCGGCAACGATCTGGGCTGCGGGCGTGAACTGTTCGGCTTCCTGCGCATGGCCCTGAGCCCGGCAGAGCAGGGCGCCAGTGCCTTTACGTCAGCCCTGGAAGCACTCAAATGAAGCGCGCCCTGGTAGGTGACATCGGCGGCACCAATGCACGTTTCGCCCTCTGGGAAAACAACCAGATGCACGCGGTGCAGGTGTTCGCCACGGCCGACTACACCAGCCCTGAACAGGCCATTGGTGCTTACCTGTTGGCACAAGGGTTGAGCAAGGGCGATCTGGGCGCGGTCTGTCTGGCGGTCGCTGGCCCGGTCAGTGGCGATGAGTTTCGTTTCACCAACAATCACTGGCGTCTCAGCCGTCGGGCCTTCTGCCAGACGTTGCAGGTTGAGCACTTGTTGCTGATCAATGACTTTACCGCCATGGCCCTGGGCATGACCCGACTACAGGCTCACGAGTGCCGGACAGTGTGTGAAGGCGAGGCGCAAGCAGGGCGCCCTGCGGTAGTGATCGGCCCCGGTACTGGTTTGGGGGTAGGCACTTTGCTTGCCCTGGAGGATGGTCGCTGGATGGCATTGCCGGGCGAAGGCGGGCATGTCGATCTGCCGGTGGGTACTGAGCGCGAGGCGCAGATCCGTCAACAGATCGCCAACGAGACCGGGCATGTCAGCGCTGAAACCGTGCTCAGCGGTGGTGGCTTGTTACGTTTGTATCAGGCGATCTGTGCGTTGGACGGCTACAGTGCAACCCTGCAGAGCCCGGCGGCGATCACCGATGCAGCGTTGGCTGGCGAGCCGGTGGCGTTGACCGTCATCGAACAGTTCTGTTGTTTTCTCGGGCGTGTAGCCGGCAACAACGTACTGACCCTCGGTGGCCGCGGCGGTGTGTACATTGTCGGCGGCATCATTCCACGTTTCGCCGAGCTGTTTTTGCGCAGCGGGTTTGCCCGCAGCTTTGCTGAAAAAGGCTGCATGAACGGCTATTTCAGCGGTGTGCCGGTGTGGCTGGTAACTGCCGAATTCTCAGGCTTGCTTGGCGCTGGCGTCGCTCTGCAGCAAGCCGTGGGAGCGGGCTTGCCCCGCGATGCGATATAACTGACACACCATGATCGCGGGGCAAGCCCGCTTCCACAGGAACAGAGCTGTGAGCAAGTCGATTTTGCTGGTCGATGATGACCATGACATCCGCGAACTGCTGCAAACCTACCTGAGCCGCGCAGGCTTCAGTGTGCAGGCCGTCGCCGACGGTCAGGGTTTTCGCCAGGCCCTGGACAGCACGGAGTGTGATCTGGTGATTCTCGATGTGATGCTGCCCGACGAAGACGGTTTCAGCCTGTGCCGCTGGGTACGCCAACACCCGCGGTTGGCACAGGTACCGATCATCATGCTTACGGCCAGTTCCGATGAGGCCGACCGGGTGATCGGCCTGGAGCTGGGGGCCGACGATTACCTGGGCAAGCCCTTCAGCCCCCGCGAATTGCAGGCGCGTATCAAAGCCCTGTTGCGTCGTGCCAGCTTTGGTCAAGAGCGCAATGGCGGTGATGTACTGGCCTTCGATGAGTGGCGTCTGGATACCATCAGCCACCGCTTGTTTCATCGCGATGGTGAAGAAGTGATTCTGTCCGGCGCCGACTTTGCCTTGCTCAAGCTGTTTCTCGATCACCCTCAGCAGATTCTTGATCGCGACACGATCGGTAACGCAACCCGTGGGCGTGAACCCATGCCCTTGGACCGCATCGTTGACATGGCTGTCAGCCGCCTGCGTCAGCGTCTGCGCGATACGCAAAAGCCACCACGGCTGATCCGTACCGTGCGTGGCAGCGGCTACCTGTTGGCGGCCAGCGTTGCGCCCGCGCACTGAGCAACGTTGGCATCTGCCCCTACCGCGCTCGCTGTTGGGGCGCATGCTGCTGTTGACCCTGTTGGTGGTACTCCTGGCCCAGGGCCTGTCGAGCCTGATCTGGCTATCTCAATTGCGCGCCAGCCAGATGGAAGGGCTGGTTGCCAGCGCCCGTAGCCTGGCGCATTCGATGAGTGCCAGTGTCAGTTACTTTCGCTCCCTGCCGCTGGCCTACAGGCCGATGGTACTCGACCAACTGCGCAGCATGGGGGGCACGCGCTTTGTTGTATCACTCAACGACAAGCCGCTGGACATGCAGGCGTTGCCCGCAACACCGCGCAAGCAGGCGGTGATCAATGCCGTGGGCGATGTGTTGCACCAGCGTCTGGGCACGCAGATGGATATTTCCCTCGAGTTCGTCAGCCCGCAAGACCTGCGCATTTTCAACAGTGGCCTGAAGCTCGATGAGCTGCCCCGTTCCTGGGCGCACTATGCGTTGACCCTTGAGCCGCTCAATCCGCCGGTGCTGGTCACCCAGATCCGCCTCGCTGAAGGTGAATGGTTGTACATCGCTTCACTGATGCCGGAGCCCTACACCAGCCTTGAAGACGAAGGGCTGCCACGTCAGCAGGTCTGGTTCATCGGCCTCACCAGTTTTTTCCTGTTGCTGTTCATCGGTTTATTGGTGCATTGGCAGAGCCGTCCGCTCAAGCGCCTGGCTCGCGCTGCGCGAGAGATGTCTTTAGGCGCTGATGTCGAACCGGTGGTAGAAGGTGGCGGCAGTGAGGTGGTTGAAGTCGGTCGGGCGTTCAATGCCATGCGCGAACGTATCAGCCGCTACCTGACTGAGCGCAGCCAGTTGTTCAGCGCTATTTCTCACGATCTACGCACGCCGATTACGCGCTTGCGGTTGCGGGTCGAGTTGCTGGAAGACGAGCAGCAGCAGATGAAGTTCAGCCGTGATCTGGATGAGCTGGAGATGCTGGTCAAAGGTGCATTGCAATGCGTGAAAGACACCGACATCCACGAAAACATCGAATCCGTTGACCTCAACCATGCCCTCGACTGCCTGGTCGAGCCGTACCTGGCCAGTGGGCGGGTGACCGTGCAGGGCCGGGCACTGGCGCCGTACCCAGGCAAACCGCTGGCGTTGCGCCGGTGCATGGGCAACTTGATCGACAACGCCCTGAAATACGGCGAGCGCGCGCACCTGCGGGTGCTCGACAGTGAGTCGGGCTTCGTTTTGCAGGTGGACGATGAAGGGCCGGGTGTGCCCGAGCAGCGCCTGGAGCAAGTCTTCGAGCCACATTTCCGGCTGGCCGGACAGCAGCAGGGCTACGGTCTGGGCCTGGGTATTGCACGCAACATCGCCCATAGCCATGGCGGCGAACTGAGTTTACGCAACCTGCGCGAAGGTGGTTTGCGGGTGACCTTGAGCCTGCCCCGTAGCCACGACTGACAGACCTTTCCGGCGAATGTCACCACCCTGTGACATTTGCGCATCCCTTCGTTACCTCCACTGCCCAAGCGGCTGATTAGACTCCGATGCAAGCGCAAGCACCACGACTTGCACCTGCATAACAACAAGAAAAGGTTTCCCCCCATGAATGCGATCAATCGTCTCGCTGTCGTTGTTTCTCTAGCCTCCTTGTTGCCCCTGAGCGCCATTGCTGAAAATGCCAATCCCGGTACCGTTGAAGTCCTGCACTGGTGGACCTCCGGTGGCGAAGCCAAGGCCGTTGAAACCCTCAAGGCGCAGGTGCAGGAAGATGGCTTTATCTGGAAAGACAACGCCGTTGCCGGCGGTGGCGGTGCAGCCGCCATGACCGTGCTCAAGACCCGCGCCATTTCCGGCAACCCGCCAGCGGCGGCGCAGATCAAGGGCCCGGACATTCAGGAGTGGGGTGCGCTGGGTTTGCTCACCGAACTTGATTACGTGTCCAAAGCCAACCACTGGGACAGCCTGCTGCCGCAGAAAGTCGCGCAGATCATGAAGTACGACGGCCATTACGTGGCGGTACCGGTGAACATTCACCGGGTCAACTGGCTTTGGATCAACCCGCAGGTTTTCGACAAGGCCGGTGCCAAAGTGCCCACCACCCTCGACGAGCTCTTCGCGGCTGCCGACAAGCTCAAGGCCGCTGGCTTCATCCCTCTGGCCCACGGCGGCCAGCCGTGGCAGGACAGCACTGTGTTCGAGGACCTGGCCCTGAGCATCCTTGGCCCCAAGGGCTACCATGCGGCCTTCGTCGAGCTGGATGAGCAGACACTGACGGGCGCGCAGATGGTCGAGGTGTTCAAGACCCTGCAGCGCCTGGGAACCTACATGGACCCGAACCGTGCCGGACGTGACTGGAACATCGCCGCTGCCGAAGTCATCAATGGCAAGGCCGGCATGCAGATCATGGGGGATTGGGCCAAGAGCGAATGGACGGCGGCTGGCAAGGTCGCCGGTAAGGATTATCAGTGCGTCGCCTTCCCGGGCACCCAGGGCAGCTTCGCCTATAACATTGATTCGCTGGCGATGTTCAAACTCAAGGACGAGAACGACATCAAGGCCCAGAACGACCTGGCCAAGGTCGCCCTTGAGCCCGAGTTTCAGACGGTGTTCAACCAGAACAAAGGTTCGCTGCCGGTGCGCCAGGACATGGACATGAGCCAGTTCGACGCTTGCACACAGAAGTCTTCCGAGGACTTCAAAGAGGCGGCGAAAGGCGATGGCCTGCAGCCAAGCATGGCCCACAACATGGCCACCAGCCTGGCGGTCCAGGGGGCGATCTTCGACGTGGTGACCAACTTCCTCAATGACCCGAGCGCGGACCCTGCGACGGCGGTCAAACAGCTGAGTTCGGCGATCAAGGCGGCCAAGTAAGGCCTCTTCGCGGGACAAGCCCGCTCCCACCGGAACCTGTGGGAGCGGGCTTGCCCCGCGATAATCACAACACGAGACCTCCCCATGAGCACTGTTGCGCTACTCAACAAGGCCTCGCCCGTCGATGCCTTGCAACGCTGGCTGCCCAAACTGGTACTGGCGCCCAGCATGCTGATCGTCCTGGTGGGCTTTTACGGCTACATCCTCTGGACCTTCATTCTCTCATTCACCAATTCCAGCTTCATGCCCAGCTACAAGTGGGTCGGCCTGGCGCAATACATGCGCTTGATGGAAAACGACCGCTGGTGGGTGGCGAGCAAGAACCTGCTGGTATTCGGCGGCCTGTTCATCACGATCAGCCTGGTGATTGGCGTTGTGCTGGCGGTGCTGCTGGATCAGCGGATCCGCCGTGAAGGTTTCATCCGCACGGTGTATCTGTACCCGATGGCTTTGTCGATGATTGTCACCGGCACCGCCTGGAAATGGCTGCTCAATCCGGGCCTGGGGCTGGACAAGATGCTCCGTGACTGGGGCTGGGAAGGTTTTCGCCTGGACTGGCTGGTGGACCCGGACCGCGTCGTCTACTGCCTGGTGATCGCTGCGGTATGGCAGGCCTCGGGCTTTGTCATGGCGCTGTTTCTGGCGGGATTGCGCAGTGTCGATCAGTCGATCATTCGTGCTGCTCAGGTCGATGGCGCCAGCTTGCCGCGCATCTACTTGCGCATCGTGCTGCCTAGCCTGCGTCCGGTGTTCTTCAGCGCGTTGATGATCCTTGCACACATCGCCATCAAGAGCTTCGACCTGGTCGCTGCCATGACCGCAGGCGGGCCCGGCTATGCCTCGGACCTGCCAGCGATGTTCATGTACTCCTTCACCTTTAGCCGCGGGCAGATGGGCATGGGCTCGGCCAGCGCGATCCTGATGCTGGGGGCGATCCTGTCGATCCTGGTGCCTTACCTGTACTCGGAGTTGAGGAACAAGCGCCATGACTAGAGTCCTGACTTCCCGTACCTTCAGCATCAGCCGCATGACCATTTATGCCACCTTGATCCTGGCCTGTGCGCTGTACTTGATTCCGCTGATTGTGATGCTGCTGACCAGTTTCAAATCGCCGGATGACATCCGCACCGGCAATCTGCTGAGCTGGCCTGAAGTGGTGACCGGCATTGGTTGGATCAAGGCTTGGGATATTGTCGGTGGCTATTTCTGGAACTCGGTGAAAATTACCGTGCCGGCAGTGGTGATCTCGACATTGCTCGGTGCGCTCAACGGTTATGTGCTGTCGATGTGGCGCTTTCGTGGCTCGCAGTTGTTCTTCGGGCTGTTGCTGTTCGGTTGCTTCCTGCCGTTCCAGACCGTGCTGCTGCCAGCTTCCTTCACCCTCGGCAAGCTGGGCCTGGCCAGCACCACCACCGGCCTGGTGCTGGTGCACATCGTCTACGGCCTGGCTTTCACCACGCTGTTCTTCCGCAACTACTACTGCAGTGTGCCCGATGCCCTGGTGCGTGCGGCGCGGCTCGATGGGGCAGGTTTTTTCACCATTTTCCTGCGCATCCTGCTGCCGATGTCGGTGCCGATCATCATGGTCTGCCTGATCTGGCAGTTCACCCAGATCTGGAACGACTTTCTCTTCGGTGTGGTGTTTGCCAGTGGCGATGCCCAACCGATCACCGTGGCCCTGAATAACCTGGTCAACACCAGCACCGGGGTCAAGGAATACAACGTCGACATGGCGGCGGCGATGATCGCCGGGTTACCGACCCTGTTGGTCTATGTGCTGGCTGGCAAGTATTTCCTGCGCGGGCTCACTGCTGGCGCGGTCAAGGGGTGAAACAACATGGCAACGCTTGAACTGCGCAACGTCAACAAAACCTACGGCAGTGGCCTGCCGGATACCTTGAAGCATATCGATCTGTCGATTGAGTCAGGTGAGTTCCTGATTCTGGTCGGGCCTTCAGGCTGCGGTAAATCGACCTTGATGAACTGCATTGCCGGGCTTGAACAGATCAGCGGTGGGGCGATTCTGGTGGACGATGCCGACATTAGCGGCATGAGCCCCAAGGACCGCGACATCGCCATGGTGTTTCAGTCGTACGCGCTGTACCCGACCATGAACGTGCGCGACAACATCGCCTTCGGCCTGAAGATCCGCAAGCTGCCAGCGGCGGCGATTGATGAAGAAGTGGCGCGGGTGGCTAAGCTGTTACAGATCGAGCACCTGCTGACGCGCAAACCCGGACAGCTCTCCGGTGGCCAGCAGCAGCGCGTGGCCATGGGCCGGGCGTTGGCGCGGCGGCCAAAGATCTACTTGTTCGACGAACCGCTGTCGAACCTCGATGCCAAGCTGCGGGTGGAGATGCGCACCGAGATCAAACTGATGCACCAGCGCCTGAAAACCACCACGGTGTACGTTACCCACGACCAGATTGAAGCCATGACCCTGGGTGACAAGGTCGCGGTGATGAAAGACGGGCTGATCCAGCAGTTCGGTACCCCGCAGCAGATCTACAACGATCCGGCCAACTTGTTTGTTGCCAGCTTTATTGGTTCGCCCCCGATGAACTTCATTCCCCTGCGTTTGCAGCGCAAGGATGGTCGCTTGCAGGCCTTGCTCGACAGTGGTCAGGCCCGCTGTGAGCTGCCTTTGGGGTTCAGCGATGCCGGGCTTGAGGAGCGTGAAGTGATCCTCGGTATCCGCCCCGAACAGATTGCCCTGGCGCCGACACAGGCTAACGGTTTGCCGAGTATTCGCGCCGAGGTGCAGATCACCGAGCCAACCGGCCCCGACCTGTTGGTGTTCGTCACCCTCAACCAGACCAAGGTGTGCTGTCGCTTGGCGCCGGATGTCGTGGTGCAGGTCGGCGACACCCTCAATCTGCAGTTTGATCCGGCACGGGTGCTGCTGTTCGATGCTGCCAGCGGTGAGCGCCTGGGCGTGAGCGTTGCGCAGCGCGCCGGCCAGGACAAAGTGGCGCAATTCAAAGGTCGTTGAATCGGTTGTTACGTCGTACAAGCCCATCAAGAACAATAAAATGAGGACATACGAGATGGATCAGTTGAAACGCATCAAGCCGCTACTGCCATTGAGCCTGTTGACGGCGCTGGGCGTCAGTTGCGGGGCGCACGCAGCCGGTGCTTTTGCCCCGGAATCGAAATGGATGAGCGGCGATTGGGGCGGTACCCGTACCGAGCTGCTGGAGAAGGGCTACGACTTCACCCTGGATTACGTCGGTGAGGTGGCCGGCAACCTCAATGGCGGTTACAACGACGACAAGACAGCTCGCTACAGTGACCAGTTCGCGTTGGGCGCGCACCTGGATCTGGAGAAGATCCTCGGCTGGCACGACGCTGAGTTCAAGCTGGCGATCACCGAACGCAGCGGGCGCAACCTGTCCAACGACCGCATCAGTGATCCGCGTGCCGGCCAGTTCAGCTCGGTGCAAGAAGTCTGGGGCCGCGGGCAGACTTGGCGCCTGACCCAGATGTGGATCAAGCAGAAGTACTTCGACGGTGCCCTGGATGTGAAATTCGGCCGTTTCGGTGAGGGCGAAGACTTCAACAGCTTCCCGTGCGATTTCCAGAACCTGGCATTCTGCGGCTCTCAGGTGGGTAACTGGGTCGGGGGTATCTGGTACAACTGGCCGGTCAGCCAATGGGCGCTGCGGGTCAAATACAACATTACCCCGGAATTTTTTGCCCAGGTTGGGGTGTATGAACAGAACCCTTCCAACCTTGAAACCGGCAATGGCTTCAAGCTCAGTGGCAGTGGCACCGAGGGCATGATTCTGCCGTTCGAACTGGTCTGGTCGCCCAAGGTCAACGCGCTGCCGGGTGAGTACCGCTTGGGCTATTACTACAGCACGGCCAAGGCCGACGATGTGTTTGATGACGTCAACGGCCAACCCCAGGCTATCACTGGCAACGACTTCAAATCGCACTCCAGCAAGCATGGTTGGTGGGTGGTGGCGCAGCAGCAGGTGACCGCCCACAACGGCGATGCCAACCGTGGCCTGAGTTTGTTCGCCAACTTCACCGTGCATGACAAAGCCACCAACGTGGTCGACAACTACCAGCAGGTGGGGCTGGTTTACAAAGGCGCCTTCGATGCTCGGCCCAAGGATGACATTGGCTTTGGTGTGGCACGCATCCACGTCAATGACGATGTGAAAGACCGCGCCGAACTGCTCAACCAGCAGAGCGGTATTGATGATTACGACAACCCCAACTTTGTGCCGATCCAGAAGACCGAGTACAACGCCGAGCTGTACTACGGTGTGCATGTCACCAACTGGCTGACCGTGCGCCCCAACCTGCAATACATCAAAAGCCCGGGTGGGGTAGACGAGGTGGATAACGCGCTGGTCGCCGGCTTGAAGATTCAGTCGTCGTTCTGAGGCAATATGTTGTAAATTTACGAGCTGTTCGCGGGGCAAGCCCGCTCCTACCCAGTGGGAGCGGGCTTGTCCCGCGATAAAGGCCCAAACTAACAACAAGAGTTCCCCGTTATGCCCGAGCACCCGCTACAACGCTTCTTCACCTCACAGAGGCCGCGACCGACCTTCGAGTGGGAGCGTTACCAGCAGCGCGATGTGCTGATCATCGACCATCCCCAATGCCAGGCCGCCTTCAGTCGCCAGGGCGCACAGTTGTTGCACTTTCAGCCGACCGGTGAGCGCCCTTGGTTGTGGTGTGCAGCACAGTGGCCGCAAGTGGGGGCCATTCGCGGTGGCGTTCCGGTGTGCTGGCCGTGGTATGGCCGTCACCCCAGCGAAGACATGTGGCCAGCGCACGGTTGGGCGCGTTTGCTTGACTGGAAATTGATCGACAGCACCGAAGATCAGGATGGCGTGACCCTGAAGTGGCGGCTGCAGTTGTGTGAATGGCAGGTCGATCTGTTGGCTAAACTGGGCAAGCGCATGGAGCTGCAGCTCAGTACCGAACACCAAGACAGCCAACCTTGTCAGTTGAGTCATGCTCTGCTGGCTTACTGGCGTATTAGTGACGTTTCAGAGATAGCGCTATCTGGGCTAGAAAACATTGAGGGTTACGACCGTTTGAACCGTCAGGCCTGTCGCCAGAAGGGCGCCTTGAAGGTCTATGGCGGTTGCCAGCGGGTGTTCCCCAATGCAGCGACCGTACAACTACACGATCCGGCTTGGCAGCGGCAGTTGAGCATCGATACCGGTGACAGTGAAGACACCATTGTCTGGCATCCGGGCAGTCGGCCGTTGATGGGGGTCAGCAGCAGTGAAACGTTGGGCTTCGTCTGTGTCGAGGCCGCCAGCGGCAGCAGTGACAGCTTGAGCCTGGCGCCGGGTGAGCAGGCACACCTGCGTTTGCAGGCGCAGTTGCTCAGTTGAGTTCGTCGTCGATCGGGTAGCGGCTGGCGTTGAGGCTTTCCTTGATCTTGCGCAGGTGCGGCTGGAAGTCCACGCCACGGCGCAAGGTCATGCCGGTGGCCAGTACGTCGAGTACGGTCAGTTGAATGATGCGCGAGGTCATCGGCATGTAAATATCGGTGTCTTCTGGCAGCGGTATATTCAGGCTCAGGCTGCAGGCTTTAGCCAGCGGCGAATCAGCGGCGGTCAGGCCCAGTACCGAGGCACCGTTCTCCCGGGCCAGGCGTGCCACTTCGACCAGCTCGCGGGTGCGGCCAGTGTAGGAGATGATGACGAACAGCTCGCCAGTGTGAGCCACCGAGGCCAGCATGCGTTGCATCAGCACGTCGGCGTGGGCCGAGACGGCGAGGTTGAAGCGGAAGAACTTGTGTTGCGCATCCAGGGCTACGGGCGCTGAAGCACCGAGGCCGAAAAAGTGGATCTGGCGGGCTTGAATCAGCATGTCGACGGCGCGGCTGATCAGTTGTGGGTCGAGTTGCTGGCAGGCGCTGTCGAGTGAGGCAATGGCGCTGCCGAAAATTTTGTGGGTGTAGGAGGCCGGGTCATCATCGGCTTCAACCGCCCGGCTGACGTAAGCGGCGCCACTGGCCAGGCTCTGAGCCAGTTGCAGTTTGAGTTCGGGATAGCCGCTGACACCGAACGAGCGGCAGAAGCGGTTGACCGTCGGCTCACTGACCTTGGCGGCCTGGGCGAGGGCGGCAATGCTGAAGCGTGTAGCTTGCTGGGGGTTGAGCAGGATGACTTCGGCGACTTTACGCTCAGCTTTGTTCAGTTCTTCGAGGCGGCCCTGGATCTGTTCCAGGAGGTTTCGCACGCGGTCCATGGGTATGTGTCCTTGGGTCGATGAGGCGGCTCGTAGGCAGTCGCCGTGAGCGTTTGACGCGGTGGCTTATCGTACTGATGGCATGGAAGGCACACCACTTGAATCTGTCCACTGAGTAAAATGTTGTGTTTTTTACTACATTATTCCTTGAAAACCGGGAATGAAAACGGTATTTCTAGCTCAACTTGATAAAAGAACCAACATCATGGCATCGATCAGCGTTGAACCTTGCACCTTTGCCCTGTTTGGCGCCCTGGGTGACCTGGCCTTGCGCAAGCTGTTTCCGGCGCTTTACCAGCTCGACCGCGCCGACCTGCTGCACGCCAGCACACGGGTGCTGGCCTTGGCCCGCGAGCCGGGAAGTGCTGACGAGCACCTGGCGGCGATTGAGGCTCACTTGCGCCAATTCGTCCCGGCCGGGGAGATCGAACCGTTGGTGTTGCAGCGTTTCCTCGCACGCTTGAGCTATGTGCATGTCGACTTTCTCAAGGTTGAGGATTATCAGGCGCTGGCCGAACAGGTCGGTGATGACAATCAACTGATTGCCTACTTCGCCACCGCTGCTGCGGTGTACGGCGGCATTTGCGAAAACCTCGACAAGGTCGGCTTGAGTGCGCGTACCCGGGTGGTGCTGGAAAAACCTATCGGCCATGACCTGGACTCGTCGCGGCGGGTCAACGATGCCGTGGCGCAGTATTTCCCGGAAGACCGCGTCTATCGCATTGACCACTACCTGGGCAAGGAAACCGTACAAAACCTCATTGCCCTGCGCTTTGCCAACAGCCTGTTCGAAACCCAGTGGAACCAGAACTCGATCTCCCATGTGGAAATTACCGTGGCGGAGAAGGTCGGGATCGAAGGGCGCTGGGGCTACTTCGACAAGGCCGGGCAGCTGCGCGACATGATTCAGAATCATTTGTTGCAGCTGCTCTGCCTGATCGCCATGGATCCACCCAGTGACCTCTCGGCAGACAGCATCCGTAACGAGAAAGTCAAAGTCCTCAAGGCTCTGGCCCCGATCACTGGCGAAAGCCTGAGCACCCATGTGGTGCGTGGTCAGTACATTGCTGGCTACAGCGATGGCAAGTCAGTGCCCGGTTATCTGGAGGAAGACAACGCCAACGCCCAGAGCGACACCGAGACCTTCGTGGCCTTGCGTGCCGATATCCGTAACTGGCGCTGGGCGGGCGTGCCGTTTTACTTGCGTACCGGCAAGCGCATGCCACAAAAGCTGTCGCAGATCGTCATTCACTTCAAGGAAACCCCGCACTACATCTTCGCCCCGGAACAACGTTTGCAAATCGGCAACAAACTGATCATCCGCTTGCAGCCAGACGAAGGCATCTCGTTGCGGGTCATGACCAAGGAGCAGGGCCTGGACAAGGGCATGCAACTGCGCAGCGGGCCGTTGCAACTGAATTTTTCCGACACCTGGCGCAGCGCGCGGATTCCTGATGCCTATGAGCGATTGCTGCTGGAGGTCATGCGTGGCAATCAGAACCTGTTTGTGCGCAAAGATGAAATTGAATACGCGTGGAAATGGTGTGATCAGTTGATCGCCGGCTGGAAGAACAGTGGCGATGCGCCCAAGCCTTATGCCGCAGGTTCCTGGGGGCCGATGAGCTCGATTGCATTGATTACCCGTGATGGGAGGTCTTGGTATGGCGATATCTGAACTTGAACTGCCGACTCATGTGACGGCGCACGACTTTCTTGGCGCTTCGGCGCTGGCCGAAGGCCTGGCCAAAGCGGTTGCCACACGCTTGAACGCAGCGATCGACGCGAAAGGCCAGGCGACCCTGGTGGTTTCTGGCGGGCGCAGCCCAGTGGCCTTTTTCCAAGCCTTGATTGAGCAGCCGCTGGACTGGTCCAAGGTGCTGGTCACCCTCGCCGATGAACGCTGGGTACCGACTGAGCACCCAGACAGCAATGCCGGTCTGTTGAAGCGTCATTTGTTGACCGGCAAAGCGGCGAAGGCGCGTTTTCTCAGCCTCTACCGTGCAGCCGCCAGCCTTGAAGCGGCTGCGCTGGAGGCCGATCTGGCTTTGGCCGAACTGCCTGCTATCGACGTATTGGTACTGGGTATGGGGGATGACGGGCATACCGCCTCGCTGTTCCCCAACAGCCCGAACCTGACCGAAGGTCTCGACCTTCAAAGCACACGACGCTGCTTACCAATGCTGGCGCCGAGTGTGCCGCATCAGCGCCTGAGCATGACCCGAGCCTTGCTGGCCACCGCCGGGCTCACCGTGTTGTCTGTGCAAGGCCCAGGCAAACTCGCTACCCTGCGCGCCGCACTGCAGGGGACTGAACTGAACGAGATGCCGATTCGTGCCTTTCTCCAAGACCCTCTGGATATTTACTGGTGCCCATGAGCCAAGGATCCACCGTTATGACCACGCATGAACTGAAACAGCCGGGAGTTTCGATGACCGACAAGATTGCCCGGATCGATCAGATCTGCACCCAGGCGCGCATTCTGCCGGTGATCACCATCGCCCGTGAAAGCGACATCCTGCCATTGGCCGACGCCCTGGCGGCCGGGGGTATCAAGACCCTGGAAGTCACCTTGCGTTCAGCGCACGGTTTGAAGGCCATCCAGGTCCTGCGTGAACAGCGCCCGGAGCTGTGCGTCGGCGCCGGTACGGTACTGGATCGCAAGACATTTTCCGCCGTTGAAACGGCTGGGGCGCAGTTTGTCGTCACGCCAGGGATCACTCAGGAGTTGCTCGAAGCGGGTGTCGACAGCGACATTCCGTTGCTTCCAGGTATCAGCACACCGTCGGAAATCATGATGGGTTACTGCCTGGGCTATCGGCGCTTCAAGTTGTTCCCTGCCGAGATCAGCGGCGGCGTGGCCGCGATCAAAGCCTTCGCCGGCCCGTTTGGCGACGTGCGCTTTTGCCCTACCGGTGGGGTCAATCTGAGCAATGTGCAAAGTTACATGGCACTGCCCAATGTGATGTGTGTGGGCGGTACCTGGATGCTTAACAGTGACTGGATCAAGAATGGCGAGTGGTCGCGGATTACCGAATGCAGTGCGCAGGCCATGGAGCTTTTGAGCTGATTTGAATTCGTTGTGTGCTACACGGCTTTACGGTGCGCTTGGTCGGCGCACCGTTTTTTTTTAGCCGCTCAGAAGTGGTCAGTTCTACGCTGACCTTGATCGATTTACCAGGTCAGGATCAGGTCGGCGTTTTTCACCACCCGATTGTTGAATGTCATGCTCAACGCATTGGCTGCTTTGTAGCCCATTTTTCGGTTGTCGACTTGTCCGTCACTGAGTCGGTCTTCTTTGATTCTCAGGTATTCGGCATGGCTGATTTGAATGCCGAAAGATTCGTGCGATCTCCACTCGCCTGTATCTGGGTCGAGGATCGAGGTGTAAGCCCATTTGCCCAGCGCATCACGGGATTCGACAATTGCATACCAGCGTTTACCCTGGGTTGAGTCGTCGTCCAGGTTGCAGGAGGTTTGTTCGTCACAGCGTTCAATTGCTGGCCTGATGCCGTCTTTGTCGACGATGTCGAGTGTCAGAGGCTGCTCAGCGAATTCCACCGTCCTTTCGAAACGACCCATCAGGTGGGTGGCGTCCGTTGCGGAGAACGCACCAACAGCGTTGGAAACCCGCATGGATAGCGCCTGCAGTTGTCGGGCGTCCTGGCCACTTAGTTTCAGCTGGCGTGCTCGGCGATCAAACGTGGCTTGCGACTGGATGACATTCTGCAGTTGCTTAGCTTCATCCAGCAATTTATAGAGTTGGTTGATCTCATTGCGTGCTGGGGTATAACCCTGCGTGTTGATTGCTTCGATGGCTTTTCTTGCTTTTTCGGTCTGCTGTGTGATCACAGAAAATTGCCAAGCTGCTTTTTCGTAAAACGGTTGCTCAAGAGTTTTTGACAACTCCAGACGGGCGTCGAAGATACTCTTTATCTCGTCAAGGTTCTGTTGGATATGCTGCAACTGGGTTTCAGCGGCCAGCCGCTTTTGCTTATCGTCCACCAAGTCTTTCTGAGACTGCTGCCTTAGCGAGAATTCTTCGCTCTTATACGCTTGTAATCCAATTAGATCCGCCAACTTTTGGTATTGGATCAAGCTGTCCGACAATTCTGGGCTAACCGGCACACCAGGATTTTTGCGGTGCCACTGCCGATAGTCACTGAGCTTCCGGCCGAGGCTGGAGAAAGTCTCGATAGCATCTTCTGCCTTCATTCTGTCGTTTACATGCATACTGCAGCGTGATATCAGCAGCACATTTGAGATGATTACCGATGCAACGAACACATCCTTGGTCTTAGTCATCCAGTGCTTAGACCACCAGCTGGTAGTGCGCTGTTTGGCTTGTGCTGGAGAGGTGCGCTCGGGCTTGTCGCGCCTTAGTAACCAGCGGCACAGCAATCTGTCGGACCAACTCAGGGCTGGTTGCTCGAAAACCAGTCGTTGAGAGAAAAATTCGCGCACGCCCTGGTCGATCAACTCGTCATCGAAGGCGATGTCATGGCTTTGATAGTAGTTGCGGATACTCGCAGCGATTTCGGCGCGGCGTTTGGGTAGGTCCAGGTGTTCCTGAACTTCCATTTGCTGGCGGCGCAATTCATCGACGACGGCCAGGGCGCCTACTTTCTCGGACAGAGGTACCTTTCTCATGATGTGGCGCGCTCGTTGGCCAGGGCCTGATTGCGTGCTTGCATCGCCAGCAGCATCAGTTCGTTCTGGCGATTGGCCCTGTAATTGACGCGCTTGGCCAGCATGTCATCAAGCCAGCGTTGGAAAAGGCTGTAGTGATACTCATCGGTGCCATAGCCACGATTACGCAGGAATACATAAGCCTGGTTTTCGTTGTATGCACGGAGTTTTTCCTGGCACTCCTTTTGGATATCGTCGTAGTCCCGGTGGGGGCTATGCATGCTGGTCATCCAGTGTCCTTTTCTGATGTGCGTTGCTTGAGTTACACGCTTAATAAAAGTGCCCGAGGCGTCAGTTACATCGCTTCGCGGGGCAAGCCCGCTCCCACCGGTAGGAGCGGGCTTGCCCCGCGATTGGTTTCTCAAAAGCTATGAGTAATGTTCAGTCCCGGCGAGTCCTCATCGATCAGGGGCTCGTCGAGCGTCCGCTCATCGAACGCCAGGTCCATGGTGTAAGCCGGTTTGTAACCGATGTCGCGTTGGTCTATGCGACCGTTGTCGTGTTTGTCTTTCAGCGCCTGGAGATACGCTTCGTGGGTCACCTGTACCGCGATAGAGGTGTGAACCCGCATTTCCTGAACATCTTCACGCCAGTAGGGGATGTGACCGACATTGCCTTTGCCATCGACCGCCTGGACCATCAGGTACCATTTGCGCCCGGCCGTTTTTGAGGCCTTGCACAGTGCACGGTCTGCGCAATGTTCAAAACCGGTCTGCTGGCCCGGCTGGTCGACCAGCTCTAACAGGTATTCATTTCCCAGGAAGTCCATTTGGCGTTCCATTTCCACGAGTACATCCTCCACGTACCCAGGATCACCTTTCTCGATGATGGTCTTAACGCGTAGCGCATAGGAATCCATCAGCGCCTGCAGGCCTGTCGGGAGCGGCATGCTCGCCAAGCGCTTGAGCTGCGCCTTGTAGCGTTGCATGTTGGCGCTTTCAGTTGATGTGCCAGCAACCTTTGGCGCTTGCACGGACTGGGGCTTGGCTGGTGCCTGGGCAGCGCTTGGGCTGTCGGCAACCAATGTCCAGCTCTTGATGGCGATAACCAGAGCCAGAATCAATATCCAGATCAAACCGTGCTTGAACTGCGTCTGACGCATGAACAGCCACGCGATCAGCCGTTCTGTTTTCGACAGCGTAGGGGCCTCGAACATCAGGCGGCGGTCGAAGAACTCGCGTACGCCTTGTTCCACCAGGGCATCGTCACACTCGATGCCCTGCTGCTGGTAATACGCTCTGATCCGCTCGGCGACTTCCGTGCGGCGCCGGTGCAGGTCCAGGTGCTCGCGCATTTGTCGTTGCTGATGGCGAAGCTGGTCGACGAGGGCCATGGCCCCCATCTGTTCGGAGAGTGATCCCCGCTTCATTGCCCGGCCTTGGCCAGCAAGTCGGCAAAGGAACGCTTGGCGTCTTCGACGCAGGCGGCGATTTCCCGGGCGGCGTTGGTCGACTCGGCACGGTAGGTGTCGGTCAGGCCTTTCATGTCGTTCTGGAACGTCAGCATGGCCTGAGCCAGTGAGCGCACTGCGTCAACGCGCAAGGTTGAGCCGTAGCTGGCTTTGACGGCAGCGCCCAGTTGCTGGTTGCCAAGCCCGCCCAGGGCTTCCAGGCCTTTGCTGATACCTTCGGTGGTGGCGTTGAGGGTCTGGGTCGCCTCGGCCATGCCGCTGTTGGCGGTGAACGACACGGCCAGGCTGGTGAGTACCACCTCGTTGGTGGAGAAGAACGAGACCATACGCTGGTACTGGCGCTCTTTGATCACATGCACCTGGCTGATACGGGCAAACACCATTTCGGCGGTGTTGTAGCCCACGCGCAGGTCATCAGCGATGTCTTTGATGATCTGATAGCGCTTGTCTTCATTCTGCAAGGCACGCACGGCTTCATCACGGCTCAGTTCCAGGGCAGCACGGCGAGCCGGCTCTTGGCCTTCGGCGGCCGCCACTGCATTGTTGGCGGCATCCAGCTGACGGGTGCGCTCGGCCAGTACCTTGCCAGCCAGAGCCAGGACTTCCTGGGCATCGACTTCTGCGGTTTTCATCGCCAGGCGGAAGTCCATGTAGGACTCAAGGATCACGTTCTCGCGGGAGATCTGGTCGTTGGCCGATTTGCACACTTGCAGGTAATGCTCGCGGATATCGTTGAAGCGGCTGGGGATAGAACCACGACGTACGTTCATCCACGCCAGCTTGAGCCGCTCAACGGTGTCCAGGCGCCCGTCGTCCATCCAGCCGGCCATGTCTGCGGCATCTTCACGCACCGAGGTGAAGCTGTCGGTGATGTCCATGAAGCGGGTGGAGATGTCCATGCCCTCGATTTGCTCGCGCACCATCGTGTTGAACGCGGTCGATTGTTGCAACACGGTAGCGATCGACGTGACCCGTGTGTTGTCGTAGTCGGCAACACGGTCCAGCAGGGCAAGCACCGGCGCATCCTGGGCGGGTTGCAGGAAATTGATGCCGATGCTGCGCAGGTTGCTGAGGGCCTTTTCCAGGTATTGGCTCATGGGGTGTCCTTACGATGTGGCGCAGCCGGTGGCTGACGAATGCAGGTAGGGGGTTGTTTCGTCGTCGGGCAGGAACTGGGCATCGAGCAGGCCCAGCAGGTAATCAAGGGTGATATCGCGTTTCATGTAACTGCTCAGCAGCTGAGCGACGTCCAGCGAGGCGTTGAAGTATTCACCGCTGTCGTAGTTGTAGCCGCAGACGCACTCCTGGTGACACGAACAGTTGCAGTCCTGAACGTTGCAACTTTCATCTGAACAGCCGTGCAAATGAGGCGTGCAGTGGCACTCGCAGTCGCAGTCTTCGTCGCACTCTACGTCACCGAACAGGTAGTGCCGCAGTTCGATCTCAAGGTCTTTGGCCAGTGCGAAGGCATCATCGGCGGCGAGTTGCTGCTCGTAGCAGTTGTCCAGTTCCTGAAGGATGTTTTGGTGCTCAGTGCACAAGGCTTGCAAGCGTGCACCTGCTTGTGGGTTTGAGGCCAGCACCGGAGTCAGCTCTTCCAGCACGTCCTTCATGCTTTTGCCACCGGTCTGCTCGCTGATCAATTGCAACCCTGCCTGAAAGTCTGGGTCTTCATTGGTGATCAGCGGCAAGCGCTCAGCCTGCAGTTCTTTGGCACGCTGTTTGGCGGCGAATAGCTGGCGAGTGAGCAGCTTCTGCTTGATGTTGAGCGCTTCTTTGCCCGCGGTGCGCTGTGCTTCGTCTTGCAGGTCGTACATGCTCTGCTGCAATGCTTCCAGATTGGCTTGCCGTTCGCTTCGCAGTGTTTCGTTGTAGTGCTGCATTTCCCACAACGTCCGCTCGTTTTCCAGGTTGCTGCGAAAGTTGACCCGCTTGGCCAGCCAGTCGTCGAGTACGCGTGCTACACGGCCGCCTCTGTACTCGGCCATGCCGTAGTGACGATGTCGCAAAAAGGTGTAGATCGGGTGCACCTGGTACTGTGGAAGCTTGGCGGTGCATTCGGCGAGCACTTCGGCGTAATCCGCTTCAGCTTGTTGCTCGGCGGCCAGCGCATGCTGAAGGTGTTGCGACGCGCGCTGGTACTCAGGTGAGCGCTCCAGCCTGGCCTGTGCCTGGCGGTCGATTTCATCGCGCTGTGTGCGCACTTCCCTGGAGCTGCGTAGCGCCTGGGCGATATCCCGTTCCTGTTCGGCCAACAGCTTGCGCAGGCGTTCATGCTCGGCACGGCTGGCGTTCATTCGTTGGGCCATCGTTGCCTGAGCACCGGATACGGGGCGGAAGGTGTGAGCAACGATCGGGCTGAGGTAGTCGATGAGTTCCTGCTGTATGCGCAGGTAGCGTTCCACGAGGGGCAACCGGGCATGATCGGCCTCGTTCATGCGTAGCTCATAGCTACGGGAATGATCTTCGACGATAGCCATCAAGGTGCTGGAAGCCATGCCCTTCATGGCTTGACCTTGGAGCAGGGCTGCGCGTGGTTCATCTGCGTCCTTACAGGTGTGGGTATGTCTACAAATGTGGAACTGAGCCGCAGTATAACGACGCCTAAGATCAAAGTGATGGCGTTTTAAAATTGCGCTAAAAAAAAGCCCGCCTGAAATAGGCGGGCTCTTGTGCAACGGGCTTAGCGTCAGGCGGCTTTACTTGCAGCCTGTTGCGTCAGCGAGCGGTTCAGGGCGCTGAACAGTGCCTTGAAGCTGGCGGTGGTGATGTTCTCATCGATACCTACGCCGTGCACCGGACGGCCACCGGCAACGCGCAATTCAATGTACGCAGCAGCTTTGGCGTTGGTGCCGGCACCGATGGCGTGCTCGTTGTAGTCCATGATTTCCACGGCCACTGGCAAGCCTGCGACCAGCGCTTCCAGGGCGCCGTTGCCTTTGCCGTGCCAGTGCAGGGTGGTTTCACCTTCACTGGACACTTCAACTTCAACCTTGCTGTTGCCGTTCTCTTCCTGCAAGCGGTGGCTGACCAGAGCGTATGGCGAGTTGGCTTGCAAGTATTCGCGGTGCAGCAAGCTGTAGATCTGCTGGGCAGTCATTTCCAGGCCGAGGCGGTCGGTTTCACCCTGAACCACTTGGCTGAACTCGATCTGCATGCGGCGTGGCAAGCTGATGCCGTATTCCTGTTCGAGCAGGTAAGTGATACCGCCTTTGCCCGACTGGCTGTTGACGCGGATGACCGCCTCGTAGCTGCGGCCGATGTCGGCCGGGTCGATCGGCAGGTACGGTACTTCCCACTTGGCATCGTCTTTCTGCTGGCTGAAGCCTTTGCGGATGGCATCCTGGTGCGAGCCGGAGAAAGCGGTGTGGACCAGGTCGCCAACATACGGGTGACGTGGGTGCACCGGAATCTGGTTGCACTCCTCAACTACCTTGCGCACGCCATCGATGTCGGAGAAGTCCAGTTGTGGGTCCAGGCCTTGGGTGTAGAGGTTCAAGGCCAAGGTCACCAGGTCGACGTTACCGGTACGCTCACCGTTACCGAACAGGCAGCCTTCAACGCGATCGGCACCGGCCATCAAGCCCAGCTCAGTAGCGGCGACACCAGTGCCACGGTCGTTGTGGGTGTGCAGGCTGATGATCACGCTGTCACGACGGTTGACGTTACGGCCAAACCACTCGATCTGGTCGGCGTAGATGTTCGGCGTCGAGACTTCAACGGTGGCCGGCAGGTTGAGGATGATCTTGTGCTCAGGCGTCGGGTTCCACACCTCGATCACGGCGTCACAGACTTCCTTGGCAAATTCCAGTTCGGTGGCGCTGAAGGTTTCAGGCGAGTACTGGAACGTCCACTGGGTTTCTGGTTGCTGGGCGGCATATTTGACGAACAGCTTGGCAGCGTTCACCGCGATGTCTTTCACGCCTTGCTTGTCTTGGTTAAAAACGATGCGGCGGAACGACGGGCTGGTGGCGTTGTACAGGTGGACGATGGCTTTTTTCGCACCGCGCAACGATTCGAAGGTGCGAGCGATCAGGTCTTCACGGGCCTGGGTCAGCACCTGAATGGTGGTGTCATCCGGAATATGGCCATCTTCGATCAGGGTACGAACGAAGTCGAAATCGGTTTGCGAAGCCGAAGGGAAGGAGGCCTCGATCTCTTTCACGCCGACACTGACCAGGGTCTTCCAGAAGCGCAGCTTCTTCGCCGCATCCATTGGCTCGATCAACGACTGGTTGCCATCACGCAGGTCGGAGCTGCACCAGATTGGCGTCTGGGTGATGGTCTTCGATGGCCAGGTACGGTCAGGCAAGTTGACGGTAGGGAAGGCGCTGTATTTTTTCGAAGGGTCTTTGAGCATGGTCATGAAAAGCAATCCTTTAGTGTGCGGCCTGATGAAGGTGGCCTGCCGAACGAAAACGAGATGAAAAGGCGAGGCGACGCGATTCAGCTTGGTAGTCGTGCACTGACCAGGCAGAGGCTGCGATGTTGGCGAAGCAGAATGAGGGTCTGAAAGGTTTTCATGCCTTCAACCCTACCCAGTGGGGTTAAAGATGGCAAGCGTTGAGAAAAAATTGATAGGAATGCTTAAAAAAACCAATAAGTCGAAATTTAATAGCGGCTAATTGGTGGTAGCTCATATTTTATTGCGGTGAGCGGCGAGCTTGAGAAATCCGCTGTCAGTGCGCCGGTGGGAGCGGGCTTGCCCCGCGATTGCGGACTGTCTGTTACATCGCATCGCGGGGCAAGCCCGCTCCCACAGCAAGCCCGCTCCTACTGGTTTCGATCAGGGCTGGAAGGCACCGATGAAAATAGCTGGGTCTACCCGTGCATCGTTGAGGCTGACATTCCAGTGCATGTGTGGGCCGGTGGCACGCCCGGTTGCGCCGACCCGTCCGACGATGGCTCCTCGACTCAGCTGCTGGCCAGGCTTCACGTCGATTTTCGACATGTGGCAGAACATGCTGATAAAGCCCTGGCCGTGATCGACGAACACGGTCTTGCCATTGAAGAAGTAATTGCCCACCAGAATCACTTTGCCATTGGCCGGGGTCTTGATCGGGGTACCGGCGGGCACGGCGAAATCCAGGCCGGCGTGCGGGTTGCGCTCTTCGCCATTGAAGAAGCGGCGTACGCCGAACTTGCTCGACAGTGGGCCATTGACCGGTTTGTCGAGCAGCAGGTTGCTGGGCAAGGTCGGGCTGAAGCTGCGGTAGGCCTTGAGCTGTTCGGCCAGCTCGGCGTCGATGCGCTTGAGGTCGGCCGGGTCAGGGTTGACCTGACGCTTGTTCTTCAGGGTGATGCGCTGCTCCGGGTACTTCTTGCTGCCCACAGTAAAGTTCAGCGTACGCGTACCTTGGGTGAGCTGTGCCGGGCCAGTTTTTTGTGTCAGCGGCAGGCCAACAATAGCCAGCCAGTTGTCCTGCTCTTTGACCACCAGTACCGGTTTGCCATCAAAGCGAGCGCTGGGTGCCTGGGCGGCTGGGCCCAGGTTGATGACTGCCACGCCACCGGGGACCGGTTTGTTCAGTTGACGGGTGATGTAGCTGGCCTGGGCGCTGCTGGCGAACATAAGGCACAGCAGCATCAGCGGGGCAAACAGACGAGGCATGGTTCAGTCCAGTAATGAAAGCGTGACCGGGGTCAGGTGGTTGTCTTCAACGCGTACTTGCAGTTCACCTTCGCCCAGGCGGGCTTTCAGGCGCTGACCGTTTTGGGTCTGGGCGGCGCTACGAATGGCCTGGCCGCGCTCATCGAGCAGGATGCTGTAGCCGCGTCCCAAAGTAGCCAGAGGGCTGACCACATGCAGGGTCTGCATATGTGCCTGAAGGCGCTGACGACGGTCTTTAAGTGTTTCGCGCATGGCTCGGGGCAAGCGTTCGGACAGGCTGTCCAGGCGCTGCTTGAGCAGGGCCAGGGTGCGACCAGGATGTTGCGCCGCCAGGCGGGTGTCGAGGCGGGCCAAACGCTCGCGGCGTTGATTCAGGCGTTGTTCGAAGGCTCGGCGCAAGCGCATGTCCAGGTCATCCAGGCGTTGCGCTTGTTGGCGCAGACGTTCGCCGGGGTGGCGCAGGCGTCGGGTCAGGCTGTCGAGGCGCAGGCGGTCATGGCTCAGACGGCTTTGAATACGCAGTAGCAGGCGTCGCTTGAGGCTGTCGATGCGTCGCTGCAAGTCGCTGCTGTCCGGCGCCAACAGCTCGGCAGCGGCCGACGGCGTTGGGGCGCGTACATCGGCGACAAAGTCACTGATCGATACATCGGTTTCATGGCCGACAGCGCTGACGATCGGTGTAACGCAGGCGGCAATCGCTCGTGCCACCGCCTCTTCGTTGAAGCACCAGAGGTCTTCCAGCGAACCACCACCACGGGCCAGGATCAGCGCATCGAAGCCACCACTGTCGGCCAATTGCAGCGCGCGGACGATCTGATTGATCGCTTCTCGGCCTTGCACGGCGGTTGGAATCAGGGTCAGTTCGACTTGCGGAGCGCGGCGGCGGAACACACTGATGATGTCGCGGATTACCGCACCGGTTGGCGAGCTGACAATGCCGATGCGTTGCGGGTGGACGGGTAGGGCCACCTTGCGCTCGGCACTGAACAGACCTTCAGCGCCGAGCTTTTCCTTGAGTGCTTCAAATGCCAGGCGCAGCGCACCATCGCCGGCGGGCTCGACTGTGTCGAGGATCAGTTGATAGTCGCCACGGCCTTCAAACAGCGAGACCTTGCCGCGCACCTTGACCGCCAGGCCGTCGCGCAGGGCCTGACGAACCCGCACCGCATTCTGGCGAAACAAGGCGCAGCGCACCTGAGCACCGCTGTCTTTGAGGGTGAAATAGACGTGGCCGGAGGCTGGGCGGGCGAGGTTGGATATCTCGCCTTCAACCCAGACATTGCGAAACACATCTTCGAGCAGCACCCGGGCGCGGCCGTTGAGCTGGCTGACGGTAAGGACTTCGCGGTCCAGGCCGAGTCTTTCGAAAGGGTCTTTGATCATGGGGCAGCATCATAAAGGAATGTGCCTTGGCGTGGCACTCCATCACCGGTAGGAGCGGGCTTGCCCCGCGATGCGATGTGTCAGACAGAATGCAATCGCTGGGTAAGCTGACTCCTACGTAGCCATGTGTTCGACAACCTGGCGCACCAATGGCCCGGCATCACGGCGGCAGGCCAGCGCCACCGTACTGCGGCATCCTTCATCCGTCAGGGCAATGAACCGCAGTGATGGCGGAGCAATCTCCTGCATGCATTGCGGCAACAAAGCCACACCAAAACCTGCCTGGATCAACTGCAACTGTGTGGTCTTGCGCGACACCACCCGTGCTGCTTTCGGAAAGAAACCCGCCGCCATGCACAACTCGGCAGACAAATAGCTCAAGCCACCGCGTTGGTGATGAGGGATGGAAATAAAGGCCTCATCACGCAACTGCGCCACGCTAACGCTGGAGTGCCTGGCCAGCGGATGATCCTCGCAGACGGCCAGCAACAACGGCTCGTCAAACAGCGGCTGCACACAAAGCCCTTCATGCTGGCGCAGCACCGGCAAGCGCAGCAGGCCTATTTCAAGGCGGTCTTCTGCAAGCTCTACAAGCTGTGCCTCAGAGGATTGCTGGGCGATCTCCATGGCAACTTCCGGGTGGCTTTTCAGATAACCGCTGAGCCGGCTCAGCAGGTGCCCGGTCAATGGCACGGTGCTGGAATGATTGAGGCGCAGGTTGCCGCGTACGCCTTGGCCGACCTCCCGAGCAAGGCGTTCGGCTTTGTCCAGGTCAATCAACAAGGTACGCGCCCTCGGCAAAAAGGCCTGCCCTGCAGCTGTCAGTCGAGGTTGGCGAGCAGTGCGCTCAAACAGCAAGGTATCGAGGTGCGACTCAAGTTCTTTGATCTGCCGGCTCAGGGCCGACTGGGCAATGAACAGACGCTCGGCAGCGGCGCTGAAACTGCCGCTTTCGGCGATTTCGACGAAGTACCTCAACTGGCGGGTAGAGATCATTAGCGGTATGCCGTTTCAAGATGGCTGGTGGCGTAAATGCATATTAGTCGGCATAGCTTGATGCTGGGTAAAGTTTTCCCACCTTCACCGTTGGCGACCACCATGCTCTCGACCTTGTTTGCTCAACTGCCTTTGACCTCCTTTGAATGGCTGTGGATCCTGCTGGGGGTCGGGGCTGCTTATATCGTCTTCGGCGTCGCGGGTTTTGGTACAGCGCTGGTGGCTGGGCCTGTGCTGATCAACTTCATGCCCCTGTCGCGGATCATCCCGTTGCTGGTACTGCTGGATTTTGTCGCCGCTTTCGGCAACTGGCTGCCGACGCGCAAGGCCGTGGCCCGCGCAGAATTGTTCCGCCTGTTGCCGTGCATGGCGCTGGGCTGCAGCCTGGGTGTGGTGTTTCTGCTCAGCCTCAAGTCCGATCTGTTGATGCTGGGTATGGGGCTGTTTGTCAGCGCCTACGCCTTGTATAGCCTGACGGTAAGCGTCAGGCCGACGCAGCTCTCGGCCGCTTGGTCGGTGCCAATGGGAACTGCGGGCGGTTTGTTCGGGGCCTTGTTCGGCAGTGGTGGCTTTCTCTATGCGATTTACCTCAATGCTCGCCTGCTTTCCCAAGAGCAGGCCCGGGCGACTCAGAGCGCGCTGATCAGCTGCAGTACGGTGGTGCGCCTGAGTCTTTTCCTCGTGGCGGGGGTGTACGCGGACCTGCCGTTGCTGCTGCTCGCTCTGTGTCTGGTGCCGATGATGGTAGCCGGGCTCTGTCTGGGGCGGCGCCTGACCCTGGGGATGTCGCGAGAAACCTTTGTTCGCCTGATTACCTGGCTGGTACTGGCCAGCGGCCTTGCCCTGATCGGTCGCTACCTGAGTGAGGTAAACTGGGCGCTTTGAGCATGTTTGGCTGCCGTCATGATTACCCAGAGCATTATTGTCCCGAAGATTTCCACTGTTCCTGTGCATGAGCCCCGCGCCCGGGCGATTCTGCGCTGGCTGGTGCGCGAGAAAATCATCGAGGAACAATTGAGCACCTGCGGCAGTACCGGCAACCGCATGGCCTACGCCATTGGCGAAGGCGCGCGCAAAGTGGTGGAACGGCCCGAGTTGCTGCCTTACGGCCAGGCGGTCAATGGCCTGGAAGTGATCACCAAACGTTGTATCTATACCCCGCTCGACGGCTTCCTTGAAGAGGCGGGCTGCGCCGAGTGCCGTCAGGAGGTGGGGGTAGCGCTGTTCGAGAGCCTGGAAGAGTGGATGCCCGGGCAAACCGACAATTTCATCTGCCCGTTGTGTGGTCATGAAGACGACATCAACGGCTTTCTGTTCCTGCAACCCTGCGCGTTTTCCAACCTGGGTTTTATCTTCAATAACTGGAGTGCGGCGCAGTTCAAACAAACTTTTCTCGATGACTTCGCCGACTGGTTGGATCAGCCGGTGGCTGTCGTGCAGGTAAGCCGCACCGGTAACTGACCGAAGGCCTATCTTTGCATTGAGCGAAAGGCTCTGGATGAGTATAATGGCGCGCTTCCATTTTTCCCGCCCGGGAGCCCCCGCGATGCTGCGTATCAGCCAAGAAGCCCTGACCTTCGACGACATTCTCCTTGTACCTGGTTATTCCGAGGTGCTGCCCAATGAAGTCAGTCTCAAGACCCGTTTGACCCGTGGCATCGAGCTGAATATTCCGTTGGTTTCCGCCGCCATGGATACCGTGACCGAAGCCCGCCTGGCCATCGCCATGGCTCAGGAAGGCGGCATTGGCATCATCCACAAGAACATGACCATCGAGCAGCAAGCTGCCGAAGTGCGCAAGGTCAAGAAGTTCGAGGCCGGTGTGGTTAAAGACCCGATCACCATCGAGGCTGATGCCACGGTACGCGATCTGTTCGAACTGACCCGTCTGAACAACATCTCCGGCGTTCCGGTGCTGCACAATGGCGACCTGGTCGGCATTGTCACCTCCCGTGACGTACGCTTCGAAAGCCGTCTGGATGCCACTGTCCGCGAAGTGATGACGCCGAAAGAGCGTCTGGTCACCGTGAAGGAAGGCGCCGACAAGAACGAAGCACGTGAACTGCTGCACAAACACCGCATCGAGCGCGTACTGATCGTCGACGAGAAATTCGCCCTCAAAGGCATGATGACCGTTAACGATATCGAGAAGGCCAAGGCTTACCCACTGGCCAGCAAAGACGACCAGGGTCGTCTGCGCGTCGGCGCTGCAGTCGGCACCGGCAAAGACACCGGCGATCGCGTTTCCGCACTGGTTGCGGCCGGCGTTGACGTGGTGGTGGTCGACACCGCTCACGGCCACTCCAAAGGCGTAATCGATCGCGTTCGCTGGGTGAAAGAGAACTTCCCTCAGGTTCAGGTCATCGGTGGCAACATCGCGACCGGCGCTGCCGCCAAGGCACTGGCCGAAGCTGGCGCTGACGCCGTCAAGGTCGGTATCGGCCCGGGCTCGATCTGCACCACCCGTATCGTTGCTGGTGTCGGCGTGCCGCAAATCAGCGCTATCGCCAATGTTGCCGCTGCCCTTGAAGGCACCGGTATTCCGCTGATCGCCGACGGTGGCATCCGTTTCTCCGGTGACCTGTCCAAGGCCATCGTTGCTGGCGCCTCTGCCGTGATGATGGGTTCGATGTTCGCCGGTACCGAAGAAGCGCCGGGCGAGATCGAACTGTTCCAGGGTCGTTCCTACAAGGCCTACCGTGGCATGGGCTCGCTGGGCGCCATGTCCCAGGCTCAAGGCTCTTCGGACCGCTACTTCCAGGACTCCTCGGCCGGCGCCGAGAAACTGGTTCCGGAAGGTATCGAAGGCCGTGTGCCGTACAAAGGCACCCTGACCGCGATCATCCACCAGCTGATGGGTGGCCTGCGTTCCTCGATGGGTTACACCGGCAGCGCCAACATCGAAGAAATGCGCACCAAGCCAGAGTTCGTGCGTATCACTGGTGCCGGCATGGCCGAGTCCCACGTGCATGACGTACAAATCACCAAAGAAGCGCCTAACTATCGGGTCGGCTAACGCCTCCAGCCAGTAGTTGAAAGTTTCTAGCTTCAAGCGGTAGCTGCGTTGCAGCAGCTACCGCGTTTCCCCGATCAACTTGCAGCTAGCCGCTCCAGGCTTGCAGCTGCATCAGAGATTGAGTCATGGCCCTCGACATTCACGCTCACCGCATCCTGATTCTCGACTTCGGTTCCCAGTACACCCAGCTGATCGCCCGCCGCGTGCGCGAAATCGGCGTGTACTGCGAACTGCACCCGTTCGACATGGATGATGAAGCGATTCGCGAATTCAACCCGCGCGGCATCATCCTTGCCGGCGGTCCTGAGTCCGTGCACGAAGCCAACAGCCCGCGCGCCCCGCAAGCTGTGTTCGACCTGAAGGTCCCAGTACTGGGCATTTGCTACGGCATGCAGACCATGGCCGAGCAAATGGGCGGCAAGGTTGAAGGTTCCGAGCTGCGCGAATTCGGTTATGCCCGCGTTGACGTGGTCGGCAAGAGCCGCCTGCTCGACGGCATCGAAGACCACGTCGACGATGACGGCGTACTGGGCCTGGACGTGTGGATGAGCCACGGCGACAAGGTTACCCAGATGCCGGGCAACTTCAGCGTTCTGGCCAGCACCCCGAGCTGCCCGATCGCCGGCATGTACGACGATGCCCTGGGCTACTACGGCGTGCAGTTCCACCCGGAAGTGACCCACACCAAGCAAGGCGGTCGCATTCTTTCGCGTTTCGTTCAGGACATCTGCGGCTGTGAAGCCCTGTGGACCCCGTCGAACATCGTTGAAGACGCCATTGCCCAGGTACGTGAGCAAGTGGGTTCGGCCAACGTCCTGCTGGGTCTGTCCGGCGGCGTCGACTCCTCGGTAGTTGCCGCGCTGCTGCACCGCGCCATCGGCGACCAGCTGACCTGCGTATTCGTCGACAACGGCCTGCTGCGCCTGCACGAAGGCGACCAGGTGATGGCCATGTTCAAAGAGAACATGGGCGTCAAAGTGATCCGCGCCGATGCTGAAAAGCAGTTCCTCGACAACCTGGCCGGCGAAGCGGACCCAGAGAAGAAGCGCAAGATCATCGGTCGCACCTTCATCGACATCTTCGATGCTGAAGCCAGCAAGCTGGACAACATCCAGTTCCTCGCCCAAGGCACCATCTACCCTGACGTGATCGAGTCGGCTGGAGCCAAAAGTGGCAAGGCTCACGTGATCAAGTCGCACCACAACGTGGGTGGCCTGCCTGAGGAAATGAACCTCAAGCTGGTCGAGCCACTGCGTGAACTGTTCAAAGACGAAGTGCGCAAGATCGGCCTGGAGCTGGGCCTGCCGTACGACATGGTCTACCGCCACCCGTTCCCGGGCCCGGGCCTGGGTGTGCGTATCCTCGGTGAAGTGAAGAAGGAATACGCCGACCTGCTGCGTCGCGCTGACCATATCTTCATCGAAGAACTGCGCAAGGCTGATTGGTACCACAAGACCAGCCAGGCCTTTGTGGTCTTCCAGCCGGTCAAATCGGTTGGCGTCGTCGGTGACGGCCGCCGTTACGCCTGGGTCGTTGCCCTGCGTGCCGTAGAGACCGTGGACTTCATGACTGCGCGCTGGGCGCACCTGCCTTACGAGCTGCTGGAAACCGTCAGCGGCCGGATCATCAACGAGATCGAAGGCATCTCTCGCGTTACTTACGACGTGTCGAGCAAGCCGCCTGCGACCATCGAGTGGGAATGATCCCGCTAGTGCGTTAATGAGCGCCATGTTCCGAAAGGGACATGGCGTTTTTTTTGTCTGTAGGAGCGGGCTTGCCCCGCGATTGCGTACCGTCCGCCCTATCGCATCGCGGGGCAAGCCCGCTCCCACAGACGCTGTGGTAACTATCTAGCACCGTTGTGTCAGGGCAACTTGCACAGTGAGCCTCTTTGACAACGGAGGCTATTGTGATGAGCGACTCATCTTTGTCCTTGACCCTGCGCAACCAACTCTCGGCGATTGCCCGGCGAGTTGTACTCGCCTTCCCTGACCTGCATGCTGATGCCCGTAAAGCTGCACTGAACTTGCTCAAAGCTGAAGGTGTGCCCAACGGAAATCCGGATCATATTTACTGGCATCGCTTTTCTCAGGGAATGAGCACTAACAGGACGTTCACTGGCTGGCAGCACTTCGGTACCCCCGAGCAATCCCTGACCTTGACCGAGCTGGTTATACGGCGGTTTCGTGTCGGCGATCAGGACAGTGCTGACGTGCTGCCTATGTACGGTGGTTTTTACTCCGTAGGGCCTGACGCTGGTGTCTATAACGAAACCAATGAGGTGCGGCTTGAGCCGGAGCGTGTTCTCAAGGCATTTTGGGTGCTGGATTTTGGTGCCGACTTTCAGCGTCGATCAGCTGCTTTCTGGGCCGATCATGGTGAAGACGTTCGTACCTTGGCCAAGCTCAACTACCTGTCTGAAGCCTTGCAGGCAGGGCTGAGCGGTCAATTGGACGCATTGCAGTTGCAACTGGTGTTCGACGCTGTCGGCTTCGACAGTGGTATTGCCCCGCAACTGCAGCATTTCGAACAGGTGCATTCGCCGCAAGCTGGGATTCAAATTGCTACCTTGAGCCTGTGCGGTCAGGTGTCGACGGACGTCATCTGGTTGAAGGCGCAGGACGGCCATTATGTTCTTTACTTGCCCGGCGCGGTGCCATCTTTTCAGGGGTTCGACAGCGAGGCTGAGGTAGCTGAATACCTGTTCGGCTGGCTTCAGGTGCCAAAAAGCACTGAGCAGTTGCTGGCGCACTTTACCGCAGAACCTCAAGCGTTACAGGCATTGCGCAGCCAACTACAAGGTTTGGCGAAGGGAAGCGTTGAGCACTTTGTAGCCCAAGTGCGAAGGGACCCCATCAGTGGCGAAGTGTTTGCCTGGGTCCGCGACAGCGCCAGACAGCGCATGATCAACGAAGCCGACGCTGTCTTGCGGACCAATTCCGAGCTGCGGATTCAGCTGTGGATCGGCTACCTGAACACGGTGGGGCGCCTGCTTGGCTATATGGTGCCGGCTGGCTGGCCGTTGGCGTTGCTGGTGGTGGCGATTGGGGTGGCCCGAGTGGCGCTGAATGCCGAGCAAGCGGTTGATGGCGATACCCTCGAAGAGCGCCATGCGGGGGTGGTGGGATCAATTCTGGCCGGTGTTGATGTTCTGCTTAATCTTCCGTTTCTGATCCCGTTGGGTAAAGGTTCGGCGCAAGTCCTGGACGAGCGTGAAAGCAATGCGCTGGTCAATGTTCCAGCGGCCACGGCAGGCCCCTCGCGGGGCATCAGTACGCTTGCCAATGGTGGGCAGTACATCGAAATTTCCGGGTTGTCGTACCGCGTACGTTACGACTCGACGTTGGGTACCTGGTTGATCGTGCCTGAGGAAAACCCGTTTTCCTTTGCGGGTGGTATTCCTGTGCGTATGAATGAAGCGGGGCAGTGGGAAGTATTCGAGTCCCCCTGCTTACGCGCTGGCGGTCAGTGCATGAGTGGGATGACGCCGGAGCAGCCGGTTGAAATGGTTGATTATTCGGCGTTCGAGGTCCCGGCAGGTAGCTATGAGGTACCGACCGGTGCGCGCCCGGCCATGCTTGAGCTGATCAATGTAAGTAACCGGCGGATGCTCTCCGGTGATTTTTTCGACCCGGAATCGCCCTTGAATGACGTATGTGACAGCTTGCAGCGAGTCCGTCAGCAACTGAGTGAAGATGCCAGCGGTTTCTTTGCCGGCTGGCCCGAGTTGCCTTACGTTCCACTGGCAGAACCCGTGGCATCGGTTGCCCCGCAACGTGCGTTCTTGGAGTTGCTGGAGCAACACGAAGGCCTGGTGATTGGAGAGTCGCATGGCTCTATCGCCAGCAAGCGTTGGCTGATGGATAACTTCAAGGCGATGTACGACAAAGGTGTGCGCACGCTCTACCTTGAGCATCTGATGAGTGATATGCATCAGGTCGATCTGGATGCCTTTGCCCATACCGGGCAGATGACGCGCAATCTGGAAAGTTACTTGCGGGAGCTTGATGCCGGTCATTTCACTGACCCGGGCGCTCGCTACAACTTTCTGGAACTGGTCAGGAAGGCCCGTGCCAACCGGATCAGTGTACAAGCGATCGATTGCGTGGCGAGCTATCGGCTGGATGGTCTGGATGCGGTGCACTGGGGCAATCCGTTGCGGCAAAAAATGATGAATTATTACGCTCATCAAACGATCTCCATCAGGCAGGCCGCCAGGCCCACTGAACGATGGGTCGCGCTGGTCGGTAATACGCACAGTAATTTTTACAAAAAAGTGCCTGGCGTTGCCGAGCTGCAAGGGGTGCCGGGTTTACGCATCGTCGATGCCGGCCCCGGGCAGGCGACGGGAATAACGCTCGATCCTGGTGAATATTTTCTGCCGAGCATGGGCAAGCCCGATGGCATTGTGCAGGGTGATCTGAGGCTGGCGCTGCAAACCAAGCTTTTACCCGTGCAGTACCTTGACCCGGTCACCGCACCGCCAGGAGTCATTCGCCCCAAGCTCTAGGGCAGCCTGCGGCAACTCTTCACTTAATCTTTCGCATTTGCAGGTGTATCGTATTCGCCCTTCATCGCCAGCCCTGACAGGGCTGGCATGTTGTTCCTGGCAATACGAGGTACCTGCGGCATGGCGTTTACCCGGCGACAAATTCTCGGTGGCCTGACTGGCCTGGTGGCAATCGGCCTGGGTGCCGGCGGTGCATCGCGTTACTGGCTGGGGCGCACTGACCCGAATGCCGGGCATGATTACGAACTGATTGCCGCGCCGCTGGATGTCGAGCTGGTGTCTGGTCACAAAACCGAGGCTTGGGCGTTCGGCCCATCTGCACCGGGTACTGAACTGCGCGTTCGCCAGGGTGAGTGGCTGCGGGTGCGCTTTATCAACCGCCTGCCGGTGCCCACCACTATTCACTGGCACGGCATCCGTTTGCCTCTGGAAATGGATGGCGTGCCGTACGTTTCGCAACTGCCGGTATTGCCAGGCGAGTATTTCGATTACAGGTTCCGCGTGCCCGATGCTGGCAGCTATTGGTATCACCCGCATGTGAACAGCTCCGAAGAGCTGGGCAAAGGCCTGGTCGGCCCGCTGATCGTCGAGGAGCGTGAGCCAACAGGCTTCAAGCATGAGCGTACCTTGAGTCTGAAGAACTGGCATGTGGACGAGCAGGGTGCATACCTGCCGTTCAGCATCCCCCGTGAAGCCGCCCGAGGTGGCACCGCAGGACGTTTGATCACAATCAATGGCCAGGCCAATGCGGTGGTCGAGATGCCTGAAGGGCAGGTTGTGCGGGTGCGTCTGCTCAACCTCGACAATACCCTGACTTATCGGATCAACCTCAAGGGCAATTTCGAAGCCAGGATCTATGCCCTGGATGGCAACCCGATCACCCCACGGCCGTTGGGCAAGGACTACTGGCTCGGCCCAGGCATGCGTATCTGCCTGGCAATCAAGATGCCGCCGGCCGGTGAAGAATTGTCATTACGTGATGGTTCGGTGCGTTTGGGGACGCTGCGCTCAGTGGCCAGTACTGAAGCGCCAGGCGATTGGCCGCCAAAGTTGCCAGCCAACCCGATTGCCGAGCCGGACCTGGCCAATGCCGAGAAGCTTAACTTTAACTTCGAGTGGGTAGGCTCGGTGTCGGTCAACACCGACAACGGCAAGCCACCGAGCTTGTGGCAGATCAACGGTGAGGCCTGGGACATCACTGACAAAACCTGTGCCGAACGGCCAATTGCTACGCTGAAAAAGGGCAAGAGCTATATTTTCGAGCTCAAGAACATGACCCAGTACCAGCATCCGATCCATTTACACGGCATGAGCTTCAAGGTGCTGACCTCGAATCGGCACAAGTTCCCCGAGCAGTACTTCACCGACACCTACTTGCTGGGCAAGAACGAGAGTGCCCAGGTAGCGCTGGTGGCCGATAACCCCGGTACCTGGATGTTCCATTGCCACGTGATCGATCATATGGAAACCGGCCTGATGGCCGCGATCGAGGTGGTCTGATGCGTCAACCACAGATCATTGATCGCAGCCGCGATCAGGCTTTCATGCGTGAGGCGCTGGAGCTGGCGGCGCAGGGCGCGGCCATGGGTGAAGTGCCGGTGGGCGCAGTGCTGGTGCAGCATGGGCAGGTCATTGGCCGGGGCTTCAACTGCCCGATCAGCGGCAGTGATCCCAGCGCCCATGCCGAAATGGTCGCTATCCGCGCTGCAGCCCAGGCGGCGAGCAACTATCGCCTGCCCGGCAGCACCCTGTATGTGACGCTGGAGCCCTGCAGCATGTGCGCTGGGCTGATCGTTCATTCGCGCATTGCCCGGGTGGTGTACGGCGCGCTGGAGCCCAAGGCTGGAGTGGTACAGAGTCAGGGCCAGTTTTTTACCCAGGGCTTTCTCAACCACCGGGTGTTGTTCGAGGGCGGGGTACTGGCAGAAGAGTGCGGGACGATCTTGTCCGAGTTCTTCAAGGCGCGCCGCGCCAAGGCCTAAGAAGCTGTGGGAGCGGGCTTGCTGTGGGAGCGGGCTTGCCCCGCGATAGCTATTTATCAACCAACATCGCATCGCGGGGCAAGCCCGCTCCTACAGCGGGGGCGTAGTTTCTGGCGGTTTGGTCTTGTCGACGCCCGGTACATGCAGGTTGCCATCGGCCACTTGGCTGCCTTCCAGTTGTGGCTGGGTTACCCAGGTGAGGATGTCGTAGTAACGACGTATGTTGGCAACGAAGTGCACAGGCTCACCGCCCCGGGCATAGCCGTAGCGGGTCTTGCTGTACCACTGCTTTTGCGCCAGGCGCGGCAGCATTTTCTTCACGTCCAGCCACTTGTTCGGGTTCAAACCCTCGCGTTTTGCCAGTTTGCGCGCGTCGTCCAGGTGCCCGCCGCCGACGTTGTAGGCCGCGAGGGCAAACCAGGTGCGGTCAGGTTCCTTGATCGAGTCGTCGAGTTGTTCTTTGACGTGCACGAAGTATTTAGCGCCACCACGAATGCTCTGCACCGGGTCCAGGCGGTTGGACACGCCCATGGCCTGCGCGGTGCGCTGGGTCAGCATCATCAGCCCGCGTACGCCGGTCTTGGAGGTGACTTCCGCCTGCCACATCGACTCTTGGTAGCCAATGGCGGCCAGCAGGCGCCAGTCGACCTGTTCCTTCTTGGCTGACGCCTTGAAGTGCTTTTCATAGCGCGGCAGGCGTTGCTGCAGGTGCTGGGCGAAGGTGTAGGCACCGACGTAGCCCAACACATCCACATGGCCGTAATAACGGTCTTTCAAGCGCTGAAGAGTGCCGTTCTTCTGAACTTTGTCGAGAAATTCGTTGATCTCGTTGAGCAAGCTGTTGTCTTCACCGGCGGCTACCGCCCAGCGCTGGTCGCGTGAGTCACCGAGGTCGAAGGCCACCCGTACGTTCGGGAAATACACCTGGTTCATCGCCAATTCGTTGGAGTCCACCAGAGTCAGATCGATCTGGCCTTCATCGACCATACGCAGCAGGTCGACGACTTCCACGGCGTCAGATTCTTCGTATTCAAGTGCGGGATACTGCTTTTTCAGGTCCGCCAGCTGGTCGGCATGGCTGCTGCCCTTGAGCACCATGATTTTCTTGCCGATCAGGCCTTTGGCGTCGGTAGGGCGCGACCGGCCGTTGCGGTAGATGACTTGAGGGGTGACTTCCAGATAGGGGTGGGAAAACCGTACCTGTGCCTTGCGCCGTTCGCTGCTGACCAGTCCGGCCGCTGCCAGAACCGGGCCGGAGGGTTTGCCAAGCTGATCGTACAGTTCGTCGAGATTGTCGGCGGTTTCGATCTTGAGCTCCACCCCCAGTTCGTCGGCAAAGCGTTTGACCAGCTCGTACTCGAAGCCGGTTTCACCGTTACGGTCTTCGAAGTAGGTGGCCGGGCTGTTGCGGGTGATCACGCGCAGCACACCGTCCTCCTTGACGCGCTCTAGGGTGCTGGGTTTTTCAACACAGGCACCGAGCATCAGGAAGAGTCCGATTGCGATGAGCCATCTGGCGCAGCGCTGGCGCAAAGCAGTTTGGGCGAACATAGGTTGCAGTATACGCAAAGGTCAGGCCCCGCCATATCTCGACAACGGTTTGCTTGTCTGCTAACGCGGTTTACGTTAGGGAAGAGCGATTGGCAGGGTGGGTCGGTTTTTTGACCCCTGAGTCCGGTTTGTTTCGCCGACACGCGGGCGCGTCAGAATGCTGTGTTTCGGGTGCCGAAAGCGTCGAATTTAGGCTAGAATGCACGGCCTCTAAGCACACCCCCTTCCTGAGGCTGTCCCGACGATGTTGATCCTGCGCGGCGCTCCTGCCCTTTCTGCCTTTCGCCACGGTAAATTACTCGAGCAATTGAGTCAGAAAGTCCCCGCTGTTAGTGGTTTGTATGCTGAATTCGCTCATTTCGCCGAGGTTGACAGCGATCTGACTGCCGACCAACAGCAAGTGCTCGCGCGCCTGCTCAAGTACGGCCCGAGCGTACCGGTACAGGAGCCGAGCGGTCGCCTGTTCTTGGTGATGCCACGCTTCGGCACCATCTCACCCTGGTCGAGCAAGGCCAGCGACATCGCCCACAACTGCGGCCTGGAGAACGTCCAGCGCCTGGAACGTGGTATTGCCTACTACGTCGCTGGTGAGCTGAGCGAGGCCGACGCGGCCCTCGTTGCCCAGCAACTGCACGACCGCATGACGCAGATCGTCCTCGGTCGTCTGGAAGACGCTGCCGGGCTGTTCAGCCACGCCCAGCCCAAGCCGATGACCTCGGTAGATATCCTCGGCGGTGGCCGTGCGGCACTGGAAAAGGCCAACGTCGACCTGGGCCTGGCCCTGGCTGAAGACGAAATCGACTACCTGGTCGACGCCTTCCAGACGCTGGCACGCAACCCGAACGACATCGAACTGATGATGTTCGCCCAGGCCAACTCCGAGCATTGCCGTCACAAGATTTTCAACGCCAGTTGGGACATCGACGGCCAGGCTCAGGAAAAGAGCCTGTTCGGCATGATCAAGAACACCTATCAGATGCACAGCGAAGGCGTGCTGTCCGCTTACAAGGACAACGCTTCGGTGATCGTCGGTAACGTTGCCGGGCGCTTCTTCCCGAACCCTGAAACCCGCCAGTACGGCGCGGTGCAGGAGCCGGTGCACATTCTGATGAAGGTCGAGACCCACAACCACCCGACCGCCATTTCGCCGTTCTCCGGCGCCTCCACCGGTTCCGGTGGTGAAATCCGCGACGAAGGCGCGACCGGTCGTGGCGCCAAGCCCAAGGCAGGCCTCACCGGTTTCACCGTGTCTAACCTGCGTATCCCGGGTTTTGAACAACCGTGGGAGAAGCCGTACGGCAAGCCAGAGCGCATCGTCAACGCCCTCGACATCATGGTCGACGGCCCATTGGGCGGCGCTGCGTTCAACAACGAATTCGGTCGCCCGGCCCTGACCGGTTACTTCCGTACTTTCGAGCAGTCGATCACTACCCCGCACGGTGAAGAAGTGCGCGGTTACCACAAGCCGATCATGCTCGCCGGCGGTATGGGCAACATCCGCGAAGATCACGTCAAAAAAGGCGAGATTACCGTCGGTGCCAAGCTGATCGTCCTGGGTGGCCCGGCCATGCTGATCGGCCTGGGCGGTGGTGCAGCCTCTTCGGTGGCTACCGGTGCCAGTTCTGCCGACCTGGACTTCGCCTCGGTACAGCGTGAAAACCCGGAAATGGAACGCCGTTGCCAGGAAGTCATCGACCGTTGCTGGCAGTTGGGTGACAACAACCCGATCGCCTTCATTCACGACGTCGGTGCCGGTGGTATTTCCAACGCCTTCCCGGAACTGGTGAACGACGGTGGCCGCGGCGGTCGCTTCGAGCTGCGTAACGTCCCGAACGACGAGCCGGGCATGGCCCCGCACGAAATCTGGAGTAACGAATCCCAGGAGCGTTACGTGCTGGCCGTCAGCGCGGGCGACTTCGAGCGCTTCAAGGCTATCTGTGAACGCGAGCGCTGCCCGTTCGCGGTGGTCGGCGAGGCCACCGAAGAGCAGCACCTGACCGTTACCGACAGCCACTTCAACAACACCCCGGTGGACATGCCGCTGGAAGTGCTGTTGGGCAAGCCGCCACGCATGCACCGTTCGGTGACCCGTGAAGCGGAACTGGGCGACGATTTCGACCCAAGCAGCCTGGAGCTGAAGGATTCGGTCGAGCGTGTACTGCGTCACCCGGCCGTGGCCAGCAAGAGCTTCCTGATCACTATCGGCGACCGCACCATTACTGGCCTGGTTGCCCGCGACCAGATGGTTGGCCCGTGGCAGGTTCCGGTGGCTGACGTTGCCGTTACCGCTACCAGCTTCGACGTCTACACCGGTGAAGCCATGGCCATGGGCGAGCGTACCCCACTGGCCCTGCTCGACGCACCGGCCTCTGGCCGTATGGCCATCGGCGAAACGCTGACCAACATGGCTGCCTCGCGCATCGAGAAACTCTCCGACATCAAACTGTCGGCCAACTGGATGTCCGCCGCCGGTCACCCGGGTGAAGACGCGCGTCTGTACGACACCGTCAAGGCTGTTGGTATGGAACTGTGCCCTGAGTTGGGCCTGACCATTCCGGTTGGTAAAGACTCGATGTCGATGAAAACCAAGTGGAGCGAAGAGGGCGCAGAGAAGTCTGTGACTTCGCCGCTGTCGCTGATCGTGACCGGTTTCGCACCGGTGACCGACATCCGCAAGACCTTGACCCCGCAACTGCGCATGGACAAGGGCGAAACCGACCTGATCCTGATCGACCTGGGCCGCGGCCAGAACCGCATGGGCGCCTCGATCCTGGCCCAGACCCACGGCAAGCTCGGTGCCCAGGCACCGGACGTCGACGACGCCGAAGACCTCAAAGCCTTCTTTGCCGTCATTCAGGGTCTGAACGCCGACGGCCACCTGTTGGCCTATCACGACCGTTCCGACGGCGGCCTGATGGCCACCGTGCTGGAAATGGCCTTCGCCGGCCACTGCGGTCTCGAGTTGGAACTGGACACCCTGACCAGCAAGCGCGAGAAGATTGCCGCCATCCTCTTCAACGAAGAGCTGGGTGCGGTCATTCAGGTGCATCAGGACGCTACCGGTGAAGTGCTGGCTCAGTTCAGCGCTGCAGGCCTTGGCGAAGACTGCGTTGCGGTGATCGGTCAGCCGATCAACAACAGCGAAGTGCTGATCAAGTTTGCCGGTGAAGAACTGTTCAAGGGCGACCGCCGTCTGCTGCAACGTCAGTGGGCTGAGACCAGCTACCAGATCCAGCGCCTGCGTGATAACGCCGATTGCGCCGATCAGGAATTCGACGCCCTGCTGGAAGAAGACAATCCAGGCCTGAGTGCCAAACTCGCCTTCGACGTCAACCACGACATCGCTGCGCCGTACATCAAGAAAGGCGTACGTCCTCAAGTGGCGGTCCTGCGTGAGCAGGGCGTCAACGGTCAGGTCGAGATGGCGGCTGCCTTCGATCGCGCCGGCTTCAACGCGATCGACGTGCACATGAGCGATATCCTCGCCGGTCGCGTCGACCTGAACGCGTTCAAAGGTCTGGTCGCCTGCGGTGGCTTCTCGTACGGTGACGTGCTGGGTGCCGGTGAAGGCTGGGCCAAGTCGGCGCTGTTCAACAGCCGTGCCCGTGATGCCTTCCAGGGCTTCTTCGAGCGTAACGACAGCTTCACCCTCGGCGTGTGCAACGGTTGCCAGATGATGTCCAACCTGCACGAGCTGATTCCGGGTACCGAGTACTGGCCGCACTTCGTGCGTAATCGCTCCGAGCAGTTCGAAGCCCGTGTGGCCATGGTTCAGGTTCAGGAGTCGAACTCGATCTTCCTGCAAGGCATGGCCGGTTCGCGTATGCCAATCGCCATTGCGCACGGTGAAGGCCATGCCGAGTTCGAAAGCGAAGAAGCCCTGCTGCAAGCGGACCTGTCTGGTTGCGTAGCGCTGCGCTTTGTCGACAACCACGGCAAGGTTACCGAAACCTACCCGGCCAACCCGAACGGTTCGCCGCGCGGGATCACCGGCCTGACCAGCCGCGACGGTCGCGTCACCATCATGATGCCGCACCCTGAGCGGGTCTTCCGTGCCGTGCAGAACTCCTGGCGTCCGGATGACTGGAACGAAGACGCTGCCTGGATGCGTATGTTCCGCAACGCGCGGGTCTGGGTGAACTAAGGGTGTACAAACTCGCCTTCTTCGTTCCGCCCAGCCATGTGGACGAAGTCAAAGCTGCTGTGTTCGCCGCTGGCGGCGGACGCATCGGCGATTACGACTGCTGTGCCTGGCAGGTGTTGGGCCAGGGCCAGTTCCGCCCGCTGGATGGCAGCAAGCCGTTCATCGGGCAGCGCGGGGTGGTCGAGCAGGTCGAAGAGTGGCGGGTGGAGTTGGTGGTGGCCGACGCGCTGATCAAGCCGGTGGTCGCCGCACTCAAGCAGGCTCATCCTTACGAAACACCAGCTTATGAGGTTTGGCAGCTCGCTGACTTCTGAAGTTTGATGGCCCAATCGCGGGGCAAGCCCGCTCCTACAGATTCTGTGGGAGCGGGCTTGCCCCGCGATGTTTTCAACGCTTAGTAATACTTGAAGCCAGGCTAGTGCTGCGGTTATGACCGCTGGTGCGCAACAAGCCCAAATCGACGCTGTTTTCCCCCTCGCTGTTGCCTGCTCCGCTATAGGCATCGATCAAGCCGGTGGTGAGATCGACCGGAGCGTTGGAGGCATTGATCCCCACTTCAAATCGAGAATCGCGACCGTTCAGGGTTTCCTGAGTCAGCGTTCCACCGCCGAGCCCTACCTTGCCTGCTGCAGACTGCAAGCGGGCACCTGAGAGCTTCGTTTCACCCAAGACTGCCAAGGCGATGCCGTCACGGCCACTGAGCGTAGCTTGGCTGGCGACACTTTGACGCTGCGTGCGCTCGACCTTCACGTTCAGCGTCGGTGATACCTTCGGGTCGACCTTTTGCACGACAGGCCCGACATGCTTATCGGTTTTGTTGGCGAACGGTCCAGCCAAGGCATTGGCGGCGTTGGCGTAGCCTTGCGGGTTCTTCTCCTTGCTCAGGCGTGCGTCTACCTCGACTTTCAAGGCGTTGACGCGGTCTTGTTGACTGGAGAGCTGCAGGTTTCCTCCAATCTGGCCATTGATGTGTTCTGCATTCATAGAAACTCCTTCCAGGCGAGTGTCTGCCAGGCTGTTAAGGGTGATCTGCCCAGCACGCCACTGACTGTTTACATAAGTGAGGTTGTCGCGCCGGTCGATATTCACCTGTGCGCGGGCATGCAAGCCGCGTTTGTCTTGTTCGGCCGTCGCACCGGGCGCGGCGTTGAACCCTGCACCCGCTGTTACCTTGAGGTTGTTGCGCTGGTCCGAGCTGTTGACCGCCTCGATCAACAGCCCACCATTGCTGGCGTCGATGTTCACCTTGGCTGCCGAAGCATCGACCCCTTGCAGGTGCACGGCATTGGCGTGTGAGGCGGTGCTACTGACTGTCAGTTTGTCCTTGGCAAACCACTGGGCACCGGTGGCGGTGCTGCTGTTTTCATCAGTACGCCCGTTACCGAAGTGGCCACCAATGCCTCCACCTTTGCCATCGGCGGAGGTTTTGGCTTGCAGTTCCAGGCCGCCATCAAGGCTGCTGCCTTGCGCTTTGTGGGTGTCCGTGGCGGTCTTGACCAGCAGTTTTCCGGTGCTGTTCAAATTGATGTTGCCGACCTTGGCCGTTTCACTACCGATGCGGCTGCCGGTCAGTTCCAGATCGCCACCGGCTTGCAGCGTCACGTCACCCTTGGCGTCGATTGTTGCGACTCGTGCCTGGGTGTCGGTGCTGTCGAGTGCGTTGTGGTCCAGGTAGCCTCGCACATCGAGGGCCTTGCCGGCCGGGGCGTTGCCACCCTTGGCCCAGGCGTTGCCGTCGAGCTGTTTCAGGCTGCTCTGCTGTTTATCGTTGGCCTGATCCAGCTTCAGGTTGCCGCCAGCCTGCAGCAACAACGACCCGTCGCCTGCATCGAACTGCGTGCCTTCATAACGTCCATCACTGCCCAGTTGAATCTGGATACCCGTTTTTCCATACAGACTGCCGGGCTGTGCCGTGTGCTTGAGTTCGTCTTTTTGCAGTGAGCCGCCCTTGCCTGAGAGGCGCAGGTTAATGTCGCTGCCGGTGGTGGTGTCGACGCGCAGGCCCGCTTCGACATCCAGCCGGTTGACGGTTTGGCTGTTGACGTTCTGAGCAGCAGCGAACTGATGCGAGCCGGCCTGGATCGACAATGAACCCTGTTCGGCCCGGTAGTGGGTGCCGGTGTCGTTAATGGTGTCGGCTTTAACGGTGATGCTGGCACCTTTCAATTCAGTGACCTGGGCAGTGCTGGACTGCTCAATCGCCTCGCGGTTCAAGTGCGCGCCGTTGAACTCAGCTCCCAGATTGGGTGGTGCCAGTGCATCCTCAACCGAGGCCTGCTGGAAGCGGCTGGCTTCTTTGCCATTGATCAGGTTTTCAATGGGGCGGGTCAAGTCTTGATAAGCAAGGCTGGCGCCCAAGCTCGCTTGCCAGTTTTTCTCGGTGAGCCGGCTACTTTGGGTGTTGTCTATCGCGCGGTTCTGCACAGTATCGGCGTTGACCACCAGTGCTTTGCCTGCCTTCACTTTCGCGGCCTCGTTGACCAATGCGCCGGTCGTGATGTGCAGGTTGCCACTGGCCGTCAGGTTGGTGCTTTGTACTTGGCTTGCCTGCTCTTCAAGGGTTTTTTCCTTGTGGTAGCCCTCGAAGGCACTGCTGAGGTTATCGATACCGCCACCGACCTTCAGGCTACCCCCGCTGTTGCGGGTAGTGGTCGTTTGCGCTTGCTGGTTGTGGGAGGCGCCAAGGTGGACGTTCTTGGCGTTTAGTTTCAGGGCACCGGCATTTGCGTTGACACTGGCTGCCTGCAGGTTGATGTCCTTTTTGCTGCTGATCTGCACTTTACCGGCGGAGAGGGTGCTGGCGATCTGCTTTGTTTCGCTGCTGGTGGTATCTGTCTGTGTGACGTTGTAGCCCACCGATGCTGTGTACTGGTGCGAGTCGGGCTTGTTCTCACCGGCAAGCTTGTTCTGGCTGGCGTTGGCGGTGAAGCCTTGGCTTTGTTGGTGGCCGGTCGCGTTCCGGGATTGTTCGGCAGCGCTGACAGTAAGGTCGTTCTCGGCGTGCAACTGCAGTTGTTGCTTGGCGTTGAGCCTGGCGCCTATCACGCGCAGCTCATCGGCACTGGCCAGGCGCAGGTTACTTTGCGAGTCCACGTCACTGATCAGCACGTCTTTATACTGTTCCTGGTGCTGACTTTTATCCGCGATCAGGCCGAACAGCTTGCTGTCGTTCTTGCGCTGGTTGAAGCTGGACTGATTTTCAGCCGCCTCAACGGTCAACAAGCCTTTCTCGCTGATCAGCAACGCGTCGCCCTGGCTGTTGACCTTCGAACCTTTGATTTGCACCTGATCAGCGGTCACTGTCAGGGCACCGCCAACTTGAATGGCGCTGCCGTGGGCAGTTTGCCCCTCGGCATCAGACTCGCCGTCTTTGCCAAAAAAGGTGCCGGACACCAGATCACCGCGGTAGTCCTTGGTCTGTTTGCTGTCTTTGAGCGACACCGGGGTGACTTCTACAGCGCTGGCCTTGAGCGTCATGTCGCCCGTACTGGTCAGCTTGCTGCCCTGAATGTGGGTGCGCCCGCCCGAGGTCAGGGCTATCTGCCTGGCGGACAGCTCGCTGGCTTTGGCACTCTCCTGGTAGTTGTCGCTGTCCTGGTCGCCACGCCATAAGTGCTTGCGATGGCGAATCTGCTCTTCGAGTTGATGGTTGTCGATGTCGGCGCTGATCTTCAAATTATCGCCAGCGTTTACCTTGAGGTCGCCGTCGGCTTGAACCTTGGCAGCATGCAGCTCGATCTCTTTGCCTGCTGTCAGGCTTATGTCCTGGCTTGCCTGCAATTGACTGCCCAGGTGTTCGCGGTCAGTGCGAGTGGTTTTCCGGTCGTAGGTTTCGGTGGTGACGAACCACCATTTTTCCTCTCGACTGGCATTATCGTGCTGCACCGATTCAAGCATTTGGCTGTCGAGAGTCAGGTTTTTCCCGGCTTTGGCGTGGATTTGTTGCCCTTTGACCTCAACCGCCTTCAGGCTGAGGTTGTCCGCAGCGTTCAGGCTCACAGTGCCTTTATCAGTGTGCAAGCGGCTGCGCTGATGCGCCGCCCTGCCGATTTCAAGCCCACCCTTTGAGTTGATGGTAATCCCGTTGCGCGCTTGCAGATGCCCAGCGCCCACGCGTACACCAGCGCCTTCAGCAGTGCTGACAATCCTGATGCGTCCGGCCTGCATGGCACCGAACAGGCTGGCATCGACACTGCCAGTGGGGGCGGCGAGGTGCTCTATCACCTGTTGATCGGTGGAGCGCACACGGTTGCGGCCAGCGATCAGGTTCAGATCGCCATCAGCCGTCAGTGGGCCCTGGCTGTCGATGCGCGGGGCGATCAGGTCAAGGGCGCCCTCAAGGTTGCTCTGGCCATTCTGGAGCACCTTCAAGGTGCCATCGGCATTGCGGGTGTCGAGGTGCTTGATGCGCTGGTTCTCAGTTTCCGCAGTGCCGACCAGGAAGCCTGCGCGGGTGGTGTTGATGAAGCTGCCACCGTTGAGGGTAATACCATTGGGGTTGGCCAATATGTAGTCAGCCGGTCGCCCGAAAATCTCTTGAGGTCCCTCGATGCGCGAGGCGTTGCGGCTGATCACTTCATTGAGGATGGTTGAGGCCGCGTGCCCCTGGAACTGCGGGTTGGCCGCCAGGGCGCCCGCCAACTGCGATTGCCCGGCCTGCAGAGCGTTGTTGAGCACCACTCCGGGCTTGTGGACGTTGTAGTCGAGGAATTGGTTGTGCGACAGGCCGCTGGCGTTGGGAGCAACGATGTTGATGACCGGTACGCCATGCTGGTTGCTGATCAACGGCGTGCCGCTGGCGCCGCTGGTCGCTTGCAGCCCGTTGTCAGCGAGGCTGACATACGGTGTCAGCAGGCTCAGGGCGATGACCCAGCGCAGATGATTGGGATTCAGCCGCTCAAGGCTGGATGAAGGGTGTCGCGTTTTGGTGGACATCATGGTCGTCTCTCTTTGTTGTTGTGGACATCAGATGTTCAGTACCCACTCCAGCAGCCAGTACCCCGATTCAAGTTGCTGGTGTGGTGTTGCACTGGCATGCAGTGCGCGCTGGTAGTCGAGCGTGAGGCGGCTGTCGGGCAGGCTCAATTCAAGGCCGGCGTGAGCGCCGATCAGCCGCTGCGCAGCGCTGCCATGGTCGAATTTGCTCCAACCCAGATCCACGCCCAGTTGCGGGCTCAGGACCAGGCCGTGAGGAAGATCCAGCGTCAGGGGCTGGCTCAGGTTGTTGCGCCAGATCGCACCACTGGCGCCGGAAATCAGTAGTTCTCGGAAACCGCGTACACCGCTGTTGTCGCTCAGTAGCTGCTGCTCGACGGCGGGCAGGGCATCGGGGCTGTATTGCAGGTTCAGCTCGCTTTGCCAGCGCCATGGCCAGCCCGGATCGCGACTTTGGCGCAGGTGCAGCAACTGGGCGCGGTACTTGCGAAAGCGCGGTTGGGGCGCGTGGCGAAACAGGGCGTCGCGGTCGGCACCGAACCCGCCCAGGCCCCGGCTGACACCCAGGTAGGCACTCCACAGGCCAGCTTCCAGCCAGAGCGCATTCAGCCCTGCTTCAACGCTGGTGAGTGTCGGGCTTTGCACTTGCAGGTGTTGTTCGTTCAGGTAGCTGTCCAGGCGCTTGTGCTCCAGGCGCAGACTGCTGCTGAGCAACCCCTGTTGATTGCGCCACAGGTTGCGCTCCAGGCCCAGACTGTAGAAATCGCTCTGACCGCTGCTACGTAGATCGCGACCGCGAAAGCGGGACTGGTAGTGAACCTGGTTGAAACTGACAGCGTAAGTCCAGGCGCCATAGGGGATGTTGTAGTAAACCCCGTAGCCCCGGCTGTAACGTGGGCCGGTTTTTACGGTGGAGTTGGCCGAAACCTGCAGGAAGTCATTGAGTTGCAGAGGGCTGTCCAAACCGAAGCTCAGGCTCAGGCGATCGCGCCCGGTCTGTGCGCTACCGCGATTGTCGAAGACGCTACCCAGGTGCCAACGATTGCTGATCTGCCTGGGAATCACGACAACGCGGGTGGCGCCAGCCGTGCTGCCGGGGAGCAAATCGACGCCCAGATCAAAGGCCTTCAACCGGTTCAGCTGATCCAGGCCTTGTTCCAGTTCGCTCAAGCGCAAGGGCTGGCCCAGTAGCGTCGGAAAGGCGCTGTTCATCGAAAGGGGAAGGTCGGGCTCGGCCAGTTCGACCGACTCGACAAAACCCTCGACAATCACGATGTCCAGCGTGCCCCCGGCCACCGGGCGGCTGGCAAGGTAGGGGCGGCTGGCGACATAGCCGGCTTGTACATAGTGTTGAGTGATGGCCTTGAGCACCTGGTTGATCCGGGAAGGCCCCATGCACGGGATGATCAACGGCCTCAGTGCGTCGGCCAGTTCGGCAGAAGACAGCTGCTGATTGCCGGCCAGGCGCAGCCCGCGCAATGGCCAGCACGGGCCACTGTCGGCGTTGGCAGCGGTTTCTGTACTGGCGGGAGAGGGGTGATCCGAGCGTTGCAGTGTGCGCAGGCGTTGACGTTGCTCCAGCTGTTCACGCTGTAGGCGTTGATCCTGAAGTTGTTGCACCGCCGGGAGGCTGTCAGCCTTAGCCGATTGCGCAGCCCACGGCAACAAGCCCGCAAAGCCCAGGGCGAGGCAGGTCATTTGCCAGGGGCAGAGGCGTGCAGCGGTGCGGCAGGGGGCCTTGGGCATTTCAGTCGCGTCCAGGTTGGTGAGTGCTGAAAACACACCGGATCATCCGATTGAGCGGATTTTATGGACGTGACTATTCGTTTGGATGCGGTACGAAGCCTGTCAGCCTGTAAGGCTCAAGCTTGAACCGAGTAAGGGATTTCCGGCGCTAGGCGCCGGAATGTAGGAGGTGATGTCAGATCAAGGGCGAATTTCGATCATCGTGCCGTCGGGCACCATGTCCCAGACTTCACGCATGTCGCGATTGGTCATGGCAATGCAGCCCTCGGTCCAGTCCAGTGTATGGAACACCTCTTCAGGGTATTCCTCGTCCAGCGGGGTGCCGTGGATCATGATCATGCCGCCGGGCGGTACACCTTCACGGCGTGCCCGTGCGGAGTCGCTGATGTTCGGGTAGGACACATGCATGGCCAGGTTGTAGCGATCGCTTTCCTTGCGCCAGTCGATCCAGTAAAAGCCCTCTGGGGTGCGTTTGTCACCCTCTTGCAACTTCGGGCCCTTGGGCTGTTTGCCCAGGGAAATGCGATAAGTTTTCAGCGGTGCGCCGCCACTGATCAGTTGCAGGCGGCGTTCCGACTTGATCACCAGGATCTTGTCGATCAGCGCCGTTGAGCCGGGTTTTGGCTGGAGAGGCGAGGGCGCGACCTTCTGAATAGGTTTGGTCACGATCGTTTCGGTAAACCCTGCCTGTGACACCGAAGCCACACTCAGGCAGAAAAGGGCAAACAACCAGCGCATGAAACGATATCCCTGAAAACTAGGTGTTGAGTGACGAAACGAGCAAGGGTGGCAGACATTCGTTGCCAATTGGGTACTGCTGCTCGATGCGGTCACGATAATAGCATTCTAGGGTACGCGTCACGGTCCTGAAAGCCAGCTCGTCCCACGGGATTTCATTTTCATCGAAAAGCCGCACTTCCAGGCTCTCGACGCCAACGTCGAATGCCAGATCGGCCAGCTCGGCGCGGAAGAACACATGCACCTGGTTGATGTGTGGCAAGTCGAACAGCTGGTACAGGCTCATTTGCCCGACGCGGGCACACGCTTCTTCGACGGTTTCGCGACGGGCGGCTTGTTCCAGTGTCTCGCCGTTCTCCATGAAGCCGGCCGGCAGCGTCCAGTAACCCCGGCGCGGCTCGATCGCCCGGCGGCACAATAAGACCTGGCTGCCCCAGGTTGGCAGGACGCCAGCGACGATATTGGGGTTCTGGTAATGAATGGTCTGGCAGTGCTCGCACACATAACGCAGACGTGTATCGCCTTCGGGAATGCGTTGAATTACCGGATTGCCGCACGCGCTGCAGAATTTCATGCTTTTATTCCTATAGGTTGTGCTTATCTTTGCGCGACTTTCGCTGCGGCTGCAAGCCGGTTCACCTCGGGGCTTGGGCGGCTCGCGGCTTTGGTGCATCATGCAGACCGGGCTTTGGAATCGAGAGAGAGCAATGCTGGACGAGCTACTTCGCCGCGTGAGCAGTCATACGCCGGGTACCCTGGAAACCGATCGTCGTTTTCCCGAGGCAGCTGTGTTATTGCCCATCACCCGTAGTGAAGAGCCTGAGCTGGTGTTGACCTTGCGCGCCAAGGGGCTGTCGACCCATGGTGGTGAAGTTGCCTTCCCTGGCGGGCGCCGCGACCCTGAAGACCCTGACCTGATGTTTACCGCCCTGCGTGAAGCCGAAGAGGAAATCGGCCTGCCGCCCGGCCTGGTGGAGGTCATCGGACCGTTGAGCCCGCTGATTTCGTTGCATGGCTTGAAGGTCACGCCTTTCGTCGGGCTGATACCCGACTTTGTCGAGTATCGCGCCAATGATGCGGAAATCGCTGCGGTGTTCACTGTGCCGCTGGAGTTCTTCCGCCAGGACCCGCGCGATCACACCCACCGTATCGACTACCAGGGGCGCAGTTGGTATGTGCCCAGCTACCGCTATGGCGAGTACAAAATCTGGGGGCTGTCGGCAATCATGATCGTCGAGCTGGTCAACTTGCTTTACGATGCCCAGATCAATTTGCATCAACCGCCAGAGCGCTTCATTCCAATTTGAGCGGGCTCACCCGCCATCACTGCCGGACCGTGAGGAACTACGCATGAAATACCGTCTGGGCGACCTGCGGGTCGAAACCCATCCAAACAGCTGGGTGGCGCCCACTGCCACGTTGATCGGCAAGGTACGCCTGCAGGCGGGGGCCAACGTCTGGTTCGGCGCAGTCCTGCGCGGCGATAACGAGCTGATCGATATCGGTGAGAACAGTAACGTTCAAGACGGTACAGTGATGCATACCGACATGGGCTCGCCGCTGACCCTGGGCAAAGGCGTTACCGTCGGCCATAACGCCATGCTGCATGGCTGCACAGTGGGCGACCACAGCCTGGTGGGTATTAATGCGGTCATTCTCAATGGCGCGCGTATTGGCAAATACTGCATCATCGGCGCCAATGCCCTGATTCCGGAAGGCAAGGAAATTCCCGATGGTTCATTGGTGATGGGCTCACCAGGCAAGGTAGTGCGAGAGCTGACCGACGAGCAGAAGAAGATGCTCGAGGCCAGCGCTGCACATTACGTGCATAACGCCGAGCGCTATGCCCGTGATCTGGCGCCTCAGGAGGATTGATGAGCAGTACCGAACGCCCGGTCGCTTCACCCTGCGTGCACATTTGTGCCCTGGATGACGACGACATCTGCACCGGCTGCCAGCGCAGTGCTGCCGAAATCACCCGCTGGGGGCGGATGGACAACAGTGAGCGCCGCCAGGTGCTGATGCGCTGTCATGAGCGAGCCGTGGCGGCAGGGCTGATCCTCAGCGTCAACGGCGCTGCCTGCTGATCCGGTACTTGGCCGCAGGCGGCAGCTGCAGTACCCTGTAGCGCTTGTCCTGCGGTCTATCCCATGCCCTTTCTGATTGCCTATATCAGCAGCGTTGTGCTGATCAACTACGCCTTTTCCAGCGCCCCCCACCTGGATGTCATCTGGTCGGCCTGGGGTGGCCTGGTGTTTATCCTCCGTGACATGGTGCAGACCCGTTACGGTCACGGTGCGCTGGTTGCCATGCTGGTGGCCCTGGTGCTGTCGTATGTCACCTCGGAGCCGGCCATTGCCTTGGCCAGTGCTACCGCCTTCGCAGTGTCGGAGCTGATCGACTGGCTGGTCTTCAGTATCACCAAGCGCCCCCTGCACGACCGTCTCTGGCTGAGTTCGGCGCTGAGCATCCCTATCGATACCTTCATCTTCTTCGGCATGATCGGCGCCTTGACCCCAGCGGTCGTGAGCACCGCTCTGGCCTCCAAGTTCGCCGGTGTGACGGCGGTCTGGCTGATCATGGCCTGGCGTTTGCGCAAGCGTGCCATCACCGGTTGAGGCCTCGCAGCCTGCTTCATGTAAAATGGCGCTCCTTTTCACCGGGTTGCCCGCTTGAAAGGCAGCCCAGGAATCCTTCCCTCTGAGGACTTGAGATGACCCGTATCGGAACCCCATTGTCGCCAACAGCGACCCGCGTACTGTTGTGTGGCTGCGGCGAGCTGGGCAAGGAAGTGGTGATCGAGCTGCAGCGCCTGGGCGTTGAGGTGATCGCCGTGGACCGTTACGCCGATGCTCCGGCCATGCAAGTCGCGCATCGCAGCCATGTGGTCAACATGCTCGATGGTGCCGCGCTGCGCGCTGTGATCGAAGCTGAGAAACCGCACTACATCGTGCCGGAAATCGAAGCCATCGCCACTGCGACCCTGGTTGAGCTGGAGAGCGAAGGCTTCACCGTGGTGCCAACCGCGCGAGCTGCGCAGTTGACCATGAACCGTGAAGGCATTCGTCGTCTGGCGGCTGAAGAGCTGGATTTGCCGACCTCGCCATACCACTTTGCCGATACCTTCGAAGACTACAGCAAGGCTGTCGAGGACCTGGGGTTCCCGTGCGTGGTCAAGCCGGTGATGAGCTCCTCAGGCAAGGGCCAAAGCCTGCTGCGCAGCCGCGATGATGTTCAGAAGGCCTGGGACTACGCTCAGGAAGGCGGTCGTGCAGGCAAGGGCCGGGTCATCATCGAAGGTTTCATTGATTTCGACTACGAGATCACCCTGCTGACCGTGCGTCATGTTGGTGGCACCACCTTCTGCGCGCCGGTAGGGCATCGCCAGGAGAAGGGTGACTATCAAGAGTCTTGGCAGCCGCAAGTCATGAGCCCCAAAGCCCTGGCCGAATCCGAGCGGGTCGCCAAGGCCGTGACCGAGGCACTGGGTGGCCGCGGCATGTTTGGTGTAGAGCTGTTCATCAAGGGCGATCAGGTGTGGTTCAGCGAAGTGTCGCCGCGTCCGCACGACACCGGGCTGGTGACCTTGATCTCCCAAGACCTGTCGCAGTTCGCCCTGCATGCGCGGGCCATTCTTGGCTTGCCGATTCCGCTGATCCGCCAGTTCGGCCCATCGGCGTCGGCGGTGATCCTGGTCGAAGGGCAGTCGCAACAAACAGCCTTCGCCAACCTCGGCGCTGCACTGAGCGAGCCGGACACCGCCATTCGTCTGTTTGGTAAACCTGAAGTCAACGGCCAACGCCGTATGGGCGTATGCCTGGCCCGTGACGAGTCGATCGAAGCTGCCCGGGCCAAAGCAACCCGCGCTTCGCAAGCGGTCAAAGTAGAACTGTAAAGTTCTCCGCGAACCTGCGGTGGGAGCGGGCTTGCCCCGCGATGCCATGCGACAGACAGAACGCAATCGCGGGGCAAGCCCGCTCCCACCGAAGGCAGTAGGCCCTACGGGGCTTACAGCTCCGAGTGCCGGGTTTCTTTCAGGCATAGCACGGCAATCAGGCTCAACAGCGCCGCCGCCGATACATACCCCCCCACCCAGCTCAAACCGCCCATCGCCACCAGTTTCTGCGCGAAGAAGGGGGCTGCCGAGGCACCGACGATTCCGCCCAGGTTATAGGCCGCTGAAGCTCCGGTGTAGCGCACATGGGTGGGAAACAGCTCAGGCAGCAGTGCGCCCATCGGGGCAAAGGTCACGCCCATCAAAAACAGCTCGATGGCCAGGAACAGCGCGACACCGGCAGTAGAGCCCGAGGTCAGCAAGGGCTGCATGGTAAAGCCCGAGAGAATCGCCAGAATCGCGCCAACGATCAGCACTGGCTTACGCCCATAACGGTCACTGAGCCAGGCCGACAGCGGGGTGGCCAAGGCCATGAACAACACGGCGAAGCACAGCAGGCCCAGGAAGGTTTCACGGCTGTAGCCCAAGGTCGAGACGCCATAGCTGAGCGAAAACACCGTCGAAATGTAGAACAGCGCGTAGCACACCACCATCGCCGCCGAGCCCAGCAATACCGGCAGCCAGTACTGCGCAAACAGTTCGATGACCGGCATTTTTACCCGCTCGTGGCGCGCCACGGCTTTGGCGAAAATCGGCGTTTCTTCAAGCTTCAAGCGCACATAGAGGCCGACGATGACCAGCGCGGCGCTGAGCAGGAAGGGAATACGCCAGCCCCAGCTACGAAATTGCTCGTCGGTCAGCAGCATGGCCAGGGCCAGGAACAGACCGTTGGCGGCCAGGAAGCCAATGGACGGGCCTAGCTGCGGGAACATGCCGAACCAGGCGCGCTTGCCTTTGGGGGCGTTTTCAGTGGCCAGCAATGCTGCACCGCCCCATTCGCCACCCAGTCCCAAGCCCTGTCCGAAGCGCAGTACACATAACAGGATCGGTGCCCAGGCCCCGATGCTGTCATAACCCGGCAGCACGCCGATCAGCGTGGTACATACGCCCATCAGCAACAGTGAGGCGACCAGGGTCGATTTGCGTCCGATACGGTCACCAAAGTGGCCGAACAGTGCAGAACCCAGCGGGCGCGCCAGAAAGGCGATGCCGAAGGTGAGGAAGGCCGAAAGCATCTGTGCAGTGCCAGAGGTCTGCGGGAAGAACACTGGCCCGATCACCAGTGCTGCGGCAGTGGCGTAAACGTAGAAGTCGTAAAACTCAATGGCGGTGCCGATGAAGCTGGCAGTGGCGACCCGTGCTGGGGAATTGCCAGAGCTGGTCTGAGTCGTTTCGTCGTAAGTACTGCTAGTTGTCATGCGATGGTCCCTGACAGTCGAGTGCTCCACGGGCAAGGCCGCCGACCTGCACAGGCAGGCCTTGGCAAACCAATGCCCAAGCATATTGTTGTTGATCGCGTGACTGAGGATACGCCCGTTGGGGATAGGGGCGGCGCAGGCAATGTTCGGGGGTGTGAAGCAATGCCGCTAATTGCGCGTTATTCAGTGGTGCGCACTGACCGGGAAACGCTGAGAGCGGGTAGCAAGCGAGACGGCCAGGCTGGGTAAGCGTGGGGGCAGTATAACTAGCGCGTTACGGTCCAGACCAGTATGCGGCTGGCGCAATTGTCTTCTGTTTCAAGAATTTCCAGGCGATATCGGCCGATTTTCAAACACACTGCACTGGAAGGGATGCTTTCCAGGGCTTCAGTGACCAGGCCGTTGAGGGTCTTGGGCCCATCACTGGGCAGGTGCCAGCCCAGGCTGCGGTTCAAGTCGCGAATCGATACTGTGCCCTCGATAACGAAACGTCCATCGGCCTGCGGGTGGATGTGAGGGTTTTCTTGATGGTGTTCGTCTTCGAACTCGCCAACGATTTCTTCAAGGATGTCTTCCAGGGTGACGATACCCAGCACCTCGCCGTATTCGTCGACCACTACGCCAAGGCGCCGCTGTTGCTTATGGAAGTTCAGCAGCTGTATTTGCAAGGGGGTGCTTTCAGGGACGAAGTAAGGGTCGTAGCAGGCCGCCTGCAGGGCTTCGCGGGTCAGCTCGGCCTTGGGTAGCAGGTGGCTGATCAATTTGGTGTTGAGCACCGCTTCAACCTGGTTGATGTCGCTGTGATACACCGGCAACCGGGTGTGACGGCTGATGATCAACTGCTCGATGATCTGCTCGATCGGGTCGTCAAGGTTGATACCGTCGACCTCGTTGCGCGGGACGAGGATGTCATTGACGGTGATCTTGTCCAGTGCCAGAAGGCTTTCCGGCAGGTTCAGACGGTGTTCGGCCTGCAGCTCTTCTGTGCCGCCGTCGCTGTCGTCCAGTTCATGCAGGCTTACCGCATGGGGCTGAATGCGGAACGGGCGCAGTAGCAGTCGGGCGAATGTATCGAGCAACCAGGCGAGGGGTTGGAACAGTTTCAGCGGGGCTTTGAGTACGCTGTTGCCCAAGGTAATGAACGTGTGCGGGTTGCGTCGGGCCAGTTGGCGCGGCAGGTATTCGGCCAGCACCAACAACAGTGCGGCGGCGCCAAGGCCGGCCAGCCAGAAACCCTGCTCGCCGCTGTAGCGCTGGCCCAGCAGGCAGGCCAAGGCCAGCACCAACATTTTGCCGAGGGTCGAGCAGAGCACAAGCGATTGGGGGGTGACTGCCAGTTCTGGGTGCTCGTCCGTCAGGTGATTGCGCCGCACACCGTTGAGTTGCTGCTGGGCGGCGTCCACTGCGGTGAACAGCGCCGACCAGAGCAACGCCAATGCCAGAATGCCAAGCAAGGGTCCTAACGGCAGTGCGTCCATTTACCTGTGCCCGTCAGATGTGCAGGATGAATTCACGCACCAGCTTGCTGCCGAAATAGGCCAGCATCAGCAGGCAGAAACCGGCCAGAGTCCAGCGAATTGCCTTGTGGCCACGCCAGCCCAGACGCGTACGGCCCCATAGCAGCACGCCGAAGACAATCCAGGCCAGGCAGGCCAGCAGCGTCTTGTGAACCAGGTGCTGCGCAAACAGGTTGTCGAGGAACAGCCAGCCGGAAATCAGCGACAGCGACAGCAGCGCCCAACCGGCCCACAGGAAGTCGAACAGCAGGCTTTCCATGGTTTGCAGGGGCGGGAAGTTCTTGATCAACCCGGAAGGGTGCTTGTGCTTGAGCTGGTAATCCTGCACAAGCAGCAGCAGGGCCTGGAACACGGCGATGGTAAACATGCCGTAGGCCAGGATGGACAGCAGGATATGCGCGAGAATGCCCGGCTCTTCATTGATCAAGGGCACCGTGCCCGGTGGTGCGAACTGCGCCGTCAGCGCCGTGAGCATGCCCAGCGGGAACAGCAACAGCAGCAGGTTTTCCACCGGAATGCGCAGGCACGCCAGTAGGGTAATGGCAATCACTGCTGTGGCGATCAGGCTGGCTGCGCTGAAGAAGTCCAGGCTCAGCCCGAGCGGTGTGAGCAACTGCCAACACAACGCGGTGCCCTGGGCAATAACCGCCAGCAGGCCCAGCAGGCCGAGCAGGCGCTTGTCTGCCTTGGCGCCCTGCGCCAGACGGGTTCCTTGATAGACAGTCGCGGCAGCGTACAGGGCGGCGGCGATCAGATTGGGTAGCAAGCTGGGTGACAAAGGGAGCATAAGTCCTGTTAGGCAAGCCCGAAAAGAGCTGAGTTTGGCATAGAACGCGCCTGCCAAGGAAGACTGCCAGCCGACGGCGAGGTGTGCGCTGGCCCGAGTCTTCGTTATAATCGCCGACCTGCCCCTGCCCAAGGCCCGTCGAATACGCCAGAGGCAGCTGATAAACCTCGGTTCTACAGAGCCTGAAAGGATCACCATGTTTGAAAACCTGACCGACCGCCTGTCACAGACGCTGCGCCATGTCACCGGCAAAGCCAAGCTGACCGAAGACAACATCAAAGACACGCTGCGTGAAGTGCGCATGGCGTTGCTCGAGGCTGACGTCGCCCTGCCGGTGGTCAAGGATTTCGTCAACAAGATCAAAGAGCGTGCGGTCGGCACCGAAGTGTCACGCAGCCTGACCCCGGGTCAGGCCTTCGTGAAGATTGTCCAGGCCGAGCTCGAAGAGATGATGGGGGCGGCCAACGAAGAGTTGAGCCTCAATGCTGCGCCGCCGGCCGTGGTGCTGATGGCCGGTTTGCAAGGTGCGGGTAAAACCACCACCGCCGGTAAGCTGGCGCGCTTCCTTAAAGAGCGCAAGAAAAAGTCGGTAATGGTGGTCTCGGCTGACGTTTATCGTCCTGCGGCGATCAAGCAGCTGGAAACCCTGGCGGGTGATATCGGCGTTACTTTCTTCCCGTCCGACATCAGCCAGAAGCCCGTGGCCATTGCTGAAGCGGCCATCCGCGAAGCCAAGCTGAAATTCATCGACGTGGTCATCGTCGACACCGCCGGTCGTCTGCACATCGACGCCGACATGATGACCGAGATCAAAGACCTGCACGCTGCGGTCAAGCCGATCGAAACCCTGTTCGTGGTCGACGCCATGACCGGTCAGGACGCGGCCAATACCGCCAAGGCCTTCGGTGACGCACTGCCGCTGACCGGCGTGATCCTCACCAAGGTTGACGGTGACGCCCGTGGCGGTGCCGCGCTGTCGGTCCGCGCCATTACTGGCAAGCCGATCAAGTTCATCGGTATGGGTGAGAAGACCGAAGCGCTCGAGCCGTTCCACCCGGACCGTATCGCTTCGCGCATCCTCGGCATGGGCGACGTGCTCAGCCTGATCGAGCAAGCCGAGCAGACCCTCGATAAAGAAAAGGCCGACAAACTGGCCAAAAAGCTGAAGAAGGGCAAGGGCTTCGACCTCGAAGACTTCCGCGATCAGCTGCAACAAATGAAGAACATGGGTGGCCTTGGCGGCCTGATGGACAAGCTGCCTAGCATCGGCGGTGTCAATCTGGCACAGATGGGCAATGCCCAGGGCGCAGCTGAAAAGCAGTTCAAGCAAATGGAAGCGATCATCAACTCCATGACCCCGGCCGAGCGCCGTGACCCTGACATGATCAGCGGTTCGCGCAAACGTCGGATCGCCATGGGTTCCGGCACCCAGGTGCAGGATATCGGCCGTTTGATCAAGCAGCACAAGCAGATGCAGAAGATGATGAAGAAGTTTTCTGCCAAAGGTGGCATGGCCAAAATGATGCGTGGTCTGGGCGGTATGATGCCCGGCGGCGGCATGCCCAAGCTGTAATCCGATTCAGATCGTCGGCGCGAATGCGGGCCGACGATCGGAACCCCGCCTCTGGCGGGACACTGCTGCCTTATATACAGAGCAGCGCTAACCGCAGATCAGCAGGCTGGCCTTTTAACCACCGGTAAAAAGGCATTTGCAAAAGTCCGGATATTCCTTGAGAATATGCGGCCTTTCGGGCACCCGTGTGCCCGCTGTGCATTATGATTTGCAGCACCGACTACAGGAACGATGTTCAATGCTAACCATCCGTCTTGCCCGTGGCGGCTCCAAAAAGCGCCCATTCTACACCCTGACCGTGACCGACTCGCGTAACCCGGTTACCGGTTCGCACATCGAGCAGGTTGGTTTCTTCAACCCTATCGCTCGTGGTCAGGAAGTTCGTCTGTCCCTGAAAGAAGACCGCGTTGCTCACTGGCTGAGCGTTGGCGCACAGCCGTCTGAGCGTGTTGCTCAGCTGCTGAAGGAAGCTGCCAAGGCTGCTGCCTGAGCAATATGAACGCGACGCCAGAAAGTGCTGATGACTTGATCGTTGTCGGCAAGATTTTCTCGGTTCACGGCGTTCGCGGCGAAGTGAAGGTGTATTCCTTTACCGATCCGATTGAAAACCTGTTGCAGTACCGCAAATGGACGCTTCGGCGCGAAGGCGTGGTGAAACAGGTAGAGCTGGTCAGTGGCCGTTCCACTCAAAAGGATCTGGTCGCCAAGCTCAAAGGCCTCGACGATCGTGATGAAGCCCGTCTTCTGAGCGGTTATGAGATCTGTATCTCGCGGAGCCTTTTGCCCAACCTGCCTAGCGACGAGTACTACTGGTACCAGTTGGTAGGTCTGAAAGTCATCAACCAGGACGAACAACTGTTCGGCAAGGTTGATCACCTGTTGGAGACCGGCGCGAACGATGTAATGGTGGTCAAGCCCTGCGCGGGCAGCCTGGATGATCGCGAGCGGTTGTTGCCCTATACAGAGCAATGCGTGCTGGCAATCGACCTGGATGCAGGCGAAATGAGGGTGGAATGGGACGCGGACTTCTAAGCAATGGCCAGCCTGCGCGTAGACGTCATCACGCTGTTCCCCGAGATGTTCTCGGCCATCAGTGAGTACGGCATTACCAGCCGAGCGGTAAAGCAGGGGTTGTTGCAACTGACCTGCTGGAACCCGCGGGACTACACCACAGATCGTCACCATACGGTGGATGATCGGCCGTTTGGCGGTGGCCCGGGCATGGTGATGAAGATCAAGCCTCTGGAAGATGCCCTGGTACATGCCAGGCAGGCAACCGGAGAGGCGGCGAAGGTAATATACCTGAGCCCGCAAGGCCGCAAGCTGGATCAGTCGGCGGTCAAAGACCTGGCGAGTCAAGAGTCGTTGATTCTGATAGCCGGTCGTTATGAAGGCATCGACGAGCGCTTTATTGAAGCTCATGTCGATGAAGAGTGGTCGATTGGGGACTACGTATTGTCAGGTGGCGAGCTGCCTGCAATGGTCCTGATTGATGCGGTTACGCGACTGCTGCCCGGAGCTTTAGGGCATGTGGACTCGGCGGAGGAAGATTCCTTCACTGATGGTCTGCTTGATTGCCCGCACTACACCCGACCGGAGGTGTATGCGGATCAGCGTGTTCCCGACGTGTTGCTTAGTGGCAACCATGCACACATCCGGCGATGGCGTTTACAGCAGTCCCTTGGGCGGACCTATGAACGACGCGCCGATCTTCTGGAAAGTCGCTCACTTTCTGGAGAAGAGAAGAAGCTGCTCGAGGAATATCTCCGAGAGCGGGACGATAGTTAACGTATCGATGGTAGATCTGACGATTTACCTTAGGAGCACAGCATGACCAACAAAATCATTCAGCAGCTCGAAGCTGAGCAGATGAGCAAAGAGATCCCTACCTTTGCCCCGGGCGACACCATCGTCGTTCAGGTGAAAGTGAAGGAAGGTGACCGTTCGCGTCTGCAAGCTTTCGAAGGCGTTGTAATCGCCAAGCGTAACCGTGGTCTGAACAGTGCTTTCACTGTTCGTAAGATCTCCAACGGTGTTGGTGTTGAGCGTACTTTCCAGACCTACAGCCCGCAAATCGACAGCCTGGCCGTGAAACGTCGTGGTGACGTGCGTAAAGCCAAGCTGTACTACCTGCGCGACCTGTCCGGTAAAGCCGCTCGCATCAAGGAAAAACTGTCCTGATGACAGTTTGACCGGCGGCTACGGTCGCCATGCGAAAAAAGCAGCCTTCGGGCTGCTTTTTTGTTGTCTGTAATTTGTCCCAGATGTGAAGTGTATGAGCCTCAGAGAGCAGGAAATCGAACGCCGTACTGAACTGTCGGTGACCCGCGTCACCAAAGCGGTGTTCCCGTCTACCACTAACCACCACAACACCTTGTTTGGTGGCACTGCCCTGGCTTGGATGGACGAAGTATCGTTCATCGCTGCGACGCGTTTTTGCCGTTTGCCGTTAGTCACCGTGTCTACCGACCGGATCGACTTCAAGCACCCGATTGCCGCCGGATCGATTGTCGAGCTGGTTGGGCGAGTGGTGACCGTTGGCAATACCAGCCTCAAAGTCGAGGTTGAGGTATTTGTTGAAAGCATGAGCTGTGACAGCCGTGAGAAGGCGATTCATGGTCTGTTCAGCTTTGTGGCGATTGATGAAGACAAGCGTCCGGTGCCGGTGTTGCCTGGGTTCTGAATTCTTGATCGCGGGGCAAGCCCGCTCCCACCGGCCTGTAGCAGCGGGCTTGCTCCGCGATTAGCTGTGTTCCGGCTGAATCAAAGCGACCACCGTCCACCCGGCGCCGGGCTTGAGCACGCTGTCAGGCCCGAACACATGCACCCAACCGCTAGCGTCACAGGCGAACAGCAAGGTGGCTCGTTCGCCATGCAGGGCCTGATAGTCCGCCCAGCCAAAGTTATCGGTCAGGTGAGTGCTGTACAGTTCGGCGCCTTGGTGCAATTGGTTGGCCAATTGCGAGTACGTCAGCGCCTGGCTTCCCAGCACATGGCCGCGGTGTTCATCACTGGCGCGGTGTTTGTCACTGCGTCGGGATTCCAGGCCGCTGGCCAGCACGAACAAGCGCGCATGCCCGAAGTCATGGCGAAAGCGTGCGCAGGCCAGGGTGTTCAGTTCCCCTGAAGGGGAAAGCCCGAGTAAGTGCCCCAGGCCAACCAGGTCCAGATGGGCATCGGCATGTTGCGAGGCCGGGTTGCCAAAGTAGGTGGGCAGCCCCTCCATGCGCGCCGCGCGAATATTCTCCCAGCTGGAATCGGTCAGCAGCACGCGGCAGTCGAGTTGTTGCAATGCCTTGGCGATGGCTCTGGCCGGCGGATTGGCGCCGACGATCAGAAAGCCGCTGGGGGCGGGTTCGGCCACCTTCAGCAGGCGGGCCAGTGGCCGCGCCGTTGCGCTTTGCAGTACCACTGTGCCAATGATCACCGCAAAGGTCAGTGGCACCAGCAACAGGGCACCTTGGTGGCCAGCCTCACTCAAGCGAATGGCGAAGATGGCCGAGACTGCGGCTGCAACGATCCCGCGCGGAGCAATCCAACTGAGCAAGGCGCGTTCACGCCAGTTCAGTTGCGAGCCCCAGGTCGACAGGGCGACGTTCAGTGGCCGTGCAATCAATTGGATCACCAGCAGCAGCGCCAGTACGGCTGGGCCGAGGCCGATGAGGGCGTCCAGGTCCAGGCGTGCAGCGAGGAGGATGAACAGCCCGGAAATCAGCAACACGCTCAAGTTTTCCTTGAAGTGCAGAATTTGCCGGACATCCACGCCCTTCATGTTGGCCAGCCACATACCCATGATGGTCACCGCCAGCAGGCCGGACTCATGCATGACCTGGTTGGAGGCAATGAAAATCCCCAATACCGCCGCCAGCGATGCCAGGTTGTGCAGGTATTCGGGCAGCCACTGCTCACGCATGATCTGCCCGAGGATCCAGCCCCCGGCTGCACCAAAGGCACTACCGCACAGAATCACACCGGCAAAGGTCATCAGGCTTTGGCTCAGCCCTTCGTCTGCAGCGCTGGCAATGATGAAGCTGTACACCACCACGGCGAGCAGGGCACCGATGGGGTCGATGACGATGCCTTCCCAGCGCAGGATATTGGCAATGGTCGATTTCGGACGTACCACGCGTAGCATCGGCACAATTACGGTTGGGCCGGTCACCAGGGTCAGGGTCCCGAACAGGGTCGCCAGCATCCAGTCAAAGCCGAGCAGCCAGTGGGTGGCCAGGGTGATGATGATCCAGGTCGACAAGGCACCGAGGGTCACCATGCGCTGTACCACCGAGCCGATCTCGCTCCATTGCGACAGGTGCAGGGTCAGGCTGCCTTCGAACAGAATCAGTGCCACTGCCAGCGAAACCAGCGGCATCAGCAGCGGGCCGAACAGGGCTTGCGGGTCGAGCCAGCCGAGGATCGGCCCGGCTAAAATGCCGCTGAGCAACAGAAAGAGAATGGCCGGCAGTTTCAGGCGCCAGGCCAGCCATTGGCAGGCGAGGGCGGCAGCACCGATGCCGCCGAAGGTCAGCAATATGTGTTCTTCGTTCATGCGCATTCCCTATGCCAACCGTGTTGTGGAAGACTAGCGCTAAATTTTCGTTTTTGTCTTACACCGTCGAGTTGTCATGCCCGCACTAGAGCATCCCCTGATTGACCAATTCCTTGATGCCCTGTGGCTGGAAAAAGGCCTGGCCGACAATACCCGTGAGTCCTACCGCAGCGATCTGGCGTTGTTTAATGGCTGGCTGCAGGAGCACGGTGTGGTATTGCCCGATGCCGGTCGCGAGCTGATTCTTGATCATCTGGCCTGGCGCCTGGATCAGGGCTACAAGCCGCGTTCGACCGCACGTTTTCTTTCGGGCGTACGTGGGTTTTATCGCTACTTGCTGCGCGAGAAGTTGATTGCGGTTGATCCAACCCTGCAAGTCGACATGCCGCAGCTGGGCCGGCCGTTGCCTAAATCGCTGTCGGAAGCAGACGTCGAAGCACTGCTGCAAGCGCCGGACCTGAGCGAGCCGATCGGCCAGCGCGACCGCGCCATGCTCGAAGTGCTGTACGCCTGCGGCCTGCGCGTCACTGAGCTGGTCAGCCTGACCCTGGACCAGGTCAACCTGCGTCAGGGGGTGTTGCGCGTCATGGGCAAGGGCAGCAAGGAGCGTCTGGTGCCGATGGGCGAGGAAGCGGTGGTGTGGCTGGAGCGTTACCTGCGCGACGGGCGCAACGAATTGCTCAACGGGCGTCCGAGTGATGTGCTGTTCCCCAGCCAACGCGGCGAGCAGATGACCCGGCAGACCTTCTGGCACCGAATCAAGCATCAGGCCCAGGTGGCGGGGATCAACAAAAGCCTGTCGCCCCACACCCTGCGCCATGCCTTTGCTACTCACTTGCTCAACCACGGAGCCGACCTGCGCGTGGTGCAGATGCTGCTGGGCCACAGTGACCTGTCCACCACCCAGATCTACACCCACGTCGCCCGTGCCCGCTTGCAAGAGCTGCACGCCCGTCATCATCCGCGTGGTTGATCGCCAGCGTTTGTGCTTGTGTCGTCTGGGGTCGGTCTGTGCCGATATGTTGTGGTAGGCTTGGACGGTTTGCATCAAGGGCCGTTTGCACGCCGTTGTTTCAGCCTGCGCGCTGCACGAACGCCCCTTTGCCCGCCTTCAGGAGTTTCCATGCGCGTGACCCAGATTATCGCCACCGCCGCCTTGGCGCTGGTCAGTACTTTTGCCTCTGCCGCCGACACCGCCGAACAGGCGATCCGCAAGACCCTGCAAACGCTGGAACTGGGTGTTCCGGTCGAAAGCGTTTCCGCCAGCCCGTTGAACGGCCTGTACGAAGTCAAGCTTGAAGGTAGCCGTGTGCTGTATGCCAGCGCCGATGGTAAGTTCGTAATGCAGGGCTACCTGTTTCAGATCCAGGACGGTAAACCGGTCAACCTGACCGAAAAAACCGAGCGTCAGGCCATCGCCAAGAGCATCAATGCTATTCCAGCGGCAGAGATGGTGGTTTATCCTGCCAAGGGCGAAACCAAATCGCACATCACTGTGTTTACCGACACGACCTGCCCGTACTGCCACAAGCTGCACGCCGAAGTCCCTGAGTTAAACCGCCGCGGTATTGAAGTGCGTTACGTTGCCTTCCCGCGCCAGGGTCTCGGTTCCCCGGGCGATGAACAACTGCAAGCCGTTTGGTGCTCCAGCGACCGTAAGGGCGCGTTGGACAAAATGATCGACGGCAAAGAAATCAAGGCTGCCAAATGCGCCAACCCGGTTGCCAAGCAATTCCAGCTGGGCCAGTCGATTGGTGTCAATGGAACCCCGGCCATCGTTCTTGAAGACGGCCAGGTGATTCCGGGCTATCAACCGGCGCCGCAGGTTGCCAAGCTGGCGTTGGCCGGCAGCAAATAATTCAACAAGCGAGCCGTCACCATGGGGAGACGGCTGTTTTCACGAACGGCTGCGTGCCGTTCGTTCAATGGGGAGTTCACAGTGAAACCGGTCAAAGTAGGCATCTGTGGGTTGGGGACCGTCGGTGGCGGAACCTTCAATGTACTTCAGCGTAACGCCGAGGAGATCGCCCGCCGTGCCGGGCGTGGTATTGAAGTGGCACAGATTGCCATGCGTTCGCCAAACCCGAATTGCCAGATTACCGGTACCCCCATTACCGCTGACGTATTCGAAGTTGCCACGAACCCGGAAATCGACATTGTCATTGAGCTGATTGGCGGTTACACCATCGCTCGAGACCTGGTGCTCAAGGCCATCGACAACGGCAAGCACGTGGTCACCGCCAACAAGGCGCTGATCGCCGTACATGGCAACGAAATCTTCGCCAAAGCGCGTGAGAAGGGCGTCATCGTTGCGTTCGAAGCGGCCGTGGCTGGTGGCATTCCGGTGATCAAGGCGATCCGTGAGGGTCTGTCGGCCAACCGCATTAACTGGGTTGCCGGGATCATCAACGGCACAGGCAACTTCATCCTCACCGAAATGCGCGAGAAAGGTCGTGCCTTCCCAGAAGTACTGGCTGAAGCCCAGGCCCTGGGTTATGCCGAAGCCGACCCGACCTTCGACGTCGAAGGTATCGATGCCGCGCACAAGCTGACTATCCTGGCCTCGATTGCCTTTGGTATCCCGCTGCAGTTCGATAAAGCCTACACCGAAGGCATCACCCAGCTGACCACCGCTGATGTGAACTACGCCGAAGCGCTGGGCTATCGGATCAAGCACCTGGGCGTTGCCCGCAGCACTGCCAGCGGCATCGAGTTGCGCGTACACCCAACCCTGATCCCGTCCGATCGCCTGATCGCCAACGTCAACGGCGTGATGAACGCAGTGATGGTCAACGGTGATGCGGCTGGTTCGACCTTGTTCTACGGTGCTGGCGCCGGCATGGAACCTACCGCCTCTTCGGTGGTGGCTGACCTGGTCGACGTGGTCCGTGCAATGACTTCCGATCCGGAAAACCGTGTGCCGCACCTGGCCTTCCAGCCTGATTCGTTGTCGGCGCATCCGATTCTGCCGATCGAAGCCTGCGAATCGGCGTACTACCTGCGTATCCAGGCCAAGGATCACCCAGGTGTTCTGGCTCAGGTGGCAAGCATCCTGTCGGAGCGTGGCATCAATATCGAATCGATCATGCAGAAGGAAGTTGAGGAACAAGACGGCCTGGTGCCGATGATCCTGCTGACCCACAGCGTGGTCGAACAACGCATGAACGACGCCATCACCGCCCTGGAAGCATTGCAGGATGTGGTCGGCAACGTGGTACGTATCCGCGTCGAACAACTGAATTGACATTAGCTGCAAGCGGGAAGCTGCAAGCTGCAAGGTAACGCCCGATGATGGGAACTTGCGGCTTGAAGCTTGAAGCTTGAGGCTCAAACCAAAGGTTTGTACATATGCGCTACATCAGCACCCGCGGCCAGGCTCCGGCCCTGAATTTTGAAGACGTCCTGCTTGCAGGTCTTGCCAGTGATGGCGGCCTGTATGTACCGGAAAACCTGCCACGCTTCACTCAAGAAGAGATCGCTTCCTGGGCTGGCCTGCCATACCACGAGCTGGCGTTCCGGGTGATGCGCCCGTTCGTCACCGGCAGCATTGCCGATGCCGATTTCAAGAAAATCCTCGAAGAAACCTACGGTGAGTTCGCTCACGCTGCCGTAGCGCCGCTGCGTCAGCTGAACAGCAATGAATGGGTGCTGGAGCTGTTCCACGGTCCGACCCTGGCGTTCAAGGACTTCGCCCTGCAACTGCTGGGTCGTCTGCTGGATCACGTGCTGGCCAAGCGTGGCGAGCGCGTAGTGATCATCGGCGCAACCAGTGGTGACACCGGTTCGGCGGCCATCGAAGGCTGCCGTCGATGCGACAACGTCGACATCTTCATCCTGCACCCGCACCAGCGTGTGTCGGAAGTTCAGCGTCGGCAGATGACCACCATCTTCGGTAACAACATCCACAACATCGCCATCGAAGGCAACTTCGATGACTGCCAGGAAATGGTCAAGGCCAGCTTCGCTGACCAGAGCTTCCTCAAAGGCACTCGCCTGGTGGCAGTGAACTCGATCAACTGGGCGCGGATCATGGCCCAGATCGTTTACTACTTCCACGCAGCCCTGCAGTTGGGTGGCCCGGCGCGTTCAATCGCGTTCTCGGTACCAACCGGCAACTTCGGCGACATCTTCGCCGGCTACCTGGCACGCAACATGGGCCTGCCGATCAGCCAGCTGATCGTCGCCACCAACCGCAACGACATCCTGCACCGCTTCATGAGCGGCAACCAGTACGTCAAGGAAACCCTGCACGCGACCCTGTCGCCGTCGATGGACATCATGGTGTCGTCCAACTTCGAGCGCCTGCTGTTCGACCTGCACGGTCGCAACGGTGCTGCCATTGCCGACCTGATGGACAGCTTCAAACAGGGCGGCGGGTTTAGCGTCGATCAAGATCGCTGGACCGAAGCGCGCAAGCTGTTTGATTCGCTGGCAGTCGATGACGCGCAAACCTGCGAGACCATCGCTGAAGTCTTTGCCCAAACCGGCGAAGTGCTTGATCCGCACACCGCCATCGGGGTTAAAGCGGCCCGTGAGTGCCGCCGCAGCCTGGATACACCGATGGTCGTGCTGGGTACCGCGCACCCGGTCAAGTTCCCGGAAGCGGTGGAGAAGGCTGGCGTTGGTAAAGCACTGGAGCTGCCAGCGCACCTGAGTGATCTGTTCTCCCGTGAAGAGAAATGCACAGTGTTGGCCAACGACCTCAAGGCGGTTCAAGCTTTTGTCAGCCAGCATGGCAACCGCGGTAAACCGCTCTGATTGAGCCATCGTCACACAAGAAAGCCCGTCACTTGAACTGACGGGCTTTTTTTTGCCTCTGTAGGAGCGGGCTTGCCCCGCGATTGCGACCTGTCAGCCAACGCGAATCGCGGGGCAAGCCCGCTCGTACGGCAGTTTTTTAAGCCCCGCCCAGCAACTTTGGGAATTTTCCGATAGGTGGCAATGCCCCACTTGTCTAGAGTGACGCCTGTGCCATCGCACAAGACTGCAATTGCGGGGTAAAGCACATGCGCTCACTCAAGGTTCTGATTCTGGAGGACCATCCGTTTCAACTCATGGCCTTGCATCAAATGCTCAACGCCAATGGCGTGTTTGATGTGTTGGCTGCAGACACCGTCGAAGTGGCTTGCCAGGCGCTCGATCGACGCGGGCATGTCGATATCGCCATTTGCGACCTGCAGATCGAAGGCGCCGACGGCCTGGAGTTGATCCGGCACATGGCCGAAAACCATTTGGCACGTGCCTTGATCATTTTGAGTGGTGCTGAAGCGTGTGTGATTGAAAGCGTGGCGGCATTGGCTGAGCACCTGGGCCTTAAGGTGCTGGGGGCGATGCAGAAGCCGGCCAATTCTCTGCTTGTGAATCAGTTGCTGCGCCGCTACCTGGAGCTGGACCAGGACCCTGGTGAGCCCAAGGCTGCCGAGCCACGACCAGCCCCCGAGTTGCTGAACCTGAGCGCAACAGAGCTGGCGCAGAGTAAAGAACAGTGGATGGTGTACTACCAGCCTAAAGTCTGCCTCGACGGCCAACTGAGGGGCGCTGAAGCGCTGGTGCGGTGGCAGCATCCCCAGCTGGGGACGTTGTCGCCCGCACTGTTTTTTCCGCTGCTGGAGCGCGCCAATCTGATCGCCACCTTGACGTGGCATGTGCTGGACCAGGCACTGGCGTTTAGCGCGCAGTGTCAGGACCAGATTGGAAGTGCACTGCCGGTTGCGGTGAACATTACTCCGCAATTGCTGTTGCACGATGACTTTTACCAGCAGGTCAAAGCCGCGTTGCACCGTCATGCCGTTCCTCCCAGCGCCCTGACCCTGGAAATTATCGAAACCGCAGGCAGTGCCTTGAACGATCAGCAACTTGAAGGGTTGTTGCACCTGCGTATTCTCGGGTGCCAGTTATCCATCGACGACTTCGGTATGGGCGAATCCAATGTACAGCGTCTGCTGGAGTTGCCGTTCAGCGAATTGAAACTGCCCAGCGAATTCGTTCGTGGCATGAGCCAGGATGCCCGTAAGGCTGCAGTGGTGGCAGGGGCGTTGATCATGGCACGGCGCATGAGCCTGAATGTGGTGGTCGAAGGGGTGGAAAGCGCTGACGATCTGCAAGCGATCGCGGCGCTCGGGCAACCGGTCATTCAAGGCTACTTCATCGCCCGGCCAATGCCTGGGGCCGAGCTGCTGAATTGGATTGCCTCGCGTGAGCAAGCTGGGATCCAGCACTTGGCCAATGCTTGAGTGCTTTCAAGGAACCTTTACCACCGCAAGTAATCAGAGCATGCAATGACAGTTGATCGGCATTTTGCTCCTATGCCCATCAACGGTCACTGGAAGTCCCATCAGACTTCGATTTAGCCTCGGGCGGTCTCCCCAACGTCCGGGGTTTCTTTTTGCCTGTTCAATGCGAATCGGGGAAAAATTGTCGGCTTTCTTGCAGGTAACGTTCGCGTAGTTCCGGGTCCAGCCATTGTGCGTACAGGTTGGGCAAGGTTTCGCGGCGCAGTGATTTAAGCAGCTGATCGATGTGGCTGATGGCTTCGCGCCCCAGTGGCGTATCGGCGCAACCCACATGGATGAATTGATAGCGGGCTACGCCTTGTATGGGATAAAACCGGTAATCGCTGGTTTGCCATCCTTGCTGCTGGATCAGGTAACGAGCTTCCGGCCAGTAGCCGAGCAACAGCTGCAAGCGCTGGCGTTTCTGCATCTCCAGCAAGTTGCTTACCGCATCATTGCCATAGTGGCGGCTGAGCGTCTGATCAGGCAGGGTCTTGAGCAGTGCGTCCACCGGCGGGCTATAACTGCGTTCGGCAACCACTCCCAGTTTGAGTGGCGTGCCGGCCAGCAGTGCACGCAGGTCCACTTCCTGGTTGCGCACATAAGGGGTGAGCAGTGCCTGATCCTGCTGGCGAATCAGCAGACCGCTGCTCAGCACCCCCAGGCTAGGCTGGGAGAAATGCACATACCGTGCACGTTCAGGTGTCCAGAGCAAGGTAGGGTCGCACGCCAGTCGCTGCTCTTGGAGCATTTGATTACCGCGGGCGCGATTGACTCGGATGATGCTGTGATCGTATTCGGGCATCTGTTCGATGAGCATGGGCAACAACTGGTCGACCACCCCCTGGCCTTTGCTCGAACCTTCGAAAACCGTCAAGGGCGGCAGGTCGCGCAGCAGCCAGAGCATGCGCTCCTTGGCCCAGGCCGCGCCAGGCAAGCTTGCCCCCAGCAGGGTGCAGCTCAGCAGCGACAACAGCATGCGACCGCGCAAGCGCCTGCGTTTGCTCATGTACGAGTCTCCACCCTTGGGCCGGTAACAGGATTAACTGTGATGCTTCAAACGGCGCCCTGCTCACGCAGGCGGGCGATGGCCGAGGCGTCATAACCTAGTTCAGCGAGCAACTGGTCGGTGTGCGCACCCAGTTGCGGGCCGACCCATTCGCTCGATCCTGGAGTTTCCGACAACTTGGGTACGATCCCCGGCATCTTGAACGGCTTGCCGTCGGGTAACTTGGCCTGCAGGAACATCTCGCGGGCCAGGAACTGTGGATCGCTGAACATGTCTTCGGCGCTGAAAATTCGGCTGGCCGGTACCTGGGCGTCATTGAGTACTTGCATCAATGAGTCCAGCGGCACGCTGCGGGCCCAGCGGTCGATGACCGCGTAGAGTTCGTCGCGGCGCAGGTCACGACCATCGTTGCTGGCCAGCGTAGGGTCATCAGCCAGGTCCTGACGGTCGATGGCCTGCATGAAACGCTTGAAGATCGCATCGCCGTTGGCACCGATCTGTACATGCTTGCCATCGGCGCTGGTATGAATCGACGATGGCGTGATACCCGGCATGATGTTGCCGGTGCGTTCGCGAATGAAGCCGAACACATCGAACTCCGGCACCATGCTTTCCATCATCGCGAAGATGGCCTCGTACAAAGCCACGTCGACCACCTGGCCTTCACCGCCATTGACCTCACGGTGACGCAGGGCCATCAAAGCGCCGATCACCCCCCACAGCGCGGCAATGGAGTCGCCGATGGAAATGCCGGTACGCACCGGCGGGCGGTCTTCGAAGCCAGTAATGTAGCGCAGCCCCCCCATAGACTCGCCGACTGCGCCAAAACCAGGCTGGTCTTTCATCGGCCCGGTCTGGCCGAACCCCGACAGGCGCACCATGACCAATTTGGGGTTAAGGGCGTGCAAGGTCTCCCAACCCAGGCCGAGTTTTTCCAACACGCCGGGGCGGAAGTTCTCGATGAGGATGTCCGCCTCGCTCAACAGCTTTTTCAGGATCTCAATGCCTTCGGCATGCTTGAGGTTGAGGGTCAGCGATTGTTTGTTGCGGGCCTGGACGAACCACCACAGCGAGGTGCCTTCATACAGCTTGCGCCATTTACGCAGCGGGTCGCCGCCATCGGGTGATTCGACCTTGATCACCTGGGCACCGAACTCGGCGCAAATGCGCGAGGCAAACGGGCCGGCGATCAAGGTGCCGAGTTCGATGACTTTGAGGCCGGCGAGGGGTTTGCTGGGCGTAGGCATAAGGCGTCCGTGGCAGCTGGTCAGAGCTCCCGTTTTTATCACAGCTGCGCGAGTCCAGAAACTGCTGCGGCGCAAGGAACCCGCGGATCGGTTAGACTGGGCGACTTTCCTTGCCGCAAGAAGCCCGTCCATGGCCCAGCCTTCCACCACCTACAAATTTGAACTGAACCTTACCGATCTCGACCGCGGCGTGTATGAAAGCGTCAAGCAGACCATCGCCCGTCACCCGTCGGAAACCGAGGAGCGCATGGCCGTGCGTCTGCTGGCATATGCCCTGTGGTACAACGAACAACTGAGTTTTGGGCGTGGCCTGTCGGATGTGGATGAAGCGGCGCTGTGGGAAAAAAGCCTGGATGACCGCATCTTGCACTGGATTGAAGTCGGCCAACCGGATGCCGAACGCCTGACCTGGTGTTCGCGCCGCACCGAGCGCACCAGCCTGCTGGCCTATGGCAGCCTGCGCGTATGGGAAAGCAAGGTGATTCCTGCGGTGAAAAACCTCAAGAACCTGAACATCGCCGCGGTACCGCAAGAGGTATTGGAAACCCTCGCCACTGATATGCCACGTGCGATCAAGTGGGACGTGATGATCAGCGAAGGCACGGTGTTCGTGACCGATGACCGTGGTCAGCACGAAGTCCAACTGCAGTGGTTGCTCGGCGAGCGCGGCTGATCCGCCTATCGCGGGGCTGGCTTTATGGCCAATTGCTGCCCCAGAGTTGCCCCTCTGTGGGAGCGGGCTTGCCCCGCGATAAATACTCCACTTACCTCTGAAGATCCCGTCATGCGCATCGAACCACGCCCTCTGCCAGCCATCATGCCCGCGCTCGGCGATCTGCCGCCGCTGCTGACCCGCCTGTACGCCGCCCGTGGTGTGCAAAGTGCTGCAGAGCTGGATAAAAGCCTGGCGCGGTTGCTGCCTTTTCAGGAACTCAAAGGCATCGACGCGGCGGTTGACCTGCTGGTCGACGCCCTGGCCGAGCGCCAGCGTATTCTGATCGTTGGCGACTTCGATGCCGATGGCGCCACCGCCAGTACCGTGGGGATGCTGGGTTTGCGCCTGTTGGGCGCGGCGCATGTCGATTACTTGGTGCCCAACCGCTTCGAATACGGCTACGGCCTGACACCTGAAATTGTTCAGGTTGCGCTTGAGCGCCAACCCCAGTTGTTGATCACCGTCGATAACGGCATTTCCAGCGTCGAGGGTGTGGCGGCGGCCAAGGCTGCCGGGCTCAAGGTGCTGGTGACTGATCACCACTTACCGGGGCATGAGTTGCCGTTGGCTGATGCCATCGTCAACCCCAACCAGCCGGGGTGCGCCTTCCCAAGCAAGGCGCTGGCGGGCGTTGGGGTGATTTTCTATGTGTTGATGGCCTTGCGTGCGCGTTTACGCAGCCTCGGGCACTACGACAACAGACCACAACCCAACATCGGCGAATTGCTCGACCTGGTGGCCTTGGGCAGCGTGGCGGATGTGGTGCCATTGGACGCCAACAACCGCATTCTGGTGCATCAGGGCCTTGAGCGGATCAGGGCAGGGCGGGCGCGGCCCGGGCTCAAGGCAATCCTTGAAGTAGCCCGCCGCGACCATTCGCGGATCACTTCCACCGACCTGGGCTTTATTCTCGGGCCGCGGCTCAATGCCGCCGGGCGCCTGGACGACATGAGCCTGGGCATTGAGTGTCTGCTCAGTGACGACCCGAATCTGGCGCGGGAAATGGCCGGGCAACTGGATGAGTTGAACCAGGACCGTAAATCCATCGAGCAGGGCATGCAGCGCGAGGCGCTGGCCCAGCTCAAGGACCTGCCCGTGGAGTCGATGCCGTTCGGCCTGTGCCTGTTCGAGCCAGACTGGCATCAGGGAGTGATCGGCATTCTTGCTTCGCGCCTGAAGGAACGCTATCACCGGCCGACCATTGCTTTTGCCGATGCCGGCGAAGGCATGCTCAAGGGCTCGGCCCGATCGGTGCCAGGCTTTCATATCCGTGATGCCCTGGATGCCGTAGCGGCACGTCACCCGCAGCTGATCAGCAAGTTCGGTGGCCATGCCATGGCCGCTGGCCTGTCGCTGCCTGCCGACAACTTCCCGGCCTTTGCCCAGGCCTTCGATGAAGAAGTACGCAGGCAATTGCGTGAAGACGACCTGACCGGGCGGCTGTTGTCTGATGGCACGCTGGCGGTTGAAGAGTTTCACCTGGAGCTGGCGCGTGCCCTGCGCCATGCCGGCCCCTGGGGGCAGCACTTCCCCGAGCCTTTGTTTCATGGGGTGTTCCAGTTGGTCGAGCAACGAGTGGTGGGCGAGCGGCACCTGAAAGTGGTACTTAAAAGCGAGTGTGGCTCGGTCAAACTCGATGGCATTGCCTTCGGTGTTGATCGGGAAGTGTGGCCCAACCCGACCGTGCGTTGGGTCGAGCTGGCGTACAAGCTCGACGTTAACGAGTTCCGTGGTCAGGAAAGCGTACAACTGATGATCGCGCATATGGAGCCGCGCTGAACCCCGGGGGCAAAGTGGTCTAGGCTCAGAATGATTGGTCGATGAACCTGCGGGGAAGATTCTGTGGTCGGCCGGTCAACCATCTGGAGCCTTACCACTTGATTTGAGAGGTGCCCCATGAGCCTGCTGCTTGCGCCTTACACCCTGCGCCACCTGACCCTGCCCAATCGAATTGCCGTTTCACCCATGTGCCAATATTCCAGTGTCGACGGCTTGGCCAACGACTGGCACCTGGTTCACCTGGGCAGCCGCGCGGTAGGCGGTGCCGGGCTGATTTTCACTGAAGCGACGGCGGTCGTCGCCGAGGGGCGGATCACCGCCCAGGATCTGGGTTTGTGGAACGACGCACAGATCGCGCCGTTGCAACGTATCACCCGCTTCATTACTGCCCAGGGCGCTGTCCCTGGTATTCAACTGGCCCATGCCGGACGCAAGGCCAGCACCCATCGGCCCTGGTTGGGCAAGCCTGGCAGCGTCAAGCCCGACGAGGGCGGCTGGGTGCCGGTAGGGCCTTCAAAAATCGCCTTTGACCCGCAGCACACAGCGCCTGTGGAAATGACCAAGGCCCAGATCGATGAGGTCATCCAGGCCTTTGTCGCTGCTGCGCAGCGTGCGTTGAAAGCGGGCTTCAAAGTGGTTGAAGTGCATGCGGCGCATGGCTATTTGCTGCATCAGTTCCTGTCGCCGTTGAGTAACCAGCGCCGGGATGAGTACGGCAGCAGCTTCGAAAACCGCATTCGCTTGACCTTGCAGGTCACTGAGGCAGTGCGGGAAGTCTGGCCCGAGGAGTTGCCAGTGTTTGTGCGGCTGTCGGCGACAGATTGGGTCGAAGATGGCTGGAACCCAGAGGAGACCGTAGCGCTGGCCAAGCGCTTGAGAACACTGGGTGTGGATCTGATCGATGTGTCTTCTGGTGGTACCTCGGTGAACGCCGAGATTCCGACCGGGCCGGGTTACCAGACGCAGTTCGCCGCCAAAGTACGCGAAGAAGCGGGCATAGCGACCGGAACGGTTGGCATGATCACTGACCCGATGCAGGCCGAAACCATCTTGCGCACGGCGCAGGCCGATATCATCTTCCTGGCGCGTGAATTACTGCGTGACCCTTACTGGCCGTTGCATGCCGATGATGACCTGGGCGGCAACAAGGCGACCTGGCCGGCGCAATATCAGCGTGCGACCAGCCGGGCCAACCCCATTCACGAGTCCGACTTGCGCGATTAACTTTAGAAGCAGGCTTGCTGTGGGAGCGGGCTTGCCCCGCGATTGCGATCCGTCAGGCATATCGCATCGCGGGGCAAACCCGCTCCTACCACCCATCAGGCCGCGTCTGCGTCGTTAATGTTTGAACATCACATGCCGGACGCAGGTGTAGTCCTCCAGCCCGTACATCGACATATCCTTGCCATAGCCAGACAGCTTCTGACCGCCGTGGGGCATTTCGCTGACCAGCATAAAATGCGTGTTCACCCAGGTACAGCCGTACTGCAGGCGTGCAGAAAGCCGGTGAGCGCGCCCGACATCACGGGTCCAGAGTGAAGAGGCAAGGCCATAATCGGAATCATTGGCCCAGCTCAGCGCTTGCTCTTCATCGTCAAAACGGGTGACCGAAACCACCGGGCCGAACACTTCACGGCGGACGATTTCGTCGTCCTGTTGGGCGTCAGCCAGTACGGTTGGCTCGAAGAAGAAACCGTCACCAGGTACCGCCTTGCCGCCGGTGATCAAGCGGATATGCGGCTGGGCAATCGCGCGCTCGACCATGGCAGCCACGCGGTCACGGTGCTGGGCGGTGATCAGCGGCCCGAGTTCGGTGTTCGGATCGTTCTGCAGCCCGTGCCGGATACTGGCCACGGCTTTGCCGAGTTTTTCCACGAACTGATCGTAGATGCCGCTCTGGGCATAAATGCGGCATGCGGCGGTGCAGTCTTGCCCGGCATTGTAGAAGCCGAAGGTGCGGATCCCTTCGACTGCGGCATCAATGTCGGCGTCGTCGAAGATAATCACTGGTGCCTTGCCACCGAGCTCCATGTGCATGCGTTTTACACTGTCGGCGGTGCTGGCAATGATGTTGGCGCCAGTGGGAATCGAGCCGGTCAACGACACCATGCGTACTTTCGGGTGTGTGACCAACGGGGTGCCGACACTCGGGCCACGACCGAAGAGAATGTTGAGTACGCCAGCAGGAAAGATGTCCGCGGCCAGCTGCGCCAGGCGTAACGCGGTCAGCGGTGTTTGTTCTGACGGTTTGAGCACCACGGTGTTGCCGGCCGCCAGGGCCGGGGCGATTTTCCAGGCAACCATCATCAGCGGGTAGTTCCACGGTGCAATCGAGGCGACCACGCCCAAGGGGTCGCGGCGAATCATTGAGGTGTGCCCGTGCAAGTACTCGCCCGCGGCCGAGGACCCCAAGCAGCGGGTGGCTCCAGCGAAAAAGCGGAACACATCGGCAATCGCCGGGATTTCGTCGTTAAGCGCAGCGGCAAAGGGTTTGCCGCAGTTGTCTGACTCCAACCGGGCCAATTCCTCGCCGTGGGCTTCGATGCTGTCTGCCAGTTTCAGCAGCAACAGTGAGCGGTCTTTGGGGGTGGTCTGCGACCAGCTGTCGAAAGCCTGGTCAGCGGCGCGCACTGCAGCATCGACCTGCGACTCACTGGCTTCCTTGACTTCCACCAGCACATTGCCCAGCGCCGGGTTCAGTACCGCCAACGCGTCGCCTTCGCCTGCAACCAGTTGGCCATTAATCAGCAGTCGGGTTTGCATCATTAATTCCTCCTAATGTTATTTGCCGCTGCCGGCAACGCTCTCGCCGCCGCGGGTCAGGTAATAAGCGCCGAGAATCGGCAGCATGGTCACCAGCATCACCAACATGGCGACCACATTGGTCACCGGCACATCCCGCGGCCGGCTGAGTTGGTTGAGCAACCAGATCGGCAGGGTGCGTTCGTGGCCGGCGGTAAAGGTGGTGACGATAATTTCATCGAACGACAAGGCAAAGGCCAGCATGCCGCCAGCCAGCAGTGCCGAACCGAGGTTGGGCAGAATGATGTAGCGAAAGGTTTGCCAGCCATCAGCGCCGAGGTCCATCGACGCTTCGATCAGGCTGTGAGATGTGCGGCGCAGTCGGGCGATGACGTTGTTGTAGACGATCACCACGCAGAACGTCGCGTGGCCCACCACAATGGTGAAAATGCCCGGTTCGATGCCCAGGGTTTTGAACGCTGACAGCAGGGCGATACCGGTGATGATCCCTGGTAGGGCAATCGGCAGGATCAGCATCAGCGAAATGCTTTCTTTGCCAAAAAAACTGCGCCGATACAGCGCTGCCGACGCCAGAGTGCCCAGCACCAGGGCGATCAAGGTTGCAAGGCAGGCTACTTGCAGCGACAGCTTGATGGCTTCCAGTACATCAGGCCGGGAGAAGGCCACGCTGAACCACTTCAGGGTAAATCCCTGGGGTGGGAAGCTGAACGCCGCGTCCTGGGTGTTGAAGGCATACAGAAAGATGATCAGGATCGGGAAGTGCAGGAACACCAATCCGCCCCAGGCCGCCAGGCGCAGGCCCCAGGATGCTTGCTCAGAGTGCATCGAAAGCCCCCAGGCGTTTGACGATGGACAGGTAAATGGCGATCAGCACGATCGGCACCAGGGTAAAGGCGGCGGCCATCGGCATGTTGCCGATGGCGCCTTGCTGGGCGTAGACCATGCTGCCAATGAAGTAGCCGGGTGGGCCAACCAGTTGCGGCACGATGAAATCGCCCAGGGTCAGCGAGAAGGTGAAGATCGAACCCGCAGCAATGCCCGGCACCGACAGCGGCAAAATGACCTGTATGAAGGTTTGCCGGGGCGTGGCGCCGAGGTCTGCCGAGGCCTGCAGCAATGAGGGCGGCAGGCGCTCCAGCGAAGCCTGGATCGGCAGGATCATAAATGGCAGCCAGATGTAGACAAACACCATGAAACGCCCCAGATGCGAGGTCGAAAGGGTGCTGCCGCCGACGCCCGGAATCCCCAGAATGAACTGCAGCACAGGCTCCAGATGGAATTGCTGGACAAACCACTGCGCCACGCCGCCTTTGGCCAGTAGCAAGGTCCAGGCATAAGCTTTGACGATGTAGCTGGCCCACATCGGCATCATTACCGCGATGTAGAAGAAGGCCTTGGTGTTGCCGGTGGTGTAGCGGGCCATGTAGTAGGCAATCGGGAAGGCCAGCATGGCGCTGGCGATTGACACGGCGATGGCCATGCTCAGGGTGCGCAGAATGATGTCGAAGTTCGCTGGGTTGAACAGGGCGGCGAAGTTGGCCAGGGTCAGCGTCGGAGTGACCGCCATGGTGAAGTCGTCAAAGGTGTAGAAACCCTGCCACAGCAGGCTCAGCAACGAGCCCAGGTAAATCGCCCCGAACCAGATCAACGGTGGAATCAACAGTAGCGCCAGGTACAGATTGGGCCGGCGGTACAGTACGTTGGAGAAGTGTCGCAGTGCGAGGCTCATGTTACAGCCCCTCAGCCATGACGGTTTCCTGTAGCGGTGTCATGGCTTCGCGTGCCCAGCGTGCCTGCAAACGTTGCCCGGTTTGCCAGGGCGTAGCCTGGGCCTGCCACTGATTATTGGCCTGGCTGACGCTGAGCAGTTGGCCGTTATCCAGTTTCAGTTCGTAGCGGGTTGCGCTGCCCTGGTACTGGATGTCGTGCAGCAGGCCGCTGACCTGTACGTCGCCGCTGGCCGCATCGTGCTCGCCAAGCAGGATGTGTTCCGGGCGGATCGAGAAAGGTTGCTGGCTGCCGTTCAGCTGGGCCGCCAGTTCACCGCGCAGGACGTTGGAGGTGCCGACGAATTCGGCGACAAAGGTGGTTGCCGGTTTCATGTACAGATTGCGCGGCGTATCGACCTGCTCGATGCGACCGCGGTTGAACACGGCGACGCGGTCAGACATCGACAGTGCTTCGGTCTGATCATGGGTAACGAAGATGAAGGTGATGCCCAATTGGCGTTGCAACTTCTTCAGTTCGCTTTGCATTTGTTCTCGCAGCTTCAGGTCGAGTGCGCCCAATGGCTCGTCGAGCAGCAACACCCGCGGGCGGTTGACCAAAGCGCGGGCCAGGGCCACGCGTTGGCGTTGGCCACCCGACAACTGCACCGGTTTGCGCTGCCCATAGCCTTCCAGGGCCACCATCGCCAAGGCTTCCTCGGCGCGGGCCAGGCGCTCCTGTTTGCCTACTCCCTTGACCTTCAGGCCATAGGCAACGTTGTCGCGCACGTTCATGTGCGGAAACAGGGCGTAATCCTGGAACACCGTATTTACGTCACGTTGGTACGGCGGCAGCCCGGCAGCTTCCGCGCCGTGGATGCGAATGGAGCCAGCGCTGGGTTGTTCAAACCCGGCAATCAAGCGCAGGCAGGTGGTCTTGCCTGAGCCGGATGGGCCGAGCATGGAGAAAAATTCGCCGTCACGGATGTCGATCGACACCCGGTCAACGGCCTTGACCTCACCAAAGCTGCGAGACACTTCGGTGAACTGGACGGCAAGGGTCATGGTGCAATGCTCCCGATGGTGAAATGCATCGCGGGGCAAGCCCGCTCCTACAGTGGGAGCGGGCTTGCCCCGCGAAAGGGCCCTTAACGTCCCCCCATGATCGCAATGTAATCCTGGGTCCAACGGCTATAGGGCACGAACTTGCCACCCTCGGCCTGCGGGGTTTTCCAGAAGGCAATCTTGTCGAAGTTGTCGAAACCATTGGTCTTGCAGCCCTCGGCACCGAGCAACTCGCTGCCGGTGCATGCCGCCGGGACCGCAGGCAGTGAGCCGAACCAGGCCGCTACATCACCCTGGACCTTGGGTTGCAACGACCAGTCCATCCATTTGTAGGCGCAGTTAGGGTGCTTGGCCTCGGCATGCAGCATGGTGGTGTCAGCCCAGCCCGTAGCACCTTCTTTTGGAATGACCGATGACACCGGCTGTTTGTCGGCTTTGAGGGTATTGACCATATAGCCCCAGGAGCTGGAGGCGACCACGCCTTCGTTTTTCACATCGCTCATCTGCACCGTGGCGTCATGCCAGTAACGGTGGATCAGTGGCTGTTGCTGGCGCAGCAGTTCAAGCACGGCTTTGTATTGGGTCTCATTGAGCTCGTAGGGGTTCTGAATACCCAGCTCAGGTTTGGCCGATTTCAGGTACAGCGCGGCGTCGGCGATGTAGATTGGCCCGTCATAAGCTTGAACCCGGCCTTTGTTCGGCTTGCCGTCGGGCAGGTCTTGCGGTTCGAACACCACGCTCCAGCTGGTGGGCGGCTCTTTGAACACGTTGGTGTTGTACAGCAAGACATTGGGGCCCCATTGGTAAGGCGTGCCGTACACCTGATTGTCCACGACATACCAGGCGCCGTCTTTCAGGCGCGGGTCGAGGTTCTTCCAGTTCGGGATCAGCGCGGTGTTGATCGGTTGAATGCGTTTGCCAACGATCAGGCGCAGCGAGGCGTCGCCCGAAGCGGTGACCAGGTCGTAACCGCCTTTGGTCATCAGGCTGACCATCTCGTCGGAGGTGGCTGCCGTTTTGACGCTGACTTTGCAGCCGGTTTCCTTCTCGAAGCCGCTGACCCAATCGTATGCCTTGTCGCTTTCCCCGCGTTCGATGTAGCCAGGCCAGGCAACGATGTCCAGTTGGCCTTCTCCCTCTCCTACAGCCTTCAACGGCTCAGCGGCCTGCAGGCTGGCGCTGGCCAGCAAGACGGTACTCAGGGTGCTGAGCAAGGCGGTTTTGTTCACGAGCATGGTGTTCCCTCTTGTTCAAATTATCATCGGGGGCAGTCATGAAAGCGGTGGCATATCGCTTTAAGCGTAGTGCTGATCTTCGGATCTATTCCAGTTGCTGACCTAGCCATGTCGTTTTTCGTACGTATCGAGCAACATCTGGAAGCAAATGCATTCAGCTTAGCTTCAGCTTGCGGCAGTACTCTTGCGGTTTATTTCCCTGTCCTAGGAGGTGCCCGATGAACACCCGTGGCTTGCTTGATCAACTGCTCAAATCCGGTCAGGAGCTGCTGCAAAACCAGTCTGCTAAAACGTCTTCCGGCAAGTCGGGTGGCAGCGGCGGGCTGGGTGACCTGCTGGGTGGCAAAAGTGGCGGTGGGCTGGGCAGTCTGCTGTCGGGTGCCGGGGGCGGGGCGTTGGCGGCCGGGGCGATGGGGCTGCTGATGGGCAGCAAGAAGGCCCGTAAATACGGTGGCAAAGCCCTGACCTACGGTGGCCTGGCGGCACTTGGCGTGCTGGCATATAAGGCTTACGGCAATTGGCAGGCCAAGCAGGGCGCAGCAGTGCAAGGCGAACCGCAGACCCTCGATCGCCTGCCACCTGCGCAGGTCGAGCAGCATAGCCAGGCGATCCTCAAAGCGCTGGTGGCGGCTGCCAAGTCCGATGGCCATGTCGATGAGCGCGAGCGAGCGCTGATCGAAGGTGAATTCGTCAAGCTGTCCAACGACCAGGAACTGCAGCACTGGCTGCACGCTGAACTTAACAAGCCGCTGGATCCCGCCGACGTCGCGCGCGCCGCAAGAACCCCGGAAATGGCGGCTGAAATGTACATCGCCAGTGTCATGATCGTAGACGAAGAGCATTTCATGGAGCGCGCCTACCTGGATGAACTGGCGCGTCAGCTCAAGCTCGACCCAGCGTTGAAAGTCGAACTGGAAAATCAGGTAAAACAAGCCATCGGCCAATGATTGCGGGCCAGTGGCCAGAGTGCTGGCCATTTGGCCTGATCGAGCCTGCAAGTCAGCCGCAAAACCCCACAGTCCCTAGGCTATACTCTGCGCATTTTTCTGCGCGCGTAGAACACTTGAGGGCTGACTGTGAAAAACTGGACCTTGCGCCAACGGATTCTGGCGAGCTTCGCCGTGATTATCGCCATCATGCTGTTGATGGTGGTGGCCGCCTATTCAAGGCTGGTGACGATCGAAGCCGGTGAGGAAGAAGTTCGTACCGACAGCATTCCCGGGGTCTACTACAGTTCGATGATTCGCAGTGCCTGGGTCGACAGTTACGTGTTGACCCAGCAACTGGTGGGTTTGAGCGACGACCGTGAACTCACCTCGGCCGACATGGAGCTTTACAAGAGCTACGAAGCGCGCTTGAAGCAGCACATGGCCAGCTATCAGAGGACTATTCGCGACCCGCAGGATCAAGCCAGTTTCGTTGAGTTCGAACGTTTCGAAGAAGGTTACATCAAGGCCATCGAAACCGTTCTCGATGCTTACCGCCAAAAGCAGTACAGCGAAGCCGATCGGCTGATCAAAGAAGTGCTGACTCCGGCCTGGACAGCTGGGCGCAATCACTTGAACAGTGTGATCGAACGTAACCGGCAAGCGGCAACCGCAGCAGCAGATTCGATTTCTGAAGCCGTGGTCACGGCTAAATTCAGCATGATCATTTCGTTGGTTCTGGCCGTCATCGCTGCCGCCATTTGCGGCCTGCTGCTGATGCGCGCCATTACTGAACCGATGCAACGTATCGTGCATGCTCTGGACAAACTCAGTGGCGGCGACCTCAGCGTGCGCATGAACCTGGAGCGCAAAGATGAATTCGGCGCGGTGGAGACCGGTTTCAACGACATGATGGGCGAACTGACCAGCCTGGTGTCTCAGGCCCAGCGCTCTTCGGTACAGGTCACCACCTCGGTGACCGAGATCGCAGCCACCTCCAAGCAGCAGCAAGCGACCGCCACGGAAACCGCCGCTACTACCACGGAAATCGGCGCTACCTCGCGGGAAATCGCAGCCACTTCGCGTGACCTGGTGCGGACCATGACCGAAGTGACCTCCGCCGCCGATCAGGCCTCGATCCTCGCCGGCTCCGGCCAGCAGGGCCTGGCACGCATGGAAGAAACCATGCATCAGGTGATGGGCGCTGCCGACCTGGTCAACAACAAGCTGGCGATCCTCAATGAGAAGGCCGGCAACATCAATCAGGTGGTGGTCACCATCGTCAAGGTGGCCGACCAGACCAACCTGCTGTCGCTCAACGCGGCCATCGAGGCAGAGAAAGCTGGTGAATACGGCCGCGGGTTCGCCGTGGTTGCCACTGAAGTCCGACGCCTTGCCGACCAGACCGCAGTGGCCACTTATGACATTGAGCAGATGGTTCGTGAAATTCAGTCGGCGGTGTCTGCTGGGGTCATGGGCATGGACAAATTCTCCGAAGAAGTGCGCCGGGGCATGTTCGAGGTGCAGCAGGTCGGTGAGCAACTGAGCCAGATCATCCATCAGGTTCAAGCTCTGGCGCCGCGGGTGTTGATGGTCAACGAGGGCATGCAGGCCCAGGCCACCGGTGCCGAGCAAATCAACCACGCCCTGGCGCAGTTGGGTGATGCCAGCAGCCAAACGGTGGAATCGCTGCGCCAGGCCAGCTTTGCCATCGACGAATTGAGCCAGGTCGCCAGCGGCCTGCGTGGCGGCGTGTCGCGGTTCAAAGTCTGATCCACCGATGAACGACCTTCAGCCCCGCTACAGCCAGCGCACAAGTTCCCATGGGATCTTGCACCTGTTGTTCAGAATCGCTGAGCAGCGCTTCGCCCTTGACGTTCATGAAGTCGCCGAGGTGCTGCCGCGCTTGCCGCTCAAACCCATCGCCCAGACGCCAGAGTGGGTGGCCGGGGTGTTGGCGCATCGCGGTGCGTTGGTGCCGGTGATTGATATCGGTGCCTTGAGTTTTGGTTTGCCGGCCCCCGTGCGCACCAGCACACGGTTGGTGTTGGTGCATTATCGGGTGGATCCGCAGCGGCCGGATTTGTTGTTGGGGCTGATTCTGGAGCAGGCCACTGACACCTTGCGTTGCCAGCCCGATGAATTTCAGCCGTATGGTTTGGACAATCAGCAGGCGCCGTACCTGGGGCCGGTGCGTGAGGATGCCCATGGCCTGGTGCAGCGCATCCGCGTGCAGGATCTGCTCAGCGAACCGGTGCGAGCGCTGCTGTATCCCTTGCCTGAAGAACCGGCTGAAGGTGTGGCGCAGCCATGAGCAGTCAACAGCGATTTTTTCGTTTCTTGCAAGAGCGTATCGGCCTGGATGTCGCTTCGATCGGTGCGCCAATGGTTGAGCGCGCGTTGCGCCAACGCTGCACCGCAGTGGATGCCTTCGACCTGGATGACTATTGGCTGCGCTTGCAGCAATCGGCTGAAGAACAACAGGCGCTCATCGAAGCCGTGATTGTTCCCGAGACGTGGTTCTTTCGCTATCCGGAGTCGTTCACAGCCCTGGCGGGCCTGGCCAGCAAGCGTCTGGCCGAGCTGGCAGGGTCACGTCCCCTGCGCATTCTCAGTTTGCCGTGCTCGACCGGTGAAGAACCTTATTCCATTGCCATGACCTTGCTGGATGCCGGTATTGCCGGGCAGTCGTTTCGCGTCGAAGGTATCGATATCAGCCCGATTTCCATCCATCGTGCTGAACAAGGGCGGTATGGGCGCAACTCCTTCCGGGGTGCGCACCTGGCGTTTCGTCAGCAGCATTTTGACCTCGTTGATGACGGCCATGTGGTGCACGAGCGAGTCCGCCAGCAGGTCAAACTGCAGGTCGGTAACGTGCTAGACCCGGCACTGAAAGAGCGTGCAGGCAGTTATGATTTTGTCTTCTGCCGCAATCTGCTGATCTACTTCGATGTACCGACCCAGCAACGGGTGTTCGAGGTACTCAAGAGCTTGATCCATGAGCAGGGTGTGCTGTTTATCGGGCCGGCCGAAGGCAGTCTGCTGGCGCGCATGGGCATGCGCCCGTTGGGTGTTCCCCAGTCGTTTGCCTATGTACGCCAGACCGACGCGGAACCTGTTTTTGTCAGTAAGCCACTGGGCATGGCACCCATACCGCCGGCGCCCAGCCCTGCGCCGCGGCCGATGCCAGTACCGCTGCGTAAACCCCGGGTGGCTTCACCACCTCGTGCTGTCGCCGACGCTCAGGACACCAGTGCCGAACTGCTGGCGCAAATCGCCCAGTTGGCCAACGCCGGCAACAGCGCCGAGGCCAAGGCGGCCTGCGCGCGTTACTTGCAGCAGTACCCGCCCCATGCCCAGGTCTTCTATTGGCAAGGGCTACTCAGTGACATTGCGGGCCAGTCCAGTGAGGCGCTCAGCCATTACCGCAAAGCCTTGTACCTTGAGCCGCAACACGCCGAAGCCTTGGCGCACCTCGCGGCCCTGCTTGAGGCGCAGGGCGATAGCGCAGGTGCTCGGCGCTTGCAGGAGCGCGCTGCACGTCAAGCTGATCGGGGGGCTGAACAATGATCGCAGATGATCGGGTGAGCGTGGTTGCCACGGATGCCACCAGCATTGATGACTGCTGGAACCGCATTGGAATCCGCGGTGACAAAAGCTGCCCGTTGCTGGTTGAACACATACATTGCCGCAATTGCGATACCTATGCACATGCCGCCACGCGTCTGCTGGATCGTTATGCACTGGCTCAGGATGCACACGAGCAGGCGCAGGTTCAGCAGGAGCGATCAGGTCGTTCGATGTTGCTGTTTCGCCTGGGTGAGGAGTGGTTGGCGCTGGCCACCCGCTGCCTGGTAGAAGTCGCTACGCTGCAGTCGGTTCACTCTTTGCCTCATCAACGTTCGCGAGTACTGCAAGGTGTCGCCAATGTACGTGGGGCGCTGGTGCCGTGCTTGTCGCTGAGCGAACTGCTCGGCCTGGAAACGTCCGTCACGGGCAGCACCTCGAACCGGGTTACGCCGCGCATGCTGATTCTGGCGGCCCCCGGTGGGTCGGTGGTGGTACGCGTCGATGAAGTCGATGGTATTCACGGCCTGGAGCCTGAGCGCCTGCTGCATGAGCAGGGGGAAGCGCAGTTCACCGCTGCGGTGTTGCAGTGGCGTGGGCGCAATGTGCGCGTACTGAATGAAGAACAGCTGCTGGCGGCTGTGAACCGGAGCCTTTCATGACCCCAGAGCAAATGCGGGATGCGTCGTTGCTCGAATTGTTCGGTTTGGAGGCTGAGGCTCAGACCCAGGTGCTCAGTGCGGGCTTGCTGGCGCTGGAGCGCAACCCGACCCAGGCCGATCAGTTGGAAGCCTGCATGCGTGCCGCCCATTCCCTGAAGGGGGCGGCGCGGATCGTGGGCGTCGATGCCGGGGTGAGTGTTGCCCATGTGATGGAAGATTGCCTGGTAGGTGCCCAGGAGGGTCGGATACTGCTGCGTGCGGAGCATATCGACGCGCTGCTGCAAGGCACTGATTTGCTGATGCGTATCGCCACACCGGGAGATGCATCACTGGAGCCTGCCGTTCAGGCATTTCTATTACAGATGGCCACGCTGCTGGACACTGCCGCGACGCCGGCAGCAGGCGGCTCTCGTGCCCCTGCGCCGCTACCGGTCAGCGAGCCTTTGCCGGTGATGGCAGAGCCGGTGATTGAGCCTGTCGTACCGGACGTCGAGCCCGAAGCACCCACGCCGCGCAAAGGGGCGCGCAAAAAAGAGGGCGGCGAGCGCGTTTTGCGGGTAACCGCCGAGCGCTTGAACAGTTTGCTTGACCTGTCGAGTAAGGCCTTGGTCGAAACGCAGCGTTTCAAGCCCTACCTGGCCACCTTGCAGCGTCTCAAACGCATGCACAATCAAAGCATTCAGGCGCTCGACGGGCTGCAGGGGCAACTGCAAGCCAGTGCTCAGAGCCCGGAAGTTCATGAAGCCCTGGCCCAGGCTCAACAGTTGTTGCGCCAGACCCAACAGATGCTGCTGCAACAGGTCAGCGAGCTTGATGAGTTCGGCTGGCAGGCGAGTCAGCGTGCGCAATTGCTGTACGACACTGCACTGGCGTGCCGTATGCGGCCGTTTGCCGATGTGTTGACCGGGCAAAGCCGCATGGTCCGCGACTTGGGCCGTTCGTTGGGCAAACAGGTGCGCCTGGAGATTGAAGGCGAGAACACTCAGGTGGATCGCGATGTCCTGGAAAAGCTCGAAGCACCGCTGACCCACTTGCTGCGCAATGCCGTCGACCATGGCATCGAACTGTCCGAGCGCCGTTTGTTGGCGGGTAAGCCACTGGAGGGGCAGATCCGCTTGCGTGCATCGCATCAGGCCGGCCTGCTGGTGTTGGAACTGAGCGATGATGGCGCTGGTGTCGACCTGCAGCGGGTACGCCAAAGCATCATCGAGCGCCAGCTGTCGCCTGCAGAAACCGTGGCCCAGATGAGCGAAGCTGAGTTACTGACGTTCCTCTTCCTGCCCGGCTTCAGCTTGCGCGATCAAGTCACCGAGGTGTCTGGTCGCGGTGTTGGCCTGGATGCTGTGCAGCATATGATTCGCCAGTTGCGCGGCTCTATCGTTATGTCCCAGGCCCGTGGCCAAGGCAGCAGTTTCCACCTGGAGGTGCCGCTGACACTGTCGGTGGTGCGCAGTCTGGTGGTTGAAGTCGCTGACGAGGCTTATGCCTTTCCGCTGGCGCATATTGAACGCACGCTGGAGCTGTCGACGGACGCCATTGTGCAGATCGAGGGGCGTCAGCACTTCTGGCATGAAGGCCGGCACATCGGCCTGGTCGCCGCGAGCCAGTTGCTCAATCGCCCCCCGCGTGAGGCTGCCGGCCAGTCAATCAAGGTAGTGGTCATCCGCGAGCGCGACATGCTCTACGGCGTGGCGGTCGAGCGCTTGATCGGTGAGCGAGTGCTGGTGGTGATGCCGCTGGACCCGAGGCTGGGCAAGGTGCAGGACATCTCCTCGGGGGCATTGCTCGATGATGGCAGCGTCGTATTGATCATCGACGTTGAAGACTTGCTGCGCTCGGTCGATAAACTGCTTAGTACCGGGCGCCTGGAGCGCATCGAACGTGGCCAGCGTAATGTCCGTGAGGCGGCGCGCAAACGCATTCTGGTGGTCGATGATTCGCTCACCGTGCGCGAGCTGCAGCGCAAGTTGCTCAGCAACCGTGGGTATGACGTTGCGGTCGCTGTCGATGGTATGGACGGTTGGAACGCCTTGCGTGGAGAGGATTTCGACTTGTTGATCACCGATATTGATATGCCGCGCATGGATGGTATTGAGTTGGTCACCTTGTTACGCCGTGACAGCCGCTTGCAAACCTTGCCGGTCATGGTGGTTTCCTACAAGGATCGGGAAGAAGATCGTCGTCGTGGACTAGACGCCGGAGCCGACTACTATTTGGCCAAGGCCAGTTTCCATGATGACGCCTTGCTGGATGCTGTGGTCGAGTTGATCGGGGGAGCGCAGGGATGAAGATCGCTATCGTCAACGACATGCCCATGGCTGTGGAGGCGTTGCGTCGCGCGTTGGCATTCGAGCCAGCGCATCAGGTGGTCTGGGTGGCCAGCAATGGCGCCGAGGCAGTAAAACGTTGCGCTGAACAGACACCTGACCTGATCCTCATGGATCTGATCATGCCGGTCATGGACGGTGTCGAGGCCACGCGCCGGATCATGGCCGAGACGCCTTGCGCCATCGTGATCGTGACGGTGGACCGCCAGCAGAATGTTCACCGTGTGTTCGAAGCCATGGGCTACGGCGCGCTGGACGTGGTCGATACACCGACCCTGGGCGCGGGCGACCCGAAAGAGGCGTCTGCACCGTTGTTACGCAAGATCCTCAACATCGGCTGGTTGATTGGCCAGCAGCGCAGCAATGCCCCGCGCCCGATTGCGGCGCCGTTGCGTGAGGTGGCGCAACGTCAGGGCCTGGTGGCCATCGGCTCATCTGCCGGTGGTCCGGCAGCGCTTGAGGTCTTGCTGAAAGGGCTGCCGCAAGCGTTTCCTGCTGCCATCGTGCTGGTTCAGCACGTTGATCAGGTGTTTGCCGCCGGGATGGCCGAATGGCTCAGCAGCGCGTCCGGCCTGACGGTGCGGCTGGCCTGTGAGGGGGAGCCGCCGCAAGCCGGGCAGGTGCTGCTGGCTGGGACCAACCATCACATACGCCTGCTCAAAAGCGGTAACCTGGCGTACACCGCCGAGCCGGTCAACGAGATCTACCGGCCTTCGATCGATGTATTTTTTGAAAGCGTGGCCCGCTATTGGAGCGGCGACGCCGTGGGCGTGCTGCTGACCGGCATGGGGCGCGACGGTGCCCAAGGCCTGAAGCAGATGCGCCAACAAAATTTCCTGACCATTGCTCAGGACCAACACAGCAGCGCCGTTTACGGCATGCCCAAGGCCGCAGCGGCGATCGACGCGGCCATGGAGATTCGTCCTTTAGAACGAATCGCTGCACGATTGATGGAAATTTTTCCAAAATGACGATATGTATTGTGCCACGCCGGCCATCCGGCAGTGACCAGGTGACAGCGTATGAATGAATTACCGCTCGACGGTTTCCCGGCCACGAATGAAAATTCGGCGATGGTCCTGTTGGTCGACGATCAGGCCATGATCGGTGAGGCGGTGCGACGCGGCCTGGCTCACGAAGAGAACATCGACTTCCACTTTTGTGCCGACCCGCACCAGGCGGTGGCCCAGGCGATACGGATCAAGCCAACGGTGATCCTGCAAGACCTGATCATGCCCGGGCTCGACGGCCTGACGCTGGTGCGCGAATACCGCAACAACCCTGCCACTCAGGACATCCCGATCATTGTCCTGTCGACCAAGGAAGACCCTCTGGTCAAAAGTGCGGCCTTTGCCGCCGGGGCCAACGATTACCTGGTCAAGTTGCCGGACAACATCGAACTGGTGGCGCGCATTCGCTACCACTCGCGTTCCTACCTGACCCTGCTGCAACGCGACGAAGCCTACCGTGCCCTGCGCGTCAGCCAGCAGCAGTTGCTCGACACCAATTTGGTGCTGCAACGTCTGATGAACTCCGATGGCTTGACCGGGTTGTCGAACCGTCGGCATTTCGATGAGTACATGGAGCTGGAGTGGCGTCGGGCGATGCGTGAGCAAACGCAACTGTCGCTGCTGATGATCGATGTCGATTACTTCAAGTCGTTCAACGACACCTTCGGCCACCTGGCGGGTGACGAAGCCCTGCGCAAAGTGGCTGAGGCCATCCGCAACTCCTGCGCACGCCCAAGCGACCTGCCGGCCCGTTACGGCGGCGAGGAGTTCGTGCTGATCCTGCCGAATACGTCGCCGGGTGGTGCGCGCCTGGTAGCGGAAAAACTGCGTCAGAGCGTGGAGGCGATGAACATCGCCCATGACATGCCCCAGCCCAACTCCCACCTGACGGTCAGTATCGGCCTGGCTACCCAGACTCCGACCATCGGCAGCCATTGCCGGCAACTGATCTCGGCGGCAGACAAAGGCTTGTACCTGGCCAAGAACAATGGGCGTAATCAGGTCGGGGTGGCCTGACCGCAGCCCCAAGCGACAAGCTTCAAGCCGCAAGACAAAGCTGCAGCGCTCGACATCTCTCCGGCCTCTTGTCGCTTGTTGCTTGCCGCTTGAAGCTGTAACTCAGCTATACTCTCCGGCTTTTCTACCGATTCCGCACGAGAGTTGCCCGCCCATGGAAATCCAACCGATCCTGAATACCATCAAGGACCTCACCGAGCGTTCCCAGTCCATTCGGGGGTATCTTTGACTACGATCAAAAAGCTGACCGCCTGATCGAAGTCAACCGCGAACTGGAAGACCCTGCCGTCTGGAACAAGCCCGAGTACGCTCAGGGGCTGGGCCGTGAGCGCGCCCTGTTGGCGCAGGTCGTGGAGACCCTGGACAAAATGTCCGGTGGCCTGGCCGACTGCAAAGACTTGCTCGACATGGCTGTCGAGGAGAATGACGAAGGCGCCGTAAGCGACGTCGTGACCGAGCTGCAGAGCCTTGAAGAACACCTGGCCCAGCTTGAGTTCCGTCGCATGTTCAGCGGCGAAATGGACATGAACAACGCCTACCTGGATATCCAGGCCGGCTCCGGTGGTACCGAAGCTCAGGACTGGGCCAACATCCTGCTGCGCATGTACCTGCGCTGGGCCGACAAGCGCGGCTTCGACGCTACCATCATCGAGCTTTCCGAAGGTGACGTCGCCGGCATCAAGGGTGCCACCGTGCACATCAAGGGCGAGTACGCGTTCGGCTGGCTGCGCACCGAGATTGGCGTTCACCGCCTGGTACGCAAGAGCCCGTTCGACTCCGGCGCCCGCCGCCATACCTCGTTTTCGGCGGTGTTCGTCTCGCCTGAGATCGACGACAAGGTCGACATCGAAATCAACCCGTCCGATCTGCGCATCGACACCTACCGCTCCTCGGGTGCCGGTGGTCAGCACGTAAACACCACCGACTCGGCAGTACGTATCACCCACGTGCCGACCAACACTGTGGTGGCCTGCCAGAACGAACGTTCCCAGCACGCCAACAAAGACACCGCCATGAAAATGCTGCGGGCCAAGTTGTATGAGCTGGAAATGCAAAAGCGCAACGCCGCCTCGCAAGCCCTGGAAGACAGCAAGTCGGACATCGGCTGGGGCCACCAGATCCGTTCTTACGTGCTCGATGACTCGCGCATCAAGGACCTGCGTACCGGCGTCGAGCGCAGCGATTGCCAGAAGGTGCTGGACGGTGACCTCGACCAATACCTGGAAGCCAGCCTAAAACAGGGGCTGTAAGCATTTACGCCGTGGTGGGCCCGTGGGAGCGGGCTTGCCCCGCGATCCCTCATCCGCGAGGGGCAACGAACACCTGATGGAAAGAATGACGACATGAGCGACCTAAAACTCGACCCGCAAGACCTGCAACAGGAAGAAAACACCCTGATCGCGCTGCGCAAGGAAAAGCTTGCTGCCGAGCGCGCCAAGGGCAACGCCTTCCCCAACGACTTCCGCCGTGACAGCTACTGCAACGACCTGCAGAAACAGTATGTCGACAAGACCAAGGAAGAGCTGGAAGCTGCAGCGATTCCGGTCAAGGTTGCTGGCCGCATCATGCTCAACCGTGGCTCGTTCATGGTGATCCAGGACATGACCGGTCGCATCCAGGTCTACGTCAACCGCAAAACCCTGCCGGAAGAAACCCTGGCGGCGGTGAAAACCTGGGACCTGGGCGACATCATCGCCGCTGAAGGTACCCTGGCGCGTTCCGGCAAGGGCGACCTGTACGTCGAAATGACCAACGTGCGCCTGCTGACCAAGTCGCTGCGCCCGCTGCCCGACAAGCACCACGGCCTGACCGACACCGAGCAGCGCTACCGTCAGCGCTACGTCGACCTGATGGTCAACGAAGAAGTCCGCGACACCTTCCGCGTGCGCTCGCAGGTCATCAACCACATCCGTAACTTCCTGATTCAGCGTGACTTCCTGGAAGTCGAAACGCCGATGTTGCAGACCATCCCTGGTGGTGCTGCAGCCAAACCGTTCGAAACCCACCACAACGCCCTGGACATGGCCATGTTCCTGCGTATCGCGCCGGAGCTGTACCTCAAGCGTCTGGTGGTCGGTGGTTTCGAGAAAGTCTTCGAGATCAACCGCAACTTCCGTAACGAAGGCGTTTCGACCCGGCACAACCCTGAGTTCACCATGCTCGAGTTCTACCAGGCCTACGCTGACTACGAAGACAACATGGACCTGACCGAAGAGCTGTTCCGTGAGCTGGCACAGCTGGTGCTGGGCAGCACCGACGTGCCGTACGGTGACAAGGTGTTCCACTTCGGCGAGCCGTTCGCCCGCCTGTCGGTGTTTGACTCGATCCTCAAGTACAACCCTGAGATCACCGCAGCCGACCTGCAAGACATCGACAAGGCCCGCGAGATCGCCAAGAAAGCCGGCGCCAAGGTTCTCGGCTTCGAAGGCCTGGGCAAGCTGCAAGTGATGATTTTCGAAGAGCTGGTCGAGCACAAACTGGAACAGCCGCACTTCATTACCCAGTACCCGTTCGAAGTCTCGCCGCTGGCCCGTCGCAACGACGAAAACCCGAACGTCACCGACCGCTTCGAGCTGTTCATCGGTGGCCGCGAAATCGCCAACGCCTACTCCGAGCTCAATGACGCGGAAGACCAGGCCGAGCGTTTCATGGCCCAGGTGGCAGACAAGGATGCGGGCGACGACGAAGCCATGCACTACGATGCCGACTTCGTACGTGCCCTGGAATACGGCATGCCGCCAACCGCCGGTGAGGGTATCGGTATCGACCGCCTGGTGATGCTGCTGACCAACTCGCCATCGATTCGCGATGTGATCCTGTTCCCGCACATGCGTCCACAAGCCTGACCGTATTGCACAAGCCGCCTTTCGGGGCGGCTTTTTGTTGCAGGTAGGAGCGGGCTTGCCCCGCGATCCGATGTGCCTGACACACCGCAATCGCGGGGCAAGCCCGCTCCTACAGCACCTTCCAGCCATCTCCACTCACCAATAACACCTTAGGGGTGAATCAGCTGTGACTCCTGCAATGGCCCAACAAGGCGCCGCCGGTGTAGCTAACACCGTGGCCGAGAGTGTTCAGTATCAGGGCCGCAAGGCCAGTCGCCAGGGCAGTGAACAGCGCCGTCAGGACATTCTCGATGCCGCCATGCGTATTGTCGTACGCGAAGGTGTTCGCGGTGTGCGTCATCGTGCGGTAGCCGCTGAAGCCGGTGTGCCACTGTCGGCAACGACCTACTACTTCAAAGACATCGAAGACCTGCTCACCGACACCTTCGCTCAGTATGTAGAGCGCAGCGCTGCCTACATGGCCAAGTTATGGGAGCACAGCGAGATCGTCTTGCGCCAGTTGCTCTCCCAGGGCGATCAAAGCCCGCAGTGTCGGGCGCGTCTGGCCGATGAAATTGCCAGAATGACCGCTGATTATGTACAGCGGCAACTGCATAACCGTCGTGACTTCCTGATGGCCGAGCAGGCCTTTCGCCAGGAGGCGTTGTTGTGCCCGCGCCTGGCCGAACTGGTCAAGCTGCACGAGCAGATTCTTCTGCGTGGCGCGTGTCAGATGCTTCAGGTCTTGGGCTCGCGCCAGCCGCAGCAAGATGCGCTGGTGTTGACGGCGATTATCGAGCAGATGGAATATCAGGGCCTGCTCGACGGCTCACAGGCCGATGCGCAAGCACAGATGCTCGCTATCCTTACCCGGTACATGCATCTGGTACTGGCGGCCGTGTGAGGCGCGACTCTTTTCAAGGAGAACCCGATGAAAGCCAGAAGTCTGCTGTTGGCGTTGTCGTTTTTGCTGCTGGGTGGTTGTTTGGTGACCTTCAATGAGCCGATACCGGTCAACGAAGCGGCACCCAAAGCCCTGTTGGGTAAATGGTCCAGCAAAGACGCCTGGGGTGAGCCACTGAGCCTGACCATCAGCCGCAGCGGCGGCAATGCCTACAAGGCAGTGGCGGTCGGCAAGGACAAGAAGCGCGATGAGTACGCCTTTACCGTATCGAAACACGGCAATCGCTGGTACCTGTCGGCGGGCGTGCCCAAACGCCTGGGCGGTAACTTCCTGATCGGTGGGTTCGATGTTATCGACGGTAAGGAATTGGTGATCTACAACCTCGATGTTGAGCAGATCAACCAGGCCGTGGAGAAAAAAGAGCTGAGCGGGCGAACTTATGAAGTCCCCGAAGACAACGGTGAGGGCGTGCTGATCGATAGCCCGGCCGAGCGGGTGCTGGCTTACCTGGATGACCCGGCCAACTCCGACCTGTTCATCGAAGTGGCCTGCTTCCAGCGCGCCGGTAAGTAGCCAAGGCAAGTTATACAGACCATTCAAGGAGTCTAGGGTGGACGAGTACCAGCAGACAATTCGTGCCCTGTCTGATCGCATTGTCCTGGCGCAAACGCCCATTCGCGTGCTTGATGCGGTGAAGTGGGACGACAGCATCCGCCAGGGCTTTCTCAAGAGCAAAGGCAAGGAGCCACCAGCGGTGGACCGCGCCTATTATCAGGCCAGGCCGCTGTCGTTCGATTCCAGTGCGGTGAAGCTTGAGTTCCAGAACATTGAGCGTGACATCACCCGCCAACTGGGCCAGTTCAACCCAGTCGGGCAGATCATGCGGCGCATGTGCAAGGAGTACCGCATGGTGGTGCGCATGCTCGAAGCACGTGGCACCGAAGATTTCGGCCTGATCTCCCAAGAGCTGTACGGTGCAGCATCGGATGCCTTTCATGCCGGTGACCCGACCCTGGCCGATCTGGGCCTGATGCTCTCCGACTATCTGAACAACATCGATGGCCGGGGTGACCTGAAAGACGAGCCGAAGAACCTCACCGCCAAGCAAGCGGTGGAGATGCTGCAGCGCCGCCTGAACAAAGTGTTCAACGAAGCCGAGGACACCATCCGGGTGTTCGAGTCCGATGGCATCGTCGCCGACGCAGCGGCGGGTGCCGACTACATCAAAATCCGCGCCGACGCCATGTTCAACAGCCGCGATGTCCGTGCCCTGGAAGTGCATGAAGGGCTGGTGCATGTTGGCACCACCCTCAATGGTCTGAACCAGCCAATCTGCACCTTCCTGGCCAAGGGCCCGCCCTCGTCGACCGTGACCCAGGAAGGCCTAGCGATTCTTATGGAGGTGATTGCCTTTGCCTCCTACCCGAGCCGCTTGCGCAAGTTGACCAACCGTACCCGGGCCATTCACATGGTCGAAGAAGGCGCCGACTTCATGCAGGTCTATGAGTTCTTCCGCGCTCAAGGCTTCGGCATGCCGGAAAGCTATGGCAATGCCAGTCGGGTGTTCCGTGGCTCGGTGCCCAATGGCTTGCCATTTACCAAGGACTTGTCCTACCTCAAGGGCTTCATCATGGTTTACAACTATATTCAGTTGGCCGTGCGCAAAGGCAAGCTTGAGCAGATTCCGTTGCTGTTCTGTGGCAAGACCACCCTTGAAGACATGCGGACCTTGCGCCAGTTGGTGGATGAGGGCCTGGTCGAGCCGCCCAAGTACCTGCCGGAGCAGTTCCGCGACCTCAACGCGCTATCGGCCTGGATGTGTTTCTCCAACTTCCTCAACCACCTGAGCCTGGACCGGATTGAAGCCGATTACTCGAACATTCTCTAACACATGGCGCGGGCTGATTGGCCTGCTGCTGGTGTTGGTGAGTCTGGGCGGCTGCAGTTCACTGTTGTTCTATCCCGAGCCTGGCCAACCGTTTACCCCACAAAAGGCCAAGCTGGAGTACCGTGACGTCACCCTTACGGCCGCCGACGGTACACGCTTGCATGGCTGGTGGCTGCCGGCCAAGCCGGGAGTGGCGGTCAAGGGCACGGTGCTGCACCTGCATGGCAACGGTGGCAACCTGGCATGGCACTTGGGCGGCAGTTGGTGGTTGCCCAAGCAGGGCTATCAGGTGCTGTTGCTGGACTACCGTGGTTATGGTTTGTCCCAGGGCACCCCGGCGTTGCCGGAGGTTTATCAAGACATCGGCGCCGCGCTGGACTGGCTGGATCACGCGCCTGAGGTACAGGGCAAGCCGCAAGTGCTGCTGGGGCAAAGTCTGGGCGGTGCCATGGCCATTCATTATCTGGCCCAGCACCCTGAACAGGCCAAGCGCTTCAAAGCCTTGGTGTTTGACGGCGTACCTGCCAGCTACCGTCAGGTGGGGCGTTTTGCTCTGAGCAATTCCTGGATGACGTGGCCGTTTCAAGTGCCGCTATCGTGGCTGGTGCCTGACGGCGACAGCGCGATCCACTCGATAGGCCAGCTCAAAGCGCCACCTAAACTGTTTTTCCACAGCATCGATGATGCCATCGTGCCGCTTGCCAATGGCATTCAGCTGTACCAGGCAGCGCCACCTCCACGGGTACTGCAACTGACTCGTGGCGGTCATGTGCAGACCTTTGCCGACCGGACCTGGCGCAAGGTCATGCTGCGCTTTCTGGACGACCCGGAACATTTCAATGGATTGCGGCGTTTGGCCGAGGTCCCTAATTACCCTGACGAGACGTCACAATGAGTGAAGAACGTAATGCTATTCCCCTGATCATCACTGGTGTTTGCAGCATCATCGGTACGGTGGGCGCCCTCTGGTACTACGGCTACCTGCACTTCGCCAAGCCTGAAGATGCGCTGTTGCTGTCGGATTTCACCATGCTCAAGACTGTACCGGGGGAGGACTACAAGATCTCGCTGAAACCGGCCAACCAAGTGGCCCAGTGTGTTGATGGCGTACTGGTGTTGTTCGATACCTCGCAAAAAGGCCTGACCGGAGTGCTGGTGGACAGTAAGAAACAGGCGGTTCGTTGCCTGGGGCAGGAAACGCCGCAGCAGGTTCAAGAGTAAAAGCATCGCGGGGCCGGTGGGAGCGGGCTTGCCCCGCGAGGCGGTGTGGCCGATGAACCGCTATCGCGGGGCAAGCCCGCTCCCACAGGTGATCAATCAATGCGCCTGACTAACCGTGCGCGGTGCCACCGGCTGGTTGTCATTGGAAATGGTCACTTCCACCCGGCGGTTCTGTGCTCTGCCTGAGTTACTACCGTTGTCGGCCACCGGGAACTCCTTGCCATAACCTTGGGCAACAATGCGCATTGGATCGACTCCGGCACGCACTAGCGCCGCACGTACAGAGTTGGCACGGCGCTCAGACAGCGACTGGTTATAGTTGGCGCTGCCTTTACTGTCGGTGTAACCCTCGACAATCACCTTGCGATCAGGGTTTTCCTGGAGGTAGCGGGCGAGGGTAGTGATGTTGGGCAAGGCACTGCTTTTCAGGGTCGCCTTGTCGAAGTCGAACAGCACATCGCCAAAGGTCACCAGGGTGCCACGGTCGGTCTGCTTGGCATTGAGGCTGTCTTGCAGTTTCTTGATCTGCGCGTCGCGTGCATCCAGCTGCGCTTTGGCGCGCTGGGCAGAGGCGTTATGCAGGTTGGCTTCAGCGGTGCGCAAGGCGATGGTCTGTTTGGCCACCTCGATGCGCTGGTTGGTCAGGTAAGCCAACTGATCGACTTTTTCCTGGTCCTCTTTGTTCATGTACGCCGTATCGGTCTTGTTCAACCAGTCCTGGGCGTCTTTGGTTTCAAGGGCGGCGACTTTGCTCGCCTGCGGGTTGCTCTGCAGGCTGGAGAAGTTAGTACGGGCCGACTCCAGATTGGCATTCGGTTGGGTAGAGCAGGCAGCCAGACCGACGCTCAGGGCCAGCAGGGCGGGAATCATCATGTGGGTGCGCATAAGGGTCATCCTTTGATCAATTACAAGAACGCGGAAGCGGCAACACAGCGTCATTGAGCGCTGCGCATGCCTTCCTCACGCAAGTCCTGAACACCCTGATGGGCATCCTGCAGCGCCTTTTCGGCCTTGGCTGCCTGCGCCTTGCGCTCAGCTACCCGGGCATCCCACTCAGCCTGCTCGGCGAGGCGCTTGGCATCGGCGTAGTGCTTGTCATGCATGGCGATTTCCGCCTGCTTGAGTTTGTCCTGGGCCGCTTTCATTTCCACGGCGGCGAACTCGGTACCACCGGCGCTGACAGCCGAGTTGACTGCCGATTGGCTGACGGCGTACTGCTCGGAGGGTGGATTGCCGGCACAACCTGCCAGCACCAGGCCGCTACCCAGTGCCAGCACTGTCAGCTTGAGCCCGCGCAAGTGAGAGGATGAGGTGTTAACGGTACGGGTCTTCATAGTGGTCAGCTCCTTTGGATCACTCCTGATGAACAGCGAATTCCGTAACAGTCCATAGGCTTCCCGTTGCCGTGAGGCGAAAGGAAATTGCCGTGATGGCTACTGGCTGTGACCCAGGCGTTTTTTCGATAGTTCAGAAAAAATTTGCCGCAGAATCGCGGTTTTTACTGACCGATTGGTCAGTCGTTTTTTTCGGAACTTCTGAGCGTGGCCGCGGTACGCGGGCGCCTGCGCAGGCGCCCGTTATCGGCTCTGGAGAAGGGGGGTCAGTGAGTTGATTCGTCTGTTCGGCTGTTCATGTCTTGCAGGTAACGGCGTGACAGCGCCAGGAAGCGTGGCGTTGGGCCGATGTCTTCGTAGAGTGGATCGCCTTCTTCATCGGTGGCAATCACATGCTGGCCCTGGATGTACGGGAAGCTCGCTTCCAGCTCCTCGAGCGCCGCCCCGAGCAATTCGCCCAGCAGCTCTTCAGGCCGGCGCTTGGGGTACATTTCGGCCAGAGCAGCCAGGCGTGCAGCCGACTCCATATCCAAATGCAGAACGTGACCAGTCGGGCTGAGGCGGCCTTTGGCGTTGTGTTCCCAGTACTTGGCAAGTTCGCGAATTTTCATGGTGACCTCATCAATCCACGGGGATCTGATATCAGCGTAGCTACTGTGAAGGCTTTGGTCTGCCTTGAAAGCATGACCGGTACTGGGGCACTCTGAAGCCAGAGCGGTTTTCCAGGAATGCCGGAGACGAAGGCTGATGACTGATATCGATGTGCGCTTGCGTGAAGATGTTCATTTGTTGGGCGAGTTGTTGGGGGACACCATTCGTGAACAACACGGAGAGGCGTTCCTGCAGAAGATCGAAGACATTCGGCGCAGCGCCAAGGCTGACCGCAGCGGGGCTGGCGAGCAATTGAGTTCGACCCTCAATGACTTGGCCGAGGACGAACTGTTGCCTGTGGCGCGGGCATTCAACCAGTTTCTGAACCTGGCCAACATTGCCGAGCAGTATCAGTTGATTCGCCGCCGCGACGCTGATCAAGCTGCACCGTTTGAATCCCGGGTGTTACCTGAACTGCTGGCACGCCTCAAGGCGGCCGGCCACAGCGATGACGCCCTGGCACGCCAAGTCGGCAAACTGAATATCGAGCTGGTGTTGACCGCCCACCCCACCGAAGTGGCCCGCCGCACCCTGATCCAGAAGTACGATGCCATCGCCGCGCAGCTGGCGGCGCAAGATCACCGCGACCTGATTCCGGCCGAGCGCGAGCAAATCCGTGAGCGCCTGCAGCGCTTGATCGCCGAAGCCTGGCACACCGAAGAAATCCGTCGGACCCGACCTACACCGGTGGATGAGGCCAAATGGGGCTTTGCAGTGATCGAGCATTCGCTCTGGCACGCCATTCCTCATCATTTGCGTAAAGTCGACAAGGCGTTGCATGACGCCACTGGCCTGCATTTGCCGCTTGAAGCCGCGCCAATCCGCTTTGCCTCCTGGATGGGCGGTGACCGTGACGGCAACCCCAATGTCACCGCTCCGGTAACCCGCGAGGTGCTGTTGTTGGCGCGCTGGATGGCCGCCGACCTGTTCCTGCGCGACATCGAATCGCTGGCTGCTGAATTGTCCATGCAGCAAGCCAGCGAGGCGCTCAGGGCCAAGGTAGGCGATGTTGCCGAGCCGTACCGCGTGCTGCTCAAACAGTTGCGTGACCGCCTGCGCGAAACCCGCACTTGGGCTCAAAGTGCCTTGAAGTCGCCGCAGGCGCCTTCAGCGCTGGTGTTACATGACAACCATGAGTTGTTCGAACCGTTGCACCTGTGTTTCGAGTCGTTGCATGCCTGTGGAATGGGGGTGATCGCCAATGGCCCGTTGCTCGACTGCCTGCGCCGGGCGGTGACCTTCGGCTTGTTCCTGGTGCGTCTGGACGTGCGCCAGGATGCAGCCCGGCACACCGCAGCGCTGAGCGAGATCACCGAGTACCTCGGGCTGGGGCGCTACGCCGACTGGGATGAAGACGCCCGCATTGCGTTCCTTGCGCAGGAACTCAACAGCCGTCGTCCACTGTTGCCGGGTTACTTCAAACCACAGGCCGATACCGCCGAAGTGCTGGCCACCTGTCGCGAGATTGCCGCGGCGCCTGCGGCATCGTTGGGGTCTTACGTGATCTCTATGGCGGGTGCGGCTTCTGATGTGCTGGCTGTACAGTTGCTACTCAAAGAGGCCGGCGTTCAGCGGCCGATGCGGGTGGTGCCGCTGTTCGAAACCCTGGCCGACCTTGATAACGCCGGCCCGGTGATGGAACGCCTGCTCGGGCTACCGGGCTACCGCAGTGCGTTGCACGGCCCGCAGGAAGTGATGATCGGCTATTCCGACTCGGCCAAGGATGCAGGCACGACCGCCGCGGCCTGGGCACAGTACCGGGCACAGGAGACGCTGGTGCGCATCTGTCGCGAACAGCAGGTCGAACTGTTGTTGTTCCATGGTCGTGGCGGCACGGTCGGGCGCGGCGGTGGCCCAGCGCATGCGGCGATTCTGTCGCAGCCGCCGGGATCAGTGGCCGGGCGTTTCCGCACCACTGAACAAGGCGAGATGATCCGCTTCAAGTTCGGCTTGCCGGACATCGCCGAGCAGAACCTGAACCTGTACCTGGCTGCGGTGCTGGAAGCGACCTTGCTGCCGCCGCCACCGCCGCAGCCCGCCTGGCGTGCGCTGATGGACGAGCTGGCGGCTGATGGCGTCCAGGCCTACCGTGGCGTGGTGCGCGACAACCCTGAGTTCGTCGAGTATTTCCGCCAGTCCACGCCGGAACAGGAGTTGGGGCGCCTGCCGTTGGGCAGCCGCCCGGCCAAGCGCCGCGCTGGTGGTATTGAAAGCCTGCGGGCGATTCCGTGGATATTCGGTTGGACGCAAACCCGCTTGATGTTGCCCGCCTGGCTGGGTTGGGAAGCTGCCCTGAATAACGCCTTGAAACGCGGACAAGGCGAGTTGTTGGCCGAGATGCGCGAGCAATGGCCGTTCTTCCGCACCCGTATCGACATGCTGGAAATGGTCCTGGCCAAGGCTGATGCCGATATCGCCCGCTCCTACGACGAACGTCTAGTGCAACCAGAACTGCGACCTTTGGGTGCGCATTTGCGCGACCTATTGTCGCAGGCGTGCCAGGTGGTGTTAGGCCTGACAGGGCAGCCGGTGTTACTGGCACATAGCCCGGAAACCCTGGAATTCATCCGATTGCGTAACACCTACCTGGACCCGCTACATCTATTGCAGGCTGAGTTGCTGGCACGTTCGCGCAAGCAGGAAGCCGCTCTGGACAGCCCGCTGGAGCAGGCCCTGCTGGTCACTGTGGCCGGTATCGCGGCCGGCTTGCGCAATACCGGTTGAGGTCAAGTGCAACGCCATCAAGCGTTGCTGCAAGAAAGGGAGAATGCTTGCAAAGCAATGGGTTGCGCTCAGCGCAACCTGTGCTTTATTCGGCACAGTTGTGTGGTTTTTTCCAACTTTCGACCGCTTGTGTGGCTCGAAGGCGCTGTGTATCTTGAGCAGCCTTTTGACTGATTTGTAGTCATCACCCCAATTCCGGACTTGGCCCTCTGCGCCGACTCCATTGATTTGCTTACAAAAATGAGGAGCACAATATGCGCGTGATTCTGCTGGGAGCTCCCGGGGCCGGTAAAGGTACTCAGGCAAAGTTCATCACCGAAAAATTCGATATTCCACAGATCTCCACCGGCGACATGCTGCGTGCTGCGGTCAAGGCAGGCACCCCGTTGGGTCTGGAACTGAAGAAAGTCATGGACGCCGGTCAGCTGGTCTCCGATGAGCTGATCATCAGTCTGGTCAAGGAGCGTATCGCCCAGCCAGATTGCGCCAATGGCTGCCTGTTCGATGGTTTCCCGCGCACCATTCCCCAAGCGGAAGCAATGGTTGCCGCTGGTGTCGATATCGATGCCGTGGTCGAGATCGCCGTGGACGACGAAGAAATCGTTGGCCGCATGGCCGGTCGTCGTGTGCACCTGGCTTCGGGCCGCACCTACCACATCCAGTACAACCCGCCGAAAGTTGAAGGCAAGGACGATGTCACTGGCGAAGACCTGATTCAGCGCGACGACGACAAAGAAGAAACCGTGCGTCATCGTCTGTCGGTTTACCACAGCCAGACCAAGCCGCTGGTCGACTTCTACCAGAAGCTGTCGGCCGCCAATGCCGGCAAACCGAAGTACAGCCACATCGAAGGCGTCGGTTCGGTTGAAGCCATCACCGCCAAGGTGCTGGCTGCACTGAGCTGATCGACGTTTGATACGCAGACAACGGCCCGCTTGCGGGCCGTTGTTGTTTATAATGCCGCACTTTTTAATTTCGCCTGGATACCCCGATGACCACCTTGTTGGCCCTGGATACCGCCACTGAAGCCTGCTCTGTCGCCTTGCTGCATGACGGTAAGGTTTCCAGCCATTACGAGGTGATTCCGCGCCTGCATGCACAGAAACTGCTGCCCATGATTCAGCAGTTGCTAGCCGATGCCGGCACCACCCTGGCCGCCGTCGACGCCATCGCCTTCGGGCGTGGGCCAGGGGCGTTCACCGGGGTGCGTATTGCCATTGGTGTGGTGCAAGGCCTGGCCTTCGCACTGGAGCGTCCGGTACTGCCGGTGTCGAACCTGGCGGTGTTGGCTCAGCGTGCCCTGCGTGAACAGGGTGTGAGCCAGGTAGCGGCCGCCATCGATGCGCGCATGGATGAGGTGTACTGGGGTTGCTATCAGGCGGTCGACGGTGAAATGCGCTTGCTCGGTAACGAAGCCGTTCTGCCACCTGAGCGCGCTGTTCTGCCAGAAGGCACCAGTGGCGAGTGGTTTGGCGCTGGCACCGGTTGGGGTTATGCCGAGCGCATCCCAGTGGCCCTGAGCGGCCAGGATGCCAGCCTGCTACCGCATGCCGAAGACCTGCTGACCCTGGCCACGTTTGCCTGGCACCGAGGCGAGGCGATTGCTGCTGACCAGGCCCAACCGGTTTACCTGCGCGATAACGTGGCAACTCCGAAGGCGCGGTAGCACCCGGTAGGAGCGGGCTTGCCCCGCGATTGCGATCTGACTGACAGAACGCAATCGCGGGGCAAGCCCGCTCCTACTCGTCTATTATTCCAAGTACAAATAAAACCTTTCGCTCGAACTGTGGTCCAGTTATCAGTCGGGCATTAGCGAAGGAATACTGATGCTGCTAAATTGCCATCATTACTCCTGAGAAGATCGCCATGCGCATCGACGGTTTTTCCTCACAGTCTTACCCAATCAAGCGGGCCCCGCGCAAAGCGCCGGTTCGTAACGATGATGTGGACGAGGACCTGCCTGGCGAGTTCGAAGTACAGCCTCAGGCCAGCAGTGGCCAAGCTCGCACCGCTGGCTTGCCAGCGCGTCAGCAAGACATGATCTTTCCCCGCGCGCGCAACAAACGCACCGCCCAGGCCCTGGCCAGCTACCTGACCACTGCAGGTTTCGTTGACTGGGAGATGGAAGTGCTGGGGCTGGACCTGTACATTTGATGGATGAGTCTGTCCACGCTTCCCTATTTTCTTGGTTGCCCTTCCTGGAGTGAAAACGCCTGGCGTGAGTACCTCTACCCAGCGGATGCCAAAACCAGCGATTTTCTTGGGCTCTACAGCCAGGTGTTCAATGCTGTAGAAGGCAACACCACGTTCTATGCCCGCCCGGCACCGGCCACGGTTGAGCGCTGGGCGCAAACCATGCCCGCGCATTTTCGCTTCACTGCCAAGTTTCCCGGCGATATCAGCCACGCCGGTGACTTGCGCGAACAATTACCGGCGGCGCACTCCTTCATCGAATTGCTCAAGCCACTGGGCGCGCGCGTGGCGCCGTTCTGGTTGCAACTGCCCTCGGCGTTTGGCCCGGCGCGGATGGGCGAGCTGATCGCCTTTCTGAATGAGGTCGATGCGCCGATTGCCGTGGAAGTGCGCAACCGTGCGTTCTTCGCCAAGGGTGATGAAGAACGTTTGCTCAATCGGCTGCTGCAAGGGCGGGGTGTTGAGCGTATCTGTCTCGACCCGCGCGCCTTGTTCAGCTGTGCTTCGGATGACCCCGGTGTTGTTCATGCCCAGGCAAAAAAGCCACGGGTACCGCCACGACCCACTGCCTTCAGCCAGCATCCCCAGGTGCGGTTTATTGGTCATCCGGAGTTGGAAGCCAATGAGCCGTTCCTGTTGCCGTGGCTGGACAAAGTCGCTGCCTGGATTGAGGAAGGGCGCAGCCCCTATGTTTTCCTGCATACTGCCGATAACCGCTTGGCCGCTGCGCTGGCGCAGCGCTTTCACCGTGGCTTGATGGAGCGCCTGCCTGGCTTGCCGGCTTTGCCTGAACTGGACAGAGCGCCTGAGGCCGAACAACTCGGCCTGCTCTGAACGCGCCCTGCCGCCTGCCCGGGAGCCGTGATCATGGATGTACAAACCCTGCGAGCCGAAGCTTTCAAAGCCTTGCATGAGCGCGAAGGCGCTTTTGTCATTCCCAACCCGTGGGACGCCGGCTCGGCCAAATTATTGGCCAGCCTGGGCTTCGAGGCGCTGGCTACCACCAGTGCCGGGTTGGCTTTTTCCCTTGGCCGGCCAGATGCCGAAGGTGCGATGTCGCTGGATGAGACTCTGGCCAACGCTCGCGCCATTGTCGACGCCACGGCCTTACCGGTAGCGGCAGATCTGGAAAACGGTTTCAGCGATGATCCCAGCGGCTGCGCCGAAGCCATTATGCAGGCTGCGCAGGCAGGGCTGGTTGGCGCTTCCATCGAAGATGCCAGTGGTAACCCTGACACACCCATCTACAGCTTTCACCACGCAGTGGAGCGGGTCGAGGCTGCAGTGGCCGCCGCTCGCAGTCTGGATTTCCCGTTCATGCTCTGTGCCCGTGCCGATAATCTACTGCATGGCCAGCAGGACCTGGATGACACCATCGTCAGGCTGCAAGCCTTTGCCGAAGCCGGGGCCGACGTGCTGTACGCCCCCGGGCTGCGCACCGCGCAGGAGATCCGCCGTGTAGTGCAGGCAGTGGCGCCCAAACCTGTGAATGTCTTGATGGGCATCAGTGGCGTGACGCTCAGCTTTGCAGACGTGCAGGCGCTGGGCGTCAAGCGCGTCAGCGTTGGCTCATCCTTGGCCAGGCTCGCCTATGGTGCGTTCTTGCGCGCCGCTCAAGGGATACATGACGGCGGCCGTTTCGACTATGCCGACCAGGCGCTGCCGTTTGCAGAACTCAACCAGTTGTTCAGGCGTTGAGCAGGATGCGCAAAGCTGTTGCCGTACTGGTTTGTCTTTTAGTGGTAGCGATTCTGGTGACGGCCTGGCAGTGGGGCTGGCGCCTGCCGGCGGCCTGGAACCCCTGGGCGGCTCTGGATGTGCAAGATCCTCCCAATCTGTTGACGCCCTATAAGCTCAGCCGCTTGCGTGATAATCCGCAGCTGTGTGCACAAGCGTTGGCGACGTCGGGCTTGCGTTATCGCAAACAGGCCGACAGCCCGGCTGATGTGCCGTGCCCGCTGGAAAACGTGGTGCGTGTCGAGGGTTCCTCGGTACGCCTGAGCAGTAGCTTTGTCGCCAGTTGCCCTTTGGCGGTGGCATATGCCCTGTTTGAACGGCATGCATTGCAACCTGCGGCGCAACGCGCGTTTGCGCAGCCGGTGGTGCAAGTCGATCATCTGGGCAGCTTTGCCTGTCGCAACATGTACAACCGCAAAGTAGGGCGTCTTAGTCAGCACGCTTCGGCCAACGCTCTGGACATCGCCGGCTTTCGCTTGGCTGATGGTCAGCGCATTCAGTTGCTCAAGGACTGGCCAGGGGAGGGGCGCAAAGCACAGTTTTTACGGGATGTGCACGCCAGCGCCTGCGACAGCTTCAATACGGTGTTGGGGCCGGACTACAACGCCGCCCACCGTAATCACTTTCATCTGGACATGGGGTTCTGGCAGATCTGCCGCTGAACGTCAGGCGGCGATACGCACGTTGTTCAGCACCACTGGGCGCGCCCAACGAGTGTCGAAGTCCAGCGCCGATTGCTGGGCCACCAGGGTTGGCTCGTCGAAGGGCTCAGGCGCGGGGTCCAGCAGGCCCATCTCGAATTCAGCGATGGGCAGGAACAGCGCTTTGGGCGAAGGCCCAGGGCCAGGTTCAGGAATCGGATGGCCCTGGCTCATGACCACAGGGCGGACCCAGGTGTTGCTGATGTCCAATTGACGCTGTTGTTCGATCAACTCGGCATCGCTGTAGGGCGGTGCAAGCTTTTCCAAAAGTTCGGGTTCGAACTCGGCAATCGGCAGGAACAATGGCTCGGGTGGAGCAACTTCGGTGTCTTGAACATTGCACAAGCGCTGACGATTGATATGTGCCAGTACCTGGCTGCCGCCCACCGGCTCGCCAGTGACTTCATCGACGGCGTCGATGGCGAAGTCCTCGGTTTCGGCACCTTCAGTGCCTTGCTGCTCAGCCAGGGCGCGGGCAAAAAAGTCCTGCCACAGGTGGCTGACGCCGCCCAGTGCTTGGGTGTTGTGCCGGCCGTAGTTGCCTACGGTCGAGATATAACCTGAGCTGAGCTGAAGAATGTCGGTCATGGCAGTCGCGGGCCGTGAAGGTCTGGCAAAATAGCGAATACTTCGTATATCGGCCGTGGCCGACGATCATTTAATTTTTTTGAGAACAGGATTTGAGCGTGGAGCAACTGGCGGACGGCGGTATCCGGGTCGAGGCGTTGACAGCCGATTATCAGGCTTCGGCCCAGGCATGGGCTCAGCGCCTGAGCCTGCCGCTTTCGGATGACAGCGCAGCGTTTGCCGTGCAAGTGGGCGCCAGCGGGCTGCAAATCCAGCAGCTCGGCCCACAGGCGCCAGGGCCAGTGCGTGTGGACTTTGTCGAAGGGGCAGCAGCTCACCGGCGGGTGTATGGCGGTGGCAGCGGGCAGATGATCGCCAAGGCGGTGGGTATTGCGCAGGGGGTGCGCCCGCAGGTGCTCGATGCCACGGCCGGGCTGGGCAAAGATGCCTTTGTTCTGGCCAGCCTGGGCTGCCAGATGACCTTGATCGAGCGTCAGCCACTGATTGCCGCGCTACTCGAAGATGGCCTGGTCCGCGCCGCCGCTGACGGTGAAGTCGGCCCGATTGTCGCGCGCATGCAATTGCTCACCGGCAATGCCATTGAACGTATGCGTAACTGGCAAGGCGAGCCACCGCAGGTAATCTACCTCGATCCGATGTTCCCGCACCGGGACAAGAGCGCCCTGGTGAAAAAGGAAATGCGCGTGTTTCGCCCGCTGGTGGGTGACGATCTGGATGCACCCGCGTTGCTTGAAGCTGCGCTGGCACTGGCCAGCCATCGGGTGGTGGTCAAGCGCCCGCGCAAGGCGCCGATCATCGACGGCCCGAAGCCGAGTCACAGCCTGGAAGGTAAATCGAGCCGCTACGATATCTACCCGAAAAAAGCCCTCAAGGCGTGATCAGGTGCGATAGGCGCGCAGGAACATGCTGACCACTTCCTCGACATGGGCCCGGGCCTCCTCGGCATCCAGCGCCGGGGCATAGCCGAGCAGCAATCGATAATTCGGCGCCCCCTTGAGCAGGCAAAAAAAGTGTTCTGCCGCGCGGTCGGGGTGCTCGATACGTAGCAAGCCGCGCTGATCGACACGCTGCAGCAGCACCTCCATTTCACGCAACACCCGCAACGGGCCGGCTTCGAAGAATATCTGGCTGAGTTTGGGGTCTTGAGCACCGAGGGTCATGATCAGCCGGGTCAGTTGTATGGACTGGTCGCTGCTGATCAATGCCTGGAAACCACAGCCGATGTTGAGCAGCACCTGCTCCAGTGGCACGCCGTCGGGCAGTTCGAAAATCAGCTCCGGCAACTGTGCGGTGCAGGTGGCGTAGATCGCCGAACTGAATAACGTCTCTTTGTCGGTGAAGTGGCTGTAGACCGTCAGTTTTGACACACCTGCCGCTGTAGCGACCGCATCCATGCTGGTGCTGGCATAACCAAGCGTCAAAAACAGCTGCTTGGCCGCCTCGAGAATGGCCTGGCGCTTGGCCAGGTCCTTGGGCCGGCCGGGGCCGACGGGAGCGGTTAGATCGTTGGGCATGGGTGATTTATACAGATTTCGTTGAGTGACCATGGTACATCGGCAGCCCGCAACGAGCTGTCAGATATCGTCATAATAAAAGTGTGTTAAGACGTTTTTTCTCTTGGGCGCATGCTTCCCCGGGTGGAGTCGCTGATTTAATATACTCGCCAGTATAAATATTCAAAGCGCCACTCGCGAAAGGTCATTCATCATGTTGCGCCATGCCTTGCCCCTCGCTCTGCCTGTCGGTCTTGCCTTGTTGCTCACTGCCTGTGGGCAGGAAAGCGCACCGCAGACAACCCTGCGCCCCGCCATGGTGGTACAGCCGCAACCGGCCAGTGCTGCCGCTGACAGTTATCCGGGCGAAGTGCATGCGCGCTTTGAACCGGAGCTTGCGTTCCGCATTGGCGGTAAGGTCAGCAAGCGCCTGGTAGAAGAGGGCCAACGGGTCAAGGCCGAGCAGCCGTTGGCCGAACTGGACCCGCAAGATGTGCGCCTGCAACTGGAGGCCAGCCGTGCGCAACTGGCGGCCGCCGAAGCCAACCTCAACTTGGTCAAAGCCGAGCGTGACCGCTACAAAACCTTGTTGGAGCGGCAGATGGTCAGCCGCTCCCAGTACGACAACGCTGAAAACCTTTACCGTGCCGGCCTGGCCCGGCTCAAGCAGGTACGGGCCGAGTTCGATGTAGCCGGCAACCAAACCGAATACGCCGTGCTGCGCGCCTCTCAGGACGGAGTGATCGCCAAGCGTCAGGTTGAAGTCGGGCAAGTGGTTGCCGCAGGCCAGACTGTGTTCACCCTGGCAGCCGATGGCGAGCGGGAAGTGCTGATCGGTTTGCCAGAGCAGCAATTCGGGCGCTTCAAGGTCGGTCAGCCAGTGTCGGTCGAACTGTGGTCGCAACCGGATCAACGCTTCAACGGGCGCATTCGCGAGCTGTCGCCGTCGGCTGATCCGCGCTCACGCACCTTTGCCGCGCGCATCGCTTTCACTGCTGGTTCGGTACCGGCAGAGTTGGGCCAAAGCGCCCGGGTCTACATCCAGCAAGCTGAGCAGGTGCCGTTGTCGGTACCGCTGTCGGCGCTTACCGCCGAGAACGGCCAGACCTACGTCTGGCGCGTCGACGCCGACAACACGCTCAAGCGCGTTGCGGTGCGGGTGGGAGCGTATGGTGAAAACAGCGTACCAGTGCTCGAAGGCCTCAACGCTTCGGACTGGGTAGTGGCGGCAGGCGTGCATGTGCTCCAGGAGGGGCAACAGGTGCGTCCGGTAGATCGTTCCAATCGTGTGGTGAATCTGGCGGCCAAGGAGTAAGTCCGATGGGTTTCAACCTTTCCGCCTGGGCCTTGCGCAACCGGCAGATTGTGCTGTTCCTGATGATTCTGTTGGCGCTTGTTGGCGCCTTGTCTTACACCAAACTGGGGCAGAGTGAAGATCCACCTTTCACCTTCAAGGCCATGGTGATCCGGACCATTTGGCCGGGCGCCAGTGCTGAAGAGGTGTCGCGCCAGGTGACTGAGCGCATCGAAAAGAAGCTGATGGAGACTGGTGAGTACGAGAAGATCGTTTCGTTCTCCCGCCCGGGTGAATCCCAGGTTACCTTCATGGCACGTGACTCGATGCATTCGAAGGATATCCCCGAACTGTGGTACCAGATCCGCAAGAAGGTTGCGGACATTCGCCACACCCTGCCGCCCGGCATTCAGGGGCCGTTTTTCAATGACGAGTTCGGCACCACCTTCGGCAACATCTATGCGCTGACCGGCGAAGGCTTCGACTATGCCGTGCTCAAGGATTACGCCGACCGCGTGCAGATTCAACTGCAGCGGGTCAAGGACGTGGGCAAGGTCGAGCTGATCGGGCTGCAGGACGAAAAGATCTGGATCGAGCTGTCCAACCTCAAGCTGGCCACCCTTGGGTTGCCCCTGGCTGCTGTACAGCAAGCCCTTGAGGAGCAGAACGCGGTCAGTACCGCCGGCTTCTTTGAAACTCCCAGCGAGCGCTTGCAGCTTCGTGTGAGCGGTCGCTTCGATACGGTCGAGCAAATTGAGCAGTTCCCGATTCGGGTCGGTGATCGTACCTTCCGTATCGGTGATGTGGCCCAGGTACGTCGCGGCTTCAACGATCCGCCCGCACCGCGCATGCGCTTCATGGGCCAGGATGCTCTCGGCCTCGCCGTGTCGATGAAACCTGGCGGTGACATTCTGGTACTGGGCAAGGCGCTCGAGGCCGAATTCGCCCGCATTGCCAACAATCTGCCAGCGGGTATGGAGCTGCGTAAGGTTTCCGATCAGCCAGCCGCAGTAAAAACCGGTGTGGGTGAGTTTGTCCGGGTTCTGGTCGAGGCGCTGGCGATTGTGTTGCTGGTGAGCTTCTTCTCGCTGGGCATGCGCACGGGGCTGGTGGTGGCTCTGGCCATTCCACTGGTGTTGGCGATGACCTTCGCCACCATGTATTACCTGGGCATCGGCCTGCACAAAATCTCCCTCGGGGCCTTGGTGCTGGCCCTAGGGCTGCTGGTGGACGATGCGATCATTGCCGTTGAAATGATGGCCATCAAGATGGAGCAGGGCTTCGACCGTATCAAAGCGGCCAGCTACGCCTGGACCAGCACCGCGTTCCCGATGCTTACCGGCACGCTGATTACCGCCGCCGGCTTTTTGCCGATTGCCACGGCGCAGTCGAGTACCGGCGAGTACACCCGTTCGATTTTCCAGGTGGTGACCATCGCGCTGGTGGCTTCGTGGATTGCCGCCGTGGTGTTTGTGCCTTATCTGGGGGAGCGCCTGTTGCCCGACCTGGCCAAACTGCATGCAGCCAAACACGGCGCCGCAGAAGGCGGCCCGGACCCTTACGGTACGCCGTTCTACCAGCGGGTACGACGCGTGGTGGGCTGGTGCGTGGAACGGCGTAAAACCGTGATCGTTGCGACCATAGCCCTGTTCATCGGTAGCATCGTGTTGTTCCGTTTCGTTCCCCAGCAATTCTTCCCGGCCTCCGGGCGTCTGGAACTGATGGTTGATCTGAAACTGGCCGAAGGCGCCTCGCTCAGCAACACTGCCGATCAGGTCAAGCGCCTGGAGGCAATGCTCAAGGAGCGTGCGGGAATCGACAACTACGTGGCCTACATCGGCACCGGCTCGCCACGTTTCTACCTGCCGCTGGACCAGCAACTGCCCGCCGCCAGTTTCGCCCAGTTCGTGGTGCTGGCCAAGACCATCGAAGAGCGTGAAGCCTTGCGCAGTTGGTTGATCAGCACGCTGAATGAGCAGTTCCCTGACCTGCGCTCACGGGTAACGCGCCTGGAGAACGGCCCGCCAGTGGGTTACCCGGTGCAGTTCCGGGTTACTGGTGAGCACATCGAAGAAGTCCGTGCGCTGGCGCGTAAGGTGGCGACCAAAGTGCGCGAGAATCCGCATGTGGTCAACGTGCACCTGGACTGGGAAGAGCCGAGCAAAGTGGTGTACCTCAACATCGACCAGGACCGCGCCCGTGCGCTGGGAGTGAGCACGGCCAACCTGGCCAAGTTCCTGCAAAGCTCGCTGACCGGCTCTTCGGTCAGCCAGTTCCGGGAAGACAACGAACTGATCGAGATCCTCCTGCGTGGCACTCAGCAGGAGCGAACCGAGCTTGCTAGCCTGCCGAGCCTGGCGGTGCCGACCGACAATGGCCGCAGTGTGGCGCTGTCGCAGGTGGCCACGTTGGAGTACGGCTTTGAAGAGGGGATCATCTGGCATCGCAACCGTCTGCCGAGCGTCACCGTGCGTGCCGATATCTATGGCAAGGAGCAGCCGGTCACCCTGGTCAAACAGATCCTGCCGACCCTGGAGCCTGTGCGCGCTGAACTGCCGGATGGCTATTTGCTGGAGGTGGGTGGCACAGTAGAAGACTCTACCCGTGGGCAAAAATCGGTTAACGCCGGTGTGCCGCTGTTCATTGTCGTGGTACTGACCCTGCTGATGCTACAACTGCGCAGCTTCTCGCGCACGGTGATGGTGTTCCTCACCGCACCGTTGGGCTTGATCGGTGTGACCTTGTTCCTGCTGGTGTTCCGCCAACCCTTTGGCTTCGTTGCGATGCTGGGAACGATCGCGCTATCGGGGATGATCATGCGCAACTCGGTGATTCTGGTCGATCAGATCGAACAGGACATTGCTGCCGGGCTGGACCGCTGGCAGGCGATTATCGAGGCAACAGTCAGACGTTTCCGGCCGATCGTACTGACCGCGCTGGCGGCGGTGCTGGCGATGATCCCGCTGTCACGCAGCGTGTTCTTCGGGCCGATGGCGGTGGCGATCATGGGGGGCTTGATCGTGGCTACAGCGTTGACGCTGCTGTTCTTGCCGGCGCTGTATGCCGCTTGGTTCAGGGTGAAGAAGGGCTGAATCGCGGGGCAAGCCCGCTCCCACAGTGTCTACTGATCTCCAGTGGGAGCGGGCTTGCCCCGCGAAATTGTTTTACAGCGCGCCAAACACCTTCTTGGCCAATCCGGTGGCGGCTGCCGCCGGATTCTGGCGAATGGTTTCTTCCTGCTTGGCAATCATGTCGAACAGGCCGTTGAGCGCCTGCTCGGTTACGTAACCTTCGACATTGGCGTTCTTGGCATCCAGCACGCCCAGCGTCGCGGCTTGCCCGGCGAAGCTGTTGTATTGCTGGGCCAGGCCAACTTGGTCAGTGGCTTTTTTGACAATCGGCAGGAACTTGGCGCGCAGCTGTTCGCGGCTGGTTTTGTTGAGGTACTGAGTGGCCGAGTCGTTGCCGCCAGCGAGAATGCCTTTGGCATCATCGACGGTCATCTTCTTCACCGCATCGACCAGCAGCGCTTGGGCCTGGGGCACGGCCGCTTCAGCGGCTTGGTTCATGCTGGTTTCCAGCTGTTCAACCTGGGCGCCCATACCGAACTGCTTCATTTTCTTCGCCACTTTGCCGAGGTTACCCGGCAGTTCGATGCGCACTTCAGGGTTGTTGCTAAAACCACCGGGCGTACCCAGTTGCTTGACGGCCACCTGGGCGCTTTGGGTCAGGGCATCTTTGAGGCCGCCCGAGGCGTCTTTTTGCGACAAGTCGCTGAGCGACAGTGCCAATGCGTTGGCCGAGAGCAGCACGCCGGCGCACAGGCCGGTGAAGGTAAGAGCAGAGCGGAGCATGGCAGCTTCCTTATCTAGAGTCAGAACGACATTCAGCGAACCGCATCAACCTTGATGCGCACGGGTTGCGAGTCGGTGCCGTCGAGTTTCACACCGTGGTGTTCGGTATTGATGAACAGCAGCTTACCGTCCAGCTCGATACGCGCACTAACGGCGTAGCGGTGGCCGGGCTTGACCTGAGCCGGGTCGTAGCTGAGGTGGAAGGGCAGTGGCACGTTACCTTTGATCGGGCCATTCTGGCTGGCTAGGGTCACGGCTGGGGCATCCATTAGCGAAACGTCCTGCAGGCTGACGCTCAGGGTGGCGGCAGGCGGCAGGGCGATGCGTTGCAGGTAGAACACTTCCCCGTCGAGGCTGGCCTTGGAAGGCTCAGAGGTGCTGCTGCAAGCGGCCAACAGGCTGCCAAGCAGGATCACGGACAGTTTTTTCATCGGTAACTCCTTTATGCCGGGGATTCGGTGACGTCTTCACTGCGATGCAGGGCCACTTGGCGAATCGACAGGCGAACCTCCGCCGACAGCACCCGCTTGGCCGCCCCTTCGGCCAGTTCGCTGAGTTTTTCATGGTAGCCGAGCTTGCCTTGGGTATCCGGGCGCAGTACGCCCTGCTCGATCTGGGTCTGAATGAAATGGCGGAACAAGGTTTTGTCGAAAAATTCTGGCGCGTTGAGCCCATGCAGAATCGACAGGCGCTGGGCCATGACCACGCACAAGTCTTCCAGTTCTTCAGCACTCAGTGTGTGCTGGCCGCTGTTGAGCAGCAGTGCCGTGGCCATGTAGAAGCGCTGCAGGGTTTGGGTGATGGCGCGTGCCAGTAAGGTCAGCAGCACGAACTGGCGTGAGCTTGGCGCCGGACGCATGTAAACGCCGTTCTCGTAGCGCAGCAGGCCTTGTTCGACAAAAGCCTCCAGCCATTGGTCTATGACCGCATCGAGTTCGTCGAGCTCCCAGCGAATGAACAGCTCCGATTGCAAGTACGGGTATAGCGCGCGGGTGTATTGCAGGATCAGTTCGCGGCTCATGCGCGAACTGCTCTGGAAGAAGCTCGCCAGCAAGGCGGGCAGGGCAAAGATGTGCAGCACGTTGTTGCGGTAGTAGGTCATCAATACCGCGTTTTGCTCGTCCAGATAGAGGATCTTGCCCAGCGCATCGCTCTGCTCGGCCAACAGGTCCATGCCTTTGACGTGGCTGATCAAGGCCAGGCCGTCACCGTCCGGCAACGTGGTGTGCGGCGAGTAGGGTACTGTGCGCAGCAACGCCAGGTACAGGTTCAGGATCCGCGCCAGGGCACGCTCATCCAATGCCAGGCGGCTGGTGGACAGCAGCGCCAGGGCCACCAGGTTGACCGGGTTGATCGCTGCCGCTTCATTCAGATGGCGGGCGACTTTCTCACCCAGGCGCGAGGTGGTTTCATTGAGCCAGGCGGGGCGGAACTGCGGGGCGTGCGTCTGTTCACGCCAGCCAGGCTGTTGCTGGTCGAGGAAGGCACCGAGGCGAATCGGTTCGCCGAAGTTCACCGCGACTTGGCCGAAACGCTGTTTCAACGCGCCGACCACTTTGAAAATGTCGAAAATTGACTCTTTCTTCTTGCTCGCTCCGCGCAATTCGCCCAGGTATGTGCGGCCTTCAAGCACACGCTCGTAGCCAATGTACACCGGTACAAAGACAATCGGCGTACGCGATGAGCGCAGGTAGCTGCGTAGCGTGATAGCCAGCATGCCGGTCTTCGGCTGCAGCATGCGCCCGGTACGCGAGCGGCCGCCTTCGACGAAATATTCCACCGGGAAACCCTTGGTAAACAGGGTGTGCAGGTATTCGTTGAACACGGCGGTGTACAGCGGGTTGCCCTTGAAGGTGCGGCGCATGAAAAACGCCCCGCCCCGGCGTAGCAAGCCACCGATTACGGGCATGTTCAGGTTGATGCCGGCGGCAATGTGCGGCGGAGTCAGACCATTGCGAAACAACAGATAGGAGAGCAGCAGGTAGTCCATATGGCTGCGGTGGCAGGGCACGTAAATGACTTCGTGGCCTGGCGCGATGCTTTGCACCTGTTCAATGTGATTAACCTTGATGCCGTCGTAGATCTTGTTCCAGAACCAGCTCAGCACCACTTCGAGGAAACGAATGGCGGTGTAGGTGTAGTCTGAGGCGATTTCGTTGCCATAGCGCAGGGCTTGGGCTTCGGCTTTGGCCAAGGGGATTTTCTCGCGCTCAGCCTCGTCGGCAATGGCCTGACGTACCAGCGGGTCGTGGACCAGGCCTTTGACCAGGTTGCGGCGGTGCGAGATGTCCGGACCGATAACGGCGGACTTGAGGTTGCGAAAATGCACCCGCAGCATGCGTTGGGCCATGCGCACGGTCCGTTCGTGGCCTTTGTTGTGCTGTACCAGCTCGCGCACATGAATCGGTGCAGAAAACTGAACGCGGGTTTTACGCCCCAGAATCAGCACTGTCAGCAGCCGGCGCAAGCGGCCGGTCACTGCCCAGCTGTCGGCAAACAATAGCTTCCACGGGCTGGACTCACTGGCTGGTGACTGGCCCCAGAACACGCTGACCGGGATGATCTGAGCGTCTTCCTCAGCATGCTGGCTGACCGCACTGACCAGCCGCGACAAGGTCGGTGGTGCGCCGCGTTTGTCCTGGCGGCCCAACCAGTCGGGTTCGGGGGTCAGGTAGAAAAATGCTGCTGGCTCCTGCAGGGCGCCGATGGTCACGGGCAGAACTGGGCGTGGCAGCCCGGCTTTGGTGCATTCGCGGTCGAGCACCGCCAGGTCGGTCAGTGACGGTGACTGCAAGGCATAGAACACCGGTCGGCTACGGTCCAGGTTCAGGGTAAAGGAAGACTGATTGATAGTCTCGGAGCGCACCCACAGGTACAACAGGCGACGCAGAGCGCCAAAGATCAAGCGGCGCAGGGGAGAACGGGTCATACAGTGTGTGCTCTGGGTGAATTTTTTCGAGTGATTGCTCAGTCGGTTAGTGTGACGTATCTGCGCAAGTTCAGCAAAATGCACGCTCGTCATAAAAATTATTTCAAGCCTGACATATACTCGGTCCGCAGCTTGCAGGAGTAATCCTCAAGCTGTGTCGGCGGAGGCAGGTGATCCTCTGCTAACAAGGCGATTCCAAAATAAAAACCCGGAGTAGTTCAGATGTCGTCTCGTGAGACTGGAAGTGTGAAGTGGTTCAATGACGCTAAAGGTTATGGCTTCATTCAGCGTGAAGGTGGCGCCGATGTGTTCGTTCACTATCGTGCCATTCGGGGTGAGGGGCATCGCACGCTGATCGAAGGGCAACAGGTTGAATACAGTCTCACGCAAGGTCAGAAAGGCCTGCAGGCGGAAGACGTAATCGGGCTGTAAGCGCTTTAGATCGCTAGTTTGAGGCTACAAGCTGCAAGCCGGCCGTGCCAGGTTTGTAACTTGTAGCTTGCGGCTTGTAGCTTGCAACCTGCAGTTGTTACTGCGTTCGCCAGGTGATTTCTTCTTCGCCGTCGGCGCTGATGCGGATCCAGCGATCAGCATCTTCTTCACCTTCTTCCTCTACCCAACTGCCGGGTGCGCAGCGCACCTCGACATTCAGCGCAGCGAAAGCGGCACGCGCGCAAGCGATGTCATCTGCCCAAGGCGTCTGATCGCTTTCCAGGTAAAGACTGTTCCATTTGCCTACAGCCTTCGGTAACCAGGTAACTGGAATGTTACCGGCCTTGCACTTGTAGGTCTGACCTTTTTGCTGCCATTCGCTGCACGGGCCCAGTGTTTCGCTGAGCCAGGCGGCGATCTGCTTGTGGTCGACGTCGGCGTCTTTGAGATAAATCTCGATATCGGGTTGGCGCATGGGGGCTCCGGGTGTGCTCAGTCTTGGCGCACAAAATAATCGTAACGCATCGATACCGTGACCTCGAAAGGTTCGGCCTGTTCAATGACACGCGCGCGTTTTTCCGCGCTGGCGCGCCAACCATGAGGTGTCATGGCCAGCAGGTCGGCGCGGGACTTGCCATCGACCAGGCTCAGACGAAAGGTCAGGGTTTCGCTGTGGGCATGCTGCATGCCCGCCGGAACCAGCGCCAGGTGCTTGTCGTCGGCATAGTCACGCACTTCATCATAGAGCTTGTGACGCAGCTCGATCAGATGGTCGTTGGTGGGGCCGACACGCATCAGGCCACCGCCCGGGGCCAGCAGGCGCAGGGCCTCCTGCCAGTCGAGCGGGCTGAACACACTAGCGAGGAACTGGCAACTGGCATCGGCCAGCGGAACCCGCGCCATGCTGGCTACGAGCCAGGTCAGTGCCGGGTTGCGCTTGCACGCGCGCTTGACCGCCTCGCGCGAGATGTCCAGGGCATAGCCATCTGCCGCTGGCAGCGCCTGGGCGATCTGCGCGGTGTAGTAGCCCTCGCCGCAACCGATATCCAGCCAGCGTGCCGGGGCGCGCTCGGCGGCAAGTTCAGCCAGGCGTTGGGCTACCGGGGCGTAATGCCCGGCATTGAGAAAGTCGCGACGTGCCTCGACCATTGCCTGGTTGTCGCCGGGGTCGCGGCTGTTCTTGTGCTGCACCGGCAGCAGGTTCAGGTAGCCTTGGCGGGCCCGGTCGAAACGGTGCCCGGCCGGGCAGGCCACACCGTTGTCGACCGTATTCAGCGCTGCGCTGCAGATAGGGCAGATGAGCATCAGGCGAGCAACCGGGTCAGGGTCTGGTAGTAGATTTCGGTCAGCACGTCGAGGTCGCTGGCCAGGATGCGCTCGTTGACCTGGTGGATGGTAGCGTTGACCGGGCCCAGCTCGACCACCTGAGTACCCAGGGTGGCAATGAAGCGACCGTCGGACGTACCACCGCTGGTCGAGGGCTGGGTTTCACGGCCAGTGACGGCCTTGATGCTGGCGGCCACTGCGTCGAGCAGGTCGCCCGGCTCGGTCAGAAACGGCAGACCGGACAGTGCCCAGTCCACATGCCAGTCGAGTTGATGCTTGTCGAGGATCGCCGCAACGCGGGCCTGCAGGCCTTCAACGGTCGACTCGGTGGAGAAACGGAAGTTGAACAGCGCCGTCAGTTCACCGGGTACCACGTTGGTAGCGCCGGTGCCCGAGTTGAGGTTGGAGATCTGAAAGCTGGTTGGTGGGAAAAAGGCGTTGCCTTCGTCCCAATGCTCGGCTGCCAGTTCGGCCAGCGCTGGGGCGGCGAGGTGGATCGGGTTTTTGGCCAAGTGCGGATAGGCCACGTGGCCCTGCTTGCCACGTACGGTGAGTTTGGCGCCGAGCGAGCCGCGGCGACCGTTCTTGACCACGTCGCCGACCAGGCTGGTGCTCGACGGTTCGCCGACGATGCACCAATCAAGACGCTCTTTGCGCGCTGCAAGACGCTCGACCACAGCCTTGGTGCCGTGGTGGGCCGGGCCTTCTTCGTCGCTGGTGATCAGGAACGCCACCTTGCCACGGTGATTCGGGTAATCGGCCACGAAGCGCTCGGTGGCCACCACCATGGCCGCCAGGCTGCCTTTCATGTCGGCAGCACCACGGCCGCAGAGCATGCCATCGGCGTCGATCAGGGCATCGAACGGATCGTTCTGCCAGGCCTGCACCGGGCCGGTTGGCACCACGTCGGTGTGGCCGGCAAAGCACAGCACCGGGCCTTCCTGGGTGCCATGGGTCGCCCAGAAATTGTCAACGTCTTCGATTCGCATGGGTTCCAGCATGAAACCGGCATCGCCCAGGCGCTGCATCATCTGTTTCTGGCAATCGGCATCGACCGGAGTCACCGAGGGGCGACGAATCAGGTCGCAGGCCAGTTGGAGGGTAGGCGAAAGGTCGGCTGGGGCCGTCATTGGGGGAACTCCGGGGGCAAGGCAGGGCACGAATTCGAGGGGCGTTATCTTATAGCAAATCAATCAGATGAGGGTGACCGGTGGGAGCAGGCTTGCTGTAGGAGCGGGCTTGCCCCGCGATTGCGATTTATCAATCAACATCGCATCGCGGGGCAAGCCCGCTCCCACAGCAAGCCTGCTCCACCGGAAGGTTGTCAGGCCTGGGCTGGCTGGGCAGCGTCCACTGGCTTGGGCAGCGACGACAGCATCGCCATGATCAGTGCCGCCAGGTACGGCAGCGACTGCACCAGCAACATGGTTACCCAGAAGCGCATGTCATTGCTCGGCAGGCCCTGCACCAGGTAAATGCCGGCGGCGGCCCCCCATAGCAGCAACATGATGAACAACTCTTCGCGGGCTTCGGAAAGTGCCACCATGAAACCATGGCTGTCGGCATTCTTCGGCGTACGGAAGAACGGAATACTACTGGTGAAGAAACCGTACAGCACTGCCTTGGCAATGGTATGCGACAGCGCAAGGCCGGCCAGGGCTGCAGCAAAGGCATCCTTGAGGTTGACCCCGACTGCTCGACGGTACAGGAACACGATCTTGCCGACCTTGAATACGAACAAGGCCAAAGGTGGGATAGCGAAGATCAGCAGTGGTGGATCAACCCGTTGCGGCACGATGATCATCGCCGCCGACCAGAGCAGAGCACCTACGGTGAAGAAGATGTTCATGCCATCGGCAATCCACGGCAACCAGCCGGCCAGGAAGTGATAACGCTGGCCACGGGTGAGTTCGGTGTCCTTGCCGCGCAACAGGCTGGCGGTGTGACGCTTGATGATCTGGATGGCGCCGTAGGCCCAGCGGAAGCGCTGCTTCTTGAAGTCAATGAAGGTGTCGGGCATCAGGCCCTTGCCATAGCTTTCGTGGGAATAGGCGGCCGAATAGCCCTTTTCGAACACCCGCAGGCCGAGTTCGGCGTCTTCACAGATGCACCAGTCCGCCCAGCCCAGCTCTTCGAGTACCGAGCGTCGGGTCATGGTCATGGTGCCGTGCTGGATGATCGCGTCACGATCGTTACGGGTAACCATGCCGATGTGGAAGAAGCCCTTGTACTCGCTGTAGCACAGCTTCTTGAAGGTACTTTCGTTCTGGTCGCGGTAGTCTTGCGGCGATTGCACCACGGCGATTTTCGGGTCGGCGAAGTGCGGCACCATGTGCTTGAGCCAGTTACGGTCCACGCAATAGTCCGAGTCGATCACCGCGATCACTTCGGCATCTTTGGCGGTGTGCGGGATCAGGTAGTTCAGCGCGCCGCCTTTGAACCCGGCCAAAGGCGAGACATGGAAGAACTTGAAGCGCTCGCCGAGCAGTTCGCAATGCGCCTTGATCGGCTCCCAGACCGCCGGGTCTTTGGTGTTGTTGTCGATGATCAACACTTCGTAGTCCGGATAATCCAGGGCAGCCAGGGCATTGAGGGTCTGTTTGACCATCTCCGGCGGCTCGTTGTAGCACGGCACATGCACCGAGACTTTAGGGCGATAGGCGCTGTCGGCCTGTACGGGCAAGAACTCCCGGCGCCGTTTGTGAATCCACACCGCCTCGGCCAGTTCATGGGCTTCGGTCAGCAACACGATGAACACCCCGAGCGCCCCAAGGGCGAGCAAGAAGCCCACCGTCAGGCTGAACCAGGTGCTGTACTGCTGGCTGTAGTCGTAACCGATCCAGACCAGCACCGAACCACACAGGAAGGCGATAAAGGTCAGGAAGGTACGGCCACGCTGGCGCAGTGCCGAGCCATCGATCAGCAGCAAGGTCAGCGAGAGCATCGCCAGTACCACCGAGCCCACGGCCAGCACGCGCCATTGTGGAATGGCCACTACCGGGCCTTCAAAGTTGAATTTTTGCTGACGCTCGGCGTTGAACACACCCCAGTAGGCGCCAACTGAACCTTCGTCGCTGGCCTTCCACGGTTGGTCATAGGCTTCAATGACGAAGTAGTTGTAGCCCCGGCGGTTAAGCTGGTTGACCAGCGTGCGCAGGTAGATGGCCTGGTCAGCCGGGGTGGCATCAGCACCGCCGCGCATGCGCCCGTTGCTCGGCCAGCCCACTTCCGACAGCAGCAGCGGCTTGCGCGGGAACAATTGCTTGAGGTCGCGGGCACGGTCCAGTACGAACTGGCCGGCGTCTTTCATCGGGATGAACTCCCAGTACGGCAGAATGTGCGCCGCAATCAGGTCGACGTGCTTGGCCAGTTCCGGATGTTCTTTCCAGATATGCCACTGTTCACTGGTGGTGACTGGCACTTTCACTGCGGCACGCACCCGGTCCAGGTACTGGATCAGCGCTTCAGGGGTGATCTCTTCACGGAACAGCGCTTCGTTGCCGACCATCACCCGAACGACACTGCGCGAGCTATTGGCGAGTTCGATGGCTTTCTGGATTTCCCGCTCGTTGCGCTCAAGGTCCGGGCTGATCCACACACCCAGGGTAACCCGCAGGCCGAACTCTTCGGCCAGGCGTGGAATCTCGGCCTGAGTGCCTTCGACGGTATAGATACGAATGCTGTCGGTCAGCTTGCTCAGCTGCTCAAGATCCTGGCGTAGCTCGTCTTCCGTCGGGTATTGGCCCTTTTGTGGGCTTTCACCGAGGCGAAATGGCGAATAGGAGAAGCCAGAAATCTGCTCTGGCCAGTTGGGGGCGGAAACCGGGCGATTGATCAGTGCCCAGAACCCGGTGAATAGCGCGGCGATTGCCATGACTATTACCAGGTTGATACCAAATTTACGCGATGACATAGAGAGTTCGGGTTCCGAAAGGTGGAACGGGCGGGCGCCGAAGGGCGCGGTTTCTGCGCTTTGTCCGCCTATGCTGTGTAAGAGCATTGTGGCGGCAATGGTTAGATTGACTTCAGGTGCTGAAGTTCGAAGGCCCGTGCTGTTGTCGTCCAGGACTAGGAATTGCGTAGGACATTAAAGCAGGATTAAGGCTTACTTTACTAATCCATACAGGGTTGCGGGTCTGAAGCAGGATGGCATCGGGCTGCAACAGGCCTATAATGCGCGCCGGTTTTTTCGGGGTATGGCCATGAGTACAGATGATCCACGCTTTGCCGGTGTTGCCCGGTTATACGGTGACAACGGCCTGCAGCGCCTGCGCGACGCCCATGTGGCAATCGTCGGCATCGGTGGTGTCGGTTCCTGGGCGGCTGAAGCGATGGCGCGAAGCGGCGTGGGCGAGATCTCTCTGTTCGACCTCGATGATGTCTGCGTCAGCAACACCAACCGTCAGTTGCACGCCCACGAGGGCAACATCGGTCGCGCCAAGGCTGAAGTGATGGCTGAACGCCTGCGTGCGATCAATCCGTCGTGCAAGGTGCATGCGGTTGTGGATTTCGTCACCAAGGAGACTTTGCCCGAGTACATCGGTGAAGACATCGACTGCGTGATTGACTGTATCGATAGCGTCATGGCCAAAGCGGCGTTGATTGGTTGGTGCAAGCGGCACAAGGTCACCATCATCAGTACCGGTGGTGCTGGCGGGCAGATCGATCCGACTCAGATCCGTGTTGCCGACTTGAACAAAACCTTCAATGACCCGTTGGCTTCGCGGGTGCGTTCAACCCTGCGGCGCGACTACGGTTTTTCCCGCACGGTTACTCGCAACTACAGCGTGCCTTGTGTGTTCTCGACCGAGCAGCTGCGTTACCCGAAGGGAGACGGCAGTGTTTGCCTGCAAAAGAGCTTCGTCGGTGAAGGCGTCAAGCTCGACTGTTCCGGCGGCTTTGGTGCAGTAATGATGGTGACGGCAACCTTCGGCATGGTCGCCGCCAGCAAGGCGATAGAGAAGCTGGTGGCAGGTGCCCGTCGGCCTTCCGAGCGCAAAGCCAAGGCTCAGCTGCCTGCGGCTAGCTGAGCCATACGCTGTAGTACGGCGTTCAGGCCGTTGCTGCGTGAAGGGGACAGTTGACGGCCCAGGCCCAGCTGGTTGAACCAGGCGGGCAGGTCCAGTTGCTGCAAGTCAGCACTGGACAAACCTTCGACACGAACGAACAGCAGCGCCAGCAAACCCCGGATGATCCGTGCATCACTGGCGCCTTTGAAGTGCCATTGACCGTCCCGTTGTTCGGCTACCAGCCACACCTGGCTTTCACAGCCGTGCACGCGGTTGGCGTCGGACTGTTCTTCCTCGCTCAACGGGGCCAGGCGCTCACCCCATTGCATCAGCAGGCGCGCCCGTTGCTCCCAGCCTGACGCCTGTTCGAAGCTGTTCAGCGCATTTTGCGCGTTCGCCGGTAAGTTCATCGCAGCAGCTCCAGGGCTTGATCCAGTGCCTCGAAGAATCGCTGCAGGTCGTCGGCGTCGTTGTACAGTGCAAGGGAAACCCGTATCGCACCCTCAAGCCCCAGGCTTTTCAGCAGTGGCATGGCGCAGTGGTGCCCGGCGCGCACCGCGATGCCTTGCTCTGTGAGCATGTGCGCAAGGTCGGCATTGTGCACGCCTTCAACCACGAAGCTGGCCAGGGCCAGCTGCGGCTGGCCGAGCAGGCGAATACCTTCGCGGTCATTGAGGCCGCACAGCAGGTAGCGGTGCAGGCCGGCTTCGTGCTCGGCGACGGCGTTGGCATCGAGCCCTGCCAGGTAGTCGAGGCTGGCGCCGAGGCCGATCACGCTGGCAATCGGCGGGGTGCCGGCTTCGAAGCCCAGTGGTGCCGGGCGGAAGCTTGCGCTGTGATAGTCAGCGATCTGCACCATTTCGCCACCGAACTGCCAGTGACGCAGACGTGCCAGCGCTTCGCTGCGGCCATACAGCACACCGACACCGTCCGGGCCATAGAGCTTGTGACTGGAGAAGACGTAGAAGTCGCAGCCCAGTTGCTGCACATCATGACGGCCATGGACCACACCTTGGGCGCCATCGATCACCGTCAGAGCGCCTTGGGCCTGGGCGTGAACCAGCAAGGGCTCCAGAGGTTGCCAGGCGCCCAGTACATTCGACAGCTGGCTTACCGCCAACAGACGGGTGCGTGGGCCAATCAATTGCAGGGCCGTTTCCACATCGATCAAGCCACGGTTGTCCAGTGGCAGAATCACCAGTTTTAATTGACGACGCTGCGCCAGTTGCTGCCAGGGCAGCAGGTTGGCGTGGTGCTCCAGCGCACTGACGGCGATTTCATCACCTGCTTCGAACTGCCATTCCAGCCCGTAGGCCAGCAGGTTCAACGCTGAGGTGGCGCCGTGAGTGAAAACGATCTGTTGGGTGTCGTTGGCATTGAGCCAGCCAGCGACTTTCTCCCGGCTGCGTTCAAAGGCCTGGGTAGCCAGGGCACCCGGAAGGTGTTGGGCACGATGCACATTGGCAGCACCGTGGCCGTAATAGTGGCTCAGGGCATCGAGCAGTAACTGAGGTTTTTGCGTGGTAGCAGCGTTGTCCAGGTAGGTCTGGTGCTGCCGTTGCAGGGCGGCGATGGCCGGAAAATCGGCGCGCCACGGGGAGGGCTGGAACATGATGATTGGACCTGAGTATCGGGCCTGGCGGTAGGCCAGACCCGATGGTACCACTTAGGCTCAGTACGAAATATGCCTGCGCGACGCTCATGCTGCGTTGAAAACAGGCTCGGAATCCTCAGTTACAACCCGTAAACTCGGCTTCCTCGCCTGTTTTCGCCTTGCCTGACCGCCGCTCGGCGATATTTCGTGCAGACCTTAGTTGTGAGCGTGCAGCGCTTCGTTCAGCTCGATGGCCGACTTGTGGGTTTTGCACTCCACGGCGCCGTTCAGCGAGTTGCGGCGGAACAGCAGGTCGGTCTGACCAGCCAGGTCGCGGGCCTTGACCACTTTGACCAGTTGGTTGTTCTCGTCCAGCAGGTTCACCTTGGTACCGGCGGTGATGTACAGACCGGCTTCAACGGTGTTGCGATCGCCCAACGGAATACCGATACCGGCATTGGCGCCGATCAGGCAGCCTTCGCCGACCTTGATCACGATGTTGCCGCCACCGGACAGGGTGCCCATGGTCGAGCAACCGCCGCCCAGGTCCGAGCCCTTGCCAACGAATACACCGGCCGAAACGCGGCCTTCGATCATGCCAGGGCCTTCGGTGCCAGCGTTAAAGTTGACGAAGCCTTCGTGCATGATGGTGGTGCCTTCGCCGATGTAGGCGCCCAGGCGCACACGGGCGCTGTCGGCGATACGCACGCCGGCAGGCACAACGTAGTCGGTCATTTTCGGGAACTTGTCGACCGAGAACACTTCCAGCAGTTCGCCTTTGAGGCGGGCTTCCAGTTGTTGTTCGGCCAGCTCGGCCAGGTCGACTGCACCCTGGCTGGTCCAGGCTACGTTTGGCAGCAGCGGGAAGATGCCGGCCAGGCTCAGGCCATGAGGCTTGACCAGACGGTGCGAGAGTAGGTGCAGCTTCAAGTAGGCTTCCGGGGTGGAGCTCAGGGCTGCATCTTCGGCCAGCAGGGTCGCGACCAGTGGCTTGTTGCTTTCTGCCAGACGGGTCAGCAGGGCCGCTTGGGCCGCGTCAACGCCCTTGAGGGCATCGGCCAGCTGTGCAGCTTGCGCGTTGCTGAAGGCAATGGCCTGGTTGCCACCTTCGTAACCCAGCACGGGGGCGACGGCTGCAACCAGCTCGGCGCTCGGGTTGATCAGGGGTTGTGCGTAGAAAACTTCCAGCCAGGCGCCTTGACGGTTCTGGGTGCCGACACCGAAAGCCAGGCTGAACAGGGTAGTGGACATGCAGTTACCTCTTGCGAAATTGAGTGAAAGCGGGGCGCCGCGTTATTTCAGGGCGGCGGCGTACAGGTCCGGTTTGAAGCCGACCAGCGTCCGCTCGCCGAGATCCAGCACGGGGCGCTTGATCATCGAAGGTTGGGCCAGCATCAATTCGATGGCCTTGGCCTGATCGAGGTCGGCCTTCTGGGCGTCTTCGAGTTTGCGGAAGGTCGTGCCGGCGCGATTGAGCACCGTTTCCCAGCCGTGCTCGTCGCACCAGCGGGTCAGGCTCGCACGGTCGATACCCTGGGTTTTGTAGTCGTGAAAGTCGTAGGCCAGGCTTTTGTCTTCCAGCCAGGTACGGGCCTTCTTCATGGTATCGCAGGCTTTGATTCCATAAAGGTGCAATGGCGTGTCGCGTTTGGTCATGTCTTGCCCCTCCTGGGAAAAAATGGTGAAGGATTATGCCACGGTCGACCGCTTTGGGTTGGTCTCGCCGATGCACTTTGTAGCATTGTGTTACAGGTTTCGAAGCGGCCTGCGACTTTTGTGCAGCGGCGCGGCAGCATCCTGACCGTCTACTATGTCGATTCAATGGCAATGCCCGGCAACGGGCAACAGGAGTGCTGTTGACTGTCTGAATCGAAGGGTACACGCCGTATGCAATCAGCCTACACCGTTCTCATCCTGCTGATGCTGGTGAGTGTCTCCAAACTGGTTGGCCGGGTAATCCCGTTGCCCTTGCCGCTGGTGCAGATTGGCGCCGGGGCGTTGCTGGCCTGGCCGACCCTGGGGCTGCATGTGGCCCTGGACCCGGAATTGTTTCTGTTTCTGTTCTTGCCACCGCTGTTGTTCGCCGATGGCTGGCGCATGCCCAAGCGCGACCTTTGGCGCTTGCGTGGCCCGATTCTGACCCTGGCGGTGGGCCTGGTGTTGTTTACCGTGGTCGGGGCCGGTTACTTCATTCATTGGATTTTGCCGAGCATCCCGTTGCCTGTGGCGTTTGCCTTGGCTGCGGTACTGTCGCCCACCGACGCCGTGGCGGTATCGGCCATTACTCAGGACCGTCTGCCGACCCCTTTGATGCATATGCTTCAAGGTGAAGCATTGATGAACGATGCCACGGGCCTTGTGACCTTCAAGTTTGCACTGGTTGCAGCCATCACCGGCGCGTTCTCGTTGGCGGAAGCCAGCGCCACTTTCGTGTTGGTAGCCCTTGGTGGCCTGGCTACCGGGGTCGCCCTGAGCTGGCTGGTAGGGCGCCTGCGGGCCTGGATGATCGCGCGTGGCTGGGACGACCCAGCCACTCACGTGGTGTTCATGTTGCTGCTGCCGTTCGCCGCTTACGTGCTGGCTGAGCGCCTGGGGGCTTCGGGGATTCTCTCGGCAGTTGCCGCCGGGATGATGCAAAGCTGGCTTGACCTGTTGCCCCGGCAGACCAGTACCCGTTTGCTCAATCGCAGTGTCTGGTCGCTACTGGAGTTCAGCTTCAATGGCTTGATCTTCCTGCTGTTGGGTCTGCAGTTGCCTGACATCATCAAGGCGGTTACCAGTCATGAAGCGACGTTGATGCCAACCTTGCTGTGGCGCTGCTTGGATGTGGTGGCGATATTTGCCGTGCTGGTGGTGTTGCGGTTTGTCTGGGTACAGAGCATCTGGCGATTGATCGGGGTGATTCGTCGTTGGCGCGGCAAGGCAGATCTGGTGGTGACACCCAATGCCCGTTCGTGCTGGTTATTGACCATCGGTGGGGTGCGTGGGGCGGTGACCTTGGCTGGCGTCATGTCGGTACCTTTGCTGATCAGCGCGGGTAAAGCCTTTCCCGAGCGAGACCTGCTGATTTTCATTGCCGCCGGGGTGATTCTGTTATCACTGGTAACGGCCTGCATTGCGTTGCCTCTGTTGTTGCGAGGCGTAAGCAAAAGCCCGGACGACGCCTTGCGCCAGGAAGCCAAGGACGTCTGGCGTCAGACTGCGGAAGCGGCGATTCATGCGTTGGAAGCCGAAGAGCTGATTGAGCCAGGTGCCACTCAGGATGCCGCTCAGGCGGCTTTAGCGGCAGAGTTGAAAGCACGTTTGATGGCTGAGTATCGTCATCAACTGGAGAGTTTCAACGACACGGCAGAAGCTCAAGCCTTGGCCGAACAGATGGATTTACTGGAGCGACGTCTGCGCTTGCGAGCACTGCGCGCCCAGCGCCTGGAACTGTACAAGCTGCACCGCCATCACCAGGTTGGGGATGATGTGGTGCGCCAGGTGTTGGAAGAGCTCGACCTGAGCGAGGCCAATCTGGGGGCAGTAAAGTAGGGGTATTGTCGCGGGGCAAGCCCGCTCCCACCGGCCGAATCTGTGGGAGCGGGCTTGCCCCGCGACGCGAACTTAGCCTTTCAAAAACTCGCGAATCCGCTCGGCCGCTTCCACACACTCGGCCAGTGGCGCAACCAGCGCCATGCGTACACGCCCGGCACCCGGGTTAATGCCATTTACCTCGCGCGACAGGTAGGAGCCTGGTACCACGGTCACGTGCTGGTTTTCAAACAGCCCACGGCAGAACTCAGCGTCATCACCCGGTACCTTGGCCCACAGGTAGAAACCACCGTCTGGGCGCTGTACATCAAGTACTGGTGCCAGAACATCCAGCACAGCGTCAAATTTCTCACGGTACAGGTCGCGGTTGGCCAGTACGTGGGCTTCGTCGTTCCAAGCCGCGATGCTCGCAAGTTGGGTTTGTACCGGCATGGCGCACCCGTGATAGGTGCGATACAGCAGGAACGGTTTGATGATCTCTGCATCACCGGCCACGAAGCCGGAGCGCAGGCCTGGCAGGTTGGAGCGCTTGGAGAGGCTGTGGAACACCACGCAACGCTTGAAGTCGCTGCGTCCCAGCTCAACGCAGGCGCTCAGCAAGCCAGGCGGCGGGCTTTGCTCGTCGAAGTAGAGTTCGCTGTAGCACTCGTCGGCGGCAATCACGAAGTCGTGTTCGTCGGCCAAGGCGATGAGCTTTTTCAGCGTTTGCATCGGCACCAGGGCGCCGGTCGGGTTGCCGGGGGAGCACAGGAACAAGATCTGGCAGCGCTTCCAGGTGTCAGCCGAAACAGCGTCGAAATCAGGGTTGAAGCCGTTGCTGTCCAGGCAAGGCAGGTAGTGCGGGGTCGCACCCGCCAGCAGGGCTGCGCCTTCGTAGATCTGATAGAACGGGTTAGGGCTGATTACCAGACCGTCGGCTTCCCGGTTGACCACAGCCTGGGTGAAGGCGAACAGTGCTTCACGGGTGCCATTGACCGGCAGTACGTGTTTGTCGGCATCCAACCAGCCACTGGGTACACCAAAGCGGCGCTCACACCAGCGAGTGATGGCTTGACGCAGGGCTGGCAGCCCCACAGTGGTTGGGTACACGGCCATGCTCTGAAGATTGTCGGCCAGAGCCTGGGCGACGAACGCCGGCGATTCATGCTTGGGCTCACCGATCGACAGGGCAATGGCGCGTTTGTCGGCGGCGGGCTGAACGCTGCCGAGCAAGGCGCGAAGTTTCTCGAACGGGTAGGGCTGAAGCTGAAGCAAATCGGTGTTCATCGGCGCTGGGTCTCGTCAAACGTTAAATGGTCAGGCGGGAAACGGTTGCCGCAGCGGCCTGGTCGACGCGCAATTGCTCGACGATGGCATCCTGCAGGCGGCTGCACAGTTGTGGATCAGACAACGGTTGGTTGTCGGCATCGGTGATGAAGAACACGTCTTCGACCCGTTCGCCGAGGGTGGCAATCTTGGCGTTTTGCAGCGACAGGTCGAACTCCAGGAAAATCTTGCCGATCCGCGCCAGCAGGCCCGGACGGTCGGGGGCGCTGAGTTCGAGGATGGTGACCGGCCGCTGGGCGTCATTGTGGATGGTGACCTGTGGCGCAAAAGTAAAGTGCTTGAGTTGGCGCGGTACGCGACGTTTGATGATGGTCGGATAGTCGTCGGGGTTGCGCAGCGCGTCGGTCAGACCGTCGCGGATTTCCTTGACCCGTTGTGGGTTGTCGCCGATCGAGCCCCCATCGTTGTCGAGCACAATGTAGGTGTCGAGGGTGAACTGACTGCTGGAAGTAATGATTCTGGCGTCATGGATGTTCAGGTTGAGCTGGTCCATGGCGGCCACGGTCACGGCGAAGAAGTCGTGTTGGTCCGGTGCGTAGATGAAAATCTGCGTGCCGCCCTCAAATTCGCGCTGGGTGGTTTCCTTGATCAGTACCAAAGGGCCACCATCGGCCGGTTGCTGAAGGATCGCATCGCTGTGCCAGGCTACATCGGCCGCGGTGTGGCGCAAGAAATAGTCATCGCCCAGCTGTGCCCAGAGCTGCTCGACATCGTCCGGGTCGGTACCTTCGCGGATCAGGATGTCCAGTGCTGCGTTTTGCGTCTGGCGGATCTGCTCTTCGCGATCCAGCGGGTTTTCCAGGCCGCGGCGCAAGGCGCGCTTGGTTTCGGTATACAGCTGGCGCAAGAGGCTAGCGCGCCAGGAGTTCCACAGGCTGGGGTTGGTGGCGTTGATGTCGGCTACGGTCAGCACATACAGGTAGTCCAGACGGGTTTCATCGCCCATCTGCTGAGCAAAGTCGTGAATCACGTGCGGGTCGGACAGGTCTTTGCGCTGAGCAGTGGTCGACATGACCAGATGGTTTTGCACCAGCCAGACCACCAGGCGGCTGTCCCACGCCGGTAACTGGTGACGCAGGCAGAACGCCTGGGCATCCACGGCGCCCAGTTCCGAGTGGTCACCCTGACGGCCTTTACCGATGTCGTGATACAGGCCGGCCAGGTAGATCAGTTCGGGTTTTGGCAGGCGGCCCATGAGTTTGCTGGCCAACGGGAATTTCTCTGATACCGGCGTGTACTGCAGCTTACGCAGGTGCTTGATCAGGTTCAGGGTGTGGGCGTCGACCGTATAGATATGAAACAGATCGTGTTGCATCTGCCCGACAATCAAGCCGAACTCCGGCAGGTAGCGGCCCAGAATGCCGTAACGGTTCATGCGACGCAGGTTGCGATGAATGCCGATTTCGCACTTGAACAGTTCGATGAACAAGCTGGTATTGCGGATATCGTTACGGAAATCGTCGTCGATCAGGTGCCGGTGTTCGCGTAGCAGGCGAATCGTGTCGGCACGCACGCCTTTGATTTCCGGGTGTTGGGCCATCAACACAAAGATTTCCAGCATGGCGAACGGTGTGCGCTTGAAGACGTTCGGTCGTACCGCTTCAATGTAGCCGTCATGCAGTTGGAAACGGGCATTGAGCGGCTGGGTGCTGCCACTGTCGTCGTCGAGAATGACTTCTTCGAAGTGCTGGATGATCAGGTCGCTAAGCTCGGCGATGCTCATTACCACCCGATAGTACTGCTGCATGAACTGCTCAATGGCGCGCTTGGGGTTCTCGTCACTGAAACCGAGCAGCGCCGCAATGCTGCGCTGGTGGTCGAACAGCAGACGGTCTTCGGCGCGGCCGGCGAGCATGTGCAGGGCATAGCGCACCTTCCACAGGAACTCCTGGGAAGAGGCCAGCAGGGCGTTTTCGCTTTCCAGCAGGAATCCTTCGCCTGCAAGAGCGTGCAGGTTCAGGGTGCCGTACTGGCGGCGGGCAATCCACAGTACTGTCTGAATGTCGCGCAGGCCACCGGGTGAGCCTTTGACGTTAGGCTCAAGGTTGTATTCGGTGTCGTTGTACTTGTGATGCCGGGCTTTCTGTTCGGTACGCTTGGCCAGGAAGAAATCCTTGCTTGGCCACATATGTGCGGTGCTGGTGACTTCGAGCATACGCTGGCGCAGGTGCTCGGGGCCGGCGATGGTGCGGCTTTCCATCAGGTTGGTGACAACCGTGAGGTCAGCGCGTGCCTGTTCGGCGCATTCATCGATCGAGCGAACGCTCTGGCCTACTTCGAGGCCAATGTCCCAGAGCAGGGTCAGGAAGCGCTCGATCGAGTCACGAAACACTTCGTGATCGGCACTGTCGAGCAGAATCAGCAGGTCGATATCGGAGTAGGGGTGCAACTCCCCTCGACCATAGCCGCCGGTCGCTACCAGGGCGATGTCAGCGTCATCGCTCCAGTCGAACTTGTTCCAGGCCTGTTGCAGGATGTTGTCGACGAACCAGGCGCGGTCTTCGATCAGTCGGCGGATCTCACGGCCTTCACGAAAGCGCTTGTCGAGCACGTCGCTCGCCTGGCGGATGGCCTTCTTGAAGGCTGCGATGGGGCTAGCCTTGAGAGCCAGTTCCGCCTGGAACTGGCCGCGATCGAACAGCTCGGGATCCACCTGGGGCATCGAGTCACTTTCCTGTTGAAATCAGGCCGACGTGCGGGGAATGGTGTCGTCTTTACGCAGGGTGAAGATTTCGTAACCGGTGGCGGTCACCACCAGGGTGTGTTCCCACTGCGCCGAGAGCTTGCGGTCCTTGGTGATGGCAGTCCAGCCATCGCCCAGCACTTTGGTGTCAGCGCGGCCCTGGTTGATCATGGGCTCAATGGTGAAGGTCATGCCTTCCTTGAGTTCCATGCCGGTGCCTGCACGGCCATAGTGCAGGATTTGCGGCTCTTCGTGGAACACTTTGCCGATGCCGTGGCCGCAGAACTCACGCACGACCGAGAAGCCGTTCTTTTCCGCGTGTTTCTGGATCACTTCGCCGATGTCGCCCAGGCGGCAGCCCGGCTTGACCAGCTGAATGGCTTTGTACATGCATTCCTGGGTGACCTGCGACAGGCGCTCGGCCCAAACCGGCACGTTGCCGACGTGGAACATGCGGCTGGTGTCACCGTGGTAGCCGTCTTTGATGACAGTTACGTCGATGTTCAGGGTGTCGCCATCCTTCAGTGGCTTGTCACCCGGAATGCCGTGGCACACGACGTGGTTGACCGACGTGCAGATCGACTTCGGGAAACCCTTGTAGTTGAGGGGTGCCGGGATGGCCTTCTGAACGTTGACAATGTAGTCGTGGCACAGACGGTCGAGTTCTTCAGTGGTGACGCCAGGCTTGACGTGCTCTTCGATCATCTCCAGCACTTCGGCGGCCAGGCGGCCGGCGACGCGCATCTTTTCGATGTCTTCGGCAGTTTTGATGGTAACGGTCATTGCAGGCTCTCTACGGCGCTTGGATGCGCGAATAATCTGAGGAAAGGCCGGATTCTACCAGAGCCGCGCCCGCTCATGCGGCGGCGACAGTGATACAACCTTTATATAGAGGCATTCTGGCGCGATTACGGTGCTGGTGCAAAAGGCAGTGACGGACGAAATGCTGCCAGCTCCGGCGGGCGCGAGCTTGCCGTGCGATGCGATATACCTGGGGAAATACAATCGTGGGGCAAACCCGCTCCCGCAGATGGTAATTCGGGTTCCGTTTGTTGCGGTTGTGTGATATAAAATGCGCCGCTTTGCGGGGATAGCCCCTCAGAGCTTAAACCCACACACGTGTCGACACGATGACCTGGGTGCCTTTGATCTACGGATCCTGGGTTGGTCATTGGGATACGTGGAGGCCCAACCCGACTTATCAAGGAACTATCATGTCCCAAGTCAACATGCGCGATATGCTGAAGGCCGGTGTGCACTTCGGTCACCAAACCCGTTACTGGAACCCGAAAATGGGCAAGTACATTTTCGGCGCGCGCAACAAGATTCACATCATCAACCTTGAAAAAACCCTGCCAATGTTCAACGACGCGCTGACTTTCGTCGAGCGTCTGGCTCAGGGCAAAAACAAGATTCTGTTCGTCGGCACCAAGCGTTCCGCTGGCAAGATCGTTGCTGAAGAAGCAGCACGTTGCGGTTCGCCGTACGTCGATCACCGCTGGTTGGGCGGCATGCTGACCAACTACAAAACCATCCGTGCTTCGATCAAGCGTCTGCGCGACCTGGAAACCCAGGCCGAAGATGGCACCTTCGCGAAGCTGACCAAGAAAGAAGCTCTGATGCGCTCCCGCGACCTGGAAAAACTGGATCGCAGCCTGGGCGGTATCAAGGACATGGGCGGCCTGCCTGATGCCCTGTTCGTGATCGACGTTGACCACGAGCGCATTGCTATCACCGAAGCCAACAAGCTGGGCATCCCGGTTATCGGCGTTGTCGATACCAACAGCAGCCCAGAAGGCGTTGACTACATCATCCCAGGTAACGATGACGCCATCCGCGCTATCCAGCTGTACATGGGTTCGATGGCTGACGCCGTTATCCGTGGTCGCAACAACGTTGCCGGTGGCACCGAAGTTTACGCTGAAGAAGCGGCACCAGCTGCTGAGTAATTGACGCCTGGCGTCTACTTGGCACGCAAAAAGGGGGCTAGGCCCCCTTTTTGCCACCTTGAAATCCACTTGTCAGCATCGCCGTTGCATTCTTGTTTGGCATGACTGTTGGCAAGTGGATTTACAGAATTGAACGCCCGTCAAGTATCGGGTGGAATGGTTGAAAACCTATCCAAGAGGAATTTGAAATGGCAGAGATTACTGCAGCGCTGGTTAAAGAACTGCGCGAGCGTACCGGCGAAGGCATGATGGACTGCAAGAAAGCCTTGACCAAGGCTGGCGGCGACATCGAAAAAGCAATCGACGACATGCGCGCTTCGGGCGCCATCAAGGCCGCCAAAAAGGCTGGCAACGTTGCTGCTGAAGGCGCTATCGCCATCAAGGCCGACGACAAGTCTGCCGTTCTGCTGGAAGTCAACTCGCAAACCGACTTCCTGGCTCTGCAAGACGACTTCAAAAACTTCGTTGCTGAAAGCGTTGAACAAGCTTTCGCCGAAAAGCTGACCGATGCCGCTCCACTGATCGCTTCCCGTGAAGCGGCTCGTGAAGCCCTGGTTGCCAAGGTTGGTGAGAACGTCAACATCCGTCGCCTGGTGCGCGTTGAGGGTGACGTTGTCGGTACCTACCTGCACGGTAACAAAATCGGTGTTGCTGTTGTCCTGAAGGGCGGCGACGTCCAGCTGGCCAAAGAAATCGCCATGCACGTAGCTGCAAGCAACCCAGAGTTCCTGAATCCATCGGAAGTCTCCGCTGAAGCAATCGAGCGCGAGAAGGCTGTATTCATGCAGCTGAACGAAGAGAAGATGAAGGGCAAGCCTGAGAATATCGTCGCCAACATGATCGACGGTCGTATCAAGAAGTTCCTGGCAGAAGCTTCGCTGGTTGAGCAAGCCTTCGTCATGAACCCTGAGATCAAAGTTGGCGATCTGGCCAAGAAAGCCGGTGCCGAAATCGTTTCCTTCACCTACTTCAAGGTTGGCGAAGGCATCGAGAAGCCAGTCGACAACTTCGCTGAAGAAGTTGCCGCTCAGCTGGCTGCTGCCAAGCAATAAGACAGATTCACATCTGTCGCCCCGAAGAGGCTGCCCGCTCACGCGCGCAGCCTCTTTGTCAAAGCGGGGGCGGTTTACGAGACTGCCTTTCGCTGGTGCAGTAGCTGCGCCACGCTTAGAGTTACGCGCAGGCTGAAAACAGCCCGCAAGATTTTTTTCAAACGCCGCAGGAGAGATTCGCAATGGCTCAGCAGGGCAGTGGTTATCAAGCTCGCTATAAACGCATTCTACTCAAGCTTAGCGGCGAGGCCCTGATGGGGTCGGAAGAGTTCGGGATCGACCCCAAGGTCCTGGATCGCATGGCGCTGGAAGTCGGCCAACTGGTCGGAATTGGTGTTCAGGTCGGCCTGGTGATCGGCGGTGGCAACCTGTTCCGTGGCGCGGCGCTGAGTGCAGCCGGCATGGATCGCGTCACTGGCGACCACATGGGTATGCTGGCGACGGTGATGAATGGCCTGGCCATGCGTGATGCGCTGGAGCGCGCGAACATTACCGCCATCGTAATGTCGGCTATTTCCATGGTAGGCGTGACCGATCACTACGATCGCCGCAAAGCCATGCGTCACCTGAACTCCAAAGAAGTTGTAATCTTCGCTGCCGGTACTGGCAACCCGTTCTTCACCACCGATTCCGCAGCGTGCCTGCGTGCCATCGAAATCGATGCTGACGTGGTATTGAAGGCAACCAAGGTCGATGGTGTATACACTGCAGATCCATTCAAAGACCCGCATGCCGAGAAGTTCGATCATCTGACCTACGATGAAGTGCTGGATCGCAAGCTGGGTGTGATGGACCTGACGGCAATCTGCCTGTGCCGTGATCACAAGATGCCGCTGCGCGTCTTCAACATGAACAAGCCCGGCGCCTTGCTGAATATCGTGCATGGTGGCGCTGAAGGAACTCTGATCGAGGAAGTTCAAAAATGATCAACGAAATCAAGAAAGACGCTCAGGAGCGGATGAGCAAGTCCATCGAAGCGCTGGGTCGCAACCTGGCATCGATCCGTACCGGTCGTGCTCACCCGAGCATTCTGGATAGCGTTAGGGTGCCAGCGTGGGGTAGCGATATGCCCCTGAATCAGGTAGCCGCAATCAGCGTTGAAGATGCCCGTACGCTGAAAATTGTCGCTCACGACAAAAACCTCAGCGCTGCAATCGAGAAGGCGATCCTGACCTCCGATCTGGGGCTGAACCCAAGCAGCGCCGGCACCACCATTCGTGTGCCGATGCCAGCTCTGACCGAAGAGACCCGTAAGGGTTACACCAAGCAGGCCCGTGCGGTGGCAGAAGAGGCTAAGGTCGCTGTGCGCAACGTTCGCCGTGATGCGCTGGCTGACCTGAAGAAACTGTCCAAAGACAAGGAAATCAGCGAAGACGAAGAGCGTCGCGCCGCAGACGAGCTGCAGAAGTTGACCGACAAGTTTGTGGGTGAAGTCGACAAAGCGCTCGAAGCAAAAGAAAAGGACCTGATGGCCGTTTAAGGGTCAGGACTTTTTTTCATGGAAAAGAGCAAACAGGGTGTGTCCTCATCGGTGCCGCGCCATGTCGCGATCATCATGGATGGGAATAATCGCTGGGCGAAGAAGCGTCTGCTGCCGGGTGTTGCCGGGCACAAGGCAGGCGTCGACGCGGTGCGCGCAGTCATTGAAGTGTGCGCCGAGGCCAAGGTCGAGGTATTGACCCTGTTCGCCTTCTCCAGTGAAAACTGGCAGCGACCGGCCGATGAGGTCGGTGCGTTGATGGAGCTGTTCTTCTCGGCCTTGCGCCGAGAAGCCAAGCGCCTCAACGACAACAACATCAGCCTGCGCATTATCGGTGATCGTTCGCGCTTTCACCCCGAGCTGCAGGCCGCCATGCGTGAAGCCGAAGCGCTGACCGCTGGCAATAATCGCTTCATTCTGCAGATCGCCGCCAACTACGGCGGTCAGTGGGATATTGCCCAGGCCGCGCAGCGCCTGGCGCGCGAGGTTCAGGCCGGGCACCTGCGTCCGGACGACATTACCCCCGAACTCCTGCAAACCTGCCTGGCAACAGGGGATCTGCCGCTGCCCGACTTGTGCATCCGTACTGGCGGCGAGCATCGCATCAGTAACTTCCTGTTGTGGCAGCTGGCCTACGCCGAACTGTACTTCTCCGACCTGTACTGGCCGGACTTCAAACACGAGGCCATGCGCACTGCGCTGGCCGATTACGCTTCGCGCCAGCGCCGTTTCGGAAAAACCAGCGAGCAGGTCGAAGCTGGAGCCCGTGCTTAATGCTTAAACAACGCATCATCACTGCGCTGATCCTGCTGCCGATCGCTCTGGGTGGCTTCTTCCTGCTCGATGGCGGCGATTTTGCCCTGTTCATCGGTCTGGTGGTAACCCTGGGTGCGTGGGAGTGGGCGCGTCTGGCAGGGCTGGTTGCGCAAGTTGTACGCGTGGCCTATGCCGCTGTGGTGGCCGGCTTGCTGATGCTGCTCTATCTCATGCCGGACCTGGCGCCCTGGGTGCTAGGGGCTTCGGTGTTGTGGTGGGGCGCCGCGACCTGGCTGGTGTTGACGTACCCACGCACCAGCGAACTCTGGTCCAGTGTCGCCTGTCGGTTGCTGATTGGCTTGCTGATCCTGCTGCCTGCCTGGCAGGGCTTGGTGCTGCTCAAGCACTGGCCCTTGGGTAACTGGCTGATCATGGCTGTCATGGTGCTGGTCTGGGGTGCGGACATCGGCGCCTATTTTTCCGGGCGTGCCTTTGGCAAGCGCAAGCTGGCCCCCCAGGTCAGCCCTGGCAAGAGCTGGGAAGGTGTCTACGGAGGCCTGGCGCTGAGTCTGGCCATCACGCTGGTCGTCGGGATCAATCGCGGCTGGAGTTTCAGCGAGCTGCTGCTGGGGCTGCTGGGTGCTGCTGTCGTGGTGCTGGTTTCGGTGGTGGGTGATTTGACCGAAAGCATGTTCAAGCGTCGCTCCGGCATCAAGGACAGCAGCAATCTGTTGCCCGGCCATGGCGGTGTTCTGGATCGCATCGACAGCCTGACTGCGGCTATCCCGCTGTTTGCGGTGCTGCTCTGGGCAGCCAACTGGGGCGCAATGTGAACAGCGTGCAACGTATTACCGTATTGGGTGCCACAGGCTCCATCGGCCTGAGCACGCTGGATGTAATTGCCCGTCATCCCGAGCGCTATGAGGTGTTCGCCTTGAGCGGGTACTCGCGCTTGCAGGAACTGCTGGCGCTGTGTCTGCGTCATGCGCCAGCGTTTGCGGTGGTGCCGTCTGCCGAGGCAGCGCAGCAGTTGCGTGAACAGCTGGCAGCAGCAGGCTCGCGCACCGAAGTGCTGGAGGGTGAGGCGGGCTTGTGCCAAGTGGCGTCGAGTCCTGAAGTCGACGCCGTAATGGCGGCGATTGTCGGTGCGGCGGGGTTGCGTCCTACCCTGGCAGCGGTCGAAGCGGGTAAAAAGGTGCTGTTGGCCAACAAAGAGGCGCTGGTCATGTCCGGTGCCCTGTTCATGCAGGCCGTACAACGCAGTGGTGCAGTGCTGTTGCCGATCGACAGCGAGCACAATGCGATTTTCCAGTGCCTGCCTGGCGACTATGCCCGTGGCCTGTCTCACGTGGGCGTGCGGCGTATCCTGCTTACTGCTTCCGGTGGGCCGTTTCGTGAAACGCCGCTGGCGGAGCTTGCCGAAGTCAGCCCTGAGCAGGCCTGTGCTCATCCCAATTGGTCGATGGGGCGCAAGATCTCGGTCGACTCGGCCAGCATGATGAACAAGGGGCTGGAGCTGATCGAGGCGTGCTGGCTGTTCGATGCGCGGCCGAGTCAGGTTGAAGTGGTCGTGCATCCGCAGAGTGTGATTCACTCCTTGGTCGACTATGTCGATGGCTCGGTGTTGGCACAGCTGGGTAACCCCGATATGCGTACGCCGATTGCCAATGCGCTGGCCTGGCCGCAGCGAATTGACTCGGGTGTCGCGCCGCTCGATCTGTTCGCGGTCGCTCGTCTGGATTTCCAGGCGCCCGATGAACAGCGGTTTCCGTGCTTGCGTCTGGCACGTCAGGCGGCCGAGGCTGGCAACAGCGCGCCGGCGATGCTTAACGCGGCTAACGAGGTTGCCGTGGAGGCATTTCTCCAGCGGCGCATTCGTTTCCCGCAGATCGCGAGTATGATCGAACAAGTACTTGACCAAGAGCCGGTCGTCGCGGTGCCAACGCTCGATGCAGTGTTCGCCGCCGATCAGCGCGCCCGACAACTGGCCGGGCAGTGGTTGAGCCGTCACGGGTGCTGAGGCAGTTGGCCTGGCTGGGCTGAACGTCATTCGGAGAAAGATATGAGTGCGCTCTACATGATTATCGGCACCCTGGTGGCATTGGGGGTACTGGTCACCTTTCACGAGTTCGGTCACTTCTGGGTGGCGCGGCGGTGTGGCGTCAAGGTGCTGCGTTTCTCCGTCGGTTTCGGCATGCCGTTATTGCGTTGGCACGACCGCCATGGCACTGAGTTTGTAGTGGCTGCCATCCCGCTGGGTGGTTACGTCAAAATGCTGGACGAGCGCGAGGGGGAAGTGCCGCCCGACCAGATCGAGCAGTCGTTCAACCGCAAGTCGGTTCGTCAGCGTATCGCTATTGTTGCCGCAGGGCCTGTGGCCAACTTCCTGCTGGCCATTCTGTTTTTCTGGGTGTTGGCAATGCTCGGCACTCAGCAGGAGCGCCCGGTCATTGGCGGGGTCGAAGCGGGCAGCATTGCCGAGGCTGCGGGCCTTAAAGCTGGCCAGGAAATTGTTTCTATTGATGGCAAGGCCACCACGGGTTGGTCGGCCGTTAACCTGCAGTTGATACGTCGCCTGGGTGAAAGCGGTCAGTTGCACATCAATGTGCGCGAAGACGGTGCGACAGTCGACAGTGCCCATGTGCTCACCCTGGATAACTGGCTCAAGGGGGCGGACGAGCCAGATCCGATTCGTTCCCTTGGTTTGCGTCTGTGGCGTCCGGCGTTGCCACCGGTGTTGGCCGAGCTGGATCCTAAAGGGCCTGCTAAAGCGGCGGGCCTGCAAACGGGCGACCGTTTGCTGAGTATTGATGGCAAAGCCCTCAATGACTGGCAGCAGGTCGTGGACACCGTGCGTGGGCGTGCGGGCAGCAAAATCCTGCTGCAGGTCGAACGTAATGGCGCCACCTTGGATGTGCCGGTTACCCTTGCCAGTCGGGGTGAAGGCAAGTCGCTCAGTGGTTATCTAGGGGCTGGCGTAAAGCCAGTCAAGTGGCCGGATGCCATGCTTCGCGAAGTCAGCTATGGGCCGTTGGAGGCCGTGGGAGAGGGGCTTTCGCGCACCTGGAACATGAGCATCCTGACCCTCGAATCGTTGAAGAAAATGCTGTTCGGCGAGCTCTCGGTAAAAAACTTGAGCGGACCGATAACCATTGCTAAAGTGGCGGGCGCTTCAGCCCAGTCAGGCGTTGGTGATTTCCTTAATTTCCTCGCCTACCTGAGCATTAGCCTGGGGGTTCTTAACTTGCTGCCCATTCCAGTGCTGGATGGGGGGCATTTGCTGTTCTACCTGATCGAATGGGCGCGTGGTCGTCCGCTTTCTGATCGGGTGCAAGGTTGGGGGATCCAGATCGGTATCAGTTTGGTAGTCGGGGTGATGTTGCTTGCCCTGATAAACGATTTGGGTCGACTGTAAAGCTTCGCTCAATTGCGAACCTGCCGCGTATTGCGGCGGGTCGTTTATTGCCAGTTGGAATAAGAAAGGACTTCATGAAACGTCTGCTGCTAACTGCGGTTCTCGCCGTACTGATGATCGCTGAAGTTCACGCCGAGTCCTTCACCATCTCCGATATTCGCGTCAATGGTCTGCAGCGGGTTTCCGCGGGCAGCGTTTTCGGTGCTTTGCCATTGAACGTCGGCGATGAGGCCGATGACCGTCGCCTGGTGGAATCCACGCGCGCACTGTTCAAGACCGGTTTCTTCCAGGACATCCAACTGGGTCGTGACGGCAATGTCCTGATCATTACCGTAGTCGAGCGCCCTTCGGTGTCCAGCATCGAGATCGAAGGTAACAAGGCCATCAGTACTGAAGACCTGATGAAAGGTCTGAAACAGTCCGGCCTGGCCGAAGGCGAGATCTTCCAGCGCGCCACCCTCGAAGGTGTACGTAACGAACTGCAGCGCCAGTACGTTGCCCAGGGCCGTTACTCGGCAGAGGTCGATACTGAAGTCGTCCCGCAGCCACGTAACCGCGTTGGTCTGAAGATCAAGATCAACGAAGGCACCGTTGCTGCTATCCAGCACATCAACGTGGTGGGCAATACCGTCTTCCCTGAGGAAGACCTGGTCAACCTGTTCGAGCTCAAGACCACCAACTGGCTGTCGTTCTTCCGTAACGACGACAAGTACGCCCGTGAGAAACTCTCCGGCGACCTGGAGCGCCTGCGCTCTTACTACCTGGACCGTGGCTATATCAACATGGACATCGCGTCCACCCAGGTATCGATCACGCCAGACAAGAAGCACGTCTATATCACTGTCAACGTCAACGAAGGTGAGAAGTACACCGTTCGTGACGTGAAACTGTCCGGTGACCTCAAGGTGCCGGAAGAGCAGGTCAAGTCGCTGATGCTGGTGCAGCCAGGTCAGGTGTTCTCGCGCAAAGTGATGACCACCACGTCCGAACTGATCACCCGCCGTCTGGGTAACGAAGGCTATACCTTCGCCAACGTCAACGGCGTGCCACAACCAAACGACGAAGACCACACTGTCGACATCACTTTCGTGGTCGATCCGGGCAAGCGTGCCTACGTCAACCGTATCAACTTCCGTGGCAACACCAAGTCTGAAGACGAAGTGCTGCGTCGTGAAATGCGCCAGATGGAAGGCGGCTGGGCTTCGACCTACCTGATCGACCAGTCCAAGACCCGTCTGGAGCGTCTGGGCTTCTTCAAGGAAGTCAACGTCGAGACTCCGGCCGTACCGGGTACCGATGACCAGGTCGATGTTAACTACAGCGTTGAAGAACAAGCGTCCGGTTCGATCACCGCCAGCGTCGGTTTCGCCCAGAGCGCCGGTTTGATCCTTGGTGGTTCGATCAGCCAGACCAACTTCCTCGGCACCGGTAACAAGGTGTCCATCGGCCTGACTCGCAGTGAATATCAGAGCCGCTACAACTTCGGTTTTGTTGACCCCTACTGGACTGCCGACGGCGTCAGCCTGGGCTACAACGCCTTCTACCGCACCACTGACTACGACGATCTCGACGTTGACGTTGCCAGCTATGCGGTCGACAGCCTGGGTGCAGGTGTCAGCGTTGGTTACCCAATCAGCGAAACCTCGCGTCTGACCTTCGGCCTGACTGTGCAGCAGGACGAGATCAAGACCGGTAAGTACACCGTTGACGAGATCTTCGACTTCGTTAACGAAGAAGGCGACAAGTACCTGAACTTCAAGGCTTCGGCCGGTTGGTCCGAGTCGACCCTGAACAAGGGCGTTCTGGCTACCCGTGGTCACTCTCAGAGCCTGGTGCTCGAGGCAACCACGCCGGGCAGCGACCTGTCGTTCTTCAAGCTCGACTACCGTGGCCAGCTGTTCAAGCCAATTACCAACGACTACACCCTGCGTCTGCACACCGAACTGGGCTATGGTGATGGTTTCGGCGGTACTTCGGGCCTGCCGTTCTACGAGAACTACTATGCTGGTGGTTTCAACTCGGTTCGTGGCTTCAAGGACAGCAGCCTGGGTCCGCGCAGTACCCCGAGTGATGGTCACAACCCAGGCACCATCGCCGACCCGGATCAGGATCCACTGCCGTTCGGTGGTAACGTCCTCGTTCAGGGTGGTGTAGAGCTGTTGTTCCCGCTGCCATTCGTCAAGGACCAACGCTCGCTGCGCACCTCGGTATTCTGGGATGTGGGTAACGTATTCGATACCAACTGCGGCTCCCAGCCGGATTGCGAGAAGGTCGGCCTGTCGGGCCTGGCCAGCTCCGTCGGTCTGGGTGTGACCTGGATCACCGCGCTGGGTCCGTTGAGCTTCAGCCTGGCAATGCCAGTGAAGAAGCCGGACGAAGCCGATACCCAGGTGTTCCAATTCTCTCTGGGCCAGACCTTCTAAGGTCTGCCCTCTGCTAACGACATCGGATTCTGTAGGAGTGCATCGTGCGTAAGTTGACCCAACTGGCAGTACTGGCTGCGACCCTGGTTGCAACCCCGGCTTTCGCCGAAATGAAAATTGCCGTCCTGAACTATCAGATGGCGCTGCTGGAGTCGGACGCGGCGAAGAAATACGCTGTTGATGCCGAGAAAAAGTTCGGCCCACAGCTGACCAAGCTGAAGAACCTGGAAAGCAGCGCCAAAGGTATTGCCGACCGAATCCGTGCCGGTGGCGACAAGATGGCCCAGCCAGAGCGCGAGCGTCTTGAGCTTGAATACAAGCAGAAAGCCCGTGACTTCCAGTTCCAGTCCAAGGAGCTGAACGAGTCCAAGGCCGTTGCAGACCGTGAGATGCTCAAGCAGTTGAAGCCGAAGCTGGATGGCGCCGTTGAAGAAGTAATCAAGAAGGGCGGCTTCGACCTGGTGCTCGAGCGCGGTGCGGTGATTGATGTCAAACCTCAGTACGACATCACTCGTCAGGTCATCGAACGCATGAACCAGTCCCGTTGAGCATGACTGTGACCATGAAACTCGGCCAGCTGGCCGAGTTCCTCGGCGCCACCCTGAGTGGCCCCGAGGAGCTGGAAATCACTGGCCTGGCTACCCTTCAGGAAGCTGGGCCAGGGCAATTAAGCTTTCTCGCCAATCCGCAGTACCGCAAGTACCTCGGTGACAGCCATGCCGCCGCCGTGCTGCTCAAGGCTGCCGATGCTGAAGGTTTCGCCGGTAATGCGCTGATCGTCCCCGATCCGTATCTCGCCTACGCACGCATCTCCCACTTGTTCGATCCAAAGCCTAAGGCTGTAGCGGGAATTCATCCCAGCGCCGTGGTTGCCGACGATGCCCAGGTGGATGCCAGTGCCAGCGTGGGTGCAGGTGCAGTGATTGAAAGTGGTGCCCAGATCGGCCCGGGCGTTACCATCGGTGCGCAATGCTTCATCGGCGCTCGTTGCGTGATCGGTGAAGGTGGCTGGCTGGCCCCGCGGGTCACTCTGTACCACGACGTGCGTATCGGTAAGCGCGTGGTCATTCAGTCGGGCGCTGTGATCGGTGGTGAAGGCTTCGGCTTTGCCAACGAGAAGGGTGTCTGGCAGAAAATCGCCCAGATCGGCGGTGTCAGCATCGGTGACGATGTCGAGATCGGTGTGAACACTGCGGTCGACCGTGGCGCCCTCGCGGACACCCGGATCGGCAATGGCGTCAAGCTCGACAACCAGATCCAGATCGCGCATAACGTTCAGATCGGCGATCACACGGCAATGGCGGCTTGTGTCGGCATTTCCGGCAGTACCAAGATTGGCAAACATTGCACCATCGCTGGCGGTGTCGGCATGGTGGGACATATCGATGTCTGCGACGGTGTTTTCGTTTCAGGTATGACCATGGTCACGCGCTCGATCACTGAGCCTGGGGCTTACTCTTCCGGAACGGCAATGCAGCCGCTGGGCGAATGGCGCAAAAGTGCCGCACGGATACGTCAGCTAGACGAAATGGCGAAACGCCTTCAACAGTTGGAAAAGCGTATAGAGGTCGTGACCTCAGGCAGCCAGACTTCATCAGAAGGCTGATACCATTTCCTGATCGAGAGTGAATAGCCGCAGGCTGACTCTTTGATTTGCAAAAGGAGCGCCTGGCAAGCGCGGGCGCTCCCTATCTTTACTACAGGCTTCCCCCCGAAATGATGGACATCAACGAGATTCGCGAATACCTGCCTCACCGTTACCCGTTCCTGTTAGTGGACCGGGTGGTGGACCTGGACGTCGAGGCCCAGCGCATTCGTGCCTACAAGAATGTCAGCATCAACGAACCTTTCTTCAATGGTCACTTCCCGGCGCACCCAATCATGCCCGGTGTGCTGATCATCGAAGCCATGGCCCAAGCGGCCGGTATTCTCGGCTTCAAGATGCTCGACGTGAAACCGGCGGACGGTACCCTGTACTACTTCGTGGGCTCCGACAAACTGCGTTTCCGTCAGCCAGTACTGCCGGGTGATCAACTGATCCTCGAGGCCAAGTTCATCAGTTGCAAACGCCAGATCTGGAAGTTCGAATGCCAGGCCTCGGTCGATGGCAAGCCGGTATGCTCGGCTGAGATCATCTGCGCGGAACGTAAGCTATGAGTTTGATTGACCCTCGGGCAATCATCGATCCGTCGGCAAAGATTGCCGACGGCGTCGAAGTCGGCCCTTGGTCTATCGTCGGCCCGGACGTCGAGATTGGGGAGGGGACCGTCATTGGTCCGCATGTGATCCTCAAGGGCCCGACCCGCATCGGTCGACACAACCGCATCTACCAGTTTTCCTCGGTGGGTGAAGACACCCCTGACCTCAAGTACAAGGGTGAGCCAACACGTCTGGTCATCGGTGACCACAATGTCATCCGTGAAGGCGTCACCATCCACCGCGGTACCGTGCAAGATCGCGCGGAAACCACGTTGGGCGATCACAACCTGATCATGGCCTATGCGCATATCGGTCACGACAGCGTCATCGGCAATCACTGCATTCTGGTCAACAATACTGCGTTGGCCGGGCACGTTCATGTTGATGACTGGGCAATTCTCTCTGGATTCACCTTGGTGCATCAGTTCTGCCACATAGGCGCCCACAGTTTTTCCGGCATGGGCACCGCCATCGGCAAGGATGTGCCAGCGTATGTAACGGTGTTCGGTAACCCTGCCGAGGCCCGGAGCATGAACTTCGAAGGCATGCGTCGTCGTGGTTTCAGTGAAGACGCCATTCACGCCCTGCGTCGCGCCTACAAAGTGGTGTACCGCCAGGGGCTGACCGTCGAACAGGCGATTGCCGAACTGGCAGAGCCTGCTTCGCAGTTCCCTGAAGTCGACGTGTTCCTCAAGTCGATCCAGAACTCCACCCGCGGCATCACGCGCTGACCATGGCTGAATACTGCGTAGCGCTGGTGGCGGGTGAAGCCAGCGGCGATATTCTTGGTGCCGGGCTGATGCGTGCCCTCAAGGTACGTCACCCTCAGGTGCGTTTTATCGGAGTTGGCGGTCCGTTGATGCAGGCTGAGGGCCTGGTGTCGTACTTTCCGATGGAGCGATTGGCCGTCATGGGGCTGGTCGAGGTGCTGGGTCGCCTGCGTGAGCTACTCAAACGACGCAAGCTGTTAATCCAGACCTTGATCGAAGAGCGCCCCGATGTGTTCATCGGTATCGACGCACCTGACTTTACCCTCAACATCGAACTGAACCTGCGCAAGGTCGGCATCAAGACCGTGCACTATGTCAGCCCCTCGGTCTGGGCCTGGCGGCAGAAGCGTGTGCTGAAAATTCGCGAAGGCTGCGACTTGATGCTCACGCTGCTTCCCTTTGAAGCAAAGTTCTATGAAGAAAAAGGCGTCCCCGTGCGTTTCGTTGGCCATCCATTGGCTGACAGTATTCCGCTTGAGGCCGATCGCCAGGCCGCACGCGAACAGCTGGGGCTTGCCGATGGGCCGCTGGTCGCCTTGATGCCTGGTAGTCGTGGCGGTGAAGTGGGGCGCCTGGGAGCGCTGTTCCTCGACACCGCGCAGCGCTTGCGCGAGATGGTACCGGGTGTGCGCTTTGTCTCCCCTTGTGCCAATGCCGAGCGCCGTGCTCAGTTGGAGCAGATGCTGGAGGGGCGTGACCTGCCCTTGACCCTGCTCGACGGTCGCTCTCACCAAGCGCTGGCAGCTTGTGATGCAGTGTTGATCGCCTCGGGCACCGCGACACTGGAAGCACTGCTGTTCAAGCGACCGATGGTCGTCGCCTACCGTTTGGCACCACTGACCTACTGGATTCTCAAACGTCTGGTCAAAAGCCCTTACGTTTCCCTGCCTAACTTGTTGGCGCAGCGCATGCTGGTGCCTGAACTGCTGCAGGACGCGGCGACACCAGAAGCCCTGGCTCAGGCCCTTGCGCCGCTGGTGGAAGGCGGTGTGAAGCAGACCGAAGGCTTTGACCAGATTCACCGTACCCTGCGCCGCGATGCCTCCAATCAGGCGGCTGACGCGGTGCTGGCCCTGCTGGAAAGCCGATAGATGCAAATGGGACTGGACTTCACCCTGGTCGAAGACCTGGTGGCCGGCGTCGATGAAGTCGGCCGTGGGCCGTTGTGTGGCGCAGTGGTAACAGCGGCGGTCATTCTTGACCCTCAGCGACCGATTCTCGGGCTCAACGATTCGAAGAAGCTCACCGAGGCGCGCCGTGAAAAGCTGTTTGATGAAATTTGCGAGAAAGCCCTGAGCTTCTGCATTGCCCGGGCTGAAGTCGAGGAAATCGACGAGCTCAACATCTTGCACGCCACCATGCTGGCCATGCAACGTGCGGTCGAAGGGTTGAGCGTTACGCCGAAACTGGCACTGATCGACGGTAATCGCTGCCCGAAGTTGTCGGTGCCTGCAGCGCCGGTGGTCAAGGGTGATAGCCAGGTGCCGGCGATTGCTGCTGCTTCGATCCTCGCCAAAGTTACCCGTGACCGGGAAATGGCCGCGTTCGAGCTGATCTATCCGGGTTATGGCATTGGTGGGCACAAGGGGTATCCGACCCCGGTGCACCTGGAGGCGTTGGCGCGCCTTGGGCCTACGCCGATCCATCGACGCTCTTTTGCGCCCGTACGCGCCGCGCTTGAAGCCCGGGGTGTACTCAATACCGGTTTCGCTGAGCGCTGATGAACCCGGACAACTTTCAGCCGCCGGGAATGCCCCGCGCTGGCTGATGTTTTGATCAAGGCCCGGTACAATCCGGGCCTTGTTGTTTTGTGCTGCTATAGGATCACCATGTCGGCTTCTTTCGTTCATCTTCGCCTGCACACCGAATTCTCGCTGGTCGATGGCCTGGTGCGGATCAAGCCGCTGGCCAAGGCATTGGCCTCGATGAACATGCCCGCCGTAGCGGTGACAGACCAGAGCAACATGTGCTCGCTGGTCAAGTTCTATAAGAACGCCATGGGTTCGGGCATCAAGCCGATCTGTGGTGCCGACCTGTGGCTGGCCAATGCCGACCCTGACGCGCCGCTTTCTCGCATCTGCTTTCTGGCCATGGATGCCAAGGGTTACCGCAACCTCACCGAGTTGATTTCTCGTGGTTGGGTTGAAGGTCAGCGCAACGGCCTGGTGATCATTGAGCGCGACTGGATCCCGGCAGCCAGTGAGGGGCTGATTGCCCTGTCGGCAGCCAAAGAGGGCGATATCGGCATGGCGTTGCTCAATGGCAACCCGGAGGAAGCCGAAGCCTTGCTGCAAGATTGGATGGCGATGTTCCCGGAACGTTTCTACGTCGAAGTGCAGCGCACCAACCGTGCGGGTGACGAAGAGTATCTGCATGCCGCCGTGGCGTTGGCCGACAAGTTCAACGCGCCATTGGTGGCGACCAACGATGTACGGTTCATCAAGCAGTCCGACTTCGATGCCCATGAAACCCGTGTGTGTATCGGCGAAGGCCGTGCGCTGGACGACCCACGTCGCTCGCGCAACTACAGCGACCAGCAATACCTGAAGAGCCCGGAAGAGATGGCCGAGCTGTTCAGCGATCTGCCTGATGCGATTGCCAATACCGTGGAAATTGCCAAGCGTTGCAATATCCAGGTGCAGCTGGGCAAGCACTTCCTGCCTGACTTCCCGACGCCCAACGGCATGGGTATCGACGACTACCTCCGGCATGTCTCCCACGAGGGGCTGGAAGAGCGCCTGGCGGTACTGTGGCCGAAAGACACCACGCCCAACTACGAAGAAAAGCGGCAGGTCTACCTCGATCGTTTGAAGTTCGAGCTGGATATCATTATCCAGATGGGGTTCCCCGGTTACTTCCTGATCGTTATGGACTTCATCAAGTGGGCCAAGAATAACGGCGTACCGGTGGGTCCTGGCCGGGGTTCGGGTGCGGGCTCGCTGGTCGCTTACGTACTGAAGATTACCGACCTCGACCCGCTGGCCTATGACCTGCTGTTCGAACGCTTCCTGAACCCGGAGCGGGTTTCCATGCCCGACTTCGACGTCGACTTCTGCATGGACGGCCGTGACCGGGTTATCGAGTATGTGGCCGATGCCTATGGCCGCAATGCGGTAAGTCAGATCATCACCTTCGGTACCATGGCCGCTAAGGCGGTGGTGCGTGACGTTGCGCGGGTACAAGGCAAGTCTTACGGCCTGGCGGATCGCCTGTCGAAGATGATTCCGTTCGAAGTCGGCATGACCCTGGAAAAGGCTTACGAGCAGGAAGAGGTTCTGCGCGACTTCCTCAAGACCGATGAGGATGCCAAGGAAATCTGGGACATGGCCCTCAAGCTTGAGGGTGTCTGTCGGGGTACCGGTAAGCACGCCGGCGGTGTGGTTATCGCACCGACCAAACTGACGGACTTCTCGCCGATTGCCTGCGATGAAGAGGGCGGCGGCTTGGTCACCCAGTTCGACAAGGATGACGTTGAAGCGGCGGGCCTGGTGAAGTTCGACTTCCTGGGCTTGCGGACTTTGACCATCATCAAATGGGCGATGGAAACCATCAACCGCGAGCAGGCCAAGCAGGGCCTGGATGACCTGAACATCGATTTCATCCCACTCGATGACCGGAAAACCTACGAGCTGCTGCAAAAGGCCGAAACCACCGCAGTATTCCAGCTTGAATCGCGGGGTATGAAGGAGCTGATCAAAAAGCTCAAGCCTGACTGCCTGGAAGACCTCATCGCACTGGTGGCGCTGTTCCGCCCCGGCCCGTTGCAATCGGGCATGGTGGACGACTTCATCAACCGTAAGCACGGGCGCGCCGAACTGGCCTATCCGCACCCCGATTACCAGTACGAGGGCTTGCAACCGGTACTGGCACCTACCTACGGCATCATCCTGTATCAGGAGCAGGTGATGCAGATCGCCCAGGTGATGGCCGGTTACACCCTGGGTGGTGCGGACATGCTGCGACGAGCCATGGGTAAGAAAAAACCCGAGGAAATGGCCAAGCAGCGCGGTGGCTTTATTGAAGGTTGTGCCAGTAACGGAATCGATGCCGATCTGGCAGGTAACATCTTCGATCTGGTAGAGAAATTTGCCGGCTACGGCTTCAACAAATCCCACTCCGCTGCCTACGGCCTGGTGTCGTACCAGACCGCCTGGCTGAAAACCCACTACCCGGCGCCGTTCATGGCGGCGGTGTTGTCGGCGGATATGCACAACACCGACAAGGTCGTCACCCTGATCGAGGAAGTGCGCAGCATGAAGCTGCGCCTCGATGCGCCGGATGTGAACACCTCCGACTTCAAGTTCACGGTCAATGATGACGGTCGTATCGTCTATGGCCTGGGGGCGATCAAAGGTGTGGGCGAGGGGCCGGTAGAGGCCATTGTCGAAGCGCGGCAAGGCGGTCCGTTCAAAGACCTGTTCGACTTCTGCGAGCGCGTCGACCTCAAGCGCATCAACAAGCGTACCCTCGACGCCCTGGTGCGCAGTGGCGCCCTCGACCGCCTGGGGCCGTTTTTCCATGATGAGCTCAAGGCCTATCAGGCCAATATCGACCGCAACCGCGCCGTGTTGCTGTCGGCCATGGAAGAAGCGATCAAGGCCGCCGAGCAAACCGCACGCACTGCCGACAGCGGTCATGCCGACCTGTTCGGTGGGCTGTTCGTCGAAGCCGATGCTGATGTCTACGCCAACCACCGCAAGGCCCGCGAGCTGACTCTCAAGGAACGTTTGCGCGGCGAAAAAGACACCCTGGGCCTGTACCTGACCGGTCACCCGATTGACGAATATGAAGGTGAAATACGTCGTTTTGCCCGGCAACGGATCATCGACCTGAAGCCGGCTCGCGATACGCAGACGGTGGCCGGTATGATCATTGCCCTGCGGGTGATGAAGAACAAAAAGGGCGACAAGATGGGCTTTGTCACCCTGGATGACCGATCTGGGCGTATCGAGGCCTCGCTGTTCGCCGATTCTTTCATGGCGGCCCAGGCGTTGCTGCAGACCGACGCAATGGTGGTGGTCGAAGGCGAGGTCAGCAATGATGACTTCTCCGGCGGCCTGCGCCTGCGGGTCAAGCGGGTCATGAGCATGGAGGATGCGCGTACCAACCTGGCCGAGAGCCTGCGCCTGAAAGTCCACTGCGACGCCCTTAAGGGCGATCGCCTTAATTGGTTGAGCGGGTTGCTGCAGCAGCATCGTGGCGCCTGCCCGGTCACGATGGAATACACCGGCAGCGATGCCAAGGCCATGCTGCAGTTCGGTGAAAGCTGGCGAATCGACCCGGCAGATGGTCTGATTCAGGCACTGCGTGACCAGTTCGGGCGTGAGAACGTCTTTTTGCAATATCGATGAATTTTTAATCTCGACCTGAATGCGCCTGATCCCTTAAGGTAGGGCGCCAAACGGATCAACCGGCCGGCCGCCTGGCCGTAGACCCAAGACGGATGCCTATGAACCCGAATTTTCTGGATTTCGAACAGCCGATTGCTGACCTGCAAGCCAAGATCGAAGAGCTGCGCCTGGTTGGCAATGACAACTCGCTGAACATCGGCGATGAAATCGCCCGTCTGCAAGACAAGAGCAGCACTCTGACCGAAAGCATTTTCGGCAACCTGACCAGCTGGCAGATCGCGCGACTGGCGCGGCACCCGCGTCGTCCCTACACCCTGGATTACATCAGCCACATCTTCACTGAGTTCGATGAACTGCACGGTGATCGCCACTTCGCTGATGACGCCGCCATTGTTGGTGGTATCGCCCGCCTGGACGAAAAGCCAGTAATGGTGATTGGTCACCAGAAAGGCCGTGAAGTGCGTGAGAAAGTGCGCCGCAACTTCGGTATGCCGCGTCCGGAAGGCTACCGCAAGGCGTGCCGCCTGATGGAAATGGCCGAACGCTTCAAAATGCCTATCCTCACTTTCATCGACACGCCGGGTGCCTACCCGGGCATCGATGCGGAAGAGCGCAACCAGAGTGAGGCAATTGCCTGGAACCTGCGGGTCATGGCACGCCTGAAAACCCCGATCATCGCAACCGTTATCGGTGAGGGTGGTTCCGGTGGTGCATTGGCCATTGGCGTGTGCGATCAGTTGAACATGCTGCAGTACTCCACCTACTCGGTAATTTCGCCAGAAGGCTGCGCTTCGATTCTGTGGAAGACTGCCGACAAGGCAGCAGACGCTGCTGAAGCCATGGGCATTACCGCCGAGCGCCTCAAAGGCCTGGGTATCGTTGACAAGGTCATCGCTGAGCCGCTGGGTGGTGCCCACCGCGATCCGGCAAAAATGTCGGCCTCCATCCGCAGCGACCTGATCGAACAGCTGGACATGCTCAAGAAGTTCGACAACGACGCGTTGCTCAAGCGCCGTTATGACCGCCTGATGAGCTACGGGCTCTGATCTGAGGTCATCGCGGGGCAAGCCCGCTCTCACATCATGCTGTGGGAGCGGGCTTGCCCCGCGATCGGTTCAAAACCGATGATCGATCTCAAGAACACACTCTCCCCTTGGCTTAACGCCCCCGCCTGGTGCGTCGCCCTCTCTGGCGGCCTCGACTCCACTGTTCTTCTGCATCTGTTGGTCAGCCTGTCTCGTCAGCAGTCGCTTCCTCCTCTGCGCGTGATCCACATCCATCACGGCCTGCAGGCTGCGGCTGATGCCTGGCCGGCCCATTGCCAACGGCTGTGCGATGACTTGGGCGTCGAACTACGGATCATCCATGTCACCGTCAGTCCGGGCGCGAGCCTTGAGCAAGGCGCCCGCGATGCACGTTATGCGGCTTTTGCCCAGGCTCTACGCCCGAGTGAAGTGCTGTTGACCGGGCAGCACCGCGAAGATCAAGCCGAAACCTTGTTGTTTCGTCTGTTGCGGGGTACCGGTTTGCGTGGTTTGGGTGCAATGCCGGAGCAGCGCCCGTTGGGCCAGGGTGTGCTGGTTCGGCCACTGCTTGGTGTGGCGCGCCATGACTTGGAGGATTATGCCCGGGCACAGGGGCTGAGCTGGGTTGAAGATCCCTCCAACAGCGACCTGCAGTTTTCTCGTAACTACCTGCGTCATCAGGTGTTCCCGACGCTGCTTCAGCGCTGGCCGCAGGCAGCGCAGAACCTGGCGCGCTGTGCAGAGCACTTGAGCGAGGCACAAGGCTTGCTGGATGAGCTGGCGTTACAGGACCTGGCCCAGGCTGCGACCCCGGCCCCATTCGACTGGCTTGGCCTGGATTCGCTGGATGTGAGCGTGCTGCAGCGGCTTTCAGCACCCCGCCAGCGCAATGCCTTGCAGTTCTGGTTGGCGCAACGCACGCGTTTGCCTGATGCCCGGCACTGGGCGGGCTGGGAGTCGCTGCGTGATGCGGCATCCGACGGGCGGCCACTGTGGCGCCTGACTGACGGTGAGCTGCATCGCAGTCATGCGCGTATCTGGTGGTTGGCAGGGCCGTGGTTGAAGACGCCAACGCCTCAGCGGTGCTGGCCTGACCCGGCTGTGCCATTGGCGCTGGGTGATAACGGCAGTGTCAGTCTCAGCGGCACGTTGCCGCAGGGAGCGTTACGCATCGCCTACCGCCAAGGGGGCGAAACCCTGGCGGTCAGCGGGAGAGGGCAGCGCGACCTCAAGCGTCTGTTCAACGAGTTGCAGTTGCCAGCCTTCGTTCGTGGTCGCCTGCCGTTGCTCTATTGTGACGAGCAGCTGGTGGCAGTGGCCAACCTGCCGCAACTGAGCCAGGGAGCGTGGCAATTGCATTGGTGTGTACCGACGAGCGCGCAAGGTTTGAGATGAAAGGCACATTCCGGTAGACTACGCTCCCTTCTTGATACAACTTCTGTGGCTTCCCCGAAATCACAGCTGTTGCCGATTACCAAGCAGTTTTTTGCTGGGCGATTCTAAAAATGTGTAGCGAGCTCCGTACCGGGTCCATAACCCCCGGTCTGTCCAGACGCGGCAGTTTTTTAAGTAGCACTGTGATTGACGCAGGTGATCGGGGGCTTCGGCCTTCCTTCGCTTTCCCCGGCGGCGCAGACCGCTTTAACGCAGACTTCTAGGGTTTTACATGACGCGCTACATATTCGTCACGGGCGGTGTTGTTTCTTCATTGGGGAAAGGCATTGCCTCGGCTTCATTGGCGGCCATCCTGGAGGCGCGGGGGCTCAAGGTCACCATGCTCAAGTTGGACCCGTACATCAACGTCGACCCGGGCACCATGAGCCCGTTCCAGCACGGTGAAGTATTCGTTACCCACGACGGCGCCGAAACCGACCTGGACCTGGGCCACTACGAGCGGTTCATCCGCACGACCATGACCCAGAACAACAACTTCACCACCGGCCGTATCTACGAGCACGTGCTGCGCAAAGAGCGCCGTGGTGACTACCTGGGTGCGACCATCCAGGTCATTCCGCACATCACCGACGAGATCAAGCGCCGCATCATCAAGGGTGCTGGCGATGCCGACGTGGCCCTGGTGGAAATCGGCGGCACTGTAGGTGACATCGAGTCGCAACCGTTCCTCGAAGCGATCCGTCAGTTGCGCGTTGAAGTAGGCTCCAAGCGCGCCATGCTCATGCACCTGACGCTGGTGCCGTACATCGCTACCGCAGGCGAAACCAAGACCAAGCCGACCCAGCACTCGGTCAAAGAGCTGCGTTCCATCGGTCTGCAGCCTGATGTACTGATCTGCCGCTCCGACCACCCGGTCGATGTGTCTTCGCGTCGCAAGATCGCTCTGTTCACCAACGTTGAAGAGCGTGCGGTGATTTCGCTTGAAGACGTCGACACCATCTACAAGATTCCTGCCGTGCTGCACGCCCAGGGCCTGGACGACTTCGTTGTCGAGCGCTTCGGTCTGCAGTGCAATGGCGCCGACCTGTCCGAGTGGGAAAAGGTCGTTGATGCCAAGCTCAACCCTGAGCACGAAGTGACCATCGCCATGGTTGGCAAGTACATGGAACTGCTGGACGCTTACAAATCGCTGATCGAAGCGATGAGCCATGCCGGTATCCAGAACCGTACCAAGGTCAACCTGCGTTACATCGACTCTGAAGACATCGAGAACCAGGGCACCAGCCTGCTCGAAGGTGCCGATGCCATTCTGGTACCGGGCGGCTTTGGCCTGCGCGGTGTCGAAGGCAAGATCACGGCCGTGCAATATGCTCGCGAGAACAAGGTCCCGTACTTGGGTATCTGCCTGGGCATGCAAGTTGCCGTCATCGAATTCGCCCGTAACGTCATGGGTTGGAAAGATGCCAACTCCACCGAGTTCGATCGCAACAGCGGTCACCCGGTTGTCGGCTTGATCACCGAGTGGGAAGACGCCACTGGTGCAGTTGAAACCCGTACCGAAGCTTCCGATCTGGGCGGCACCATGCGTCTGGGCGCTCAGGAGTGCCAGCTGGAAAGCGGCTCCAAAGTCCATGACTGCTACGCCAAGGATGTAATCGTCGAGCGTCATCGCCATCGCTACGAAGTGAACAACAAGTTGCTGCCACAGTTGGTCGAAGCTGGCCTGCGCGTTTCTGGCCGTTCCGGTGACGGTGCGCTGGTTGAAGTGGTCGAGTCGAAGGATCACCCGTGGTTCGTGGCGTGCCAGTTCCACCCTGAGTTCACCTCGACCCCGCGTGACGGTCATCCGCTGTTCAGCGGCTTCGTCAAGGCAGCATTGGCTCAAAAGAACAAGGCTTGATACATGACTCAGAAGATCATTCGCGTCGGTAACATCGAGATCGCCAACGACAAGCCGTTCGTTCTGTTCGGCGGCATGAACGTGCTGGAATCCCGTGATCTGGCCATGAAGGTCTGCGAGGAGTACGTACGGGTTACCGAGAAGCTCGGTATCCCTTACGTGTTCAAGGCCAGCTTCGACAAGGCCAACCGTTCGTCGATCAACTCCTACCGTGGCCCAGGCCTGGAAGAGGGGATGAAGATCTTCGAAGAGATCAAGCGCACGTTCAATGTGCCGGTGATCACCGATGTTCACGAACCGCATCAGGCACAACCGGTAGCGGACGTGTGTGACATCATCCAGTTGCCGGCCTTCTTGTCGCGTCAGACCGACCTGGTGGTGGCCATGGCCAAGACCGGCGCGGTAATCAACATCAAGAAAGCCCAATTCCTCGCCCCTCAGGAAATGAAGCACATCCTGACCAAGTGCGAAGAAGCCGGTAACGAGCAGTTGATCCTCTGTGAGCGTGGCTCGAGTTTTGGCTACAACAACCTTGTGGTCGACATGCTCGGCTTCGGTATCATGAAGCAGTTCCAATACCCGGTGTTCTTCGACGTGACCCATGCCCTGCAAATGCCGGGTGGCCGCGCCGACTCCGCAGGTGGCCGCCGTGCCCAGGTTACCGACCTGGCCAAGGCCGGCTTGAGCCAAGGCCTGGCGGGGCTTTTCCTTGAAGCCCACCCAGACCCGGACAACGCCAAGTGCGACGGTCCATGCGCTCTGCGCCTGGACAAGCTGGAGCCATTCCTGGCCCAGCTCAAGCAACTGGACGATCTGGTGAAGAGTTTTCCGACGGTAGAAACCGCGTAATCCTCATTTCTCCGGTAAAGTACCGCTCGTTTAACCCTTGACCCATGGGTCAGGGGTTCGCTTTCGTCAGGCCTGCCCGTTTTCAACAGCCAGGCGAACGGCAAAGATTTTTTTCAGCTGCGTTGTTTTCGTCAATTCTGGAGTGCTTACAACAATGGCAAAAATCGTCGACATCAAAGGTCGTGAAGTTCTCGATTCGCGTGGTAACCCCACCGTAGAAGCGGACGTACTGCTCGACAACGGCATCATCGGTAGCGCATGCGCGCCGTCCGGTGCTTCCACTGGCTCGCGCGAAGCGCTGGAGCTGCGTGATGGCGACAAGAGCCGTTACATGGGTAAGGGCGTACTGAAAGCTGTTGCCAACATCAACGGCCCGATCCGCGACCTGCTGCTGGGCAAAGACCCTGTTGATCAGAAAGCCCTCGACAAGGCCATGATCGAACTGGACGGTACCGAGAACAAGGCCAACCTGGGCGCCAACGCCATCCTGGCTGTGTCCCTGGCTGCTGCCAAGGCTGCCGCACAGGACCAGGACCTGCCGCTGTACGCACACATCGCCAACCTGAACGGCACCCCGGGCCAGTACTCGATGCCGGTTCCGATGATGAACATCATCAACGGTGGTGAGCACGCTGATAACAACGTCGATATCCAGGAGTTCATGGTTCAGCCGGTTGGCGCCAAGACCTTCTCCGACGGTCTGCGCATGGGCACCGAAATTTTCCATCACCTCAAAGCTGTGCTGAAGGCCCGTGGCCTGAACACCGCTGTTGGTGACGAAGGTGGTTTCGCCCCTAACCTGGCCTCCAACGAAGACGCACTGTCGGCCATCGCCGAGGCTGTGGCCAACGCTGGCTACAAACTGGGTACCGATGTGACCCTGGCCCTGGACTGCGCGGCCAGCGAATTCTTCGAAGACGGCAAGTACAACCTGTCTGGCGAAGGCAAGTCGTTCGATGCCGAAGGTTTTGCCGAGTACCTGAAAGGCCTGACCGAGCGTTTCCCGATCATCTCGATCGAAGACGGCCTGGATGAGTCTGACTGGGCTGGCTGGAAGATCCTCACCGACAAGATCGGCGAGAAGGTGCAACTGGTCGGCGACGACCTGTTCGTGACCAACACCAAGATCCTCAAGGAAGGCATCGAGAAAGGTATCGGTAACTCGATCCTGATCAAGTTCAACCAGATCGGCTCGCTGACCGAAACCCTGGAAGCCATCCAGATGGCCAAGGCTGCCGGTTACACCGCCGTAATCTCGCACCGTTCGGGTGAAACCGAAGATTCGACCATTGCCGACCTGGCTGTCGGTACCGCTGCAGGTCAGATCAAAACCGGTTCGCTGTGCCGTTCCGACCGCGTTTCCAAGTACAACCAGCTGCTGCGTATCGAAGAGCAACTGGGCAGCAAGGCTGTGTACCGTGGTCGTGCCGAGTTTCGCGGCTAAGCAAGAGATGGTAAAAAGACAGCAGCCAAGGTGTGCAGAGCAACCATACTGAGTGTTCTGCACAACATTGCAGCAGGTCTGAATACACAAAGCCTGGCTTCGGCCAGGCTTCGTGCCATCAGTGCCCTGCAGAGGTGGCGGTCTTTTTCCACTGGATACCCTGATGCGCAGTCCCTATTGGTTGTTCCTCGTTCTGCTCCTGCTGCTCGGTGGCCTGCAGTATCGTTTGTGGGTAGGCAATGGCAGCCTGGCCCATGTCGCCGAACTCAAGCAACAGATTGCCGACCAGCACGCTGAAAACGAGCGTTTGCTGGAGCGTAATCGCGTGCTTGATGCAGAAGTACTGGAGTTGAAGAAAGGTATGGAAACCGTCGAAGAACGGGCTCGCCATGAATTGGGGATGGTTAAAGACGGGGAAACCCTCTACCAGCTTGCCCAATGAGCCAGACCTTGCCGGCCTTCTGGGCCGTGATTCCTGCCGCGGGCGTTGGTGCCCGCATGGCTGCCGACCGTCCCAAGCAGTATCTGCAGTTGGGCGGGCAGACCATTCTCGAGCATAGCCTCGACTGTTTTCTCGACCATCCCTGTGTCAAAGGGGTGGTGGTCAGCGTTGCTGCTGACGATCCTTACTGGCCAGGTTTGCGCTGCGCCAGCGACCCGCGCATTCAGCGCGCCGCCGGCGGCCAGGAGCGCGCAGACTCGGTGCTCAACGCCTTGCTGTTGCTGCATGCTCAAGGTGCTGCCGACAGTGACTGGGTGCTGGTGCATGATGCCGCTCGCCCGAACCTGGCGCGCAGCGACCTTGACCGTTTGCTGTTCGAGCTTGCGGACGATCCGGTAGGCGGTCTGCTGGCGGTACCGGCCCGCGACACGCTCAAGCGTGCTAACGCTGATGGCCGGGTCCGCAAGACCATTGACCGTAGCACCGTGTGGCAGGCTTACACCCCGCAGATGTTCCGCCTGGGTGCGTTGCATCGGGCGCTGGCCGACAGCCTGGTAGCCGATGTAGCCATTACCGATGAGTCATCGGCCATCGAATGGTCCGGGCAATCGCCGCGTCTGATCGAAGGGCGTAGCGACAATATCAAGGTCACTCGGCCTGAAGATTTGGAATGGCTGCGCCAGCGTTGGGCTCAGCGTAGGTAATCGCGGGGCAAGCCCGCTCCTACCGATTTGCCTCACCCCTGTAGGAGCGGGCTTGCCCCGCGATATTCCGGCAGCCCCGCCAACCCCTCGCGCAAGTAGTCTACCAACCTACGCACCTTCGGCGACAAATGCCGCTGCTGCGGGTACAGCGCCCACACCGCTGTATTAGGCGGCTGATGCGACTCCAGCAACGAAACCAAAGCCCCGGTTTTCAGGTGCTCCAGCACGTAGTAATCAGGCAGCTGACACAAGCCTACCCCCTGCAATGCTGCATCCAGCACCGCCTGGCCGCTGTTACAGCGCCAGTTGCCCTGCACCCGCATACCTTGTTCGCGGCCATCCTGTTGCAATGTCCAGATGTCCGAACTACCGATCAGGCAATTGTGACGAACCAGTTCCGATACGCTGTGCGGCCGCCCGTAGCGCTCCAGGTACGCTGGCGATGCACATAAGTACATGCGCCGTGGGGCCAGGCGCGTCGCAACCAGGCGCGAATCTTGAAGACGGCCCAGGCGAATGGCCAGGTCCATCCCTTCATGCACCAGGTCCAGAGTACGGTTGCTCAGTTCGATGTCGACCCGCAGATGCGGGTAGAGCGCCATGAACCGTGTGACCAGCGGCACGATAAAGCGCTCACCGTAGGCCACCGCGCAGGTCATGCGCAGCAAGCCTTTGGGTTCGCTGGTAAGGTCGCTCATCGCGCGTAACGCCTCCTCGCGGCCATCTTGCAGGCGCTGACAATGTTGCAAGAAGGTTTGCCCAGCCTCGCTCAAGGTTACTTTGCGCGTGCTGCGGTATAGCAAACGCGTTTGCAGGCGATCTTCCAGGCGGGCGATCTGACGGCTGATGTGGGAAGACGAAACGCCCAGACGCTCAGCTGCAGCGGTGAACTGCCCCGACTCGGCAACCGCGACAAACTCGTCGATACCTTCCCAGCGGCTACTCATTGATTATCCCTGCATAGCAATAATGTTTTGTCTTTGCCTGGATTATTAAGCAAATGGCGATGAATTACACTTCCAGCTTGAACTGACCCCTTGCTGGAGAAGATTGATGATCAAGTCCCGTGCTGCCGTTGCCTTCGAGGCCAAGAAACCGTTGGAGATTGTCGAAGTCGATGTGGCTATGCCCAAGGCTGGCGAAGTGCTGTTGCGTGTGGTCGCCAGTGGTGTTTGCCATACCGATGCCTACACCCTGTCCGGTGCCGACCCTGAAGGGATCTTCCCGTCGATTCTCGGCCACGAAGGCGGTGCCATTGTTGAGGCTGTGGGTGAGGGCGTTACGTCGGTCGCGGTGGGGGATCATGTGATCCCGCTGTACACCCCCGAATGCGGCCAGTGCAAATTCTGCCGCTCTGGCAAAACCAACCTGTGTCAGGCTATCCGTGCGACCCAGGGCAAAGGCTTGATGCCTGATGGCACCACGCGCTTTTCCTATAAAGGCCAGCAACTGTTCCATTACATGGGCACCTCGACGTTCTCCGAGTACACCGTGCTGCCGGAGATCTCGGTTGCCAAAATCCATAAAGAAGCACCTCTGGAGAAGGTTTGCCTGCTCGGTTGTGGCGTTACTACCGGTATTGGCGCAGTGCTCAACACGGCCAAGGTCCAGCCGGGTGACACCGTAGCGGTGTTTGGTCTCGGCGGCATCGGGCTCTCGGCGATCATCGGTGCGGTCAAGGCCAAGGCCTCGCGCATCATCGCCGTGGACATCAACCCGGGCAAATTCGAAATTGCCAAACAGCTTGGCGCGACTGATTGCGTCAACCCTAAAGACTACGACCGCCCAATCCAGGAAGTCATCGTTGACCTCACTGACGGCGGTGTGGATTTCTCCTTCGAGTGCGTCGGCAATGTGCAGTTGATGCGTGCCGCCCTGGAGTGCTGCCACAAGGGTTGGGGTGAGTCGGTGATCATCGGCGTTGCTGGCGCCGGCCAGGAAATCGCTACCCGTCCATTCCAGCTGGTAACCGGCCGCGTCTGGCGTGGTTCGGCGTTCGGTGGCGTACGCGGTCGCAGCGAGCTGCCAAGCTATGTAGAAATGTCGGAGAAAGGCGAAATCCCGCTGGATACCTTCATCACCCACACCATGGGCCTGGAAGACATCAACAAAGCATTCGACCTGATGCACGAAGGCAAGAGCATTCGTAGCGTCATCCACTTCTGAGGTTTGCCATGAGCCTGGAAAACATTTCCTGCCAGAAGAGTTTCGGTGGCTGGCACAAGCGCTACCGGCACCGCTCGGAAGTGCTCGGCTGCGACATGGTGTTCGCGGTCTACTTGCCCCCTCAAGCGGAGCAGGGCGGCAAACTGCCGGTGCTGTACTGGCTCAGTGGCCTGACCTGCACCGACGAGAACTTCATGCAGAAGGCCGGTGCGCACAAGCTCGCCGCCGAGCTGGGGTTGATCATCGTGGCGCCCGACACCAGCCCGCGCGGGCCTCAGGTGCCGGGTGACCCCGATGGCGCGTGGGACTTCGGCCTGGGCGCTGGTTTTTACCTGAACGCCAGTGAACAACCGTGGGCTCAGCACTACCGCATGCACGACTATGTGGTGAAGGAGCTACCCGCGTTGGTGGAAACGCATTTCCCTGCGTCAGATCGCCGCGGTATCAGTGGCCACTCTATGGGTGGTCATGGAGCATTGGTGTGCGCGCTTCGCAACCCGGGGCGTTATCACTCGGTTTCGGCGTTCGCACCCATCAGCAATCCAATGGATTGCCCTTGGGGGCAGAAGGCGTTTTCCCGCTATCTGGGGGATGATCGCGCGCGCTGGCGTGAATGGGATGCCAGTGTGCTGATCGCCGAGGCTCAGGAGCGCTTGCCACTGTTGGTCGACCAAGGCGATCGCGACGACTTCCTCGAAAATCAGCTCAAACCCCAGGCGTTGCTGCAGGCAGCGAAGGCAGTTGGCCATCCTCTGGAGCTGCGCTTGCAGCCTGGCTACGACCATAGCTACTACTTCATTGCCAGCTTTATCGACGAGCATTTGCGCCATCATGGAGTGGCTCTGGGTTTGTTGTAGGACCTCCCCTACAAATGAGCCAAAGGCTCGCCAAAGCAGGTAGAATCACGCCCTGACTCAATCAGGGCGTTTTTTTATGCGTATTGGCCACGGCTACGATGTGCACCGCTTCGCGGAAGGCGATTTCATCACCTTGGGTGGGGTGCGCATTGCGCACAGGTTCGGGCTGCTGGCCCATTCCGATGGCGACGTGTTGCTGCACGCCCTGAGCGATGCCCTGCTGGGCGCCGCTGCGCTGGGCGACATCGGTAAGCATTTCCCTGACACCGACCCGCAGTTCAAGGGAGCCGACAGCCGTGTGCTGCTGCGCCATGTGATCAAGATCGTGCAAGCCAAAGGCTGGAAGGTCGGCAACGTCGACGCCACCATCGTCGCGCAGGCGCCGAAGATGGCGCCGCATATCGACACCATGCGCACGCTGATTGCACAAGACTTGCAGGTCGAGCTTGATCAGGTCAACGTCAAGGCCACCACCACCGAGAAGCTTGGCTTCACCGGTCGCGAGGAAGGCATTGCCGTCCACGCAGTTGCCTTGTTGCTGCCAGCATGACCGAATTGGAACTGCTTGGCCCGCGTGCCTCGGGCCCGGCGTTGGGGAGCGCGATTCTCAAAGCCACTGCCGAAGATTTTCAGGTCGATGAAGTCCTCGACATTCCGTTGTCCGGCAACGGCGAGCACCTGTGGCTGTGGGTCGAAAAGCGCGACCTCAATACTGAAGAAGCCGCCCGACGCCTGGCCCGTGCTGCGGGTGTACCGCTGCGCAGCATCAGCTATGCCGGTCTCAAGGATCGCCAGGCACTGACCCGTCAGTGGTTCAGCCTGCACTTGCCGGGCAAGGCCGACCCAGACCTGAGCGCGGCGGAAAATGAAACCCTGAGCATCCTCAAGCAGACCCGCCATTCACGCAAGTTGCAGCGCGGTGCCCACTCGGCCAATGGTTTCACCTTGCGCCTGACCGGCCTGCGTGCGGACCATGCAGCGCTGGATGCACGCCTTGAGCAACTGCGTACCCAGGGTGTACCCAATTATTTTGGTGCCCAGCGCTTCGGCCACGAGGGCGGCAATGTGCAGGACGCCCGCAACTGGGCCGAGCGTCAGGCATTGCCGGAGCAGCGCAATGTGCGCTCGCGCTTGCTTTCCAGCGCGCGCAGTTACCTGTTCAATCAGGTGCTGGCACAGCGAGTAGCTGACGGCAGCTGGCAGCGGGCGCAAGTCGGTGACCTGCTGGCCTTTACTGATAGCCGCAGCTTTTTCCCGGCTGGCGAGGCAGAGTGCTCTGACCCGCGTCTGGCCATTCTTGATCTACACCCCACCGGCCCGTTGTGGGGCGAAGGGCAGTCAACTGCAAGCGGCGCCACCGGTGCGCTAGAACAGCGTATCGGTGAGCAGCACGCGGCGTTGTGCCAATGGTTGGCGCGGGCGGGCATGAGCCATGAGCGTCGCATCCTGCGACTGCCCATTGGCGGCCTGACGTGGCATTATCCCGAGCCTGATATTCTGCAACTGGAATTCGTCCTTCCGGCCGGATGCTTTGCCACCGTCGTGGTGCGCGAGCTTGTTGATCTGGTGTCGGCAGGGCAGACGGACAGCCCATGCGTATTCTGATTTCGAACGATGATGGTGTCACCGCACCCGGACTTGCCGCGCTGCATGCTGCGCTGGCGGACTATGCCGACTGCGTGGTTATTGCCCCTGACCAGGACAAAAGCGGCGCCAGCAGTTCGCTGACGCTTGACCGGCCGCTGTGCCCGCAAACCCTGGCCAATGGCTACATCAGCCTTAATGGTACGCCGACCGACTGCGTGCATCTGGGGCTCAACGGCCTGTTGGAGACGACGCCAGACATGGTGGTGTCGGGGATCAACCTGGGCGCTAACCTGGGTGATGATGTGCTGTACTCCGGTACCGTGGCAGCGGCCCTTGAGGGGCGCTTCCTGGGTGGCACCTCCTTTGCATTCTCGCTCCTCTCGCGTCTGCCGGACAACCTGCCGACCGCGGCGTATTTCGCGCGCAAGCTGGTCGAGGCACACAAGACGCTGGAATTACCGCCGCGAACAGTGCTCAATGTGAATATCCCCAACTTGCCGCTTGAGCATATCCGCGGTATTCAGTTGACGCGTCTGGGGCACCGCGCCCGCGCAGCGGCGCCTACCAAGGTGGTCAATCCCCGCGGCAAGGAAGGCTACTGGATTGCGGTAGCGGGCGATGCCGAAGATGGCGGCCCGGGTACGGATTTTCATGCGGTGATGCAGGGTTATGTTTCGATCACCCCGTTGCAGCTCGACCGCACGTTCAACGACGCTTTCGAGCGTCTGGATGGTTGGCTGGAGGGGCTGCTCTGATGCGTGACCAGGAGGATCTGATGCGCCATGGTATCGGTTTTACCTCGCAGCGAACCCGTGAGCGGTTGATTCAGCGGTTGATCGAAGAAGGCGTGTCCAACCCCAAGGTCATCGACGTGTTGCGGCGTACGCCGCGGCACCTGTTCGTCGATGAGGCGCTGGCACACCGCGCCTATGAAGATACGGCCCTGCCGATTGGCAACAACCAGACAATTTCCCAGCCATTCATGGTTGCGCACATGAGTGAACTGCTGTTGCAGGCCGGCCCATTGGACAAAGTGCTGGAGATCGGCACCGGCTCTGGCTATCAGACCGCGATCCTTGCGCAACTGGTCGAACGGGTGTTCTCGGTGGAGCGCATCAAGGTGCTGCAGGATCGCGCCAAAGAGCGGCTGAGCGAACTCAATCTGCGCAACGTGGTGTTCCGCTGGGGGGACGGCTGTGAAGGCTGGCCGGCGCTGGCGCCTTACAATGGCATCATCGTCACGGCCGTGGCCCCGGAAGTACCTCAGGCCTTGCTTGACCAGCTAGCGCCGGGTGGGCGCATGGTCATTCCTGTAGGTCCAACCGGGGAGACTCAGCATTTGATGCTGATCGTGCGCGAGGAGCATGGTTTCTCGCAGCAGGTGTTGGGTGCTGTGCGTTTTGTTCCCTTACTGACCGGCCCGCTGGCCTGATCAGGGCTTTTTTTCAGCGCGAGCGAATTCCTCTGGCTTTGACCTGTCTATCTGGCGGGCTACCCTGTTCGGTCAGGGTTCACATTTTGCGCATGCCCGGCATCCGCAAGTCGTATGCCCTCGGTTATAATTGCAACAATATTGCATTTTCACAGCAGTCACCATGAGAGGGAGCGGCGGGTGGGTCACACAATCATTCAGCAGTGCAGGGGATATTCGAGCTTCAAGCTTCTGCTGATTGCACTTGCCGTAGGTTCGCTGGTGTCGGGTTGCTCCAGCACGTCCACCACCAGTGGTGCACGTGTGGTCGACCGCAACGCGACGGCGCCCAAGCGTCCAGCCACCACCAGCGGCCAGTATGTCGTCCGCCCAGGTGACACCCTGTATTCCATCGCCTTCCGCTACGGTTGGGACTACAAGGACTTGGCTGCCCGTAACGGTATCGCACCGCCTTACACCATCCGTCCTGGCCAGCCGATTCGTTTCGACAGTGGGGCCAGCAGGCCTGCTGGCGGTACCACTACCGTGGTCACGACATCGTCTTCACCTTCAAGCAAAACCACCATCACCACACGGCCGGCCGGCACACCAGCCAAGCCTGTGACGCCTGCTCCGGTAACGTCGACGCCGACACCCGCGCCTGTTGTATCCACCACTCCGGCCGCGCCGATTCAGGTGCCTGGGCCAGAGCGGGCAGTGGGCGGCTGGGCGTGGCCGGCCAGCGGTGTGCTGATTGGTAAATTTGCTTCAAACGGCAGTTTGAATAAAGGCATTGATATCGCCGGTGATTTGGGACAGCCTGTTTTTGCTGCGTCTGATGGTTCAGTTGTCTACGCCGGGAGTGGCTTGCGGGGCTACGGCGAGTTGGTCATCATCAAGCACAGCGATACCTACGTCAGTGCCTACGGTCACAACCGCAGGCTTTTGGTTCGGGAGGGGCAGCAGGTCAAAGTTGGGCAGACAATTGCCGAAATGGGTTCCACAGGCACAGACCGGGTGAAGCTGCATTTTGAGATTCGCCGTCAGGGCAAACCTGTTGATCCGCTGCAATTCCTGCCGCGTCGTTGATTGCTAGTACCCGGCCTGTTCCTCGCGTAGAGGGGACAGGCTCCAGCGTTGCCAAGGATTTCGGCGCCGCTCGAGTCTGAGTTCGAACTCAGCAAAGGACTATAACAATGGCTCTCAGTAAAGAAGTGCCGGAGTTTGACATCGACGATGAAGTGCTCCTGATGGAGACGGGCATCGTTTTGGAAACGGATGTGGTGTCAGACGAACCTGCTGTATCTTCGGTTCGGACCAGGGCTAAGCAAGGCTCTTCGCTCAAGCAGCACAAGTATATCGATTACACTCGGGCGCTTGATGCAACCCAGTTGTACCTCAATGAAATTGGCTTTTCGCCTCTGCTTTCGCCAGAGGAAGAAGTTCATTTTGCGCGCCTGTCGCAAAGTGGCGATCCGGCGGGTCGCAAGCGCATGATCGAAAGCAACCTGCGTCTGGTGGTGAAAATCGCCCGGCGTTATGTGAATCGTGGGCTTTCACTGCTGGACCTGATCGAAGAGGGCAACCTGGGGTTGATTCGTGCGGTCGAAAAGTTCGACCCTGAGCGTGGTTTCCGTTTCTCTACCTATGCCACCTGGTGGATTCGGCAAACCATCGAACGGGCGATCATGAACCAGACCCGTACCATCCGCTTGCCCATTCATGTGGTCAAGGAGCTCAACGTCTACCTGCGCGCTGCGCGCGAACTCACCCAGAAGCTCGATCACGAACCGTCCCCGGAAGAGATCGCCAGCCTCCTGGAGAAGCCGGTCGGTGAGGTCAAGCGTATGCTCGGGCTCAATGAGCGCGTGTCGTCGGTGGACGTGTCCTTGGGGCCAGACTCCGACAAAACCTTGCTCGATACCCTGACTGACGATCGTCCCACGGATCCGTGCGAACTGCTGCAAGACGATGACTTGTCGCAAAGCATCGACCAGTGGCTCAGTGAGCTGACCGACAAGCAACGTGAGGTCGTGATTCGCCGCTTTGGCCTGCGCGGGCATGAAAGCAGCACGCTGGAGGATGTGGGGCTGGAGATCGGGTTGACCCGTGAACGGGTTCGCCAGATCCAGGTCGAAGGGCTCAAGCGCCTGCGCGAGATCCTTGAGAAGAATGGCCTGTCCAGTGAATCGCTGTTTCAGTGAGCGTTAAGCAGTAAGTTAGAAGCAGTAAGCTCAGCTGCAGCAAAGAACGCCTCGACCTGATCGAGGCGTTTTTGTTTGTGTGGGCTTTGTACCAGGGCACGGACGTTTCCTGTCGTTGCAACGGAAACATCCGGGTTTAGCCAAAAGCGCTCATCAAGGTTGACGCATTTAATTTCTGTGTAGGCTTTTGCTTACTCGTTCTGTAAGCGATTGCTGGAGGTTTTAGTAAATCGTTGTCGTTTTCACTGTGCGTATTTTTATAAACGACTGATAAATATAGGTTTTATCATTTGTTGCAGAGAGGTTTCTGCAGCTTTTTGAGAGCTTTGGCCCGTTGCTGGAATTACTGCAGCCGCTAGTATCTGAACTGTGTCTACGGACTGACACAGGCTTTCAAGGATGACGGCCAAGGACATCGCAGGATGCGATTCATCAGGACGATGACAGGGAATAAAGGGACTACGGAAAAAATGTGGGCGGGTCAAACCGCCCCTTTTTTTTGGGTGGCGTTTGAGAATTGTGAGCTCATTCAGGCTCGGTGAGAGCGAGCTTGCCCCGCGATTGCGGATTTGTCAGTGAAATTGCATCGCGGGGCAAGCCCGCTCCCACAGAACGCTGCAGCAAACATAAAAAAAGGCCCTCGAAGGGCCTTTTTTGATCCGGATACGCTTAGCGCTCCAGGTCGGCAATCTTGCCTGGCTTGCCATCCCACTCTTCAGCGTCCGGCAGGGCATCCTTACGCTCAGTGATGTTTGGCCAGATTTCTGCCAGCTCGGCATTGAGCTCGATGAAGTTCTCCATGCCACTTGGCACTTCGTCTTCCGAGAAAATGGCTTGGGCAGGGCATTCAGGCTCGCACAGTGCACAGTCAATGCACTCATCCGGGTGAATGACCAGGAAGTTCGGGCCTTCGTAGAAGCAGTCCACCGGACAGACTTCTACGCAGTCGGTGTACTTGCACTTGATGCAGTTGTCGGTGACGACGAAGGTCATTTCTAATTCTCTCCTCAGGCGACGGCAGCGGTACCCATCCAGACAGGGTCGCTCGGTTTGGTCGTTCGGCTGCAGGCCAGGCTAATAACCTGCAGCACCACCAAACCGCGCGGGATTCTATCAGCTTGTGCGGGCTCGCGTTATAACAGAGTCTTTAGTGTATAGAGCATTTCGATAGCTTGACGCGGCGTCATGTTGTCCAGGTCCAGCTTCCCGAGCTTCTCAATGGCTGGGTGAGGCAGGCTGGCAAACAGGTCGCTTTGGTGCGGAACATCGGGTGCACCTTTGGGTACTGCGGGTACTTCATGTGGCAGACTGGCAGTCTCCAGGCGGCCAAGATGTTCTCGTGCGCGTTGAATCACCGCATTTGGCACCCCTGCCAATTGAGCCACAGCCAGACCGTAACTCTGGCTGGCAGGCCCCGGCAGCACATGGTGCAGGAACACGATGCGCTCGTTGTGCTCGGTGGCGTTCAGGTGCACGTTGGCTACCAGCGGTTCGCTTTCTGGTAGCACGGTGAGTTCGAAGTAATGCGTGGCAAACAGGGTGTACGCGCGCAGTTGCGCCAAGCGCTCGGCTGCTGCCCAGGCCAGCGACAGGCCGTCGAAGGTACTGGTGCCGCGGCCGACTTCATCCATCAGCACCAAGCTGCGGTCGGTGGCGTTGTGCAGGATGTTGGCTGTTTCGCTCATCTCGACCATGAAGGTCGACCGCCCACCAGCCAAATCGTCGCTGGAACCGATACGGGTGAAGATCCGGTCGACCAGTGACAATTCGCAGCTGGCTGCCGGTACAAAGCTACCGATGTGTGCCATGAGCACGATCAGCGCTGTTTGACGCATGTAGGTGGATTTACCACCCATGTTCGGACCCGTGATCACCAGCATGCGGGTGTTGTCGTCCAGCGCCAGGTCGTTGGCTACGAACGGTGTCGTCAACACTTGCTCGACAACCGGGTGGCGACCCTGGTTGATGCGCATGCATGGCTCTTCGACGAACGTTGGGCAGTTCAGGTCAAGATTCAACGCACGCTCGGCGAGGTTGCTCAACACATCCAGTTCGGCCAGCGCTGCGGCGGTGTCTTGCAGCGGTGCCAGGTGGCCGATCAGGGTTTCGAGCAGGGCGTCGTAGAGCATCTTCTCGCGAGCCAGGGCACGGCTTTTGGCCGACAATGCCTTGTCTTCGAAGGTTTTCAGCTCTGGGGTGATAAAACGCTCCGCGCCCTTGAGGGTTTGGCGACGAATGTAGTCAGCGGGTGCCTGCTCGGCCTGCTTGCTCGGCAGCTCGATGAAATAGCCGTGTACGCGGTTGTAGCCGACCTTGAGGTTGGCCAGGCCGGTGCGGGCTTTTTCACGGGCCTCAAGGTCGATCAGGAACTGGCCGGCGTTCTCGCTCATTGCCAGCAGCTCGTCCAGCTCGCTGTCGTAGCCGGTCTTGAGCACACCGCCGTCACGGATGACCGCTGGTGGGTTGTCGATGATGGCCTTTTCCAGCAGGTCGGCCAGTTCCGGGTAGGTGCCGGCAATCGCGGCCAGCAGCGCCAGGTGCGGTGCTTCCAGTTCAGCCATGGCGTTCTGCAGTTCAGGCAGGGCGCCGAGGGCATCACGCAGGCGGGCCAGATCGCGAGGGCGGGCATTGCGCAGGCCGATACGGGCCAGGATCCGCTCGATGTCGCCGATTTCCTTGAGCTGCGGTTGCAGTTTCTCAAAGCGGTAGCTGTCGAGCAGGCAGCGAATCGAACCTTGGCGTGCTTGCAGCACTTTCAAATCGCGCAGTGGGCGGTTCAGCCAGCGGGTCAGCAGGCGACTGCCCATGGCGGTCTGGCAGCGATCGATGACCGATTGCAGGGTGTTGTCGCGACCGCCCGCCAGGTTCACATCCAGTTCGAGGTTGCGGCGGCTGGCACCGTCGAGCACCACGGTGTCGTCCAGGCGCTCATGCTTGAGGCTGCGCAGGTGGGGCAGGGCGGTACGTTGGGTTTCCTTGGCGTAGCCCAACAGACAACCGGCGGCACCGATGGCCAGGGTCAGCTTCTCGCAGCCAAAACCCTTGAGGTCTTGGGTTGCGAACTGTTGGCACAGACTTTTGCGCGCCGAGTCGCGATCGAAATCCCAAGGGGCACGACGGCGAGCGCCACGGCGTTTCTCTGCCGGTAGGCCTTGTGGCCAATCGTCTGGGATCAGCAGTTCGACCGGGTTGATGCGCTCAAGCTCGGCCAACAGGTTTTCCCAACCTTTGATCTCCAGCACAGTGAAGTTACCGCTGGTGATGTCCAGCACGGCCAGGCCGAACAGGCGCTCATCACCCAAGACCGCGGCAATCAGGTTATCGCGGCGCTCGTCCAGCAGTGCTTCGTCGCTGACGGTGCCTGGCGTGATGATCCGCACTACCTGACGTTCCACCGGGCCTTTGCTGGTGGCCGGATCGCCGATCTGTTCACAGATCACCACCGACTCGCCCAGCTTCACCAGCTTGGCCAGATAACCCTCGGCTGCGTGAAAGGGGATACCGCACATAGGTATCGACTGGCCTGCTGACTGCCCGCGGGCGGTCAGGGTAATGTCCAGCAGTTTTGCGGCCTTCTTCGCATCTTCATAGAAGATCTCGTAGAAGTCGCCCATGCGGTAGAACATCAACTGGTCTGGGTGCTGGTTTTTCAGCTTCCAGTACTGTTGCATCATCGGAGTGTGTGCGGAAAGATCGCTCATTACAGAAACTTGGCTCGCAGCGTCGTTTAGACCAAAGGCAAGCGGGCAATCTTACAGGGATTTTGCCCCCGATGCCGAGGCCAACGACCTCGCTGTGACCATTTGTCCATGCATTGGCGTGCATATCGCCAATTGCTTTTTGCATAAACCGGCCGCATTATGCGGATTATGCAAAAACGCAACGTAGCATCCGTCTTAAGAGCACTGCTCGACCGTCACGGTATCTCCCCCACGGAGTTGCACCGGCGTACCGGCGTGCCGCAATCCACCTTGTCGCGCATTCTCAGTGAGAAAATCGTCGATCCTTCCGACAAACATGTGTCGAAAATCGCCGAGTATTTCGGGGTGAGTACCGATCAACTGCGTGGTCGCGCCGAGCTGGGCGAAAGCCGCGAGGCCCCACCAGCCCGTAGCCATGCCGAGTTGCATGACATCAGCTTGTGGGATGACGACACACCCATCGAGGACGATGAGGTCTCCATTCCGTTTCTTCGTGAGGTCGAGTTGGCAGCAGGATCAGGACGATTCGTGATCGAAGAAAGCGAGAAAGCCAGCCTGCGCTTCGGCAAGCGAAGCCTGCGTCACAACGGCGTGCAGTTCGACCAGGCCAAGTGCGTCACTGTGCGGGGCAACAGCATGCTGCCCGTATTGCGTGACGGCGCCACGGTGGGGGTCAATGCCGGTAAAAGCGGCATCGGCGATATCATCGACGGCGACCTGTACGCCATCAATCACAACGGGCAACTGCGGGTGAAACAGCTCTATCGTCTGCCTACCGGCATTCGCCTGCGCAGCTTCAATCGTGACGAACACCCGGATGAGGACTACAGCTTCCAGCAGATGCAGGAAGAGCAGATCACTATTCTTGGTCATGTGTTCTGGTGGGGTATGTACGCCCGCTGAAGCGCAATCGAATCATCAGAAAACCCGCTTCGGCGGGTTTTTTTTTCGCCTGAACAAAAGCGCTACGAACCGCATGGCGTAAGGACTACATGCATACGCGCATTTTCTCATGCATAAATATTTCCACAAATGCATTGACTGCATATGCATCAATGCATAATCTTTGTCTCAAGCCGGTCATCACCGGTAGTGACAAAGGCAGCGATGAACCGGCCTGAACGGTTCAGAGGGTTGGCAACTGGCCCAGGTGTGCAGCGTAAAGCACCACAAGCAGTTATCCGGCGGGCAGGTGGCCGCGGTCGGAGGAACAACATGAAGCGGAACAGTCCAGTGCACCAGTCGTGGCGGGCGGTTCAACAACGCATTACTGAAAAGCCTGGGGAACCGGGCTTTTTGGAATGCCGAGTAATCGGTTCAACAACACATGCGGCAGGCGCAATGTTATGCGCCTTTGCATAAGGAGACAGAACAGTGACAAACGAGCAACAGACGTTACTGGAAATGCCGATCTGGCTGGTGATCATCCTGGCCTTGCTGGGTGGCCTTTCCGGAGAAATGTGGCGCGCCGACAAAGCCGGCACCCGGGGCTGGGCACTGGTACGACGCCTGCTATTGCGTTCAGGAGCTTGCATGGTCTGCGGCGTGTCCACGGTGATGCTGCTGTATGCCAGCGGCATGTCGATCTGGACGGCCAGTGCATTTGGGTGCCTGACCGCGATGGCGGGGGCTGATGTGGCGATAGGGCTGTATGAACGATGGGCGGCGCGTAGGTTGGGAGTAGAGGCGCAGGGCAGCGATGATTCAGCCTGCAAGGAGAAGCGATTGTGAACGAATTGACGGCTTTGCATGAAGCCATCACTGCCAGCGTCAAGCTCGCACTGCCTGTGTTTGAAACGGTTGAGGCCTATGTGCCTGCAAATCAAAATCAAACTCCGGCATTGCCAGCTCTCATTCATGCGATCACCGGCCTTAAGCCGAGTGTCGATCCTGGCGATGGTCGCTCCTGCATTATGGCGACTTTCGAAGCACGAATTCTGGTCGATAGTTCCAGCCTGCAAGCACCCTCGCAAGCGGTGACATTGGCTGCCCAGGTGGCTGTGCTGCTGCGCAAGCAATTCTGGGGGCTGGACTTCGTCGAAGAAGCACGCTTGGTAGAAGCGCTGCCGGTTATTCCCATTGCGGCTATGCCCGATGCGGTCGAATGGCGCGTGCAATGGGAGCAGGCCCTGTACCTGGGCAGTCTGCAATGGCCTTGGCCCAATGAACCGGGCCCCTTGGCCTTTGCCTTCAGCCCTGATACTGGCCCTGGCCATGAAGGCAATTACCAGTCGCCGGAGGACATGGCATGAACTACGTCAGTGCTGCCCATGACCGAATGCTGGCAACGTTGATCATTCCTTGCCGGGTGGTGGGTGTCGACCTTGCTGCGGCAAAGGTACGAGTATCCGACGGTGCCGGTTGGACCAGCGCCTGGGTACGCTGGCACAGCCAGGCTGCAGGCAAGGCGCGGCATTGGCGCTCACCCAGTCTGGGAGAACAAGGCGTTTTGCTCAGCTCGAGCGGCGAACCTGCCCAAGGCACCTTTGTGCCGGGCCTGTATGGCAGCGCTGGCGATCAGCCGGACAATCGCGACCACGTCGCGGTCTGGCGCTTTGACGACGGTGGTTCGCTGATCTACGACTGGCAGGCCAGCAGCTACACCATCGATCTGCCCGGTGGCACCTTGAACCTCAAGGTCGGTGGCAGTTCGGCAGTGGTGACTGCCGATTCCATCAATGCCAAAGCCTCGCACATTTCCTTGACTGGCGAAGTCCAGATCAACGGGGCGTTACGCGTTACCGGCGATATTCTCGGGGGTGGAAAAATCATTGACACCGCTGGCAATACCGCCAACCACAAGCACTGAACCCAGCCCGCCAACGCGGGCTTTTTTATGCCTGGAGAAACCATGTCCACGCTAATGAAGGAGTAACCCGATGATCGGAGTGAATCGCCGGACCGGTGCCTCGCTGTCGGGCATCGAGCATGTGCGCCAATCCATAGAAGACATTCTTACCACCCCGCTGGGCAGTCGCCGCATGCGCCCGGCTTATGGCAGCGCGCTACGGCGCTTTGTCGACTTACCCGTCAATGACGGTTGGAAAAGTGCGGTGCAGGCTGAGGTGGCAAGGTCCCTCAGCCGTTGGGAGCCACGCCTGAAACTGGAACGGGTTAGGGTGCTGGCCGTGGTAGGCGGGCAGATCACCCTGCAGCTCAGCGGCCAGTATCTGGGTGATAACCAGACGCTGGAGGTGACGGCATGAGCAGTCAGGATCTTTCGGCGCTGCCCGCGCCGCAGGTATTGGAAGACCTCGATTTCGAAGACATCTTCCAGGAGGACCTGGCGGCTTTCCGCTCGCACATGGGGGACAACTGGGACGCACTGCTCGAGAGCGATCCGGTGACCAAGCTGTTGGAAGTCGGTGCTTATCGCAAACTGCTCAACCGAGCGCGCGTCAACGATGCCGCCAAGTCGTTGTTGCTGGCTTATGCGCAAGGCACAGATCTTGACCACTTGGCAGCCAATGTTCACCTGCAGCGGTTGGTGGTTCAGTCTCAGGACTCGAATACCGTGCCGCCAACCCCGCAAGTGCTTGAGGAAGACGATGCGCTGCGTGAGCGTATCCAACTGGTTTACGAAGGGTTGACTACCGCCGGGCCACGCAACAGCTACATCCTGCATGCCCGCAATGCTTCGGGGCAGGTGGCCGATGCCACTGCGCAGAGCCCGTCACCTGCGGTAGTGGTGGTGACGGTGCTGGCGCTGGAAGGTAATGGCACGGCAGAGGCGCCACTGCTGGAAACCGTGCGTGCAGCGCTCAACGACGATGATGTGCGCCCCGTGGCCGATCGCCTGACGGTACAGAGCGCAGAGATTTTGCCGTACCGCATCGATGCCGTGGTGCACATGAGCGGCAATGGGCCGGAAATCGAAGCCACCCTGGCTGAGTGCAAGCGCCGTCTGCAGGCGTGGGTCAATCCGCGGCGACGCCTGGGCGTTGAGGTCGCACGCTCAGGGGTGGACGCTCAGCTGCATATCAATGGCGTCAGCCGGGTCGACCTGAATGGCTGGTCCGACATTCGGCCAACGTTGGCGCAAGCTGCCTGGTGTGAAGCGATTACCGTGACGCGGGGTGGCTGACATGAACAGCTTGCTCCCGCTCAACAGCACTGAACTCGAACGCGCCGTTGAGGCAGCGGGTGCTGAAATCACCGAGATTCCTTTGCATGCCCTATACAACCCGGACACCTGTCCGCCTCACTTGTTGCACCAGCTGGCATGGGCATGGTCGGTGGACCACTGGGACGAGGCCTGGTCCGAGAGCATCAAACGCTCGGTGATTCGCTCGGCGTTCAACGTGCATGCCCACAAAGGCACCATCGGTGCCTTGCGCCGGGTAGTCGAGCCTTTCGGCTACCTGATTGAGGTTCAAGAGTGGTTTCAGACTCAGCCTCAGGGTGTGCCCGGCACTTTTGCGTTGAAGATCGGTGTTTCAGACGCCGGGATCAGCGAAGAAACCTACCAAGAGCTGACCTGGCTGATCGATGACGCCAGACCTGTCAGCAGACACATGACCGGGCTGGTCATCAGCCTGGAAACCGCCGGAGCCATCTACCTGGGTGGCGCCATCCAGGACGGAGACACGCTCGACATCTACCCGCCTGCAGCCGTTGACATTGTCACTACCGGCAGCATCGGGCGTGGGGGGCGAGAACACACCATAGACTTTATGGACATCTACTAATGGTCGATCAGACTTCTCAGTTTTACGCGATTCTCACCACGGTGGGCGCCGCGAAACAGGCCAACGCTGATGCGTTGGGTATCCCTTGGAAAATCACCCACATGGCCGTCGGTGACGGCAACCCGTCAGGCATGGAAAACCCGCCACTGCCGATGCCCAATGCGGGCGCTCGTGCCTTGCTCAATGAATGGCGCCGGGCACCGCTCAATCAGCTCAAGGTCGATGACAAAGACAGTGCGGTCATCGTCGCTGAGCAGGTGATCCCGGCGGACGTAGGCGGGCGCTGGATTCGCGAAATTGCCTTGTATGACGCGGACGGCGACATGGTAGCGGTGGCCAACTGTGCACCGACCTACAAGCCGTTGCTCAATCAGGGATCAGGCCGTACTCAGGTGGTGCGGATGAACCTGGTGGTGAGTAGCGCCAGTAATGTGCAGCTCAAGATTGATCCGAGCGTGGTGCTGGCGACCCGCGAGTGGGTCACCGAGGAACTGGCCAAGCAGGATTTCAAGCATTCGGTGCTGGTGGCCACCACCGCAGCAGTCACCCTGAGCGGACTGCAGACAGTCGATGGTGTCGCGTTGACCGCTGGTGCACGGGTGTTGGTGAAAAATCAGGCAGCAGGCAAGGAAAATGGCCTGTATCTGGTGGTTGCGGGTGGCGCCTGGACGCGTTGTAGTGATGCCGACACGAGCGCCAAGGTGACGCCCGGGATGTTGGTTTTGGTGGAGAAGGGCACGGTCAATGCTGACAGTGCCTGGCAGCTGGTGGCCGATGGGCCCGTCACACTAGGCGTTTCAGCGCTGACTTACGAAATGGCGTTTGGGCGTACGGGTGTGCTGGCTGGGACATACCGCAGCGTTGCAGTGGATGCATACGGGCGTGTTGTTGCTGCGACCAACCCGACTACGGTGGCGGGTTATGGCCTGACGGATGTGTACACCAAAACTCAGATTGATCAGGCGTTGACTCTCAAGGCGCCGCTAGCAAGTCCAGCGCTTACTGGCACGCCGACAAGTCCAACACCTGCACTGGCAGTTGCTAACACGACGTTGGCCACCACCGAGTTTGTGCACTTGCTGCTGGGTTCAGTGGGGTGGGGCGCTAGCGGGGTTAACGGAACGAATATTGGGGCGGGTATCAATCTCGACACAATGGTTACACCGGGCAGCTTCGGTCAGCGGGCAAGCGCCAATACAAGTTTGGCGCTGCGTTACCCCGTAGCCCTGGCAGGCACGCTGTTTGTTCAAGCGGCGTCTGCCGCAATCATCACCCAGCAATACATGGTTTACAACACTGGGCGGCTGTACACCCGAGGTTGCTATGAGGGCGTTTGGTCGGAGTGGAATGACATCGGAGTGGTTGACTCTCCTGCCTTTCGTGGCACGCCCAGTGCACCCACAGCGGCCAAGGGTACCAACACTACTCAATTGGCCACGACGGCGTTCGTTCAGGCGGCGGTTGCCGCGCTGGTGGATGCGGCGCCGGGTTCACTGGACACACTGAAAGAGTTGGCGGCAGCGTTGGGCAACGATTCCAACTTTGCGGTGACCATCACCAATGCGATTGCGGCCAAAGTCGCAACCAGCGACAAAGCTTCACAGAGCGATGCTGAGGTTGGCACTGATAACGTCAAGTGGATGACGCCGCTGCGGGTGTTCCAAGCGATTGGAAAGGTAGTAACTCAGGCGACAGAGACTGCGTTTGGCTGGGCCAAGATAGCGACCCAGGCACAGGTAAATGCTGGCTTGGATGACACCACAATCGTTACGCCGAGAAAGCAGCGTTTGGGTTTTTCTGTCTCTTTGGCTGCTAACGGTTTCATCGTTTTTCCGACATGGCTCGGGGGGGTGATTCTTCAGTGGGGGACAGCAGGCACTACCAATGGATTTGGAACGTGGACCTATCCATTGACTTTCCCTAACAGCGTTTTCCGTGTGTTCGCAAGCAATGATGCTTCTGCTTCTGGATCGAGCATGTACGCGTGTGGAGCGCACCCCAATGCTGGATATACGTCTGCTGCTATCGCTAGCCAGTTGGCAACAGGCGGTGATGCTATTTACTTGTTTGCCATCGGTTATTGATCGCAAGGGTAGAGGGAGCGTCGAACTAAACAAGTCTACTGAACCGGCTTTGATTACCGGTGGGCTGTGAACTCAAGGTGAGCACATGATTTTTTTTAGCAAAACAACGGGCGGTTTCTACAGTGAATCCGTCCATTCGGGAGAGCAGATTCCAGTGGATGCAGTGCATATAACACAGGAGCATCATGCAGAGCTTTTAGCGGGTCAGCCCATGGGGCTGCGAATTTCGAGTGACAAAGACGGCTATCCGATTCTGATTGAACCGCCACAACTGACTGCTGAGCAATTAATCGCCATCGAGCGTAGCTGGCGCGATAGTGCAGTCGAAAGCGTTCGCTGGCTGCGTGAGCGACACCGAGACGAGGTGGATTCAGCTCGACCTACAACCCTGACCCCTGCCCAGTCCGGTGAGCTTCTGGATTATGTGCAAGCCTTGCGCGACTGGCCCCAGTCTGAGCTTTTTCCCGACTCTCAATACCGCCCGGAGGCGCCGCCCTGGACCGCCGAGCACACCTATTAACGCCCCGCACCGCCGGGGCGTTTTCTTTCCTGCTTCACCCTCTCAAGGCCCCGCACTCCGGGGCCTTCGCATTTCTGGAGATTTATCTATGAGTGGATTCTTCCACGGCGTTACCGTAACCAACGTCGACACCGGCGCACGTTCCATCGCGCTGCCTTCTTCTTCGATCATCGGTCTGGTCGACACCTTCACCGAAGGCCCGACGGCCAGCGCCAAGGCCAACGACCTGGTGCTGATCACCAGCGAGCGGGAAGCCATTGCTGCGTTCGGTGCCGATGCGGCAATCACCAAGGCCTGCCAGGCTATCTATGCCCGTGCCAAAGCGGTCATCGTCGCTTGCGGTGTAGCCAAACTGGAAGACGCTGCCGAGCAGACCTCGGCAATCATCGGCGCTGTACAGGCCGACGGTAAACGTACCGGCCTGCAGGCGTTGCTTGATGGCAAAAGCCGCTTCAACGCTCAGCCGCGCTTGCTGGTGACGCCAAAGCACAGCGCTACCCAGGCCATTGGTACTGCATTGGTGGCCCTGGCCGACAAGTTGCGTGGCCTGGCGATTCTCGATGGCCCTAACACCACCGATGAAGCCGCCATCGCCTATGCCGAAAACTTCGGTGCCAAGCGCGCGTTTCTGGTCGATCCAGGCGTGCAGTACTGGGACACCACCGCAGATGCCACTGTCGACGCACCAGCTTCGGCATGGGTTGCGGGTTTGTTTGCCTGGACCGACAGCGAGTACGGCTTCTGGGCGTCGCCGTCGAACAAAGAGTTTGTCGGCCTCACCGGCACCAGCCGCTCGATTGAGTACCTGGACGGCGATGCCACCTGCCGGGCCAATCTGCTCAACAACGCCAACATCACCACGGTTATTCGTGATGACGGCTATCGCCTGTGGGGCAACCGTACCCTGAGCAGCGACCCGAAATGGGCCTTCGTCACCCGTGTGCGAACCATGGACATCGTCATGGACGCAATCCTCTATGGCCACAAGTGGGCCGTCGACCGTTCGATCACCGCCACCTACGTCAAGGACGTCACCGAAGGCCTGCAGGCATTCATGCGTGATCTCAAGGCCCAGGGCGCAATCATCAACTTCGAGGTGTTCGCCGACACCGAGCTCAACACCGCCAGCCAGCTGGAGCAGGGCAAGGTGTACTGGAACATTCGTTTCACCGACGTACCCCCTGCCGAAAACCCGAATTTCCGCGTCGAGGTCACCAACCAGTGGTTGACCGAAGTTCTCGACCAAGCCGTTTAATCAAGGAGCAACAATTATGGCAATGATTCCCGAAACCCTGGCCAACCTGAACCTGTTCGTCGATGGCGTCAGCTTCCAGGGCGATGTACCCAGCCTGACCCTGCCCAAGCTGACCCTGAAGATGGAGGAGCACCGTGCCGGCGGCATGGATATGCCGATCGAACTCGATATGGGCATGGAAAAGCAGGAGGCAGGCTTTGTCACCACTGGTGTGCGCCGCGAGTCGCTGAAGTTCTTCGGGCTGGCCGACGGCTCGTCGTTCAGCGGTACCTTCCGTGGCGCCTTCAAAGGCCTCAAGGGGCGTATTACGCCCGTCGTCGTGACCCTGCGCGGGGCACTCAAAGAAGTCGAAATGGGCGACTGGAAAACCGGCGAAAAAGCCGAGATCAAACACAACGTGGCCCTGACCTACTACAAATTGGAAGTTGACAGCCGCCTGGTCTACGAAATTGATCCGTTGGGCATGAAGCGGGTCATCGACGGTGTCGACCAACTCGCCGCGCAACGCTCGGCCTTGGGCTTGTAAGGAGACCTTATGAATCAGGCAACCAAGACGCCAAGTTGGCTGAAAGTAAGCGCCGAGCGGGTGGTGGTGACGCTGAGCAAGCGTTCCGAGGCCAATGGGGTACAGGTCGACAGCCTGTCCCTGCGTGCCCCTACGGTGCGTGACATTCGTGCCGCACAGTCGACGGCCAACAACGACGATGAACAGCGCGAACTGAACCTGTTCGCGTCGCTGGCCGAAGTGGGTATCAAGGATCTCGAAGGGCTTGCCCTGAGAGACTACAGCCGCTTGCAGGCGGGCTATTTTCGCCTGGTGCAAGACGACGAGGTTTGACCCCGCCGTGCAGAGGGCGGCGGCAAAGCGGCTCGCCAAAGAGCTGAACTTTTCCGCCGCCGAAATCATGACCATGTCGTTCAACGACATGGTCTGGTGGCTCACGGATTAAGCCGGTGATCGGCGACAGGGGGATCAGATGGAAAGGAGTCTCATCGCGAAACTGGAGCTGGGTGCCTCCGTTATCTTTACGATAGGCATCGCGCTCAAACGGGTCGAAGACCAGATCAAGAAAAACACAGAGGTACTGGAGAAACTATTCGCTGAAGGGTTGCGCCCTCCTGAGGAGGTGAAACCAGCAGCGGCGAGCAACTGTTGCGGGTTGGGTGAGTTGCGACCTTACCTGGATACAACCCTCAGCCTGCTAGGCCAGCAATTGGTTGCGCTGCGCAAGCCGCACCCTGTGCTGGTGCAGGAGGGGAGTGGCACCGCCACGGCGACAACCGATTCAACACCTGAAAGAGACAACCTGGCTGCCTTCGAAGACCTGCCAGTGATCGGTCCGGCGATTACTTACGGACGGGCGGCGTTGCTGCCTACTCAGATCAGTGCGCAGTTCCAGAAGATCATTCGTGATATCACCATCAGTGCAGGTGTGGCCGATGGTGAAAAGCCTTCGCTGAAAGAGCAGGACGTGATTGCCAGGGTGAAAAAGATCACCACCGACACCGGCATGGAACGCAACCAGGCCGCGACGTTGATCAAACAGTTGTACGAAACGGGTATGGGGCTGGACAAAGCCCTGGACGTTGCCCCCGTGGCAGCCAAGTTCTCAGTCGGGCAGGATGCCGCCATTGGGGACACCGCGCGCTTGATCAGCGAGCTGCAGAGCCACCCGAAAATTACCGACGCGGCTGGGCTGAAAAGGGCTCTTGAGTTCGTTGTGTCCCAGCGCAAAGGTACGGGTGAGGATGCTGCCGCCCCGCTGTCGGATACGCAGCGTAAGCATTTGAATACAGTGCTTGAGGGAACTCAAACCACGGAGACTACCAGCATCCTTGATGGGGATCTGGAGGCACGACGAGGGACTTCGGACCGGCACCTGAGCGAAGCGTCCGATGCCGTCGATAACGCGCTTCTCAGCCTGGGAGATTCTGTACGGCCGTTATCGAATTGGGTGGCCGAGGTAGTCGAAGAAAAGGCCAACGCATTCACCGAAGCCCCGAATGCAGTCAAGTGGTTGACCGTCGGTGTGGCAGCGCTCGGCACGACGCTGCTGGCGCTCAAAGGCGGGACTGTCGTTCGCAGCCTGCTGGACAAGGTACGCAATCAATTCAAAGGTGCGCCGATACCGGAAGAAGCCCTGCAGGGCGGCGAAACTTTGCCCCAGCCGCCGGTCAAGCCGTCAGGCCCTATCAGTCCCGGCACCGTTGGCAAGATTGGCGCTGCGCTCAAGGAGGTGCGTGGCCCGGCGATGTTGGAGGCAGGTATTAAAGCAGCCGCTACATTCTTGACTGCCGACTCTCCTGAAGAGAAGGCCGAAGGTTATGGTGCCGCAGCGGGCGGTTTGGTGGGAGCGGCCCTTGGCACGGTGTTGGGCACGTTTGTGCCGGTGGTCGGGCCGCCCATTGGCGCATTGCTCGGGGGTATGGCGGGAGACGCAATCGGTGGCTGGCTGGGCAAGCGTTTGGTGTCTTCCAACGAAGAACCGGTAGCTGCCGCCAAGTCAACTGACAACAGTCCGCTCGTAGCGGCACAACCGGGTGATGTGGTGCGCTCGTTAGCGAACACCGCGTCCGCGGTTGAACCGCCGGTAGCACTGGCCAACACGAGCACGGCGCTTGCTTCGCCGCAACAGGTGAACCAGCAATTCACCTTCACCCCCAACATGCCCATCACCGTCCAAGGCGGCGTTTCCGACCCCACACAGCTCGTGCAGAACCTGCAAGCGATGGTACGGCGTGAGTTGGAGGAATTGATGCGCATGGCAACCTCTCGTCAACTGTCCGACGTGCCCCATGTCTACGTTTAAGGAGAGCCCATGGCTTACATGCAACAGCTACAGTCAGCCCTGCGCTACGTGGTGAAGGCCGGGCAGGATGGGCGCCAGCACATCGACAAAATGCTGGAGCCGATGAACAGTGCGGTCGGTGATATCACGTCGGCGGTTGCCGATCTTGAAGCCATTCCCTATGTCGGACCGGTCATTGGCGCAAAGCTGCAACGCACAATGCGCGCAATTGATACTGCCCAGAAGACCGTCAAAAAGGTCGTGGACAAATACGACCAAGGGCTGGCGACCGTGGTCCGTGTGCAAGGGCAGGTTCAGGTGTTCGGCGAACAAGTCGCCAAGGCTGCGGCGAAGATCAACCAGATCGCTGGCAAGATCCATCCCTCGCTAAGCAACATATTGCCCACCGGCGGCTTTACGCCTGAGCTCACGCCGGCCGCGGAAGCGGTCAAACCCTTTCCCCACTTGTTGATTCTGCAACCGCTCGATGGCGTCTCGCCGGGCTACTACTTCAACCTCGACACCGCTGCATTTGAAGAACTGCGGCGCCAGACTAGTTTTCGCTGGGTCGGGCAAGAACGCCTGACACGCAGCGCAGCTCAACAAGCCGTGAGTCTGGGGGAAGAAAAAATCAACATTCGGGGGGCGGTGTTCCCGACGCTCAAAGGAGGGCTTGGTCAGTTGCAAACATTGCGCAGTTTTGGGCGTTTGCTGCGCCCACTCAGCCTGGTCACCGGTTACGGCCAGGTATTGGGCAACTGGTGCCTGACCAACATTGATGAAGAGCAGCGCTACCTGCTGGCGGGTGGCATCCCCCGTAAACAAGGTTTCACTCTGGAGTTTGTGAGCTATGGCGACGACCTGCAGAACCTCTGAAGGCGATGTGCTCGACACCTTGTGCCAGCACTATTACGGGCACCTGAACGGAAGCGTCGAGGCGGTGCTCAATGCCAATCAAGGCTTGGCTGACGAAGCCCAACCGTTTCGTACCGGCATTCTGATCCAGTTGCCAGAGCTGACTGTCGGCAGCGATGCCACGGTGCAGTTATGGGATTGACGACCAGGACATCTGCACAGCAACCAAGCCCCGCCATGTGCGGGGTTTGCTTTTCTGGAGAATGAACCATGCAACCGGTTTTCCGCATCATCGCCGACGGTAACGACATCACGGCGCTGATCAACGATCGACTCTTGTTGCTGCGTACATCAGACAAACCAGGCATGGAATCGGACGATTTCGAGTTACGTATCGATGACCGTGACGGGGCCGTGATGCTACCGGCACGCGGCGCGCATATCGAGGTTCATCTGGGGTACGTCGGCCAGACACTGACCCGTCTGGGGCGTTACACCGTTGATGAAGTCGAGCTGTCCGGGCCACCCGACAGCGTGATTATTCGTGGCAAGGCCAGTGACATGCGCGGTACAGGCAAAACCATCCGCAGCGGAAGTTGGGAAAATGTCCCGTTGTTGCAGATCGTGCGTGATATCGCCGCACGCAATGGCTGGCAACCGGCATGCCCGGTGCAGACCAGCGTGTTACGGGTCGATCAGTTCAATGAGTCTGACTTCAACTTTGTCACCCGTTTGGCCAAGCAATATGACTGCACCGCCAAAATCGGCGACGGCACGCTGTTGGTGCTGCCACGTCAGGGCGGGCAGAGTGCACACGGCAGAGCGCTGGGCATTGTTGGCCTGCGACGCTCCGACGTCACCCGCTGGCAGTTCCGTCTGGCGGACAAGGGGGCGTACAAGGCCGTTCAAACCCGGTATCAGGACCCGCGTAGCGGCCAGTCCAGGGTCGTTGAACTGGCGAATGCGGGCGTCCCGGAGGGAATGGCACCGGTTCACACCGACCGTCACCTCTACCCGGACAAGGCCTCGGCTGAGCAAGCGGCCAAGGCCCGGCTGGCGGCGCTTAACCGCAGCACGGCCAATGTGCGTCTGGAGATGCCCGGACGCACGGATCTGTTCTGTGAGCGACATGTTGATTTGAAGGGTTTCAAGACCGGGCTCGATGGGGAATACCTGTTGGAGTCTGTTGAGCATGTGTTTACCACCTCCGGTTGGACGACCACCGCTGAGTGCAATGGTGGTAAGCAGGGCAAAGCCAAGGTCAAGGGCGCCAAGCCGCGCACGGCCAAGGCAAGCCGCTAAGGAGAAACGCTTATGGACATTACCGAGAAGACACTGATATTGATTTTTCCAAACGCCCGCCAGCAAGCGGGCGTTTTTGTTCCTGCCTTGAACACGGCCATGCGTCGTTGGGAAATCGACTCGCCACGGCGTGTCACGGCCTTTCTGGCGCAGATTGGTCATGAGTCGGGCCAGTTGCGCTACCTCAAGGAACTGGGGAGCGACCGCTACCTTTCGCGTTACGACACAGGCACGCTGGCGGCGCGGCTGGGCAATACGCCACAAGCCGATGGTGATGGGCAACGCTACTGCGGTCGGGGCCTGATTCAGATCACCGGCCGTAACAACTACCACGCCTGCAGCATGGCGCTGTTCGGCGACGAGCGACTGCTCGATTTGCCTCAATTGCTTGAGCAGCCTCAATGGGCATGTGAGTCGGCGGCGTGGTTCTGGCATTCGCGTGGGCTCAATCAGTTGGCCGAACGCGGTGAGTTCAACCGCATCACCCGCCATATCAATGGTGGGCTCAACGGTCTGGAAGACCGCTTGAAGCTATGGGCGCGTGCCCGTGAGGTGCTGTGTTGAGGCGCTGGCAGGCCGCTTTGCTGGTCGTGCTGTTGCTGCTGGCCGCCGCGCTGACTTGGCAGGTCCAGGCATGGCGCTACGGCTCGCAGTTGGCGCAGCAAGCCCAGGCCCATGCGCTGCAACTTCAGCAGCAGGCCGAGGCACTTGCAGGTCAGCTACAGGGCGAACGTCAGCAGCGTCTTGTGCTGGAGCAGCAAATAGAAGCCAACGACCAATTCCATTATCAGGAGCTACTCGATGCTCAACAGGCTCAAGCCCGTTTGCGTGACCGCCTGGCTACTGCTGATGTGCGGTTGTCAGTCCTCCTTGGTGCCGCCCCCCAAGCTGGTTTGCCTACCACCCCCGGCACCGCCAGCCTGGATCATGACCCCGTACGCGCCGGACTTGAGCCAGCGCATGCTCAACGAATTATCGCCATCACCAATCGGGGAGATCAGGGACTGATTGCCCTGCGCGCCTGTCAGGCTTATGTGCAAGCCCTGCAACGCTGAGGATGTGTCGCCAGCGGTAGCTGGTGTAGGGTAGGCAGCAGTCTTTCAAGGAGCTTGCCATGGACCCGATCACTGCACTTTCCGCCCGCTTGGGCGAGCACTTGCGACGCTTCAAGGCGCAGGTGACTACCGCCGAATCCTGCACCGGCGGTGGCATTGCCGAGGCCATTACGCGGATTCCGGGCAGTTCGGCCTGGTTCGAAGCCGGTTATGTCACGTATTCCAATCGCCAGAAGACGCTTCAGCTGCAAGTGCCTGAAAACCTGTTCGTCCAGGTCGGCGCGGTCAGCCAGGAGGTGGTCGAGGCCATGGCGCGGGGGGCCCAGGCCGCCAGCGATGCGCGCTTTGCTGTGGCGGTCAGTGGTGTGGCCGGGCCAGACGGGGGTTCACCGGCCAAGCCGGTGGGGACGGTCTGGCTGGCGTGGGCCGACGGCAGCCATGTGAGCAGCGAGCGCAGACACTTTGACGGCGACCGTGACGAGGTCCGCCGACAAACGGTAATCGCCGCGCTAGAGGGCTTGTTACAGCTTGGTGCAGAGTAAATCTCACATCGGGGGTAGGCGGGAAGAAAACCCTGTGGAATAATACTGGCTACTTATACAGGTGTTCTGGCCGTCAGGCCCTATCGATTACGTGAGGACTTCAATGGACGACAACAAGAAGCGCGCCTTGGCTGCGGCCCTGGGGCAAATCGAGCGTCAATTCGGTAAAGGCGCGGTCATGCGCATGGGCGACCACGAGCGTCAGGCGATCCCGGCCATTTCTACCGGCTCCCTGGGCCTGGACATTGCCCTGGGCATTGGCGGTCTGCCAAAAGGCCGTATCGTCGAAATCTACGGCCCTGAGTCGTCTGGTAAAACCACGCTGACCCTGTCGGTCATTGCTCAAGCCCAGAAAATGGGTGCGACCTGCGCCTTCGTCGACGCTGAACACGCCCTCGACCCCGAGTACGCCGGCAAGTTGGGCGTCAATGTCGATGACCTGCTGGTTTCGCAGCCGGACACCGGTGAGCAGGCCCTGGAAATCACCGACATGCTGGTACGTTCCAACGCCGTTGACGTGATCATCGTCGACTCCGTGGCCGCGCTGGTACCCAAGGCTGAAATCGAAGGCGAAATGGGCGACATGCACGTGGGCCTGCAAGCCCGCCTGATGTCCCAGGCGCTGCGTAAAATCACCGGTAACATCAAGAACGCCAACTGCCTGGTGATCTTCATCAACCAGATCCGTATGAAGATCGGCGTGATGTTCGGCAGCCCGGAAACCACCACCGGTGGTAACGCGCTGAAGTTCTACGCTTCGGTTCGTCTGGACATCCGCCGTACCGGCGCGGTGAAAGAAGGCGACGAAGTGGTTGGTAGCGAAACCCGCGTCAAAATCGTCAAGAACAAGGTGGCGCCTCCATTCCGTCAGGCTGAATTCCAGATCCTGTACGGCAAGGGCATCTACCGCAACGGCGAAATCATCGACCTCGGCGTGCTGCACGGCTTCCTGGAAAAATCCGGTGCCTGGTACAGCTACCAGGGCAGCAAAATCGGTCAGGGCAAGGCCAACTCGGCCAAGTTCCTGCAAGAGAACCCGGAAATCGCCGCCACCCTCGAGAAGCAGATTCGCGACAAGCTGCTGAGCGCTGGCGCTGTTGATGCCGCCGGCAAAGCGGCTGCTGCCAACGCTGAGCCTGAAGACGATCTGGCCGACGCTGAAGCTGGCTACTGATTGTCGTCATGTCCGCCGTACTCGATACTCCCGTCGCCGTAAGGCGGACAGCCATGGACCTGCTCGCACGTCGCGAGCACGGTCGAGTCGAGCTGACGCGTAAGTTGCGTCAGCGCGGCGCTCCCCCCGAATTGATCGATCAGGAACTCGACCGTTTGACGGAAGAGGGCCTGCTCAGTGAAGCCCGTTATCTGGAAAGCTTCATTAGCTATCGCTCGCGATCAGGCTACGGCCCGGCGCGCATCCGTGAAGAACTCAGCCAACGTGGTCTGCACCGCAGTGACATTGACCAGGCCCTGCGTGAGTGCGGTGTGGACTGGGCGGGACAGTTGCGGGATGTCTGGCAGCGCAAGTTTTCTGGTCAGTTTCCTGCCGATCCGCGCGCACGCGCACAGCAAACCCGTTTTCTGGTCTACCGTGGTTTCTCCATGGAAATGGTCGGCCGCCTGTTGAGCGGCCGAGGCCTGGACGACTAGCTGAGCCCGACGCTCAGGTTACCTTCAGTGCTTCGCGCGCCCGTTGTGTGGTGTGCATCGGCTCCGGCTTGGCCCAGTTTTCCGACAGGTTGATGAAGTCCACCAGTTCGCGTAGGCGCCCCTGGTCGCGGCCATTGAAGGCAAACGTCAAACGCGTCAGGTGGCTGAACCTGGCTTCGTCATGGTGTTCCCCCGAGTAGGCATGCTGGTGGTACAAACCACTCAGGCGCAGGTCAGCGAAGCCTTCCTGTAAATCGAGCAAGGCGCCTTCGCTAAGCGGATGGTGCATGCGGATCACGAACTGATTTTTCAACCAGCGGCTGGAGTGGTAGTTGCTGTAAAACTGATTAATCTCCTCCACTGCTTCTTCGGCACTTTGCACCAAGCGCAGCAGCTTCAGGTCGCTGGGCAGAATGTAGCGGTTCTCCTCCAGTTGGCGGGTAATGAAGTTCAGCGCGTCTTGCCAGAAGTTGCCGCCTGGGGAGTCCAGCAGCACCACGGGTACCAGCGGGCTCTTGCCGGTTTGGATCAGGGTGAGCACTTCCAGTGCTTCGTCGAGGGTGCCGAAACCGCCCGGGCAGAGCACCAGGGCGTCGGCTTCCTTGACGAAGAACAGCTTGCGAATAAAGAAGAAGTGGAACGGTAGCAGCCGATCAGTGCCATCCACCGTGGGGTTGGCATGTTGTTCGAACGGCAGGGTAATGTTGAAACCCAGGCTGTGATCGACGCCTGCGCCCTCGTGAGCAGCGGCCATGATGCCGCCGCCAGCACCGGTGATCACCATCAGGTTCGAGCGGGCGAGAGTCGCACCCAGTTCTCTGGCCAAGGCGTACATGGGGTGTTCGATGGGGGTACGTGCCGAGCCGAACACAGTGACTTTGCGTCGGCCTTTGTACTGCTCAAGGGTGCGGAAGGCGTGATCCAGCTCGCGCAGGGCCTGCAGGGTGATTTTGGCGTTCCAGCGATTACTGTCGTCCTGGGCCATGCGCAGGACCGTCAGCATCATGTCGCGGTACAGCGGCAGGTTGGGGCTGTCAGGGGCAACCTGCTTCAGTTGTTCTTCCAGCTTGCTCAGATCGATTCCTGTGTTCTTGAAGTGACTCGCCAGCAGTTCATTCGGTTGGTAAGGCATTCAACGTCTCCTTCTGCAGCAAAACCTCTGACCGGAATGTTACCGTTTCCGGCCGCGACACTGCGTGTGTCGCTGGCTGCTGTGGCTTGAGCGTACCGCTCAAGCATTGCAGTAGACCTGCAAGGTCTTAGTGCAGTGGTAATGGGCTCATTGTTGTTTTGCTCGGCAATGCGAAGGCAAAGCGTCGGCAGGCATCCCCCTGTGCGAGCCCTGAAACGGGCGGGCGCTTGCTATCAATCTAGACGCTGGCCGGAGGTTGTGCCGCAAGGATCTGCGAGGTGACAGGCAGAAGAGGCCGAAGTAGACCGCTCGTCAGTCAGGATCCAGGCCAGGCGCGGGTCTGGTTAACTGGAGGCGAGAGAGACTTGTAGTCGTGCAGGGAGGCTTAATTATGCAACGGCTTAATCTGGAGCTCGATGCGCAGCTGTTTGAGCTGCTCGAGCGCTCGGCCCAGGCCAACAACCTGAGCCTTGAAGAAGAGTGCCTGCGGCGCTTGGGGGGCGGTAAGCGGCAATCACGTTATGTCCAGGCGCTGGTGGCCGAACTGCGCGCCGATGAAGAGCAGCGGCGCGACAGTGAAGAGCTGGCCTAGGCTTATTTGCTCAGTTTGACACCGCAACTGGCGGCGTCGAAGGCTTGCTCGCCAACCCGGCGGTTGGTCTTGTACTCGGAAAAACGGTAGGTCAGTACCGCGCCTTTGGCCAGCAGCTGACGGTAACCGGTGTTTTTGCACACACTAGCGCCCAATTGGTCGCGGACTTTTTCCGGGTTGGCCTGCATTTGCTGTGCATGGCTGGCGCGCACACTCAGGTGGTTGATCAATTGCCTGCCTTCAACGGTGTAACCTTGATCGAGAATGTCTTCGTTGATCGCTCGCGGCGTGCCCACGCTGCTTTCCGTAGCTACTTTTTGCAGCATTTTGCTCAGTTCGTATTCCTGCTTGGAAGCGGCGGTGGCGGCCAGGGGCAGGGCGAGCAAAAGGCTCAAGGTCGGGGCGATGAAGCGCAGCATGAATTTCTCCTGGTTCAGTAACTGGCAGTTTGACCGGCAACTGCGCACGGTGTTCCCTCACGTGCAGAGCGGGGCGCCAGTGGGTAACGACAGGGGAACGATTATAGGGGAGTCGGCAGGCTGCCTGCACGGCAAATACCGTCTGCCGGTCAGCGGGCTCTGATAAACTGGCGCGGTTTCCCTGTCTTGCCGAGTCCGCGCAGTGCTATCCCTTAATTGTTTATACAGTCTGCAATCATGAGTCATGCCGTATCGCGCTTGCGCGCCGAGCGCCTGGCGCGCAGTGTCAAACCTTTCGTTGCTCGCGGATCACGCGCTCCTCGTTGCCCGCACTGCCGCGTGGTTCCCAGCCATTGCTTGTGTGCCTGGCGTCCGCAGGTGCCATCCGATTCAGCCATGTGCCTGCTGATGCACGACACCGAGCCGCTGAAGCCAAGCAATACCGGATGGTTGATCGCGGACCTGATAACCGACACCTCGGCGTTCAGTTGGCAGCGAACGGCTGTCGATGAGCAGTTGCTGGCCTTGCTCGACCAGCCTCACTGGCAACCCTACATCGTGTTTCCAGGGGAGTTCGTCGAGCCGCAAAGGGTGGTCAGCGAGGTAGTGCGTGAGCCAGGCAAGCGGCCGCTGTTCATTCTGCTGGATGCGACCTGGACCGAGGCGCGCAAAATGTTTCGCAAAAGCCCGTACCTTGACCGTTTTCCGGTGCTCAGCCTGCAGCCCGAACAATTGTCGCGCTACCGGTTGCGCCGTTCCAAACGTGACGATCATTTCTGCACTGCCGAAGTCGCGGCCATGTGCCTGGAGCTGGCGGGCGATCAAACTGCCGCGCAAGCCCTGGATGCGTATCTGGATGTGTTCAGTACCCATTACCTGAGCGCCAAGCATCAATGGCCAGTGGATGAGCAAGATGCGGTGCACCAGCGTTTGCATACCTTCCTATAGTACAAGGGGCAGGTGTGGCACATTGCGTCATAATGGGCAGGCTGGCGCTCACTGCGTGCTTGGCCTGACTGGGTAATCAACTTGACCACCCGGTGCTGGCTCGGCATCCTTGGCGCCGATTCGGGCATGTACAAGGCTTGAAACACCGCTGTTCCTGGCCTTGAAGTGCCTTTTGGGTGTGCGGCAATGCCGCCAACACCTTGAGTTGCCCGCCAGGCGCCTATTCTTCCTCCCTGCGCCTGCACAGAACAGGATCATTAGATTAATGGCCACGTACGAAATCCTGATTGCCGATGACCACCCGCTGTTTCGCAGTGCCCTGCGTCAGGCTGTAACCCTGGGGCTGGGGCCCGATGTTCGCCTGGTAGAAGTGGCGAGCATTGCCGAGCTGGAAACCCGTCTTGCCGAAAAGTCCGACTGGGACCTGGTCTTGTTGGATCTCAACATGCCCGGCGCTTACGGCTTCTCTGGCCTGGTGCTGCTGCGCGGTCAATACCCGCAAATCCCGGTGGTGATGGTGTCGGCTCAGGAAGAAGCCGCCGTTGTGGTGAAGTCGCGCGAATTCGGTGCTAGCGGCTTTATTCCCAAGTCCAGCTCCCTGGAAGTGATTCAGGACGCAGTGAAAAAGGTCCTCGATGGGGACATCTGGTGGCCGCCGCAGGCCTTCGAGAAGGTCGATGTCTCGGCAGAGGCCAAGGCTGCCAGTGAGGGCTTGGCCAGCCTTACGCCTCAGCAGTTCCGGGTACTGACCATGGTCTGCGAAGGGTTGCTCAACAAGCAGATCGCCTACGAGCTGAACGTCTCGGAAGCAACCATCAAGGCTCACGTGACGGCGATTTTCCGTAAGCTTGGCGTGCGCACGCGCACTCAGGCCGCGTTGCTGCTGCAACAACTGGAATCGGTCTCATCGAGCTGAGGCCACATTCTTCACGCTTTTTTGACCCGCCCTGCACTAGGCTGCAGCGCATTTTTCAGTGGATGAAGTGACCTTCTATGTCATCGCCTTTCAAGGGCCAGACCGGCCTCAAACGTATATTCAATGCTGCCGGCTATTCGTTTGACGGTCTGCGCGCAGCGTTCACCGGTGAAGCAGCGTTCCGTCAACTGGTGTTGCTCAATGCCGTGCTGATCCCTGTGGCGTTCTGGCTGGATGTCAGCCGTGCTGAGCGGGCAATTCTGATCGCTGTATGTTTGCTGGGCCTGATCGTCGAACTGCTCAATTCAGCCATCGAGGCCGCGATCGACCGGATTTCCCTGGACCGTCACCCGCTGTCAAAAAATGCCAAAGACATGGGCAGCGCCGCCCAACTGGTAGCGCTGACCCTGGTGGGGCTGGTTTGGGCGGTGATTCTGCTCTAGGCGATATTGGGCAGGACGATCTGGTCGCTGCGCTGTACACCTGCGGTAAAGTTGCGGCACAGTTCGAGGAACTCGCGCATGGCAGAAGTCTGGTACTTCTGCTTGTGCCAGATGAAGTAGAACTGCCGGGCAAGGTCCAGCTCCGGTGTTTCCACGGCCACCAGACTACCGCGACGGAAGGCATCGCGCAGAGCCAGGCGTGAAATACAGCCAATGCCCAGTCCTGACTCCACCGCACGCTTGATGGCTTCAGTGTGCTCAAGTTCCAGGCGGATGTTCAGGCTGGAGCGGTGGTGGCGCATCGCTTGGTCAAAGGTCAGGCGGGTGCCGGAGCCCTGTTCGCGCAAAATCCAGGCTTCGTGCGTTAGTTCTTCCATCGTCGCCCGGCCACGGCTGGCCAACGGGTGTTGTGGGGCACAGAACACCACCAGCTCGTCTTCAACCCAAGGTTGCACCTCAAGGTCCGGGTGGTTGCAATCGCCTTCGATTAGACCCAGATCAATTTCATAGTGAGCAACCTGTTGCACGATATGCGCAGTGTTCTGCACATGGAGCTTGACCTGACTTTCCGGATGCACCTGCATGAAGCTGCCAATCAGCAGTGTGGCCAGGTAATTGCCGATGGTCAGGGTGGCGCCGACCGCCAGGGAACCGAAACCTGACTTGCCGTTGAGCAAGTCTTCGATTTCCTTGGCCTGATCCAGCAGGGCCACTGCCTGAGGCAGCAATTGATGGCCCAGCGCGTTTAGACTCAGACGTTTGCCGGCACGGTCAAACAGCTGGCAACTGGACTGACGCTCAAGTTCGGTGATCGAAGTACTGGCAGCCGATTGCGATAACGCCAGTATGCCTGCGGCTCGCGAGACGCTCTGATACTGGGCTACGGCGACGAACACCTGGAGTTGACGAAGCGTAAATCGCATATCTATATAACCGATAAGACATATCTTGATAATTCATTTAACAGATATTGTCGCTCGCACTAAACTATCGCGCAATCGCGCTCTAGGTTAGCGCTGCGTTTTATTTCAGGAGCCCGTACATGAGCAACATGAACCACGAACGTGTCCTCAGTGTTCACCACTGGAACGACACCCTGTTCAGCTTCAAGTGCACCCGTGATCCGGGTCTGCGCTTCGAGAATGGTCAGTTCGTGATGATCGGCCTGCAACAGCCCAACGGCCGACCGCTCATGCGCGCCTATTCCATTGCCAGCCCGAACTGGGAAGAGCATCTGGAGTTCTTCAGCATCAAGGTGCCGGATGGCCCGCTGACCTCGCAGTTGCAGCACTTGAAGGAAGGCGATGAGATCATCATCAGCAAGAAGCCTACCGGTACTCTGGTACTGGACGACCTCAACCCGGGCAAGCACCTGTACCTGCTGAGCACCGGCACTGGCCTGGCGCCGTTCATGAGCGTCATCCAGGATCCGGAAACCTACGAGCGCTTTGAAAAAGTGATCCTGGTTCACGGCGTGCGTTACGTCAACGAAGTCGCCTATCGTGAATTCATCACCGAGCACCTCCCGCAGAACGAGTTCTTCGGTGAGGCGCTGCGTGAAAAACTGATTTACTACCCAACCGTTACCCGCGAGCCTTTCGAGAACCAAGGGCGACTGACCGACCTGATGCGCAGCGGTAAGCTGTTCGAGGATATCGGCCTGCCACCGATCAACCCTCAGGACGACCGTGCCATGATCTGCGGTAGCCCGAGCATGCTTGACGAAACCAGTGAAGTGCTCGACAGCTTCGGCCTGAAGATCTCTGCACGTATGCGCGAGCCAGGCGACTACCTGATCGAGCGTGCTTTCGTCGAGAAGTAAGCAGCGCTGAATCAAAAAAAGCAGGCCTCGGCCTGCTTTTTTTTTTGCTGCTGTGGGAGCGGGCTTGCCCCGCGATGCGATGTATCAGACAACCTGCAATCGCATCGCGGGGCAAGCCCGCTCCTACCTAGAGGTCCAGGACCACTTCCAGCACCCGGATTTGATCCGGCTGCGGATAGTGCCAGCGCACCTGCACGTCCCAGAATTTCACCCCATACACACGCTCTGGCGGCGGAACCTGATACGCCGGGCGCGGATCCTGAGCCAGGCACTGTTCAATCAGCTCCACCAGCGGCTCTGCGAGGCGTTGTGCGTGTTCGCGGGCCTGAGGCAGGGCACTGTCGCTCCAGCTCACCGCAATCGGCGCTGGCGGCGCGCTGGCCATCTGGTTGGTCGCTGTGCTCACTGCGTCGGCGTAGGGCACATAAGGCTTGATATCGAGGACCGGTGTGCCATCGAGCAAGTCGATACCCGACAGCAACAGACGCCCGGCTTCTACCTTTTCCAGACGCACCACCGACTGGCCAATGCCATTCGGTCGATGGGTCGCACGGGTGGCAAACACCCCCATGGAAGTATTGCCGCCTAGGCGCGGTGGGCGCACCTTGAGCCGTGGCTTGTCTTCCAGGGCCTGGTGGAACAGGAACAGTAACCACACATGGCTGACGTGTTCGAGCCCGGCCACCGCGTCTCCGTTGTCAAAGGGTGGCAGCAGTTCCAGTACGCCACGCGCAGCAGGCGCCAGTTGCGGCTGGCGCGGGATCGCGAACTTTTCCTTGAAGCAGGAACGGACGTAGCCGATAGGCGCAACGCTGTAGTTCATCGGCGGCTCAGCCACGGACCCGCAGGGTCAGGCCCTTGAGGAAATTGCGCAGCAGTTGGTCACCGCAGGGGCGGTAGTTGTTGTGCCCGACTTTACGGAAAAGGGCACTTAGCTCCGGCTTGGAAACCGGAAAATCGGCCGCCTTGAGGATCGCATGCAGATCGTCTTCCTTCAGCTCGAAGGCAACCCGCAGCTTCTTCATGATGATGTTGTTGGTCACCGGCAGTTCGACGGGCAGCGCAGGGCGGCTATCGTCTTTGCCACGCTTGAACATCACCAGGCCATCGAGAAAGTGCGCGATGACTTCGTCCGGGCAGCGTACAAAGCCTTCTTCGTCTTCTTTCTTCAGGTAGGCGACAACGTCGCTGGTACTGACGTTGAAACCGGTCAGCTTGATGATGTCGGCCAGTTTGGCGTCATTGACATCCAGCAGGTAGCGCAGGCTGCGCAGTACATCGTTGTGAATCATTGTGACAATCCTGTTCGGGGCGCTACCCGGGTGGCAGCGCCTTGTTGCTAGAATCTTTCGTTGCTCGCCAGGTAGCGCCATTGGCCCAGCGCCAATTTGCTCATGGAGACGCCACCCAAGCGAATCCGGCGCATGCTCAGCGGGGTAACGCCAACGCTGCTGCACAGCAAGGCAATCAGACCCGGCTGCGGGTTTTTCAGGACCATGCGCAGGCGCGTTTCGTTTTGCCAGCTGGCTTTGATCTTCGGCAGTTCGTTGCCCTTCCAGTTGAAGCCGCGGTTCAGCCGCTCAAGGCCGTGGGCGATCATTTCACCGCTGACCTCCACCACATACTCCTGTTCAAGTTTGGACAGGTCGGCGTTGAGCTTGCGGGTTACCCGCCAGTCCTGAGTGAATACCTGCAGACCGCTGGCGCCTTCTTGCAAGGGGGCCACGCAGCTCAAACGGGCAAAATGGCCCTTGAGTGGGCGGCGGCCCTGGCTGTGCTCTGCCGACAGGGTGCTGGCCGTGATGCTGCGACATGCGCTGTCAACGTCCAGCCCGGCTGGTTGGTGGAGCAACAGCGTGACCGGTTCCAGCGGTTCGGCGCGTGCGCCGGCCTGCAACTCGACGGTGTGCTCGGCTACCTTGAATTGCGGTTCATCGACCACCACGCCGTCGACCGTGACCCAGCCACCCTCGATGTACAGTTCTGCTTCCCGGCGGGAGCAACCGACCAGTTCGATAAGGCGTTTGGATAGGCGAATGGGTTCAGACATGACGACAGCCGTAGGCATTGGGAAAGATGCCTATTGTAACCGTCCGGGCGCGCTCAGGCCCGGCAACATTCACCCATCCGGCCATTAATCTGTGATTTCACGGTATTTAGGAAATGGACTACGTCGTCTGTCAGCTCGTTTGGACGGATTTTGTCTGAATAAGCCTCAGATGGAGTAGGGGGTAGGGTTGGCCCATGCCGTCCGTTTCCGAACGTCCTACAACTTCGAAGCCTTGGCGCAGGTAGAAGCCCAAGGCCTGGGGGTTTTGTTCGTTAACATCCAGCTGGTCGGCATTGAGTTCGTCGATAGCGTAACGCAACAGGCGTTTACCCAGGCCTTGGCCGCGCAAGGCCGGGTCGATGAACAGCATTTCTACCCGGCCAGCGGCCACCCCGGCAAAACCGGTGATGCGCTGTCGGGCATCCTTACAGCAAATCAGCATTACCGCATCGAGGTACTGGCTGAGCAGTAGTTCACGCAACAGGCAGATATAGCTCTCGGGCAGAAAATCATGGGTTGCACGAACCGACGCTTCCCAGACACGCGCCAGCTCCGGATAGTCGCTGAAGCTGGGGGTCTGCACGCTGTTTTGCCTATACATCGCTCGGTTCTCCTTGGCCAATTGAGAGAACGATAGTTGCAAAAAAAAGCCCCGCCAGAGTTGGCAGGGCTATTTTTCAACGGCGGTAATTAGATGGGTTCAGCCCACATGTCGTACTCGTCGGTGTCGGTTACCCGGCAGCGTACGGTGTCGCCCGGCTTGAAGCCGTGGTTGCCATCGATGAACACGTTACCGTCGATTTCCGGGGCATCGAAGTAGCTGCGGCCCACCGAGCCTTCTTCTTCGACTTCGTCGATCAGCACGTCGATTTCGCGGCCGATGCGCAGTTGCAGACGGGCTGTGCTGATTGCCTGCTGATGGGCCATGAAACGATCCCAGCGCTCTTGCTTGACGTCGTCCGGAACCACATCCAGCCCCAGGTCATTGGCCGGAGCACCTTCGACAGGCGAATACTGGAAGCAGCCAACGCGGTCGAGCTGGGCTTCGGTCAGCCAGTCGAGCAGGTACTGGAAGTCTTCTTCGGTTTCGCCCGGGAAGCCGACGATGAAAGTGGAGCGGATGATCAGCTCCGGGCATTGTTCGCGCCACTTCTTGATTCGCGCCAGAGTGCGGTCTTCGAACGCCGGACGCTTCATCGACTTGAGCACTTTCGGGCTGGCGTGCTGGAACGGGATGTCCAGGTACGGCAGGATTTTGCCAGCGGCCATCAGTGGGATGATGTCGTCAACGTTCGGGTATGGGTAAACGTAGTGCAGGCGCACCCAGGCGCCGAGGCTGCTCAGTGCTTCGCACAGTTCGAGCATGCGCGTCTTGACCGGGCGGCCGTTCCAGAAGTCGGTCTTGTACTTGACGTCGACACCGTAGGCGCTGGTGTCCTGGGAAATCACCAGAATTTCTTTGACCCCAGCCTTGACCAGGCGCTCGGCCTCGCTGAGTACGTCGCCGACCGGGCGGCTGACCAGCTTGCCACGCATCGACGGAATGATGCAGAAGCTGCAGCTGTGGTTGCAGCCTTCGGAGATCTTCAGGTAGGCGTAGTGGCGCGGGGTGAGCTTGACCCCTTGCGGCGGTACCAGATCGATCAGCGGGTTGTGGTCCTGACGTGGTGGTACCACTTCGTGTACGGCGGTGACCACTTGCTCGTACTGCTGCGGGCCGGTCACGGCCAGTACGCTTGGGTGCACATCGCGGATGTTGCCTTCCTCGACACCCATGCAGCCGGTGACGATGACTTTGCCGTTTTCCTTGATGGCTTCACCGATCACCTCAAGGGACTCGGCCTTGGCGCTGTCGATGAAGCCGCAGGTGTTGACCACCACCACATCGGCGTCCTGATAGGTGGGCACGACTTCATAGCCTTCCATGCGCAGTTGGGTCAGGATGCGCTCGGAATCGACCAGGGCCTTGGGGCAACCCAGAGATACGAAGCCGACCTTAGGCGTGGTGGGCGTAGGAGTGGTGGACATGACTAACCTCGGTGTAAGGGGGACAGTCGTGCCACAAGCGCGCTGTCCTGTTGGGCGCTAGCAGCGCCTCTGATCAAAAAGTGCGCAATTCTAGCGGGCGCAAAGTCACTTGACCAGCAGAAAAGCGACGAACGCTAAGCTATGCTTCGCGACGGTACACCTGCGTTTGCATCGGGCTGTGAAAGCGTGCGTATTGGGGTTGCAGGCATTTTAGCGTTAACTGGCCCAAGGGTCTTGGTTGCAGGAGCGGCGGATGGCACAGGCAAGCGATCAGGCAGATTCCGGGCATTCGGCGGCCAAGCCGCTGAGCTTGCTGGTGGCGGCAGTCGGGGTGGTTTACGGTGATATCGGTACTAGCCCCTTGTATACCCTCAAAGAAGTGTTTTCCGGCAACTATGGCGTGCCGGTCAATCATGACGGCGTGCTGGGCATCCTGGCACTGATCTTCTGGTCGCTGATCTGGGTGGTTTCGTTTAAATACGTGGTGTTCGTCTTGCGCGCCGACAACCAGGGTGAAGGTGGCACCATGGCCCTGACCGCCTTGGCTAGGCGGGCGTCGGCACCGTATCCCAAACTGCGCGCGATGATGGTGGTGTGTGGGCTGGTCGGCGCTGCGCTGTTTTATGGCGACAGCATGATCACCCCGGCCATTTCGGTATTGTCGGCAGTGGAGGGGCTGGGGCTGGCATTCGATGGCATCGACCATTGGGTTGTGCCGATCGCACTGGTCGTGTTGGTCGGGTTGTTTCTGATTCAAAAACATGGCACCGCGCGTATCGGCATATTCTTTGGTCCGATCATGGTCGTCTGGTTTTTGGTTTTGGCGGCGTTGGGGGTGCATGGCATATCCCAGAGCCCTGAGGTGCTTAAAGCGTTCAACCCAGTTTGGGCGGTGCGCTTTTTCATTGTTCATCCCGGCATGGGCGTCGCCATTCTCGGCGCGGTAGTGCTGGCCTTGACCGGCGCCGAGGCGTTGTATGCCGATATGGGCCATTTTGGTCGCAAGCCGATTGCACGGGCCTGGTTTGCCTTGGTGCTGCCTGCGCTGGTACTCAACTACTTCGGGCAGGGCGCGATGCTTCTGCAAAACCCGGAGGCCGCGCGCAACCCCTTCTATTTACTGGCCCCGGGTTGGGCCTTGATTCCGTTGGTCGGGCTGTCAACGCTGGCAACGGTGATTGCTTCCCAGGCGGTGATCTCCGGGGCTTTCTCTCTGACGCGCCAGGCGATACAGCTGGGGTATGTGCCACGGATGCAAATTCAGCACACCTCGCATGACGAGCAAGGGCAAATTTACATTGGTGCCGTGAACTGGGCGTTGATGGTTGGCGTGATCTTGTTGGTGCTCGCCTTCGAGTCTTCTGACGCGCTCGCGTCGGCCTACGGTGTGGCAGTGACCGGGACCATGCTGATGACCACGCTGCTGGTGTCGACGGTCATGCTGTTGCTGTGGAAGTGGCCCCCCGTACTGGCGGTACCGGTACTGGTCAGCTTCCTGTTTGTCGACGGCCTGTTCTTTGCCGCCAACGTGCCGAAGGTGGTGCAAGGCGGGGCCTTTCCGGTGCTGGCGGGGATCGCCTTGTTTGTCTTGATGACCACCTGGAAGCGCGGCAAGCAGATTCTGGTCGAGCGCCTTGATGAGGGCAGCCTGCCTTTACCGCTGTTTATCAGCAGTATTCGCGTGCAACCTCCACACCGGGTCGAAGGCACGGCAGTGTTCCTGACTGCGCGCCAGGATGCCGTTCCCCATGCGTTGCTGCACAACATGCTGCATAACCAGGTCTTGCATAACCAGGTGGTGCTGTTGACCGTGATCAGCGAAGACACACCCAGGGTTCCAGCGCATCAGCAATTCGAGATTGAAGCCTATGGCGAAGGGTTTTACCGGGTGCTACTGCATTTCGGTTTCATGGACGAGCCGGATGTGCCAGGTGCGTTGAAGCTGTGTCACCTTGAGGGGGTGGATTTCAGCCCAATGCGCACCACTTTCTTTCTCAGCAGGGAGACGGTGATTCCGTCGCGGCTGGTGGGGATGGCGCGGTGGCGGGCGATGCTGTTTGCATTCCTGTTGAAGAACGCCAATGGCACTTTGCGCTTCTTCAACCTGCCATTGAACCGGGTAATTGAACTGGGTACGCAAGTCGAAATGTAGGGGCGGGCTTGCCCCGCGATAGCGATATGCCAGGCAGATCGCTATCGCAGGGCAAGCCCGCTTCTACCGTCAGTTTTGTTCTGCGACGCTGGTTTTGCCTTGGCGGCTTTCGATGTCGCTGATCAAACGCTTGGCCAGTGCCGGGTAGTTCTCGTCAAAATGATGCCCGCCCGGAAGTTTCAGGCGTTCGCCCACTGCCGTGTGGTCGGTGCAGCCGCTTTCGTCGGCTTCTTCTTCACCGTAAATGCACACTACTTTTGCCGCCGGTAGCTTGGCCATTTCCGGGCCGGTAGGGGCTTCTTTGCCGGCATTGCCCAGCCAGCCTTCCACTTCGATTTCAAAGCTGCCACTGCGGGCAAAGGCCAGGAGGATGACTGCGTCGATGCGTTTCTGGTCTTCAGCGGGAAGGCGGTTGTAAATCGCTGGTAGAACATCTGCGCCGAATGAGTAGCCGGTCAGCACAAAGCGCTTGGTGCCCCATTTCTGGCGGTAATGCTGCATCAGCTCCGACAGGTCTATGGCGCTTTGTTCGGGCGTTTTGTGTTGCCAGTAGTAGCGCAGGGTATCGATGCCCACCACCGGATAGCCGAGTTTTGCCATTTCGCCGGCGACGTCACGGTCCAGGTCGCGCCAGCCGCCGTCACCGGAGAGGAACAGGGTCACGGTATCGGTGGTTTGCCCTGCAGGCACTTCAACCACCGGGATGCTCATGGCGTTGCCTTCTTCACCCACCAATGCCTGGGTCAACTGCGCCTTGAGCACTTGCGGCAGGTGGATGTCGTAATCACTGATACTGGTTTCGGCATTGGGTTGATCGCGAACAAAGGCGGCGCTGGCGTCGTCCGGGTTATCGTTCCAGGCCACGTTCCAGTGCCCGTGAGCCGCCGACTTGGGCAAGGGGGTGCTGCAGCCGGGGCGTTCGACACTGAAATCTACCGAAATGGCCTGGGCTTTGTCGTCTTTTTGGGCAGCCAGCCACTGCCAGGCTTGCGCGGCGCCTGGGCCGATACCGGCCACCAGGCTTGCCGGGCCTTGCAGTTGTTGCAGCGCCTGATTCAAGGCGGTTTGCTGCAAAGCGCAATCGGCCGGTGGCAGGATCACTTGAACGATCTGCGCTTCACCGCTCTGGCTCAGGTTCAGCAACTGTTTGTCGGAGAGAGCCTGATCCTGAGGCACAGCGATGGCCACATGGGCTTTGGCGCGAGTACCCGGTGTGGCGCGGGTCAGGCTGCTGCCGTCGCGTGTTGAAAGGTGTTCCAGGCGCGCCTCAGGGGCGGGGCGCGCCCATAGCCAGAAGCCCAGGATGGCAGCTAGCAAACCCAGCACCAGAGTTGCCAGCAGGTACGGCCAGTAGCGTCGAATCATCAGCGTTTCACCAATCCGGTCAAGCCACCTGCAATCAGGGCGGCGGTATCGGCCAGTGCCACCAGCGGATCGAGCCCGGCCGGCACAGCCATGTAGCGGGGTTCCCAGTCGGGCTGGAACTTGTCTTTGAAGCGGCGCAGGCCTTGGAAGTTGTACAGCTGCTCACCACGTTGGAACACCATCGAGCCCAAACGTTGGGTCAACGGCGCACCGCGACGAGGCTGGAGGCCGGACAACGGCACCATGCCCAGGCTGAAGCGGGCATAGCCTTGGCTTTTGTAGTGCAGGATCAAGCCGATCATCATGAATTCCATGGTCAGCTTTGGTGCTTCTGGATGGGCGCGCATCAAGTCGAGGCTGGCCAGTTCGCGGCTATGGGTTTCCAGCAGGTTGGCAAAGGCCACCGGGCGGCCCTCGAAGCGGATCAGCGCGATGCGAAAATGTTGCAGGTACTCAGGGCTGAAGCGGCCGAGGGAGAAGCCTTTCTCGCGCACGTTTTTGCCGCTCAGCCAAGCGTCGGAAATTGCTTTGAGCTCATCGAGCGGCGCCTGCCCCGGCTCATGCACCTCCAGGCTCAAGCCATCGCGGCCCCCTCGGTTCCAGGTGTAGCGCAGGTCTTTCATCTCTTTGCCCTTGGCTTCCAGGTCAAAGCGCTGAAGATCGACGCGTGCTTCTTCGCCCAGCTTGATCGCGGTCAGACCGATGTCCATGTAGAACGGCAAGTTCTCTGCGCGCACCTGGTAAAACACCGGGCGGGCATGGTGCACATCACACAGGTCACGGAACTGCCAGATCATCTCGGCGCGTTTCTGCGCCGGGCCGATGGGGTCGTACAGTGCGACCAGGCTGCGGCCGCGGTGGGCGTACATCAGAAAGGCATCATCTTCGGGATCGAACAGCAACGCTTTATCGCCGGTCAGTGCCAGGCCTCCATCAGGTTGGTCCGAGGCCTGCAGGATGTGTTTGGCACGCTGCAGCTCTTCGCTGCCTGGCAAGTGGATGACCGGACGCGCAGTGCGCAGCAGCCAGGTCAAGGCAACCGCCACCAGCAACACCGCGCTGCCCAGCGCGGAACGCAGGCCACGTGGGGCGTCGGCATCCAGGGTGAATTGCCACCACAGCTCATGGCTATACGGTACGTCTTGGTAGGCGAACAGCAGCAGCCAGATCGACGCCCCTAGTACACAGGCACTGGCGACCAGGTAGACCGGTGAAAAGGGCAGTTCGAGCAAGCGGCTGGGGCGGTAGAAAGAGCGCCGGAACAGCGCCAGCAAGCAAGCGATGAGTGTCAGGATACTGGCTTCTTCCCAGTCGAAGCCCTTGAGCAGCGAAAGCAGGGCGCCGACCAGCAGCAAGATGGTGGTCAGCATCCAGGCCGCAGACAGGCGGCGGCGCAAGCCCTGAGCCAGGAGCAGGCACAGCACACCAATCAGGCTGGCGCCGAAATGCGAGGCATCGATCAGGCGATGGGGAATAAGAAAGCCAAGGTGCTCAAGGCGCTCGTCAATTTCCGGCGTAGCCCCCGAGAACAGCAGCACAACGCCCGAGAGAAACACCAGTACCGCCAACACCGGGGCAGCCAGCCCCGACGCTGCGCGCATGGCTTGGCGGGTGAGCAAGAAGCGCCGTGCCTCGTTGATCAGCAACAAGGCACAAGCCAGCAGCAATGGCAGCACCACATAGATCAGGCGATAAAGCAGCAGAGCGGCGGCCAGAGGCGCGGCACCCAAGTGATCGGCGAAGGCTGCCAGCAGGATGGCCTCAAATACCCCGACGCCACCGGGCACATGACTTAGCACCCCGGCGGCGAGGGCCAGCAGGTACACCAGTAGAAAGGCGCCGAAGGGCGGCGCTTCAGGCAGCAGCAGATACAGCACTGTCGCTGCTGCCGCTACGTCCAGAGCGGTGATCAGTAATTGCAGGGCGGTCAGGCGTGCACCAGGCAGGCGCAGGGTGCGTCGCCCGATCCGCACCAGCAGGTTATCGGCCTGCGGCTGTTCCGGCAGGCGTCGACGGTACAGGCCGTGAACCAGAAGAACCGTAACAACTAACACCGCCACGGCGATACTGGCCAGCAGCGCTTGAGGCAGATGCAAGGCTGTAGCTGCTGCCGGCAGGTTGCTCAAGGTGGCCAAGGCCGCCAGTGGTGGCAAAGCACAACCCAGCGAAAGGCTGGCGAACAGGGTCATGCGCGCGACTTCGGCGGCACCAATGCCTTGGCGTGCGTAAAGCCGGTAGCGTACAGAACCGCCGGACAGCAGTGACAGGCCTATAGCGTTGCCAATGGCGAAAGCGCTGAAACCGCCCATGGCCAAGCTTTTGGCAGGCAATTTGATGCCGGCATAGCGACTGGCGGACCACTCGTAGCCGAGCAAGATAACGAAACCAACCGCTGTGGCCAGCAGTGCACCGGCCAGGGCTGATGGTGGCACGCTGAGCAGCGAATCGTGCAGGGCATAAATGTCCAGCTCGCTGAGCAGATGGCGACAAGCGATCAGGGCAATGGTGAACAACAGCAGCGTTATCGCCAGGCCAATCGGCTGCTTGTAGCGGCTTAAGCGTTCAAGCCAGCGCAAACGCTGTGCGGCAACGGGCAAAGCAGAAGTCACGGGTGCTTCAGTGTCGGAAGTCTGGCTGCGCATCAAGCATCTCTTGAAGGGTGCACGCCAGGAGGAACGAATCCAGCCAAGGTACCAATCCCTATGGAAAGTAATGGCCACTATGATCGGGCCGCTGCCTGCCTAGAGGATAGTTAAAGAAAATTTATATTGCCGCATGGGCTGGGGAGAGGGGAGGGTGAAGCGCAGATGCAAAAAAAGCCACTTTTTTCAAAGTGGCCTTTTTCGATGTTTGGTTGCGGGAGCCGGATTTGAACCGACGACCTTCGGGTTATGAGCCCGACGAGCTACCAGGCTGCTCCATCCCGCGTCTGATGGGGCGCATTCTACAGCCTTTGGTTATGCTGTCAACGCTTAAGTGTTGATTTTCAATAAATTAATGGCCTGGACTTTTCTTCAGGCAAAGAAAAAGGCCACTCCGAAGAGTGGCCTTTTCTGAATCTGGTTGCGGGAGCCGGATTTGAACCGACGACCTTCGGGTTATGAGCCCGACGAGCTACCAGGCTGCTCCATCCCGCGCCTGTGAGGTGAATTCTACAGTTATGCGTTGTAGTGTCAAGCACTCATTTCAAGAAATCCTTTTTTGTTCAAATGCTTAGCGTTTCCAAGGAGGGGCGGAAGGCCGGTGGGGCGTGCTGCTTGGTGCCTTGCGTGTATATTTATCCAGTATTTGGGTGGTGCGTGAGCGCAGCGGGGTGAGATACTGCCTACACCATTTTCAGCTATGGCCACGGCAACGGATGTCTCAGCGCAAAATCATTCATATAGATTGCGATTGTTTTTACGCAGCTATCGAAATGCGTGACGACCCGCGTCTGGTGGGGCGCCCGTTGGCGGTCGGCGGTTCGGCTGATCGTCGTGGGGTAATCGCTACCTGTAACTATGAGGCGCGGGCCTTTGGTGTGCGTTCTGCCATGTCGTCTCGGCATGCTTTGAAACTGTGTCCCGATTTGTTGATCGTCAAGCCGCGCATGGATGCCTATAAAGAAGCCTCCCGGGAAATCCACACGATTTTTCGCGACTACACCGACTTGATCGAGCCCTTGTCGCTAGACGAAGCCTATCTGGATGTTTCCGACAGCAGCTGGTTTGCCGGTAGCGCGACACGGATTGCTGCCGATATTCGTCGTCGGGTTGCCCAGCAACTGCATATCACCGTGTCGGCTGGCGTAGCGCCGAACAAGTTTCTGGCCAAAATAGCCAGTGACTGGCGCAAGCCTAATGGTCAGTTCGTCATTACCCCCAATGAAGTCGAAGCGTTTGTTGCTGCGCTGCCAGTGAGCAAGTTGCACGGTGTCGGTAAGGTCACGGCAGACAAGCTCGGGCGTCTGGGCATCAGCACTTGCCTGGAATTACGTGACTGGAGCCGCTTGGCGCTGGCCCGAGAGTTCGGCAGCTTTGGCGAGCGGTTGTGGGGGTTGGCGCGAGGAATCGATGATCGCGTGGTGCACAACGACAGTCGTCGGCAGTCAATCAGTGTGGAGAACACTTACGACACTGACTTACCTGATCTGAACAGTTGCCTTGAGAAGTTGCCAGAGTTGATGGCGTCTTTGGCAGGGCGCGTGGCACGCATTGATGACAGCTACCGGCCAGGCAAGCCTTTCGTCAAAGTGAAGTTTCACGATTTTACGCAGACGACCCTGGAGCAGGCGGGGGCCGGGCGTGATCTTGCCAGTTACCAGCAATTACTTAGCCAGGCATTTGCCCGTGGAGGCAAACCCGTCAGGCTGCTGGGGATCGGTGTACGCTTGCAGGATTTACGCGGTGGGCATGAGCAATTGGAGCTGTTCGATCGCGATTGAGTGTTGAATGTGATCGCGGGGCTGGCCCGCGATCAGCGAATCAATGCACGCCTGGGTCGGCTACCAGTCGGCCAGCGTCCTTGGTGAGCGCGTGAAGAAACTCTTGTTGCAGCTCGGGATCGTTGCGCGTGAGTTCGATCAGGCTCTGTTCCAGCTCGCTGGCTTCTTCTTCAAGGCCCAGTTCAGACAGACGCTTGACCCGATGTACCCATTGGTTGACCTCGTCATCTTCAAGGTCATCGAAGATAAGGTCGTGAGCTTCCACCAGTTTGCTGCGCAGGGAACTGCTGATCAGGAGGCTGGCATCGCCACGTACGTTGTCGTCTTCATCGGCGACCTGCAGGTGCAGGGTGCCGATATGGGTCAGGTTCTGCTCGGAAAACGGGCTGTCGAGCAGATTCAGGAGCAATACGCCATTACGGTCGGTGGTCAAGGTGTGGTTGACCTTGCCCGCCTTGACTTCAACCGGGCGGTCGCTCCACGGCAGGCTGGTGTATTCCTTGCGCTTGTCCTTCTGTACCTCGGTGATCCCAGCAAGGTTTTGCTGGGCACGGCCGTTGGACTGAGCATTCATGAACGGGTTGAGGCCGTCGACACCGTAGCTGAACCAGTCGCGCGTGACGCTATCGGGCAGATTGCCCAGCGCGAAAATGTTGACCACGTTGGCACCGATACCTGCAACCACGGCTACCGCGCCCAGCGGAATCTCGTAGATTTCCCGCCAGGGTTGGTAAGGCGTGTAGCGGTCATAACGACGGGTGACTTCGAACTCGGTAACTTCGAAGTTTTTCTGTTCGTGAATACGCACACGCCGCTGAGGCAGCTCGAGCACCTTCGGGGCCCCGACATCGACTTGCAGGCTGTGTTCGAGCAGCTTGCGCTCGATGCGTTCCTCATGCTCGCTGCGCTGAGACATCTGGTTGGCGCAACCGCTGAGCAACAGGGCGCCGCACAGTGCGGCGCCCCCCAGGGGAAAGGTACTTCGCTTGAACATGATTACTCTTGTGTTGGCTTAGCGACGAATGCGGGCTTGCAGGAACGACAGCACCTCGGCCACTGGCAGTGGTTGCGCGTCCTTCTCAGTACGGTGCTTGTATTCCAGGTTACCTTCGGCCAGGCCGCGGTCGCTGACCACGATCCGGTGCGGAATACCGATCAGTTCCATGTCGGCAAACTTGATGCCCGGGCTGGTTTTCTTGTCGCGGTCATCCAGCAGCACTTCGAAACCGGCAGCGGTCAGCTCGGCATAGAGCTTGTCGGTGGCTTCGCGAACCTGCTCGGTTTCGTAACGCAGTGGTACCAGGGCGATCTGGAACGGTGCCAGGGTATCGCTCCAGATGATGCCGTTTTCGTCGTAGTTCTGCTCGATGGCGGCAGCCACCACGCGCGAGACGCCAATACCGTAGCAACCCATGCTCAGGGTGACCGGCTTACCGTTTTCGCCCAGTACCTGGCACTTCAGAGCTTCGCTGTACTTGGTGCCCAGCTGGAAGATGTGACCGACTTCGATACCGCGCTTGATTACCAGGGTACCCTGGCCGTCCGGGCTTGGGTCGCCTGCAACGACATTGCGCAGGTCAGCCACCTGTGGAACAGGCAGGTCGCGCTCCCAGTTGACGCCGAAGTAGTGCTTGTCATCGATGTTGGCACCGATGCCGAAGTCACTCATCAGTGCAACCGAACGGTCGATGATGCAAGGAATAGGCAGGTTCAGCGGACCGAGCGAACCAGCGCCAGCGCCGATGGCGTCACGCAGTTCCTGGTCGCCGGCCATGACCAGCGGGCTGGCCACTTCTGGCAGGTTGGCTGCCTTGATTTCGTTCAGCTCGTGGTCGCCACGGACGATCAGGGCAATCAGCTTGCCTTCTTCGGCTGCGTGGACGATCAAGGTCTTGACGGTCTTTTCGATTGGCGTGTTGTAGTTCGCCACCAGGTCGGCAATGGTTTTGGCGTCAGGCGTGTCGACCAGGCGTAGCTCTTCGGTTGGCGCAGGGCGCACAGTTTCCCGTGGAATAGCCTCGGCCTTCTCGATGTTGGCGGCGTAGTCGGAGCTGTCGCTGAAGATCACATCGTCTTCACCGGACTCGGCCAGTACGTGGAATTCATGGGAGTAGCTACCACCGATCGAGCCGGTGTCAGCCTGCACTGGGCGGAAGTCCAGGCCCAGGCGGGTGAAGATGTTGCTATAGGCCAGGTGCATGCGGTCGTAGGTTTCCTGCAGGGAAGCCTGGTCGGCATGGAAGGAGTAAGCGTCCTTCATGATGAACTCGCGGCCACGCATCAGGCCAAAGCGCGGACGGATTTCGTCACGGAACTTGGTCTGGATCTGGTACATGTTCAACGGCAGCTGTTTATAGCTGTTGAGCTCGTTGCGGGCGAGGTCGGTGATGACCTCTTCGTGGGTTGGGCCCACGCAAAAATCGCGGCCGTGGCGGTCTTGCAGGCGCAGCAGCTCAGGGCCGTACTGTTCCCAGCGGCCAGACTCTTGCCACAGCTCGGCAGGCTGGATGCTTGGCATCAGCACTTCCAGGGCGCCGGCGGCGTTCATTTCCTCGCGGACCACGGTCTCGACCTTGCGCATTACCCGAAGGCCCATCGGCAGCCAGGTATAAAGGCCGGAAGCGAGCTTGCGGATCATGCCGGCCCGCAGCATGAGCTGGTGGCTGATGACGACCGCGTCGGACGGGGTTTCTTTTTGAGTAGCGAGCAAATATTGACTGGTGCGCATGGTAGGCCGTTGTCGGTTGCTTAAGACTTAAAATGACCCCGCATTGTACGGGGGCGATTCGGTGGCGTACAGGATGCCGGAGCACGACGGCGTTGTCAGCCCGAATCGAGACAAGAAAAAGCCCGGCAGTGCCGGGCTCTTTCGTACTGGGGATACTGAAAGCCCGGGGCTTACAGGATGCTCAGTGGGTACTCGACGATCAGACGCAGTTCGTCGATGGATGGCGATCCGTAGTAAACGCCATCGCCGGAGCGGTAGGTTGCCTGACGAACGCGGAAGCTCAGGTCCTTCGCTGCGCCTTCTTGCAGCACATACTTGATGTCGATGTCGCGTTCCCATTCCTTACCGTCATCGGTGGTGCGGGTCTTGGCATCGGTACCGCGAGCGTAGCGGGTCATGAAGGTCAGGCCTGGAACGCCGAATTCAGCGAAGTTCAGGTCGTAGCGTGCCTGCCAGGATTTCTCGTCTTCGGCGTTGAAGTCGGAACGGGCGATGGAGTTGGCCAGGAAGATGGAGCCGCCGCCGTCGATGCCGTAGGCGTAGTCACCGTCACCGCTCAGTGCCTGGTAGGCCAGGGTGAAGGTGTGTGCGCCAATGTTGTAAGCGCCGGACAGGCTGAATGCGGTGTTGTCGAGCTCACGAGCACTGCCATCAGGGTTTTTGACAAATGCGCCGGTACGATTTTCGCCGGTGGACTTGGTGTCGTAAATGTTGAAGTCGAACACCAAACCTTGGTTGTCGTTGATCGGCAGTGCCCAGTTGATGTTGCCGTACCATTTGCGGAAGTGATCTTCTACATGGGAGTAGTAGACACTGGTGCTCAGGGTGTCGGTGAAGGCGTAAGTACCACCGATAACGTCAGCCTGGGTCAGACCCGGGTTTTTGTTTCGATCATCGTCCAGGCCACCGATGCTGTCGTGGTAGGACTGAGATTGTGCGTTCAGCGCGGTGAAGTGACCGACGTTGAGTTCCAGGCCTTTGATCTCATTGCTGGTAATCAGAGTACCTTCGACGGTTTCTGGCAGCAGGCGGCTATCGTCAGTGGCCAGGACAGGCATGGCGGTGAACTGGGTGCCGTACTTCAGGACGGTGTCGGAGATGCGCATTTTGACTGCGCCGCCACCTTCGGAAAACGAGTCTTCGGAACGACCGTCAGAGCCGGTAGGGAACTGGCCAGTGCCGGCACGGCCTTTGCCGCTGTCAAGTTTCAGACCGAGCATGCCAATGGCGTCAACGCCGAAACCGACAGTGCCTTGGGTGAAGCCGGATTCGTAGGTGCCCAGGAAGCCCAGGCCGGTTTCTTCAGCGCGGCTTTGTTCGTCATTAGGGACGTTACGGAAGTCGCGGCTGAAATACAGCATCCGAGTTTTAACGCTCAGCGAGCTGTCTTCAACAAAGCCTTTGGACTCACTTTGGGACGAGGCGATTGCCATCTGCGAGGTGCCTGCTGCAACAGCCAGGGCGATCATGCTCCACTTCATCACGCGCATCGTGACTTGCTCCTTTGGTTTTTAGGAAGAGTACTGCCGTCACCGTTTGGTTTTTTTATGCGGCGCGGCTCTTTCTTTTTGTGTCGGCGGAAATGTATATCACGCAGACTGTTGTTGGCGATATGGGGAAAAAGAACCTTTCGGTAACTTTACGGTCATGTCGCTAACGGTTATGTCCCTGTCGCAAATCACGTCCCGGTTTTACGGGGCGTTCAACTCCAGCGCTGCTCTGGGCGGTTTAAGGGTAGGTAAAAACAATCTAAACCCCTGACTCCCGAACTCCTTGGTTAACCCATGCAACTGTTGTTATTTGTCGCGCTCCACCGACGCAATGCAGGTGTCGTGCCGACTGTGGCGAATGAGAAAGCAAAAAGTGTGCTCAAAACCTGCAGTCGTTCACAAAATTTTCACGTTGACGCTCCCTGGTGGCCGCAGGGTGCCGCAAAACCGGGGGGCTAAGATCCGTTGGTTCGTTTGTGCGGGCTGATAAGGAATAAGAAAGAAAGCTGTCTCTTGGGTCAGGTCGTTACCGTAAAAGCAGCCTGATGAGTAGTTTGCGGATATTTTGAGTGCTGTGCGCATAAGCCAAGCCTCATTTTGGTGCGAAAAGTAGCGCTTCGTTACCCGCCAGATTGTTACCTGTTCCGTTTGTCGGGAACTCGGTGGGGGAAGGCCTGGCGAGGTGCGATTTTCCCCGGGGTTCACCCTTTGGCGATGCTCCGGGAGGCCGTTAGCGGTATCCTGCAGCACTCGCGCTGCTGCGGTCCGCAGGCAAAGTATTAAACAGCTGTAGGAGATTCCCCGTGTTTGATTTGGATCAACGTCTTCAAGAAGACACCTTTGTGTTGGGCGATTTTCCTCTTTGTCGGCTTCTGCTGAGCAAGGATGCCAACTATCCCTGGTTTATTCTGGTGCCGCGTCGTGCCGATATCAGTGAATTGTTTCAATTGAGTGGCAGTGATCAGGCGCAACTCTGGAAAGAAACCACTTTTTTAGCCGAGACGCTCAAAGACAGTTTTGCCGCTGACAAAATGAATGTCGCCACGTTGGGTAATGTGGTGAGCCAGTTACACATGCATGTCATTGTACGCAAGCGTACTGATGCAGCCTGGCCAGCCCCTGTCTGGGGAAACAAGCCTGCTGTAGCGTATGAGGCCGAACAGGTTGAACAAGTGCGTGAGCGCCTGAAAACAGTATTGAGCAATAATGACGACATCAGATTCGTCGAGGTGTGAGTCATGACAGTTGAAGCGCGGGTCAACGAGCTGGAAAGCCGTCTGGCCTTCCAGGACGATACAATCCAGGCCCTCAATGATGTGCTGGTCGAACAGCAGCGGGCGGTTGAGCGTCTGCAATTGCAGATGACGGCGTTGCTCAAGCGCTACGAGGAAATGGTCGGGCAGTATCAGAGCAGCGAGGAAGAGGCCCCGCCACCGCATTATTAAGCGGTGTTGCGTTCAGGCATAAAAAAACGCGGTCGCCCAGGCGCCGCGTTTTTTTATGGGGTATAGCTTCAGCGTCGCGGAGCGGCAATCACATCTTCGGCCTGCAGGCCTTTGTCACGGTTCATGACCGAAAACTCAACGCGCTGCCCTTCGACCAGAACGCGGTGGCCTTCGCCACGAATCGCGCGAAAGTGCACGAAGATGTCATCGCCCGAGTCGCGGGAGATAAAACCGAAACCCTTGGACGTGTTGAACCACTTGACCGTGCCGGTATCGCGGTTGCTCATATCGTATTGGGTGTGTTGGTTGCGCGCGCTACCTGATTTAAGGAAGCCGGCAACCAGATGAAGCGCGACTGCCAACAAGGTGCAACCCAGTGCTGGCAGGTTACCCAGTTCCGGGCGGGCCAGCAGGGTCAGGGTCTGCAGTACCACGGCCAGCACCAACAGTGCGCTGGTCAGGCGTTGCATCTGCAGCCGTACACCTTTGTAGTGTTGTGGCACTACGGGGGCGAGGAGCAGGTTGAGCAGGCCGAACAGGGCCAGGTAAACGGCTTCCGGTTGCTGCGTTAACGGGACTGCTTCAGTTCTTAAGCTAGGTATGAAGGACAGCAGCAAAGCTGCAGCGCCCGTCAATAGGTGGACGATTTTGAACATGTTGGTTGGCTCACATTGATAAGGCGTATCACAGGAAGAGCTGGCGTCACGGCGCGCATGGTTTTGAGAAGCGCAAAAACGTGAAAAAAAGGCCAGCCTATGCGCCCCTGTTGTGACTATCGTCAGGGGTGGCACGCCGCCTATTTAACAGCAAACCCCAGGGCTTCTCAAATCATCGGCACACCGTGTGTCGCTTGCTCCAGATCAAGAGCGCCGGTGTCTGCAGCCTTTTGGTGCGGGTGCAGGGCTGCAGTCGCTGGCAAGTCTTGATACAGTGGGATGTACCTGCTTGATCATCAAACATCATGAAAGGGGAATCGCATGGCTATTGATATCGGTATCAGCGAAGAAGATCGCAAGTCCATTGTCGATGGATTGTCGCGGCTCTTGTCTGATACTTATGTACTTTATCTGAAGACCCATAACTTTCACTGGAACGTCACAGGGCCGGCTTTTCGAACATTGCACTTGATGTTTGAAGAGCAATACAACGAGTTGGCACTAGCGGTGGATTCCATTGCCGAGCGTATCCGTGCGTTGGGCTTTCCTGCGCCCGGTGCTTATTCGATCTACGCACGGCTGTCTTCCATCAAGGAAGAAGAAGGGGTGCCACCTGCCAATGAAATGATCAAGCAGTTGGTCGAAGGGCAGGAAGCCGTGACCCGCACGGCTCGCAGCATTTTTCCGCTGCTTGACAAGGTCAGTGACGAGCCGACCGCCGACCTGCTGACCCAGCGTATGCAGGTGCATGAAAAAACCGCATGGATGTTGCGCTCGTTGCTGGAAGATAAATAACCAGCTAACAAGTACTCTGCTGTAATAAATGCCCGGATGCGTCTTGCTTCGGGCATTTTTCGTTAAGGGGGAAAGTGTTCTTTCGTTATGCGATCCATTGCAACTTGCCGAGCAGTCCTACAGTGAGAGTAAGTCTGTCTGCTGGAAGTAAATAGCACTGCAGCGCTTTATTAGGGGTGTCTCCGGGTAAACAACATTGCTCGGGGTTATTTCCCTGTTAGTCAAATTGCGTGGTGCTGGATATGTCTTCAAGGATGAGCCGTGGCGGGCGTGTGGCAGGTGGGGCGGACAGGCAAGGGTTCGACCCGTTTGAAGAAAACTTTAATATGGGCCTGGCTCAACCGTTATCACGCTCGGTACGTTTGAACGGGTTTGCCACGTGCCTGCGTCTGGAGGCGGTTTACTGGCGAATTCTCGAGCGAATCGCCGAACTCAATCAGTGCTCGGTCAACGCTGTGCTGTCTTACGTCGACCGCGAGGTACACCTGCGGCATGGAGGTGTGCGAAATTTCAGTGGCCTGATCCGGGTGGTGTGCGTGGTGTTTCTGTTGGGGCCACAGGTGACACGCTAGTCGGTTGCCGGGCTGCACAGCACTCCTTAACCATATATAATCCCGCTCTTTACTGCCTGAACCAGCTTGAGCTGTGGTTAACGAGACACGCCTATGCCCCTGTACGACTATCAATGTGTTGCCTGTGATCACCAGATGGAAGTTCTTCAGAAAATCAGCGCCGAGCCGCTGACGGATTGCCCGGCATGTCAGAAGCCCGAGCTCAAGAAGCTGATTTCTGCCCCGGGGTTCCGCCTGGGGGGTACGGGGTGGTACGAAACCGACTTCAAGACCGGTGCAAAAAAGAACCTGGCAGGCGGCGACAAAGCTGACTGAGTTGAATTGCACCGGCAGGGTCTTGCACTATAGCCCTTTGTGGCGCCAAGGCCTCCACTGAACACACGAATGACGAGAAGCGAAACCACCATCATGATGCGCAGCCATTATTGCGGCCAACTGAACGAGAGCCTGGAAGGTCAGGAAATTACCCTTTGCGGATGGGTCCATCGTCGCCGCGACCACGGCGGGGTGATTTTCCTCGATATCCGTGACCGCGAAGGCATGGCTCAGGTCGTTTTCGACCCCGATCGCGCAGACAGCTTCGCGGCTGCTGACCGCGTGCGCAGCGAGTACGTGGTACAGATCACCGGTAAGGTACGTCCGCGTCCAGCGGGTGCCGTCAACGCCAACATGGCATCCGGTGCCATCGAAGTGCTGGGTTACGAGCTGACCGTGCTCAACGAAGCCGAAACCCCGCCGTTCCCGCTCAACGAATACTCCGACGTCGGCGAAGAAACCCGCCTGCGCTACCGCTTCATCGACCTGCGCCGTCCGGAAATGGCCGAGAAGCTGCGTCTGCGCTCGCGCATCACCTCGAGCATCCGTCGTTACCTCGACGAAAATGGCTTCCTCGATGTTGAAACGCCGATCCTCACCCGCGCCACGCCAGAGGGTGCGCGTGACTACCTGGTGCCGAGCCGCACCCACGCGGGCAGCTTCTTCGCGCTGCCGCAATCGCCGCAGCTGTTCAAGCAATTGCTGATGGTGGCCGGTTTCGACCGCTACTACCAGATCGCCAAGTGCTTCCGTGACGAAGACCTGCGCGCCGACCGTCAGCCTGAATTCACCCAGATCGACATTGAGACCAGCTTCCTCAATGAAACCGAGATCATGGGCCTGACCGAGAACATGATCCGCAAGCTGTTCAAGGAAGTCCTGGACGTAGAGTTCGGCGAATTCCCGCACATGACCTTCGAAGAAGCCATGCGCCGCTACGGTTCCGACAAGCCAGACCTGCGTAACCCGCTGGAACTGGTAGATGTTGCCGATCAGCTCAAGGAAGTCGAATTCAAGGTCTTCAGTGGCCCGGCCAACGATCCGAAGAGCCGTGTTGCCGCCCTGCGCGTACCCGGTGGTGCAAGCATGCCGCGTAGCCGTATCGACGAATACACCAAGTTCGTCGGCATCTACGGTGCCAAGGGCCTGGCGTACATCAAGGTCAACGAGCGCGCCAAAGGCGTCGAGGGCCTGCAGTCGCCAATCGTCAAGAACATCCCTGAGGCCAACCTCAATGTGATCCTCGATCGCGTTGGTGCGGTCGACGGCGACATCGTGTTCTTCGGTGCCGACAAGGCCAAGATCGTCAGCGAGGCGCTGGGCGCCCTGCGGATCAAAGTTGGTAACGACTTCAATCTGCTCACCTGCGAGTGGGCGCCGATGTGGGTTGTCGACTTCCCGATGTTCGAAGAGAACGACGACGGCAGCTTCACCGCACTGCACCACCCGTTCACCGCGCCGAAGTGCAGCCCGCAAGAGCTGGAGGCCAACCCGGCCACCGCACTGTCGCGTGCCTACGACATGGTCCTCAACGGTACCGAGCTGGGCGGTGGTTCGATCCGTATTCACCGCAAAGAAATGCAACAGGCGGTATTCCGTCTGCTGGGTATCGAAGCGGCGGAACAGGAAGAGAAGTTCGGCTTCCTGCTCGACGCCCTGAAGTTCGGCGCACCACCGCACGGTGGTCTGGCCTTTGGTCTGGACCGTCTGGTCATGCTGATGACCGGCGCTCAGTCGATTCGTGAAGTCATCGCCTTCCCGAAAACCCAGAGTGCCGCGTGTGTCATGACCCAGGCCCCTGGCCTGGTCGACGCCAAGGCCCTGCGCGAGTTGCACATCCGTCTGCGCGAACAGCCCAAGGCTGAGTAAGTAGACCCCGGGCGCATCCAAATGGATGCGCCTTTGCGTTAAGCAGTACTGTTTTTATGGTCTCTGCCGGGTTTGTGCCGGGCAGGGGCATGGCATTGTTTCAAAGGATTCGGAGTGCGTTATGGCTGGTCATTCCAAATGGGCAAACATCAAGCACCGCAAAGAGCGCCAGGACGCCAAGCGAGGCAAGATATTCACCAAGTGGATTCGTGAGCTGACCGTCGCCGCCAAACAGGGCGGCGGCGATCCGGCGTCCAACCCGCGACTGCGTTTGGCGCTGGACAAGGCACTGGGCGCCAACATGAGTCGTGACATCATCGACCGGGCGATTGCTCGTGGTGCTGGCGCGACCGAAGCCGATAACGTTGAAGAGCTTAGCTACGAGGGTTATGGCCCGGGTGGTGTGGCGATCATGGTCGAAGCCATGACCGACAACCGCAACCGTACTGCAGCCGCCGTGCGTCACGCCTTCAGCAAATGTGGTGGCAACCTGGGTACTGATGGCTCTGTGGCTTACCTGTTCGAGCGCAAGGGGCAAATCAGCTTCGCTGCGGGTATCGACGAAGATGCGTTGATGGAGGCAGCCATGGAGGCCGATGCTGACGATGTGGTCAGCAACGAAGACGGCTCTTTCGATGTGTTCACCTCCTTCGCCAGTTTCTATGCTGTGCGCAACGCTCTGGAAGAAGCAGGCTTCAAGGCCGCTGACGCCGAGATTGTCATGCAGCCGACCACCAGTGCCGAACTGGACCTGGACGGTGCGCAAAAAGTCCTCAAGTTGATTGATATGCTTGAAGACCTGGACGACGTCCAGAACGTCTATTCCAATGCCGAGATTCCTGACGCTGTCATGGAGCAGTTGGGCTAACCACACCCTGTGGGAGCGGGCTTGCCCGCGATAGCGGTTTGTTAGTCACACCGCATCGCGGGGCAAGCCCGCTCCTACCGGATCGTATTAAAGCCGGACCCGTCTGCAGGCGGGTCCGGCTTCTGTCTTTACAACGACGCCTAGATGCGTCATCGAGTATGCAGGCGTTATGACTCTGATTCTTGGCATCGACCCTGGCTCGCGCATCACTGGCTATGGCGTGGTGCGGCAAGGGGCGCGGGGCTGCGAATACGTGGCTTCCGGGTGTATCCGCACGGGTAGTGGCGAGTTGCCTGAACGTTTGCAGATAGTGTTTCGCGGCGTGCGCGAGATCATCACTCAATATGGGCCAGTGACGATGGGTATCGAGCGCGTGTTCATGGCGCGCAATGCCGACTCGGCGCTCAAATTGGGCCAGGCCCGTGGCGCGGCGATTGTCGCGGCCATAGAAGAAGGGCTGGAGATCGCTGAATACAGCGCGACGCAAGTCAAGCAAGCGGTTGCCGGTACCGGCGGAGCGAATAAGGAGCAAGTGCAGATGATGGTCATGCACCTGCTCAAATTGACCCAGAAACCGCAGATTGACGCCTCGGACGCATTGGCCATCGCCTTGTGTCATGCCCATACACGCTCCAGCCTGATACCTCATGGCCTGGGGACGGCGCGTCGGCGTAGCGGGCGTCTGCGGCTCTGATAGCATCATGCGCTGAAACAAATTTTGACCGAGCAATGCCATAGGCTATTGCATTTGCTGCTAGGGTTGACCGGTTATTTGCCGGCACCCATGAGGAAGGATTGCAACGTGATTGGACGTTTGCGCGGCACACTGGCTGAAAAGCAGCCGCCGCACTTGATTGTTGATGTCAATGGCGTGGGTTATGAGCTTGAAGTGCCCATGACCACCTTGTACCGCTTGCCCAAGCTGGGTGAGGCGGTCACCTTGCATACCCACCTGGTGGTTCGTGAAGACGCCCATTTGCTCTATGGCTTCTATGAAAAGCGCGAGCGCGAGCTGTTTCGTGAGCTGATCCGCCTCAACGGTGTTGGCCCCAAGCTGGCCCTGGCGTTGATGTCGGGCCTGGAGGTCGATGAGCTGGTACGCTGTGTCCAGGCCCAGGATGCTTCGGCGTTGGTCAAAGTGCCGGGCGTGGGTAAAAAGACCGCCGAGCGTCTGTTGGTCGAACTCAAGGATCGTTTCAAGGCCTGGGAAACGTCACCGGCCATGTTCGCTCTGGTGCCCAATGGGCCGTTGCCGGTTGCGGCTGTGTCCAGCGCCGAAAGCGATGCGGTCAGTGCTTTGATTTCCCTGGGCTACAAACCTCAGGAAGCCAGCAAGGCAGTGGCAGCCGTCAATGCCAAGGGGTTGAGCAGCGAAGAACTGATCCGTCGCAGCCTGAAGGGAATGATCTAAGTGATTGAAGCTGATCGACTGATAGCCGCCAGCGGGCGTGACCGTGAAGAGGTCCAGGACCGGGCGATCCGTCCGTTGCGCCTGGCCGAATACATCGGTCAGCCGGTGGTGCGTGAGCAAATGGCGCTGTTTATCCAGGCCGCTCGCGGGCGCAGTGAGTCTTTGGACCATACCTTGATCTTTGGGCCGCCGGGGTTGGGTAAAACCACGCTGGCCAATATCATCGCCCAGGAAATGGGGGTGTCGATCAAGAGCACCTCGGGTCCGATCCTTGAGCGCCCTGGCGATCTGGCGGCTCTGTTGACCAACCTTGAGCCGCACGATGTGTTGTTCATCGATGAAATTCACCGGCTGTCACCGGTTGTCGAAGAAGTGCTTTATCCAGCGATGGAAGACTTCCAGCTCGATATCATGATCGGGGAGGGCCCGGCAGCGCGTTCGATCAAGCTTGATCTGCCGCCGTTCACCCTGGTGGGGGCAACCACCCGAGCCGGTATGCTGACCAACCCGTTGCGTGATCGTTTTGGTATTGTCCAGCGCCTGGAGTTCTACAACACCGAAGACCTGGCGACCATCGTCAGCCGTTCCGGTGGCATTCTTGGCCTGCCGATCGAAGATCAGGGCGCGTTCGAGATCGCCCGTCGTGCCCGTGGCACGCCACGGATCGCCAATCGTCTGCTGCGCCGCGTGCGCGACTACGCCGAGGTGCGCGGTAAAGGGCAGATCACCAAGTCAATTGCCGACATGGCCTTGAACCTGCTGGATGTTGACGAACGTGGTTTCGACCATCAGGACCGTCGCTTGCTGCTAACCATGATCGAAAAGTTTGATGGCGGTCCAGTTGGTGTCGACAGCCTGGCTGCAGCCATCAGTGAAGAGCGTCACACTATTGAAGATGTGCTCGAACCCTACCTGATTCAGCAGGGCTATATCATGCGAACGCCAAGGGGTAGGGTCGTGACGCGTCACGCTTACCTGCATTTTGGCCTGAACATTCCCAATCGCCTCAACGAGTCGGTCAACGGCGAAGGTTTTTCCGCCCAGACCGATGAATGACAGATTTATCTGCGGTTTTCGTGGTCCTATCGGCTGACATGGAAGTGCCACGCTGGCAAAACGACATAAACGATGAAAAAACAGTTGCCAGGGCGGATTGGCAAGCTGAGGAGTTAGCACTAGAGTATGCGCGCGCAAAATGGGCTTGAGTCGTTCGCACACCGTTGTCGGGTCTATTACGAAGACACTGATGCGGGTGGTGTGGTGTATTACGTCAACTACCTGAAATTCATGGAACGTGCCCGCACCGAGCGGTTACGTGCCTTGGGCTTTGCCCAATCGGAATTGGCGCAGGAGAACCTGTTGTTTGTGGTCCACTCCAGCGAGGCGCGCTATCACGTGCCTGCGCGGCTGGACGACGAGCTGCGGGTGACCGCGCAAGTGCTTGAGTTGAACCGCGCCAGCCTGCGTTTTGTACAGCAGGTGTGGCGTGAAAAAGATGCAACGCTGCTCTGCGAAGGGCAGTTCCTGGTGGCCTGTGTGCGCGCCGACACTTTCAAACCCCGGGCTATCCCCCCAGCACTGCGAGCGGCCTTTGCCGAGGCAGGCGAACCGGGTATTCAATCAATTGCAGGAGATTAAGCGTGGAAGCTAACGTCGTCGACCATACCTCCATGTGGAGCCTGGTCAGCAATGCCAGCATCGTGGTACAGCTGGTCATGCTGGCTCTGGTTGCCGCATCGGTAACGTCATGGATCATGATTTTCCAGCGCAGCACCATGCTGCGCGCCGGTCGTCGAGCGCTGGACAGCTTCGAAGAGCGCTTCTGGTCGGGGATCGACCTGTCCAAGCTGTACCGCCAGGCTGGCAGCAACCCGGATCCGGACTCGGGCGTCGAGCAGGTCTTCCGTGCCGGTTTCAAGGAGTTTTCCCGTCTGCGTCAGCAGCCAGGTGTTGATCCTGACGCGGTGATGGAAGGTGTTGGCCGTGCCATGCGCGTTGCCATTTCCCGCGAAGAAGAAAAGCTCGAGCAGAGCTTGCCGTTCCTGGCCACCGTAGGTTCCACCAGCCCGTATATCGGCCTGTTCGGTACCGTATGGGGCATCATGAACTCCTTCCGTGGCCTGGCCACTGCCCAGCAGGCGACCCTGGCCACCGTGGCCCCGGGTATCGCCGAGGCACTGATCGCTACCGCGATCGGCCTGTTCGCCGCTATTCCAGCGGTTATTGCCTACAACCGTTTCGCTGCCCGCAGTGAAGTCTTGATCGGCCGTTACTACACGTTCGCCGACGAGTTCCAGGCCATCCTGCACCGTAAAGTGCACACCAGCGAAGAGTGATCAGGTAAAAGCCCATGGCCCGAGTTCGCCACAAACGCAAGCCGGTCGCCGAGATGAACGTGGTGCCTTACATCGACGTGATGTTGGTACTGCTGGTCATTTTCATGGTGACCGCACCGATGCTCAACCAGGGCGTGAAGGTCGACCTGCCCAAGGTTTCCAGTGAAGCCTTGCCGCAGGACAACAACGTCCAGGTCCTGACCATTTCGATCAAAGCTGACAAGACCTACTACTGGAACCTTGGCAGTGAAGTCGACACCGACAAGCAGATGGACAAGGCCATGACCTTGCCGCAAATGACCGACGCGGTGACCAAGATCATCGCCGCCGGGCGCGATCAGGGTAAACAGACCCAGGTCTTCATCCGTGGCGACAAGTCCGTCGACTACGGCGCGGTTATGGGTGCCATGGGCGGGTTGCAGAAGGCAGGTGTCGGTAACGTTGGCCTGATTACCGAGGCGCCCTGATGCAACAGCGAGAGCCATCCGCCTCGGAAAGCTATTTCTGGCCCAGTGTCTGGGCCATTGCGCTGCACGTTCTGGTGTTCGGCATGCTGTTCGTCAGCTTTGCCTTTACGCCTGAACTGCCGCCGGCCAAGCCTATTGTCCAGGCAACCCTGTACCAGCTGAAATCGAAAAGTCAGGCCACCACCCAGACCAATCAGAAGATTGCGGGTGAAGCGAAGAAAACCGCTTCGCGCCAGACTGAAGAAGAGCAGATGGAGCAGAAGAAGGTCGAGCAGCAAGCGGTGAAAGCTGCGGAACAAAAGAAGGAAGAAGCCGCTCAAAAGGCGGAAGAAGCGCGTGCCGAAGCCGAGGCCAAGAAAGCCGAGGAAGCCAAGAAGGCTGACGAAGCGAAGAAAACCGCCGAAGCCAAAAAAGCCGAAGAGGCGAAAAAGGCCGCCGAGAAGCAACAGGCTGACATCGCCAAGAAGAAGGCTGAAGAGGAAGCCAAGAAAAAGGCTGACGAAGAGGCCAAGAAGCTGGCCGCTGAAGAAGCCAAGAAAAAAGCCGCCGAGGACGCCAAGAAGAAGGCTGCCGAGGATGCCAAGAAAAAAGCAGTAGCTGAAGAAGCGAAGAAAAAAGCTGCTGAAGAGGCCAAGAAGAAAGCTGCAGCTGATGCGGCCAAGAAGAAGGCTCAGGATGCAGCCCGCAAGGCGGCAGAAGACAAGAAAGCCCAGGCCCTGGCCGAGCTTCTGTCGGACACCACCGAGCGCCAGCAGGCATTGGCTGACGAGCAGGGTGACCAGGTAGCCGGTGACTTCGACGACCTGATCCGTGCACGTGCGGCTGAGGGCTGGGCACGTCCACCTTCTGCGCGCAAGAACATGACGGTGGTTCTGCAGATCGGCATGCTGCCTGATGGCACCATCACGTCGGTGAGCGTAGCCCGCTCCAGTGGTGACGGTCCGTTCGACAGCTCGGCAGTTGCCGCGGTCAAGAACATTGGTCGTTTAACCGAAATGCAGGGCTTGAAACCGAGCGAATTCAATCCCTATCGTTCATTCAAGATGACATTCACACCTGAGGATCTAGCCTTGTGATTAAACTTCTTCGAGGACTGCTGGTCGTTCTCTGCTGCGCAGCAGGGATCGCCGTAGCAGAAGAAAAGAACATTCTGGTCACCAGCGGCAGTGATCGCGCCACGCCTATCGCAGTCGTACCGTTCGGTCTGCAGGGCGGCAGCGTGCTGCCTGAAGACATGGCGGACATCATCGGTAATGACCTGCGCAACTCCGGTTATTACTCGCCGATCCCGCGGCAGAACATGATCAGCCAGCCTAGTCAGGCCAGCGAAGTGATTTTCCGTGACTGGAAAGCCTTGGGCGCCCAGTACGTCATGGTGGGCAGCATTGTGCCGGCCGGTGGTCGCCTGCAGGTGCAGTACGCCCTGTTCAACGTTGCAACCGAGCAGCAGGTGCTGACCGGCAGCGTGTCAGGCACGGTTGATCAGTTGCGCGATATGTCGCACTACATTGCCGACCAGTCGTTCGAGAAACTGACCGGCATCAAGGGTGCGTTTTCGACTCGTATGCTGTACGTGACGGCCGAACGTTTCTCTGCCAACAACACCCGCTACACCCTGCAGCGTTCGGACTATGACGGTGCCCGTGCAGTGACCCTGCTGCAATCGCGTGAGCCGATCCTGTCGCCGCGCTTTGCGCCAGATGGCAAGCGTATTGCCTATGTGTCGTTCGAACAGAAGCGCCCGCGCATTTTCGTTCAACACATCGATACGGGGCGTCGTGAGCAGATCACCAACTTTGAAGGCCTCAATGGCGCACCAGCCTGGTCGCCGGATGGCTCGCGCCTGGCGTTTGTACTGTCCAAAGATGGCAACCCGGACATCTACGTGATGAACATGGGTTCGCGTCAGCTGTCGCGTGTTACTGCCGGCCCAGGTATCAACACCGAACCGTTCTGGGGTAAAGATGGCTCGACCATTTATTTCACTTCCGACCGTGGCGGTAAACCACAGATCTATAAAACCAATGTTTCTGGTGGTGGTGCCGAGCGTGTAACTTTTGTTGGTAACTACAACGCCAACCCTAAACTTTCGGCGGATGAAAAGACGTTGGTGATGATTCATCGTCAACAAGGTTTCACCAACTTCAAGGTGGCTGCACAAGATTTGCAGCGCGGTAGTGTAAAGATTCTCTCTGAAACAAGTCTTGATGAGTCTCCTACTGTTGCGCCCAACGGCACCATGCTAATCTACGCCACCCGCCAGCAGGGCCGGGGAGTCTTGATGCTCGTCTCTCTCAACGGACGCGTGAGGCTCCCGCTTCCTACCGCTCAAGGCGAAGTCAGAGAACCGTCCTGGTCCCCTTACCTGAACTGACGCGGCGCTTTACGTTGTACTTAACACATTGGGGTTCATTAGGAGTTTCACGATGGAAATGCTGAAGTTTGGTAAGTTTGCTGCGCTGGCCCTGGCCATGGCCGTGGCTGTAGGTTGCTCTTCGAAAGGCGGTGACGACGCAGGTCAAGGCGCTGTCGACCCTAACGCTGGCTACGGTGCCAACACTGGCGCTGTTGACGGCAGCCTGAGCGAAGAAGCTGCTCTGCGCGCAATCACCACCTTCTACTTCGAATACGACAGCTCGGACCTGAAGCCAGAAGCCATGCGCGCTCTGGACGTTCACGCCAAGGACCTGAAAGGCAACGGCGCTCGCGTCGTGCTGGAAGGCAACACCGACGAGCGTGGTACTCGCGAATACAACATGGCTCTGGGCGAGCGTCGTGCGAAAGCCGTTCAACGCTACCTGGTTCTGCAAGGCGTTTCTCCTGCCCAGCTGGAACTGGTTTCCTACGGCGAAGAGCGTCCAGTTGCTACCGGCAACGACGAGCAGTCCTGGGCTCAGAACCGTCGCGTCGAACTGCGTAAGTAATTCGATATGCGAATGTGCCGTCGTGCTGTAACCGTCCTGGCGCTCAGCTTGCCCCTCGTGGCGTGGGCTGAGGTTCCTGTTGTTGATGACAACGCTGGCTATAGCGGCGCAAGCAGCTATCCGCCCGCGGGTTATGGTACGAACGGCGCCTACGCCGGGGGAGGGGTCACGGCCCCTGCCTCGGCGCAGGGTCAGCTGTTCCTGCAACTGCAGCAGATGCAGGATCAGCTATCGCGTCAACAAGGCATCATCGAAGAGCTGCAAAACGATGTTGCGCGCATGAAACAGGAAAGCCTGGAGCGTTACCAGGACCTGGATCGGCGTATCGGAACCGGTGCTCCAACCGAGGCTCCACAGAATTCTGCCGCAGGTGGCGAAGCCGCCGCCGGCGCTGCTGCAGGTGCCGCTGCTGCGCAGCAACCTGCCGCTTCCAGCGAACCTGGCGATCCGGCCAAAGAGAAGCTCTATTACGACGCTGCCTTTGACCTGATCAAAGCCAAGGATTTCGACAAGGCCAGCCAGGCGTTCAACGCCTTCCTGCGCAAATACCCGAACAGTCAGTATGCGGGCAACGCCCAGTACTGGTTGGGGGAAGTGAACCTGGCCAAAGGCGACCTGCAAGCTGCAGGGCAGGCTTTTGCCAAGGTCAGCCAGTTGTATCCCAAGCACAACAAGGTGCCGGATTCGCTGTACAAGCTGGCCGACGTAGAACGCCGCCTGGGTCACACCGACCGGGTGAAAGGCATTCTGCAACAAGTTATTACCCAGTACCCGGGTACTTCGGCTGCACAGCTGGCTCAGCGCGATTTGCAAAAGCTCTGATTCAGCCGTTTCAAAAGAAACCCGCGCTAGCCGCGGGTTTTTTCGTTAGAATCACTGCCCTTTTATTGAAATACGCTGTTGTAAATTACGCGATGCCGGGTTTACAGCGGTGCCTGACGGAGGCGGACAGCCTGTTTAGCTGTTACGCCCGTGGCGACTATGCAAGAAACATTACGTATTACCGAAGTTTTTTACTCTTTGCAGGGTGAAACGCGTACCGCTGGGCTGCCCACGGTATTTGTCCGTCTCACCGGCTGCCCGCTGCGCTGCCAGTATTGCGACAGCGAATACGCCTTCAGTGGTGGCAGCATCCGCACCCTCGATTCGATCCTCGAACAGGTCGCAGGCTTCAGGCCGCGTTATGTCTGTGTCACCGGCGGTGAGCCGCTGGCTCAGCCCAATGCCATTGCGCTGCTCAAGCAGCTCTGTGATGCCGGTTATGAGGTTTCGCTGGAAACCAGTGGTGCCCTGGACATTTCCAAGGTGGATGCGCGTGTCAGCCGGGTGGTTGACCTGAAAACCCCGGGTTCCGAGGAAGCGCACCGTAACCGTTACGAGAACATCGAACTGCTGACCCCGAATGACCAGGTCAAGTTCGTTATCTGTTCGCGTGAAGACTATGACTGGGCAGTGTCCAAGCTCATTCAGTACGGCCTGGAAAAGCGAGCAGGTGAAGTGCTGTTCTCACCAAGCCATCACCAGGTGAGTGCAACCGACCTTGCCGATTGGATCGTGGCTGACAATTTGCCGGTTCGTTTTCAGATGCAGCTGCACAAGCTGTTGTGGAACGACGAGCCGGGACGCTGACAGGAGTGAATGCAATGACTGAGAAACGCGCAGTAATTCTGCTTTCCGGTGGCCTGGACTCGGCCACCGTGGTTGCCATGGCCAAGGCCGATGGCTACAGCTGTTACACCATGAGTTTTGATTACGGTCAGCGCCATCGCGCCGAGCTCAATGCTGCACAGCGGGTTGCCCGCGATCTGGGTGTGGTCGAACACAAAGTGATTGGCCTGAATCTGGACGGCATTGGTGGCTCGGCCCTGACCGACAGCAGCATCGACGTGCCAGAGGCGCCAAGCGAAGGCATTCCGGTGACCTATGTGCCGGCACGCAATACAGTGTTCCTGTCGTTGGCGCTGGGCTGGGCTGAGGTGCTTGAGGCGCGGGATATTTTCATTGGCGTCAACGCGGTGGATTATTCGGGCTATCCGGATTGCCGCCCGGAGTTTGTCGAGGCGTTTGAGCGCATGGCCAACCTGGCCACCAAGGCGGGTGTAGAAGGCGAAGGCTTTCGTATCCAGGCGCCACTGCAGAACTTGAGCAAGGCGCAGATCGTTCAGGCCGGTATTGCTCGTGGAGTGGATTACAGTCTGACGGTTTCCTGCTATCAGGCCGACGACGAAGGCCGTGCCTGTGGTAAATGCGACAGCTGCCGCCTGCGTGCAGACGGCTTCAAAGCAGCCGGTGTAGAAGACCCAACACGTTATTTTTAAATTATTTTGCGATGGGGTGTTGATTTCCTGTTAGAAATCAGTATTATACGCGCCATCCAACGGGTCGTTAGCTCAGTTGGTAGAGCAGTTGGCTTTTAACCAATTGGTCGTAGGTTCGAATCCTACACGACCCACCATACGCTGTAAGTTAAAGCCCGCGTCCTGCAAAGGTCGCGGGCTTTTTCTATTCCCCATGGGGAATGTCTTCGTTACTGTTGGTTTCACTCATCCCCGCGTCCTGTAGAACCTGTAGAATCGGCAACGGCAAGCGACACGCGGTCGTCGGCTTAATGGTGTGTGCGAAAGGATGTGGTGTGTTGTTCAGAATTATTCTGATCGCCCTGATGTTGGCGATATCTGCTTGTAGCTCTCATGCACCCAGCCAGGGTGTTTCTGCCAATAAAGTGGTGACGGGCAGTTACAAGGTCAAACGCGGCGATACCCTGTATTCGATTGCCTCGCGCCACGGTTGGAATTTCAAAGAGCTGGCACGCTATAACGGCATCAGCCCGCCGTATGCGGTAAACGTTGGCCAGACGATTCGTTTTGGCGGTTCAAAAGCCGCAGCGCGGCCTGCGACCCGTACCGCCAGCAAGCAAAAGCCCGTTGCCCCGGCCACTAAGGTCACCTTGCGCGGTTGGGCGTGGCCGGTGCAGGGCACGGTGATCGGCCGGTACTCGGCGGCCGACAAGCTCAGTAAGGGTATCCGTATCGCAGCCCGTCAGGGGCAGCCCGTATTTGCCAGCCTCGGTGGCAAGGTTGCCTTCGCAACCAATATCCGCGGCTATGGCAACCTGATCATCCTTCAGCACGGCACGTCCCATGCCAGTGTCTACGGCCACAACAGCAAGTTGCTGGTCAAGGAAGGTCAAACCGTCAGCAAGGGGCAGAAGATTGCCGAGGCGGGTGATCTGGATGCCGATCGCGTGCAGCTGTACTTCGAGATTCGTCAGAACGGAAAACCCCTGGACCCGTTGAGTGTGTTGCCCGCATCCAGCTGAGTAACCGCTAAGGTGCACTTATACTCGGGGTTGGCGTCAGCAGCGGTTGTTTCCATTGCCCGCTGGCAACCTGAGGGCCAGGCATATACAGGCGCAAAATGCCGTAGAAAGGGCCGTCGGGGGTGGGCAGCCAGTTGCTCTGCAGGTTGTTTCCAGGCAATTCGTGCTGCAGGTAGAGGGTTAATGATCCATCCGGGTCTCGTTTGAGCTGATCGAGCATCCGTGAGTTGATCAGGTAACGCTTGAGCGGGTTGTCCACCACCTGCCGGGTTTTGCCGTCGTATAGGGTCAGTGACCACAAAGCCCTGGCCGGTGGCAGTTGACCTTTGGCAAAGCGCAAGGTGTAAGTGTGTTTACCGGCATCGAGGGGCTGCCCCAGGGCATCGGTGTCGTAGCTCATTTGGGTGGCTTCTTCGACGGCGTTGCCAAATAGCCTGAGGGTGGCACCGGCATAGCGGTACAAGTAGTTGTGGCTCATCTGTTCAGGGCTGCCGTACAGCTCTGCGTTGTTCACTTTGTGGCTATCGATGAAATCTTTTTTGAACGCGGCAAACGTGGCCTTGCCGTCGTCGATGCCCGCCTGAAGTGCCTGATACTGCTCTGCATCCAGCATGCTTTCTTCGAACGGCTTGTCGATGTCGATACCGATCTTCTTGAAGCGCTGCAGCAGTTCGCTTTCGCTGTCTTGTGCGGGCGCGAAAGCCATCATGAAATTCAGGTAGCGGAACAGTGCCGGGCTGTCGCTGATGTTGGCTTGTGGTCTGATCCAAGCCACTGCTGGCAAGACCGGTGGCGGGGATTGATCGAGGAAGCTGCTCAGCGGCTCGACGCTGTAGCCGTGCTGGATCGCCCTGACGTTGTGAAGGTCGGCCTCGTTGAATAATTGTGTACGGTACAGGGCATAAACAATCTGGTTCTTGCTGTAAACCACCTTGTCGATGCCGTCAGGTACAGGCCCTTGCCAGGACGGCCCGGCGATCATGAAGTGCCCGCCTTTGTTACCGGTGCTGCGAGTACCCAGGTAGGCGAAATTCTGGGTGTAGAGATCGATCAGTTGTGTCGCGTAGTAGCGATTGTCTTCGATCTCCGGCAGGGTCAGTACTACGGGTTCGCTACGCAGGTCCATCCATAGAAACGAGTAGGCCGTATCCAGGTTCGGGGTGTCGGGCGCAGTATCGTTGGGTGTGAACGCCTGGGTGCTGTTGGCGATCTGGTTGAAGGGCGCCTTGTAGCCTGGGCTGCCCATGTCTACGGCTTGGGTGAACAGGGTTTTGTACATTTCTACGACGGGAAAGCCGTAGAGGTAGGCTTCCTTGGCGATCTGCCGGGCTTCGTCGAGGCTGGCGTTGAACTCGGCCTGGGCGTTGGCTATCGATAGTAGCAACGCCACAGGCAGGCTAAGCAGTCGTCTCATTGTCTGTACTTGATGACAATGCCTTTGAGTTTGCGTCCTTCAATGGAGTGAATATCACGGTCCCACAGCGGGCCACTGACGTAGGCCGACACTGGCTGGATCTGGTCATACACCACGACCACGGCATCCCCACCGATGCTGGCGGCCTGCTCGCGCAGCTTTTGCTCGACCTCGGTAATGGGCGGCGGCGGTTCGACACTGGCGTCGACGACGATTTCTCCAAGCCGGTCGTGAGGCCGCAGAGGCTCGGTGCGCAGGACCTCGACCTCGCTGGCGCTGGTGGGGGCAAAATGCGGCGCCCCAACGTACTCCGTGGTGCGCGCATCAATGCTGGTGCAGCCGCCAACGGTTAACGCCAATGCAGCCAACAGCGCGCCTTGTGCCAGGCGCCAGCGAACAGTGTTCATCGTTCGATTCCCTCTGAATCCGATCACGGGTTGATACCAGAACTTAATTGAAAATAGCTGCAATTAAGGGGGTCGCAAGCGGCCTTTGGAGAAATCGATAGCGTTAGCCCAGCACCTCCCGCAGCCGGTACCACATCATCCCCAAGGCCAGCAGCGGCGAGCGCAACGCCTTGCCACCGGGGAAGGTCATGTGCGGAACGGCGCTGAACACATCCATTCCCTGGCTGTGGCCGATATCAATGGCCTCGGCGAGCAAGCGCGCCGTCCAGTGGGTGACGTTCAAGCCGTGCCCTGAGTAGCCCTGGGCGTAATACACATTGGGATGCTGCGCCAAGCGGCCGACCTGAGGGAAGCGGTTGGCAGTGATGCCGATCTTGCCGCCCCATTGAAACTCAATGCGGGTATTGGCCAGTTGCGGAAATACCTTGAGCATCTTCGGGCGCATGTAGGCAGCGATGTCCAGCGGATCGCGCCCGGAATAGTGGCAAGCACCGCCGAACAGCAGACGCTTGTCTGCGGTGAGGCGGTAATAATCCAGGCCAACTTTCTGGTCACAGAGCGCAAGGTTCTGTGGAATCAGTTCATTGGCCAGTGCCGGTGCCAAGGGTTCGGTGGCAATGATGTAGCTACCGGCCGGCAGCACCTTACCGCTGAGGCGCGGCTCCAACTCGTCCAGGTGAGCATTGCAGGCCAGTACCAGGCTGCCAGCGCGCACGCTGCCTTGGGCGCAGCGCACCTGCACGGTGGCGCCGTGATTGATCTCCAGCACCGGGCTGTGTTCGAAAATCCTCACGCCCAGCGAGGTGGCGACACGCGCCTCGCCCAGCACCAGGTTGAGCGGGTGCAGGTGGCCTGAGCCGCGGTCGATCAGGCCGCCCGCGTACAGTGAAGAAGCAACCACTTCCTGCATCTGCTCAGGGCTGACCAGTTGAGTCTCATGGCGGTAGCCCAGGGCCGCCAGGCTGTACTGCTCTTCGCGAAAGGCGGCAAATTGCGCGGGCGTATTGGCCAGTTCGCAAAACCCCCAGCGCAGGTCGCAGTCGATGTTATGCGTACGGATACGTTCGGCTACCACCTCAACCGATTCGATGCCGGCACGCTGCAGGTATTTCACGCCGTCCTGGCCAACATACCGGGCAAAGCCTTCGACTTCATGGCCAATACCGCGGATCAGTTGGCCGCCGTTGCGCCCGCTGGCGCCCCAGCCAATGCGCCGGGCCTCCAGCAGAATCACCGACAGGCCGCGCTGAGCCAGTTCGATAGCGGTGTTGACGCCGGTAAAGCCGCCGCCGATCACACACACATCGGCATTCAGATCAGCGTTCAGTGGTGGGTGTTCAGGCATCGGTCCGACCGATGCCCGGTAGTAGGAGCTGGTGTGTTGCTCAGCAGCATTCATAGAAAAGTCCTGGCTCATTTGTTCGACTTCACTTTGCTCCAGGAGCGAGTCATCAGGCGCATGATCGCCGGCGTCGGGGTGTTGGAAACGTACAGCTTGTCCAGCACCTCTTGCGGCGGATAGATTTCAGGGTTGTTGACCAGCTCGGCGTCCATGTACTGCTTGGCTGGCGGGTTGGCGTTGGCGTAGCCGACCGTGGCGCTGACCTTGGCGATCACTTGTGGGTCGAGCAAGTAGTTGAGGAAGGCATAGGCCTCTTTCGGGTTGCTGGCGTCGGAAGGAATGGCCAGCAGGTCAAACCACAGGTTGCTGCCTTCCTTGGGAATCGAGTAAGCCACCTTTACACCGTTATTCGCTTCCTTGGCGCGGTTGGCCGCCTGGAACACGTCACCCGAGTAACCGAAGGCAACGCAAATGTCGCCGTTGGCCAGGTCTGAAACGTACTTCGAGGAGTGGAAGTAGGTGATGTACGGGCGCAGGGTCAGTAGCTTGGCTTCGGCCTTCTTGTAGTCTTCGGGGTTGCTGCTGCGCGGGTCCATGCCCATGTAGTTGAGCACCGCCGGGAACAGTTCGTCAGCCGAGTCCATGAACGACACGCCGCACTTGCTGAGTTTTTTCAGGTTCTCTGGTTCGAACATCACTGCCCAGGAGTCGATGTGATCGACGCCCAGCACTTGCTTGACCTTGTCGACGTTGTAACCGATACCGTTGGTGCCCCACAGGTAAGGTACCGAGTGCTGGTTGCCGGCATCGTTTTCCTCAAGGGCCTTGAGCAGCACCGGGTCGAGGTTTTTCCAGTTCGGCAGTTGTTCGCGGTCGAGCTTGAGGAACGCGCCAGCGGACACCTGGCGCGCGAGGAAGTGGTTGGAAGGCACGACCACGTCGTAGCCGGTGCGACCGGCCAGCAGCTTGCCTTCCAGGGTTTCGTTGGAGTCGAACACGTCATAGATAACCTTGATACCGGTGCTGCCCTGGAAATCGGCCAGGGTGGTTTCACCGATATAGTCGGTCCAGTTGTACACGCTGACACTGGGCTGGGCCTGGGCCACGGCGCTGACCAGCAGCGCCAGGGTTGCACTTGCAACTGTTTTCAATGAACGCATATCGACACCTATTCGAATTGTTTTATCGATGTTTATGAGGGGGGGTAAGGCTCAGACGCTGAGCAGCAAGAACTCCCGCTCCCAGGAACTGATCACCCGCTTGAAGTTTTCATGCTCGGCGCGTTTCACCGCGACGTAACCGCGGACGAACTTGCTGCCCAGGTGCTGCTCGACGCTCGGGCAGTCTTCCATGTTGGCCAGGGCGTCTTCGATGGTGATCGGCAGGCGCAAGTTGCGGCGCTCATAGGCGCGACCCTGAACCGGGGCGCTGGGGTTGATCTTCTCGACCATGCCCAGGTAGCCACACAGCAGGCTGGCGGCAATCGCCAGGTAAGGGTTGGCGTCGGCACCCGGCAAGCGGTTCTCCACGCGCATGGCCTCAGGGCTGGAGGTCGGGACCCGCAGGCCCACGGTGCGGTTCTCTTCACCCCACTCGACGTTCACCGGTGCCGAGGTGTCTGGCAGGAAACGGCGGAACGAGTTGACGTTGGGGGCGAACATCGGCAGCACCTTGGGGATGTACTTCTGCAGGCCGCCGATGTGGTGCAGAAACAGCTCGCTCATCTGCCCTTCGTCGTTGACAAAGATCGGTTTGCCGGTGGCGATGTCGACCACGCTCTGGTGCAAGTGCATGGCACTGCCCGGTTCATCACCGACTGGTTTGGCCATGAAGGTGGCGGTGACGTTGTGCTTGAGCGCTGCCTCGCGCATGGTGCGTTTGAATACGGTGATCTGGTCGGCCAGGTCCAGGGCGTCGCCGTGACGGAAGTTGATCTCCATCTGCGCCGGGCCGTCTTCGTGGATCAGGGTGTCGAGGTCCAGACCTTGGGCTTCGCACCAGTCGTAGACGTCTTCGAACAGCGGATCGAATTCGTTGGCGGCATCAATGGAGAACGACTGCCGACCACTTTCGGCACGGCCCGAGCGGCCCAGGGGCGCCAGCAGCGGCAAATCCGGGTCTTCGCAGCGTTGGGTCAGGTAAAACTCCATCTCTGGCGCAACGATGGGTTGCCAGCCTTTGTCGGCATACAGCTTGAGCACTTTTTTCAGGACGTTGCGCGGCGACAGCTCAATCGGGTTGCCTTGCTTGTCGAAGGTGTCGTGGATGACGATGGCAGTGGGCTCCAGCGCCCATGGCACTACATAGACCGCAGCCGAGTCCGGACGACAAACCATGTCGATGTCGGCCGGATCCAGCAGGTCGTAGTAGATGTCGTCGTCGACGAAATCCCCGGTTACCGTTTGCAGCAACACACTTTCCGGCAGGCGCATGCCTCGCTCATGCAGGAACTTGTTGGTGGGCGCAATTTTGCCGCGGGCGATACCGGTCAGGTCACTGACCACGCACTCGACTTCGGTAATCTTGTGTTCTTTCAGCCACGCAGACAGCTGATCGAAAGGGGCATTCATAAAGACCTCGTTATTGGTTTTATTACGCGCCAGGACCAGCGTTCAAGGCCGGTATGCCGTCTGGACGACTTCCCCTGCAGCGCGTTGAGGGCTATCTTGGGTGAGCCTTGCACATCCATCTATCCACTTTCTGCAGGAAAAAATGCACCAAAAGAGTGCATAAAGAGCGGCTCATGACAGCGGCAAATTCGTTCCAGGTACAAGCCTTCAGCACCGCCGACGTCGGTGAACAAGTGCGTGCCACACCCAGTTGGACCCAGCATTATCAGCAAATGTCGCCCGGGCACTTCGCCGGGCAGGTGCGTTGCCTGGACCTGCAGGGGGTGGAGATTTACGAAGAGTTCATGAACACCCGGGTCGAGCAAAACTTCAGTGCTCCGCCCGGCGCGTTAGCGTTCTGTTTCGACCGTACCGACAACAGCCTGTACCTGCTCAATGGCGAAAGTCGCAATATCTGGATCACCCCGGAGAATTACCAGGAAGTGGCTGTGGTGTTCGGCCCTGAGTTCGTCCAGCGGCACAGCCTGGATATCGGTCGGCTTGAAGGCCTGTTCATGGCGCCGCTCAATTCGATGCAGAACGCGTTGTTCGGGCGCTGGTTGAGCAGCACGCTGACGCGCCTGGGGCAAGAAATCGATCCGCCCAGCCGCGAAGCGCTGGCTGAGCAGTTGTTCGACGATTGCTTGTTTATCCTCGACAATGCCTGCATCTGTTTGGATCGTGGTGCGTTGTGGCGCCGTTCGGAAGAGCGCACCATCATGCGGAGGGTAGGGGAGTGGGCCGCTGATTGCCCTGAAGAAACCCTCAACTTGCTGGAGCTGGCGCACGTTGCCGGGGTGTCGCTGCGCCAACTGCAACAAGCGTTCAAAGCCTTCACTGGCATGACCCCGGCACATTGGCTGCGCCTGCGTCGGCTGAACAGCGCACGCCGCGATCTGCTCAACAGCCGGGCGGGTTCCAGCACGGTGGCTGAAGTGGCCATGCACTGGTCGTTCTGGCACCTGGGACGGTTCTCCAACAGTTACCAGCAACTGTTCAAAGAGTTGCCCAGTGAGACGCTGAAACGTGCGCAGCAGCGCACTTGAGCCGGTAAATGCCGACTATCTGATGCTGTCGGCCAGAGGGCCAGCAGTGGTATGTTCTCTCCAATAAATGAAGTCGATAAATCGGAAAGACCATGCCAAGAGCCTCCCACCAAGACCTGCGTCGCGCGTTTCGCCAACTCCTTGCTTCACCTACCTGCTACCACACGGCTTCCGTGTTCGACCCGATGTCGGCACGTATTGCCGCCGACCTGGGTTTCGAGGTGGGTATTCTGGGTGGGTCGGTCGCTTCCCTGCAGGTGCTGGCTGCACCTGATTTTGCCCTGATTACCCTCAGCGAGTTCGCCGAGCAGGCCACGCGCATTGGCCGGGTGGCCCAGCTGCCGGTGATTGCCGACGCCGACCACGGTTATGGCAACGCCTTGAACGTCATGCGTACGGTCACTGAGCTGGAGCGTGCCGGGATCGCCGCGCTGACCATCGAAGATACCCTGCTGCCAGCCCAGTTCGGGCGCAAGTCCACCGACCTGATCAGCATTGCCGAGGGCGTCGGTAAAATCCGCGCCGCCCTGGAGGCTCGCGTCGATCCGGAGCTGTCGATCATCGCCCGAACCAATGCCGCGCTGATTCCGGTTGAGGAAGTGATCGCTCGCACCGTGGCTTATCAGAACGCGGGCGCCGATGCCCTGTGCATGGTCGGTATCCGTGATTTCGACCACCTGGAGCAGATCGCCAAGCACCTGAGCGTCCCTTTGATGCTGGTGACCTACGGCAATCCGCAGTTGCACGATGACGCACGTTTGGCACAATTGGGCGTGCGCATTGCCGTGGACGGCCATGGTGCCTATTTCGCGGCGATCAAAGCGACCTATGACTGCCTGCGCGAGCAGCGCCGGATCACCAGTAGCGCTTCGGACCTGAGCGCCACCGAACTGACCCATACCTACACCGTACCGGGCGACTACATCGTCTGGGCCCGTGAGTACATGGACGTCAACGAATAGGCCGACGGCCTTGCTGCAACAACTCTCAACAAATGGACAAGCGGGACAATTCATGAAGAAGACAGTGGGTGTACTTTCAGGGCTCGTCGTTGCCGTGGCCGCAGTGGCTACAGCAGGGGCCTGGTACACCGGCAAGCAATTGCCAGACGTGCTCAAACAGGCCATGGCCCAAGCCAATGTTCAGCTCAAGCAATCGAGCGGGGTAGGCGGCAGCATGACCCTGGAGCTGACGTCGCTGGAAACGCACCTGTTCTCGAGCACTGCGCAGTACCGCTTCAAAGTCAAAGACCTGATGGTCGGCGATCAGTTGGAGAGCTTCGAAATGAGTTTCGTTGATCAGATCGAACACGGCCCTTTGCCGTGGTCGCGGGTCAAGGCATTGAAACTCATGCCGGTCATGGCCAGCAGCAACTATGCCTTGGAAAAGGATGACTTCACCGAAGGGTTGTTTGCGGCCAGTGCTGGTGTTGCGCCGCTGTATGGCCAGAACACCTTGGGCTACGACGGTTCGACCGACGCTACGCTGATCATGCCGCCTATGCAGGTGAGCGAGGCTGGCGAAACACAGGTGAAGTTCTCCGGGCTGCAGATTCAGGGCAGCGGTACCCGCAATGGCGAGCAGGTCACCTTCACGGGTGATTCTGCCAGCCTGTTCATGAACTTGACTGAGGCGAACGGCACCCCGCTCAAGGTTGAGCTCAAAGACTTCAAGCTGGGCGGCGACATGAGTCGCAGTGCCTACGGTTTCTATGTTGGCACCATGAACATGGGCTTGGGTGAGGTCAGCGCGCTGGTCGGCCCAGAGGAAAAAGCGCTGCGCTTCAAGCAACTGGAGCAGAACAACGAGTACCGTGCTGACGGCGACAAGTTCTCCGGCAACATGGCTTACAAAATCGGTGACATCAACTTTGATGGCAATCCGGTGGGTTCCACCCAGATGCTCTGGAGCGTGAAGAACTTTGATATTCCGGCCATTCAAGCGCTGGTTACCTGGTATCAGAGCCGCCTGCCGGAATTTCAGGCCGCAGCACTGCAAGGCGAGACCTTGCCGTCGTTGCCAATGACCGAGCAGGAAAAAGCCGAGTTCACCGCGAACCTGCAACAAGTGCTGGCGGGCAAGCCTCAGATCGCACTCGACGAGTTCTCGTTCAAGACAGCCAACGGTGAAAGCCGCTTCAGCTTGAGTGTCGAGCTGAACAAACCGTCGTCACTGGAGCTACCGCCAGCCGAACTGTACAAACAGATGATCGCTCAGGTGCAGAGCAAGCTGCAGGTGTCCAAACCGATGATTGGTGACCTGGCGACTTTGCAGGCCCGCCTTGAAGGGCAGAGCGATGCGCAGATTCTGGCTCAGCACGCATCGCAAGCCGGTGAAATGGTCAGCATGATCGCGCAGCAGAGCCAAATGGCCACGGTGCAGGGCAACGATATTCTTGCCAACCTGCATTACGCCAACGGCATGGTGGACTTCAACGGGCAGAAAATGACTGTCGAGCAGTTCGCCAACGTCATCATGGCCAACATCGGCGCCATGCAGGGCGCTGAGGGTTGATTGCCGGCCCCGGGGCGACTGTCCGGTCGCCTCGGGGGCTTGTTCGACTAAAAAAACCTTTTGAATTCATCCGATTAACTGTAGCCTTCGGCATCCCATAAAAACCCGAGGCCGCAGAAGGTCTTTGGTTCTGCCTGCATTGCCATTCAGCGCCTTGCCTGCAGAGCCTGTAGCCGATTTGCCAGGGCTCGGTGATACACTCGACTTACGCGCACAAGCGCCTGCAGGTCCAGCGATCATGACCCAGATTTCCGAACGCCTTTTGGTCCAAGCTCACCTCGATGCCAAGCAGCCCAAGCCGCTGACGCCCGAGCAAGAGGCCGAATACCGCGCCGCCATCGCCGCCGAACTCAAGGCACAGAACGCGGTGTTGGTCGCCCATTACTACTGTGATCCGGTGATCCAGGCACTGGCCGAGGAGACCGGCGGCTGCGTGTCCGACTCGCTGGAAATGGCCCGTTTCGGCAACAAGCACGAAGCCAGTACGGTGATCGTTGCGGGTGTGCGTTTCATGGGCGAGACGGCGAAAATTCTCAACCCGGAAAAACGCGTGCTGATGCCAACTCTGGAGGCGACCTGCTCGCTTGACCTGGGTTGCCCGGTAGACGAGTTTTCCGCGTTCTGCGACAAGCACCCTGAGCGCACCGTGGTGGTGTACGCCAACACCTCGGCGGCGGTCAAAGCCCGTGCAGACTGGGTGGTGACCTCCAGCTGTGCGCTGGAAATCGTCGAGAGCCTGATGGACAACGGCGAAACGATCATCTGGGGCCCGGATCAGCACCTGGGTCGTTACATCCAGAAGCAAACCGGTGCCGACATGCTGCTGTGGGACGGTGCCTGCATCGTTCACGAAGAGTTCAAGTCGCGCCAGTTGGCCGATATGAAAGCCCTGTACCCCGAAGCCGCGATCCTGGTGCACCCAGAATCGCCTGAGTCGGTGATCGACCTGGCCGATGCCGTGGGCTCTACCAGCCAGTTGATTGCCGCTGCGCAAACGCTGCCGAACAAAACCTTCATCGTCGCCACCGACCGCGGCATCTTCTACAAGATGCAGCAGCTGTGCCCCGACAAGGTCTTCATCGAGGCGCCTACCGCCGGTAACGGCGCGGCCTGCCGCAGTTGCGCGCATTGCCCGTGGATGGCCATGAACACCCTGGAGCGCACCTTGCAGTGCCTGCGTGAGGGTAGCAACGAGATCTTCGTGGAGCCGGCGCTGATTCCTCAGGCGATCAAACCGCTCAAACGCATGCTCGATTTCACCCAGGCTGCGCGCATGAAGTTGTCTGGTAACGCTTAAGGAATCTTTCGCGGGGCAAGCCCGCTCCTACAGTGATCACCTGTGGGAGCGGGCTTGCCCCGCGATGCTTCTCAAACCCTTAGCGCATCATTTCCTTGATCATCCGCTGCTGCTCCAGCAACTCACGCTGACGGGCATCGATTTTCGACGCCAGTACGTAGTTGTTGCCTGCCCGGCGCTTGGCGTAGTCAAGCTGCTGCAGGGCCTGGTCATAATCGCCCACCAGTGCAAAGTATTCTGCACGGGCCTGGTGCAGGCCGATGGTGTTGCCAGACAACCCGCGTACTTCCGCCACGTCATACCACACGTCCGGGTCGTCAGGACGGTTCTTGAGCAGTGCGTCCAGCGCCTTCTCGGCCTCAGCCGGGCGGTTCTGTTTCAACAACAGATCAATGCGTGCCTGCTGCAACGGATAGTTCGCCGGGTACATCGAACGCATGCGATCAACCCGCTTCTGAGCATCGTCCAGACGGTTGTTAGTGATATCCAGATCTACTTGCGCCAGGTTGTAGGTGATGTCGTTGGGCGCCTTGTCCAGCAACGGCTTGAGGGCTTCACGCGCCTCATTCAGACGCCCACCCTTGATCAGGGCAATCGCCAGGCCGTAGCGGGCTGAATCGAGGTTCGGGTTCTCATCCAGCTGGGCACGGAAGCGTTTGGCGGCGAGGCCTGGCGTGCCCTCATAGATCAACGCGACACGGGCGCGGATCAGCTGATAGCGCGCGCTGTCTTCAGTGCCGCCTTTGGGGGCCTGTTCTGCCCGGTTGCGGGTGTCGGCGATACGCGACTCGGTGACCGGGTGAGTCAGCAGGAATTCAGGCGGCTTGGCGTCGTAGCGGTACTGACGCATCAGGCGTTCGAACATGCTCGGCATGTTGCGCGGGTCGTAGCCGGCCTTTTCCAGGTTGAGGATACCGATACGGTCGGCTTCCTGTTCGTTTTGCCGCGAGAAGCGCCGTTGTTCCTGGATGGCAGCCGCCTGGGTGCCGGCAATCGCCGCGATACCGGCGTCACCGGCACCGGCAGCCGCGGCAACGATACCGGCGAGCAAGGCCGCCATCATCGGCAGTTGCATGCGCTGCTGGGCTTCGACACCACGGGCGAAGTGACGTTGTGACAAGTGCGCCAGTTCGTGCGCCAGTACCGAGGCGTATTCGCCTTCGGTCTGGGCGTTGAGGAACAGGCCGCCGTTCACCCCGACGATCCCGCCAGGGGCGGCGAAGGCGTTGAGTTCACGGCTGTCGATGAGAATGAACTCCAGGCGCCGGTCTTGCAGCTGGCTGGTTTCAGCCAGGCGATAGACGCTGGTTTCGACATAGTCCTTGAGCTGGGGATCGTTCAGTTGATTGACATTGCCCCGCAGCAGGCTGAGCCAGGCGCGGCCGAGCTGATGTTCCTGTTGGGGGGAGACAATGGCAGAACTGGCGTCGCCAAGTGACGGCAGGTCGTCGGCATGGCTGGGAAGCGCCATCAAACAGGCCAGCGTCAGCAGGGTAGGGCGCAATAAATTCATGCACGAAGCTCTGGTCGACAAAGAACCTTACTGTAGCTGGCTCACACGTTGGCGACCAGTGGCGGTATTCTACGAAACCTGATCGAACTTGCCCGGAGCCCCGATGAGCAATACCCCGACGTTTGACGCTGAACTCGATGCATGTGGCCTGAACTGCCCCCTGCCATTGCTCAAGGCAAAAATGGAACTCAACCGCCTGTCCAGTGGTGCCGTGCTCAAAGTGCTGGCCACCGATGCCGGGTCGCAGCGTGACTTTCGCACTTTTGCCAAATTGGCCGGTCATACGCTGTTGCTCGAAACAGCCGAGGAAGGTGTGTACACCTACTGGCTGCGTAAAGCCTGAGTTTTTCTTTCCTAAGGATTGTTAATGTTCAAGGTGCTTCGCGACTGGATGCAGCGCTACTTCTCCGATGAAGAAGCAGTGGTGCTGGCGGTGTTGTTGTTTCTGGCGTTTACCGCAGTCCTGACGCTGGGTGGCATGCTGGCGCCGGTGCTTGCCGGTATGGTGCTGGCGTTTCTCATGCAGGGGCTGGTAAACGCTCTGGAGCGCCTGCGGGTGCCGACCCGCTATGCGGTGGGCATGGTCTTTACCCTGTTCATGGGCGCCTTGGCGGTGTTTCTGCTGGTACTGGTGCCGCTGCTCTGGCATCAGTTGATTACCTTGTTCAACGAACTGCCTGGCATGCTCGGCAAGTGGCAGTCATTGTTGCTGCTGTTGCCAGAGCGTTACCCGCACCTGGTCTCCGACGAGCAGGTGCTCAAGGCCATTGAGGCCATGCGCGGGGAGATCGGCAAGTTCGGCCAGTGGGCCCTGACCTTTTCGTTGTCGAGCCTGCCGCTGCTGGTCAACATCATGATCTATCTGGTGCTGGTGCCGATCCTGGTGTTCTTCTTCCTCAAAGACCGTGAACTGATTGCACGCTGGGTCAGTGGTTACCTGCCGCGCGAGCGGGCGCTGATGACACGGGTGGCGGAAGAAATGAACCGGCAGATTGCCAACTACATCCGTGGCAAGGGCATCGAGATTCTGATTTGCGGTGTCGCCACCTACATCGCCTTTGTTGCGTTGGGCCTCAACTATGCGGCGTTGTTGGCGTTGTTGGTGGGGCTGTCGGTGGTGGTGCCGTATGTCGGGGCGGTGGTGGTCACGGTCCCGGTCACCCTGATCGCGTTGTTCCAGTGGGGCTGGGGTGATCAGTTCATCTACCTGATGGCGGTGTACGCGATCATCCAGGCGCTGGATGGCAACGTGCTGGTGCCGCTGCTGTTCTCCGAAGCAGTGAGCCTGCACCCGGTGGCGATCATCTGTGCGGTGTTGCTGTTTGGCGGACTGTGGGGCTTTTGGGGGATCTTCTTTGCGATCCCGCTGGCGACGCTGTTCAAGGCCGTACTGGATGCCTGGCCGAGGCGTGATCCGGTGGTTGC
>NZ_SMOK01000038.1 GCF_004353925.1 Pseudomonas sp. H9 | reverse complement strand
TGTCTAGTCCTGAAATAGGTTTACACCTGTTCAGGTAGGCCGATAGGCCTCAAAACGCCCGATGCACAGCATCGGGCGTTTTGTTTTTCAGGGCCATATGGGGCCGTTCTGTGTTGTATATCTGCACTGCCTCGTCAACCATCTGCCTTGCTTGCTCAAGATCTTCAGGGCTGCTCAACAGCAGCTCCATCTTGAGGATTCCGTTGATTCGCTCGGCCAGCGCGTTCTGGTAGCAGTCATACCCATCAGTCATGGAACACTGAACATCGTGCCGTTGGTGCAGTGACTGGTATAGCGCCGAGCAATATTGGATGCCTCGGTCCGAATGGTGGACTAATGGCTGGCAACGACGTCGCTTTCGTAATGCCTGCTTGAAGGCTTGCGCCACTGACTCGGCATGCAGGCTTTCATGGACGTGATGACCAACAATTTTCCTGGAGTACGCATCCGTTACCAGGCTCAGGTACAGCGGGCCGTTACGTGCGGGCAGATAAGTAATGTCGGCAACCCAGACATGCTCCGGCCTTGTCGGAACGACTTGGCTTGGACCGGGCTTGAGTAAGTTGGGGTGGCGATAGAAGCGATGAAAGCTCTGTGTTGTCTTGTGGTATGCCCGCTTGGGTAGCACCAGCAAACGGCGCTCTCCCAAGACCTGGAACAGCCTATCTCGGCCGACTTGGAATCGTTTGTCAGGTTGGCAATGCAGCAGATAGTGCAGCTTGCGTGTACCCAGACGAGGCTGGCGCATCCGCACTTGCTGAACAAACTCAACCACCCGATCTGCCTGGCGCTCTTTGCCATCAGCAGCTCGATTGCGCTTGTAGTAAGCCTGTCGGCTGATGCCTAGAAACTGACAAGCCCTGGCAATGCTCAGTCCTGCGACTTGACCTTGCGAGAGGACTTGCCGGATCGCTTTTTTACGACCGATACACCGTAGTCATTCTTCAGAACATCAACAACCGTCTCAAAGAACTGGGCCTTCTGGCTCATCAGCTCAAGCTGTTGCTCAAGCTCTTTGATCCGTTGCTCTGGAGTGAGCGTTTTGGGGTCAGACATCGCGCAACTCCTCTCGTCTCGGATCGAGGCCCCTTGGCTCCAATCCTGCCGACCATGCTTACGCAACCATACCAGAACCGTCGACCGACCCTGGATGCCATACCGCACCTGGGCCTGTTTGTAGGTCAGTTCGCCTTTTTCGATCTGATCAACGACGGCCAATTTAAAAGACAGCGAGTAATCTCGCTGTGTGCGCTTTACACCTTGCTCCATCTGACTCTCCGGAAATTCGGGATGGGAGGTGTAAACCTTATTCAGGACGGGACA
>NZ_SMOK01000037.1 GCF_004353925.1 Pseudomonas sp. H9 | reverse complement strand
GTGTGCTGCTTTAAGCGGGCCCCCGGTGGGAGCGGGCCTTGCCCCGCGATCGGCTGCGCAGCAGCCGTGAAAACTGCGGATTGCAGGGTAACTGACACACCGAGATAACTGGATTTGCTGGCGCTTCGCGCCAGATCGCGGGGCAAAGCCCGCTCCCACCCAAGGCGCCAAAATCCATTAAAAACCCGGCGTGGGTGCTGGGTTGAATAGCCGCAACCCTGGCTGGCTGAAACGAATCCGGCCTTTGATGCCTTGCGCGGTGTGCTGCTTTAAGTGGGCCCCCGGTGGGAGCGGGCCTTGCCCCGCGATCGGCTGCGCAGCAGCCGTGAAAACTGCGGATTGCAGGGTAACTGACACACCGAGACAACTGGATTTGCTGGCGCTTCGCGCCAGATCGCGGGGCAAAGCCCGTTCCCACCCGGGGCGCGCAAACCCATTAAAAACCCGGCGAGGGTGCCGGGTTGAGTATTCGAGTTACTTAGCTTTTTTTGCCGAGGTTTTCGCGGCTTTTTTCCAGCTTGTCGCACGCTTGCTGGATCATCTCTTCAGTAATAGTGATTTCTTTGCCATTTTGGTCAATAACCGAGCCACCGACGGGCGCCTGCGGATTGGGCGCAGTTTTCGGCTGGGTGTTGCCGTGTTGCAAGCTCATTTCCTGTCTCCTCATCAGGTTGCAAGCTCAGACTAGAATCGCTGGGTGACCGAACTATGACAGCGCTTTCGGTGCTTACCGTACGATTTGTTCCAGTCCAACAGAAAGCTGAGTAAACCTCCAGTGGTACTTTAGATCGAAACGGTCTAGTAGTGAGTGAAGCGGGACTTAATGGGCGCCGAGGTAAGGTTTTTATACCGACGACCTGTATTCCTCAGGGTTCCTTGGCGTAGGACGAGCGGTAAGGTGTAGGCTGGGTAAAAACCGCTGACAATTGGTCTTTCCATGCTCAACCGCTTTTCCCCTCGCCAGCGCAAGGCGCTGCAACTGAGCTGGCACTTCATTCGCCCCTACCGCAAACAGGTGCTGCTGGCGTTGCTGGCGCTGGTCGTCACGGCGGGCATCACTTTGTCGATGGGGCAAGGCATCCGGCTGTTGGTCGACCAGGGTTTCATGACCCGTTCTGCGCATTTGCTCAACCAGTCGATCGGCTTGTTCCTGATGCTGGTGTTGGCCCTGGCGATTGGCACCTTCAGCCGTTTCTACCTGGTGTCGTGGATTGGCGAGCGCTGTGTGGCCGATATCCGTCAGCAGGTGTTCGATCATTTGATCTTCCTGCACCCTGGCTTCTTCGAAAGTAATCGCAGCTCGGAAATCCAGTCGCGGCTAACGGCTGATACCACGTTGCTGCAATCGGTAATCGGTTCGTCACTGTCGATGTTCCTGCGCAATGCCCTGATGGTACTGGGCGGTATCGTTCTGCTGTTTGTTACCAACCCCAAACTCACCAGCATTGTGGTGCTGGCCTTGCCGCTGGTGTTGGCGCCGATTCTGATTTTCGGCCGCCGGGTGCGCAGCTTGTCGCGCCAGAGCCAGGATCGGGTGGCCGACGTCGGCAGCTATGTGGCTGAAACCCTGGGGCAGATCAAAACGGTGCAGGCTTACAATCATCAGGCCAGCGATCAGCAGCACTTTGGCCGCACGGTGGAAGCGGCCTTCACGGTGGCGCGCAAACGCATCCTGCAGCGCGCTTGGTTGATTACTCTGGTGATCGTGCTGGTGCTCGGGGCGGTGGGTGTCATGCTCTGGGTCGGCGGTATGGACGTGATTGCCGGGCGCATTTCCGCAGGTGAACTGGCGGCCTTTGTGTTCTACAGCCTGATTGTCGGCAGCGCCTTCGGCACCCTCAGTGAAGTGATTGGCGAGTTGCAACGCGCCGCCGGTGCGGCCGAGCGTATTGCCGAGCTGTTGGCTGCGCGCAGTGAAATCACCGCGCCTGCCCACGGCCTGGAGCGCTCGGCGCCACGGGTCAGTGGTCGGCTTGAGCTGTGCAACGTACATTTCGCTTATCCGTCACGGCCTGAGCCAGCGGCGATAGATGGCTTGAGCCTGAGCGTTGAGCCGGGGGAGACCCTGGCCCTGGTGGGGCCTTCGGGGGCAGGAAAGTCAACACTGTTCGATTTGCTGCTGCGCTTGTATGACCCCCAGCAAGGCCAGATTCGGCTCGACGGCCAAGACCTAAAATGCCTCGATCCGCAAGATCTGCGCCGGCACTTTGCATTAGTGGCACAGAACCCTGCGCTGTTCTTTGGCACCGTCGAAGAAAACATCCGCTATGGTCGGGCCGATGCCAGCATGGCCCAGATTGAGGCCGCCGCTCGCAGTGCGCACGCCCATGAGTTCATTCTGCAGTTGCCCCACGGCTATCAGACTCACCTGGGCGATGCCGGGCTGGGCCTGTCCGGTGGTCAGCGCCAACGCCTGGCCATCGCCCGCGCCTTGCTGGTGGATGCGCCGATCCTGTTGCTGGACGAAGCTACCAGTGCCCTCGATGCCCAGAGTGAGCACTTGATTCAGCAGGCGCTGCCAACCTTGATGAGCGGACGCACCACCTTGGTCATCGCTCACCGCCTGGCCACGGTTCAGCATGCCGACCGCATTGCCGTGATCGATCAGGGGCGCCTGGTGGCGATCGGTACGCATCGCCAGTTGATCGCCCAGAGCCCACTGTATGCGCGGCTGGCAGCCTTGCAATTCAACAACGTTACGGAAATGTGACAGGGTTCCATGTGCTGTCACATTTCTGTAGCAATCCCTTGAGACTATCTCCCTCAGCTGTTGCGTAATGCTCGAACTTGGCTGCTATCGACCGATGGCAGCTTTTTTTTCGCCTGTAACGGCTGCCAGTGAACAAGGACAGGGACGTCTTTGCCTGGTCGATGCCGTGTGGCGTCGTTCCCTTTTTCCTTGTTCCGGGACTTCTTCCGATGTTGCGTAAATCCCTCAGAGTGCAAATTCTCGCGTTACTCGGTGGCAGCCTGTTGGCGATACTGATGATCGCGCTGGTCTGCTTTCAACTGTTGTCGTCCAGCGTGCGCGGTTATGGGCAATTGATCGATGGGCCGGTGCGCGCTTCGCAGTTGATTGATGAGGCTAACCTGCAATTCAAAGTCCAGGTTCAGGAGTGGAAGAATGTCCTGTTGCGCGGCAAGCAGCCGGCCGAACTGGACAAGTACTGGCAGCAGTTTTTGGCACGGGAACAGCAGGTGCAGGGCCTGCTCGATCAGCTGATTCAGGGCAGTGACACAACGCTCAAAGCGCGGGCCAAGCAACTCAAAGAAAGCCACCTGCAACTGGGACAGGCGTATGAGCGCGGGCGTCAGGCGTTTCTTGCGGCAGGCGCGGATCCGGTTGTGGGTGATCAGGCGGTCAAAGGGGTCGACCGTGCTGCCAGTGAGCAGATGAGTGAGCTGGTCAACCAATTGCGTGACGATGCCCACGCCCGTGCTGAGGCCATCAATCAGTCGGCGCAGCGTATTGTCTGGCTGGGACTGCTGGTGATGTTCGGCTCGGCTTTGCTGGTCGGTCTGTTCAGCCTCTGGTTGGTCAACCGCAGCTTGATCGAGCCGATTCGAGGCTTGATCGAGTATGTCGCGCAGTTAAGCCAGGGGCGCTTCGAGGCGCGGGTTGCGACTGATCGCCATGATGAACTGGGGCGTCTGGCCGTGGCGGCCAATACCCTGCGTGATTTCCTCGCCGATACCATTGCCCGTCTGCAGAACAACGCGGGGGAACTGGAAACTGCCAGCGGAGAATTGCGCAGCATTGCCGGCAGTATGGCGCGTGGTACCGATGATCAGTTTCAGCGCACTGATCAGGTCGCTACGGCGATGCATGAGATGTCTGCTACTGCCCAGGAAGTGGCGCGCCACGCAGCTGAAGCCGCGCGGGCGGCCGATGACGCCGATCACAGTGCTCAGGCGGGTGAGCAGGTGATGCAAGACACCATCAGCATCATTGCCTCGGTCAACCAGGAGATTGCTGGCACCGCGGCGGTTATTCGCCACCTGGAAGCCGACAGTGCCAGGATTGGCAAAGTGCTGGAGGTGATTCGCGGGATCGCCGAGCAAACTAATCTGCTGGCCCTCAACGCGGCTATCGAGGCAGCGCGGGCCGGGGAGGCCGGGCGTGGCTTTGCCGTGGTTGCCGATGAAGTGCGCAGCCTGGCTCAGCGTACGGCGGCCTCGATTGCGGAGATCAATCAGATCATCAGTGCCGTGCAGTCCGGTGCACTGGAAGCGGTCAAGGCCATTGACAGCGGGCAGCAGCGCAGCGAGGAGGGCGCCGAGCAAGTGCAGCGCGCCGGGCAGATGCTGCAACGCATCACCCTGGCTGTTGAGGCGATTCGCGACATGAACCGGCAGATCGCCACCGCCGCCGAAGAGCAGACCAGTGTGGCGGAAGATATTTCCCGAAACCTGGTGGAAATCACCCGGATTGCCACCGCCAACCAGCAAGCGGTACAGCATACCGAGCAGGCTGGGCATCGACTGCATGGGTTGTCGGGGCAGTTGGGTGAAGTCACTGCACGACTAAGCGCTTGAAGTGAGGGGGATTTCCGCCACCGATCAGGCTGCGAACAGGCTGATGTGGCGGAATGTCGCCAAAAAAACCGCTAAAGATGGGGTGCGACGACACGTCCTAGCTATTAGCCGTTGGTCTTGTAGAAGTTGGCCTGCTTTGTGCTTAAAGGCGGGCAGGCCCAGGCCATGCAAGCACCCGACGGCAAGTTCTCGTGACCATCGTCAGGGTGACGACCGTTCCCGATCCATCGAACAACCCCAGCCGCCAACCAAAGCCCGTACGTCCAGGCCGTTTGCCTGAGTGTCGAGCCCCGCTAAGCTTTGGTATGCGCGAGCCACAACAAGAAACAGGGCGTGCACAACGGGATGAGCGGTCATTGCCAATTACTTCACCTCAATTGGATTGAACTATGAAAAAAATCCTGCTGGCACTCCTATGCCTGAGTGTCATCGGTTGCTCCAAGCCCAACGAGCCCGAAAAAACTGTCGATGTGCTGCTGATCGGTGGCGGCATCATGAGTGCCAGCCTCGGCACTTACCTCAATGAGCTGGAGCCCACCTGGTCGATCGACATCTACGAGCGCCTGGACAAGGTCGCCGAAGAAAGCTCCAACGCCTGGAACAACGCCGGTACCGGTCACTCTGCGTTCTGCGAGCTGAACTACACCAGCGAAGGTGCCGACGGCAAAATTGATATCAGCAAAGCGGTTGGGGTCAACGAGCAGTTCGAAATCTCCAAGCAGTTCTGGGCCTACCAGGTCGAGCAGAATGTGCTGAGCAATCCGAAGTCGTTCATCAATAATGTGCCGCACATGAGCTTCGTCTGGGGCGACAAGAACGTCGAATTCCTCAAGAAGCGTCATGAAGCCCTGCAGCACAGCTCGCTGTTCCGCGGCATGGAATACTCTGAAGACCATGCGCAGATCCAGAAGTGGGTGCCGATCGTGATGGAAGGCCGCGCTGCCGACCAGAAGATCGCCGCCACCCGTATGGCGATCGGCACGGACGTCAACTTCGGTGAAATTACCCGTCAGCTGATTGCCTCGCTGACCAAGCACGACAACGTCAAGCTGCATGTTCAGCACGAAGTGCGCGATATCGTGCGCAACGCTGACAACACCTGGACCGTGGTCGTGGCTGACCTGGCCAACAACGGTGTCGAGCGCAGTGTGAAGGCCAAGTTCGTCTTCATCGGTGCCGGTGGTGGCGCCCTGAAACTGCTGCAGAAGTCCGGCATTCCTGAAGCTGAAGGCTATGCTGGCTTCCCGGTTGGCGGTCAGTTCCTGATGACCGACAACCAGGACATCGTAGCTCGTCACAAGGCCAAGCTGTACGGCAAGGCATCGGTGGGTGCACCGCCCATGTCGGTTCCTCACCTGGACACCCGTGTGATCGACGGCAAGGAAGTGCTGCTGTTCGGCCCATTCGCGACTTTCTCGACCAAGTTCCTGAAGAACGGTTCGCTGCTGGACATGTTCGCTGCGCTGACCACTCACAACATCATGCCGATGACCCATGCCGGTATCGACAACATCGACTTGAGCACTTACCTGATGGGTCAGTTGATGCTGAGCTTCGACGACCGTATGGAGGCGCTGCGTGAGTACTTCCCGAACGCCAAGAACGAAGACTGGAAACTGCTGCAAGCCGGCCAGCGTGTGCAAGTGATCAAGAAAGATCCGGTGCACGGCGGCGTGTTGCAATTCGGTACTGAAGTGGTTGCTGCTCAAGACGGCACCATCGCCGCGCTGCTGGGTGCATCGCCAGGTGCATCGACCGCCGCGCCGATCATGCTCAGTGTGCTGGAGAAAACCTTCAAGGATCGTATCAAGACCCCTGAGTGGCAGGCCAAACTGAAGGAAATCGTTCCGACCTATGGCCAGAAGCTCAACAACAATCTTGAGCTGACCAACAAGACCCGTGAGTGGAGCAGCTCGCGTCTGGGCTTGCTGTATGTTCCGGTATTGCCGGAGGAAGCGGCAGCAGTACAGGCAGAGCCTGCGCTGTAACGCCTGATTCGGTAAAACATCGCGGGGCAAGCCCGCTCCCACAGTGGGAGCGGGCTTGCCCCGCGTTCATTTCTGCATCAATGACGCTTTTTGCGGTGATCATCCGCCAGGTTGTTACCCAGGGCGCCACCGGCGGCACCACCCAGGCCGGCGCCGATGGTCGAGCCGGTTTTACCACCCAGCTTGCCGCCGACCAGCGAACCACCCGCTGAACCCAGACCGCCACCAATGGCTGCCTTGGTCTTGTTGCCGTTTTTCGCGGCCATGGCGCTACCGGCCGCACCGCCAACGCCAGCACCAATTGCAGCACCAGTGCTGCCGCCGAGCTGTTGCCCGACTACGTTACCCAATGCACCGCCCAGGCCGCCGCCCAAGGCAGTCTGGCCGTCACCAGCCATGGCGCCTTGTGCACACAGCAGGCTCAGAGTCAGGGTGGCAAGCGACTTACGCATTTTGTTTCAACCTCTAGGTTTAAAAGGCGCGCATTCTGCTTGCCATGTTGCAGTTGTGCAATGCTGGCCATTGTTACTTCGGTGGGAGCGGCGGTGCGGCGACCCGACGTGCCCCGCGATCGCGGCCTGTCAGTCACATCGCATCGTAGGGCAAGCGTGTTCCCAAAACAAAAAGCCCGCACAAGGGCGGGCTTTTTGGTGAGTAAGTTGGAGAGGCATCGTTCGAACCTGATCAGTATGATCATGATTTTAAAGGATATTTAGAAAACTTTTCACGATTGGCATACAGGTTGGCATACAGGGAATTGATCGATTCTGGATCACTAGTGAGACGTCGCCAAGTGAGCATTTATAGTAGGGCCGCCTGCATCCAGAAATTCGATTGAGAATGGACATTGGTTCTTGAATTCCTGATCAGATCGATGCCGAACCTCGCCTGTGCATCGCTTATCGAGACCGATACTGGTCGTTCATCTGGCCTGGAAGGTGTATTAAAGCAATGATTTGTGATGTTTAATCAAGAGGTTATTTACTTTGACGCCAGTGCTGAATCTAGACTTTATAAATTTTTTTTGAATAGGGGTTAATTTATCCGTGTTGGGGATGAATTGAGTTAGCCAGTTTTGCCATTCGCAAACATGAATTGCAGACTTTACAAAAAGCTCTCTATCATTGTGGGTGTGGTGCGGTGTTAGATTAATTGTTTCGCCTTTAGTATATTCCGTAAGGTTATTTTCATTGGATTGAAAAATATTGCCGATACCTTGCTCGAAGTCGAGACTATGCTTTTTTACATATTCAGTTTTATAGTCGTCGTCCAGGCCTTCTATGAGTCCGCCGCGAAACATTGGTTGGAAAATAAAAGTCCCTTTCTCTTTAAGTGGTTTTCGAAGTAGGGGAGACATTATCCGCTCTCTACCCTTGACAAAAGTGCAGCGTACCCGTTCGTGATCAGGCTCTAAATGCATGTTTGTCGGGTATGGGAATCCTAATCGTCTTGATAGGAGGAACATGAAAGAAATATTAGTAATGTATATGTTGTTAACTATTAACACGAATACGCTTGGGGTTAGGGCGAAAGATAATGTATCGATACCCCCGAGGTTGAGCTTGCTATTGGTGCTGTTGGATTTTTCAACTATCAACATGCGGTCGTATTGGCCGATTCGTGTGTTGATATGATAGTTTGGGTCCACATTGGCATAGTTTTTATCCAGTTGGTTCATGCCTAGCCACAAACCTATTCTGACTTTGTCAAGCCAGTCTAAAAGAGTGGATATGTTTTCTGTCAATACTGGTTCTTCGTTCAGTACTTTTAGAAGAATTGGTTTTACATTTCCTTCCAGCTCTGCGTATTTGTTGTTGCAGGTATCGCATGCGGGAAATGTAAATTGATCGAAGGCATATTTTCGATCCTTAAAGCCGTCTTCATGGTGCTTAATGAAGCCCAAAAAAGCTTCCCTGTTCGGGTTTCCTGTCAGCTCGATGAGCCATTGGGGTATTACATGCTCTTTTGTTTTGTTGCTTGGCTTTTCTCCGCAGAAGATGCATGTTTTGGCCAATTTTTATTTCTCGTGTTGGAATGTTTAAGTTGTTCGGTAATGGTTGTTTGTAGGTGATTACTGGTGCTAAACAGCTTTCTGTTCTTCATTTGGGTGTGGCTTTTTTTAAGGCTTTTCTGGTTCCATGTAAGTGATTTCATTTGCTGAGGATAATAGTTTTGAGTTTATCTTTATTCCGTCTGAGTTGATTTTGTAATACCAAATAGAATCTTTGTCTTTTCGGAATGCACATGCGCGCTCGGATTTTGAGTCCTGTGTAATTTCGATCCAGTGGCATCTCTCGATAAAGATTTGCGAAAGCTTTACTCCGTCAGTTTGCCCCTTTTGAAAGGAGCTAAAAGATAGGAATATTATATATGTCAAAATGAGAGTTCCAGTTGGTATTAAAGAACAGCAAAAGCTGAAGATTGGCTTTGTTTGGTTGTAAGGTTCTATGAGCGACTGAGAACCTTTGATTAGCAGGAAAATCAAAAGCGCGGTGGTAATCACACCGAAGAAGGTGGTTATGAACCAGAAGGCGTAGATTAAGTGATTGTAGAATATTTCGAATGTTATCAGTCCGCCGTCATAAAATATTTTATCAATCGAGGGTTGGCTGAACTCTGGGTTTACCCCAAAGGATCGCATGAATGAATTGTTTTGGCTCACTCCTGCGGCATAAATGCAGCCAGTTAATAGTAAAGCGCTGCTGATGGGTTCAATTACTTTCATGATGAGTCCCAATCTGTATGACGTTTATGCCATAGCTGAAATTCTCCAGCTTATCCGTCTTCGTTTCAGTGACGGAGATCTTTAGGTTGTCTCGTATTGCAACAACCGAACGCTCATCTTCGAGTTCTTTGATTTGCTTCGATTTTTCCTTGGCTGCATTCACAACTTTCTTGAGGAGTGATGATGTTTCGGCAGGTTTGAATTTGTCATTAAACATGCTGTCTGCAGCGTCATTTTTATGCTTTATACTTAATATTTCTGTTGTGTCTGTTTTCTGAAGATGTGCTATTTCCGCAGCGTCAACTTGACCTGTCATGATCAGAAAGGCTAGCACACCTGCTAAAATTTGTGGTAGTGGTTCAATGCCTTGAAGTAGAGGGATTTTGCACCACATATCACCAGGCGACATGAATTCGGCTTGGCACGTAACGGAAAGTTTGTTGCTGGTTATGCTTTTTTCGATTAATGCTGAAAGCGCCTTTGGATCGATATCTTTGTTTTCCAATAGCGCGTTAAGTAGAGCCTCGGAGAGCGAGACGTTCTGAAAGAGCTTTCCAATTGCCAGTGCATTGATTGCATGTTTTGTTTTTATTTTGTTAGAGAAGTAAAGCGACTCTCCGTCAGTGAAGAAAGGATAGATAAGATGGTAGATTTTCTCGCGGTGCGGAGTTAGTTTCGTTACTGTTTGTTGGCCTCTGGTTGCTTTTCTTACCGGGCCAGGAAGTTCGCTTGGTGGGATGGATGGTCCCCAGGTTACTTTTTTTCTAAATTGGTATTTTAATACTACTCTGTCTCGCTCAGTTTGCCTGACACCCTCAGGTGCGACGAATTTGATCGGCTCTTTATCAATATAGGGAGTGCTGTCGCTGCACATGCCAAAGCTATAGCCACCATCCTCGTTTTTTGTGACGATGAGGTCGCCGACTTTAATTTCGTTGGCGAAGCGCTTGATTTGATTAAGAAGCGAATGTCCGGAGCGATTTAAACTTTTAGTTTCCTTTCCATCTTTGTCAATTTTAAATTCGTAGTAATCGGGATTTTTATGAAGTTGAGTGCGAATTTCTTCTTCAGAAGGAATGGTTGTTGGTAAGCCATCTTTGTAAATGTCTTCCAGGTGCTTAATTGCAATGACACCACCCTTCCTAAAGTGACGCGCATATTTTCCCGAGCTGGCTCTGATGAACCAGATATTTTGAGTGTCATTTAGAATTGCGATTTTTATGTTGTCTAACATCACTCAAATCCCTTTAGGTGAAAGGTATTTCGGGTTTATGGTTGTCTGTATGCAGCTTGTACAGATCCGGTTCGTTGGCTCGCAGGGTGCAAGCCTGCTCAGGCTTCCTCAAGCTCGCTGAGGAATTTTTTTTGAATGATGCACTAGTTGAAACCAATAGTCGTCCCTGGTTTTCAAAATGCCACTACGGAAACAGCCTGCGGTGCAGGGATTCGCAGGGTGGTTATGGTCGTTGTTTTCACCTAGCGCACCAGAGTTTACTTTCCTTAGACTTACTGAAGGGCTGCAGGAAAACTAACCTATTTAGCTTGCAGGTGTGGTGGGGGGACAACTGCGCGCACCAGGATGAAACGAACCCCGGCGAGGGCGGTTACTCGATGTCGGACGGGAATCGGTTCACCGACGACTTTTCCAGTTTTCGGGGTCTTTTTGCCAAGCCGCCAGCTCAGATGTTCTCCAAGCCATTCGACCAGCGCTGATCTGGACTGAGTTCGGGAAACGCCCGGCTTTCATCTCTCGCCAAAGGGTCGTTCGCGAAAATGAGGTAAACAGCAGCACCTCAGATACTCGTATGAATCGATCCAGCTCATTCATGATAGGTACTCCTCGTGTCTAGTCCTGAAATAGGTTTACACCTGTTCAGGTAGGCCGATAGGCCTCAAAACGCCCGATGCACAGCATCGGGCGTTTTGTTTTTCAGGGCCATATGGGGCCGTTCTGTGTTGTATATCTGCACTGCCTCGTCAACCATCTGCCTTGCTTGCTCAAGATCTTCAGGGCTGCTCAACAGCAGCTCCATCTTGAGG
>NZ_SMOK01000036.1 GCF_004353925.1 Pseudomonas sp. H9 | reverse complement strand
GTCGAAGACTACGACGTTGATAGGTTGGGTGTGTAAGCGCTGTGAGGCGTTGAGCTAACCAATACTAATTGCCCGTGAGGCTTGACCATATAACACCCAAGCAATTTGAGCGAAAGCCAGATTGCGGTGTTGTGAAGACGAAACGAACCGAAAGTTTGCAATTCACAAACATCACATACCCGATTCGCTGGAGTGTCTGCACAAGACCTTCTGGCAACAGAATTTCTTGACGACCATAGAGCATTGGAACCACCTGATCCCATCCCGAACTCAGCAGTGAAACGATGCATCGCCGATGGTAGTGTGGGGTTTCCCCATGTGAGAGTAGGTCATCGTCAAGATTAAATTCCGAAACCCCTATCTGCACACGCAGGTAGGGGTTTTGTCTTTCCGCCCACTGGAAAAGACCAGGCTGTGGGAGTGCCGGTGTGGGAGCGGGCTTGCCCCGCGAAGCTATCTCACTGGCACATCGCCTATGAAGCTGATTGAACACTGGTGCGGCGACCCGACTTGCCTCGCGAAAGCGTTGTGTCAGTTACATCGTAATCGCGGGGCAAGCCCGCTCCTACTGACTTGACCCGTAATGCATGCGCTACGTATCGGGTAGAATGGCCGCTTCGTTGACTCAGAAGTTCACTATGTCCGACCCTGTCGAATCCCATCAACTTGCAGACCTGCCTCTGGAACAGTTGGTGGCGTGTCACGAATGTGACCTGTTAATGCACAAGCCTGTGCTCAAGCTTGATGAAAAAGCACATTGCCCACGCTGTGGTTACGAGCTCTATGCCCATCGCCATAACGTCGTCCAGCGCAGCCTGGCACTGGTATTGGCCGCCTTACTGCTCTACATCCCGGCAAACTTTCTTCCCATCATGCAGCTGCATTTGCTCGGTCAAAGTTCAAACGACACTGTTTGGACTGGCGTGGTTGGGTTGTACAACACCGGCATGACTGAAGTCGCCGTGGTGGTATTTCTCTGCAGCATGGCTATCCCGTTGCTCAAGCTGTTATGCCAGCTGGCGGTATTGCTGAGCATTCGCCTGAATATCGGACGCAGTTATGGATTGCTGCTGTACCGGATTTATCACCACCTGCGTGATTGGGGCATGCTTGAGGTGTATTTCATGGGCGTGCTGGTCGCGATGGTCAAGCTGGTTGATCTGGCTGAGTTGAGTCTCGGCCTGGGGCTGGCCTGTTTTATTAGCCTGTTACTCGTACAGGTGTGGCTGGAGGTGGTGATGTCACCCCACCAGATCTGGAGTGCCTTATCGGGGGAAGACCTGCATGCGTGCGATTGATGCCGGAATTCTGATTTGTGGCGAATGTCATGAGCTGAATCGTCAGGAGCCGGAAACCGACTCACAGACTTGCACCCGTTGTGGCGCAATTGTCCATGCGCGACGACCAAACAGTCTCACACGTACCTGGGCGTTACTGATTACTTCGGCCATTTTATATATCCCGGCTAACGTCCTGCCGATCATGACCGTCAGTGCACTGGGGCAGGGGAGCCCGGATACCATCATGTCCGGGGTCATCACCCTGATGAAGCATGGCATGCTGCCCATCGCCGCAGTGGTGTTCATTGCCAGTATTCTGGTGCCTACCTTCAAGTTGGTGGGTATCGGGCTGTTGCTCTATTCGGTGCAACGGCACCAACCGTTGTCTGCCCGGCAACGGATCTTGATGTATCGCTTCATCGAATTCATCGGACGCTGGTCGATGCTGGATATCTTCGTGATCGCCATTCTGGTGGCGGTGGTGAATTTCGGCAGGATCGCCAGTGTCGAAGCCAATCTGGGTGCCGTCGCCTTTGCCAGTGTGGTGATTTTGACGATGCTCGCAGCAGTAACTTTCGATCCCCGACTGATTTGGGATAACACGGAGTCGGATGACGACCATGAGTGATTTGCCTACGGCTAAAACCCGCCCAGCCTCTAACTGGTCGGCCATATGGATATTGCCTTTGATTGCCTTGATCATTGGTGGCTGGCTTGGCTGGCAGGCCTACCGCGAGTCGGGTGTGAACATCCAGGTTCGCTTTGAGAGCGGAGAGGGCATTGTTGCCAACAAGACCGAAGTGGTCTTCAAAGGTATGTCGGTGGGTAAGGTCAAGGAGCTGGTACTTGATGCCGAGGGCAGCAAAACCGGCGTTATTGCCACTATTGAAATGAACAAGGAGGCTGAGCCGCACCTCAACAGCGGTACACGCTTCTGGTTGGTCAAACCGAGTGTCACGCTTGCGGGTATCACCGGCCTGGAGACGCTGGTTTCAGGTAACTATATCGCCGTGAGCCCTGGCGAGGGGACGCCGACCAAGCGCTTCAAGGCGCTGGATGAGGCGCCGCCGATGTCTGACAGCGAGCCTGGCCTGCACCTGACCCTCAAGGCCGATCGCTTGGGCTCGCTAAACCGTGACAGCCCGGTGTTTTACAAGCAGATCCAGGTCGGGCGAGTGAAAAGCTATCGACTGGCCGAAGATCAGGGCACGGTGGAGATTAAGGTCTTCATCGAGCCGGCCTACACCAACCTGGTGCGCAAACACACGCGATTCTGGAATGCCAGCGGCATCAGTATCGATGCCGGTCTGAGCGGGGTGAAGGTGCGCAGCGAGTCGTTGGCGAGCATCGTTGCAGGCGGTATTGCTTTTGCTACACCGGAGCATCGCAAAGACAGCCCGCCGACCGACCCTAACCTGCCGTTCCGCTTATTCGAGGACTTCGATGCGGCGCAGGCGGGTATCAAGGTCAAGGTCAAGTTGAGCGACTTCGAAGGCCTGCAGGCTGGTCGTACGCCGGTGATGTACAAGGGCATCCAGGTGGGCTCGCTGAAAACCCTGAAAGTTGATGCGGATCTCACCAGTGCCGTGGCTGAGTTGACGCTCGACCCGCTGGCAGAGGATTACCTGGTCGACGGCACCCAGTTCTGGGTGGTCAAGCCGTCCATCTCTCTGGCTGGGATTACCGGCCTGGAAGCGCTGGTAAAGGGTAACTACATTGCCATCCGTCCAGGTGAGAAGGGGGCCTCTCCACAGCGCGAGTTCGAGGCACGAGAGAAAGCTCCGCCGCTCGATTTGAAAGCACCCGGCCTGCACCTGGTGCTGTTCAGTGACAATCTTGGTTCGCTGGAAGTGGGCAGCCCTGTCCTTTACCGTCAGGTCAAGGTCGGTACCGTGCAGAGCTACCAATTCTCCAAGAAGAGTAAGCGCCTGCTGATTGGTGTGCACATCGAGAAGGAGTACGCCAATCTGGTCAACGGTTCGACGCGCTTCTGGAATGCCAGCGGTATTACCCTCACTGGTGGGCTGTCGGGTATTCAGATCAAGAGCGAATCGCTGCAGAGTCTGATGGCCGGAGGTATCGCCTTTGATACACCAACCCCGAATGTACCGCTCAAGCGCCGTATTCCGAGCTTCCGTCTGCATGAAGATCAAGAGGCGGCCAACCGTAGCGGTACCACGGTAACCATTCGGGTGGAGCGTGCAGATGGCCTCAAGGTCGGTACTCCAGTTCGCTTCAAGGGCCTGGATGTGGGGCGAGTCGAGCAGGTCGATCTGACCGACGACTTGCAAGCAGTTGTGCTTAAAGCGCGTATTACCGAAGTACCGGAGCGTATCGCTCGTGAAGGTACGCAGTTCTGGGTGGTCAAACCGGCTCTAGGCATCGTCAAGACCGCAAACCTGGAAACGCTGGTGACAGGGCAGTATCTGGAAGTACAACCTGCTCCGAAGAACCTTGGGCCTCAGCGGGTATTCACCGCCTTGCCGCAAGCGCCGGACTTCTCTGCGCGTGAACCAGGGCTGGCGTTGGTGCTCAGTGCACCTCGACGGGGGTCGATCAAACCGGGTGTGCCTGTAACTTACCGTGAGATTCCGGTTGGTAAGGTAACCGGGTTCGAGCTGGGGCAAACGGCAGACCGCGTGCTGATTCATATCCTGATCGAACCGCGCTATGCCGCGCTGGTACGCGGTGGTAGCCGTTTCTGGAACAGCAGTGGCTTCGGGTTCGACTTCGGCCTGTTCAAGGGCGCTACGGTGCGCACTGAGTCGCTGGAAACCCTGATAGAAGGGGGAATTGCCTTCGCTACGCCAGATGGCGAGAAGATGGGTAATCCGGCTCGGCCGCAGCAGACATTCGCTTTGTTCGACAAGGCTGAAGAAGAATGGCTGCAGTGGGCACCGAAGATTCAGATCGGTAAGTAACCTATCGCGGGGCAAGCCCGCTCCTGCAGGATGTCTTCTTGTGGGAGCGGGCTTGCCCCTCGAAGCTAAAAACGCAGGCAATAAAAAACCGACCCTAAGGTCGGTTTTTTAACAAGCGTGTCGCTTAGGCAGCTGCAGCTTCTTTCAGCGCCTTGATGTGGCCATTCAGACGGCCTTTATGGCGAGCAGCCTTGTTCTTGTGGATGATGCCTTTATCGGCCATACGGTCGATAACTGGCACAGCCAGGATGTAAGCAGCTTGCGCTTTTTCGGCGTCTTTTGCGTCGATGGCTTTAACTACATTCTTGATGTAGGTGCGAACCATGGAACGCAGGCTGGCGTTGTGGCTGCGACGCTTCTCAGCCTGTTTTGCACGTTTTTTGGCGGAAGGTGAGTTGGCCACCGTCGAGCTCCTCGAAAGACTTGGTAAATAGCAAACAAAATAGGCCGCGAATCATGCCGATGAGTTAATCGGTTGTCAAGGGCGCTTGCATGGAACCGCTGAGTGGTTGTTCCTTACAAGGGAGTGATTCCCTTCTGCGGTACGACCTGTAAACTCGGGAGTTTTTGCTCTGCTTGCGTTGCGGCGCGGAGTATCGCACAACTGAGCGCATTGCGGCACAGCCCTTTATCTTATGGCGTAAAAAACTTTCAATGAACCTTCTGAAATCCCTGGCTGCCGTCAGTTCCATCACCATGATTTCCCGGGTGCTGGGCTTTGTGCGCGACACCATTCTGGCGCGGGTGTTCGGTGCCGGCGTGGCCACCGACGCTTTCTTCATTGCCTTCAAACTGCCCAACCTGCTGCGACGCATCTTCGCTGAAGGCGCGTTTTCCCAGGCCTTTGTGCCGATTCTGGCCGAGTACAAAACCCAGCAGGGCGAAGAGGCAACGCGCACCTTCGTGGCTTATGTCAGTGGTCTGTTGACCCTGGTACTGGCGCTGGTCACCGCTATCGGGATATTGGCCGCGCCATGGGTGGTGTGGGTCACGGCACCGGGTTTTGTCGACAGCAACGAAAAGTTTCAGCTCACCACTGATCTGCTGCGGGTGACGTTTCCTTATATATTGCTGATCTCACTCTCGTCGCTTGCCGGGGCCATTCTCAATACCTGGAACCGTTTTTCGGTGCCGGCCTTCGTGCCGACGCTGCTCAACGTGGCGATGATTGGCTTCACCCTGTTCCTGACCCCGTATTTCGATCCGCCGATCATGGCGCTGGCCTGGGGCGTATTGGCAGGTGGCTTGGCGCAACTGTTGTACCAACTGCCTCACCTGAAAAAAATCGGCATGTTGGTGTTGCCGCGTCTGAATCTGCGCGATTCCGGTGTCTGGCGGGTACTCAAGCAAATGTTGCCGGCCATTCTCGGGGTGTCGGTGAGTCAGATCTCGTTGATCATCAACACCATCTTCGCCTCGTTCCTGGTAGCCGGTTCGGTGTCTTGGATGTATTACGCCGACCGCTTGATGGAACTGCCCTCCGGTGTGCTTGGCGTGGCCCTTGGGACTATTTTGCTGCCGACCCTGGCCAAGACTTACGCCAACCGTGACCGTCAGGAGTACTCGCGGATTCTCGACTGGGGGCTGCGACTGTGTTTCCTGCTGGTGCTGCCGTGTACCCTGGCGATGGCGATTCTTGCTGAGCCTTTGACTGTCGCACTGTTCCAGTACGGCAAGTTCTCGGCACACGACGCCGCCATGACCCAGCGAGCGTTGATCGCCTATTCTGTTGGCCTGTTGGCAATCATTCTGGTCAAGGTGCTGGCACCTGGCTTCTATGCGCAGCAAAACATCCGTACTCCGGTTAAAATCGCGGTTTTCACCCTGGTCTGTACTCAACTGTTCAACCTGCTGTTTATCACCCACTTGCAGCATGCAGGCTTGGCACTGGCCATTAGCCTCGGCGCCTGCTTGAATGCCGGCCTGTTGTACTGGAAGCTGCGTCAGCAGCAACTGTTCCAACCACAACCGGGTTGGGGCAAGTTCCTGGCCAAGCTGGTGCTGGCCGTGGTGTTGATGTCGGCTGTACTGCTGGTGGGGATGCATTACATGCCGGCCTGGGCAGAAGGGCAGATGCTTGAGCGCTTCCTGCGTCTGGGCGTGCTGATTCTGGCTGGTGTACTCACTTATTTCGGCAGTCTGTTTGTGTTCGGTTTCCGCCCGCGAGACTTCGCGCGCAAGGCATTGCATTGAGCCACGAACACGGCCAGACGTCGGTTTTATGTTTTCCGCACCTCGGGGCGACGCTGCTGCCTGTCACCAGCGCCCGGGTGTGGTTATAATCGACCACTTTATGAGCAAGAAGCGCGTTATGCAGCTGGTTCGAGGCCTTCACAACCTGCGCCCCCAGCACCGGGGCTGTGTCGCCACTATTGGCAACTTCGACGGTGTTCACCGCGGCCACCAGGCAATCCTGGCGCGCCTGCGTGAGCGAGCGGAAGCGCTGGGCGTGCCCAGCTGCGTGGTGATTTTCGAGCCGCAACCGCGCGAATATTTCGCCCCGGATGCCGCCCCGGCCCGTTTGGCCCGCCTGCGTGACAAAGTCGCGCTGTTGGCCGCTGAAGGCGTAGACCGGGTGCTGTGCCTGGCGTTCAATCAGCGCCTGAGCAAACTCAGCGCCGCCGAGTTCGTCGATACCATTCTGGTCGATGGTCTGGGCGTCAAACACCTGGAAGTCGGCGACGATTTCCGCTTCGGCTGCGACCGGGTCGGCGACTTCGAGTTTCTCCAGCAGGCCGGGCTTAGCCAGGGCTTCACTGTAGAGGCCGCGCAAACCGTCGAGCAGGAAGGCCTGCGTATCAGCAGCACACAAGTGCGCAACGCCCTGGCCAAGGCTGACTTCGCCCTTGCCGAACGCCTGCTGGGGCGCCCGTACCAAATTACCGGCCGCGTGTTGCATGGACAAAAACTGGCCCGCCAGCTCGGTACGCCAACGGCCAACATACAACTCAAGCGTCGTCGCGTCCCGTTGACCGGTGTTTACCTGGTCAGTGTCGAACTCGATGGCAAAGCCTGGCCAGGCGTCGCCAACATCGGCGTGCGGCCAACCGTTTCAGGTGATGGCAGTGCCCACCTGGAAGTGCATATCCTGGATTTTGCCGGCGATCTCTATGGCCGGCGTCTGACGGTGGAATTCCACCACAAGCTGCGCGACGAGCAGCGTTTCGCCTCCCTGGAGGCGCTGAAGTCGGCGATCGATGCGGATATCGCCGCCGCACGTGCCCATTGGCACGCTCAACCGCTAACGAAGAGCCTGAAATGACCGACTATAAAGCCACGCTAAACCTTCCGGACACCGCCTTCCCGATGAAGGCCGGCCTGCCACAGCGCGAACCACAGATTCTGCAGCGCTGGGACAGCATTGGCCTGTACCAGAAGCTGCGTGAAATTGGCAAGGATCGTCCGAAGTTCGTGCTGCACGACGGCCCACCTTATGCCAACGGCAAGATTCACATCGGTCATGCGCTGAACAAGATTCTCAAGGACATGATTGTCCGCTCCAAGACCCTGTCCGGTTTCGATGCCCCATACGTG
>NZ_SMOK01000034.1 GCF_004353925.1 Pseudomonas sp. H9 | reverse complement strand
CCACCCGTCCTGGGGCACACCACTCATCACCTTGCACTACGACGACTGCGGTCGCCTTGTCAGCGACAGCCTCGGCCGCAGCCTGACCTGGGACGCCCAGGATCGTCTGACCCACGTGGAGTTCAAGGGCAAGACCTGCGCCTACGGCTATGACCCCAGCGGCAACCTCTGTGATCGCGTGGTTGACGGCCAGCTCAGCCGGAGCTTTTTCAGCGCAGGGCAAACTACCCATGAGCAAACCGGCACAACAACCGTCCAGCACATCAGCGACGGCGCCAGCCTGTTCGCGCTGAACAGCATCACCAGCACCATACTGCTCGGTCAGGATGCCCAGGGCAGCGTGCGGATCGAAGCTGGCAGCGAAGTACGCAGCCGTCACTACACGGCACACGGCGCCGAGTCGGGCAATTCACCCGAGGTGCCTTACGGCTACACCGGCGAACGCCGTGAACCACTCACCGGCTGGTACATCCCTGCTGGCTATCGGCCTTATGACCCTTTGCTGATGATGTTTCTCAGCCCCGACAGTGAAAGCCCGTTTGGCCGTGGCGGTCTCAATCCGTATACCTACTGTGGGGGCGATCCGGTCAATCGCATCGACCCCGACGGCCATAGCTCGGAAACCTGGTTGCTCGCAGGCTTCGGGCTGGTGCTAGGAGTTTTGGCTACCGTGGCCAGCTTCGGTGCAGCGGCCCCGGCTTTCGCCGCTGTCTACAGCGCCGGCCTCGCCGGACTCACCGCCAGCGGTGCCATGGCAATGGGGGCTGCCACTTTGGGGGCAGTTTCACTGGGCACCGGTATTGCCTCCACTGCGCTGGAAGCCGTTAACAAGGACTCAAAAGCCGCCGGCATCCTGGGGTGGGTTTCCTTAGGCACAGGGTTGGTAGGCAGTGGTTTGCAAGTAGCACCGAAGGCGACTGCCAAGCTAACAAATGTGCTGGGAAGATCTGCGGGGCGTGGCACCTCGAAACTTGGTACCTCAAAACTTGGCAACTCCAGCACAATGAAAACAGTCGGAGAGTCGACAGCCATCTACTTTAATGGTGCGGACAAAAGTGACGTTGTGTTTCACAACAAGTTACTGGGTACCGATGTAGCGGCATTTGAAACCCATGGAAAGTTACGAACCGGTAAACTAATGAGCGTATCGGGAAGATTCGAGGATGCAGAAAGCGTCGCAAACAGCAGCATCAGACCTTGGCTGGAAGGAATAGATTACCCAGAGGGCAAGGAGATTGTGCTTTTGGCGTGCCACGGAGGTGGTTCCGGCGCAGCGCAGAAAGTCGCCAATACCTTGCGTCGTCCAGTCGAAGCTTTTGACCGAGCTATCTACTTAGATGACCCTAGGTACATGCAAAGAATCAACATCTCCTTTACTAACTCAACTTCAAACAATTTTCCCGCCGAAAAAGTTCCTTACATTGACCGCTTACTTGGCTCAGGACGAGCTTTCACTGACAAACCAAGCATGCGCATAAGCATACCTAGAACCTACTACCCTCAATGAACAGTCGAAGTTTCTTAGGCTTTGACTTAATCCATTAACCACCATTGAAGGTAGTCGCTTGCTGCGTTCAGCTACGCCGATCCAGCACATTCACCACCAACCGATCCAGCCACCCCCACAAACGCTGTTTCAGCCGCTTCCAGAACGGCCGTGCATTCCAATGATCCAGATCGATTTGCTCGCTGAGGCCAAAATCGCGCTCAAAGCTGGCCGCCACCGCAGCGGTCAGCGGTGGGTCAAGGGCCTCGACGTTGGCCTCAAGGTTAAAGCGCAAGTTCCAATGGTCAAAGTTGCATGAGCCGATGCTGACCCAGTCATCTACCAGCACCATTTTCAAGTGCAGAAAGCACGGCTGGTATTCAAAGATCTTCACCCCGGCGCGCAGCAATCGCGGGTAATAGCGATGCCCGGCATAGCGCACCGACGGGTGATCGGTACGTGGGCCGGTCAACAGCAGGCGTACATCAATACCTTTGGCAGCAGCACGGCGCAGAGAGCGACGCACTTTCCAGGTGGGGAGAAAGTAAGGGGTGGCCAGCCAGATCCGCTGCTGGCCGCTGTTCAAGGCCCGTACCAGCGATTGCAGAATGTCCCGATGCTGACGGGCATCAGCGTAGGCCACCCGGCCCATGCCCTGACCGCAGTCCGGTACATGGGGCAGGCGTGTCAGGCCAAAATGGGTGGGCGGTCGCCAAGCGGTGCGGCGCAGGTTTGCGCGCCACTGACGATCAAAGAGCATCTGCCAGTCGGCCACCAAGGGCCCCAGCATCTCGACCATGACCTCATGCCATTCGCTGACGTCCTGGTCCGGCACCCAGAACTGGTCTGTCACCCCGGTGCCACCCACCACCGCCCAGGATTGATCGACGATCAACAGCTTGCGGTGGTCGCGGTACAGGTTGCGAAAGCCGCGACGCCAACGCAGGCGGTTGTACCATCTCAGCTCTACGCCAGCGGCGAGCAGACGCTGGCGCAAACTCAGGGTGAAGGCCAATGCGCCATAGTCATCAAACAGACAACGCACTTGCACGCCACGCTCGGCAGCTTGAACCAATGCCTGAACCATGGCCTCGGCACAAGCACCCGCCTCGACCAGGTACAACTCCAGATCAACCTGCCGCTCAGCCCGCACAATGGCGGTGAGCATACGCGGAAAGAACGCAGGGCCATCGATCAGTAATTCGAACCGGTTGCCATCTCGCCAAGGGAAGACCGGTCCGGCCATATCAGCGCGCCGTGAAGATCAACACCGCGGTCACCGGCACCGACGGGCTGATGGACTTGAGCCCGGCCAACTTGCGCAAGGTCTCAAGGCCCGGAAGCAAATCGAACTCCTCGGCACGCAACATCAAGGGTTCAAGGGTCACCACTTGAAAGCGCCGCTCGTCCAGGCGAGTAGCCAGCAACAACGTGTTGTAGCTGTGTTTTTTGCCGTGCAGCTCGACAGTCAGCGGCAAGCGCAGCTCTACCTGAGCACCGTTGGCCAGATCATTGATGGGCCTGAGGTCGATCTGAGCAGTGACCTTCGCTTCAGGGAAGCGGGCAAATTCAAACAAATCCTTGCGCATGCGCTCATCACGCAATGGCACGCTGCTGCTGTTGGAGTCCATCTCGATCTGCAACTGAGCCGCACCTTTGCGGTCGACCTTGCCGTGCAGCACCAGGAAACGATGGACTTCGGCGGTGTCGCCATTTTTGCTGGTAACGAACGACAAGCGTGACGATTCGCCATCCAGGTGCCAGTTGGCGTGGGCCGAAACACTCACCAGGGTGAGCAAGGCCAGTAAAAGACGGGGCAAAGAGAACATGAGCAATCCTGTAGCACAGAGGCCGTCAACCTTACCCGCCTGCCCTCACGGCAGCAAGCCGCAGCCCTCACGCAGACCCTGCCAGCGTGCTCGGCGCTCAACACCCAGGCCCTCGGCAACAACCGTGCGCGTGCTCGTCTCCTCCAGCAGCCGGCTCAACGGCAGGTACTGGCGCACATAGGCCTGGCAGTACGGTGCATCAAAGTTCATGACGAAGCGACAGGAACAGTACTCCTTGGCCGAATAGCCACTGAGAATGCCAGTAAAGTCGGCCAAGGCCTGGCGCTCATACCAGGCCCAGCCGCTAATGCTCAGCAACAACAGCAGCATCACGCGCTTCATAGCCGCCCCTCGGTTTGTGCCGCCAGCACACGCTTGAGCAGTTCGTTGTGCTGAAACTGCCCGTCACGGTCATCGGCGAAGCGCACCACCACCAGTCGTTCCTGGGGCAGCACATACAACGCCTGGCCCCAGTGGCCCAAGGCAGCAAAGGTATCGGCGGGGGCATCCGGCCAGGGCCGCCCGGAACCGGGTAGCGGCTGATTGAGCCACCAATGACCGCCGGGATTGGCCTCGCCTGGTTGGGCGCTGGCCTTGGCAAACGGGGTGCGATTGAACGTCACCCAATCTTTGTGCAGCACTTGCTGCGCTTGCCAGCGACCGTCACGGAGCATGAGCAAACCGACACGCGCCAAGTCGCGTGCCGTCATGTACAGATAAGAGGAACCGACAAAAGTACCGCTGGCATCACGTTCCCAGACCGCTGAAGTGATCCCCAGCGGCGTGAACAATGCTTCCCACGGGTACTGTGCATAGCGGTCAGGGCCGACCATGGTGCGCAGCGCCGCCGCCAACAGATTGCTATCGCCACTGGAGTAAAGAAATCGCTGGCCCGGCTCGGTCACCGCCGGGCGCGCCGCAGTGAAGGCGGCCATGTCCGTACGCCCACGGGTGTAGAGCATGGCCACCACCGAGGAATGCAATGGCGCGTACTCATAGTCTTCCTGCCAGTCCAGGCCACTGGCCCAATGCAGCAAGTCTTGCAGGCGGATCTGCGAATGCGCTTGTAGGGGTGGATAAAAGCGTGCAACCGGATCATCAAGTTGAAAGCGCGCTTCACGGTGAGCCACGCCCAGCACCGTGGCCAATACACTTTTGCTGACCGACCACGTCAGATGAGGTGTCAGGGCGCGGGTAGGAGCGACGTACTGCTCGAATATGATTTGACCGTTCTTGATGACCAACAAGGCATCTGTGCGTACACCTTCACGGGTGCTGTCGTTGCGCGGCGCAAAAGCATAAGCCTGAACCTGCTGCCAGGCCGAGCTGTTGGCATTAACGGCCTGCTGCCAGTCCGGCACTGGCCACTCCTCCTGAGCCAAGGCCTGAGCACTGCTTAATACGAGGCCGAGCCACATCGCCGAAAGCATTTTTTTCATGCGGTGTCGCTCTGAACCAAGGTGTACCCAGCTTAGTGGTGCTTCATGACAATCCCAAGGAGGCCCAGCCCCTGTGGGAAGAGGCTGGCTGTGGGAGCGGGCTTGCCCCGCGAATGCGGCTTTGAGAGACACATCGTATCGCGGGGCAAGCCCGCTCCTACCAAACGAGTTACAAAGACGCCCAAGCCTTGGCCAAACGCTTAGCCCGTGCTGCACTAGCGATCTCCAACAGCCCCTGATCACGCTGCCACAGCGTCGCCCACTCGCCAGGCGTTTGGCTCAGCGCCAGGTTGAGTTCGTCCTTGAGCGCAGCGAACTGTGTAAACAACCCACCCAACAGCACATGGCAGGCACTGGAGTCAGCACATTGCCGACTGCCTTCGGCACAGCCGCCAAGTAAGCCGATCAACCGTAACAGCAGGGTTTGTGACCAGCCAGACTCGTGACCGACTCCATAGAGCCAGGCACACAGGGCACTGAGCACATATAAGTCTTCAAGAGTGCGGAACGGTTTGACATAAGCATCCCAACCATCCCCCGCCAAACGCTCGCACAGGGCCTGGTCCAAGTGCAGGCGGGCATGGCCGACTTCCGGCATCAGTGGCAACGCCGGCAGCGGCTCCAGACGAACGCCGGGCTCTCCCGGATAAACCACCGTCAGGCTCAACTGCGGCGCCTCGCCCACCGGCTCACTGCGGGCAGCCACTAACAACCAGTCTGCGTCCAGCCCTGCGGTGACGAAATCCTTGCTGCCGCTCAGGCGCAAATCTTCCAGACGCACCTGCATGTCCGCCGGGCGCACGCTGCGCCGCTCACTGGCGCACAAGGCACCGAGGCTGGCCGGGGCGCTCGGCCAAAGCATGCGCAATGCCGCTTGGTAGCCCACCAGAAAAGCCAACCCCGGTGTCGGCATGGCCCGCCCGCCCAGCACCGCCAGCTCGAACGGGCTGACCGTATCCAAACGCGCCAGCAGGCTGCTGTAGGTCTCGCCAAGATCAGTCGACAGGGGATGTCGCAGTGGATCGTTGAGTCGTTGTAGCCAGGCCATCATCGTGCTCCTTGAGGGCTGTCATACAAGCATCACCAAAGGTTCATGGGGGTGACACCCCCTCTACCTAGGCTGAGCTTGCACAACAAAGTCGACCGGCCGCAACCCCTTGGCTGGCTTATGGAGACTCGTAATGACTCGAATCGCCCGCACCAGCGACAACAGCACTGAACGCCGTCTGCAAGCCGAACGCCTGGTTGGCCCGGCCGCCCTGCAAGAGGCGCAGGCGCTTCGTTACAACGTCTTCAGCGGCGAGTTCAAGGCCAAACTCAAGGGTGCCGAACTGGGCCTGGACATGGACGACTACGACATCCACTGCCGCCACATTGGCGTGCGCGACCTCAGCAACGGCCGCCTGGTTGCCACCACGCGTCTGCTCGACCACCAGGCCGCCAGCAGTCTGGGCCGTTTCTACAGCGAAGAGGAATTCAGCCTGCACGGCTTGAGCGGCTTGCAGGGCCCGATCCTGGAACTGGGCCGTACCTGTGTCGACCCAGCCTACCGCAACGGTGGCACCATTGCCGTGCTCTGGGCGGAACTGGCCGAAGTGCTCAACGAAGGCCGATACAGCTACCTGATGGGCTGCGCCAGCATCCCCATGCAAGACGGCGGCGTCCAGGCCCATGCGATCATGCAGCGCCTGCGGGAACGCTACCTGTGCACCGAACACCTGCGCGCCGAACCGAAGAAGCCGCTGCCCAGCCTAACCCTGCCCGGCAACGTCATCACTGAGATGCCACCGCTGCTCAAGGCCTACATGCGCCTGGGCGCGAAGATCTGCGGGGAACCCTGCTGGGACGAAGACTTCCAGGTCGCCGACGTGTTCATCCTGCTTAAACGCGACGAGTTGTGCCCACGCTATGCCCGGCACTTCAAGGCAGCCGTCTGATGCGCCGCCTGCGCGTGCTTGCACGCCTGCTGCGTGTACTACTGGTGGTGCTGCTAGGCGTGGCCATGGCCACCTTGTTTTCGATGTATGAACGGCTGGGCATCGCCGCCTCCAGCGAACGCCGCCAGCGCTGGTCGCAACTGTTCATGCGCAAACTGAGCAACGCCCTGCCCTTCAACGTTCGTGTGGTGGGCCAGGTGCCGCAGCAACCGATGCTGTGGGTCAGCAATCACGTATCCTGGACCGACATCCCCCTGTTGGGCATGCTCACACCCTTGTCGTTTCTGTCCAAGGCTGAAGTTCGCAACTGGCCGGTAGCCGGCTGGCTGGCCCACAAAGCCGGGACCCTGTTCATTCGCCGCGGCGGCAGCGACAGCCAAATGCTCCGCCAGCAGATCAACCAGCACTTGCAAGATGCCTGTGCCCTGCTGATTTTTCCGGAAGGCACCACTACAAACGGGCGTAGCCTGCGCACCTTTCATGGTCGCCTGTTGGCGAGCGCCATCGACACCCAAGCGCCGTTGCAACCAGTGGCGCTGCGTTATCGACGGGACGGCCGGATCGATGCCCTGGCGCCGTTCATCGGCGACGATGACCTGCTCTCCCACTTGATGCGCTTGCTTTCCCATGACTGCGGCGAAATAGAGATCCAACTGCTCACGCCCATACCGAGTGCGGGCAAAGAGCGCGCAGCGCTGGCGTTTGAAGCCCAACAAGCTATTCAAGTGGCCTTGTTTGGTGCCGAACAACCCGTCGCACAACCGCTGCGCCGGGCCAAAGCCGCCTAACGCTGAGCTAGGGCCTTCCCGGCGAAGGCCTGCAGCTCGGGGTAAAACGCCCGGAAGTCGTCCATTAAAGGCGAATACAACGCCTCAACGATTTCCAGCGCGCCCGCCATCCCTTCCGGGCGTGACAAGCGTCTGGCGATTCCTCGGAACACCGGGCCCAACACGTCAAAGTCACGGTATGAGCCGAGCCAGTCATCTGCGGCCATGTAGGGTGCGATCTGCGCCAGACGCCCAGGCAGTTCCGCTTGTGCCGCCAGCACCTGGTACACCCTGCCGGTGAACTGTTCCAACGGTTGCTCGGCATAATCCTGCCAGTGCAGCGCCAGGCAATGATCGAAGAACACATCCAGGATGATCCCGGCATAGCGCCGCCGTTCTCGCGGAAAACGGCCAAGGGCTTGCAACACCAACGGATGAGCGTCGGTGAACACGTCAATCTGCCGATGCAGGCGAATCGCTGCCTCCAGAGGTACTGGATAGCGTCCGGCCAGCGGTCCTTTGACGAAGTCCCCATACAAGCTGCCAAGCAATTGCTCGGGTTGTTGGCCGCCAAGGTGTAAGTGCGCGAGGTAGTTCATGTGCGCAGTCTAGCATCCGCCACCTTCATATCGTTATAACCCGATATAGCGATTTACGCTGAGCTAAGCACTTCTTCATATTTGTATATCGCGAAATACCGATTTATATTTCGCCACATCGCGATATACCGCTACACAACCATGAGCCCAACCATGCCTCTCGATCTCGACGAAATAATAAAAGCCCTGGCCCACCCAGTACGGCGAGAAATCCTCAACTGGCTGAAAGACCCCGAAGCGCAGTTCCCTGACCAGCACCACAGCACCGAACACGGTGTCTGCGCCGGCCAGATCGACCAACGCTGCGGCCTTTCGCAGTCGACCGTCTCGGCCCACCTGGCAACCTTGCAACGCGCAGGGCTGATCAGCAGCCAGAAGATCGGGCAGTGGCATTTTTTCAAGCGCAATGAGGAAACCATCCAGGCCTTCCTCAAGCAGATGAGCCAAGAGCTCTGACAAGGATCTTGCAATGCCCCTATCACTCATCATCCTGGCGCTGAGCGCCTTCGCCATCGGCACGACCGAGTTCGTCATCATGGGCCTGCTGCCCGATGTGGCAACTGATTTAGGCGTATCGATTCCTGGCGCCGGCTGGCTGGTTACCGGTTACGCCCTGGGCGTGGCCATCGGTGCGCCGTTCATGGCCCTGGCCACCTCAAAGCTGCCGCGTAAAGCGGCGCTGATCGCCCTGATGGGTGTGTTCATCGTCGGCAACCTGCTGTGTGCGGTGGCCAGCGACTACAACCTGCTGATGTTCGCACGGGTGGTCACTGCCCTGTGTCACGGTGCCTTCTTCGGCATCGGTTCGGTAGTAGCCGCCAGCCTGGTCCCAGCCAACCGCCGTGCTTCGGCCGTGGCCCTGATGTTCACCGGCCTGACCCTGGCCAATGTGCTTGGCGTACCGCTGGGTACCGCGTTGGGTCAGGAATACGGCTGGCGTTCGACCTTCTGGGCCGTGACCGCAATCGGTGTCATTGCCCTGATCGGCCTGATTCGCTTCCTGCCGTTTCGCCATGACGAGGAAAAACTCGACATGCGTGCTGAACTGGCCGCCCTCAAAGGCGCCGGCATCTGGTTGTCACTGTCGATGACCGTGCTGTTTTCGGCGTCGATGTTTGCCTTGTTCACTTACGTTGCACCACTGCTGGGCGATGTCACCGGCGTGTCGCCACGCGGTGTGACCTGGACCCTGCTGTTGATCGGCGTAGGCCTGACCGTGGGCAATATCATCGGCGGCAAACTGGCCGACAAGCGTCTGGGCGCCACTCTGGTCGGGGTATTCGCCAGCATGGCGGTGGTCTCTACCGTGCTGAGCTGGACCAGCACAGCCCTGATCCCGGCCGAAATCACTTTGTACCTCTGGGCCACCGCTGCCTTCGCCGCCGTACCGGCGCTGCAAGTCAACGTGGTGACCTTCGGTAAAGCTGCACCGAACCTGGTGTCGACCCTGAACATTGGCGCCTTCAACCTGGGCAATGCCCTGGGCGCCTGGGTTGGCGGCACTGTAATTGCTCAAGGACTGGGCTTGACTCGCGTACCACTGGCCGCTGCCGCCCTGGCGGTGCTGGCCCTGATCGTCACCCTGATTACCTTCAGCCAGCGCGGCAACAACGCCGAACTGGCACCTGCTACTCATTGATCAGCCTTGAGGTTTGTATGACGACTATTTTCGATCCGATCACCCTGGGCGACCTGCAATTGCCCAACCGCATCATCATGGCCCCGCTGACCCGTTGCCGCGCCGATGAAGGCCGCGTCCCCAACGCGTTGATGGCCGAATACTACGTACAGCGTGCCAGTGCTGGCCTGATTCTCAGCGAAGCCACCTCAGTCACCCCGATGGGTGTCGGTTACCCCGACACCCCAGGCATCTGGTCCGATGCCCAGGTACGAGGCTGGACCAACGTCACCAAAGCCATTCACGCTGCTGGCGGCCGTATTTTCCTGCAGTTGTGGCATGTCGGTCGCATCTCGCACCCGCTCTACCTTAATGGCGAAACCCCGGTAGCCCCGAGCGCGATCCAGCCCAAAGGTCACGTCAGCCTGGTGCGCCCACTGGCTGACTACCCAACGCCACGCGCGCTCGAAACTGCTGAAATCGCTGACATTGTCGAGGCCTACCGCACCGGTGCCGAGAATGCCAAGGCTGCCGGTTTTGACGGTGTAGAAGTGCACGCAGCCAATGGCTACCTGCTTGACCAATTCCTGCAGAGCAGCACCAACCAGCGTAACGACCAATATGGCGGCTCACTGGAAAACCGTGCCCGGCTGTTGCTGGAAGTGACCGATGCAGTCATTGACGTGTGGGGCGCGCAACGCGTAGGCGTGCACCTGGCGCCACGGGCCGACTCCCATGACATGGGTGACGCCAACCGTGCTGAAACCTTCACCTACGTCGCCCGTGAACTGGGCAAGCGTGGCATTGCCTTTATCTGCTCGCGCGAGAAAGAAGGTGATGACAGCATTGGCCCGTTGATCAAAGAAGCCTTTGGCGGCCCTTACATCGTCAACGAACGCTTCACCAAAGCCAGCGCCAATGCTTCGCTGGCCAGCGGTAAGGCCGATGCCGTGGCCTTCGGTATTCCGTTCATCGCCAACCCTGACCTCCCGGCCCGGTTGGCAGCCGATGCACCGCTGAACGAAGCACGCCCGGAAACCTTCTACGCCAAAGGCCCGGTCGGCTACATCGACTACCCACGCCTGTAAAACGGTGGGAGCGGGCTTGCTGTAGGAGCGGGCTTGCCCCGCGATGGCGATTTATCAATCAACATCGCATCGCGGGGCAAGC
>NZ_SMOK01000033.1 GCF_004353925.1 Pseudomonas sp. H9 | reverse complement strand
AGCTTCTCCAGCCGCCCGCTCTTGTCGTGGTGGCGCTGATGGTCGCTGCCCTGGGCATCGACGAAGCCGAGCAGTACGCCGCAGAGGGAGTGGCGCCACGTGGTGGTATGCGCTTGGCCATCGACAGTCCAGGTATCGCTCATGGGCTTACCCGAGGCGCTGTAGCGCATCTGCTGGCTGCCCAGCGGGCCGCTGGCCATTTCGGTGAGGGCCAGCTTCTTATGGTAGGTAAAGTGGTGCTCGGGTTCGCCGGCGGCAAGAATACCGAGCACTTTGTGCTCCAGCGCGGCTTCGTAGGTGAAGTCGATGCGCTGGCCGTCGGCCAGAATGTTGGCACAGGGTGGCAACTGATCAGGCCTGTACTCGAACTGAGTAGTCCGTCCGCCAACGGTGATCGTAAGCGGACGGCCAAGGCCGTCGAAGGTTTGGTCGTTTAGGTAAAAGGTCGTTAGTTGTCCCAAGATTTCACGCTCCCTGTGTGGATTCAGGCTAGGCACGCCAATCGACTTGGTTTGCATCAAGCGTTCTTCTCGATGCCAGGTGCTGGCGTTCAATCGATAATCGATTCTCCGTGATTGGGTTGGGTAATCGAGCGGGCCTAGCTCTAACATTCGCGTGAGTTGTGGGCTGGCTTGGAACATTGAGTTGCACGCTTGCGTCAGAGGCGCGGTATCGCACCGAACCGCTGGCGCCAGGACCTTCAGCCGGCAGCAAGGAAGATCTTGGGGTTGGTGAGGAGGGTTGGAGTGTTGGGCTGGTCGGGCTCTCTGCAGCAGTAATACTCAGGCGTTGGCTTGATGGTGGGCGTGTGGTTGTTCGCGACAGTCCTGAGGGGCTAGGTTGAGTGGGCATGTAGGCAGCGAGGGGCGATGGAAAATACAGTTCGGTATTGCCCAGTTGCTCTGCAACATAGTTTGCTCGATTAGCGGATGTGCTCATGTGTTTGCTGATTTTTTCCACAGCTCTGCCCGCCAGCCGTCTCGTCTGGCTAGTCAGTTTGAGTCCCCATTTCGGTACGTGACCTTGAACTGAGCTGGGTATTGTCGTGACTAGGGACACCCAGCCAAGGATGTTGACAGCAAGATCGCTTTTTTGGGTGACGTCGAGTACCGAAGAGGCAACGCCAGTGCCCAAGGAAATAGCACTGAGACCGGCTGAGGCGACCGTCATCAATGTACTGGCGGTAAGGTTGACGCTGAAGGTAGCAACCCCCATCGAGATGGCACCGCTAATACTGCCGCTCATCAATGCGATCGAGGCGGGCAGCAAAGCGGGTGCGAAGGCACCAAGACTAACAACAGCGCCGATCAAGCCTAGCGCCATGCCAATGCCGGAAATCAAGAAACTCTGCCAATCATGGCCATCTGGGTCGATGCGATTGACCGGATCGCCCCCACAGTAGGCATACGGATTGATACCGCCACGGCCAAACGGGCTTTCACTGTCGGGGCTGAGGAACATCATCATCAGCGGGTCATAGGGTCGGTAGCCCGCGGGGATGTACCAGCCGGTGAGTGGCTCACGGCGTTCGCCAGTGTAGCCGTAAGGCACCTCGGATGAATTGCCCGACTCGGCGCCGTGTGCGGTGTAGTGACGGCTGCGTACTTCACTGTCAGCTTCGATTCGCACACTGCCCTGGGCATCCTGACCGAGCAGTATGGCGCTGGTGATGCTGTTCAGGGCGAACAGGCTGGCGCCGTCGCTGATGTGCTGGACGGTCGTTGTGCCGGTTTGCTCATGGGTAGTTTGCCCTGCGCTGAAAAAGCTCCGACTGAGCTGGCCGTCAACCACGCGATCACAGAGGTTGCCGCTGGGGTCATAGCCGTAGGCGCAGGTCTTGCCCTTGAACTCCACGTGGGTCAGACGATCCTGGGCGTCCCAGGTCAGGCTGCGGCCGAGGCTGTCGCTGACAAGGCGACCGCAGTCGTCGTAGTGCAAGGTGATGAGTGGTGTGCCCCAGGACGGGTGG
>NZ_SMOK01000032.1 GCF_004353925.1 Pseudomonas sp. H9 | reverse complement strand
GCGGTCATGGCGGTGGCGGCGGTGGTGGCGGAGGCGGTCATGGCGGTGGTGGTGGCGGTGGCGGTCATGGCGGTGGTGGCGGTGGCGGCCATGGCGGCGGCGGTGGTCACGGTGGTGGAGGCGGTCACGGCGGCGGTGGAAGCGGAGGTTCAGGCGGCCATGGTGGAAGCGGCAATGGTGGTGGCCATGCTGGCAACGGCAGTGGTAGCAGCGGTGGCAGCGGTCATAGTGGCAGCGACCATGGCGATTCCGGCCAGGGGCACGCCAGCAACTCGAACTCCGGGCGCAGCAGCAACCATTCAGAGCCTGGTGATGATCATGGCAATCACGCTCGTGGTGAGCCCGGTGATGACCATGGCAATCATGTGGGCGGTGAGCCCGGCGATGACCATGGTAATCATGTTGGCGGCGAACCTGGCGACGACCATGGCAATCACGTGGGCGGTGAGCCTGGTGATGACCGTGGTGAGCATGTGGGTGGCGAACCGGGTGATGACCGTGGCAATCACATCGGCGGCGAACCTGGTGACGACAACGGCAGGAGCTGATTGACGGCAATGCAAGCGCCTACTCTTCCTCCTTCTCTGTTGAGTGCTTTGCGGCGTGTCATGCGGCCTCTGGTCCGATTGATGCTTCGCAAAGGCGTCACCTATACGGTGTTCGCCGACCTGCTCAAGGAGGTATTTGTCGATGTGGCTGACCGCGAGTTTCGTCTGGATGACAAAGCCGCGAGTGACAGCCGCATCAGCTTGCTCACGGGTGTCCATCGCAAGGATGTCAGGCGCTTGCGCCATGAAGGCGACAACGTGAGCATGGCGTTGCCAGAGAACATTACTTTGGGAGCGCAGTTGGTCAATGCCTGGACCAACTGCGCGCCTTTCTGCAAGCAAGCGGGGCAGGCATTGCCGCTACCGAGGCTGGCCAGTGTTGGCGGGGAGGTATCTTTCGATGCACTGGTGGCGCAGGTCAGCACCGACATTCGCGCACGGGTAGTGCTCGACGAATGGTTACGCCTGGGTGTGGTGCAACTGGACGAACAAGATTGCGTGCACCTGCAGGCCCAGGCCTTTGTGCCGCAAAAAGGCTTTGATGAAAAAGCTGCATACTTGGGCCACAACCTGCACGATCATGCCTGCGCTGCGGTGCATAACTTGACGGAGCAGGCCCAGCCCTTCTTTGAACGCAGCGTGCACTACGATGCCTTGAGTCCAGCCAGCGTTGAAGCATTGCGTGAGGTTGTGGCCCGTGAGGGCATGCAGACGCTGCTCGACTTCAGCCGCCTGGCTGCCGACCTCGAAACCCAGGACTTGTCCAGCCTCGATCCGCGTCAGCGCATCACCATCGGGCTTTACTTCTACACTGAACCCACTTCACCGACGGCACCTCATTCATGATCACGCCCCTGTGCCGTGTTCGCAGCGTTGCCATTGCCCTTGGGTTCGCACTCAGCCTCGGGTTGCCTTCATGGGGGAGTGCAGCGCCTGCGTGCATGAGCCGCGATGAACTGGGAATGACAGACGCCACAGGCCTGCAGGCGCCAGGCGGCATCGGAGGTACTGGAGCCCGACCCGGCGGCACCGGCGGCACGGGTATCGATGGCGACAATGGTGGCGTCGGTGGCAGCGGTGCGCCGCTACAGAAACGCCCGGGTGGAACCGGCGGTACCGGAATGCCACTTGGGTCGCCGGGGGGGACCGGCGGCACGGGGATCGTCGGTACCATCACCGGCTTTGCTTCCATCTGCGTCAATGGCATGGAAGTGCACTTCAACAAAGACGTGCCGGTGAGCGAAAACGGTGTTGCTTCCAGTACTGAACACTTGGCCATCGGCCAGGTGGTTGCCGTGGAGTCATTCGCCACCCAGCGCGGCCTGCAAGCCGGGCGCATTGCAATTTTGAATGTGTATGAAGGGCCGCTGACTGCGCTGCCGAACGGATCAGCGCCGCTGCGGGTGATGGGCCAACCGGTGCGCCTGGCCAAAGGTGCGCGGGTGTCTGAAGGATTACGCCCCGGTGAGCCGGTCAAGGTCAGTGGGTTGCGCAGTGCCAATGGCGAGGTTGTGGCCAGTCGCATCGAGCGCGCGCCAGGCCTCAAGGCCGCCAGCGCCATCGGCTCGGTTGACCGCATGGGTAGCCTGCAGGGGCTGAAACTTGGAACCCGGGTGGCGGCGGCGCAGGAAGTGCTGGTGCGTGGTCAATGGTCTGGCCGGCAACTGGAAGTGGCGCAAAGCCGGGCGAATCCGAGCTTGCCATTTGCCGGTCGAGTTCGTGATGTGGTCGTTGAGGGGCTGGTGCAAGGTCAACAGAATCAACGCCTGGTGGTCGGCGGCTTCAACGTGACCCTGGGGCGTGACACGGTGTTTGTTGGCGAACATTCCGCTGCGCCAGCGCTGGATCAACGCGTGCGGGTCAGTGGTGTACTCAGCGGTACACGGGAGGTGCGGGCAACCCGCGTCGAGCTTAATCCAGAACGTGCCGAAACACCGGCCAGGGACCGTTCCGGGCGCAACAACCACGAAGACGACGAGCACGAACAGCTCACGGATAACTCCGGCAGCGGCAAAAGCGGTCAAACAACGGCTGCTCAAAGTCTGCGCAGCGATAGCAACCGTGGCGGAGATGATCGCAGCGAGCGTGAAGACGGCGGCAAGTCCGTTGCTGTGGATAACTCCGGAAAATCAGAGCGCGTCGAGAAAGTCGAACCGCCCGAGAAAGAAGACCACAGCGGACGGCCGGAAAAGGTCGAGAAGGCTGAGAAAGCTGAGAAAGTCGAGAAGGTCGAGAAGGTCGAGAAGCCTGAGAAGGTCGAGAAAGTAGAGAAGATCGAAAAGCCTGAGAAGGTCGAGAAAGTAGAGAAGATCGAAAAGCCTGAGAAGGTCGAGAAAGTAGAGAAGATCGAAAAGCCCGAGAAGGTTGAGAAAGTCGAGAAGGTCGAAAAGCCCGAGAAGGTTGAGAAAGTCGAAAAGGTCGAAAAGCCCGAGAAGGTTGAGAAAGTCGAAAAGGTCGAAAAGCCCGAGAAAGTGGAAAAAATCGAGAAGGCCGAGAAAGCAGAGCGTCCGGAACGGTCGGGCCGTTAGTCGTTCGTACGGAGGTCCGATAAGCAACTAGGCTGGGTAGGCCCGACAGCGATTATGCTCAGACCTTGAGGTGACGATGAGACCCACACTCACGCTGCTCGCCAGCCTGTTTGTCAGCTACGGTGCTGTCGCCGATACCCTCAGCACGGCCATCGGCCTCGATTACTCAAGCGGTGACTACGGCACCGATACCACCTCGGAAATCTGGTACGTCCCGGTAATGGGCAAGTATGAAACCGGCCCCATGACCTATAAGGTCACCGTGCCCTGGTTACGCATCACCAATCCGGAAGTCGGCCCGGATGGTGACCCGTTGCCCGGTGGCTGCCGAGACGTCGAGAGCGGTATGGGCGATACCGTCGCCAGTGCTGGCTACGCCCTGCTTGATGGCAGTGAAGGTGGCGTATTGGTCGACTTGATCGGCAAGGTCAAATTCCCCACCGCCGATGAGGACCAGTGCCTGGGCACGGGTGAAACCGACTACACCGCCCAGGTCGATATCGCCCAGGCATTCGGCGCGGTGACCGGCTTCGCGACCTTGGGCTGGAAAAAGTATGGCGACCCGCCCGACAGTGATTTCGATGACCCGGTGTTTGCCAGCCTGGGTTTCGCTACCCCCGTAGCCGTGCGCACCACGGCAGGTGCTTCCTATGACTGGCGGCAGAAAGTGGTGTCCACAGGGTCGCAGATTCAGGAGCTCACCCTGTTTGTCACCCATAAACTCAGCCAGCAGTGGAAAGTCCAGTTGTATGCCGTGAAAGGCTTTTCCGACGCCAGCCCGGATGCCGAAGGTGGATTAATGATTTTTCATGCGTTCTGATCGGCTCAAGTCCTTGTGTACAATGCCCGCCAACGTGTCAGGCGTAACCGCACCATTTCACAGGAACACCCCCATGGAAGCCGGAAAACCCGCGCTCATTCGCGAAACCTTCCCCGTCGGCCCTTTGCAGTGCAACTGCACCATCATTGGCGACCCGATCAGCAAGAAAGCCATCGTTGTCGACCCCGGCGGCAACCCTGAGCAGATCCTTGCTCGTCTGGACGCGCATGGCCTGAAGGTGGTGAGCATCATCCACACGCACGCCCACCTCGATCATTTCCTCGCCTCCGGGCAGTTGAAGGAAATGACCGGCGCCACCTTGCACCTGCACAAAGACGATCAGTTCCTCTGGGACAACCTTGAAATGCAGTGCCAGATGTTCGGCGTGCCTTACACGCCGGTGCCTTCGCCCGACCGCTGGTTGGCCGATGACGAAGAGCTGGCCTGCGGTTGCGGGGTAGCGCTGCATACGCCAGGGCACACGCCAGGCTCGATGAGTTTCTGGTTTGCCGATGCCAAGCTACTGATTGCCGGCGACACCATGTTCCGCCGTGGTATTGGTCGTACCGATTTGTGGGGCGGCGATCACACCACTATCGTGCGTTCGATCAAGCAGCGCCTGTACACCCTGGATGAAGATGCCACGGTGGTAACCGGCCACGGCCCTGATACGCGCCTGGGTGATGAAATGCGTCAGAACCCATTCGTCCGCGCCTGAATTTTCAGGGAATTTTTTCACCAATTCACAATCCAAGGCTGGCATACAACCGCTAAGCGGTTTGCCGCACTTTCGAATTACAGTAGGAGCTTGTCCATGTTCACCATGCGTCGTTTGGTTATCGTCGCTACCGTTGCCGCCCTGATGACTGGCTGTGCCGGCCAGAACCCTTACAACGAACAGGGTCAGGCGCAACAAGGCTCCACCGGGATGAGCAAAACCGCCAAATACGGCGGCCTGGGCGCACTGGCCGGTGCCATTGCCGGTGCCGCCATCGACCATAACAACCGTGGCAAAGGCGCCCTGATCGGTGCAGCCGCCGTCGGTGCTGCTGCCGCAGGCTATGGCTACTACGCCGACAAACAGGAAGCCGCGCTGCGTGCCAGCATGGCCAACACCGGCGTTGAAGTGCAGCGTGAAGGCGATCAGATCAAGCTGATCATGCCGGGCAACATTACCTTCGCTACCGATTCTGCGAACATCGCCCCGAGCTTCTACTCGCCGCTGAACAACCTGGCCAACTCGTTCAAACAGTTCAACCAGAACACCATTGAAGTGGTCGGCTACACCGACAGCACTGGCAGCCGTCAGCACAACATGGACCTGTCGCAGCGTCGTGCGCAATCGGTGGTTTCCTACCTGACCTCCCAAGGCGTTGATGCTAGCCGCGTATCTTCCCGTGGCATGGGCCCGGACCAGCCGATCGCCAGCAACGCCGATTCCAATGGCCGTGCGCAAAACCGTCGCGTAGAGGTCAACCTCAAGCCGATTCCTGGTCAGCAGTACCAGTAAGTTTCTTGCGCAGTAAAAAGGGGAGCTTGGCTCCCCTTTTTTGTGCCTGTCACTTGCATGCTGAAACAGGGTTGGACTGGTGTTGTGGCAGTCCTAGGACCTATCCTACGAAATCTGTCGCCCAGCAGATGATTGCTCCGAGGGAAACTCACTACTAGGCTCACCGGGTCGCTGCTACATCAGCGATCGGGTTTGGCGACTCGGAGTGAACAAAAGAATGCACCATTGTGTTTTATGGTGGCTGTGCGCGGGAGGGTTTCGGCCCTGCCGGGTTTTCCTTTTGTCTCGGTTCGCCAACCCGCGTACAGCTGCCATCCTATTGTTTGGCGATGATTCGGTGGTGGCTCCATCTCAAAAGGAGCATCGTCGTGAAAAAGATTGTCCCCGATCCCCCCCGAATTTCACCTTCTTGAAACCACCGAGACACCATTTGGTCTCTGTGATGTTGGCCATCCTCCACTATTTTCTGTGTGCGGCGGGGTCAATGTTGAGGATGCCTTGGCGCATGCGGCGCTTTATCTGAAATGTGCAAGCCTTACTGCGCCACTTGCGGTTGAATACACTCGTGAACCTGGACGCGGTTTTATCCAATCGTCAGTACATTCGATGGAAATGGCCAAAGGGCTGATTGACTCGTTGCTTGATGGGCTGGAGAGCCGAGGCCAGGGCTGACGTCATGCTGGGCAACTGTCTTGCTGATCCTGTGGGAGCGGGCTTGCCCCGCGATAGCGATCTGTCAGTCACATCGCATCGCGGGGCAAGCCCGCTCCCACCGGAGGTGCAAACTCAGTGTTTGGTGGTGATTTTCAGTACGTCGGTAAACACCATGTCGACGGTCTGACCAACTTTGAGGTTTTTCATCCGCGACTGCAGGTCAGGGTCTTCAACCTTCACCACTTTCTGCGGGCCATCTGGCGGCAGCAGGGTCACTTCGTGTTCTTTCAGGTCGATTTTGGTGATTTTCGACGTCACCTTGACCTGACGGAACGCTTCGCCACCCGGGTTAGGGTTGTCTTTGGTGGCGCGGATCACACCGGCTTCTTTGCTCACACCTGGCTCACCGCCGACTTTGGTGTCCAACACGGTGGCCACTGAACGGTTGACTTTGATGTTGACCATATCGCCAACCTTGAGGTTGTGCAGGTCTTTGGCGTTTTCACTCAGCTGGATGGGCACTTGGCTGTCATTGGGGCCAGCCACCGTTACCAGGCGTTTATCCACATCGACTGCCAATACCTTGGTGTCGACGATCTTCTCACTGGCAATGGCGTCGATCAGCACATCGTCTGCCTGCACCGAGAAGCTGGCGGCAGTCATGAGTGTCGCAAGCGCGACAGCGTGGGTCAGGGTGCGCAACGGTTTCATAGGCTTACTTTCCGTGTGAGGGCTGATGAAGCAAAAAGCATAGATGCTCCTGACAGACTCACACGCTGGTGTTTTGTCGCAGTTGATCAAGCAGGGCGTCTTTGTCCTGCCACAGCTGATTGATCCATTGCTGAAACGCCAGCCGATAGGCTTCATCCTGATCGTAGTTACGGCCCAGAAACTCCTGTGGGATTTCCAGTTCTTCAATGTGCACCACGATGTGTTTCACCCGCCCGCACAGCAAGTCCCAGAAGCCCGGGGCACCGGCGGGGTAGTACAGGGTGACATTGATGATCGACTGTAGTTGCTCGCCCATCGCATCCAACACAAAGGCAATGCCACCGGCCTTGGGTTTGAGCAGGTGCTTGTAGGGTGATTGCTGCTGACGATGCTTACCAAGCGTAAAACGAGTGCCTTCGGCAAAGTTGAAAATGGCCGTAGGCTTGCCGCGAAACTTAGCGCACGTACGACGAGTGGTTTCCAGGTCTTTGCCCGCTTTTTCCGGGTGTTTGGCCAGGTAAGCCTTGGAATAGCGCTTCATGAACGGAAAGCCCAGGGCCCACCAGGCCAGGCCGATCACCGGTACCCATATCAACACCTGCTTGAGGAAGAACTTCAGCGGGCGTATGCGACGGTTAAGCACGTATTGCAACACCAGAATGTCCACCCAGCTTTGGTGATTACTGGTGATCAGGTAGCTGTGTTGATAGTCCAGGCCGGTTAGGCCTTCAACCTGCCAGCGGGCCTTGCCCAGCAGGTTGATCCAGGCGTTGTTGTTGCTGATCCAGGCTTCATGGATATGGCGCATCAATTCATCGGTCACCCGCTGTGCCGCCGCGAACGGCAGGCACAGTTTGAACAGGCTGACGATGAACAACGGGGTGCAGCAAACAACGGTGTTCAGCCCCAACAACAGCGAGGCAATGACCCCGCGCACCGGCGCGGGTAGAGATCCGAGCATGTTCAGCTATCCAAAGAGCGGTTGGCCTGAATGGCAGTCAGGGCAATGGTGTAAACGATGTCGTCGACCTGCGCGCCGCGCGGCAAGTCGTTGACCGGTTTGCGCAGGCCCTGAAGCATTGGCCCCAGGCTGACGCAGTCGGCGCTGCGCTGCACCGCCTTGTGGGTGGTATTGCCGGTGTTCAGGTCGGGGAACACGAACACCGTGGCGCGGCCAGCCACCTGGCTGTTGGGTGCCAGTTGCCGGGCAATTTCCAGGTTGGCGGCGGTGTCGTACTGCAACGGGCCATCGATCTGCAGGCTTCGTTGGGTTTCTTGTGCCAGCAGCGTGGCTTCGCGCACTTTTTCGACCTCTTCACCACTGGCCGAATCACCGCTGGAGTAGCTGATCATGGCGACTCGCGGAGCAATTCCGAAGGCTTCGGCAGAGTCGGCGCTTTGCAGGGCGATTTCGGCCAGCTCGCTGGCGCTGGGGTGCGGGTTCATCACGCAGTCGCCGTACACCAGCACCTGCTCGGGGAACAGCATGAAAAATACCGAAGACACCAGGCTGCAGCCCGGCGCGGTCTTGATCAGTTGCAAGGCCGGGCGGATGGTGTTGGCGGTGGAGTGGACCAGGCCCGAGACCAGGCCATCGACCTCATCCAGGGCCAGCATCATGGTACCGATTACCACTGGGTCTTCCAGCTGCTGTTCGGCCATAGGCGCGTTCAGGCTCTTGCTCTTGCGCAGGCTGACCATGGGTTCGACATAGCGTTCACGGATCAGATCCGGATCAAGGATTTCCAGACCTTCAGGCAAGGTAATGCCCTGAGCCCTGGCCACGGCCTGGACGTCATCTGGCTTGGCCAGCAGCACACAGCGAGCTATGCCCCGTGCCTGGCAGATGGCGGCGGCCTGCACGGTCATTGGCTCGGCGCCTTCGGGCAGGACAATGCGTTTATTAGCCTGCTGGGCGCGCTGGATCAGTTGGTAGCGGAACACTGCCGGCGACAAGCGCAGCTCGCGCGGCGTGCCGCAGCGTTGGTGCAGCCAGTCGGCATCCAGGTAGCTGGCGACGAAATCGGTGATGATTTCCGCTCGTTCGCGGTCATCCACCGGAATTTCCTTGTTCAGCTGGTTCAACTGATTGGCCGTGTCGTAAGAGCCGGTGCTGACCGAAAGAATCGGCAAGCCAGCCAGCAATGCGCCCTGGCACAGTTCAAGAATGCGTGGGTCGGGTTTGCTGTCGCTGGTCAGCAGCAGGCCAGCCAGAGGTACGCCATTGATTGCGGCCAGGCTCACGGCGAGGATGATGTCATCGCGATCGCCGGGCGTGACCACCAGTGTGCCGGGTTTGAGCAAGGGCACGGTGTTGGCCACGGTGCGGGCGCAAATGATGATTTTGTTCATCCGCCGCTGTTCATAGTCACCGGCGTTGAGCACCTGGGCGCCGAGCAATTCGGCGACGTCGCGGGTACGTGGGGCGTTGAGGTCGGCCTGGTAGGGAATGCAGCCCAACAGGCGGAAGTCATTACCGCGCAGCAGCGGCGAGTGTTCCTTGAGGCGTTCGGCGAACGCACTCATGCTCTCGTCGGTACGAACTTTGTTGAGAATGACGCCGAGCACTTTCGGGTCTTTCGGCCCGCCAAACAGTTGGGCCTGCAACTCGACCCGGCCAGACAGCTCGGTGAGCACTTCGTTTTCCGGTGCCGAAACCAGAATGACTTCGGCATCCAGGCTTTTCGCCAGGTGCAGGTTGACCCGAGCGGCATAGCTGGCGTGACGGGTCGGCACCATGCCTTCAACCACCACCACGTCTTTACCGACGCAGGCTTGTTGGTAGAGGGTGATGATTTCTTCGAGCAATTCGTCCAGTTGGCCGTCGCCAAGCATGCGCTCGACGTGTGCCAGGCTCAGCGGCTTAGGCGGATTGAGCCCATGAGTACGGGCTACCAGTTCGGTGGAGCGCTCGGGCCCAGTGTCACCGGGGTGCGGCTGGGCAATTGGCTTGAAAAAGCCGACCTTCAGGCCGGCACGCTCAAGCGTGCGCACCAGGCCTAGGCTGATAGAGGTGAGGCCGACACCAAAGTCGGTCGGCGCAATGAAAAATGTCTGCATGCGAACTTCTCGAAGTGAGCTGTGCAAAAAATCAATTGCCAAGGGTATCGCTATCGGCCCTTAGCCGATAGGTAGGCGAGGGCTTGCTGTGGCAGCGGGCTTGCCCCGCGACTGCGGTGTGCCAGCCAAATCGCAATCGCGGGGCAAGCCCGCTCCCAACCTTCAGGCCGGCACGCTCAAGCGTGCGCACCAGGCCTAGGCTGATAGAGGTGAGGCCGACACCAAAGTCGGTCGGCGCAATGAAAAATGTCTGCATGCGAACTTCTCGAAGTGAGCTGTGCAAAAAATCAATTGCCAAGGGTATCGCTATCGGCCCTTAGCCGATAGGTAGGCGAGGGCTTGCTGTGGCAGCGGGCCCGCTCCCGTTTGTCCGGGTTGCGTTCGCTTTCGGGCGATGCGTTGGTTACACTTATTGGCTCTACATTCTTATGCAAAAGGTCTCGCCCCATGCTGATCGCCGCCAACAAGGCTGTCTCCATCGACTATACCCTGACCAACGACGCTGGTGAGGTCATCGACAGCTCCGCCGGCGGCGCTCCGCTGGTTTACCTGCATGGCGCAGGCAACATCATTCCAGGCCTGGAAAAAGCCCTGGAAGGCAAAGCTGCCGGTGACGAGCTGGAAGTTGCCATCGAGCCAGAAGACGCCTACGGCGAATACCTGGCTGAACTGGTCAGCACCCTGAACCGCAGCATGTTTGAAGGTGTTGACCAACTGGAAGTGGGCATGCAGTTCCACGCTTCCGCGCCCGATGGCCAAATGCAGATCGTGACCATCCGTGATCTGGACGGCGACGACGTAACCGTCGACGGCAACCACCCACTGGCCGGTCAGCGCCTGAACTTCAAGGTCAAGGTCGTCAACATTCGTGACGCCAGCGAAGAAGAAGTGGCCCATGGCCACGTCCATGGCGAAGGTGGCCATCACCACTGATTTTCTGCGCTAAGCTCAGAGAGTCGCGAAGGCGTCCGGGCAAGTTTGTCTCACTCCATCAGGGTAAGGCGGCTTGGCAGGGCGCTTTTTTAATGGGCTGGTGCTACTGATTGCAGCCCGCAGCGGCAACCGGGATCTGGAGAGGGAGTACGTCATGAGTGCATTTCACGACCTGAAGTTGCAGGCACTGAATGGCCAAGAGTTACCTCTGGCGCCGTTTAAGGGCCAGGTAGTGCTGGTGGTCAATGTCGCCTCCAAGTGTGGCCTGACCCCACAATATGCGGCCTTGGAAAACTTGTACCAGCAGTACAAAGGCAACGGCTTCAGTGTGCTGGGTTTGCCGTGTAATCAGTTCGCCGGGCAAGAGCCAGGCACTGACGATGAAATCCAGCAGTTCTGTAGTTTGAATTACGGTGTGACCTTCCCGTTGAGCAGCAAATTGGAGGTCAATGGCGCCGAGCGTCATCAGCTCTACCGTTTGCTGGCTGGTGAAGGTGCGGAGTTCCCTGGGGACATCACCTGGAACTTCGAGAAATTCCTGGTTGGCAAGGATGGCCGGGTGTTGGCGCGTTTTTCGCCGCGTACTGCGCCGGATGATTCGACTGTGGTGCAGGCGATCGAGAAGGCGTTGGGCTAAGGCCCTATCGCGGGGCAAGCCCGCTCCCACAGGATTGGTGGGAGCGGGCTTGCCCCGCGATGCTGTTAAATCACTCAAATCAATAGTACTGGGCCCCGCTGAGCGCTCACCCTATTCTTTGGCGCATTCCTACTTCTCTGGAGCGCCGCATGTCAGCCACCGCACTGTTCACCCCCGTTCAATTGGGCTCCCTGGAGCTAGCAAGCCGTGTGGTCATGGCACCGATGACTCGTACCTTCTGCCCGGGCGGCGTGCCTCATGCCAAAGTGGTCGAGTACTATCGCCGTCGTGCTGCTGCCGGTGTCGGGCTGATCATTACTGAAGGCACCACAGTTGGTCACAAAGCGGCCAACGGCTACCCGAATGTGCCGCGCTTCCATGGCGAAGATGCCTTGGCGGGTTGGAAAAAGGTCGTCGATGCCGTGCATGCCGAAGGTGGTCGCATCGTTCCGCAACTCTGGCATGTGGGTAGCGTACGACGCCTGGGCACCGAGCCCGACGCCAGCGTGCCAGGCTACGGCCCCAGCGAAAAAACCAAGGACGGCCAGTTGGTAGTGCATGGCATGAGCCGAGAGGATATTCGCGACGTGATCGAAGCGTTCGCCCAGGCCGCTCGCGATGCACAACGCATTGGCATGGATGGTGTTGAAATTCACGGTGCCCATGGTTACTTGATCGACCAGTTCTTCTGGGCCACCAGCAACCAACGTACCGACGAATACGGTGGCGATCTGGCCGGGCGTTCGCGTTTTGCCATTGAACTGATCCAGGCAGTACGCGCAGCAGTCGGACCGGATTTCCCGATCATTTTCCGTTTCTCACAATGGAAACAGCAGGACTACAGTGCCCGTCTGGTTGAAAGTGCCGAAGCGCTGGGTGCATTTTTGCAGCCGCTGGCCGACGCCGGTGTGGATATCTTCCACTGCTCTACCCGCCGCTTCTGGGAGCCGGAGTTCGAAGGTTGCGAACTGAATCTGGCTGGCTGGACCCGCCAGCTCACCGGAAAGCCGACGATCACCGTAGGCAGTGTCGGCCTGGATGGCGAGTTCCTGCAGTTCATGGTGGCTACCGATAAAGTGGCGCAGCCGGCCAGCCTGGAAAACCTGCTGACCCGCCTGAACAACGATGAGTTCGACCTGGTAGCCGTGGGGCGCGCATTGCTGGTGGATGCCGATTGGGCGGCCAAGGTTCGCGACGGCCGCGAACAAGACATTCTGCCGTTCAGCCGCGAGGCGTTGACGACTCTGGTTTGATCGCCAGCGCTGCCGGAGGCTGGGGCACAGGATTGCTTCGGCCTTGGTGACAAGCTTCGCGCAGGTGGCCTTCAAACTGCTCGATGATCAATGGCCAGCCTTGACGGCTGGCATGGCAGCGGGCATTCAAGCGCACCCTGCGCAGGGCTTCGGCGTCTTCCAGTAACCAATTGCAGGCATCAATAAAGGCCGCTTCGTCGCCGGGCATAGCCAGTGCACCGCTATGGCCATGACGAATATGCTGGGCGGCTGCAGCCTGATCGTAGGCCACCACGCCCAAGCCTGACGCCAAGGCTTCGAGCACCACATTGCCAAAGGTTTCGGTGAGGCTAGGGAACAGAAAAATATCCCCCGAGGCGTAGTGTTCACCCAGCACTTCTCCCCGTTGAGCGCCGCAGAACACGGCATCCGGTAGTTGTTGCTGCAATGCACCGCGTTGCGGCCCGTCACCGACCACAATCAACCTGATGCGCCGCTGTGGATAACGTTGTCGTGCAGCATGCAGGCAGTGCTGCAGTACCCCCAGGTTCTTTTCCGCTGCCAGGCGCCCGACATACAACAGGGCAATATCATCATTGGCCAGCCCCCACTGTTCACGCAGTGCCTGGTTACGTCTGCCGGGATTGAATAACTGGCTGTCGACGCCACGGGCTGTGAGCGTCAGGTTATCGAACCCGCGTCGTTCCAACTCCAGACGCTGGCTGACACTGGGCACTAGCGTGGTATGGGTGCGCCGGTGAAACCAGCGCAGGTAGAGGGTCAACAGCCTGGCCAGCAACCCCAGACCATATTTGCTGGAGTACTGATGGAAGTTGGTATGAAAACCGCTGACTACCGCTATCCCCAGCCTGCGTGCCGCCCGTAAGGCACTTAGCCCCAAAGGCCCTTCGGTGGCGATATACAACACATCAGGGCGCTGCCGTCGCCAGTGGCGCAGCAGCTTGTGCATCGAAACCTGCCCCCACTGCAATCCCGGATAGCCGGGCAACGGCCAGCCGTGGCAGAGCAGGCGCGGTTCATCTTCGTCATCGAGCGAGTCACCGGCCTGGCGTGGGCGTACCAGTTCGACTTGATGGCCGCGTTGACGCAAGCCTTCGCTCAAGTGCCACAGGGTGTTGGCCACGCCATTGATCTCAGGCGGATAGGTTTCGCTGATCAGGGCGATATGTAGGGTGGGTGCGCTCATGAACACCAGTTTCAGCGGGCACAATTGCGCTTCGGTGACGTCTTGATGACTGATTTGTGACGCCCGATTTTCGGCGTTGACCGGCGGAAAAAATTCCCAGGAAAGCACTCAAGAATGCCAGGCATTCAGCCGATGCATAGGCATTCGAATGACCGATTTCGCTCCAGGAGAGCGTTGATGTTCAACAGCAAACTGAAAAAAGAAAACCTGCAACTGCGCGAAGAGCTGCTGTCGATGGAGCAGGTCAAGAATAGCCTGGACAGCGAGATGCTGGTCTTGCAACTCGACCCTCAGGGGCGCATCGAATCGGTCAACGGCAACTTCGAAAAAGAAATGCTGTACAGCAGCCATCAACTGATTGGACGCAACATCGAAGAGATCGTCCCTGTCCACGTCAAACAGTTGGATTTCTACCAGCGGATGAAAAACGCCATCACCCGTGGTGAACACCTTAATGGTGCCTTCCGTCTGCTGCGTGGCAATGGCCAGGAGGCATGGTTGCGGTCAATTCTGCAGCCGGTGAAGAGCAGCGAAGGGCGGCTGAAGTACTTCACCCTGCATTCCAGCGACCTCACCCGCACCATCGAGTCTTCGCGTGAACACGAAAGCCTGATCAAGGCACTGATGCGTTCTACGGCGGTGATCGAATTCAACCTGCAAGGTGAGGTGCTGACCGCCAATGATCGCTTCCTGCAAACCATGGGCTATCGCCTGGAGCAGGTCGTTGGCAAACACCACCGCATGTTCTGTGAACCGGAAGAGGCCAACTCCACTGCCTACCAGGCGTTCTGGGACAGATTACGCCGTGGCGAGTTTATTGCCGAGCGCTTCAAACGCGTGGATGCGCATGGCCGCGTCGTATGGCTGGAAGCGTCCTACAACCCGATCATCGATGCCCATGACGTGCTCTACAAAGTGGTCAAGTTCGCCACCGTTATCACCGATCAGGTCAATCAGGAACTGGCCGTCGCCGAAGCAGCCGATATTGCCTATACCACCTCGGTGGAGACCGATAACAGCGCACGCAAAGCCACCGATGTGGTGACCCAGACCGTTGAAGTGATGCGCGGCCTGGAGGCTTACATGCAGCAGGCTGCCGATGGCATCGAGGCGTTGGACAAACAGTCCCAGGTGATCGGTTCGATCATCAAGACCATCAGCGACATTGCCGGGCAAACCAACCTGCTGGCACTCAACGCCGCCATCGAGGCTGCTCGTGCCGGTGAGCAGGGCCGCGGCTTCGCTGTGGTCGCCGACGAAGTACGGCAACTGGCGTCGCGTACCAGTACCGCCACTGAAGAGATCGCCCGGGTGGTGCAGCAGAACGAGCAATTGGCCAAAGCCGCAGTGGATATCATCGACAGCAGCAAGCGTCAGGCTGAACAGGGCCTGACCCTGGCCGGACAGACGGGTACGGTGATTGTCGAGATTCAGGACGGGGCGATGAAAGTGGTGAACGCGGTGGGGCAGTTTTCCAACCAGTTGGGTAGCTGACAGCCACTGCTGGAGGGAGCACCCTCGGTGGGAGCGGGCTTGCCCCGCGATGCGATGTGACAGACAGATCGCTATCGCGGGGCAAGCCCGCTCCCACCGGGGAGATTCACCTCAGAGCGGTTGATTGAAGAATGCGCTGAGTGTCGCGCTGACCGCCCGCGCCCCGGTGCTGATCGCAGGCAGCTCAACGACAAAACCAGGCGTATGGTTCATCGCCGGCGGCAGCTGTTTTTTTTCCGTCAGGTTCTTGTACACCTCGGGCTTGCCCGACCCCACCTCAAGGAACAGCACCTTGGTATCCGGGTAAGGACTGGCCAGCATGTGGAAGTCCTCCGAGCCCATCAGCGGCGGCATACCAGGCAATACCTTGTCGGCACCCAGTTGCTGCACCAGTGCGGACTGGGCCAGCTCGGTCTGCGCTTTGCCGTTGAGCACCGGGGTGGAATAGCCCTTCATGGTGTATTTGGCTTGGTAGTCGGCTGGCATGCCGTTCATCACCAGCACGCCGCTGGTGACCGATTTGATGCCCTCTATCATCCGCTCGCGAACCTGTGCGTCGTACCAGCGCAGGTTAAGTTTGAGCGTAGCACTGACCGGGATGATGTTGTTATTGACCCCGGCCTGAAAGGCGCCGACGGTGAGTACCGCTGGCTTGGATTGATCGACCATGCGGCTGATGATGGTCTGGTAACCCATGACCGCCATGGCGCCCATCACCACCGGGTCTTTGGTCACATGCGGGGTCGATCCGTGTCCACCGATGCCGGGCAGCTCGACGTCGATCTGGTCGGTACCGGCCAGACGCGGCCCTTCGCGCAGGCCGACGCTGTCAGCCGGGTACACCGGAGACACATGCGCCGCCACCAGCACGTCCGGCTTGGGGGCGAAGTCGTAGAGGCCGTTGTTGACCATGGCGCTGGCGCCTTCGAGAGTTTCTTCCGCCGGTTGTGCAACCAGTACCAAAGTGCCTGACCACTGATCCTTGAGTTGGGTCATGATCTTGGCCACTTCGATCAACCAGGTGGTGTGCGCGTCGTGGCCACAGGCATGCATGACCGGCTGGCTGGGGTTACCGAGCCAGGGCGTGACTTTACTGCTTTGATAGGGCAAGCCGGTGGCCTCTTTGATCGGCAGGGCATCCATATCGGCACGGTACATCACCACCGGCCCCGGGCCGTTGCGCAGAATACCCACCACGCCGGTGGTACCCACTGCAGTCTTCACCTCAAAGCCCTGTGCTTGCAGGGCTTTGGCTACCAAGGCAGCGGTTTCCTTCTCCTGGAAGGCCAGTTCCGGGTTGCGGTGCAGCTGTTTGAACAGCTCGATCATCTGTGCTTCGTCCTGTTTAACCAGGGCGTCGATACGGGTGTTCAGATCGGTTGGCGCAGCCTGTACCGAGAGGGCGCTGAAGCAAGCAAAGGCAAGCACGCTGGGGCGAAGAGGGAAGGACATGGCGTAAATCCTTGTACGGATAATTATTGTTCTGAAGGTGCGGTGTTGCATGGGCAAACAAGTCTGTGTATCTATGCCTGGTGCGTCCAATGCAAAAATAATCAAGGATTGATGCGGTGAACGACTCAATTGATTTGAAGCGAATTCGCCATCTGGTCCTGCTCAGCGAGGAGCTGCATTTCTCGCGTGCGGCCGAGCGCGCCAACCTGTCGCAGACCGCCTTTAGCCGCAGCATTCAGTCGCTGGAGGCCGATCTTGGGGTGCGCCTGTTCGACCGCGATACTCGTTCAGTGGTGCTCACCGCCGCAGGGCGGCAACTGCTGGCAAGTGGGCGGGAATTGCTCGGTTGTGCCGGGCGCTTGCTGGCCGAGGCCAATGACATTGCCCAGGCCGATGGCGGCGAGTTGAATTTCGGTGCTGGCATGATGGCTGCCAACCTGTACCTGCAGGATGCGCTGACCGTGTTGCGCAAGCGCACGCCCAGGCTGGTCATGAGGGTTGAGGTCAACCACTGGAATCAACTGGTCCAACGCCTGGAACAGGATGAAATCGAGTTCTTCGTCGCGTTCACCTGCGACCCGGCACGCAAGTCCGATCCGCGTTTCGAGATAACCCCTTTGCCCGCGGCGCCTGCCTCGGTCTTTTGCCGCGCCGACCACCCGCTGATCCAGCAAAAGGCCGCCGTCACCCGCCAGCAACTGCTGGACTATCCCTGGAGTTCGGTGCTGTTCGATGAGATCGCGCCTGTGCGCTTGCATGAGTTGCTCGACCTGCCCGCCGGCACGGCTGCGCCCCTGGCGTTAGGCTGCAATGACCTGCAGTTGCTGCGCGGTACCACCCTGGGCAGCGATGCGCTGCTATTCACCTGGCGCGCCTGGCTGGAAGAGGATCTGCGCACGGGGGCGATCTGCGATCTGGGGAGGTTGCTGCAGCCCAGGCTTCCCGGTGGTGGCTGCAGCATCGCCAGTGCGCTTGTCTGTCATGCCGGACGTACCCTGTCGCCGATTGCACGGCAGGCCATCGAGCTGATCACGGCGGCGGCCGGCAGGCCGCAGCAAGGTTAGCGCTCGCGCACCCAGAACAGCGTGGCGCCGGCCACGGCCGCCGGCATCATCAGGATGTTGAGAAACGGCACCAGCAATACCAGGTACACCGAACCACCGAAGCCCAGGCTCTGCCAGCGCTTCTCACGCAACCAGGCGAGCATGTCCTGCCAGCTCATCTTGTGGTTGTCGGCCGGGTAGTCGATGTACTGGATGGCCATCATCCAGATACCGAACAACAGCCACAACGGTGCGGCGATGATGTTGATCACCGGAATCAGCGACAGGATGAACAGTGCGATCGCCCGCGGCAGGAAATACCCCAGCTTGCGCGCCTCGCGGCCAAGGGTGCGGGGGACCATGGCCATCAGCTCGGCCCAGCTGAAGGCCGGGAAGTCATCGGTGCCGCGTACCACTACTTCGACTTTTTCCGCGAGGAAACCATTGAACGGAGCGGCGATGACGTTGGCCAGCATGGTGAAGGTGAAAAACACCATCAATCCCACCAGCACCACGAACAGCGGCCACAGCACATAATTGAGAAAGCTCAGCCAGCTCGGCAGGCTGGGCATCAGGGAATCGACCCAGAGGCTGAACTGGTGGCCAGCAAAATAGATCAGGCCGACGAACAGCAGCAGGTTGACTGCCAACGGCAGTAACACGAACAGGCGCAGGCTCGGGCTCAGGACCAGTTTCAGTCCTTCACGCAGGTACTGAGGGCCAGAGAGGACAGGGGCTTGCATAGAGGGCTCCGGGTAAAGGCAAACGCGCTGACCTTACCGAGTTTGAGCGGTTGACGAAAGCATGTCGCTTTCTGGGAAACGGGCTGTAACAAAAGCCCGTCAGGCTGTCGGGGCTGGTCTCATAGATAAACAGCTGCAGCCCTGGATGATGAATAGAGCGGGCCTATAAGGTGGATTGTCTAAGGATATTTCCTTAATCTCTGCGGCCTCGCTAAAGTGCGCACATCTTTTCAACGCCTTCGAATTCTAATCTTCAAGGAGTTTCCATGAGCATTCTGGTCAACAAGCAAGCCCCTGATTTTGATGCGGCGGCGGTGCTGGGCGACGGTTCGATCGTCGACAGCTTCAAGCTTTCTTCCCTGCGCGGCAAATACGTCGTGCTGTTCTTCTGGCCGCTGGACTTCACCTTTGTCTGCCCGTCGGAAATCATTGCCCATAACAACCGTATGGACAAGTTCCGTGAGCTGGGTGTGGAAGTGGTCGGTGTGTCGATCGACTCGCAATTCACCCACCACGCCTGGCGCAGCACCCCGGTCGAGAAGGGCGGCATCGGCGAAGTCGAGTTCACCATGGTGGCCGACGTTAAACACGAAATCACCCGTGCCTACGGTATTGAGCACGATGCCGGCGTCGCCCTGCGTGCTTCGTTCCTGATCGACCAGCAAGGTGTGGTTCAGCACCAGGTGGTCAACAACCTGCCACTGGGTCGTGAAGTTGATGAAATGATCCGTCTGGTTGAAGCCCTGCAGTTCACCGAGCAGCACGGTGAAGTTTGCCCGGCCGGCTGGCGCCCAGGCCAGAAAGGCATGAAGGCTGATGCCAAAGGCGTTGCCGACTACCTGGCGGAAAACGCTGCCAGCCTGTAAGGCTGCGGTTTAACGATTTTCAGAACCTGCGGCCAAAAGCCTTCCCCAAGTGCTTCGCAGGTTCTTTTTTATTCCAGCCGGCGATCCCGGCGTTACGGGACTGGCCAGTGAGTGCCAGCCCGACAGGAGTGTGACATGTCTGAAGTACGTCATTCGCGAGTGATCATCCTTGGTTCCGGCCCTGCCGGTTACAGCGCTGCAGTCTATGCTGCCCGCGCCAACCTCAAGCCGCTGCTGATTACCGGCATGCAGGCCGGTGGCCAGCTGACTACCACCACTGAAGTCGACAACTGGCCGGGTGACGCCCACGGCCTGACCGGCCCGGCGCTGATGCAACGTATGCAAGAGCACGCCGAGCGCTTCGAAACTGAAGTGGTGTTCGACCACATCAACGCCGTTGATCTGGCCAGCAAGCCTTACACCCTCAAAGGTGACAGCGCGACTTACACCTGTGATGCCCTGATCATTGCTACCGGCGCCAGCGCTCGTTACCTGGGCCTGCCTTCGGAAGAAGCATTCATGGGCAAAGGCGTTTCCGCCTGCGCGACCTGCGATGGTTTCTTCTACCGCAACAAGCCGGTTGCCGTTGTCGGTGGTGGTAACACCGCTGTTGAAGAAGCGCTGTACCTGGCCAACATCGCCAGCAAGGTCACCCTGGTTCACCGCCGTGAGACCTTCCGCGCCGAGAAGATCCTGATCGACAAGCTCAACGCCCGTGTTGCTGAAGGCAAGATCGAGCTGAAACTCAACGCCACCCTGGATGAAGTCCTGGGCGACGACATGGGTGTCACCGGTGCACGCCTGAAGAACAACGATGGCAGCTTCGATGAAATCAAGGTTGACGGTGTGTTCATTGCCATCGGCCACACCCCGAACACTTCGCTGTTCGAAGGCCAGCTGACCCTCAAGGACGGCTACCTGGTGGTCAACGGCGGCCGCGATGGCAACGCCACTGCTACCAACGTTGAAGGTGTGTTTGCGGCGGGTGACGTGGCTGACCACGTTTACCGTCAGGCCATCACCTCGGCCGGTGCGGGCTGCATGGCAGCACTGGACGTAGAGCGTTATCTGGACGGCCTGCAGAACGCCTGATTCTGCCGGACCTGATCGCGGGGCAAGCCCGCTCCTGATGTAGGAGCAGGCTTGCCCCGCGATGTTTTTACAGGCTCAGGCGCATGGACAGATCCACCGCCTTCACATCCTTGGTCATGGCTCCAATCGAGATGTAATCCACACCGGTGTCGGCAATCACCCGCAGGGTGCTTTCGTTGACGCCGCCACTGGCCTCAAGTTTGGCTTTGCCAGCATTCAGACGCACGGCTTCGCGCATATCATCCAGGCTCAGTTCGTCGAGCATGATGATGTCGGCACCGGCCTCCAGCGCTTGCTTGAGTTCATCCAGGCTTTCCACTTCAACTTCCACCGGTTTGCCGGGGGCGATCTTGTGTGCCGCGTTAATAGCCTGGGCAATGCCGCCGCTGGCGGCAATGTGGTTTTCCTTGATCAGGAACGCATCGAACAACCCGATACGGTGGTTGTGGCAGCCGCCACAGGTAACCGCGTACTTCTGTGCCAGACGCAGGCCCGGCAGGGTTTTGCGGGTGTCGAGCAATTTGACTTGAGTGTCGGCGACCAGATCGGCGAGAAACTGGGCACGGGTAGCCACGCCCGAGAGCATCTGCAGGAAGTTCAATGCACTACGTTCGCCGGTCAGCAATGAGCGGGCCGGGCCTTCGAGGTGGAACAACGGCTGGTTGGCCTGCACACGATCACCGTCCTTGACCTGCCAATGCACGGCCACCCGCGGATCGAGCTGGCGGAACACGGCGTCGACCCAGGCGGTACCGGCAATGACGCAGTCATCACGGGTAATGATGGTGGCCTTGGCCAGGCGCTCGGCCGGGATCAACTGAGCGGTGATGTCGCCACTGCCGATGTCTTCAAGCAACGCACGGCGCACGTTGGCTTCGATTTCAGCGGTCAGGTTGGCGAGGCGTAAGTTCGGCATGGCGGGCTCCACAAGCTAAGTGCTCGCGATTATAGGGCAGGCTGTGCTGGCGAGTGTCTTGATTTTGCCAGATAATGCGACTTGTATTTGACGTCATGGCTTTGACGATTTGTCGCTCAGTTTCAAGATCACCCAGCAAGGAGTCCGGGATGCACAATGACGGGAAGGTGGTGCCGATCAAGGCGGCCATCGATCAGGTGCTCATTGCGCCTCTTGCTCGTCTGCCGGTGGTGCTCCTGCAAGTCCGTGACAAAGCTGCCCTGCAATTGCGCCAGGGCCTGCAGGCCTTGTTCGACAATGCTGACGATACCCTGTTCGAAATGGCCGACAAGGCGGCCAGCAATAGCGTGCAGAACTCTCTCTTCGAAGCGATGCGCGATTTGCGCCACAAACGCATGAATATCGAGCGTGGCTACCTCGATCGCTTCTATGAAGCGTTCGCCCGGATTGGCCAGAGCGAGCCGGTTTCCGGGGTTTTGCCGCCGACCACGTCGGGCAGTCAAGATGAACTGGAGCGCACGGTGGCACTGGAGGCCATGGTTGACCGTGCCCTGAGCCGTGATGGCCTTGCGCTTAATCAACTGACCTTGCGCTTCTCGGCGTTGACCGGGCACGTGCTGGACGACCTGCGCAACCCGTTGGGGCCGGCCATGCTCTGTGAGTATTTCCTTCAAGCCGGGCGTGACTTGGGCGTAGGCATCAAGGTCAAGCTGATCATTCTGCAACTGTTCGAGCGCTACGTACTGCAGGATGCCGATCTGTTGTATGGCGAAGCCAATCAACTGCTGGCAGCCACCGGCGTGTTGCCGCAGCTCAAGGCAGTACCTGCACGCCGCAGCCAGGCGCGTCCGACTGAGCGCACGCAGACCTGCGCCGGGCAAGTTGAGGGCAGGGCAGCTGCGGCTGAACTGGATGCCAATGAACAAGCAGTCTTCACCTCGCTTCAGAGCCTGCTGTCGAGGGTTCGCGGCCGAATAGCGCCACGGGTGGAGGCCTGCAAACCCATGCAGCCGATCAGTACCCGAGACCTGCTTCGCTTGCTCTCTCATCTGCAACACTATGTGCCGCCTGCCAGTGAGGCTGACGACTTCGACCTGCACCAGCAGCTTGAACAACTGCTGACCCGCGTCAGCATGAAGAGCGGCACCTACCGCAAAGTCGAGGGTGTTGATGAAGATGTGATCAACCTGATCGCCATGCTCTTTGACTTCATTCTCGATGATCGCAACCTGCCCTATTCGTTACGTGCCCTGATCGGGCGACTGCAGATCCCCATGCTCAAAGTGGCGGTCCTGGACAAACGCTTTTTCAGCCGCAGCAGTCATCCGGCGCGACGTTTGCTCAACGAAATTGCAACAGCCGCCATGGGCTGGGGCGCCAGTGACGATTGCCAGCGCGATGCCCTGTACGAACGGGTAGAGAAGATCGTGCAACGCCTGCTCAACGACTTTGACGATGATCCGGCCATTTTTTCCGAGCTGCTGGCTGAGTTTCTGGCGTTCAACAGTGACGAGCGGCGACGCAACGAGTTGCTGGAGCAGCGTACCCGCGACGCTGAAGAAGGCCGCGCTCGGGCCCAGTTGGCGCGTCAGCGGGTGGAACAGGAAATCAATCGCCGCTTGCTGGGCAAGACGCTACCCAGGTTCGTGGTGCGTGTGCTTGAAGAGGCCTGGAGCCAGGTGCTGTTGCTCGCCTGTCTCAAGCATGGGGATACTTCGCCTGTTTGGCTGAAAGCTCTGGAAACCATGGATGAGCTGATCTGGAGTGTCCAGCTACATCGCGAACCGCAGGCGCTGCGACGTTTGCTGGAGGTGGTGCCCGGACTGCTCAAGGCCTTGCGCGACGGCCTGGCCAGTGTGGCGTTCGACCCCTTTGCTACCAGTGAGTTTTTTGCGCAACTGGAAGCTTTGCACGTTCAGGCCTTTGAAAGCAGTTACGCCAGCAGCACCCCGGTCAGTGAAGATGCCGAGCGAGTGTTGGTGCTCGATGAGATCGTTTTGGCCTGCCCAGAACAGCCAGTGCCAGTGCAAAGCCCGGTACGCCTGGCTGATGATGATCCGGCCGTGCTGCAAGTGCAGCGTCTGCGTATCGGTCAGTGGCTGGAAGTGATTGAGGATGACGAGGTGCTGCGCTGCAAGCTGATCGCACAGATCGACAGCACGGGCATGTTGATTTTCGCCAACCGCACGGGCCTCAAAGTCCGTGAGTACTCGCCCATGGCGCTGTCGGTTGCACTGCGTCGGGGCGCAGTGCGCTTGCTTGATGACACGCTGCTGTTCGATCGGGCGCTCGACTCAGTGGTCAATCAGTTGCGTCGGTATCAAGCGCGTTAGCCTGCGACATGTTTTACGATGCATCCGCTTACGCCTCGGGGCATACTGGGCTTGTGCTCTTGTACCTCAGGATCTTCTATGCAACTGGACCGCGCTACAGGCTGGTTCGCCGGTATTACTCATTGCCCTTCGCCGAATTTCAATGCCCGCGCTGAAGGCGAGGTTATTTCCCTGCTGGTGATTCACAACATCAGCCTGCCGCCGGCGCAGTTCGGCACCGGCAAGGTTCAGGAGTTCTTCCAGAACCGCCTGGACCCCAACGAGCACCCTTATTTCGACGGAATCAAGCATCTGCGGGTATCCGCGCACTTTTTCATCGAGCGGGATGGTGAGGTGACCCAGTTTGTTTCCTGCCTGGACCGCGCCTGGCATGCCGGGGTGTCTTGCTTTGCCGGGCGTGAGGCTTGTAATGATTTTTCCATCGGTATCGAACTTGAAGGCACCGATGAGCTGCCATTTACCGATGCTCAATATCAATCTCTGCAGACATTGACCTTGCAGATCCAGGCCGCCTGGCCGGCCATCGACGAACAACGGATTCAAGGCCACAGCGACATCGCTCCGGGGCGTAAGACCGACCCGGGGCCGGCGTTCGACTGGCCGCGCTATCGAGCGACTTTGCAGGGCAATGGGGGCAGATCATGAGTTTCCTGGTGTTGTTACTGGTGCTGTGGGTCGAGAAATTCTCGGCATTACGTCAACGATTGCAACGCGATGGATTCTTTCGCAGCGAAATGGCGCGTCTGGAACGCAATGGCAAGGGGCATCCGTGGTGGGTGCTTTCGATCCTGGTGTTGGCGCCGGTGCTGCTGGTCGCTTTGCTCGACCAGGTGCTGGAACCGGTGGCCTACGGTTTGTTAGCACTGCCACTGCACCTGTTGGTGCTGATCTACAGCCTGGGCCGGGGAGATGTAAAAGCCTCACTCGGCCCGTTCCGCGATGCTTGGCGCCGGGGTGATGAGCAGGCGGCTGTCCATGTTGCCGAGCGCGATCTGGGCGTTACCGGCGACGACGCGACACTGCTGCTTGACCGGGTTCAGGGGCACCTGTTGTGGCAAGCCTATCAGAGCTTTTTCGCGGTGATTTTCTGGTACGTGTTGCTGGGCCCGGCCGCCGCGCTGGCCTACCGTTTGCTCGCCCTGACGGCTGAATACTCCCAGTCGGCAGCGTTGCGCGAGCGTGCCCAACAATTGCGTCATGCCTTCGATTGGGCGCCGGTGCGGGTGCTGGGGGTGAGCTTTGCCTTGGTCGGTAATTTCGTTGCGGTCAGCCGGGTGATGTTGCATGAGTTGCTGCACTGGAACATTCCGGCTCCGCGATTGATCGCTGCGGTTGGCCATGTCGCCGGGGATATGCCCAAGGGTGCCCCGGCTGGCCCAGAAGGGTTGGTCGGGCTGGACTCGTTGTGGGAGCTGCTGCTGCGCTCTGCAGTGCTGTGGTATGCCTGCTTCGCCTTATGGACCGTGCTGGGCTAACGCCTCCTTCGGTGGGAGCGGGCTTGCCCCGCGATTGCGGTGTGACAAACAAATAGCAATCGCGGGGCAAGCCCGCTCCCACAATCTCTTAACGTTAAGTTACAAAACCCCGATCCGATATGTGATAAAGCTACTGCTGATAAGTCACCAGTGGCCTTGTGCCATTGTGCGCGTAGAACAATAAGAATCGGAGGGGACTGCCCGTGAAGAGCCTGTTGTATCCGGCCATCGCGCTGATGAATCGTTTGAGCTTCGGGATGAAGTTCAGTCTGATCAGTATTATGTTTTTCCTGCCCATGTTAGTGACCAACTTCTATCTGGTCCGCGACTCCTATGCACAGTTTCGAGCGACTCAGGTAGAGCTGCAGAGCCTTGCCCTGCTCAATAGCAGCCTGGCCTTGCGCGGTGACCTGGAATCTCTGGGTAGTCTGGTGCAGATCAATGCCGTGCTTGGCCAGTCGGGAAAGGCTGCAGACCTGGAGTCGCAGATCTCCCGGCTGCAACAGCAGATACAGAGCCGAATCTCCGGGCTTAGCGCTGTTACCGCCGATGAGAAGCAGGCCGTTGAATTTCAGGCCAAGCGCGACGAAATGCTCAAGCAGCTCAAGACTGCACAGGCAGAGTCGTCGTTATCGAGCAAGGTTGCGCACCTGGACAAACTGTTGGGCCAGGCCCAGGTGCTGAGCAGCATGATCGCCAGCCACGCCGGCCTCAATCAGGACAGCGACCTGGCGATTCGTCAATTCACCGAGTTGATGACCACCGTTACGCCTGAAGTCACCCAAACACTCGGCGACGGCCGCGCGATGGGCGCCTATTCACTGGGCCAGGGCTTTCTCAATTCTGCGACCAGTACACGACTGGAAGACTTGTTGCAGCGCTTGGACAAGCTGGCTGCCAATTACGCACTCAAAATTGAGGATGCGCTGAGCAATGATCCAGATGCAAAAGCGCAACTGGGCAGCCTGGCTGCCGCGAGTCAGGCGTCGCTGAAACAGGCCAATGAAATGCTCGAGGAGCAGGTGGTCGTAGCTGACACGCTTGATGTGCAGTGGTCGGCGTTCTATCAGCAGATCAGCAGCCTGATGGGGCAAACCTACGCGCTCAATACAGCAATCAGCGAATACCTCGACCAGCAATTGCAGGAACGCCTGGGCAAACATCAACTGCACATGGTGTTGCTGGTAGCGGCCCTGGCCGCAGTGTTCTTGCTGATTGTCTACCTGTATGGCGGCTTTTACGCTTCGACCCGACATACCTTGAAAACCCTGGGCGCGGTGATGGACAAGGTCGCTGCCGGTGACATGACCGTGCATTTTCGCGCCCATAGTCGCGATGAGCTAGGGGAGTTGGGGCAGGTGTTCAACGGCACCGTACGGCGCATACATGATCTGATCGAGCAGGTGGGGCACACAGTGTCAGAGGTTGAGCGCCAGACCGAGCAGGTTCATGCGGTGTCGGCGCGCAGTAACCAGGCGGTCAGCGGCCAGCGCGGGCAGATCGAGCAGGTCGCCACGGCCATGAACCAGATGTCAGCCACCGCCCAGGAAGTGGCGCGCAGCGCGGCAGCTGCGGTCAACAGTGCCCACAGCGTCAATCAGGAAACCGTCAATGGTCGCGGTCTGGTCGAATCCCAACAGGGCAACATCGTGCGTCTGGCGGGGGAAATCGATCAGTCGGTAGACGTAATCAACCAGTTGGCCAGCGACAGTCAGGCAATCAGCCGCGTGCTGGAAGTGATCAAAAGTATTGCCGAGCAGACAAACCTGCTCGCCCTCAACGCAGCCATTGAGGCCGCGCGCGCCGGAGAGCAGGGGCGTGGGTTTGCGGTGGTGGCCGATGAGGTTCGCACCCTGGCCAAGCGCACGCAGCATTCGACCGAAGAAATCGAGCAAATGATTTCGCGCCTGCAAGGTGGTGTTGGTGCGGCGGTCAAAGCCATGGATGCCAGCCATCAGGTGGCGGCGGGTACGGTTGAGCAGTCACAACGGGTGCAGCAGGCACTGGAGAACATTCTTGGCGCAGTGGGCAGTATCGTTGACCAGAACCAACAGATTGCCGCTGCCGTGGAACAACAGACCAGCGTTGCCCATGACATTGACCAGAACATTGTCGAAATCAACCGTGCCGCAGAACACACCACCCAGGGCGCACATCAGACAGAGGATGCCAGCCGCCAGTTGTCGGCTCAGGTAACGGAATTAAAGCGGCTGATCAGTGCGTTCAGAGTCTGATGGAGCGGTTGCTGAAGTTTTCCACGCTGTGACAAAGTAGCGGCCTGAAGGATTCCAGGGAGCCGGATGTGTCGGCAACGCTGCGGGTGTAGTCTCACCCTCACAGCAACGGAACCTCGAATCCCCGCGATTCGGCTCCCTCAGCATATTCACTGACGAGGTACAGACATTGGCCATCATCCATCCTAAAGTTCGCGGTTTTATCTGCACCACTACGCACCCGACGGGTTGCGAGCTGAACGTACGTGATCAGATCGAAGCCACCCGCAAGCTGGGCGTGCGCAAGGATGGTCCGAAAAAGGTCCTGGTGATCGGCGCATCCAGCGGCTATGGCCTGGCGGCACGTATCACAGCAGCTTTCGGTTTCGGCGCTGACACCTTGGGTGTTTTCTTCGAAAAGCCGGGCACTGAAACCAAGGCCGGTACCGCTGGCTGGTATAACTCTGCCGCGTTCGACAAATTCGCCAAGGCCGAAGGCCTGTACAGCAAGTCGATCAACGGTGACGCCTTCTCCGACGAAGCCCGCGCCAAAGTCATCGAACTGATCAAGAACGAAATGGGCGGCCAGGTTGACCTAGTGGTCTACTCGCTGGCTTCGCCAGTACGCAAGCTGCCACAGACTGGCGAAGTGGTGCGCTCGGCCCTCAAGCCGATCGGCCAGCCGTACAAGTCGACCGCCATCGACACCAACAAAGACACCATCATCGAAGCTTCCATCGAGCCGGCCAGCGAGCAAGAAATTGCCGACACCGTGACCGTGATGGGTGGCCAGGACTGGCAGTTGTGGATCGATGCCCTGAACGCCGCCGGTGTTCTGGCACCGCAAGCGCGCACTGTGGCCTTCAGCTACATCGGCACCGAGATCACCTGGCCAATCTACTGGCACGGCGCGCTGGGCAAGGCTAAGCAGGATCTGGACGAAACCGCCAAGCGCCTCAACGCGAAAGTCGGCGGTGGTGCGAACGTTGCGGTGCTCAAGTCGGTGGTGACCCAGGCCAGTTCGGCTATTCCGGTGATGCCGCTGTACCTGTCGATGGTCTTCAAGATCATGAAGGAAAAGAACGTTCACGAAGGCACTCAAGACCAGCTCGATCGCATGTTCCGCGACCGCCTGTACCGTGAAGACGGTGCACCAGCGGCGCTGGACGAAGAAGGTCGTCTGCGCCTGGACGACTGGGAGCTGCGTGATGACGTTCAGGACGCCTGCAAGGCCATGTGGCCTCAGGTAACTACCGAGAACCTGTTTGAACTGACCGACTACGCCGGTTACAAGAAACAGTTCCTCAACCTGTTCGGCTTCGAGCGTGCAGACGTCGACTACGATGCCGATGTTGCCACTGACGTACAGTTCGACTGCATCGAGCTGTAATCACAGCCTGCTCGTTACCGCTGTGTTTGCACGGCGGTAACGACTGTTTGAGGTTTCCCAATGAGCAGCCTCGAAACATTTCCCCCTTTGCCAACCGCCAGTAACACCGCATTCGCGTTTCAAGAACGTGCAGGCGATGGCTATCTTCTCGGCGGCTTTTGTTGGCGCCATGCACTGCCGGACAATACCCGCCCGGTCGTCATCATCAATGCCGCGACCTCTGTACGCTGCAACTATTACGCGCGTTTTGCCCAATATTTGTTCAGCCACGGCTTCGATGTCATGACCTATGACTACCGTGGTATCGGCGAGTCGCGCCCGGCGTCCATGCGTTATTTCAAGGCCTCGTGGACCGACTGGGGTTCACTGGACTTCGAGGCCATCGTGCAACGCGCGGTGCGAGAGTTTCCCGGGCAACCGATAGATGTTGTCGGTCACAGCTTTGGTGGCTGCGCGGCAGGTCTGGCGAGCTCTGCTACCCGCGTCCGCAGATTGGTGACGGTCGGTGCGCAGTTCGCCTACTGGCGTGACTATGCCGCCGACAGCCGCTGGCAGTTGCTTGGCAAATGGCACGTGGTGATGCCCGTTTTGACACGGCTGTTCGGTTATTTTCCGGGTAAGCGCCTGGGTTGGCTGGAGGATACGCCAGCGGGCGTGGTGCACGACTGGACGACAAGGACGGCAACCTATGAGTTGCGCCCTAGTGGTAAAGCGGCGGGGGACTTGCCGTTTGCCCGGGTCAAAGCGCAAACCCTGGCGATCAGCCTGACCGATGACCCTTTCGGTACGATTCCGGCGATTGAGCGGCTATTGAGTTACTTCAAAGCCAGCGAGCGTAGCCATTTGCGTATTGCACCTGCTGATATCGACGCGGCGCAGATCGGCCATTTCGCTTTTTTCCACAACCGCTTTCAGCAGCGGCTATGGCCAATTGCCCTGCAATGGCTACAACAAGGGCAACTGGCCGAAGGCACGCCAGGATGCTTGAAGGCGTTTAGCGAGGCTTGAGCGGCTGCTCGGTGAACTTCACGGCGCTCAGGCCGTGTTTGATCAGCGCACGGATGTTGCCGTGGTCGCTGCCTTCCGGGGTCGCCAACACCGAGCGGTAGTGTTCACCAAAGGCTAGCAGCGCTTCTTCATCGCTCAGGCCTTCCAGCAGGGCCAGGCCCAGGGTTTTGCAGGAACCTTCGTTCTGTCCGGCAGCGCTTTGCACTCCACCGTTGTTGAAGGCTTGTGGCTGGTAGTCGTAGTGGGCTGCGACGAAGGCCAGGGTGTCGGCGAATTGATGCTCGCCGGACTTCAGGCTGGCGCGCAGGGTGTTCAGATCAGTCATTTGGCTTTCCTTTGGCGAACGCCGCTTGCTGCTCGGCGCTGGCTTCTTTCTGGTATTGGGCTTTCCATTCGGCGTACGGCATGCCGTAAACCACTTCGCGGGCTTCGTCCATGCTCAGCTCGATCTGGCGCTCGTCGGCGGCGGCCTTGTACCACTTCGACAGGCAGTTGCGGCAGAATCCGGAGAGGTTCATCAGGTCGATGTTCTGCACATCCTTGCGGCTGTCCAGGTGAGCCACCAGGCGGCGGAAGGCCGCTGCTTCAAGCTCGAGTTTCTGTTGGTCGTTCATGGTCATTCTCGTCACAAGGATGCGTCAGTCTACCGCGATGCGGTTTTTCAGGTGGCGACCACCGTTGATCACCACGTTGCTGCCGGTGCTGTACTGGCTTTCAAGCAGAAACCGCACAGCCTCGATCAGCGGCTGTGCGCCGGGTTCGAATTCCAGCAGGGCTTTTTTCAGGGTTTGTTTGCGGTAGGCCTCGTCGCTGTTCTCTTTGAGAATCAGCAGCCCCGGCAAGATCGCGTTGACCCTGACCACCGGTGCGTATTTTTCGGCGAACGACAGCACCATGTTCTGTAGCGCGGCCTTGGTCGCGGCGTAGCCGATGTGGCTCTTGCTGCCGCGCGAGGACGTTTCATCGCAAATGTGGATGATGTCGGCCTTGTCCATTTTCAACAGTTGCTCGCCCAGCGCCAGGTTCAGGTGGTAGGGCGCTTCGACATGCAGTTTGAACATGGTGTTGAGGTTGGCCAGGTCATCATCGAGCCACAGCGAAGCGTTGTGGACGATGGCCCGCAGGCCATCATAGTTGCGTTGCAGGTGATCGATCAGGGCCAGGCGGTCGTCTTCCTGGCACAGGTCGGCCTGGAACTGGATGATGTTCGGGTGCGCCGCCTCAGGGCTTTTGCTACGGCTGGCGCTGACTACGGTATAGCCGGCCTGCGCCAGGTTCACGGCCAATGCCAGTCCGACACGCTGGCTGGCTCCGGTGACAAGAATTGGGCTGTTCATGGTGGGGGCGGTCAACTTATTCAGGTTCTCTTTAGGTAGCCCCCAGCATACCCGAACTAGGCAGGATTGCGCGCACCCTGCGGCCCGGAGCGGTGCGCCGGAGTATTGAGCCAATTGGCCAGCAAGCGGGTCGACAATGGAATGAAGAAGTACACCATCAACGGCGTCAGCCCCAGGGTGCTCAACAAGACTCTTGGCACCAGATCGAGCGCGCTGAGCCAGTGACCGAACAGCAGGTTGAACAGCAGCGAAACGGGAAAGAATGCCAGCCAGATCGCGACTGCCTGTTTCCAGCGAGCAGGGCGCTGCACCGGATTGGTGCCAAACCAGCCGTCCAGGCCACTGGCGCGTAGTTCCAGCGGTTGCTCGAACAGGCCGTTGCCGCGGCTCAACCAGGCCCTGCGTGACGCTGAGTGTTCCCAGGCCTGCATGGTTTGCTCGTTGGTGAAGCGGAAAATGATCTGGAACTCATCACCTTGTGGCGGAGGGGCCAGGACGCCGGAGCCGAGGTAGCCGGTGAAGTCGGTGGCGAGCTGTTCGCCTTCGTGCAGCCAGCTCATGAGGTCTTGATAGCGGCCGGCAGCGACGCGGCGAGTCACCATCAAGGTAACGGGAGGGGTAGACATTGTGTATCTCCTGGCAACCGGGCGTGGCGGGTGGCCTGCCCATGAAATGCGTCCGGGGTGGTGGACAGCATTTGCTTGTATGCAAAAAGCGGGCACAGATTATTGCTGAATTAACCTGACTCGTCAGTGCTGAGGTCTTGGCAATGCAAAGAAATGGACATGGTCGCCCTCCTGTTGCCCGGAGTAGAATGCGCCTACCCCCAAAAACCATGGTTTTCCGGCAATGCTTGAACCTGCCCAGCCTTCGTTGAATCCAGGCGACCTCAATCACGAGGAGCTTTTCCCCATTCGCGAAGTGTCCCGTTTGACGGGCATCAATCCGGTCACCTTGCGGGCGTGGGAGCGCCGCTATGGGCTCATTCAGCCAACACGCACCGAAAGTGGGCACCGACTCTATTCGCACGCCGATATCGAAGAGGTTCGCACCATTTTGGGGTGGATCGAACGTGGGGTAGCGGTCAGTAAGGTCGGTAAAGTGCTTGCTCGCAGCCAGAGCCTCAAACCGCAGAGCGAACCGGCGCCCATCCAGGCGTCTGTGGGCGACTACAGACAATGGCAATTGCAACTGCGCCAGGCCGTCAGAGCGTTTGATTCACAGCGGCTTGAGCAGGTTTACGGCCAGGTGTTCAGTAGCTACCCGTTGGTGGTGGCCTTCCAGGATATTATCTTGCCGGTGTGGCAGGAGCTGCGCAGCACCAAAGAAGCCTTCGGCCATTTCAGCGAATGGTTGTTCCTCGACGGTTTTTTGCGTGGGCGAGTGTTGCAGCGCCTACAACTTTCAGCGCAACAGCAAGAAGTCAGGGTGGTGCTCGCTGCAATTCCAGGACATTGCCGAGAGCTGGAGTTGCTGGTGACGGCGCTACTGCTTGGCAGCAGCGAGATAAGCGTGACGGTGTTGGGGCTGGGGCAGCCTGTCGAAGAGTTGGGCTTGGTGTGTGAACGTATGATGCCCCATGCACTGGTGCTGTTCTCGAATCATCCGCCAGCACAAGACCTGCCCAAACGCCTGGCCCGTCTGGCTCTGACCGTCGAGTGCCCGGTGTTGTTGGCCGGGGAAGCTGCCGATCTGGCTCAAGACAGTTTGATTGGTTCGCAGGTGGCCTGTCTAGGTAGCGAAGGCCGCTTGATGCGCCGACGCTTGCAGCAGTATCTGGCCGGTCACTTGGACAGTTGAGGGTGCAGCTCCGGGTGTGCCTGACGATGGGCCTGGAGAATGTACTCGCGCAGCCGTTCGATTTCTGACGCTTGACTGCCGCTCAGGTTGTAGGCCGCCAGGTTGCGACCAGTGCGGCGCTGCAGCACGCCGTGCAAAGCTATCGGGGTGCCATGGTCGGGCGCGAACCAGAGGTCGAAGCTGCTCGGTGGCTTGGGCTGGTCACGGACTTCCAGCAACACACCCTTGAACGAAATTTCCCGAACCCACAGGCCGGTACTCAGGCCCAGTTCGTCTTCCAGCGCCTGAGGCTTGGACAATGTCAGGCGCCATGGGCGCACCTTGGGGCCTTCTTCTTCGTAGATATGCGGCGCACCCAGTTGCAATTGCAGCGAGTGGAACTCGTCTTCGACCAGGTGCAGGGGAAAGGTCATCTGGTGGTTGTCGAACTGCGCCTGCAAGGTGACCTGCTCTTGGGCAATCAATTGCGTCAGCAGGCTTTTGACTTCGCTGCCCGCATTGACCATCAGGCGCGACAACGACTCAGCTGAAGAAGGCTGCGAGGTGTGTTGCATGGACCTGATGAAATCCAACTCATCCTGGGTCAGGAGGGCGTTTGCGTGCATGGGCGAACTCGAACGTGTCAGTCGTAAATGCGTTTTGTCACCGTCATGGACAACCAAACGGTGGTTTAGTTTTACCGTTGGTCGCTTTCCAGTTCAGCAATGCGTGCGCGTGCTTGCGCCAACTCGATCTCCAGTTCCTTCACCCGCTGTTCGGCCTCGACCTGGCGGCTGACATCTTTCTGGATACCGATGAAATACTTCAGCTGATCAGCTTCGTTGACCACCGGGGTGATCGACAGCTCATTCCAGAATGCGCTGCCGTCCTTGCGGTAGTTGCGCAGGATTTCCCGGCTCGGCTGGCCGCTCTTGATTGCGGCACGGATCAATTCACGTGCGGCCTGGTCACGGTCATCGTTCTGTAAAAAGCGGCAGTCGCGGTAGAGGATATCGTTGGCTTCATAACCGGTCAGGCGCTCGAATGCCGGGTTTACGTAGATCAGAATGGTGTCGTCATCACCTTCTTGTTCGGCGACCACGATGCCGTCGTTGGAGGCATCAATCATGCGTTGCAGCAGTTGGGCGTTGATCATCGGCAGAGTTCGCAAGGTTGTCAGTTGAGCACGCTGGCTGATTCTAGGGGATTGGCCTGGGGCTCACACGTGAAGAATGCGGCCTTTTGCCAGTGTCCGATGCTAGTATCCTACGTTTTTACTCAGTTTCGGAATCCACTATGAAAGTCGCTATCCTTTCCGGGTCGGTCTACGGTACGGCCGAAGAAGTCGCACGGCATGCCGAGGCACTGCTCAAAGCCGCAGGTTTCGAGGCCTGGCACGCTGCCCGCGCCACCTTGCAAGACCTCCAGGGCTTTGCCCCCGACGCCTTCCTGGCCGTGACCTCGACCACCGGAATGGGGGAGCTGCCTGATAACCTGATGCCATTGTTCAGTGAGATTCGCGATGTGCTGCCGGCCGCCTGGCGCGGGCTGCCGGGTGCCGTGATCGGCCTGGGTGATTCGAGCTACGGCGACACCTTCTGTGGTGGTGGTGAGCAGATGCGCGAATTGTTTGCTGAGCTGGGTGTTAACGAGGTGCAGCCGATGCTGCGTCTGGATGCCAGCGAGACAGTTACCCCGGAAACCGACGCCGAGCCTTGGCTGGCAGAGCTGATCAACATCCTGCGCGGTTGATCAACCCGGCTGCGGTTGCTCGCGCAGCAGCTGCAGCCAGGCTTGCGCGGCGTGCGACAGGTAGGCGCCCTGGCGCCAGATAAATGCGATGTCCCAGCGCAGGTCGGCAGGTTCACTCAACACCAGGCGAACTACGCCAGGGCGCTCCAGGCCCCGCGCTACAACCCTGGGTAGCAGCACAACGCCTTGGCCGGCAGCGACCAGCGCGGCAAGGAAGTCGGCCTGGCCGCTGCGCCCACCTTCCCGTGGTGTGAACCCCAATTGTTGGCACGCACTGAGCAGCCGATCATTGAGCACAAAGCTGCGCTGATACAGCAGAAACGGCGTATCGGCCAGTTGCGCCAAGCTGATCTGGCCATTTTTTGCCAATGGGTGATCGGTCGGCAACAGGGCGTCCAGCGCTTCATTGCAAAACGGCTGGAAGGCAAACGCTGGATCATTCGGCGTCAGGCTGCCACCCAGTTCCAATTCGCCGCTCAACACTGCCTGTTCAACACTGCGGCTGCCACCTTCCAGCAAATGTATGGTGATGTTCGGGTAGCGCCGGCGATATTCGGCGAACAGCCGGGCAAACAGGGCATCGCTGCCCAACAGGGGCAGGCCGAGGCGCAGTTCACCACGGCCCAGGTGGCTCAGATCATCGAGTTCGTGCTTAAGCTCCTGGCGCAGACGCAACATGGCTTCGCCGCGCTCCAGCACGATTTTTCCGGCGTCTGTCAGGTGTAGCTGCGAGCCATGCCGTTCCAGCAGCACCACGCCCAGGTCCTGTTCCAGCTGGGCCACCTGCTTGCTCACGGCCGACTGGCTGATGTTCAAGGTTTGCGAGGCCTGGGTGAAGCCGCCGCGGCGGTGCACTTCAATAAAGCTGCGCAGCTGTTTGAATTCCATGATCTGGATTCCATTATGGAATTGAGGCTAGTCTAACAATTCGTTTTTAGCGTGGCGACCTGGGCTCTAGAATAGAGCCTTGAAGAGGTCCCCCTGCCATGAAACCTGCATCCATCAAACGCTTTCTACGCCTGCTCGCCGAGTTAACGGTATTTCTTGCCTTGTACGCATTCGGCGGTCAGTTGGCGGCTTGGCTGGGCTGGCCCATTCCCGGTGGCGTGATGGGCTTGGCGCTGCTGCTCGTGGCTTTCGCCCTGGGCTTGCTGAAACCGGCCACCTTACAGTTAGGCGCCGGATTGCTGATGGCTGAAATGCTGCTGTTCTTCATTCCTGCGCTGATGAGCCTGCTGGACTACGGCAGCCTGGTGCGCGACGAGGGATGGCGGATCTTGGTGGTGATCGGGATCAGTACCTTGGTTGTCATGGTGCTGACGGCGCTCACGGTGGAGTGGGTCTGCCGCTGGAGAATGCGCCATGACGTTTGAACCGATGCCGCTCTTCTGGCTGGCCCTGACCCTGTTGGCCTACTTGGGTAGCCGCTGGTTGTATCGACGTACCGGGCGCTACCTGTTGTCGCCGCTGATCCTGGTGCCGGTTTTGCTGCTGGCGATCGCCATCCCCCTGAACACGGCGTACGCCGAATATTCGCGTGACACCCATTGGTTGATGTCGGTGCTGGGGCCGGTCACGGTGGCGTTTGCGATCCCCATCTGGCAGCAACGCGCACTGCTGGCGCGGCATTGGCCAGCACTGGCGCTGGGCATGCTGGTGGGCAGTTCGGCTTCCATCGCTAGTTCCTGGGGCCTGGCACATCTGTTGTCGCTGGATAACGCCGTGAGCCTGTCGCTGCTGCCTCGTTCGATCACGACACCTTTTGCCATGCCGCTGGCTCAGGATTTGGGTGGGGTGCCTGAACTGACTGCGGTATTCGTGATGTTTACGGGTGTCTTGGGAGCAATGCTGGGCGGGGTGCTGCTCAAGTTCCTGCCGCTGCGTACACCGCTGGCCCGTGGTGCGTTGTTCGGGGTGGGAGCGCATGGCGCCGGGGTCAGCCGCGCGCAGGAAGTGGGCGGGGAAGAGGGCTCTGTGGCCGGGTTGGTGATGGTGCTGACTGGGTTGCTCAACCTGTTCGCTGCACCGCTTCTGACACTTATCGTGTGAACGGGCTCGCTAATTCACGGCCTGACTCACAAGGTCAATAAGCTGGCTGCCAATGCAACTTACCTTCGTTCGTGGGCTGACTAGACTGTCCCCCCAGTAGAGCACACGAATGTGCCGAGGTGAGTGCAATGATCGCGACTGATGCCTTGCTCAACACAACGCTCCTGCTTTTATCGGGGGCACACTGATGCCTCTGGCCGAGATTCCATTGTGCGTCTGGCGTACGCGGGGCTTGAATTTTTCGTTCCGCGGCCAGGCCATTCGATACTGGACGGCAGGGCAGGGTGAGCCTCTGCTGCTTATTCATGGGTTTCCCACTGCAAGTTGGGATTGGCACTACCTGTGGGCGCCACTGGCCCAGCGCTATCGGGTCATTGCCTGCGACATGCTTGGCTTTGGTGATTCAGCCAAACCGCTGCACCATCGCTACAGCCTGATCGAGCAGGCCGATTTGCAGCAAGCCTTGCTCGAGCACTTGAAAATTCAGCAGCCGGTGCATTTATTCGCTCACGACTACGGTGGCAGCGTTTCCCAGGAGCTGTTGGCGCGCCACTATGAAGGGCTCGCGAACATCGCCAGTTGCGTGTTCCTCAACGGCGGGTTATTTCCTGAGCGGCATCGGACCTTGCTGATTCAGAAGTTGCTGCTCAGTCGATTGGGTTGGTTGGTCGCGCGTTCGTTCGGGCGTGACGATCTGGTGCGTAACGTGACTCAGATCTATGGCCCGTGCACGCACCCCAGCGAAAGTGCGCTGGACGATTGCTGGAGCCTGATGACGGCGAATCGCGGCACGCGAATCCTGCACAAGTTGATCGCTTATTTACCCGAGCGAGTCGTTCATCGTGAGCGCTGGGTCGCAGCCCTGCAGCACGATGGCGTCCCGTTGCGGTTTATCAACGGCGCGGTCGACCCTATCTCTGGCGCCCACATGCTGGAACGCTATCAAGAACTGGTACCCAATCCCGATACTGTGTTGCTTCAAGGCATCGGCCATTACCCCCATACCGAAGCACCGGCACAGGTGCTGCGCCACTACCTGGCGTTTCGCGAGCAGACGTTGGCAAACGATGCGCAGAAGGTGGCCTGGTCCTGAGCGGCCGGGCGCGTTGCATCATCTGCTGACCTTATTGCCTGCCATTCACCCTGAGCCCGCTTGATTGTGTGCTGGCAGGTGCTGGCTGACACTCAGGCATATCTTGCTGATTTCTCTGGAGTGTTGAGCATGAACGAGTCGGTGCGCCTGGACGATAAAGTGGTGATTGTGAGCGGTGCTGGCGGCGGCCTGGGTCGGGCCCATGCCTTGCTGTTTGCGCGGCACGGTGCACAGGTTGTGGTCAATGACCTGGGCGGCTCGACCCATGGCGAAGGTGCCAACGCCTCTGCAGCAGACCGCGTGGTAACAGAGATCCGTGAGGCAGGCGGCACGGCAGTGGCCAACCATGATTCAGTGGCCGACGGTCAACGAATCGTCGAGCAGGCACTGGATACCTTTGGTCGTGTCGATGTGGTGGTCAACAACGCCGGCATCCTGCGCGATAAAACTTTCCACAAGATGGAAGACAGCGACTGGGACCAGGTTTATCGCGTGCATGTTGAAGGCGCCTACAAGATCACTCGCGCAGCTTGGCCGCACCTGCGTGAACAGAACTGGGGGCGGGTCATTTTCACCGCCTCGACGTCTGGCATCTATGGCAACTTCGGCCAGGCCAACTACGGCATGGCCAAGCTCGGCCTTTATGGCCTGACCCGCACCTTGGCCATCGAAGGGCGCAAACACAACATTCTGGTCAATGCCATCGCCCCCACCGGCGGTACACGCATGACTGAAGGGTTGATTCCGCAGCAGGTGTTTGAGCAACTGAAACCGGAGCTGATCAGCCCGCTGGTGGTTTATCTGGGCAGTGAGCAGTGCCAGGACAGCGGCGGTTTGTTTGAAGTCGGCGGTGGCTGGGTGGGTAAAGTGCGTTGGGAGCGCAGCCTGGGCGTAGGTTTCAACCCACATCAAGGCTTCACCCCGGAAGATGTGGCGGCCAACTGGCAAGCGGTGGGTGACTTTACCGATGCGCAGCACCCGCGCGACAGCTTTGAGGCGCTACAGCAAATGATGGCCAACCTGCAGAAGTTCGCCGTGTAGGAGCGGGCTTGCCCCGCGATTGCGGTGGGTCAGTCTAGATCCATCGCGGGGCAAGCCCGCTCCTACAGCAGGTTGAGGTCGCTACTGGTTCCTGCCTATGCTGGACGGCCATGACCGACGCAGGAGTACAGAGGATGTACGAATCCAAGACCGAGGCCGTGCTTTCGCCTCGTCAATTTCGTTTTCGAATGCTGCGCCATGTCCTGGCGGCTTGCTTGTTGCTGGTAGCCTCAATTCTCTTCGGCGTGCTTGGCCACCTGTATTTCGAGCCGCACATTCCCTTGCACGACGCAATCTTCAACGCCACCTTGCTGCTCGGTGGGGTAGGGCCGGTGATCTTGCCCGAGAGCATGGGCGGCAAGCTGTTCTTTGCTGCGTACGGCTTGTATGTGGGCTTGGTTTTCGTGGCCAGCATCGGCCTGATTCTTGCCCCCATCGCACATCGCCTGCTGCATCGCTTCCACTTCGACGATAACGACGATTGATCCGGTAGGAGCGGGCTTGCCCCGCGATCGATTCAAACTGGCACACCGCAATTGCGCGGTAAGCCCGCCTCTGCCGGTGGGCGATAAAAAAGGCCGCTGCATAGCAGCGGCCAAGTAAGACGTAGATCAAGGAGCTTCAAAATCAACGTCGGTGAACCTGTTGCCGGGAGGCGGGGTGTGCACGCCTGAGGTGCCCGGACTAGAGGGCTGGCAGCGGTGCTGCGGCCCATGCAAACAGGATAAGCCGCTGACCCGTAAGGAAAAATAACCATTTGTGACATTCTCTGTTGCACGGCTGGCAACAGTGCAATGCGGCTCACAGTAGCGCAGAAACCTGTGAATGACCGTGAGCCTTTGTAAGCAAACTTAGGGGGCTTCTTCGTAGCCCATACGCCAACTGATCAATTTCGCGGCTGCCAGTAGTTGCTGTGCGGCCGGGCCTTGTTCGTCAGCGTGGAAGATCGACGTCGGGCCAACCACTGTCAGCACCGCGACGATGTGGCCCATGGCATTGAACACCGGTGCCGAGAGTGCATCGACGCCGGGCATCAGCAATCCATGCACATGGTGCAGGCCGCGCTGGCGAATGCTGGCAAACAACGCTTCGTATTCACCAGCGCTGTGCCCGGATGCTGCCAACTCCTGGTCTCGTAGCTCGACGGTTTCGCGTTCCGGCAGGTAGGCACCGAACACCAGGCCGGTCGACGAACTGAGCAGCGGCAGTACCGAGCCGATCTGGGTGACGACGGTGACCGCACGGGCTGCCGGTTCAATATTGACCACCGTGGCTCCCTGATTACCCCACACGGCAATGAAGCAACTTTCATTGAGTGCATCGCGCAACTGCGACAGGGGCATGGCCGCGACTTTCAGTACGTCCATCCCGGCCAGCGCTGCAAGGCCCACACGCAAAGCTTCACGACCCAGGCCATAGTGGTTGGTGGCCGGGTTCTGTTCGGCGAAGCCGCTGGCAATCAGCGCCTGCAAGTAGCGGTGGACCTTGCTTGCAGGCATGTCGACATGCTCGGCCAGGCGCGACAGTGAGGTGGAAGGTGATAGCTCGGCCAGGGCCTTGAGGATATCCGTGCCGACTTCGGCCGAGCGGACCTTCTGTTTGCCGGTGCTGTCGGCGGGGGAACTGGCTTTAGCCATGGTGCATTCGATCCGGGTAGTCCAGGTGGGCGTCTTTATAGCTTGACGGTCTTCGCCAATCAAATTACGTTATGCGTAATGTAATTACGATAAAAATAACGCAGAGGTGTTGCCACCGGCTACGGTTTGCAACCAACTGCCATCAACCGGCCTGCAGTGGGCCCGGAGGCTCGATGAACCTCGAAAGCACCCCCGTCCTCGATTACTTGAGCGGTTTCGGTAACGAATTCGCCAGTGAAGCTTTGCCTGGCGCTCTGCCGGTCGGGCAGAACTCACCGCAAAAGGCCCCCTACGGCCTGTATGCCGAGTTGTTCTCCGGTACCGCCTTCACCATGGCCCGCAGTGAGCTGCGCCGCACCTGGATGTACCGCATTCGCCCCTCGGCCCTGCACCCACGCTTTGAGCGGCTGGAGCGGCAACTGGCTGGCGGCCCGCTAGGCGCGGTAACGCCCAACCGCCTGCGCTGGGGCCCACAGCCAATTCCGAGTGAGCCAACCGATTTCCTTGATGGTTGGGTGGCCATGGCTGCCAATTCGGCTAGCGAGAAGCCTGCCGGTATCAGCATCTACAACTATTGCGCCAATCGCTCCATGGAGCGTGTGTTCTTCAACGCCGACGGTGAACTGCTGCTGGTGCCGGAACAGGGCCGCCTGCGTTTGGTCACCGAGCTGGGCGTGCTGGAGGTCGAACCGCTGGAAATCGCCGTGCTGCCGCGTGGCTTGAAGTTCCGCGTCGAATTGCTCGACAGCCAGGCACGCGGTTACATCGCCGAAAACCACGGCGCGCCCCTGCGTATTCCGGATCTGGGCCCGATCGGCAGTAATGGTCTGGCCAATCCACGCGATTTCCTCGCGCCTGTAGCGCATTACGAAGACCATCAAGGCCCGGTGCAGTTGGTGCAGAAGTTCCTCGGCGAATTGTGGGGCTGCGAGCTCAACCACTCGCCGCTGGACGTGGTCGCCTGGCACGGCAACAACGTGCCTTACAAATATGACCTGCGCCGTTTCAACACCATTGGCACGGTCAGCTTCGATCATCCGGACCCGTCGATTTTCACCGTGCTCACCTCACCGACCAGTGTGCCGGGCATGGCCAACCTCGACTTCGTGATTTTCCCACCGCGTTGGATGGTGGCCGAGAACACCTTCCGTCCACCATGGTTCCACCGCAACCTGATGAACGAGTTCATGGGGCTGATCAAGGGCGAATACGATGCCAAGGCCGAAGGCTTCCTGCCTGGTGGCGCGTCCCTGCACAGTTGCATGAGCGCCCACGGCCCCGACGCCGAAACCTGCGCCAAGGCCATTTCCGTCGAGCTGGCGCCGAACAAGATCGACAACACCATGGCGTTCATGTTCGAGACCAGCCAGGTGCTGCGCCCGAGCCGCCATGCGCTTGAATGCCCGCAGCTGCAGGCCGACTACGATAGTTGCTGGGCAACACTGCCGAGCACCTTCACCCCACATCGGAGATAACCCATGAATCAGTCCGCTATTGCCCGCAGTTGGGTCGAACACGCCAACGGGCATCGCGATTTTCCACTGCAGAACCTGCCTCTGGGGATCTTCACTCATCAGAACCAGGCCAAACGCTGTGGCGTGGCCATCGGCGATGCGATTCTTGATCTGGAAGCCGTACTGGCTGCCGGTCTGTTCGAAGGTCAAGCCCGCGTAGCCGTCGAGGCGACCCGTGGCGGCGCCTTGAACGCATTCTTCGCCCTTGGCCGTGTTGCCCGTGTTGCCCTGCGTGAGCGTCTGCTGGAACTGCTCGGCGAGCACAGCGAGCATCAGGCTGCGCTGAAGCCACTGTTGCTTGCCAGCCGTGAGTGCCAACTGCACCTGCCTGCGCAGATCGGTGATTACACCGACTTCTATGTCGGTATCGAACACGCCAAAAACGTCGGCAAGCTATTTCGCCCCGATAACCCGCTGTTGCCAAACTACAAGTACGTGCCGATTGGCTACCACGGCCGAGCCTCGACCATTCGCCCGTCGGGTACCGATGTTCGCCGCCCTAAAGGTCAAACCCTGCCAGCCGGGCAGAGTGAACCAAGCTTCGGCCCGTGCGCGCGCCTGGACTACGAGCTGGAACTGGGTATCTGGATTGGCCAGGGTAATGAAATGGGCGACGCGATTCCGGTTGCCGAAGCTGCCGAGCATATTGCCGGTTTCTGTCTGCTCAACGACTGGTCTGCCCGTGATATTCAGGCCTGGGAATACCAGCCACTTGGCCCGTTCCTTTCCAAGAGCTTCATCTCGACGATTTCCCCTTGGGTCGTTACCGCCGAAGCGCTGGAACCGTTCCGTTGTGCTCAGCCTGCGCGTCCTGAAGGAGATCCTCAGCCGCTGTCGTACCTGCTGGACACCCGTGACCAGGCCAACGGCGCATTCGACATCGAACTGGAAGTGCTGCTGCTGACCGAGCGTATGCGCGAGCAGAACCTGCCAGCTCATCGTCTGACATTGAGCAATACTTTGAGCATGTACTGGAGTGTCGCACAGATGGTCGCTCACCACAGCGTCAACGGCTGCCAGCTGCAACCGGGTGACCTGTTCGGTTCGGGCACCTTGTCGGGCGCGCAGCCGGGGCAGTTCGGCAGCCTGCTGGAGATTACCCAGGGCGGCAAAGAGCCAGTGCAACTGGCTTCGGGTGAGGTGCGCAAGTTCCTTGAAGATGGTGACGAGATCATCCTGCGAGCCCGGTGCGTGCGTGAGGGTGTGGCATCGATCGGTTTCGGTGAATGCCGCGGCAAGATTCTTCCAGCCAAGTAAGAGGGCAGGGCCATGGATCTGTTCAACTACTTCCGCTCAACCTCCTCGTATCGAGTGAGGCTCGCCTTGGCGCTCAAGCAGCTGGAGTACCAATACGTACCGGTCAACCTGCTCAAGGGCGAACAAGGGCAGGCGGATTTCCTCGCGCTCAATCCGCAGGGCCGGGTGCCGGCCCTGCGGATCGACTCCGGTGAATTACTGGTGCAGTCACCGGCGATCATCGAGTACCTGGAAGAGGTTTATCCACAGCCGGCGCTGCTGCCTCAGGATCCGGTACTGCGCGCCCGGGCCCGTGGCGTGGCGGCGCTGATCGGCTGTGATGTGCATCCGCTACATAATGTCAGTGTGCTTAACCAATTGCGTGGCTCGGGTTTCAACGAGGAACAGGTCAATGCCTGGATCGCGCATTGGATTAGCCAAGGGCTGGCGGCTGTAGAGAAGCTGATCGGTGATGAAGGCTATTGCTTTGGCGAAGAGCCAGGGCTGGCGGATATCTACCTGATTGCGCAGTTGTATGCTGCAGACCGCTTCAATATCAGCCTCGCTGACTATCCGCGTATCCGCCGTGTTGCTGCACTGGCGGAGGAGCACCCGGCCTTTATCCAGGCGCACCCGGCGCGGCAGCCCGACACGCCCTGAACCTGTGGTGTTAGTGCACCGAGGGGGTGGGGGGATGCAATTGCCCCAGCCGCTCGGTCAGGCGCAGGCGCTGTATCGGGTCATCGCTGAGTAACAACGCATGCTCCAGGTCGAAGCGTTCGGCCTGTGGGCATTCCAGGTGCTGATACAAGGTGGCGCGTGCCAGGTAATCGCTGGCCGTGGCGGGGCCGAGTTGCAGCACGCGTTCGGCATCCTTGAGTGCGGCGAGGTCATCGTCGTGGGTCGAATGCAACTGACGCAGGTTGCGCGACAGGCGTTGGAGCATCTGTTTAGGGCTGGCAGTCTGCAGGTGTTCGGCGTTTAGCTGTAGCTGTGGACCAAACTGGCGCCCGAGCAGTTCGCGGCAGTCAGCAGGGTAGAGCCTGCGCCCACCACAAGGGTCGAGCAGGTGGTCGGCACCGGGCACACGCAAAAGAAAATGCCCGGGAAAATTCACGCCTTCCAGCGGAATCGACAAGCCATGTGCCAACTCCAGGGTCAGCAAGGCCAGGGCAAGCGGCTGGCCGCGGCGCCGTTCCAGAACCTTATCCAGCAATGCCGCCTGGGGCCGTAGCGGGTGGTATTCATCCTGCTGGAATCCTAGCGCGTTGAGGCTGCGTAACAGCGGCTGGGCCAGTTCGCTGAGCGGCAGCATCGGCAGCCCACCGCTGACCTCCTGTTGCAGCGCTTTGACCTGGGCCATGATAACCGCAGGCTGGACGCTACTGTCGTGTTCAACTGCGACCCATAGTGCAGCCTCCAGCAAGGCAGCCGGGTCACGTTCCAGGCAGGCAAGACAGGCTTGGCGTGGGGTCATGACAATCTCCGCTCAAGCTTATTTTGTAGCGCTGGCAACGCCTTTCGTCCAGTGGTCCGGGCATTGTCATCTATCGGCAAAGTGCGGCCTATACTTCGATCAGCACCTCACTGAGGAGCCCGCTGATGTTCGCGCTGATGCAAAGCACCCGCACCCAATCGCTGCACCTGTGCATTGACCCTCCAACCGGTCTGAAGGCCGTGGTCGCTATTCATAGTGAACACCTTGGGCCGGCCATGGGCGGTTGTCGTTATCTGGCCTATCCCGACGACGACAGCGCCATGATCGACGCCATTCGCCTGGCTCAGGGGATGAGTTACAAGGCGGCATTGGCGGGTCTTTCACAGGGGGGCGGCAAGGCGGTGATCGTGCGCAACCCGCATGTGGAAAATCGAGCGGCGTTGTTCGAGGCCTTTGGTCGCTTTGTCGATACCTTGCAAGGTCGCTTCATAACTGCAGTCGACAGTGGTACCTCGACACTGGATATGGACTGCATTGCCCAGACCACTCAGCACGTTACCAGCACCACTGCCGTCGGCGATCCCTCGTTGCATGCGGCCATGGGGGTGTTTGCCGGTATCCGCGCTACGTCCATGGCGCGCCTGGGCAGCGACAACCTGGAAGGCCTGCGGGTGGCAGTACAGGGGCTGGGCAATGTCGGCTACGCACTTGCCGAGCAGCTGCATGCCGCCGGTGCCGAGTTGCTGGTCAGCGACCATGACCAAGGGAAGGTGCAACTGGCCATTGAGCAGTTCAATGCGCGGCCAGTTGCCAACGAGATGTTGATCAGCACGCCCTGCGATATTTTTGCACCGTGCGGGGTAGGGCCGGTACTCAATGGCCAGAGCGTGATGCAGCTACGTTGTGCGGCTGTGGCCGGTGCCGCCAACAATCAGCTGACCACGTTGCAGGTGGCCGATCAGCTGGAAAGCCGCGGAATCCTCTATGCGCCTGACTACGTGATCAATGCCGGTGGTTTGATCTATGTAGCGCTCAAGCACCGCGGCGAGTCGTTGAGTACCATTACTGGCCATTTGGCGCGCATTCCTTCGCGCCTCACCGAAGTGTTCGCCCACGCCCAGGCAGAAAAGCGCTCACCGGCGCGCGTGGCGCAGATGCTTGCTGAGCGTTTGATCTACAGCTGACAGGTATCAGGTGTCTTGTTCGCCAGTGAGCAGCTCAGACAGGGCGTCTGGCTGGCTCTTGAATGCCTTGGCAAACACGTCACGGTTTTTGGCCATATAGATGCCTGCATCTTCGACCTGCTGTTCACTGAGCGATGGCACGGCTTTTTTCAGGACCTCGGCGAGCAACTCGGCCAGCTCGAGCATTTTGTCGTGACGGTCAGCTTCGGCTTTATCCATGAACAAGCGCTCCAGATCGCGGCTGCTGCGGTATACCACTTCGACGGCCATTCATCACCTCACATGCCTTTTGATTATCGATAGATTCGATACTGTTTATTTGTACAGTATTAATGATAGGGTAATCCAAAGCACTAAGATAGTGGCAATTGAGCATTCTGCTTTTCGACGCCTGTCATGTCGGCTTGAGCCAGCCGGGCGCGGCACTTTTCCCGCTCTTAAAGGTCTGCTTGAGCGTGTAGAATTCCGGGCAGGCAGTCGAGCCATTCAATCAACCAAGGATATGTAATGAACGAGCTATCATCGCGCCTGAACCGGGAACGGCGCTTTCTGGTACTACTAGGGGTGATCTGCCTGGCCTTGATCGGCGGTGCGTTATATATGCAGGTTGTGCTCGGTGAGGCACCGTGCCCGCTGTGTATCCTGCAGCGTTACGCGCTGCTGTTGATTGCCGTGTTTGCCTTTATTGGTGCAGCCATGCCGGGGCGCCGCAGCCTGACGGTCCTTGAAGGCCTGGTGGTACTCAGTGCCATTGGCGGTATCGCTGCCGCCGGTAACCACGTGTATATTCTGGCCAACCCGGCTGTAAGCTGCGGAATAGATACTTTGCAACCAATTGTTGACGGCTTGCCGCTGGCGTCAGTGCTGCCGCTGGTGTTCCAGGTCGACGGATTCTGCTCCACGCCTTACCCGCCAGTATTGGGCCTTTCGCTCGCGCAATGGGCATTGTTGGCGTTTATCCTGACAGCTGTTCTGGTGCCATTGGGCATCTATCGCAACCGCCGCAAGCCTTAGACAAAAGTCATGTGTTGATGCAAGTCTGATGTGCAATGGATCTTTCCCTCAACGTCGCGCCCGCGTTGATCTGGATCAACCCTGAGGCCTTGAAATACAAGGCCTTCAGGGGTATTGAGCAGGGTGCGACAAACTGTCGCGAAACTGATTTTTTGAGCCTGATTGTTACCGATTCTGTAAAAGACTGTTGCTCAATTAGTCATAGTCTTTGAATGTCGACCTATCTACAATCGCCCCCAATTTCCGTTCGGCACCGCTTGCGAGTCGCAGGATTAAAGGAGCTTAAGGCTTCTTTTGCTGACTCTGACGAGCATCGCCTGCGGCGATGCCGGGCTGACCCCCCTCCGTGATTTCCCGCACCAAATGGAATTGGTCTGAAAACAGGCCTGTTGCCTACGAAGTCAAAACAATAAGCACCGTAATACCCGGTCAATGCCGAGCCGCCGCAGCTGGCCTCAAGGTATGACCGTATTCGATCCCATAAATGCTAACGCTTGGCAGGACGAAGTGTTGGCGACCAAAACACAAATTGCATTGAAGCAAGCTGCTCTAGAGGTCGTGAGATGAGTAAAAAGCGTTACCCCAGACTGTTTGGCATTCTGCCCTTTTTAGGCATGCTTTTACTCAGTGGGTGCAACTGGACCCTGCTCGACCCGAAGGGCCAGGTCGGCATTGAGCAAAAGAACCTTATCCTGATCGCTACCGGCTTGATGTTGCTGGTGGTGATTCCTGTCATTTTCATGACCATCGCCTTTGCCTGGAAGTACCGTGCTTCCAACAAGGCTGCGACCTACACCCCAGACTGGTCGCACTCGACCAAGATCGAAGTGGCGGTCTGGACCATCCCGGTTCTGATCATCATTGCCCTGGGCTATGTGACCTACAAGACCACCCACGAGCTGGACCCATACCGTCCGCTGGTTTCCGATGTGAAACCGGTGCAGATCGACGTGGTCGCCCTGGACTGGAAATGGCTGTTCATCTACCCGGAACAAGGCATTGCCACGGTCAACAAGATCGTCTTCCCGGCTAACACCCCGGTCAACTTCCGCGTGACCTCCGACTCGGTGATGAACTCGTTCTTCATTCCGGGCCTGGGTGGCCAGATCTACGCCATGGCCGGTATGACCACCAAACTGCACCTGATCGCCAACGAGAACGGCGAGTTCGACGGTATCTCGGCGAACTACAGCGGTGCCGGCTTCACCGGTATGAAGTTCAAGGCAATCGCCACTTCCCAGGCTGATTTCGAGGCATGGGTAAACGAAGTCAAGCAATCGCCTAAACAGCTGGACGCGGCTGAATACGCGGCATTGGCCAAAACTAGCGAAAACAATCCAGTCGCGCTGTACAGCGTGGCCTCGCCTGAGCAGTTCCAGATCATCGTCGACAAGTACGAAGGTATGAACCGCGGCCGGCCAGTCCACGAAAAAGAGCAGAGCAAAGAAGCGGCCGGTACCGAAGGGATGGACGTGAGTATGCATTCAGCTGCTGGGGCAGAGGAGTAAGAGATGTTCGGTAAACTAAGTCTGGATGCGATTCCGTATCACGAGCCGATAGTCATGGTGACGCTCGCCATGATTGCGCTCGGCGGTATCGCGGTGATTGGTGCAATCACCTACTTCAAGAAATGGACCTACTTGTGGACCGAGTGGCTGACCACTGTCGACCACAAGAAAATCGGCGTGATGTACATCATCGTCGCGATGATCATGCTGCTGCGTGGTTTTGCCGACGCCATCATGATGCGTACCCAGCTGGCTATGGCCACCGGTGGCGCAGAAGGCTATCTGCCGCCTGAACACTATGACCAGATCTTCACCGCTCACGGTGTGATCATGATCATCTTCATGGCAATGCCATTCTTCACCGGCCTGATGAACCTGGCCCTGCCTCTGCAGATCGGTGCACGTGACGTTGCTTACCCGTTCCTGAACTCCCTGAGCTTCTACCTGCTGCTGGCAGGCGTGCTGCTGGTCAACATCTCCCTGGGTGTTGGTGAGTTCGCCAAGACCGGTTGGGTTGCTTATCCGCCACTAGCGGGGATCCAGTACAGCCCCGGGGTAGGGGTGGACTACTACATCTGGGCGCTACAGCTATCAGGTCTAGGTACGACACTAACGGGCGTCAACTTCCTGGTCACCGTGCTGAAAATGCGCGCGCCTGGCATGAAGCTGATGGACATGCCGATCTTCACCTGGACCTGCACCTGGGCCAACGTTCTGATCGTCGCTTCGTTCCCGATCCTGACCGCCGCTCTGGCACTGCTGACTGTTGACCGTTATCTGGACTTCCACATTTTCACCAACGAGCTTGGTGGAAACCCGATGATGTACGTCAACCTGTTCTGGGCCTGGGGTCACCCTGAGGTTTACATCCTGATCCTGCCGGCCTTCGGTGTGTTCTCGGAAGTAACTTCGACCTTCGCTGGTAAACGTCTGTTTGGCCACAAGTCGATGATCTACGCTTCGGGCGCGATCGCGGTCCTGGGCTTTGCGGTATGGCTGCACCACTTCTTCACCATGGGTTCTGGCGCCAGCGTCAACACCTTCTTCGGTCTGGCGACAATGCTGATCTCGATCCCGACCGGGGTGAAGTTGTTCAACTGGCTGTTCACGATCTACCAGGGCCGTCTGCGCTTCACCGCGCCGATCATGTGGACCCTGGGCTTCATGGTTACCTTCTCCATTGGTGGTATGACCGGCGTACTGCTGGCTGTTCCAGGTGCTGACTTCGTTCTGCACAACAGCCTGTTCGTAATCGCTCACTTCCACAACGTGATCATCGGTGGTGCGGTGTTCGGCTACATTGCCGGCTTCGCCTTCTGGTTCCCGAAAGCCTTCGGTTTCACCCTGAACGAGAAGTGGGGCAAAGCTGCCTTCTGGTTCTGGATCTCCGGTTTCTACGTGGCCTTCATGCCACTGTACGCACTGGGCTTCATGGGTATGACCCGTCGTCTGAACCACTCCGACAACCCACTGTGGGAACCCTACCTGTACGTAGCCGTTGTCGGCGCCGTGCTGATCCTGTTCGGTATCGCTTGCCAGCTGATCCAGCTGTACGTATCGGTTCGCGACCGCAAGGACAACATGGACGTCACCGGCGACCCATGGGGCGGCCGTACCCTGGAATGGTCGACTTCGTCGCCACCTCCGTTCTACAACTTCGCTCACATGCCTGAGAAAGTGGGCCTGGATGCCTGGCACGAAGCTAAAGAAGCCGGTGTTGCCTACAAGGTTCCTGGCAAGTACGAAGCGATCCACATGCCGAACAACACCTCTACCGGTCTGTTCATGGGGCTGCTGCTGACCGTCTTCGGTTTCGCCTTCATCTGGCACATCTGGTGGCTGGTTGGCGCTAGCCTGGTTGCGACCATCGCTGTCTTCGTTGCTCACGCTGCGCGTGACGACCAGGGCTACATGGTTCCAGCCGAGGAAGTGGCGCGCATCGAAGGTGAGCGCTTGAAGGCCCTGGGCCTGGCTACCGGCTCGCCGGTTGGCGCACGTGTCGAATCGTTTGAACGGGTTTAATCAATGTCCAGTCATGTAATCAATGCAGACACTCATGCTCATGGTCACGACCATGGGCATGACGATCACCACCACGACTCGGGCCAGATGACCGTCTTCGGTTTCTGGCTGTACCTGATGACCGACTGCATCCTGTTTGCGTCGCTCTTCGCCACCTACGCGGTGCTGTCCGGCAGTTTTGCCGGCGGCCCGTCGGGTCACGACATTTTCCAGCTGGATTTTGTCGCGGTTGAAACCGCACTGCTGCTGTTCTCGAGTATCACCTTCGGCTTCGCCATGTTGCAGATGTTCAAAGGCAACAAAGGCGGCGTGCTGGGCTGGCTGGCTGTCACCTTCCTGTTCGGTGCCGGCTTTATCGCGATGGAAGTCTATGAGTTCCATCACCTGATCGCTGAGGGCTTCGGCCCACAGCGCAGCGGCTTCCTGTCGGCGTTCTTCGCGCTGGTCGGTACCCACGGTCTGCACGTAACTGCCGGTCTGATCTGGATGGCGGTCATGATGTACCAGATCAACAAGCACGGTATCACTGGCACCGCCAAGACCCGCATGAGCTGCCTGAGCCTGTTCTGGCACTTCCTGGACGTGGTCTGGATCTGTGTGTTCACCGTCGTGTATCTGCTGGGAGTTCTGTAAATGGCTAACGCACATAACGGCCACGCCGAGGGCAACCACGGTAGCGTCAAGTCCTACGTAATCGGCTTCATCCTGTCGGTGATCCTGACTGCGATTCCGTTCGGCCTGGTGATGTACCCAAGCATGCCGAAAGACATCACGGTCATGATCGTGGTGGCGCTGGCAGTCATTCAGGTGGTGGTCCACCTGGTGTACTTCCTGCACATGGACAGCTCCAAAGAGCAGAGCTCCAACGTGTCGACCTTCCTGTTTACAGTGATGGTTATTGCACTGTTGGTGGGCCTGTCGCTGTGGATCATGTTCAGCATCCACACCAGCATGATGGCGAAGTGAGGTAAGACGGCATGTCCATTAAGCACTTTATCCAAATCACCAAACCGGGGATCATTTTCGGTAACGTGCTTTCTGTGGCAGGCGGTTTTTTCCTTGCCGCGCAAGGGCATGTCGACTTCCTGCTGTTCCTGGCCACGGTGATTGGCACTTCGCTGGTGGTGGCGTCCGGTTGCGTGTTCAACAACTGCATCGACCGTGACATCGACATCAAGATGGAGCGCACCAAGAACCGTGCAATGGTTCAGGGCCAGATCTCGCTGAAAGTCGCCTTGGCCTACGCCACCCTCCTGGGGGTGGCAGGCCTTGGCCTGCTGTACGTGCAGGCCAACGCTCTGGCGGCGTTGTTCGGCCTGATCGGCTTCATCATCTACGTGGGTTTCTACAGCCTGTACCTGAAGCGTAAATCGGTGCACGGCACCCTGGTAGGCAGCTTGTCCGGTGCCATGCCTCCGGTGATCGGTTACTGCGCCGTGAGCAACAGCTTCGATCTGGCTGCATTGACCCTGCTGGTGATGTTCAGCCTGTGGCAGATGCCGCATTCGTATGCCATTGCGATCTTCCGTTTCAATGACTACCTGGCTGCCTCGATTCCGGTTCTGCCGGTCAAGCGTGGCATCGAGGTCGCCAAGAAGCACATCCTCTGGTACATCGTGGCGTTCCTGGTCGCAACCTTGATGCTGACCCTGGGCGGCTACGCTGGCACCAGCTATCTGGCAGTTGCAGCGGCCATGGGCATGTACTGGTTGTACATGGCCTGGACTGGCTACAAAGCTGCCGATGATCGCGTGTGGGCACGCAAGGTATTCGTGTTCTCCATCTTCACCATCACTGCCCTGAGCGTGATGATGTCGCTGGATACCCAGATACCGAGCGATGTGCTGATGACCTACATCCACTGAGGGTGATGGGTTGAACAAAAACGCCCCGGGCCGCAAGGCTCGGGGCGTTTTTGTTTGTGTCCGTTGGCATCAGCGCAAGGGGGGATTTGCCCTCTGCAGGCTGGCAAACACTGTGGATAAAGTGCGCCAACACTCATCCATGGAGGACACACACATGAGCGTATTGACAGTTTATTTCTGCGGCACCGGCTCACACCGTTTCGATGACACTAACCCAAATTTCTGGAATGGCGAGTTGGTCTCGACATTGGCAGCAAATGATCAGGGCAGGGAATATGCCCACTGGATCGCCGTCGACGGCCCAGGTAGTGGTGATTTGCAAGCCGATGAGCTGTTTGTTAAGCCGGGCGGCTACTACCAATGGACGCAGTCGCTGTTCGGTAAAGGTTGGGAAGAAAACGTCCAGCATGCCATGCAGATCATCAAGGGAAGCTGCAACTGGCAGCGCGAAGAGCTTAGCGAGGATGAATACAATCGCCTGAAAGAGGCTGGTGTTCCCATTCCGGATGCCACGGCAACGGCCTCTTGGTTCTGGCGTACCTACAACTACGGCAATCGCCAGATCACTCCGCAGATGCTGCAAGAGCAGATCATCAAACAGTTTCGCAAGGACGGCATCATCCCGACCCAGATCAACATGGTTGGCTGGAGCCGAGGTGCCGTCAGCTGCCATATGCTGGCCAATGCGTTGCTTGCTGATGAAGAGCTCAAGCACCTGCCAGTAAACATTTTTGCGCTCGACCCTGTTCCCGGTTTGGGTAACTTCGACTCCCATCGCGTACGCTTGGGTGAAAACGTGAAGCAGTACGTTGGTTTCTTCTGCCGTGACGAGCGCTCCAAGGGATTTGCTTGCGTGATTCCAGAAACTCACGCCAGCACCCAATGCCATGTCTATCCAATTGCGGGGCGTCATGCCACGTTGGTGGGTAATGCTTCGGCGGATGGTTCGTCGCGCGGCAAGGAGTTGACTGAACCCGGCTTGATTGTTCGGCACCTTGCCGAGGTTTGCCTGACTCGTTGGGGAGTAAAGTTGCAAAAGATGCTCAACCTCAGCGACAGCGACCTTCAGACTTACCATGAAACGCTGGAGCTGGATGAAGGCAAGTACCTGGCGATGTGCAAGCATTCCTACACAAAGATCACCGAGTCTGAAAACAACGAACGCGCTGTTAGCCTGGGCAAAAAAGGCGTAGCGTTTTCCAGCATCAGCGGTGCAGCCTACGAGCCTGGCATTGGCTTGGCTGCACCTATCAAGTGGGACGACCAAGCGTATAAAGCTATTCGTTGATCGACGGTGAGCCTGGGCGGCTTCGCTGGATTTTCTTCCTCGACTGGACAGGAGCCCCGCCCAGGCTCTATTGTTGGCACCGGCCACCGCAGTGGCCAACGTCGCTCGGACGGTTCCGGGCGCTTACGTCTTCGAGGAAGCCATGGCTGACCAAGGTTCGCCGCGCCGCTTTGCGCGCATTGATCGTCTCCCCCCTTACGTCTTCAACATCACCGCCGAACTCAAGATGGCTGCACGCCGTCGTGGCGAAGACATCATCGACCTGAGCATGGGCAACCCTGATGGGTCTACGCCGCCGCACATCGTCGAGAAGCTGGTGCAGGTCGCCCAGCGTGAAGACACACATGGCTATTCCACTTCCCGCGGTATTCCACGTTTGCGCCGGGCCATCTCTCGTTGGTACCAGGAGCGCTATGACGTCGAGATCGACCCGGAAAGCGAAGCCATCGTCACCATCGGTTCCAAGGAAGGCCTGGCTCACCTGATGCTGGCCACTCTGGATCATGGTGATACGGTGTTGGTCCCCAACCCCAGCTATCCAATCCATATCTACGGTGCGGTGATTGCCGGTGCCCAGGTGCGTTCGGTGCCGCTGATTCCTGGTGTGGACTTCTTCAACGAGCTGGAACGGGCGATTCGCGAGTCGATCCCCAAGCCGAAAATGATGATTCTCGGCTTCCCCTCCAACCCGACTGCACAGTGCGTCGAGCTGGACTTCTTCGAGCGGGTGGTGGCGCTGGCCAAACAGTACGACGTACTGGTGATTCACGACCTGGCTTACGCTGACATCGTTTATGACGGCTGGAAGGCCCCGTCGATCATGCAGGTGCCAGGTGCCAAAGACATCGCGGTGGAGTTTTTCACCTTGTCCAAGAGCTACAACATGGCGGGCTGGCGTATCGGCTTCATGGTCGGCAACCCGGAACTGGTCAGCGCCTTGGCGCGGATCAAGAGTTATCACGACTACGGTACCTTCACTCCGCTGCAAGTAGCTGCCATCGCGGCCCTGGAAGGCGACCAGCAGTGTGTGCGCGATATCGCCGAGCAGTACCGTCAGCGCCGCAACGTGCTGGTCAAAGGTCTGCACGAGATAGGCTGGATGGTCGAGAACCCCAAGGCCTCGATGTACGTCTGGGCGAAAATCCCGGAAGAGTACGCACACCTGGGCTCGCTGGAATTTTCCAAAAAACTGCTGGCCGAAGCCAAGGTTTGCGTCTCGCCGGGCATCGGCTTTGGTGACTATGGTGACGACCATGTGCGTTTTGCCCTGATCGAAAACCAGGACCGTATCCGCCAGGCAGTGCGCGGCATTCGCCAGATGTTCCGTGCCGATGGCGTAGGCAAGGCCAAGTAGCAACAGATCGCGGGGCAAGCCCGCTCCCACCGTCCCGGTAGGAGCGGGCTTGCCCCGCGATAGTTAGCGCTAGAAACGATACGTCAGGTCGGCCGTGACCGTCCGGCCAGTGCCGAGCAGGCAGGCATTGCTGATAAAACATCCCGCCACGTAGTACTTGTCGCTCACGTTCTTGACGTTGACCGCAGCCGACACGCCCTCAAGCGAAGCGTCGGCTTTGCCGAAGTCATACTTGAGCATGGCATCGACCAGCGTATAGCTCGGCACCTCGAAGGTGTTTTGCGCATCGCCATAGGTCGAGCCTGTGTAACGTACACCGATGCCTGCGCCCAACCCTGCAAGTGGGCCAGTCTGCAAGGTGTAGTCAGCCCACAATGAGGCCAGGTGCTCAGGGATGCGTACAGGTGTTTTGCCCTTGTTGCTGACACCGGCGAAATTGGGATTGTCCTTGGTCACTTCAACGTCGTTGTAGGTATACGCAGCAATCACATTCATGCCCTGTACCGGCTTGAGCAGGCCTTCGATTTCCACCCCGCGTGAAGTGACTTCGCCTTGCTGCACGCTGTAGCCCGGGTGGTCGACATCGCTGGTGGCCACGTTCTGCCGACGCAAGTCGAATGCAGCGAGGGTGACGTAGTTGTCGCTGCCTGGCGGTTGGTATTTGATCCCGACTTCATACTGCTTGCCGGTTTCCGGTTCGAAGGGCGAGCCGTCGTAGCTACTGCCGGAAGCCAACTTGAATGATTCGCTGTAGCTGATGTAGGGAAACAGGCCGGCGGCAAACTCATAGCCGAATGCAGCGCGCGCGCTGGTAGCTTCGTCACTGATCACCTGGTGGGTGTCGGTGATCTGGTTCTCGTTGTCCTGGCGAGCCCAGTCATGCCGGGCACCGAGGGTGGCGATCCAGTTGCCCAGGCGCATCTGATCTTGAAGGTAGAGCCCCAACTGGCGGTCTGTGCGGGCGGTGTCGAACAAGGCGGTGTAGCGCGAGGTGTCGATGTTTACGCCGCGTTGTGGGTTGTAGATGTTGATCGACGGCGCATCACCGTGCTGGACGAACTGGCTGCGATCACCGCTCAGGTAATCGCCCCCTGCCGTTACCGTGTGCTGCACACCCAGTGTGTCGAATTTGCCAATCAACTGGTTATCAAGGGTGTAATTGTCGCTGTCGTAGTTACGCAACTCGTAATAGCGGGCAATGGTGTTGCCATTGATCACACCGCTGTTACGGAACAGTTGATTTTGATAGCCATGAAAGTGGCTGTAGCGGAAGTTCTGACGAAAGCTCAAATGCTCATTGAAGCTATGCGTCAATTCATAGCCGATGTTGGTCTGCTCGGAACGCTCCTGGTCAAAGCCCGGCTCGTTGAGTGAGCGATGGCGCGGCACGCGGCCGTTGGGGTTGGAGCCGTCGAACAATGAGTAGGCCATGTTCGAGGTGAACAGGTTGGTGTTCTTCTGGTAAGAGGCCAGCAGCGTCACGCTGGTGTCTTCAGTCGGCGCCCAGGTCAGGCTCGGTGCGATGTATTGACGGTCGTCCTCGATGCCGTCGATTTCATTGTCGGCATCGCGACCGAGCATCACCAGGCGATAGCTCAACGTGCGTTGGGTATCCAGCACGTCGCCGACATCCAGGCTCAATTGTTGGCGATCATGGTTGCCTACTGACAGCCCCACTTCCCGGTGGGCGGTGAACAGCGGTTTTTTGGAGACCAAGTTGACAATGCCGCCAGGCTCGCCCTGCCCATACATCACCGAAGCGGGCCCTTTGAGAACTTCAATGCGTTCCAGGCCATAGGGCTCTGGCGCGTAGTAACCGACATTGTTGTTACGAAGCCCGTCCGTATAGGCATCGGCATTGAGCTGCTGAAAACCGCGAATCATGATGGTGTTATCGGTGGGGTTGTTGCCGGACACGTTGGTGTGCACGCCTGCGGTGTAGCTCAGGCCTTCACTGATGCTCTGCGCACCTTGCGCCTGCAGGCGGTCGCGGGTGATGACCGACACTGACATAGGCGTTTCCATCAAGGCGGTATCGCTTTTGGTAGCACTGCTGGCGCGGCTGGCCAGGTAGCCCTGGACCGGGCCGTAGGCACTCTGGGCGTTAGCGTTGATCGAGGTGGCGTCCAGTTGCAAGGCATCGCCTTCGGCGCCGGGCTGCAGTTGGTACTGATTGTCCGCCGTCGGCACTGCTACCAGGCCACTGCCTTGCAGCAGGCGCTGCAGCGCCTGGGCGGGCGTGAATTCGCCTTGCAGGGCAGGGCTGGTCTTGCCGGCACTCAAGGCACCGTTACCCACGATGTAGATGCCGGCTTCACTGGCCAGGCGGTTGAGTTGCACGGCCAGCGGCCCGGCGGGCAAGTCATAGCGCTGCAGTGATTCGGCAGCACTGTGGGCGCTGGCCAGCAGCAGTGAGCCGATCAGCAGCGGTGTGCCAAGACGGGCAGTCAGGGCATTGAATGTAGCAATGGGCATTCGATGTTCCTTGATGGATAGCGTTCTTTTGCTAATCCGAACGAGGCAAGGAAAACCGGAACGCAAATAGGAAAAATTCGCAAAAAAAATTAGAGAAGCTCGATGCTTGTCCACCAAGGTAGCGGTTGGCTGACGCGAATCGGTAGCGCGCCTTCCAGCATACTCAGGGTGCGTACCGGGTCGCTTGCCGGGAAGTTACCCACCACACGCAGTGCTCCGGCACCAGCAGAAACGCTGAGATAACCAGGCTGATAGCGCTGCAGTTCTTCGGCAAAGGCAGCCAAGCTGATGTCATTGGCCAGCAGCCGGCCCTGACTCCAGGCCTGGCGCGAGCTGTCGGCATCGATCAGCGAGCCACTGCCTTGACGGTCGAAATCGATCTGCCTGCCAGCCGGAACAATGGTTCTGACACCGCCACCGAATGGCTCGATGCGCACGGCACCGTCGAATACGTTCAAGCGGGTTTCCTGTTCGCGCTGCAGCACGCTGAAGCGGGTGCCCAGTGCCTGCATGCGACCTTGTGCGCTGTCGATGACGAAAGGCCTGCTGTCGGTGGCTGTTTCAATCAGCACCTCGCCGGCCAACAGTTGCAGGCGACGCAGTCCCGATTGGTAATCCACGTTCAACGCACTGTCGCCGTTGAGCCAGATACGAGTGCCGTCTGCCAGTTGGCGGGCATGGATTTCCCCGACGCCCGTGCGCACGTCACTACCCAGTGCCAGCAAGCGTTGTGGCAGAAGCTGATTGCGCCAGCCTGCCCAGCCCAGCAGGACCCCACCACACAGCAGTGACAGTGTGCCCAGGGTGCGCCGCCGTGTGTGCAGCTTGTGCCTGGCTCGCTGCAGGGCTTGCACCGAAGCATCGGCCTGGCTCTGCAATGGCTCGAAGCGCTGGCTGATGCGCTCGACAAAGGCCCAGGCGGTGCGGTGACTGTCGTGTTGATCAAGCCACTGTTGCCAATGTTGGCGCAAGGCGGCATGGTCGGCGTTGCCGGCGCGCAGGCGGGCGTACCACTGCGCTGCTTGTTGCAGGGTTGCCTGGTCGGGTTTGGCATCGGCGCTCATAGAAGATCCGCTTCCAGCAGCAGGCATTGGTACATGGCCTGGGCCATGTACTTGGTGACAGTACGCTCGGAAACACCAAGGCGTTCGCCGATTTCGCGGTAACCCAGCCCTTGAACCTGAGCGAGCAGAAAGGCCTGGCACACATTGTTCGGTAGCCTTGCAAGCATGTCCTGGACTTGTTGCAAGGCTTCGAACACCAAGGCACGCTGTTCTTCGCTGGGTGCATGCTGTTCGGGAAGCTCGGCCAGGGCGTCGAGCCAGGCTTGTTGCAGTTGCTGGCGCCGCCAGAAATCTACGCACAGATGTCGGGTGATGGTGCTCAGATAAGCCCGGGCATGCTGATCGCTTTCGAACTGACGTGGTTTTGCCAACAGGCGTACGAATACGTCGTGAGCGAGGTCGGCAGCGTCACTGGCATTACCAAGCTTTTTGTTCAGCCAGCCACGAATCCAGCCGTGGTGCGCGCAGTAATAGGCCTGGATCTGCTCTGCATGGGGCTTGTCGAAAGTCGACATAGAGGGTTCCCGTCCGCTGTGCGAATTAGATGCAATTGAGAAATCGTCGCATCTTATTGCAGGGCGCTGGTTGACGGCAATCAACTTCAGAAACGGGCGAATTCAACCGCTGGTCAGACGCAATATTTTTCTACATCTCCCCCCTTCTCAAAACGTTGCCGAAGCATAGAATGGCGGCGGGTTTTCTCCCAATAACGATAATCTTGCCCCCCCTTCTTTCATCATGTCCGAACATAATCCTTGTTTGAACTGCGGCGCCTGCTGCGGGTATTTCCGTGTGTCATTTTTCTGGGGTGAGTGCCAATCGGCGGGAGGTTTGGTTCCCGATGAGATGGTGGTTCAGATCAACCCTACGCGTGTGGCCATGATCGGCACCGACAGTAAACCTTGTCGTTGCATTGGCCTTGAGGGTGAGATTGGCAAAGGCGTCAGTTGCAGCCTTTACGAACAGCGTTCAAGCCCTTGCCGCGAGTTCGAGGCTGCCTGGGTTGATGGCAAGGCAAACCCGAGTTGCGATGCAGCCCGGGCTGCGTATGGCTTGCCACCACTGGAAGCCAACGAGCCGATCTGGCCGGATGAGGGCGCTGAAGTCGCCTGAAGGCTGACAACGCTGCGTGCAACAGCATTAAGGTAAACTGTGCGGCTCTTCGGACAGAACAGGAGTTCTACCCGTGTCGCACCCCTATGTATTTCCCCAGGACCTTTGCTTGCACAGCCCGCGTTTGCAGTTGCGGCCCATGCGTGCCGAGGATGCAGAGGCATGGCTGGGGATCATGGCCGATCCACAGGTCATGCGCTTCTGGAACCACGCCCCTTGGTGTCACCTTGACGAAGCACAGGCAGCCTTGGCGGCGGATCACCAGGCCTATGCGCAGGGGGAGTTGCTCAAGCTCGGTATCTACCGCAGTGACACCGGTGAATTGATCGGTATGTGCCAGTGTTCCAGTTTTGAGCGCGATTCGCGCCGAGGGGAAATCGGCTACTGCCTGTCAACCGCCGCCCAAGGCCAGGGCTTTATGAGGGAAGCACTGGAGCTGTTCGTTCAGTACCTGGCGAGTGACCTGAAGATGCGCCGCCTTGAGGCGGAAATTGACCCGCGAAACAGCGCTTCGGCACGAACCCTTGAGCGTTTGGGGTTTACATTGGAAGGCGTGCTGCGTGAGCGTTGGTGTGTGGCTGGGGAATTGTCCGATTCGGGGCTCTATGGTCTGCTGCTGGAGCGCGATGCGGGATGATTGCCAACCGTTATGTGTCGATCACCTTGGCGCTGTTCTTGTTGTGCCTGGGCTTTAACGCCGTGTACCTCAGCGGTGGCGGTCGCCTGCATGCATTGCAGGCGCTGCTGTACGGTCCTTGGGGCTTGGTGTTCGGCATGTTCGGTTGGTTTGCCAACCCGTTGTTGGCGATGGCGATACTGTTGCACCGTCGTTGGCGCTGGGTATCGCTGGGGCTTGGGCTGGGCGCGTTGTACCTGGCATTGACCAGCTTGGGCATCGAGCGGCTGCCCGACAATCGCAGCTACAACTTCGTCAACCTGACCCACTTTGCACCGGGGTTTTACCTCTGGCTGTTGTCGATCTTCGGCTTTTGTCTGGGGCAGGCTTGGTGGTGCAATCAGGCGCGTCAGGGGCGGGCGATACCAGGCTGGCACTGGCTCGATGCTGTGCTGCTGTTAGTGCTCGGCGTGGTGATCAGTTATGCCCTTCAAGAGCCCAGCCTGCGGTTTGAAGTTGACCGCGTTCTGGACGCGGAGCCTGCGGTCCAGCCACTGGACCGCAACGCTATCTAACAGACGTTATCTAGCAGACGTTGAAGTTCCCCACTGCACCACCAGCATTCCAAGCACGATCAGGCCGACCCCGGCCAGGCGCACGGCGTTAACTGGCCGCTGCGCCAGGCCCATCAACCCCCACTGATCGATCAGCAAGGACGACACCACCTGGCCGGCAATTACGCAGACGATAAACCCGGCAGCACCCAGGCGCGGGGTGAGCATCAAGGCTGCGGTGATGTAGGCCACGCCCGCCACCCCGCCAAACCAGGCCCACCAAGGTGCCTGGGTCAAGGCGCCAATTTGCGGCAGGGGAGCACGCATCACCAACAAAGCCGGAATCACCATCAACACACTGACGCCCAACGACACTAATGTCGCCCAAAGCGGATGCCCAAGCAGGCGTCCCAAGGCCGCATTGCTGCCAGCCTGGAAGGGCACTGCTGCGCCGGCCAGCAGCGCGATGAGCAAAGGCAACAGGGCTGCTGGGGTGAATGACAGACTCATGGCAAGGCTCCTTGAAAATGGCTTGGCTGAGTCTTGGCTATCCCTGGCGTGAATGGAAATTCGAATGCTGCACGAGCGTTATTCGCCCTGTGGATGATCTGCGCCTTGCACCAAGTGCTTTGCGCCCGGCATTCTGAGCGCCTCTTACATGGAGTTCCCTGATGAAACACTCACTGCTGGCAATCGCGCTGATGAGCGCTGTTACCCCTTTCGCCCTTGCCCAGAACGACTCGCCCGCTTACAGCCAATGCATGCAGGCGGCGCAAACCACCCTGGACATGAACAACTGCAATGGCGCCGAGATCGAGCAGCAAGACGCGCGCCTCAACACGGCTTACAAAAAGGCCATGGCCGCCCTGGAGTCCGCGCAACAGGCTCAGTTGCGTGACGCTCAACGTTCGTGGATCAAGTACCGCGACACCAACTGCAAGCTGTATTTCAGCCTCACTGGCGGCACCATTGATCAACTCAATGGTGCCGGTTGTGTGCTGGACATGACCAAGGCTCGGGCAGATGAGCTGTCTGCGTTGGCCGAGCATTGATGCTCAAGATGAGCGGTGGCGGGTGGCGCGGGCTTTGAGGTATTCGCGTACCTCAACCTGATTGCCGGAAAACTCGATACGCTCAGCCTTGCTGTCGCGGTGGTAGGCGTACATCGGGTCGTAATATTCGCTGAGCAGGCCGCTGATCCAGGCGCGGTGCAGATCGACCGTGGCATTACGTTGTTGTTCGTCCAACGCCTGCTGCAGCAGTGCTGACAAGCGTTGGTAGCGCTCGCCGCCCAGGCGCTTGAGAATGTTACCCATGCTTTGGTTCAGGCGTTCGGCGAACCGTTCAAAACCATGTTCGCTGCCGTGCAGGGCCACGAACTCGGCGCACAGGTTGATCACATAATCGCTGAGGATGCGCTCGACACGGTTGTCGAAACTGTCCTCCAGCCATACCAGCGGATAGCGCTGCATGCCTTGGTACAACTCCAGCGGCAGCGAGCAACTACCGACAATACGGCCTTCGTCTTCAAGCACGAACTGTTCAATGCCGCGTGCGCGCTTTTTCAGCACATCGATGGCCAGGTTGTTCTCGAAGTTGATTTGTACAGGTTGCCCGGTCGCGCGTTTACCGAAGCTGGAACCACGGTGGTTGGCATGACCTTCAAGGTCCACTGAATTATCCAGAACCTGCAGTACTTCGGTTTTACCGGTTCCGGTCAAGCCGCCGATCAGCACGAAATCGCATTCGGCCACCGCATCCTGGGTGGTTTGCAGCAGGAAATTACGCAGTGCCTTGTAGCCGCCGATTACCTTGGGGTACTGGATACCGGCTTCGCTCTGCAGCCACTGCTGGGAGATCTGTGAGCGCAGGCCGCCACGAAAACAGTACAGATAGCCTTCAGGGTTGGCGCGGGCGAAAGCAGCCCAAGCGGCGATACGTTCATCTTTGATCTGGCCGCTGACCAGTTGGTGGCCCAGGGCGATCGCCGCTTGTTGCCCTTGTTGCTTGTAGCAAGTGCCCACCTTCTGGCGTTCCAGATCGTTCATCAAGGGCAGGTTGATGACGTTAGGGAAGGCGCCCTTGGCAAACTCGACCGGGGCGCGCATGTCCATCATCGGCACATCGTGCAAAAACAAGTGGCGGTAGTCGGTGGTGTTGTCCCGCATTACAGCACCTCAACCGCATAACGCTGTCGCTCGACCAGCTCGCCGATCGGTGCCAGGTTCAGGCCCAACTCGGCAGCCACTGCGAGAAACTCGGCTTCACCTTCAGGCGCTACCGCAACCAGCAGCCCGCCACTGGTTTGTGGGTCGCACAACAGGTGCTTTTGTTCGTCGTTCAACGGGGCGATTTTTTCGCCGTAGCTGTCGAAGTTGCGCAGGGTACCGCCCGGTACACAGCCTTCTGCCAAGTAGTACTCGACACCCGGCAGACGCGGCACGGCACTGGCATTCAAGCGCGCGCTCAACCCGCTACCATCGGCCAGTTCGACCAGGTGGCCGAGCAAGCCGAAGCCGGTCACATCGGTCATCGCCTTGACGCCGGCCAGCTTGCCAAAACGGCTGCCAGGGGTATTGAGGGTACACATCCAGTCGCGAGCCAGACCTTTGTCCTGCTCACGGAGCTTGGATTTCTTCTCGGCGGTGGTAAGGATGCCAATGCCCAACGGCTTGGTCAGGTACAGACGGCAGCCTTGGGTGGCGGTGTCATTGCGCTTCATGTGGCGCTTTTGCACCACACCGGTTACCGCCAGGCCGAAGATCGGCTCGGGTGCATCAATGGAGTGACCGCCCGCCAAAGGAATACCGGCCTCGGCGCACACCGCGCGACCACCGCGAATCACTTCGCGGGCAACCTCCGGGGCCAGTACATTGATTGGCCAGCCGAGAATGGCGATGGCCATCAGCGGGTCGCCGCCCATGGCATAGATATCGCTGATGGCGTTGGTCGCGGCGATGCGGCCGAAGTCGTAAGGGTCATCGACAATCGGCATGAAAAAGTCGGTAGTCGAAACCACGCCGCGCTCGTCATCCAAGGCATAAACCGCGGCGTCATCGCGCGAGGCATTGCCGACCCAGAGGTTCGGGTCCAGCGCTTGGGTGCCGCTTTCGGCGAGGATCACTTCAAGCATCTTCGGAGAGATCTTGCAGCCGCAACCGGCGCCGTGGCTGTACTGGGTCAGACGAATCGGCTCGCTCATACGCACCTCGAAATATCGTGAGGCCCGATTGTAGCAAAGCTGGTTATTGCGCCGATGCCTCTTATAATTCGGAGGCCAGCCTGAAGATGGCTGTTTCCCCGCTATTGAACCGGAGAATCCCTGATGCTCAAACGTCCTCTGGCGCTATTTGCCGGTCTCGTGCTGTCGTGTTCATCCTACTTGGCCCAGGCGGCCGATACCCTCAAGGTCAGTGCCATCCCCGACGAGGCACCCACTGAATTGCTGCGCAAGTTCAAGCCGCTGGGCCAATACCTGGAGCAGAAACTGGGTATGAAGGTGGAGTTCGTGCCGGTAGCCGACTACCCGGCAGTGGTCGAGGCGCTGGCCACCGACCGCCTGGACATGGCCTGGTTGGGGGGCTTTACCTTCGTTCAAGTGCACCTGAAGAGCCCGACTGCGACGCCTCTGGTTCAGCGTGAGCAGGACGCCAAGTTCACCAGCAAATTCATTACCGCCAACCCCGAGATCGAAAGCTTCTCCGACCTCAAGGGCAAGAGCTTTGCCTTCGGTTCGATTTCGTCTACCTCCGGTAGCCTGATGCCGCGTTACTTCATGCTCAAGGACAATGGCATCAAGCCTGAAGACTACTTCAGCCGTGTCGCCTATTCCGGTGCCCACGATGCCACCGCAGCCTGGGTTCAGGCTGGTAAGGTCGACGCCGGGGTACTCAACGCCAGTGTCTGGCAGAAACTGGTGGACTCCGGCAAGGTCGATACCGACAAAGTCAAAGTCTTTGCCACCACACCGGATTACTACGATTACAACTGGACGGTGCGCGGCAGCCTCGACCCCGCCCTGAAAGAGAAAATCAAGCAAGCCTTCCTTGACCTCGACCCGACCAAGCCAGATGACAAGGCGATACTCGATCTGCAGGCTGCGAGCCGCTTCATCGAAACCAGCCCGGACAACTACAAGGGTATCGAGGAGGCTGCCCGCACTGCTGGGTTGCTTAAGTGACGATCACACTCAATGGCACGAGTCTGCGCTTGGGGCAGGTTCAGGCGTTACAGGCGATTGATTTGCGCGTTGAGGCCGGTGAACGGGTGGCGATCATTGGCCCTTCGGGTGCCGGCAAGTCCAGCTTGCTCAATCTGATCGCCACCGCCATGGCGCCTAGCGAAGGTAGCATCGAGCTGCTTGGTGAAGCGCTCTGGCGGTTGTCGGCGCGAGCCCGCCAGCGCCTGCGCACACGTATCGGTCTGATTCACCAGGCACCGCCACTGCCACCTCGCCAACGAGTGGTGACGGCGGTGCTGGCCGGGCGCTTGGGGCAGTGGGGGACGCTGCGCGGGCTGCTCAATCTGTTGCACCCCAGCGACATTCCAGGTGCGCGCAAGGTGCTATCCGGGCTGGGCATGGCCGACAAGCTGTTTGCCCAGTGCGGGCAGCTGTCGGGCGGGCAGTTGCAGCGGGTAGGTATAGCGCGGGCCTTGTATCAGCAGCCCGAAATTCTGCTGGCTGATGAGCCGGTTTCGGCCATGGACCCGGTGCTGGCTGAGCACAGCCTGAAAACCTTGAATCAATATGCCAGTGACCATGGGATTACCCTGATTGCCAGTTTGCATGCAGTGGAGTTGGCGCTGACGCATTTTCCGCGAGTGATCGGCATCCGTGATGGGCGGGTGGCGTTCGACCGGCCGGCTGCAGAGGTCGCTCGAGACATGCTGGATGCGCTGTATGCCAATGAGCACTTGGGGTCACCACAGTGGCCTGCACCCACGCCCAGCCTGCAGATTCCGCGATGCTGACAGCAGACAGTCGCGACCCGGCAACACTGCCCCGGCTACTGCTGACCCTGTTGGCGATAGCCTTGCTCTGGCCAGGTATTCACCTGAGTGAGCTCAACCCCGGTGTGTTGCTGCAGGCTGAAAACCGCCGTGAAATGGGCAACTTCCTTAGTGCCTTCTGGCCACCGGCGCATGACCCGGAGTTCCTCGCGCTGTTGTGGACCGCAACACTGCAAACCCTGGCGGTGGCCACCGCAGGTATGACCCTGGCTTTGCTGCTGGCAATTCCGGCCAGCCTGCTGGCGAGCCGGGCGCTGTCGATGGCAGCCGCCTCACGCGCAGGGCGCCTCGGGTTCTGGTCGCGTACCGTGCGCCTGCCCGTACGCGGGCTGCTGATTTTTCTGCGCAGCGTGCCTGAAGTAGTCTGGGCGCTGCTTTTCGTCCGCGCTGTGGGATTGGGCCCGACGGCGGGGGTACTCGCTATCGCCATTACCTACAGCGGCATGCTGGGCAAGGTGTATGCAGAAATCTTCGAGTCGGTGAATCAACGCCCGGCTCACGCGCTGCTGCAGGCGGGCAGCAGCCGTTTAAGTGCGTTCTTCTACGGCATCTTGCCGGATGCGGCGCCAGAGCTAGTTTCCTATACGGTCTATCGCTGGGAGTGCGCAATACGTGCTTCGGTCGTCATGGGCTTTGTTGGCGCGGGTGGCCTGGGGCAGCAAATTGACTTGTCGATGCGCATGTTCGCAGGTGCCGAGGTAGCGAGTATGTTGCTGGCCTTCCTGATATTGGTCTGGCTGGCAGACCAGCTCAGCCGATTGTTGCGCGGTAGGTTGGCATGAGGCGCCTGGTCAATGGCTCGCTGATGCTGGCGTTACTGGCGGCCGTGGTGGGTTCATTTGCTTACTTGAGTCTCGATTTGCATGCCCTGTTCGGCAATGGTGGTCTCGGGCAAATGGCGGGTTATGCAGCGCGCTTTCTCAGCCCTGATGTGAGCCCTGAGCATCTACGCGCCGTCGGCAAGGGTGCGCTGGAAACCTTGGCGATGTCTGGCTTGGGGACGCTGCTTGCGGTGGTGCTTGGCCTGTTGCTGGCATTGCCAGCGGCAGGGCGTTTTGGTGCGTTGCTGCAAGCCGTCGCACGGCTATTGCTCAATGCTCTGCGGGCGATACCGGAACTGGTGTGGGCGGCGCTGACCGTGCTGGCGGCAGGGCTGGGGCCGAATGCCGGCACCCTGGCGCTGGCCTTGCACACCTCGGGCGTGCTCGGTCGCCTGTTTGCCGAAGCGCTGGAGAATGCCCCGCCGGAGCCGGCTGCGGCTATTCGCTTGCAGGGCGGTAGTCAGATTGCTGCGTTCTGCTTTGGCACCTTGCCGAACCTTTGGCCGCAATTGTTGGCCTACAGCCTGTATCGCTGGGAAAACAACATCCGCATGGCCAGCGTGCTCGGTTTTGTAGGCGCGGGTGGTTTGGGTCAGATGCTCTACACCACCCTGAGCCTGTTTCAAGAAGCACAAGCCAGCACGGTAATCATTGCCATGCTGGTGCTTGTGCTGCTGGTGGATGCCTTGAGTGATGTGCTCAGGCAGCGTTTTGTTCGGGCCTAACGGATACCCAGGTAGCGATCCAGCGACCAGCGTCCGCCGCCACGACCGATCACCACCAAGAGCAATCCCGCCCAGCTCATGTGAGTAGGCCAGGCATCCGGGTAGACGAACACCTGAATGACCAGGGTCATGCCGAGCAAGGCCAAACCGGCAAATCGAGTGAACAAGCCGAGTACCAGCAGCAGGGGAAAAAGGTGCTCGGCATAGGTCGCCAAGTGGGCGGCCAACCACGGCGAGAGCAAGGGCAGGGTGTATTCGGTTCTGAACAGTTCGTAGGTGCTGGGGGTGATACTCAAAAAGCCTTCGACTTTGGTTCGACCCGAGAGAAAGAAAATCGCGGCAATGCCCAGGCGGGCTACCAGCGACAGCCATGAGTCGCTGATCAGACCCTGCACCTGTGTGGCGCAGCGTGACCAAAGCGTATTGGCTGCGTCAGGCTGTTTAGCGGGGATGTCGCTGAGAATGTGCATGGCGTTCTCCAGTCACGCGAAAACCTCGGCCGCAAGCAGCTGGCCGAGCAGGGTGGTGAAATCCAGGGTTGAATCGAAGGCCAGCACCTTGTTGGCTGCTGCCTCCAGTGATAGTCCTGCAGCACAGGCGTCGAGAAAAATGCATTCGGCTTCGCCAAGCGGTTGCCATAGCACATGGCCGTTGTGGCGGCGGAGCAACAAGCCCTCGCCCTGCCAGTCGAGGGGCTCCGGTAGCGCCAGGGTTTGGCGGTTGCTGTTCCAGATGCTGTAGATGGGGTGTTGGGCGAACCACTGCCAACGCACGTCGGTGCGCGGGCGCAGGTATTGTTTGCCAAGCTGTTCAGCGGGAATGCGGGTCATCGCCGGTACGTCCAGCGCGCTGTCGTCAAGGGCGATATGCACTTCGATCCACAAGCGGTCGGCGCGCGCTACATCGGCCAGGTAAGGCAGGCTCTGCGCGGGCTTGAACTGTTCGAGGAAGGTAGCGAACTGTTCGCCATACAGAATCAGCCGGGCGTCGGAAGGCGGAGCCTGCACGGCATGTACAGCTGCGGCGGCACGAAACCAATCAGTGCCGACCAGCTGTTCAACCGTCGGGAAGTTGGCCTGCAAAGCATCGACACACCCTTTGAGCACGGTATTGCGATAGACAGTGAAACCGGCCTGACGGGTGAGTGGTAGTAGATTCGGCGAATCCGAATGACCGTACAGAGCGGCGATGAAGTCAGACTGGAATACACCAAGGGATGTATCGTTCATAGCTGCTCACCTACGCTGTCGAGCAAGGTCTGGGCGGTATTGCGCTCACGCATCAATTCAGTGAAGGGCGGGATCTGGTCGTCGCGCTCGATCAGTGTCGGGCGCGGCCCGACGCGTTGCAGTACATGTAAATACAGTGCCCAGACCTCGGCCGAGATGGGCGTGTCGTGGGAATCGATCAGCAACGCACTGTTGGCGTCCTGGCTGTAACCGGCCAAATGAATCTCGCTGATCGACGCCGCCGGAAACTTATCGAGGTAGGCGTGGGGGTCAAAGCCCATGTTGTGAGCGCTGACCTGAACGTTGTTGATGTCCAGCAACAGGCTGCAGCCGGTGCGTTGGACGAGCTCGCTGAGAAACTCGATTTCGCCGTAGTCATGCCCTTCCAGGTGGGCATAGTGGCTGGGATTCTCGATGGCCAGCGGCCGGGCGAGGATGTCCTGGGCGAAGTGAATGTTCTCGACAATACGCTGCAAGGCGGCATTGCTACGTGGGAACGGCAGTAGATCGGGGTGGTAGTGCCCCTGAAAGGTCGACCACGCCAGGTGTTCTGAAAACAGCGTTGGTTGCACCCGGTTGGCCAGGGCCTTGAGTCGATACAGATGCTCTGTATCAGGCAGATGATCAGCCGCCAGCGACAATGACACACCATGCAGCGAGAGCGGATGACGCTCGGCAATCGCCTCCAGCCAGGCGAGCCGAGGGCCTGCGACCATGTAGTTCTCCGGGTGCACTTCGAACCACATGCCTGGGGCCGTACAGTCCATGGCAGGTTCGTAGTGCTCGGCCTTGAGCCCAAGGCCTGCACCGAGGTGGGAGTATCTGTTCATGGTCGCTTCGCCCTCTACAGGTCGCTGTGCATCAGGATTGTTTTGGGGTCAGTGAGCCCATGCCATTAGGCGTTTTGATCGAGGTGCAGGTGCCGGCCGGTACGTTTTTCCAGGCATTGCCCTGGTAGTCAGTTTTCGAAGTGCCGGCGCAGCTGGTGCCGGCGCCTGCCTTGCAGTCGTTCTTGCCAGCCATGGCCACGCCGTAGCATTTCTCCATGGCGGGAGCCGGGGCATCGGTGGAGGAGGCAGCCATGGCGGTGCCCGCAATCGAGGCGAAGGCAAGGGCAGCGGCGGTAGCGGCGAAAGTTTTCATGGTGTCAAACTCCAAAAAATTGAGGTGGCCGGGCAACGTTGCTTACGGCTCGTGAAGTAATTCGCCCGGATCGCCGGAGCGGTTACAGTGATACAAGATTTTTTTTCGCCCTTTTCGAGGGAGCGCTGAAAACGCTATGGTTTCCGGCAGCACTGTCTGGCGCTCAGACACTTTCTTACGTCCCCTTGTAACCAGAGCCGTCGATGGATCGAACTACTCAAAGTGAACTGTTGCGCATGCGTGAAGCATCGCTGCAAGGCTTGCTGGTGGCGGGGCTGGATGGCGATGCGCAGGCTTATCGGCAGTTTTTGCAGCAGTTGAGCGGGCATCTGCGTGGCTATTTGCTCAAGCGCCTGAATTCCCGCCCGGACGATGTTGAAGACCTGCTTCAGGAGGTGCTGCTGGCTGTGCATAACGCCCGTCACAGCTACCAGCGCGAGCAGCCACTGACCGCTTGGGTGCAGGCCATCGCGCGCTATAAACTGGCCGACAGCCTGCGTGGCTATGGCCGCCGGGAGGCGTTGAACGATGTGCTCGACGACGCTGAAGAACTGTTTGCGCAAGAGCAGCAGGAACCCGCCCAGGCTCAGCGTGACCTGGGCAAACTGCTGCAGCAGTTGCCAGACAAGCAACGGCTGCCGATCGTGCATGTCAAGTTGGAGGGCCTGTCGGTCGAGGAAACCGCCAAGTTGACCGGGCTCACCGGTTCGGCAGTGAAGATCGGCATACACCGGGGGCTTAAGGCACTGGCGGCGATGATACGAGGTACATGATGAAAACTGACGAGCTGATTTCTTTGCTTGCCACGGGCATCGAACCGGTAGATCAGCGCCTGTTCGCTCGTCGCCTGACCCTTGCGATCCTGGCCGCTCTCGTCGGGGCCGTGTTGTTGACCGTTTTGCTGTTTGGCGTGCGTGAAGACCTCGCTGTGGTGGCACAAACCCCACTGTTCTGGGCCAAGCTTGCGTTGCCGGCCGCGCTGATGTTTGGGGCGGTGTTGGTCTTCAACCGGCTGGTCCGGCCAGGCCTTGAGGTGGGGGCGCGATGGGCGGGTATTGGCGTTCCGCTGTTTGGTGTTTGGGCTGCAACGCTGGTGGTATTGAGTGGAGTGCCTGAGGAGCAGCAACTGGCATTGATCTTTGGCCGTACCTGGCGCACATGCCCCTTCAACATTGCCTTGTTGTCGATACCTGGCTTTATTGCCCTGTTTCGCGCTTTACAGGCGTTGGCCCCAACCCAGTTGCGCCTGGCCGGTGGAGTAGCCGGTTTGCTGGCCAGCGCTTCGGCAACCCTGGCCTATTGCCTGCACTGCCCGGAGATGGAAGTGCCGTTCTGGGGGATCTGGTATGTGTTGGGAATGGCGATTCCCACCGCGCTTGGTGCGCTGCTCGGCCCTCGGTTGTTGCGCTGGTAAACGACGGCTAACTATAGCGTTTGCTTCATCTGCACCAGCGCAACTCGCGTATTGCCTGGGCCCTGGCGTTCCTCGATTGCAAAAGGGGTGAAGCCCAGTTGCGGATACAGCAACAGCCCCGCTGTGTTGTTGTTGAAGCACGACACCCATACTTCACGTGCATCGAACTGGCTACGCGCCAGCTCAATCATGTGTTGCACCAGATAGCGTGCTACACCGTGCCCGCGGGCAGCAGGCGCCACTACCACGTTACCGAGGGCGCAAATACCGCCCTGTTCAGCCTTGTAGAAATTGGCGAAGGCCAGCACTGCGCCGTCACCTTCGACTACGGTTGATCCGGCACGTTGAGCGATAGCCTCGCTCAGTTGTGCAGGCGTCAGCGGGTAGTGGGCCTTGGGAAACATGTAATACAGCTCGTCCGGGCCTTGAGGGAAGCAGCAGATCACGGCAATGTCCTGGGCCTGGACGGGGCGATGGGTCAGTTGCATTGCGAGGTTCGCTCATAAGGACGAAGGGAAGGGGAATCCTACACTGCTTGGTGACCTGCGCAGGTACAATTACGGCCTGTAAACCCGCCACCCGGAAATTGCCATGAGCCTTTCTCTCCCTCTTGCGCCTGAGCGCCGCCTCGGTGCGCCGCTGTTCGCCCTGGCGCTGCTGCTGATCGGAGCCCTGTTTCTCCAAGCCCGTGTCGGTACCAATCAGGTGTTGTTGCTTATCGTCGGCGCAGCCCTGGGGCTAACCCTGTACCACGCTGCCTTCGGCTTCACTTCCGCCTGGCGTGTGTTCATCAACGAGCGTCGTGGGGCTGGATTGCGGGCGCAAATGGTGATGTTGACCCTCGCCGTGTTGTTGTTCTTTCCGGCGCTCGATGCCGGCACGTTGTTTGGCCAGCCGGTCAAAGGCCTTGTCTCCCCGGCCGGGGTTTCGGTGGTGTTCGGTGCGTTTATCTTCGGTATCGGCATGCAGATGGGCGGCGGTTGCGCTTCCGGTACGCTGTTTACCGTTGGTGGCGGCAATGCGCGAATGCTGGTGACCTTGCTGTTTTTCATCATCGGTTCAGTAGCGGCTACCCACCACGTTGACTGGTGGTTCTCGCTGCCGTCGTTCCCGGCTACCTCGATTGTTCAGGCGTTTGGCCTGCTGCCTGCGTTGTTCTTGAGTCTGGTGGTGTTTGCCGTGATCGCCGGGGTCACGGTGCTGCTGGAAAAACGCCGTCATGGGCAGCTCGAAGCTGCGGTGCGCAGCGACCATCAGGGGCTGCGCCGTTTCTTGCGTGGGCCTTGGCCGCTGTTGTGGGGTGCGGTGGCGCTGGCGTTGCTCAATTACCTGACCCTGGCGTTGGCCGGGCGACCTTGGGGGATTACTTCGGCGTTTGCCTTGTGGGGCGCGAAAACCCTGGGTGGCCTGGGGGTTGATGTTGGCAACTGGGCGTTCTGGCAAGTGCCGGCCAATGCCAAAGCGCTGGCTTCGCCGCTGTGGGAGGATGTCACCACGGTGATGGACATCGGCATCGTACTCGGTGCCCTGCTGGCGGCTGGCCTGGCCGGTCGCTTCGCGCCCAACCTGAACATCCCCACGCGCTCGTTGGTGGCTGCGGTAATCGGCGGCCTGTTGCTTGGTTACGGTTCGCGCCTGGCGTATGGCTGCAATATCGGTGCGTACTTCAGCGGCATCGCCTCAGGCAGCGTGCATGGCTGGTTATGGCTGATTGCAGCCTATGCCGGCAACGTGATCGGTGTGCGCATCCGGCCGTTTTTCTTTGAAGGAGAACGGCGTCCGGCAACGTTGAGTGGTTGCTGATTTCGCTTTTGGTAGGAGCGGGCTTGCCCCGCGATGCGATATGGCAGACAGGCCTCTTTCGCGGGGCAAGCCCGCTCCCACTATTGGCTATGGGTCGCGTCCGGCCGTTTTTCTTTGAAGGGGAACGGCGTCCGGCAACGTTGAGTGGTTGCTGATTTCGCTTTTGGTAGGAGCGGGCTTGCCCCGCGATACGACGTGGCAGACAGGCCTCTATCGCGGGGCAAGCCCGCTCCCACTATTGGCTATGGGTTGCGTCTGGCCGTTTTTCTTTGAAGGGGAATGGCGTCCGGCAACGTTGAGTGGTTGCTGATTTCGCTTTTGGTAGGAGCGGGCTTGCCCCGCGATGCGGTATGGCAGACAGGCCTCTATCGCGGGGCAAGCCCGCTCCCACTAGTTCATAAGTCGTTTGAATCAATCGGCTGCCAAACTCCCCTGCAACCACGTACTGAAACTCCGGGTCAGTGGGCTTTTCTCGCTGTCTCGGTGAATCAGGCAGCTCCAGTCGGGGCCGCGTACCGTTTGTGCACACAGCGGCTGCAACAGCCCTTGCGTGCGGGCTTGAGTCGCTAACAATTGGCTGACCAAGGCGATGCCGTGCCCTGCGCAGGCGGCATCGAGCAGCAGGCCGGGGTCGGAGAAGTTCAGGCCGTTGCTGCGTTGTCCCACATCTTCGCCGCCTTCAACCACCCAGTGGCTCCAGTCCATTTCCCGTTCGCCATGCAAGGTTGTGCGCTGCTCACTGGGTGTGTTGAGCACGTCGGGATGGCAAGCCGGATACAGGCGATCACGAAACAGGGTCAGGTGGCTGCACTCGGCCTGAGCACTGAGGTCATCGCGCAGGCTCAGGTCGATGGTTTGCGTTGCCATGTCTGGCGGGTCGAAGCTGGTGAACAACCACAGGTCAACTTCCGGATGCTGGCGATGGAAGTCACCCAGGCGTGGTAGCAGCCAATGCCGGGCAAACGCTGGCGTGGTGTTGACCACCAGTTGATTGGGTTTGCGGTACTGCTCCAGGCGCCGAATGCCCACCGACAGTTGCTGCAGCATGGCTTGGGTGGTGCTTTGCAGGTCGTAACCGGCGTCGGTCAGGCTGACGCTGCGACCGTTGCGAAAGAACAGCGGTTGTTCCAGGAACGTCTCCAGGCTGCGTATCTGCTGGCTGATTGCCGACTGGGTCAGGTGCAGCTCTTCGGCGGCTTTGTGAAAGCTGCCCAGTCGCGCGGCAGCTTCAAAACCACGTAGGGCGTTCAGGGGAGGCCAGTGCTTTAGCATTGATAAGCTCTACTGATCAGTTGTCAGCTAAATCTATCGTTTGTTGTCACGATAATGAAGCCATAGCATTGAGTTTCTTACCGCAAGCGCGGTTTTCAGTAATTAATATCACTTAACTGAAAGGTGAGAAGCATGCAGTGCAATGGCGATCTGAGCAGTGGTTGGTTCATGCCCGCAGAATGGGTGAACCATGCAGCGACCTGGATGGTCTGGCCGCATAACAAACCGTTGTGGGAGTCTGGTTGGGGGGTGACCCTTGAGCAGGTTCAGGTGGATTTTGCACGGGTTGCCAATGCCATTGCGCGCTTCGAGCCCGTCAAGATGGTGGTCGATCCTTCGGCCCGTGCCAGTGCGGCAGCATTGTGCGGTGCGAACATCGAACTGATCGAATTGACGGTGAATGACAGCTGGTGCCGTGACTCCGGACCAAGCTTTATCTGCCATCCACAACAGGGACTGGCGGGTGTCAGCTGGCGCTTCAACGCCTGGGGCGGCAAGTCTGCACACGACCTGGACGAAAGCCTGGCGCGGCGCATCCTCAATCAGCTGGGCCTGAGCTGCTTTGGCACGGCCTTGAGCAACGAGGGTGGCGCTATCCACGTCGACGGCGAGGGCACCCTGATCACCACCGAATCGGTGCTGCTCAACCCCAATCGTAATCCCGGCATGAGCAAGGCTGAGATCGAAGAGATCTTCACGCGTTTCCTGGGGGTGAAAAAGACCATCTGGCTGCCCGGTGATCCGGATTATGTGACCGGTGACATGACCGACGGCCATGTTGACGGTGTCTGCGCATTTGCTCGCCCTGGCGTGCTGTTGGTGGATGCTACCCATGACCAGAGCTCGGTATACGCCCAAGTTGCCCGTGAGAACCGCCGCGCGCTGGAGCTGGCCACCGATGCTCAGGGACGCAGCTTTGAAATGCTGGAACTGTATGAAGCCAGCGAGGCGGTAGACGTCGATGCCGAGGTGTTCTGCGCCTCGTACACCAACTTCTACATTGCCAATGGCGCGATCATCATGCCTGCCTACGGCATTGAGGCTGATCAGGTTGCGGCCCAAGTGTTGGCCCAAGCGTTCCCGGGCCGCGAAGTGGTACCGGTACAGATCAACCATTTGGCGCACGGCGGTGGCGGCGTGCACTGCATCACTCAGCAGCAACCGGCCTGGCCAGTAAAGGGGTGATGTCATGAGCTTGCTGACCGTTGCTACTACGCAAATGCCATGCACCTGGAACTTGCAGCACAACCTCGACCGCGCCGAGCAACTGGTTCGTGAAGCCGCTGCCCAGGGCGCCGAAGTCATCCTGCTGCAAGAGTTGTTTGCCACCCCTTACTTTTGTATTGAACAGCATCACAAACACTTGGAGCTGGCTGAGGAGTTTCAACACAGCCAAGTGCTCAAGCGCTTTGCGGCGTTGGCCGCTGAGCTGGGAGTGGTGCTGCCGTTGAGTTGGTTCGAAAAGGCCGGCAACGCCTACTTCAACTCCCTGAGCGTGGCCGATGCCGATGGGCGCTTGCTGGGTGTCTACCGCAAGACCCACATTCCTAACGCCATCGGCTATCAGGAGAAGGAATACTTCAGCCCCGGCGATACCGGGTTTCGGGTTTGGGACACGGCCTTCGGGCGCCTCGGGGTGGGTATTTGCTGGGACCAGTGGTTCCCCGAGACTGCGCGCTGCCTGGCGCTGATGGGCGCTGAGGTGCTGCTGTTCCCGACAGCCATCGGCTCCGAGCCGGGTGCTACCGAGCTTGATTCGCGTGATCACTGGCAGATGGCGATGCGCGGACACGCCGCAGCCAATATTTTGCCAGTGGTGGCGGCCAATCGCGTCGGGCTGGAAGCGGCTACCACCGATCCTGAGCTGCAAATGACCTTTTACGGTTCGTCGTTCATTTGCAATCACAAAGGCAAGATGTTGGTCGAAGCCGATCGCATCACCCCGGGTGTGCTGGTGCAGCGTTTGGACCTGGGCGCCATGCGTGAAGAGCGCCTGACCTGGGGTGTTTACCGAGATCGCCGCCCGGAAATGTACGCCCCGCTGTTGGGGCTCGATGGCCGTCAAGTCAATGCATGCTGGAAGACTCAAGGGGTGTGAGATGAACATCAGCCGCAAGCATTTGTTGCTCAGCCTCGGCCTGGCGCTGGGAGCCTCGATGACCTCGGTGCATGCCGAAGACAAGACTCTGCGCCTATACAACTGGGCTGATTATTTTGCCGAAGACACCCTGTCGCGGTTCACCGCCGAAACCGGGATCAAGGTGATTTACGACGTCATGGATGGCAGTGAAGTGCTGGAAGCCAAGCTGATGACCGGCGGCAGTGGCTACGACTTGATCTTCCCCGGCGATACAGTAGCCGAGCGCCTGATGCGGGCCGGCAGCCTGCAAGCGCTGGACCCTTCGAAGCTTGAGGCAATGGCCGACATCGAACCGGGTCTGCAGAAGTTGCGCAGTCATTACCCTCATGCGATCAAGGCCACAGTGCCATACACCTGGGGCACCATCGGCCTGACGTATAACGACGAGCTGATCCGCAAGCGTATGGCGGATGCGCCGGTAAATAGCCTCGACATGCTGTTCAAGCCAGAACTGGCGGCGAAATTCGCCGACTGCGGCATTTCGATGATCGACTCGCCGGACGAGGTGTTGGCCGTGGTGCTCAACTACCTGGGGCGCGAGCCGCGTAGCGCCAAGAAAGAGGACCTGGCGGCGGCCAGTGACCTGCTGTTGAAAATCAGGCCGTACATTCGCAAGTTCCAATCGCAACCGGTGACCGACCTTGTCAACGGCAACCTGTGCCTGTCGCTTGGTTACAGTGGCGACATGACTCAGGCCCAGCGCACGGCAGACTCGGCCGGCAAGAAAGTCAGCTTTCAGTACCGCATTCCCAAGGAAGGCACCACGGTGTGGATGGACAACATGGCGATACCGGTTGATGCCAAACACCCGGAGTACGCCTATACCTTTATCAACTTCGTGATGCGTCCGCAAAACATGGCGGCCATCAGCAACTTCACCGGTTACCCGACCTCGAACGCCAAGGCGCGGCCTGATGTAGACCCGCAGATGCGCAACAACCCGGACATTTACCCGGAAGAAGCTGCCTTCGAGCGTTTGGTTACCGGCCAAGACATCCCACAGTCCGATATGCGCGCGCGCATGCGGGTGTGGACCAAGTTCAAAACAGCGCCGGGCAGCTGACTGCACAGCCGTCAGTTCCGGTCACTCAAGTGTTAGAGAGATATCCAGATGCCAACGCGTCGTGAGTTCATAAAGCAGGTTTCAGCGACCGCAGGCTTAGGTTTAGTCGCTTCCATGGGCCTGGGTTTCAGTGCCCCTCGGGCTCTGGCCGTAAGTGGCAAAGAGTGGTTCATGCCCGATGAAGGTGACAAGCAGCAGTGCGCCTTTGTTTCGTTTGGCGCACAAGAGTCGATCTGGGAGGACTTCACCTCGGACGTGCAAGAGGCTATCGGCCTGATCGCCAGTACCATTGCGCGTTATCAGCCGGTAACGGTGTTGTGTCGAGCCAGCGAGCGGGAACTGGCAGAGGAGTTGTGCGGTAGCCAGAACACTACCTTTGTCACCACTAAGCTGGATGATATCTGGATGCGTGACATCGGCGCCAACTTCGTCATCACTGAAGAAGGAGACTTGGGCGCGGTCGATTTCAACTTCAATGGCTGGGGCAATAAACAACAGCATGGCAATGACGCGCGTGTAGCGAAATGGGCCGCGAACAATGCCCAAGCCACCTATTTGCGCAGTGAGCTGGTGGGTGAGGGGGGCGGTATCGAAGTTGATGGGCACGGCACTGCGATCATGACCGAGAGTTGCTGGATAAACGCTAATCGCAACCCCGGCTGGAGCAAAGCTGAAGTTGAGGAGGAACTAAAAGCGTGTTTGGGATTGCGCAAGATCATTTGGTTGCCGGGCATCAAAGGTAAGGACATCACTGATGCCCATGTCGATTTCTATGCTCGCTTTGTTAAACCGGGCGTAATCATCGCCAACCTGGATACAGACCCTGAGTCTTATGATCACAAAGTGACCAAGGCACACTTGGAGATTTTGAAGAACGCCACCGACGCTGATGGTCGAAAGCTCACCATACATACCGTGTCGCCACCGCTGAAGCCGCGTAATAGCCGCTTCAGCAAGAACAATCCGGACTTTGCTGCTGGCTACATCAACTACTTCGTTATCAATGGCGCAGTGATTGCCCCGCAGTTTGGCGACAAGGCTGCCGATACCAAGGCATTTGACTTGTTGAGCGAGCTTTATCCGGATCGTGAAGTGGTGCAGCTCAATATTGACGCCATTGCAGCAGGCGGTGGAGGCATTCACTGCGTCACCCATCAACTGCCAATGGTTTGACATATCGAAATGCCAATTGACCGACGAGGCTAGAACTCGACTGGAGAGTTTCAGATGCTTTCCGTATACTCGCGCTTCCGCCAGAAGGCGGTGCTTCATAATTTAAAGGACTTAGTATGAAAAAGCTGTTGAAAGCATCTGTTGCTATTGCTGTAGTTTCGGGCGTAGCACTTCTTTCGGGTTGCACCGGTCAAGTCTACAACCAGCCAAAAAACTGCTCGTACGACTACCTGTTCCACCCTTCGGTTTCCATCTCTAAAGTTATTGGCGGCTGCGGTCCGATCGATAAGCTGCCACAACAGCAGTAATTTTAGAGCTGCACTGACTGGTTCGTTTACGGGCTAGTCGAGAGCCCCCTCCTACGGATGTAGCAGGGGGTTTTTTATTGGCTCTTCATGGGGCCTTCCGGTAGGCGCAGTGGTGCGCCGCCTACCGGCCTCAAATCGCGCTGTCTAGTCCTGAAATAGGTTTACACCTGTTCAGGTAGGCCGATAGGCCTCAAAACGCCCGATGCACAGCATCGGGCGTTTTGTTTTTCAGGGCCATATGGGGCCGTTCTGTGTTGTATATCTGCACTGCCTCGTCAACCATCTGCCTTGCTTGCTCAAGATCTTCAGGGCTGCTCAACAGCAGCTCCATCTTGAGGA
>NZ_SMOK01000031.1 GCF_004353925.1 Pseudomonas sp. H9 | reverse complement strand
AGTGTCTAACAAGACCTTCTGGCAACAGAATTTCTTGACGACCATAGAGCATTGGAACCACCTGATCCCATCCCGAACTCAGCAGTGAAACGATGCATCGCCGATGGTAGTGTGGGGTTTCCCCATGTGAGAGTAGGTCATCGTCAAGATTAAATTCCGAAACCCCTATCTGCACACGCAGGTAGGGGTTTTGTCTTTATAGTAGAAGCATCAAGAATTCGCAGGTACGTCGCAACAGACGGGCCAGCACACAGAATTTCTTGACGACCATAGAGCATTGGAACCACCTGATCCCATCCCGAACTCAGCAGTGAAACGATGCATCGCCGATGGTAGTGTGGGGTTTCCCCATGTGAGAGTAGGTCATCGTCAAGATTCAATTCCAAAACCCCTGTCTGCCCTGCAGACAGGGGTTTTGTCTTTTCCGCCCGTGGAAACCTGTAGGAGCGGCGGTGCGGCGACCCGACTTGCCCGGCGATGGCGATGTACCTGGCACACCGCCATCGCAGGGCAAGCCCGCTCCCACTGTTCATACTTCCGGTTGAGTGCTCAGGTAGGCCTTGATGGTCTTCGCTGCAGTGTTCAGATGGCGCTCAAGCACCTTGATCGCCTCTTCGACTGACTTATCGTTAGCCGCATCGACCAAGCCGTTGTGGTCATCCTGGGTCAGTTTGCCCAAGCCCATCGACGACAGGTGAAAGCGCAGGAAGCGCTCTTCTTCATTGAGCTCAATTTCAATCAAGCGCAATAGCTTCTTGTTGGAAGCCTTGCTGTACAGGCTCATATGAAACAACCGGTTCAGGCGACCGATTTCAGCGTGCCGGGTTTCGTTTTCCAGCTGCTTGATATAGCTGCGAGCGAGGGCAATATCATCGGCCTCAAGCAGAGGTATCGACTGACGCAGCGCCTCGGACTCCAGAATCACTCGCAACGCATAGGTGTCTACCGCATCTTCACCAATCAGCGGAGCAACGACGGCACCCTTGTGTGCCACCACCTGTAGCAATGACTGTGCCTCAAGCTGGCGCAGAGCCTCTCGTACGGGCATTCGGCTGACACCGAACAACGTTGCCAGTTCTTGTTGGCGCAGGGCTCTACCGGGCGCCAGGCGGCCGTCCAGGATGGCGTTGCGCAACCGCTCTTCAATCACACTACGAGCCAGGTGCGGCGGTATTTGCTCGCTGCCCAGTATTTCGCTCAAGGATCTGGATTTTTCGGTCACGCTTTACTCTGTCCTTAATGTTGGGAAATTTTAATGATTGGATCCAATCAACCTAGTTAGTGCCTGGATCCTTGTCAAACCCGCAGGCGTACGCCTGAACCGCTTGGTGGGCCGCGAGAGTGATGGGTAGTTGCTATCGTGAATGAAGTTTTTCCCCAAGGGAAGCCGACCCGACTAACAGGTCACGGAGTCTCCAGGAGCGGGCAGGTTGATATTGCTGTGATTGTAAGGTGCCATTGTTTTTTAACAGGTAAGGCCGCACCATCGGCGTTTATCCACAGGTTTGCGCAGGTTTTCGTATTGGCGATACGTTGGGCTGTTCATTTGACCGTACGCCGGCTTTGTTTTGCCGTGGTGTTCGGCTGCCTGTTGTTAGGCAGCCTGCACGCAGATTGGGATTTCTCCCAGATCAGCCGAAAGGCTCAATCCTTGTATGGTCCGCTAGGGGCAGGGCAGGGCCGTATCGATGCCTGGCAGAATATGCTGGCAACGCAAAAGCAAGGGAGCGAAACCGAGCAGCTCAAGCGGGTCAACCAGTTCTTCAATCACCAGCTACGTTACGTTGAAGACATCGACCTGTGGCGAGAGGTCGATTACTGGGCAACGCCGATACAGGCACTGATCAAGGGGCAGGGTGATTGCGAGGACTATGCTATCGCCAAGTACTTCAGCCTGCGGCGCATGGGGGTCCCGGCGGAGAAACTACGCATCACCTACGTCAAGGCGTTGCGCCAGAACCGTGCGCATATGGTTCTGACCTATTACTCAAGCCCCAACGCCATGCCGCTGGTACTCGATAGCCTGATGGACGCAATCAAGCCCGCCAGTGAGCGTACCGACCTGCTGCCAGTCTATTCCTTCAACGGTGAAGGCCTGTGGTTGACCGGCTCGGGAGGAAACAAAAAGGTTGGTGACACTAAACGATTGTCGCGTTGGCAGGATCTACTGAAAAAGATGCAGGCCGAAGGTTTCCCGGCCGAACCGGTTTACTAAAGGAGCACAGATGTCTCTGTTCAAACAATTGCTGCTTGCCATCTGCCTGTTCCTGGTAGTCGCGTTCAGCGGCAGCTTCATGGTTAGCCTGGAAAGCTCGCGGAGCCAGTACGTAAACCAGTTGCGCTCACACGCTCAGGATGCGGCCACCGCTCTGGCACTGTCGCTGACACCGAACATCGATGACCCTGCGATGGTCGAGCTGATGGTCAGCTCGATTTTTGACAGTGGGTATTACTCAAGTATCAAGGTTATCGACCTGGGCTCCAACGCGGTTTTGGTAGAGCGTCACGCTGAGGCTGACGCCAATGGCGTGCCGGCGTGGTTCATTCGCCTGATCGGCCTTGAGGCTGCGGGGGGGGACGCCATTGTCAGTCGCGGCTGGCAGCAGGCCGCACGGGTTGAGGTGGTCAGCCATCCCATGTTCGCTTTGGCCAAACTCTGGCAGAGCGCCTTGGGCAGCCTCGGCTGGCTACTACTGTGCGGTGCATTGAGCGCGGTGCTCGGTGCGTTGCTGCTGCGTCGGCAGCTCAAGCCGCTGGACTACATGGTGGCGCAGTCTCACGCCATCGCTCGCCGGGAATTCCTCAGCCTGCCTGACCTGCCAAGCACACCGGAATTGCGTAGGGTGGTCCAGGCCATGAACCAGATGGTCGAGAAGCTCAAAGCGCTGTTCAAGGAACAGGCCGAGCGCAGTGAAAAGCTGCGGGTCGAGTCTTATCAGGACAGTCTGACGGGCTTGGCCAACCGCCGTTACTTCGAGATGCAGCTAAATGCTCAGGTCAGCAACATTGAGGAAGCCCGACCAGGTTACCTGCTGCTGCTTCGGGTCAAGGATCTGGCTGGGCTTAACCAGCGTTTGGGTGGCCAGCGCACCGACCAACTGCTCCAGGCGGTAGGCCAGCAATTGCAACGTACCTGCGCCAACTACCCGGAAACCAATAACCTGATCACCCGCAGCCGTGGTGGTGAATTCGCCGTATTGGCACCGGGCCTGGTGCATGAAGAGGCAGTGCAGCTCGCCCAGGCGCTGGAAGTTACCTTGCAGAGCCTGGCCGACACTGGCGCCACCGACGTCTCGCCTGTGGCTTGTATTGGTATGGCGCCTTACAGCCCAGGTGATGCCCCTCAGGCCCTGCTGAAGTTGGCAGATGAAGCATTGGCGCGCGCGGAGAGCCAGGTTGAGCCGGGCTGGGTTTGCCTGGAGCAGGGAACCGCCCCGCAGGCTGGCGACACTCACCATGCCTGGCACCAGTTGCTTGAGGAGGCACTGCAGCAAGGGCGCTTTCAGCTGTTTTTCCAACCGGTGGTAGCCAGCGATGCACCGGAGCGTGTACTGCACTACAAGGTCATCTCGCGTGTGCTGGATGCTCAAGGCCAAGCGATTGCCGCCGGACGCTTTCTACCCTGGCTTGAGCGTTTTGGTTGGTCGGCGCGGCTTGATGTGCTGATGCTTGAACAGGTACTCAAACACATGCAGGGTCATACAGAGGCCTTGGCGTTGAACCTGTCGGCAGCCACGCTGGCAGACCCAAGCGCTTTGCAACGGGTTTACGAACTGCTGGGTCAAAACCCGGCGTTGGGCCCACGCCTGACCCTGGAAATTGGCGAGGAGCAGCTACCCGACCAAGCTGCCCTTGAACAGCTGACCCGACGCTTGCGGGCACTTGGGTTCAGCCTGAGCCTGCAACGTTTTGGCGGGCGATTCAGTATGATCGGCAACCTGGCCCATCTGGGGCTGGCCTACCTGAAGATTGATGGCAGCTACATTCGGGCCATCGATGAAGAACGCCACAAGCGCTTATTCATTGAAGCGATCCAGCGCGCCGCCCACAGCATCGACCTTCCGCTGATTGCCGAGCGAGTCGAAACTGAAGGTGAGCTTAAAGTCTTGCGCGAAATGGGCATCCAAGGGGTTCAGGGGCGCCTGGTGGGCGAGCCAGCCCCTTGGCGCTAGGGAAGGGTAGCGGCAGGCCCTGATGGGCCTGCGGCGCTCAGATCAGGCCACCGTTCTCGTCACTGTCATCGATCAAATTGGTCAAGCCGCCCAGCACCTGACGGGCGTTCGAGCGGCTGAGCAATTTGGCTTGAGCGCCGGCCGGCAGGTCGGTAATGCTGATCACACCCTTGGTGGTGAGCACTTCGATCAAATCCTCAAGTACCCGGATCATGTCCAGGTCGCTCTGTTTGAGCTGTTTGAGACTGTTCTCGACAACGTCGTCAGCAAACCATTCCTGAATTTCGGCGTGGTCGGCTGGCAATTCTTCCGTGTATTCGTCGAAGGCGGTGGCCTCTACCCGAAGCAACTGGCCCTGTGCGTCACGTTGCACGTAGAACATGGGGAATCCCTCGTCAAATTGAGTCCGTAACCGCAGTCAGCAGCATAGGCCAAGCTCACCGGGCTGTAAGCCTGGCGAGCGAGTATGCCGCGTGAGAAGGGTACAGGCCAAGCCTGTCGACCTCGGCTGCCAGATGCAGGCTGCCGAGGTCGATGGCTATCAGCTGTTGGAGTGGTCGATCTTGATGGTCGGGTCGGCACCGGACACCAGCGAGTTGATCGTGGTGTTGGCCCAGTTGACGCCTTCCAGCTTGATCGACACGTCGGCGTTGGCCAGGCCACCGGCGGCGTTCAGCTTGCCTTCGGAGCTAACCTGCAGAGTCGATTCGCCATTGACCGTGGTGATCTTCAGGAAGTTGTCGATGGTGCTGGCCTTCTCGCCCTGGAGCAGGTCGCTCAGGTCAAGACGGTCACCTTCACCAGGCTTGAAGTCCTTGATCACATCCTTGCCAGTGTCGCCAGCTTTCCAGACGAAGGTGTCGGCACCGCTGCCGCCGGTAAGGATATCGTCACCTTTGCCGCCAATGAGAATGTCATTCCCCTCATCGCCCAGCAGGGTGTCATTGCCCTCTCCGCCAACCAGCGTGTCGTTCCCGGCGCCACCGATCAAGACATCCTTGCCGCTACCGCCGAGCAGAATGTCACTGCCCTTGCCGCCTTCGAGACGATCGTCACCACCCTGACCGAAGATGATGTCATTGCCGTCGCCACCGAGCAGGGTGTCGGCACCGTCGTTAGCGCGCGAAACATCAAAGTCGCTGACGTGTTCGCTGATGTACTTGTGCAGTACGCGGCCATCGACATCGCCCAGATTCATCTTCAGTTCGCGAGCAACGAGAGCCTGAATTGCCTCGATACCATTGCCGGCGATTCCGTCGAAGCTGACAAGGTCACCGAAGATGATGTCGTTGCCGTCGCCGCCGTTGACAGTGTCGTTGCCCGGGTTAGTGGCTTCGGTATGACTGAGAATGGCTTCGGCCAGCTTGCTCGGATCGATGTTGGACTGCGGTTTGCCGTCGGTGTCGTAGTACTTCAGGTCACTGTCGTTGATAGTGCTATTGAGCCCGATCGCCTCCACACTTGAGTGCTTCGACAGCAACAAGAACGAGTCTTTTGAGTTGCTGTCGGTGTACCAGGACGACCAGCCCTGATACGACAACTCATACGTGCCGTCGCCTTGAGCATGCAGTTCACCCGAGGCCTTGTCATCGTCACGCCAGCGGCCGCCAGAGTAGTACTCGGCTGTGAGGTTACCGTTTTTGTCGATACTGATCCGGTTGTAGTCACCTACCATTTTATTAGTGACAACATCACCCAGTTTGTACTTCATCGCGCCGAGCACACCGTCCAGGGTGAAGCTGGAGTTCTTGAATACCGGGTCGGACTCGCCGGTTTGATACCGGTTAGGTTTGCCGTCAGTGATAAAGAACGTCTGGTTGCTACCGGTGCTGCCGCTGGTTTTGAGGTTCTGGAACCAGTTGGCGGTGGTTTTGAACGCGTCTTCGTAGTTGGTATTGCCGCCGGCATAGAACTTCTGCAGTGCAGCTTGCAGATCAGTGAGTGCGTTTTTGTCGGCCAGATTGACCGTAATGGTGGTGTTGACCTGATCGGAGAAGTCCACCAACAGGATATTCACCGTACCGGACTGCGCGCCTTTGACACTGTTGGCCAGCGTAGAGAATACCGACTCCAGGGATTTCTTCGCGGCCTCAACACCTTTGCTGCCCATACTGCCCGAGGTATCGACAATGAACGCCAGGTTGTAGTCCTGCCCTGGGGTAACGTGCAGACCGTTGACGTCGGCAACGACGATGTCGTTTTCGCTGCCCAGCGCCTTATCGTCATTGACCTCCGTCAGGTTGCCGGGGAGGTAGCTATCTGGGTGAACGGTGACCGTAATTTTGCCCGGAGTGGACGCCGCGTCACTGTTGGCCTTCTCGGTCGATGTCGCGGTGACAGCGATGTCGAACTTGCCTTGGTAATAAGCGGGCGGCTTGAGGCTCAGGCTATTGAGGTTCCAGCCCGTGACATCCACTTCTGTCGTGCCAACGGTGATGGTGTGACCGGCACCATCGCTGAGGATCGAGCCTTCCGGAATACCACCCAGTTTGACACTAAGCGTTTCTGAGCCATCTGTATCAGTCAGGCTGGAGGAGATGCCCACCAGCTTGACGGTGCCATTCTCGGCACCTTCATTGAGCTTGTAACCTTGGTAGTAGCCTTCGCCGTTGTCGCCGTGCAGTTCGCCGACGGTAACGCCAGCGCTGGTGAGGTCGTTCACGCTCGGGTACATCGGGATGTTGCTGTTGTTCAGGTCAACCGGGGTGCTGCCGTTGACCGACAGGTTGACGTCATAACTGCCCGGACCACTCTGGTTCGCATGGTAGATGTCCAGGGTGTAGTAACCACTGGCGCCCGGTGTGAAGGAGCCCGTGAACGTACCGCTGGCATTGCCCCAGGTGGCAGACGCCACTTTCTGGCCGCCGATAGTGATCAGCAGGCTGTCGTCACCCATACCGCTGAAGGTGTAGGTTTTACCGGCTTCAAGATAGATCAGACCAGATGTTTTCGAGCCCGAGCCAGCGGTCACGCTACTGTCGGACTGGGCGTTGGTGACCGTCGAGGTGCTGTTGGGTTTACCGGCATTGTCGAATACGGTCTTCAGCGCGTTGTCGGTGATGCCGTTACCGTTGGTGCCCAAGCCGTTCAGGCTGTTCCAGGTTTCCTTGATCAGGCCAATCGAGTTCACGTTGTTGCTGCCGATGATCAGAGTCGGTGCGTCGGCAACCGGCGTGATATCGATCTTGACGGTCGACTCATTGCCCACACCTTGGCCATCGGTAGGTTTGAACTTGATTTGTGCGTAGTCAGCCTCTTTGTTGCCAACACCATTGCCGCCGTTAGCATTGATACCCGATTCGTTGCGATCCGGAACGAACTTCAACTTGCCGGCATCGATGTCGGCTTTGCTGAAGGTTTTGCCAGCATCGGCTGTGGTCAGCGTTTTCCAAACGTTGCCATCCTTGTACTGCAGCACGCCATCGGCAGGCAGTTGAGTGATGGTCAGGCCGAGGTTGGCGGCCGGGGTATCGGCGTCGGTGATGCCAAAGTTCGCCCAGGTCAGCACCAGGTCCGAATCCTCAGTACCGGTCGCAGCGCCACCCGCAGCGACTGGGGCTTCGTTGCTCTGAATGGTTGTGGTAACGCTGCCAGCGCTGCCACTGACTTCCAGCTTCTCGAAGTTGCCACCGGTGGCCGAGTCGATCTTCACCGTGAAGTTCTCGGAGCCTTCGGCAATGCCGTCACGCAGGATCGGCACACTGAAAGAACCAGTGCTGCTGCCTTTCGGAATGGTCACGGTGGCGACACCGGTGAAGTCCGAGCCATCCTTGGCCGTACCGGTGTAGCTGAGCTTGATGACGACGTCGGCTTCAGCCTTGTTCGACAGCGTCAGGGTGTAGTTGGCAGAGTCGCCTTCGGCAACCGAGGTAGTGCCGGTGATACCGACTGTGGTGGTGTCGGTGGTGTCCTTTATATCGGCGGTCGCAGTCGCGCCGGTAAGGTCAGTACCCTCGAAGTTGCCGCCGTTCACTTTAGTGACGGTCGCGGTCAGGGTGCTGCCGTCTTTGTAGACGTCTTCAACGTTGGTGTTCGGGACTTCGAGTTTGCCGTAGCCCTTGTTGTCGACGGTGACGAAGTAGTCTTTACCGCCGACATTGACGGTCAGCACGGCGGTGGAACCGGCCTGTGGCGGGTTGCTCAGCTGGAAATGGAAGGTGACGTTGGCGTCGCCTTCTTTCGCCGCGTCTGCGGTGACTTCGACCTTGGTGTTTTGCACCGTGTCTTCAACGGTTGCAGTTGCATTCGCGCCTTTGAGGTCGGTGCCTTCGAAGTTGCCGCCATTCACTTCAGTGACGGTCGCAGTGACTTTGCTGGC
>NZ_SMOK01000030.1 GCF_004353925.1 Pseudomonas sp. H9 | reverse complement strand
CGCCAAGAAGCTGGTTATTTGTCCGACTGCTTTAAGCTTTTGGCATATTCGCCTGGAGGGCTTATCTCGGTAGGAGCGGGCTTGCCCCGCGAAGCGATTTAGCATGCAAAACCCAATCGCGGGGCAAGCCCGCTCCCACTGATAGGGCGGAACGGATAAACATCGCCCCCGACAATCTGTGAAGAACCACAAAAAAGCCCCGCATCCTTTCGGATACGGGGCTTGGAATCTGCCCTGCCCTCTGCACTATGGCTTGTGGCCGACGTCAGGCGTGGGGCTGATTCTCAGGCCAGCGCTTCGCGCGGCTTGCCCAGCATACGGTCACAGACCACTGCGACGGCCAGGGTGATTACCGAAGGCACCAGCCACGCCAGGCCTTGGTCGCTCAATGGAAGATGACCCAGGGCTTCTGGCAGATGCGAGGCCAGACTGGTGCCCTTGATGGCATCAAACACACCGAACAGCAGCGACACTGCCATCACCGGCCCGAGAATGCGAGCCTGGGAGTTCCACAAGCCTTTGCAGAAGCTCAAGCCCACCACCACGATGCACGGCGGGTAAATCGCGGTCAGTACCGGAATCGAGAACTCGATCAGCTTGGTCAGACCCAAGTTGGAGATCAGCAGCGAGAAGGCGCACAGGATCAGCACCAAGGTGCGGTAAGACAACGGCAACACCTGGCTGAAGTACTCGGCACAGGCGCAGGTCAGGCCCACAGCCGTCACCAGGCACGCCAGGGCGATCAATACCGCGAGGAAGCCGCTGCCCAATGAACCGAAGGTGTGCTGCACATAGGCATGCAGAACCGCTGCGCCGTTGGTCGCACCCTGTGCAATTTCATGGCTGCTGGCACCCAGGCGGAACAGGCTGATGTAAACCAACGCCAGGCCGACACCAGCGATCAGGCCAGCAATGATGGCATAACGGGTGATCAACCGCGGCGACTCGACCCCACGGGAGCGGATGGCATTGACGATGACGATACCGAACACCAACGCGCCAAGGGTATCCATGGTCAGGTAACCATTGATAAAGCCCTGGGAAAATGCCGACGCTTCATAAGCTGGCAATGCATCACCGCTGGTGCCCGCTGGCAGCATGAACGCGGCAATGCCCAGTGCCGCCAGAGCGATGATCTTCAGCGGTGCCAGAAAACGACCGACGGTATCGAGCAGCTTGCCTGGGTACATCGACACGGCGAGCACCAGCAGGAAGTACAGCAGGCTGTAAATGAACAGTGCCGTAGGACTTTCTCCGGTCAGTGGTGCAACGCCCACTTCAAAGGAGACCGTTGCCGTACGCGGCGTGGCAAACAGTGGGCCCACCGACAGGTAGCAGACCGCTGCGAGCAAGCCGCCCGCGACCTTACCGATCGGGCTGCTCAGCGCATCCATGCCACCACCCACTTTGGCCAGGGCAACCACGGTAATGACCGGCAGGCCTACTGCGGTGATCAGGAAGCCCAACGCTGCCATCCACACGTGCGGGCCCGATTGCAGGCCGACGATCGGCGGGAAAATGATATTACCCGCACCGACGAACAACGCGAACGTCATAAAACCAAGCGCCAGGATGTCCTGGCCTTTCAACACTTTCATTAAGGAAATACCACACTTCTGAAATCGGGATTTAGAGAGGGATTTCCCCTTGGGTGAGGGAAAATGTAGCCCGTCCGGATGAGACAAGCCCTTTAAAGCATGCCCGTACCCTTTTGGGGCACCGACACGAAAGTGATGACAGTGTAACCAAGTTGTACCGATAGCGCACCGCCACCTAGAGCGGTGTCCGATGAACGCACCTGTTTGTCGCCTGAGTGACAGCAAATCAGGTATCACCTGGTGCAACCAGGCAATACTGTGGGAGCGCGCTTGCCCCGCGATACGATGCGACTGACAGATCGCTATCGCCGGGCAAGCCCGCTCCTACCGACAAACAAAAAGGCCACCCGAAGGTGGCCTTTTTGTTCACTGGGCAGTGATTACTTCTTCACTTCCCAGCCAGTCAGCTCGGCCAGGGCCTTGCCGATGTCTGCCAGCGAACGGACGGTTTTCACACCAGCGTCTTGCAGAGCAGCGAATTTCTCGTCTGCAGTGCCTTTACCGCCGGAGATGATCGCGCCAGCGTGACCCATACGCTTGCCCGCAGGAGCGGTAACACCAGCGATGTAGGAAACGACAGGCTTGGTCACGTTAGCCTTGATGTAGGCAGCAGCTTCTTCTTCAGCCGAACCGCCGATCTCACCGATCATGACGATCGCTTCGGTCTTCGGATCTTCCTGGAACAGCTTCAGGATGTCGATGAAGTTCGAACCTGGGATCGGGTCACCACCGATACCAACACAGGTGGACTGACCGAAACCGGCGTCAGTGGTCTGCTTGACGGCTTCATAGGTCAGGGTGCCGGAACGCGAAACGATACCGACCTTGCCTGGCAAGTGGATGTGACCTGGCATGATGCCGATCTTGCACTCGCCCGGAGTGATAACGCCTGGGCAGTTAGGGCCGATCAGGGTAACACCCAGCTCGTCGCACTTGACCTTGGCATCCAGCATGTCCAGGGTAGGAATGCCTTCGGTGATGCAGACGATCAGCTTGATGCCGCCGAATGCTGCTTCCAGGATCGAATCTTTGCAGAAAGGAGCCGGAACGTAGATAACCGAAGCGTCAGCACCAGTAGCTTCAACAGCTTCTTTAACGGTGTTGAACACTGGCAGGCCCAGGTGAGTGGTGCCGCCTTTGCCCGGAGTCACGCCGCCAACCATCTTGGTGCCGTAGGCGATGGCTTGTTCGGAGTGGAAAGTACCTTGCGAGCCGGTGAAGCCCTGGCAGATAACTTTGGTGTCTTTATTGATCAGGACGCTCATTACTTGCCCTCCGCAGCTTTTACAACTTGTTGAGCAGCGTCGGTCAGGCTGGTGGCCGCAATGATGTTCAAACCGCTTTCTGCCAGTACTTTAGCGCCCAGTTCAGCGTTGTTACCTTCCAGACGGACGACAACCGGAACCTTGACACCAACTTCTTTCACTGCACCGATGATGCCTTCGGCAATCATGTCGCAGCGAACGATGCCGCCGAAGATGTTAACCAGAACGGCCGCGACATTGCTGTCGGACAGAATGATCTTGAAGGCTTCGGTCACGCGCTCTTTGGTAGCACCACCACCTACGTCGAGGAAGTTGGCTGGCTTGCCGCCGTGCAGGTTGACGATGTCCATGGTACCCATGGCCAGGCCAGCACCGTTGACCATGCAGCCGATGTTGCCTTCCAGGGCCACGTAGTTCAGCTCGAAGCTGGCAGCGTGGGCTTCACGAGGATCGTCTTGCGACGGGTCGTGGAAGGTTTTCAGCTTAGGCTGACGGTACATGGCGTTAGCGTCGATGTTGATCTTGGCATCGAGGCAGTGCAGGTCGCCGTCGGCCTTGATGACCAGCGGGTTGACTTCCAGCAGGGCCAGGTCGTGGTCTTTGAACAGCTTGGCCAGGCCGACGAAAATCTTGGCGAACTGTGCAACTTGCTTGCCTTCCAGACCCAGCTGGAACGCCAGTTCACGACCCTGGTATGGCTGAGCGCCAACCAGCGGATCGATAGTAGCCTTGAGGATCTTCTCAGGAGTTTCGTGAGCGACTTTCTCGATGTCCACGCCACCTTCGGTGGAGGCCATGAACACGATACGACGGCTCGAGCGGTCGACTACAGCGCCCAGGTACAGCTCTTTGGCGATGTCAGTGCAGGATTCGACCAGGATCTTGGACACTGGCTGACCGTTGGCGTCAGTCTGGTAGGTGACCAGACGCTTGCCCAACCATTGCGCAGCGAACGCCTTGGCGTCTTCTTTGCTGCGAACCAGCTTGACGCCGCCCGCTTTACCGCGACCACCAGCGTGGACCTGGGCTTTGACGACCCACTCCGAACCACCGATCTTGTCGCAGGCTTCTGCCGCTTGCTCAGGGGTATCGACTGCGAAACCCTTGGAAACTGGCAGGCCGTATTCAGCGAACAGCTGCTTACCCTGATACTCGTGAAGATTCATGCTTTTTACCGTCTTCGTTAGGTACTGCGCTTCGGCGCTGCGCTCTTTGGGAGTGCCGCGCCACCTGTGACCACTTGCTCCCAGTATGCTCCGGGAGTTCGAGTCCGGCGGACTTTCCGCGGTGAGTCATGCACGCAAGACTCACGACGGGCCACCCGCCGTGGTTTCTTATTGTTTAACGCTTCTTACGGTTGGCTACGTGGATGGCACCGCCATTCACAGCCAGCGCGGCTTCATGCAGCGCTTCGGACAGGGTCGGATGGGAGAAAACCATCATGCCCAGGTCTTCGGCGCTGGTGCCGAATTCCATTGCGATTGCACCCTGCTGCACCAGTTCGGCAGCCGATGGGCCAATCACGTGTACACCCAGAACGCGGTCGGTCTTGGCATCGGCGATGACCTTGACGAAACCACCGGTGTCGTTGGCAGCCATCGCACGGCCGCTGGCCGCGAACGGGAAGGTGCCCACGTTAACCTCAACGCCTTCAGCCTTCAAGGTTTGTTCGGTTTTACCAACCCATGCGATTTCCGGGTGGGTGTAGATAACCGAAGGGATCAGGTCGTAGTTCATCTGGGCTTTGTGGCCTTTGATGCGCTCGACAACCATGATGCCCTCTTCCGAGGCCTTGTGAGCCAGCATCATGCCACGAACCACGTCACCGATGGCGTAAACGCCTGGTACGCTGGTCGCGCAATGATCGTCAACGAAGATGAAACCACGCTCATCGATGGTCACGCCGCTGTCGGCAGCCAGCAGATCAGTGGTCACCGGACGACGGCCGACTGCAACGATCAGCTTGTCGAAGGTGATTTTCTGCTCGCCGTTGGCATCGGTGTAGGTCACTTCGACTTCAGCGCCGTTGACCTTGGAGCCGGTGACGCGAGCGCCCAGCTTGATGTCCAGACCTTGCTTGGTCAGGGTTTTCAGGGCTTCCTTGGAGACGGCGGTGTCAGCAGCCATCAGGAAGGTGTCCAGGGCTTCCAGAACAGTAACTTCTGCACCCAGGCGAGCCCAGACCGAACCCAGCTCCAGACCGATAACACCCGCGCCGATCACGCCCAGACGCTTAGGCACAGCCTGGAATTCCAGGGCGCCAGTGGAGTCGACGATGACGTTCTGGTCAACCGGAGCCGGTGGAATGTCGATCGGACGCGAACCGGAAGCCAGGATGACGTTTTCGGCTTCGATGATTTCGGTAGTACCGTCAGCCTTGGTGACTTCGACTTTCTTGCCAGCCAGCAGTTTGCCGTGACCCTGGATCGAAGTAACGCCGTTGGCCTTGAACAGGGTGGCAACACCGCCGGTCAGGTTCTTGACGATGCCAGCCTTGCGGCCAACCATCGCAGCGACGTCCATTTTGACTTCGCCGGTGGAGATACCGTGAACGTTGAAGCTCTCTTTGGCTTCCTTGTACTTCCAGGAGCTGTCCAGCAGCGCCTTGGATGGAATGCAACCCACGTTCAGGCAGGTACCGCCGAGGGCCAGTTTGCCTTCGCCGTCAGTGTACTTCTCGATACAGGCAGTGCTCAGACCGAGTTGTGCAGCCTTGATCGCAGCTACGTAGCCGCCAGGACCTGCACCAATCACTACCACATCAAATTTTTGCGACATTCAGAAAATCCTCTTTAAAGCTGCAAGCGACAAGCTGCAAGCCACAAGCTCAAGCGCAAACCGTTCGGGCTTGCAGCTTGTAGCTTGCAGCTTGCAGCTGCTCAATCAGATATCCAGCAGCAGACGAGCTGGATCTTCCAGCAGGTTCTTGATGGTCACCAGGAAGGTCACGGCTTCTTTACCGTCGATCAGGCGGTGATCGTAGGACAGTGCCAGGTACATCATCGGACGGATTACGACCTGACCGTTAACGGCCATAGGACGCTGGATGATGTTGTGCATGCCCAGGATAGCAGCCTGCGGCGGGTTGACGATCGGGGTCGACATCATCGAACCGAAGGTACCACCGTTGGTGATGGTGAAGGTACCGCCGGTCATTTCGTCGATCGACAGTTTACCGTCACGTGCCTTCTTGCCGAAGGTGGCAATGCCGTTCTCGATTTCAGCCAGGCTCATCTGCTCGGCGTTACGCAGAACCGGTACTACCAGGCCACGGTCGCTGGAAACGGCAACGCCGATGTCCGCGTAACCGTGGTAGACGATGTCGGAACCGTCGATCGAGGCGTTAACGGCCGGGAAGCGTTTCAGCGCTTCGGTAGCTGCCTTGACGAAGAACGACATGAAGCCCAGACGTACGCCGTTGTGGGTCTTCTCGAACAGGTCCTTGTACTTCGAACGCAGGGCCATGACTTCGGTCATGTCGACTTCGTTGAAGGTGGTCAGCATGGCCATGTTCGACTGTGCTTCGACCAGGCGCTTGGCCACGGTGGCACGTACGCGAGTCATTGGAACGCGCTTCTCGGTACGGTCGCCGGTAGCAACGACTGGCGCAGCAGCGGCAGCAGCAGGCTTGGCAGCAGGCGCAGCAGCCGGAGCGGATTTCTTCGCTTCGATGGCCGCAACGACGTCTTCCTTGGTGATGCGACCGTCTTTACCGGTGCCTTTGATGCTGTTCAGCGCGATGCCGTTTTCTTCAGCCAGCTTGCGAGCAGCCGGAGCGCCAATGGCGTCTTCGTCCGCAGCAGCCGGTGCAGCAGCGGCAGCAACTGGAGCCGGTGCTGCAGCAGCGGCAGGAGCAGCAGCGGCAACGCCACCTTCTTCGATCGAACCCAGGACTTCGTCGGACAGGACGGTTTCGCCCTCGCCCTTGACGATAGCGCCCAGTACGCCGTCAGCAGTAGCCAGTACTTCCAGAACGACTTTGTCGGTCTCGATGTCGACGATCAGCTCGTCGCGCTTGACGGCTTCGCCCGGTTGTTTGTGCCAGGTGGCAACGGTGCCATCGGCAACCGATTCCGGGAAAGTAGGGGCTTTGATCTCGATAGCCATTATCAGTGGTTCCTTAAATTCGGTTTCTAGTGCGCGATGGCATTAAACAGTGAAAGCATCTTGCAGCAGCTTTTCTTGCTGCTCAGCGTGCATCGAAGCATAGCCACAGGCTGGTGCTGCCGAAGCATCACGACCGGCGTATTCCAGAACCAGCTCTTTATTGTGGCGAGTCAGGATACGGCGCATGTGGTGCTGGCTGCTGTACCAGGCGCCCTGGTTCATCGGCTCTTCCTGGCACCACACCACATCTTTGAGATTGGTGTACGGCGCGAGGATCTCGACCAGATCGTCCTCAGGGAATGGATACAGCTGTTCGATACGCACGATGGCGATGTCTTCACGGCCTTCGGCACGGCGTTTTTCCAGCAGATCGTAGTAGACCTTGCCGCTGCACAGGACCAGGCGAGTGACCTTTTTCGGATCGAGGGTATCGATTTCCGGGATCACCGTCTGGAACGAGCCTTCGGCCAGTTCTTCCAGAGTCGAGATGGCCAGCTTGTGGCGCAGCAGCGACTTCGGCGTCAGTACGATCAGCGGCTTACGCAGCGGACGGATGACCTGACGACGCAGCAGGTGGTAGATCTGAGCCGGCGTGGTCGGTACGCAAACCTGAACGTTGTGCTCGGCGCACAGCTGCAGGTAACGCTCCAGACGTGCCGAGGAGTGCTCAGGCCCCTGCCCTTCATAACCGTGAGGCAGCAGCATGGTCAGACCGCACAGACGGCCCCACTTGTGCTCACCGCTGGTGATGAACTGGTCGACAACCACCTGGGCACCGTTGGCGAAGTCGCCGAACTGAGCTTCCCAGATCACCAGCGCGTTTGGCGTGGTGGTGGAGTAGCCGTACTCAAAGGCCAATACTGCCTCTTCCGACAGGAAGGAGTCGTACAGGTCGAAGCGTGGCTGACCGGCGTACAGGTTCTTCAGCGGCAGGTAGGTGCTGGCGTCTTTCTGGTTGTGCAACACCGCGTGGCGGTGAGAGAACGTGCCACGACCAATGTCCTGACCGGTCATACGGATCGGATGACCTTCGAACAGCAGGGTCGCGTAGGCCATGGTTTCGGCGTAGCCCCAGTTGATCGGCAAGCCACCGGCCTGCATCTTCTGGCGGTCTTCGTAGATCTTCGAAACCTGACGCTGAACCACGAAGCCTTCCGGCAGTTCAAGCAGCTTGGACGACAGATCCTGAAGGGTCTTGAGGTCGAAACGGGTGTCGTGACGCGCTGTCCAGGTGTGACCCAGGTACGGACGCCAGTCAACGAACAGCTCTTTGTTCGGCTCTTTAACCAGGCTCTTCACTACGTGCAGGCCGTTGTCCAGCGCGTTGCGGTACTCGTCAACCTTGGCCTGGACGCGCTCGAGATCGAGACGACCGGCTTGAATCAGGCTTTCGGCGTACAGCTCACGGGTAGTGCGCTGCTTGGCGATCTGCTGGTACATCAGCGGCTGGGTGCCGTTCGGCTCGTCGGCCTCGTTGTGGCCGCGACGACGGTAGCAAACCAGGTCGATGACCACGTCACGCTTGAACTGCATGCGGTAGTCAACGGCAAGCTGGGTCACGAACAGAACAGCTTCTGGATCATCACCGTTAACGTGCAGGATCGGCGCCTGAATCATTTTGGCGACGTCGGTGGCGTACTCGGTGGAACGCGAGTCCAGCGGGTTGCTGATGGTGAAACCAACCTGGTTGTTGATCACGATGTGCACAGTACCGCCGGTCTTGAAACCGCGGGTTTGCGACATCTGGAAGGTTTCCATGACCACGCCCTGACCGGCGAATGCCGCGTCACCGTGGATGGAAATCGGCAGTACCTTGTCGCCAACAACGTCGTTACGACGGTCTTGACGGGCACGCACCGAACCTTCAACCACTGGCGATACGATCTCCAGGTGCGAAGGGTTGAACGCCATGGCCAGGTGAACTTCACCACCTGCGGTCATCACGTTGGACGAGAAGCCTTGGTGGTATTTAACGTCACCAGAGCCCAGCTCGACCTTCTTCTTGCCTTCGAACTCGTCGAACAGCTCGCGCGGGTTCTTGCCGAAGGTGTTGACCAGCACGTTCAGACGGCCACGGTGGGCCATGCCGATCACAACTTCTTTGGTACCGTAGGAACCGGAACGCTGAATCATTTCGTCCAGCATCGGAATCAGGCTTTCGCCGCCTTCCAGGCCGAAACGCTTGGTGCCCGGGTATTTGGTACCCAGGTATTTTTCCAGACCTTCTGCTGCGGTCACACGCTCGAGCAGGTGGCTCTGGACATCCGCAGAAACGACCGGGCGCCCACGAACGCTCTCCAGACGCTGCTGGAACCAGCTGCGCTGCTCGGAGTCGACGATGTGGGTAAATTCGGCGCCAATGGTGCGGCAATATGTCTGCTGCAAAGCGTCGAAGATTTCGCGTAGGCTCGCTTCCTCTTTGCCGATGAACAGGTCGCCGGCACGGAAGGTCGTATCAAGATCGGCATTGGTCAAGCCGTAGTGATTGATCGACAGGTCTACTGGCGCAGGGCGCTGCCACAACCCCAGGGGGTCGAGCTTGGCGGCTTGGTGGCCGCGCATACGGTAGGCCTGGATCAGTCGCAGTACTTCAACCTGCTTCTTCTCGTGTTCACTGCTCACGCTTCCGGCGGAAACCGGTTGGGCGCGGCGCTGGTTCTTTGCCAGCAGTACGAAATGGTCGCGGATTGTCGAGTGCGATACATCGGTAGCGGTGCTGCCTTCGGCGGGCAACTTCTGGAAGTAAGTGCGCCACTCTTCTGGCACAGCGTTAGGGTCGTGCAGGTAAAGCTCGTAGAGCTCTTCCACATATGCAGCGTTACCACCTGAAAGGTGGGCGCTTTCCCACATGCGCTGCATCACGCTTTCTTGCATGCTTGGTCACCCTCGGTTAGGGGACGGATCTACGAGAGCCACGATATGCCTGGAAAAGTCCTGATGCAGCGACCGAACCAAGCCACCAAGGATCCCACAGATTTTCCGGGTACCAGCCCGGAAGCCCCTGCTGGTCTCATATCTTCATAGGTAAAAGCTCGGGCTTTGTGGGCCTTCGCTTGGTTTCACCTTGGTGCGGGCAAATGCCCGCACCTTGGCGTGCTACGGGTACAACACTTTTAGAATCAGGTACCGCTTTGCAGCAACATGTTACGTACGTGACCGATTGCCTTGGTCGGGTTCAGACCTTTAGGGCAAACGTTTACGCAGTTCATGATTCCGCGGCAGCGGAATACGCTGAACGGATCGTCAAGCGAAGCCAGACGCTCCTGGGTCTTGGTGTCACGGCTGTCGGCCAGGAAGCGATAGGCCTGCAACAGTGCAGCGGGACCAAGGAACTTGTCAGGGTTCCACCAGAACGAAGGGCAGGAAGTCGAGCAGCAAGCGCACAGGATGCACTCGTACAGACCGTCCAGCTTCTCACGCTCTTCTGGCGACTGCAGACGCTCGATGGCCGGAGCCGGCGTGTCGTTCTGCAGGAATGGCTTCACCTTCTCGTACTGCTTGTAGAAGATGCTCATATCGACGACCAGGTCACGAATGACTGGCAGTCCTGGCAACGGACGAATGATCAGCTTGTTACGCTTGACCACGGCCGACAGCGGCGTGATGCACGCCAGGCCGTTCTTGCCGTTGATGTTCATACCGTCGGAACCGCAAACACCTTCGCGGCAAGAACGACGATACGAGAAACCTTCATCCTGTTCTTTGATCAGTGCCAATACATCCAGCACCATCAGGTCTTTGCCACCGGTATCGACCTGGAACGTCTGCATCTTCGGCGCAGAGTCGGTATCGGGGTTGTAACGATAGACTTCGACTTGCAACATAGCGACCACCCCTTAGTAAGTCCGGACTTTTGGCTCGAACGCCGGTACGGTTTTCGGCGCGAAGTTAACAGCGCGCTTGGCAACGCGTTTTTCGCCCGGGAAGTACAGGGTGTGGCACAGCCAGTTTTCGTCGTCACGGTCTTCGAAGTCTTCACGGGCGTGAGCACCGCGGGACTCTTTACGAACTTCTGCAGCGATTGCAGTGGCTTCAGCGACTTCCAGCAGGTTCTGCAGCTCCAGCGCTTCGATACGCGCGGTGTTGAAGGCCTGGGACTTGTCGTTGATCTTGACGTTGGCAATGCGCTCACGCAGTTGCGCCAGCTGCTCGATACCCTTCTGCATGTATTCGCCAGTACGGAATACACCGAAGTAGTTCTGCATGCAGCTTTGCAGCTCGCGACGCAGGGTAGCCACGTCTTCGCCAGTGTTGCGCTCGTTGAGCTTGTTCAGACGGCTCAGGGCAACGTCGATATCGGTGTCGCTGGCGTCGAGGTATTCGATACCGTCGCTCAGCGCTTTTTCCAGGTGCAGACCAGCGGCACGACCGAATACCACCAGGTCGAGCAGCGAGTTGCCGCCCAGACGGTTAGCACCGTGAACCGATACGCACGCCACTTCACCTACTGCGAACAGACCAGGGATGATCTGGTCAACGCCGTCGGCGTCCTGGGTCATGGCTTGGCCATGGATGTTGGTGGCAACGCCGCCCATCATGTAGTGGCAGGTTGGAACAACAGGAACCGGCGCAACAACAGGGTCAACGTGAGCGAAGGTCTTGGACAGCTCACAGATACCTGGCAGGCGGCTGTGCAGTACTTCTTCACCCAGGTGGTCGAGCTTGAGCATCACGTGGTCGCCGTTAGGGCCACAGCCGTTACCGGCGATGATCTCTTTAACCATGGAACGGGCCACAACGTCACGACCAGCGAGGTCTTTGGCGTTTGGCGCATAACGTTCCATGAAACGCTCGCCGTGCTTGTTGATCAGGTATCCACCTTCACCACGGCAGCCTTCGGTAACCAGTACACCGGCGCCGGCAATACCGGTCGGGTGGAACTGCCACATTTCAATGTCCTGAACCGGAACGCCTGCACGCAGGGCCATACCGATGCCGTCACCGGTATTGATCAGGGCGTTGGTGGTCGAGGCGTAGATACGGCCTGCACCGCCGGTGGCCAGTACAGTGGCCTTGGACTTGATGTACAGGGTTTCGCCGGTTTCGATGCAGATAGCGATCACACCGACGAACGCGCCTTCCTGGTTCTTCACCAGGTCAACAGCGTAGTACTCGTTCAGGAACGTGGTACCTGCTTTCAGGTTGCCCTGGTACAGGGTGTGCAGCAGCGCGTGACCGGTACGGTCGGAAGCGGCACAGGTACGGGCAGCCTGGCCACCTTTACCGTAGTCCTTGGACTGACCACCGAACGGACGCTGATAGATACGACCGGTTTCGGTACGCGAGAACGGCAGACCCATGTGGTCCAGTTCGAAGACCGCAGCCGGGCCTTCCTGACACATGTATTCGATAGCGTCCTGGTCACCGATATAGTCGGAACCTTTGACGGTATCGTACATGTGCCAGCGCCAGTCATCGTTCGGGTCGGCCGAAGCGATGGCGCAGGTGATGCCACCCTGAGCCGATACAGTATGCGAACGGGTCGGGAAGACCTTGGTGATCACGGCAGTCTTGTGACCACCCTGGGCCAGCTGCAGCGCAGCGCGCATGCCGGCACCGCCACCACCAATGATGATGGCGTCGAATGTAATCGTAGGAATGTTAGCCATGAATCAGATACCCCAGAGAATCTGCACACCCCAGACGAAGTACGCGAACATCGCGACACCACATACCGCCTGGAACAGGAAACGTACGGCAGTCGCCGACTTGCCCAGCGCCATCGGCGTCAGGTAGTCGGTAGCGATGGTCCACATGCCGACCCAGGCGTGAGCGCCCAGGGCAACCAGTGCCAGCAGACTGAAAATACGCATCGCGTTGTTGGAGAACAGAGCGTGCCACTGGGCAAACTCGATGCCCGGGTGCGCGACCAGGTATCCGATCAGGAAAATGAAATAAGCCGCGAGAACGACCGCAGAAACGCGCTGCGCCATCCAGTCATAGAGGCCCGAACGCGAGAGGTTCGTGACGTTAGTTACCATATCCAAACTCCTGCCAGCACGATCACCACCACAGAGACGGCGATGATAATTTTCGAGCCCAGTCTTCCGCCTTCCAGCGTCTCACCGATGCCCATGTCCATGATCAAATGGCGCACACCGGCAACCAAGTGATACAGCAAGGCGGACAGGAGGCCCCATGCCACGAATTTGGCCAGCGGACTGGTCAAGCATGCCTTCACCTCGGCGTAGCCTTCCTCCGAACCCAGGGATTTGCCCAATGCATAAAGCATGATGCCAAGGCCCAGGAAGAGGATGATGCCGGAAACACGATGAAGAAATGACGTAACGCCGGTAATGGGGAGTTTGATGGTCCTTAGGTCTAGGTTTACAGGTCGTTGGCTTTTCACGGCTTTTTTCACACTGAAGAGCCCCTAGCAAGCAGGGCAAAGTTGTTGGTAAGTGTACTGGTCAGGTACCCACCACCCAGGGAGTGACGACCCCAGCAACACGGGCTTGCAAGCCCCTGGCGGTCGGGGGCCGATTATAGACAGTTAGGCTACTAATGACAACGCAAGGCCCTAGCCCAAATAGCGGATTGCCTTTGGCGCATAAAAGGCGTAAATGAGCGGCAATTTCGAGGAAAAATGGCGCCCAAAGCCCTTTACAACCGTGCTTTAGGCAAATTGACATTCGAATTTATCTCACTATAGTGGTGCGGGCCCTGCGTGGGGGGTCTGTCTGATGATTTCAAGCATTAATAGGAGGCCACATGGCTGACAAAAAAGCGCAGTTGGTCATCGAGGGCGCAGCCCCCGTCGAGCTGCCCATTTTAACCGGCACCGTTGGTCCCGATGTTATCGACGTTAGAGGGTTGGGGGCCACGGGTCACTTCACTTTCGACCCTGGTTTCATGGCGACCGCATCCTGCGAGTCGAAGATCACTTATATCGATGGCGACAAGGGTATCCTGCTGCATCGCGGCTATCCGATCGAACAGCTCGCCGAGAAATCCGATTACCTCGAGACCTGCTACCTGCTGCTCAACGGCGAACTGCCGAATGCCGAGCAGAAGGCCCAGTTCGTCAGCACCGTGAAAAACCATACCATGGTGCACGAGCAGTTGAAGTCCTTCTTCAACGGCTTCCGCCGCGACGCCCACCCGATGGCCGTCATGTGCGGCGTGGTTGGCGCCCTGTCGGCGTTCTACCACGACTCGCTGGACATCAATAACCCGCAGCACCGCGAAATTTCCGCGGTACGCCTGGTCGCGAAAATGCCGACCCTGGCGGCGATGGTTTACAAGTACTCCATGGGCCAACCCATGATGTACCCGCGCAACGACCTGTCGTACGCGGAAAACTTCCTGCACATGATGTTCAACACCCCGTGCGAGATCAAACCGATCAGCCCGACCCTCGCCAAGGCAATGGACCGGATTTTCATCCTCCACGCCGACCACGAGCAGAACGCATCGACCTCCACCGTACGCCTGGCTGGCTCCTCGGGCGCCAACCCGTTCGCCTGTATCGCTGCCGGTATCGCTGCACTGTGGGGCCCGGCCCACGGCGGCGCCAACGAAGCCGTTCTGACCATGCTCGATGAAATCGGCGATGTCTCGAACATCGACAAGTTCATCGCCAAGGCCAAAGACAAGAACGATCCGTTCAAACTGATGGGCTTCGGTCACCGCGTTTACAAGAACCGCGACCCACGCGCCACCGTGATGAAGCAGACCTGCGACGAAGTCCTGCGCGAGCTGGGCATCAAGAACGACCCGCAGCTGGAGCTGGCCATGCGCCTCGAAGAGATCGCACTGACCGATCCGTACTTCATCGAGCGCTCGCTGTACCCGAACGTCGACTTCTACTCGGGGATCATCCTCAAGGCGATCGGCATTCCTACCAGCATGTTCACCGTGATCTTCGCCCTGGCGCGTACCGTCGGCTGGATCTCGCACTGGAAAGAAATGCTCTCCAGCCCGTACAAAATTGGCCGCCCGCGCCAGCTGTACACCGGCTACGAAGCACGCGACATCGTCAAGCTGGAAGACCGCAAGTAAGCCTCGCGCTGAACACGAAAAAAGGCTGCCCTCGGGCAGCCTTTTTTATGGTTCTTACTCTGACGGTGGGAGCGGGCTTGCCCCGCGATGCAATCTGACCGCCCTACCGCACTCGCGGGGCAAGCCCGCTCCCACCGGAGATACAGTTAGCGAGAGCCGCTGACTGCGCGCAACTGTATCTCTCAAATCAAGGCTTTTCAGCCTTTGCTTTCAACGCCTTGAGCGTGTTGAACGGCGCATCGACCACAAACTTGTTCGCCACCACCGACGGCACGCTACCGCCCGGCTCGGTGTGCACCTGGTAAATAACCTCGGTACCGCCATCTTTGGGCGTCAGCTTCCAGAAACCATCAACCTTGGCGACGCGCACAAAACCCTTCTCTTCAGGCAGGTACTTCGGTAGCCCTTCAAGCTTGCGCGTCAAGCTACCATCGGCGCCTTCTGTCGTTGTGACATGCAAAATGGAATCACGCGGCGTCACCGGCCATGGCGTATTGAACTGGGTGTAGGTCCAGCTCTGATCACCTTCGGACTTGAGCAGCTTTTGCGATTTGCACTCATGAATCCAGGCGCAGGCACCAACAACGTCTTCCTGCAGAGCCCTGACTTTTGCCAGCGGCGCCTTGATCAGCGTTACACCACGGTAGGCCTTGTAGTCAGAACCGGCGACCTCGCTCAGGTCAACCGTGATGCCCTCTTCGTTCTTGGCTTGCTTCCAGTCTTCTGCCTGCGCCAGCGGTGCCAGCACCGCGCTCAGACCCAAGACCAGTGCCACTTGCTTAAACGATCCCATTCTTTTGTTCCTTATTGTCCAGGTTCTGCGTTTCAAGCTGCCGTCACTTGCTCCAACCACCCAAGAATTCTGATCGCCTCATCACGGTCACTGCCACACACCTCGACATCCGCCTTGAAGCCACCGCACACCGCCGGCCGCTCAGGCTTGCCGAACAACGCACAGAGATTGGCCACCGACAGATGCAAACACCGCTCACCCGCCGGTTTACCCTTGGGCATACCCGGCATTGGCGAGCTGATGGAGGGCGCGATGCAGCAGGCGCCACATCCTTCACGGCAATTCATGACAACAGAATCCTCGGCACAGCAAATGATGAATGAACCCGGATAGTACCCGCTTAAACGGTCGTTTGAAATTGCTGGCAACATGAAAATGACGCCATAAATCGTGACCTGCAGGTCGGGCAGTGACTACTGCTTGAACTCGAGCTCGATGGCTGCGCCTTCAATATCTTGCTGGCGCGCATCGTTGCGCAGCTGCAGTTGCATTTCGTTGCTCAACAGCCGGCCATTGAGCTGAAACGGGCTCTCAGAAGGAGGTTTTTCGCCAAATAGATGGGGCAACAGTGGTTTGGGCGTCGGCGCCGGATCCTGGGTTGCCGGCTTGAGGTCCTTGACCATGTCAGCTGGTAAGCGCAGATCCAACGTGGCAGCCGGTAATGCTGCCGGGGCAGCCTTGGTCGATTTCGCTTTATTCCGACCTGCCTGAGTGACCGGCTTTTTCTTCACTGGTGCGGGCTTGGGCTGTTTCTGCTGGGCTTTCGGCTGGCTTTTCGCGCCAGCGCTTGCCTGCTTTGCCGGTGTGGTGGCGGGTGGCGTCTGAGCCATCGCGCTACCGTTGCCCACCAGCAGCCCCAACAGACACAGGAGCAGGCCGACTCGAGACAAGGCTTTCATATACACCGAAAATCACCCGCAAAGATGTATATGCTCCCCGTTCCCAATGAGGCTGGCAAGCCCACGTACAAACCTAGAAAAAGTTTGCCGCCCCTGACTCCTGGCACAACTGATTGGCAAGCATGCCCAAGGTCATCAGGGCACGCTCCGCTTCGCGGTTCCAGGGAATGCCACAATTCAAGCGAATACAGTGGTTGAACTGCTCGGTATTACTGAAAATCAACCCCGGCGCGATGCTGATCCCCTGTTGCAGTGCCCGCACATGCAGCTCTTGGGTATTGACCCGCCCCGGCAAACTGACCCACAAAATAAAGCCGCCCGTTGGTCGGGTCATTTGTGTGCCTTCGGGGAAGTGCTGCTGCACCGCCAATTGATAAGCACTGAGGTTTTTACGGTACTCCTGGCGGATATAGCGCAAATGCCGATCGTAGCCGCCGTTCTCCAGATAAGAGGCAACCCCCATCTGGGTCACACTGCAGGCCGAGTGCGTGGTAAAGGTCTGCAGACGCTGAATTTCCGCCTGGTACTTACCGGCAATCATCCAGCCGATACGCACCCCGGGCGAGAGGGTCTTGGAAAAACTTGAGCAATAAATCACCCGCCCCAGACGATCAAACGCTTTGAGCGCCTTACTCTTGCCCTGTTCGAACATCAGCTCGCCATAGATATCGTCTTCAACGATCTGGATATCGAAGTCCGAAGCCAGGCGCAGTAACTGTTTTTGCCGATCTTCCGGAATGGTGCCGCCCAACGGATTACTCAAGCGCGCAGTCAACACCAACGCCTTGATCGGCCATTGGTTAGCTGCCAGCTGCAAGGCCTCCAGGCTGATACCGGTAGAAGGATCACTGGGAATTTCGATGACTTTGAGCCCGAGCAGGTCAGCCAATTGCAACAGGCCATAATACGTCGGCGACTCAGCAGCGATCAGATCACCCGGCTTGGTCAACACCCGCAGCGACATCTGCAAGGCATCCACACAGCCGTGGGTTACCACCACTTCGCTGGGGTCAACCACTACACCAGCATCACGCATGCGGATGGCGATCTGCCGACGTAACGGCTCAAAGCCCGGGCTGAACATATAGCTGAAGGCCCGCGGGCTATGAAACCGCGTGACTTTGGCCAACTGCTGGTGCAAGGCGCGCACCGGTAAATATTCGACATGCGGCACTGCAGCACCGAACGGAAACACCCCGTCGCGTCGCGCCTCGGCCAATACCTGCTGAATAATGCTACTGCGTGTCACCAGGCCGGGCCGCTCTACCCGAGCGATGTCCGGCGTCTGCGCCGTCAACGCGGGCGTCTGGTGTACATAGTAACCAGACTGTGGGCGTGCGCGGATCAACCCCTGATCTTCGAGGTTGGCATATGCCTGCAGCACGGTGGCATGGCTGACATTGAGCTGCGAACTCATTTTACGTACCGACGGCACCCGCTCACCGGGCTGATAGACACCACGACGAATGTCTTCGGCCAGTTGCTGGGCGATACGCTGGTAGAGCAGCAGGTTAGTCATGATCGGATCTCGACACGCAGGCAATGTAATTATTGTTGTACGACTCAGGTTTCGAGCCAGAATACCGGAACAGTTGCAAAGTGTACTGGGACAGATTGAAGAATAGTCGACAATACAGTTGCGTGACAGCCCCACCTCTCCTTAACTGCCCTACTCCGGTAGGAGCGGGCTTGCCCCGCGATTGCGCACTGTCAGGCACACCGCAATCGCGGGGCAAGCCCGCTCCTACCTGTGAACAGCCATAAAAAAACCCGGTGAGGGGGCTCACCGGGCTTTCAGGTTCAGTATTCAGCGCGCCGCGCCAAGCCGGCCTTTTTCGTCGGAAAACACGATTTCAACCCGACGATTCTGCGCCCTGCCCCGCTCCGAAGCGTTGGCTTCGACCGGGTACTGATCGCCATACCCTTCGACCTGGATACGCTTTTCATCAACACCCAGATCGACCAGCATGTCTGCCACCGCCTGAGCCCGGTCACGCGACAACTTCAGGTTGTCGTCCGACGAACCGGTGCTGTCGGTGTAACCCTCGATGCGCACTACACGCTTGGGGTTGAGCTGCAGAAACTGCACGAGCTTGAGCACGGTGCGGCTCGCCGAATTTTTCAGTTCCGCGCGCCCGGTATCGAACAGCACGTCGCCCAGCGTCATGACCAGGCCGCGATCACTCTGAGTGGTGGCCAGGCTGACAATCTGTGCCTCCAGCCACTTGCCTTGCTGCTGCACACTGGCGAGCTTGGCCTCACGCAGTGCCAGCTGCAAGCGCTGCCGCTCCAGCTCAAGCTTGGCCAGGCGCTCTTGGTTCAGCACCAGGTTGCTGTGCTCACGGGCAATGTCACTGTAACGCTGACTCAGGTAGGCATAATGACGAACATCGGCACCCGTCCCCAGGTAGCTGGACAAACGTTCGGCCCGCGCCAGCGACTCGCCTGCACGAATCACATCACGCGGCGCACTGCGCAGCACATTGGAATCGTCTTTGACGGTCTGGAATTTCGCCGTTGCTTCGTCCAGCGCGGTCTCGCTGCGCTGACTGGCACAGCCCTGCAAGCCAACGAGTCCGAGCAACAGCAAGGCCGCCATAGGTTTGATTGAACTCACGGCTGCTCCCCCAACTGTTTACGCAGGCGATTGACCCGCGACTGCAACAGATCCAGCTGTTCTTTACTCTTACTGGTCAAGACCCGCGCCTCGGCCAGGCGCGCATCAAGTTCAGCCTGTTCGGCACGCATACGCGCATCACGATAGGCTTCATGCGTCATGTTGACCTGAGCCCGCGCCATTTTGTCTTCGGCCAGCTTCAGCTCTGCCACATCGTCGGTCGCACCTACAGCCCGGGCTTGCTCCAGCGCCTGCTCAGACAGACGCAACTGTTCATTGGGCGCCGGGTCATTGGCGCATCCCGTCAATGCCAGCAGCGCTACGGCGGCGAATAGCGAATGAATTCTCACACAATCTTCCTACTGTTTAGGGGCATCCAGCGGTGCTTGCACCTGCGCCTTCCAGCGCTCGACATTACGCTGCAGTACCGCTTGGGACACGCCGGAGGCCGGCAATTCTGTCAGCTTTTTTGCCAGTTGTCCGCGCAACCACGCGTCATTGCAGGCCGAATTATGCGACAGCGCCAAGTACAGGCCAGGGCGGTCTACCGGCAATCCGCGCGCGATCAATGCATTGCTCATCCCCAGGCTCTGTGCCATGGCCATACCGGCATATCGCCCAGCCAGCACATAATCGACCTGGCCCAATAACAGCCGCTGGAACGCCTGGGTCAGGTTCTGCGCAGGCTCAAGCTGTAACTGACTCTTGGCGAAAGCTGAAAATTCCGGGGTCAGACGCGCTTTTTCCGAAACACTGCCACGCTGCTCGCGCAGGTCAGACAACGTGTCATACACCAGCGATGAATCATGACGAGTCCAGACGACGTACTCGTTATTGAGCAGCGACGGATGAATGTAGTCCACACGAGTGAGTTCAGCGACTGCGAACGGCGAGTCGATCAGCAGGTCAACTCGGCCGCTGCGCACTTCTTCCAGCGCCTGGCTGCGCGATCCACTGTCGAGCACTTCAACTTTCAGACCCAGCTCACCGGCCACCTGCTTGAACAGATCGACACTGGCGCCGACCAAATGCCTGGGGTCTTGCGGGTCACGCCACGAATACGGTGGAGCATCGGGGCTGCCAGTAGCCACCAGACGCTCACATTTGCCCGCTGCCACTACCTGCGTCGGTAGCAGCACCACCGCGCACAACAGCGTTGTGCTCATCCGGCCAAGCCATCCCATGCATCCGACTCCTAACCCGTCATCTGAAAACAAAAAAGCCCGATCCGGGGGTTGCGCAAGACTGGCTTGCACAACCCGCCCGGACCGGGCTCTTTTATAAGTGAAGCGGCTGGATTAAACCAGCTTCTCCAGCTCAGGTACGGCTTCGAACAGGTCAGCAACCAGGCCGTAGTCAGCCACCTGGAAGATCGGCGCTTCTTCGTCCTTGTTGATCGCAACGATCACTTTGGAGTCTTTCATACCGGCCAGGTGCTGGATCGCGCCGGAGATACCGACGGCGATGTACAGCTGTGGCGCGACGATTTTGCCGGTCTGACCGACCTGCATGTCGTTCGGTACGAAACCTGCGTCGACCGCAGCGCGCGAAGCACCGACGGCAGCACCCAGCTTGTCGGCCAGGGCGTACAGGTGTTTGAAGTTGTCACCGTTCTGCATGCCACGGCCGCCGGAAACGACGATCTTGGCAGCGGTCAGCTCTGGGCGGTCGGACTTGGCCAGCTCTTCGCCAACGAAAGCCGAAGTGCCAGCGTTGTGCACGGCAGCAACAGCTTCAACAGCAGCCGAACCACCTTCAGCGGCAACGGCGTCAAAGCCGGTGGCACGTACGGTGATGACTTTGACGGCAGCGTTCGATTGCACAGTGGCAATGGCGTTACCGGCGTAGATCGGGCGCTTGAAGGTGTCTGCCGACTCAACCGAGATGATTTCGGAGATCTGGTCAACGTCCAGCTGCGCGGCAACGCGTGGCAGGATGTTTTTACCGTTGGAGGTAGCAGGCGCCAGCACGTGGCTGTAACCCTTGCCCAGCTCGGCAACCAGCGGTGCTACGTTTTCTGGCAGCAGGTTGGCGTAAGCGGCGTTATCGGCAACCAGTACCTTGGCAACGCCAGCGATCTTGGCGGCAGCTTCAGCGACACCACCAACATTCTGGCCAGCGACCAGCACGTGGATGTCACCACCGATTTTGGCGGCAGCAGCAACAGTGTTCAGAGTGGCCGGGGCAACGGCACCGTTTTCGTGTTCAGCGATAACCAGGATAGTCATTTAGATTACCTTCGCCTCGTTCTTCAGTTTCTCGACCAGTTCAGCAACCGACTTGACCTTGATACCCGCGCTGCGAGCAGCTGGAGCTTCAACTTTCAGGGTCTTGTTGGTCGAGGCAGTGGAAACGCCCAGCGCATCTGGAGTAACGGTCTCCAGCGGCTTCTTCTTGGCCTTCATGATGTTCGGCAGCGACGCATAGCGTGGCTCGTTCAGGCGCAGGTCGGTGGTGACGATCGCAGGCAGGTTCAGCGCTACAGTTTGCAGGCCGCCGTCGATTTCACGGGTGACGTTGACTTTGTCGCCAGCGACTTCGACTTTGGAAGCGAAGGTGCCTTGGGCGAAACCGGTCAGCGCAGCCAGCATCTGGCCGGTCTGGTTGTTGTCGCTGTCGATGGCTTGTTTGCCAAGGATTACCAGCTGAGGCTGTTCTTTGTCGACAACTGCCTTGAGCAGTTTGGCGACGGCCAGCGAAGTCAGCTCTTCAGCAGACTCGACCAGCACCGCACGGTCAGCACCCAGTGCCAGGGCAGTACGCAGCTGCTCCTGAGCAGTGGCCGGGCCGACGGTAACGACGACGATCTCGCTCGCCACGCCCTTTTCTTTCAGGCGGACGGCTTCTTCTACGGCGATTTCGCAGAAGGGGTTCATGGACATCTTGACGTTAGCAAGGTCGACGCCGGAGTTGTCCGCCTTGACGCGAACCTTGACGTTATAGTCGACCACTCGTTTGACAGCTACAAGAACCTTCATGGATTCCTCGTTACTCTCCGGTGAAAAGAATGTCGCCTGGGGCAAACCCGGCGATAGCGCGTGGGTACAAGGGCACCTCCAAAAACGATTGCAGCCGGTAAAATTTAACCCTGACCCAGCAGTCTTTATTCGACCGTGCAGCAGCAAAACCATCGGGCATTTTCTGTCGTGGTGTGTAAACTCCACTACAAGGCGGGCCAAGGCCCTCCAACCCTGCTTTACGTCTGGTTTTTAGGGGTGCACCTGCATCCGGCGGTCAGCCTACGGCGAGCGCAAAACCGCTCGTATCTTGACCGTAACACCTAATCCGGTCAATACGGCAAATCGGTCAGATTCACGCCGTGCGTCTTTGATTTTACTGGCCTGCGGCAAATTCAAACAAACGTTTGTATTGGACCTGCCGAGTGGTGTAGATATAATGCGCGACCAAGAGAAAGCGGTGTAGTCCGTCATCGTTCGAGCTACAGCTTGAGCGCGGTTAAAAATGATCGCCTGCCACCCACCAACAAAGAAAAACTGATGAGCCTTGAGTAGGAGAGAACCTGTGGAACGCGAATACATGGAATTCGACGTGGTCATTGTCGGCGCTGGCCCGGCTGGCCTGTCCGCCGCCTGCCGACTGAAGCAGAAGGCCGCCGAAGCCGGTAATGAAATCAGCGTCTGCGTGGTTGAGAAAGGCTCGGAAGTCGGTGCCCATATCCTCTCCGGCGCAGTCTTCGAGCCGCGCGCCCTGAACGAACTGTTCCCGGACTGGAAAGAGCTCGGCGCCCCGCTCAACACCGAAGTCAAACGCGACGACATCTACGTGCTCAAGGACGCTGGCAGCTCGGTCAAGGTCCCCGACCTGTTCGTGCCCAAGACCATGCACAACGAAGGCAACTACATTATCTCCCTGGGTAACCTGTGCCGCTGGCTGGCCCAGCAGGCCGAGAACCTGGGCGTCGAAATCTACCCGGGCTTCGCCGCCCAGGAAGCCCTGTTCGACGAAAACGGCGTGGTCCGCGGGATCATCACCGGCGACCTGGGTGTCGACCGTGAAGGCAACCCGAAAGACGGCCTGTACACCCCCGGCATGGAACTGCGTGGCAAGTACACCCTGTTCGCCGAAGGCTGCCGTGGGCACATCGGCAAGCAACTGATCAAACGCTTCAACCTCGACAACGAGTCCGACGTCCAGCACTACGGTATCGGCTTGAAAGAAATCTGGGAAATCGACCCGGCCAAGCACGAACAAGGCCTGGTGGTGCACACCGCCGGCTGGCCGCTGGATGTCATGGCCAAAGACAACACCGGTGGTTCGTTCCTCTATCACCTGGAAAACAACCAGGTGGTTGTCGGCTTGATCGTCGACCTGTCCTACAGCAACCCGTTCCTGTCGCCGTTCGACGAATTCCAGCGCCTCAAGCACCACCCGGTGATCAGCCAGTACCTCGAAGGTGGCAAGCGCATCAGCTACGGCGCCCGCGCACTGGCCAAAGGCGGCCTGAACTCGCTGCCGAAAATGGTCTTCGCCGGTGGCGCCCTGATCGGCTGCGACCTGGGCACCATGAACGTGGCCAAGATCAAGGGCAGCCATACCGCGATGAAGTCCGGCATGCTGGCCGCTGAAGCCGTGGCCGATGCCCTGTTGGCCGGTAGCGAAGGTGGCGATCAACTCAACAGCTACGTCACCGCCTTCAAGGCCAGCTGGCTCTACGAAGAACTGTTCTCCAGCCGTAATTTCGGCCCGGCCATGCACAAGTTCGGCCCGATGCTCGGTGCAGCCTTCAACTATGTCGACCAGAACTGGTTCGGCGGCAAACTGCCGTTCACCCTGCGCGACACCAAGCCTGACTACGCCTGCCTGAAGCTGGCGGCTGACTCGAAGAAAATCGATTACCCGAAACCGGACGGCAAACTCAGCTTCGACAAGCTCAGCTCGGTGTTCCTCTCCAGCACCAACCATGAAGAAGAGCAGCCTTGCCACTTGAAGCTGACCGACGCGGGCATCCCGATTGGCACCAACTTGCCGCTGTACGACGAACCGGCGCAGCGCTACTGCCCGGCTGGCGTGTACGAAGTCGTCACCCAGGAAGACGGTAAAAAACGCTTCCAGATCAACGCCCAGAACTGTGTGCACTGCAAGACCTGTGACATCAAGGACCCTTCGCAGAACATCACTTGGGTAACACCGGAAGGTGCTGGCGGCCCGACTTACCCGAACATGTAAGTCAGGCAGCCAACAAAAAGCCCCCTCGCCTTGCGGCCTGGGGGCTTTTGTTTGATTACTGCGTTATCCCGGTAGGAGCGGGCTTGCACCGCGATGGCGATTCCCCAGACTCATCACTATCGTGGGGCAAGTCGGGTCGCCGCACCGCCGCTCCCACTCGGTTCACACCGACCCTTTGGGAGCGGGTTCACCCGCGAAGCAAACACCGCAGTGAATGGCACGGGCTTCGCCCGTGTTCGCGGCTGTTCGACGCCTCGATGAACCCGCTCCTACACAGGGTGATTAAGACGGTACCTCCCACCCTGCCTCTTCCGCATACGCCACCGGCTGGCGCCCTGCGTAGTACATCACCGTCAACAGCCCCACCCCGCCCATGACCAAACTGAACAATACACACACCCATGGACTCCATGGCATCAATGCGATCAGCATCAACGGTGTCACACTGGCCCACAGTGCATAGGCAATGTTGTAGGTAAAGGAAATCCCCGAAACCCGCACCGCTGCCGGGAACAACCCGACCATCACTGATGGCACCACGCCCACCACCCCACACGCCAGCCCGGCCACCGCATAAGCCAGCCCAGGCCATTGCCAGCCACCCACCAGGCTTGCGTACAAGATGCCAATCCCCAGCGGCAATAGCACACTGTAGAACATCAGCGCTCGCCAGGCGCCAATCCGGTCAACCAGCAGACCAGCCAGCACACAACCAATGTTGAGAAAGACAATCCCCATGCTGCTCAACGCGAACGTGTGCCCGGCAGTCATCCCGAATCGCTGCTGCATCACCGTTGGCGTGATCACCACCAACACCACCACCGCCGAGGTCAGTACGCACGTCAGCAGTGCCGCCGGCATCAGCGCCCGACGATGTTCACTGAGCACGGTACGCAACGGAAATGCCACGGGCTGCTCGCGGCGCTCACGCAACGCCAGAAACACTGGGGTTTCGCTCAACCAGCGGCGCAGCCACACACCGACCACACCAAATACCCCACCCAACAGGAACGGATAGCGCCAGGCGTAGTCGAGAATCTCCTGCGCGGTAAACAACTGTGCCAACGCCGTCGCGGTCAGGGCACCGAGCAGATAACCGAAGGTCAGGCCCGCTTGCAGGAAGCCCAGCGCATAACCCCGACGGCCCGGCGGTGCATGCTCGGCCACAAACACCCAAGCACTGGGGACTTCGCCCCCGACTGCAGCACCCTGAAATATCCGCAGCGCCAACAAAATAAGCGGGGCAAAGTAGCCGATGTCGGCATAGGTCGGCATCACACCGATCAGCAGGCAGGGCAATGCCATCATCAGGATGCTCAGGCTGAACACCTGTTTGCGCCCCAGGTGATCAGCAAAGTGCGCCATCAGGATTCCACCCAGCGGCCTGGCCAGGTAGCCGGTGACAAAAATGCCGAAACTCTGCAACAGCCGCAGCCACTCAGGCATCTGCGGCGGAAAGAACAACTGGCTGAGCGTGAGGGCAAAAAACACGAAGATGATGAAATCGTAGATTTCCAACGCGCCGCCCAATGCTGCCAGGCTCAGCGTTTTATGGTCACTGCGCGTCAAGCGTAGCGCTGGCGCAGGCGTGGTGGCTGTCATAGAGGCATCCGTCAATCGATAGGCAGTAGCGCGCGGCTTGGCGCGCCTCGGCGAACGCGACAGGATAACAAATGCATCCAAGGGTGCGGACGCTGCGGCCAGGATCAGCGGGTAAAGATCGAGGGCGGGAACGCCATCCGTCGCTGGGAGAAGCCCGGATGGGCGGTGCGATCCGCTATTCCCGGCAATTGCCCGATAACTTTTGGCATGTCGATGATCGACATGAAGCTCTGCAGGGTTTCGTTGTCAGGTACTTTCGGCAGGCTGACATTCACCGCCTCGCGCCGGGCACTGGGGATGGCAGGTAATTTCAAGTGCTGGGACTCATACAGCAGCGCGTGCTGGATCTGCGCACTCATCTGGCAATACCGCTCAAGGTCGACCCCGACATGGCTGGCAAGATCGATATTGCCTACCAGCAGATTGAAAGGTTGCAACGCCCCTTGCACCAGATGCTGCAGGTCTTCAAAGGATTCAACCGGCGCAATGCGGTAATAGCCCATGCCATTGAGCATTTTTTCCAATTGCATCAACTGCATCGGATGCTCATCGGCAATCAGGATCCGCATTGATTTATTAGGCATCGTCAATGACCAAGGCATTTAAGGCTGAGTGACGTTCCTCGACCATACTGCGCCAAAAAATCAACTACAGGCTGTGGCGGCGGGTACATCGCCAGTTAATTATCCGTCTGTATTGATAGTTGTAGGGAAAACCGCAGAAATCAAGCAAGCCACCACGGAATTTTTTCGCTTTTCCGCTGTCGCGCTTCAGCACTCCCATTGACGCATGCGCACACGGCAATGCTTCATCGCGTTGACGATGTGTTTTTCCACCAGACTGCGGGAAATTCCCAGACGTTCGGCGATTTCCTGATGGGACAGGCCTTCAAGCTTGCGAAGCAGGAAACAGTCGCGGCACAGCTGGCTCAGCTCGCCCAAGGCCCGCTGAATCAACTCCAGACGCTGGCGCTGCTCCATGTCTTGGGACGGTGCAGGTGAAAAGAACCGTTCGTCGCTGTCGAGCACGTCCAGTGATTCAGCTTGGCGCAACTGTCCACGGCGGTGGCCATCGATCACCAGGTTCAGGGCGGTGCGGTAAAGGAAGGCGCGCGGGTGTTCGATGTCGGTATCGCCGGTGCGCTCCAGCACGCGGGTGTAGGCATCATGGGCGACGTCTTCAGCCGCCTGACGGTTACCCAGGCGGGCGCAGAGGAAACTCACCAGTTCACGATAGTAATGTTCCAACACAGCACCTGGCCGCTACATCGGCACGAATTCCCCGACTCAAGGATGAGGAGGTATGAATGATGGCAATACGCGATAATACAAATTACAATTATTCTCAGCAAGCATGATCCACCACCCTCTCCCCCCGTGATTTCGAGCCAGGATGGCGACCCACAACATCGGCATGAGTAAATTCTCCCGTGAGCCTCTCGTTTATCGGGGAGCCCCCCATGCCTGTCTTGCCTGCCAGCATGACTCCGCGGCCCAACCCTTTGGCTGGAACCCCACATGAGACGCTCCTCAACAACGCGCCGCCTTTTGTTCTGCGGCATCGGTCTGCTCAGCGTGGGCGCCCTGCTCGCCTGGAAAACCCTCGATGCGGGCGCAGACCCTCACAGCACCGTGACCGTCACCCGTGGTGAAATCGAAAGCAGCGTGACCGCGCTGGGCACTTTGCAGCCCAGACGCTATGTCGACGTCGGCGCCCAGGCGTCCGGCCAGATCCGCAAACTGCATGTGGAGGTGGGCGACCAGGTCAAGGAAGGACAACTGCTGGTAGAAATCGACCCCTCGACCCAGCAGGCCAAGCTCGACGCCGGGCGTTTCTCGATCGACAACCTCAAGGCCCAGCTCGCAGAGCAACAAGCCCAGTACCAGTTGGCCGAACAACAATTGCAGCGCCAACGCAGCCTCGCCGCTGGCGGTGCCACACGCGAAGAAGATGTGCAAAGTGCCCAGGCCCAGCTCAAGGTTACCCAGGCTCGCATCGACATGTACCGTGCACAGATTCGCCAGGCCCAGGCCAGCCTGCGCAGCGACGAAGCCGAGCTGGGCTACACCCGCATCTATGCCCCGATGAGCGGCACCGTGGTCGCCGTGGATGCCCGCGAAGGCCAGACCCTGAACGCCCAGCAGCAAACACCGCTGATTCTGCGCATCGCCAAACTCTCGCCGATGACCGTTTGGGCCCAGGTATCCGAAGCCGACATCGGCCACGTTAAACCGGGCATGTCGGTCTACTTCACGACCCTCGCAGGCGGTAAGCGACGCTGGAACAGCAGCGTGCGTCAGATCCTGCCGATTCCCCCCAAGCCGCTGGACCCGTCCAATCAGGGCGGCGGCAGCCCGTCGGGCACCAGTGCCAGCGGCACCGGTAGCAAAGTCGTGCTTTACACCGTGCTGCTGGATGTCGACAACCCCGACAACGCTCTGATGGCGGAAATGACCACCCAGGTGTTCTTCGTCGCCGGCCGCGCCAGCAAGGTACTGACCGTGCCAGTCGCCGCGCTGGATGAAGATGCTGGCGACGAAAACCTGCGCATTGCCCAGGTACTCAGCGCCAACGGCAAGGTCGAGCAACGCCAGGTACGCACCGGGCTCAGCGACCGCCTGCGTGTCCAAGTGCTTGAAGGCTTGAGCGAAGGTGAACAGTTGCTGATCGGTGCGCCGTCGGCCAGCGGAGGTTAAATGAGTACGCCGCTGATTGAACTGCGAGACATCCGTAAATCCTATGGTGGCGTCGACACGCCAAAAGTCGAAGTGGTCCGCGGCATCAGCCTGGCCATCCACCCCGGTGAGTTTGTCGCCATCGTCGGCGCTTCGGGTTCTGGCAAGTCGACACTGATGAACATCCTCGGTTGCCTGGACCGGCCTACCTCCGGTGACTACCTGTTCGCCGGCAAAGACGTCGCCCAGCTGGACAGCGACGAACTGGCCTGGCTGCGTCGAGAAGCGTTCGGCTTCGTATTCCAGGGCTACCACTTGATTGCCTCAGGCTCCGCCCAGGAGAACGTCGAGATGCCGGCCATTTACGCCGGCACGCCCGCCGCCGAGCGCCATGCCCGCGCGTCCGCCTTGCTCGACCGCCTGGGCCTGGCCAGCCGCACCGGCAACCGCCCGCACCAGCTTTCCGGCGGTCAGCAACAACGGGTATCGATTGCCCGCGCGCTGATGAACGGCGGCCACATCATTCTGGCCGACGAACCGACTGGCGCCCTCGACAGCCAGAGCGGCGCAGAAGTCATGGCCCTGCTCGACGAACTGGCCAGCCAGGGCCATGTCGTCATTCTGATCACCCATGACCGCGAAGTCGCCGCACGGGCCAAGCGCGTCATCGAAATCCGCGACGGGCTGGTGGTCAGCGATTCAGCCAACGAACCTGCCGCGCCCTGTACTGCCAGCCCTGGCTTGCAGGCCGAAGACCTGCGCCAGCGCCTGGACCAGGGTGCGACCCACAGCGGCGCCTGGAAAGGCGAAATGCTCGAAGCCTTGCAGGCCGCTTGGCGGATCATGTGGATCAACCGCTTCCGCACCGCCTTGACCTTGCTCGGAATTATCATCGGTGTTGCGTCGGTCGTGGTGATGCTCGCCGTGGGTGAGGGCAGTAAGCGCCAGGTCATGGCGCAGATGGCGGCGTTCGGTTCGAACATACTCTACCTGAGTGGCAGCGCCCCAACGCTGCGCGAACCTGCCGGTGTCATCAGCCTCGATGATGTCGCCGCCGTAAGCACCCTGCCGCAAGTGAAAAAAATCATGCCGGTGATCGGCAACGAGCTGATGGTGCGTTTCGGCAACAACAACCAACAGTTCTATGTAGGCGGCAACAACACCTACTTCCCCGAGATATTCAACTGGCCGGTGGTCGAGGGCAGCTTCTTTACCGAAGCCGACGAACAAGCTGCCGCCGCTGTTGCGGTGATCGGCCAGAAGGTCAAACAAAAGCTGTTCGGCGACCAGCTCGACCCGATCGGTCAGTACATCCTCGTGGAAAACGTACCGTTTCAAGTGGTCGGCATTCTGCAGGGCAAAGGCGCCAGCTCTGGCGATCAGGACAGTGACGAACGGATCGTAGTGCCCTACTCCGCCGCAGCCATCCGCCTGTTCGGCAGTCAACACCCTGAATACGTGACCATCGCCGCTGCCGACTCACGGCGGGTAGCCGAAACTGAAGCGGCCATCGACAAACTGATGCTCAAGCTCCACCACGGCAAGCGTGATTTCGAACTGAGCAATGACGCAGCCCTGATCCAGGCCGAGGCGCGTACCCAGAACACCCTGTCGCTGATGCTTGGTTCGATTGCGGCGATTTCGCTATTGGTTGGCGGTATCGGGGTAATGAACATCATGCTGATGACCGTGCGTGAGCGCACCCGTGAAATCGGTATCCGCATGGCCACTGGCGCGCGTCAGCGCGACATCCTGCGCCAGTTCCTCAGCGAAGCGGTACTGCTGTCGATGGTCGGCGGCCTGACCGGCATTGCCTTGGCGTTGTTGATCGGCGGCGCGCTGCTGCTGGGCGACATCGCCGTCGCCTTTTCCCTGGCCGCCGTCCTCGGCGCCTTTGCCTGTGCAGTGGTCACCGGGGTGGTGTTCGGCTTCATGCCGGCGCGCAAAGCCGCTCAGCTCGACCCGGTCAAAGCCCTTACCAGCGAATAATTCATGAACCTGCCCAACCGTCTCAGTGTGTTGTCCCTCAGTGTGTTCATCGCCGCCTGCAGCCACAGCCCTACGCCAGCGGACAGTGGCCTGCAAGCACCCAACGCGTGGCAAGGTCACAGCAACCCTGAACAGCCTCCGGCGCAACAGGACTGGTGGCTACAGTTCGCCAGCGCCCCGCTCAATCAGTTGATCGCGCAGGCGCAAGCCAACAGCTTCGACCTTGCCGCCGCCACCGCCAGGATCCGCCAGGCCCAGGCCTCGGCGGTGATCGCTGGCGCGCCGTTACTGCCGGAAGTGAAATTCGGCCTGGATGGCAGCCGCCAGCGCCTGCTACGCGGTGATGGCTTTGACCAGCTTGATGCCAGTAACAGTGAACGTACCAGTACTTCATTCAACGCGACGCTGAGTGCCAGTTACGAGATCGATTTCTGGGGTGGCAATGCTGCCGCCCGTGACAGCGCCCGGTTTGCGCTGGACGCCAGCCATTACGACCGCCAGACCGTAGAACTGACTCTGCTCAGCGGCGTCGCCAACAGCTACCTGCAAAGCCTGGCGCTCGCCGAACAGGCGCGCATTGCCCGGCTCAACCTGACCAACGCTGAAGACGTCTTGCGCTTGGTGCAAACCCGTTATGACGCGGGCTCGGCCACCGCATTGGAACTTGCCCAGCAACAGAGCCTAGTCGCAGGGCAAGCCCGCCAGATCCCCCTGTTCGAGCAACAGCTGCAAGAAGCCCGCATTACCCTGGCGACCCTGCTGGGTCAGCCCGTGCAGCAATTGCCACCGTTGCAGGAATCACTTAACGGCGTGCGTTGGCCCGCGATTGGCAGTGGCGTGCCAAGCCAGTTGCTCAGCCGCCGCCCTGACATAGCCGCAGCTGAAGCACGCCTGGCTGCCGCCCAGGCCAATGTCCAGGTGGCGCGCGCAGCGATGCTGCCCAGCTTGACGCTAGGGGCCGACTTGGGCTCAGGCGCCGATACCTTCGCGCAGATCCTGCGCAGCCCTTACTACACCCTGAGCGCGGGCCTGGCGGCACCGATCTTCAACAACGGCCGCCTACGCGCCGAACGCGACAAAGCCCAGGCGCAGCAGGAGGAACTGCTGGAAAACTACCGCAGCACCATCGTGTCCGGTTTTGCCGATGTGGAAAAAGCCCTGAATGCGATCAGCGGTGTGGATGACCAACGTCGCTGGCAAGACCAGGAAGTCAACTACGCGCAAACCGCCTTTGCCCTGTCGCAAAGCCGCTATCAGGCCGGGGCCGAAACCTTGCTGACCGTACTGGAGACGCAACGCACGCTGTACCAGGCCCAAGACCAACAAGCACAACTGCGCCTGGCGCGGTTACAAGGCAGCGTGGCGTTGTACAAAGCCCTTGGCGGCGGCTGGCAAGCCTCGAAATAAAGGCGCTCTGTGGGAGCTGGCTTGCCCCGCGATTGCGGTGTGACAGAAAGACCGCAATCGCGGGGCAAGCCCGCTCCTACCGGTTCAGGACACGATTCCGCGCAGCGACAAGTGCCGCGCATACCACGGCCGTTGCGGCACCCGGCGCACCAGGTCGGCGATTTTGTCGTCTTCACCGAAGGTGATACGCAACGCCAGTTTCATGGTTTCCACATCCATTTCCACCGATTTGCCGGGCAAGGCGCCAGGCACAGTGCTGCAGCCATGGGTCACTGGGCCCAACCACGGGTCTTCGACCTCAACCCAACGCCCTGGCGCGAACCACTTCACACCATTGACCTCACGTCTGCGCACCTGCCCAGGGTTATGCCGCTCATGGGCGCGGAACCAGTCTTCGACGCGGTCGTCGATCCAGCCATGAAAGCCCCAGAACACCGGGCTGACATGGGATGAGAACGGATCACCGAGAAAGTCGTTGTCTGCCCCGAACCAACGCGATGCAAAATCCGCTGGATCACGCGCAAACGGTACTGGCGCACCGTTGACCGGGTCTCGCGGCACCGAGGCCCAGCACATGTGCAACCAGTCATGCAGGTTCATCTCAAGCTCCGAGCCGAACGCGCCGAGGCTCAGCTTAGAGAGGTAGAGCGGGTCCTGGTACTGCGATTCCCAGACCTGAAAGTTACTGCAGAAGGTTTCACCGGCCTTGATCGCCGACACCCACTGGCCATACGCCTCATCGTCCGGCGCCGTCCACGTGGGAGGGATGCAGTAGCCGTCATGGTTGGCAAAGTAGCGGGCAAAGCCCTGGCGGTCCTGCTCGACGCTGGGCCTGGGCAAAGGGAAATGCGGCCACGACGGCAGATCTTGCATGGAACGCGCCGTGCCAAGCATGTGCCGGTGCATGAACAGAAAGTCGACACCCGAACCGTTGCGATGTTTGCGCGGGCCACGGGCGTCGCGCTCCAAGTCGCGCGGTCCGGGTTGCCAGCCCAGCCCGCGCAGCGCATCGCGTTTCTCAGCCGTCAGGTCATGCCACTTGTCGCGGGTGGCATGCCAGAGCTGATGGAACAAGCGATGCTCGGCACTGATCAACCACGCCTGCAGTTGCGGGGTATAAGGCAAGCGCTGACGCGCTTCCGGAAACAGGCGTTTGACTGCAACAAAACGGCTGTCCAGCAACGGCAAGGCCATGGCGCGATCCAGCGGTTGCAGGCGGCCGCTCAAAGTCCCGCTGCCAGCATTGGAAAAATCACCCCAGACTTCATCGAGGCTGGCCACGCACTCATACCCCGGGCCGCCCTGGCTGCTCAGCAAACGCCAGCGTATCTGCGCGCTGGAAGCACCCACCAGGTCACCTACTACACGGTAAGCCGCCGGCCCTGCCGCTTCCAGGCGGCTTTGCTCATCGACAAAGCCGCGCAATCCACGCCCCTTGGTGGCGACGTCTAGGTACAACTGCAAGCCGTGCTCAGGCAAGCCCGCCAAGCCGGCCTGGCTGCCGAACAAGCGCAAGTCCCACACCCCGCGCAACTGATCAGCCAACTGCTGGCCAGCAATGTCGGCCAGTTCGACACTGGCCTCACCCGGCGTGACGATGTCGTCTTCAGGGTCGTGGGTCAGTTCCTTGTGCGCGTAATACACTGCAGGCACGGCTGCACCTGCCACTGCCAGCCCCGCCATGAATCCTCGCCGCGAAATCGTCATTGTCCTACCTGTGCGCGTTGAGGCTGGCGACCGCTGCGGTCAGCGCACGGCCGAAGCGTGCAGCCACTTCATCGACTTGCTCGGCACTGATCACCAGTGGCGGCAAAAAGCGCACGACGGCTCCGTGACGACCACCCAGCTCAAGAATCAACCCGCGCTTGAGGCACTCGCGCTGTACCAGCGGCGCCAGGCGTGGGCAGGCGGCCGGGTGACCTTGGGCATCCTTGGTTGCAGCGGGGTCAACCAACTCGACCCCGAGCATCAAGCCGCGGCCACGAATGTCACCCAGTTGCGGGAAGTCTTGCTGCAGGCGTTGCAGGTGCCCGCACAAACGCTCGCCCATGGCCTGGGCGTGGGCACACAGGTTGTGCTCCTTGATGTACTTGATGACTGCCGAACCTGCCGCCATGGCCATCTGGTTGCCACGGAAAGTGCCGGCATGGGCACCGGGCTGCCAGGTGTCCAGCCACTGGCGATACACCACCACCGCAAGCGGCAGGCTGCCGCCAATGGCTTTGGACATCACCACCACATCCGGAACGATACCGGCGTGTTCGAAGGCAAACATCTTGCCGGTGCGGGCGAAACCACTCTGGATTTCATCGACGATCAACGCCACGCCAGCCTGCTCGGTAATCCGCCGTACACCGCGCAGCCACTCGACATCAGCCGGAATCACCCCGCCTTCGCCTTGTACCGCCTCAACAATGACTGCAGCGGGCAATTGCACGCCACCTTCAGGATCCTTCAGCAGGTTTTCCAGGTAATGCAGGTTGACCTTGACCCCGGCCTCGCCACCGAGGCCAAACGGGCAACGGTAGTCGTAGGGATACGGCAGAAACTGCACGCCATTGCTCAGCAGACCGGCCAACGGTTTTTTCGGCCCCAGGCTGCCCATCAGGCTCAACGCGCCTTGGGACATGCCGTGATAAGCCCCCTGAAACGACAGCACCGTCGTGCGCCCGGTGGCAGTGCGTACCAGCTTCAAGGCGGCTTCCACCGCATCGGTGCCGGTCGGGCCGCAGAACTGAATCCGCGCCTCGTTACGCAGCGCTTGCGGCAACACGCCGAACAGGTCCTGGACGAATTGGTCTTTGACTGGTGTGGTGAGGTCAAGGGTGTGCAGCGGCAACTCGTCAGCCAGAACCTGCTGAATCGCCTCGATCACCACCGGATGGTTGTGCCCCAGGGCCAGCGTCCCGGCGCCGGCCAGGCAGTCAATGAACTGACGTCCTTCGACATCTTCAACATACAGGCCCCGGGCTTTTTTCAAGGCCAGCGGAATACGCCGTGGGTAACTGCGAGCATTGGATTCCTGCTGCGTTTGGCGGGCCAGCAAGGGCGACTCTTCGAAGTGATAAAGCGTTTCGACAACGCTGATAGCGGCTGACATCTGGGGAAACCCTCGCAAGCAAGCGGATGTTATCGCTTGAAAAACGCTTCAGCGTTGCGAGGATTTAGCCAAAGCGGCGTTTTTAATCTGTGTGAGCAGCAGTCTTGCTGATTCTGGTGGGAGCGGGCTTGCCCCGCGATTGCGGTGTGTCAGTGAAATCGCAATCGCGGGGCAAGCCCGCTCCCACCGACGGGCATG
>NZ_SMOK01000003.1 GCF_004353925.1 Pseudomonas sp. H9 | reverse complement strand
TGAGATCTCACTGGAACCTTGAGTTCCCTGAAGGGCCGTCGAAGACTACGACGTTGATAGGTTGGGTGTGTAAGCGCTGTGAGGCGTTGAGCTAACCAATACTAATTGCCCGTGAGGCTTGACCATATAACACCCAAGCAATTTGAGCGAAAGCCAGATTGCGGTGTTGTGAAGACGAAACGAACCGAAAGTTTGCAACTCACAAACATCACATACCCGATTCGCTGGAGTGTCTAACAAGACCTTCTGGCAACAGAATTTCTTGACGACCATAGAGCATTGGAACCACCTGATCCCATCCCGAACTCAGCAGTGAAACGATGCATCGCCGATGGTAGTGTGGGGTTTCCCCATGTGAGAGTAGGTCATCGTCAAGATTAAATTCCGAAACCCCTATCTGCACATGCAGGTAGGGGTTTTGTCTTTTCCGCCGAACAAAAAACGGTAGGAGCGGGCTTGCCCCGCGAAGCTATTTCACTGGCACACCGCCTATGAAGCTGACTGAACACTGGTGCGGCGACCCGACTTGCCCCGCGATAGCAGTGTGCCAGTGAAATAGCTTCGCGGGGCAAGTCGGGTCGCCGCACCGCCGCTCCCACAAAAAGCCTGCGCATAAAAAAACCACCCCGTGGGGTGGTCTTTGCACATCCAGCGCCGGCTCAGTCGCCGTAATACTCACATCCACTGGTGCAAGTCTCGTGAATACGCACTTTGGAAAGCTCTGGCAGCAAGGGTTTAACCTGGTCCCAGATCCACTTGGCAATCACTTCGCTGGTTGGGTTTTCCAGGCCAGGAATGTCGTTCAGATAGTTGTGGTCCAACTGCTCGTAAAGCGGCTTGAAGATCGCCTTGATCTCGGCAAAGTCACGAATCCATCCGGTGTGTGGGTCCAGCGGGCCAGTCAGGTGCAGGGCAACCTTGAACGAGTGCCCGTGTAAGCGACCACACTTGTGCCCTTCAGGAACGTGCGGCAAGCGGTGTGCCGACTCGAAGGTGAACTCTTTGAAAATTTCCACGATGTCTCAACTCTGAAGCCAATGCTGGTGAGCAGTTTATCAGCATGCTCGTTACAGCGGTTGCAGTTGCTGATGTAGCTTGCCGGTTTCTACCAATTCAAGCAGTTCGTCACCCAAACGCTGGCTTTCAGCGATCGACTTGTGCCAGTAACGCTGACGGCTGCCTGCGTCTCCCATGAAGCGTTTGAAGTCGCTACGGTCTGGCAATTTGCCGTAGGGCAGACTAGCCAGGTATTGGCTCGAGGGTGCTACCAGCAATACATTTCGCAAGCGTTGGGCATCACCGCGGCGCCACGGCAGGGCTTTGTCGAACCAGCCAGGGATGACCTTGTCGGTGAAGTGCGGATAAAGCACGATGTCGTCGCCCTGGTAGGGCAAGTCCAGGTGATAGTCGAGCAGGCCGCCGTCGCGATAGGTGCCTTGGCCGACACCGGGAATATCGCGCACGCCCTCCATCACCATAGGGATGGAGCCCGAAGCCAGCAGGGCGTGGCGTAAATTACCCACATTCAATGGCAGTAAGCGGGAAGGAAAATCTGTCAGTGGTTGCAGCGGCGGGTTACTACGGGCGTCGTGCAAAACGATACGTTCGAAGTGGCGGGCCAACCGTGCGCGGCTAATCAGGTTGTCGGCAATCACGGAAGACAGGCCAGCTCCCAAGCGTGCGCGATGATCATGTGCCAGCAGCCCATGGCTTTTAACCACCATGATATTAAGGCGGTAGTCGGGGCTTTCGAGGATCTGTGCGTCGCGCCCTTGCAGCAGCTCATCGAGCATGTGCTGGCAACTGCGGGTGACTTCGGCCTGAGTTACGCCTTTGGCAAAGTCTTGCTCGGTGTACAGCTGAGCGAGCCGTTGCAGTGCTTCGACGGGGTTCGGCAGGCAGGCGCTGGCAAAGCGCCAAGAGCCAATGGATGCACCGATCAATGCCCGCTCACGGGGAGCAGCTGGCAACCAGTTGCCAAACAACGCCAGGTCAAGGCCTTGTATGCCAAGGGCTTTCGGGCCACCTGCTGCACCTGGAATGACACCCACATCGGCAGCTTGCAAACCTCGTTCGCGAATGCGCTGCAAGGCATGGCTGCCGGCTTTGAGGGTCAGGGCCGGGGACTTGATATGAATTGCGCTCATACGGGCCTCGCTGTCTGGGGCCGGCCATTATAAAGAACAGTCGTGCGGAAGTGGGGCGGGGGGTGCGCTATCATGTCGCCGATTGTTTTCAGGTTCAATTAAGTTCGGTTGGTTAATCTAGGCCTCGTAGAAACATTTTCATCTCAATGGAGAGACACTATGAAAACCCTGACTGCCCTGTTCGCCACTGCTGCCCTTGCCCTGAGCGCCAACGTTGCATTGGCTAAAGATATTCCTACCAGCGATGTGGTCAAACTGGTGCAAGCCAAGACCATCATGTCGCTGGACGACCTGAATGCTAAGGCATTGGCCAAGCACCCAGGTGCCACCATCAAAGACTCCGAGCTTGAAGACGTGTACGGCCGTTATGTTTACAAAGTCGAGCTGCGCGATGCTCAGAACGTTGAGTGGGATGTGGATCTGGACGCTAAAACCGGTGAAGTCCTGAAGGACGCTCAGGACAACTGATGAGCGTTTCTTTGCGAACCGTGTGCACGTCGCTGGTACTGCTAGCACTCTGCACACAGGTAACGGCCCGCGATCTGGACCAGGATGAGGCCCTGCAGCTGCGGCAGCAGGGCGTTATCTTACCGCTGGAAAAACTCCTCAACGACGCCCTGGGCCGCTACCCCGGGGCGAGGTTGTTGGAGGCGGAGCTGGAGCACAAGCATGGCCGCTACGAGTATGAAGTCGAGTTGTTGACCCCGGAAGGCGTGGTGCGCGAGATCAAGCTCGATGCATCCAATGGACTGTTGCTCAAAGATGAGGAAGATGACTGATGCGCCTGTTGTTGGTCGAAGATAACGTGCCGTTGGCTGACGAACTGACGCAAGGCTTGCAGCGCCAGGGCTATGCGGTCGACTGGTTGGCCGATGGCCGCGACGCGGTGTATCAGGGCAGCAGCGAGCCCTACGACCTGATCATTCTTGATCTGGGCTTACCCGGCTTGTCGGGGCTGGAAGTGTTGGCCCAGTGGCGGGCGTCTGGCCTGGCGACACCGGTGCTGATTCTCACCGCGCGCAGTTCCTGGGCAGAACGCATCGAAGGCCTGAAGGCCGGCGCCGATGACTACTTGAGCAAGCCCTTTCACGCCGAAGAGCTGATGCTACGGGTTCAGGCATTGCTGCGTCGGGCCCGCGGGCTGGCCAACCAGCCGACCCTGGAGGCTGCCGGTTTGCACTTGGATGAAGGGCGCCAATGTGTCACCCGTGACGGTGTCGATATTCAACTGACGGCTGCAGAGTTTCGCCTGCTGCGCTACTTCATGCTGCACCCACAGCAGATTCTGTCCAAGAGTCATTTGGCCGAACACCTGTATGACGGTGAAACCGAGCGCGACTCCAACGTGCTGGAGGTGCACGTCAATCACCTGCGCCGCAAGCTCGGTCGTAGTGTGATCGAGACCCATCGCGGTCAGGGTTATCGCTACGCTGGGAGCGCCGAGTGAAGTCGATTCAGGCGCGCTTGAGCCTTGGGCTGATAGCGGTATTGGTGCTGGTGGGTGTAGCACTGGCGCAGTTGAGTTTGTGGTTGTTCGAGGTGGGCCTGCAGCGCTACCTGGAGACTGGTTTGCGCAAGGAAAGCGAGAACCTGTTGATTGCCCTGGTGCGCGGTCAGTCGGGCCTTGAGCTGGATGAGCGACGGATTTCGTCGGCCTACCAGCGGCCATTCTCCGGTTATTACTTCCGCATTGATTTCGATGGCGGCAGTTGGCGCTCGCGCTCATTGTGGGACCTGGACATGCCAGCACCTGCCACCAGTGGTTTGCACACCGACCTGGAACTTGGCCCAGAGAATCAGCAGCTGTTGGTGTTGCGCAGCGATTACCGGCGTTTCGGGCAGTCGATTGCCATCAGTGTTGCCCAGGATTACACCCCGGTGCGCGATCAATTCCGGCGCATGCAGCAAATCGGTCTGGGCCTGGGCCTGCTGGCGTTGATACTGGTGTTGGTGCTGCAGCGCATTACGGTGAAGCGTTCATTGCGACCTCTTGAGCGCGTTCGTGAACAGATCGCGCAGTTGCAACAAGGCAAGCGCTCGCAACTCGACACCCAAGTGCCGAGTGAGCTCGAACCGCTGGTTGCCCAGATCAACCACTTGCTGGCCCACACCGAAGACAGCCTGCGTCGCTCGCGCAACGCCTTGGGTAATCTGGGGCATGCGCTGAAAACACCTTTGGCGGTACTGCTTAGCCTTGCGTCCAGTGACCAGCTCAAAGCTGTGCCGCAGGTGCGCGTGCAACTGCGTGAGCAACTGCAACAGATTCAGCAGCGTCTGAGCCGTGAGCTCAATCGCGCCCGGCTGGCAGGCGATGCCTTGCCAGGCGCACAATTTGACTGTGATGCTGAACTGCCGGGGTTGCTGTCTACCTTGAGCATGATCCACGGCGACGGGTTGCAGTTAAGCCAGCATGTGCCTTCGGGGTTACTGCTGCCCTGGGACCGCGAAGACTTGCTCGAACTGCTCGGTAACCTGTTGGACAACGCCTGCAAATGGGCAGACAGTGACGTTCAACTGAGTATTGAGGCGTTGCCCGAGCATTATGTACTGATGGTCGATGACGATGGTCCGGGTATTCCTGTTTCCGAGCGTGAGCAGGTCCTTGAGCGCGGCACCCGCCTGGATGAACAGGTCGATGGCCATGGGTTGGGGCTGGGTATTGTCCGTGACATCGTCGACGTCTGGGGTGGGCAGATGTCGCTGCTGGACAGTCCTTTGGGCGGTTTGCGGGTCAGCATCGAGTTACCGCGTCGGCCAGGCCCGTGATGTTTACCCAGGTCACACTGACGGGGCTGCCAACAGGGCAGTCCTGGTCAATGAAAATTGGCCATTACGATCTCTTTTTGGCCAACCTCACACTGTAATCCGGCAAAACCCTCAGCAAAAATCAGGTGGCCAATCTCAGGGGAATTATCCATGGTCACACTGAAACGTATGCTTGCTGTCAGCGCTGGGGCACTGACGTTGTTGGCCGGCGCTGTGCATGCTGAAGTGCGGGAGTTGAGGGTGTACAACTGGGCAGACTACATGCTGCCGTCGGTGCCCAAGGACTTTGCGGCCCAATCCGGGATCAAGGTGACCTGGGACACCTTCGACACCAACGAGTCGCTGGAAGCTAAATTGCTTACCGGCAACTCGGGATACGATCTGGTCGTGCCTTCGAACCAGTTCCTCGACACCCAGATCAAGGCGGGCGTTTTCCAGAAGCTGGACAAGAGCAAGCTGCCCAACTGGAGCCACCAAGACCCGGTACTGCTTAAGCTGCTCGACAAGAATGACCCTGGCAACCAGTACGGCGTGCCCTACATGTACGGTACTGTGCTGATCGGCTTCAACCCGGCTAAGGTCAAGGCGGCGTTGGGCGAACAGGCACCGGTAGACAGCTGGGATCTGGTGTTCAAGCCCGAGAACATGGAGAAACTCAAGTCGTGCGGCGTGGCCATGCTCGATTCGCCATCGGAAATTCTGCCGCTGGCCTTGCATTACCTCGGCCTCGACCCTAACAGCCAGAACCCGGATGACTACGAAAAAGCCAAGGCCTTGATGCTCAAGGTCCGTCCGTATGTGACCTATTTCAACTCCGCCAAATACATGACTGACATTGCCAACGGCGACATCTGTGTCGCCATCGGCTACTCGGGGAGCTTTTACCAGTTCGGTAACCGCGCCAAAGAGGCAGGCAACGGCGTAGTAGTCGATTGGCGCTTGCCGAAAGAGGGGGCACCGATCTGGTTCGATACCTTCGCGATTCCGAAGAGCGCGAAGAACGTCGCCGAAGCACACGAGTTCCTCAACAACCTGATGGAGCCCAAAGTCATCGCGCCGATCAGTGATTTCCTCGGCTATCCCAACGCCAACAAAGACTCGTTGGCGCTGATCAAGCCAGAAATTACCGGCAACCCGAACCTCACCCCCACTCAGGATGCGCTGGCAAGGCTGTATGTGGTTCAGCCATTACCGCAAAAGCTTGAGCGTGTGCGCACCCGCGTCTGGACCAGCATCAAGTCGGACAAGTAACCCACGCCAGGTTCAGACCAGAGTCAGGCTCAGCATGGCTGGCAGCGTCAGTGCTGCCAGCAGTGTCTGCAAGGCAATGATGTTGGCCATCAGCGGGGCATTGCCACCCATTTGCCGGGCCATCACATAAGATGACGAGGCTGTGGGCAATGCCTGAAACAATAACGCGATAATCGCGGCCTGGCCGCTGAGCCCAAGTGCCCGGCAAACACCAAAGGTGGTCAGTGGCAGCACCACAAACTTGAACGCCGAAGCCATCAACAGCGGGCGCGGGTTCAACCCCTGAGCGCTGCTCCCCAATGCTGCGCCGACGCACAACAGGCCCAACGGCAAGGCAGCCTGACCCAATGCCTTGAGTGTCGGTTCGATGCCAGCAGGCAGGCCGATACCGCTCAGGCGCAAACCGATACCGAGCGCGCAACCGACAATCAGCGGGTTACTGCAGATCGCCTTGATCACCGCGCGAACCGAGCTGCGCGTGCCACTGTAGCGGGCGAAGACCAGCACACACAGCACATTCACCGTCGGCACGATGGCCGCATTGGCCACTGCCGCCAGGGCGATGCCGCCAGTGCCATAGATACCGGCGGCCAATGTTGCGCCAATGTAGTTGTTGAAGCGTATGCCGCCCTGGAACACCGAGGTGAAGCTGGCATCGTCGCTGGCGACCAGACCTTTGCACAGCACGATTAAGATGGCACCGATCAAGGTCGAGAGCAGCAGCACGGCCACCATGTCGAACACCGGCAAACCCGTCAGGTCTGCGGTGGCCAGGCCATGCATGAACAGCGCGGGCAACAGCACGAAGTAACTCAGGCGCTCGGCAGCAGGCCAGAAGCTTTCGCCAAGAAAACCCAGCAGGCGAAGCCCGCGGCCCAAGGCAATTAACAAGGCGATGGGCACAATGGTGGCGAGGATCAAGTTCAGCATCAGGCGATTTCCTTGTAAGACGGTGCTCCCTGGCAGGAGTCGACTCAGGCTAGCCTGTGGCACTGAAAGAAAAAAACGCTGAATTCTCAATCAACCGTTGAGAAAAACTTCATGGTTCGCCCAGTACCGCTGTCAGTGCAGCGGTCAGGTGGCGTCGGCGGCTGTTGGCATGCTCAAGCAGGCCGACATGACGCACGCGCTGGGGCTCGCCAAACGGCAGCAGCGTCACCGCCGGCAAGCGCTGTAGGTCTTCATCCGCCAGAGGGACGATGGCCACACCCAGGCCCATCGAGGCCATGTGCGTCAGCGCTTGCTGGCTGTCCAGCTCCATCTGCTCGCTGACCACCAACTGCTGTTTGCGCAGTTCCTGTTCAATGATGCGCCCAGCCCAGGCGCGCTTGTCAAAACGCAGGAACGGCTGGCTCGCGAGCAGTTCGCGCAGGCTCAATCCGGCATAGTCCGGGCCGGCCACAGCCCAGAAGCGGTTCTGATAGAGCGGGGTAAAGCTCAGGTTCGCCGGGTAGGGTGGCACGGGTTCGGTGGTGATCGCGGCATCCAGCTCACCGTCTTCGACCCGTCGGGCCAGCTCGGCAGACATACCCGAAAGCACACTGATGTGCAGGTGCGGGTGTTCAGCCTTGATCTGTACCAGGGCAGCAGGCAAGCGCCCGGCCAGTGCAGTCTGAATGGCTCCGATCTTCAGGCGGCCGCGCAGGCCCGGGCCGCTGACCAGCGCGTCGGCCATGTCATCGTAAGCGGCCAGAATGCCTTCGGCGCGCTCAACTGCCAGGTGCCCGGCGGGCGTCAAGCAGACTTGCCGCCGACTGCGGTCGAACAGGCTGACCTGCAGCTCTTCTTCAAGGCTGCGGATATGCAGACTGACTGCAGACGGTGTCAGGCTCAGAACATCTGCCGCACGGGCGAAGGTGCCGTGACGGGCGATGGTGACCAAGGTGCGCAAGGCTTTGAGCGACAAACGCAGGCTCCGGTTGTGCCGAGGTGAGGGCGTCCATGATGGCGTCGATCAACGTTGATTGAAAGCACCCGCTTTCGGCTGGCCATAGGCCTGGGTGATCCGGTCAATGACCATTGCCAGCGCGACGATTGCCAGGCCGGCTTCAACGCCCTTGCCAACGTTGAGGGTCTGAATGCCTGCCAGTACATCTTCGCCCAGGCCCCGGGCGCCAATCATTGAAGCGACCACTACCATCGACAAGGCCATCATCACCGACTGGTTGAGCCCGGCCATGATGCTCGGCATCGCCAGTGGCAGCATCACTCGACGCAGCCGTTGCCAGCGCCCGGCACCCAGCCCTTGGGCGGCCTGGGTCAACGATGGGTCGATCTGCGACAAGCCCAGTTCGGTCAGGCGGATCAGTGGCGGCAGGGCGTAGATCAAGGTGGCGAAAATTGCCGGGACTTTACCCAGGCCAAACAGCATCAGCACCGGGATCAGGTAGACGAAGCTGGGCAGGGTCTGCATGACGTCGAGCACCGGCATCATCAACTGCCGTACCCGTGGACGGCTGGCCAGCAATACGCCGAAGGGCACACCGATCAGGATGCACAGCCCGGTGCTCACCAGCACCAGGGCACAGGTTTGCAGGAGTTTGTCCCACAGGCCCATCACGCCAATCAGAAACAGCAGGCCGGTCAGCACCAGCGCACGCAGGAGGCTGCGGCTGGCATGCCAGGTGAGTAGCGCGACGATCAGCAGCAGTAGCCACCAAGGCGTCGCCCGCAGCAGATTTTCCAGGCCGACCAGCAGTTGCAGCAGGCCATCAGAAACACCGCGCAATTGGTCGCCGTAAGCCAGTACCAACCAGTCGACAAAGCGATTGACCGCATCCGCGAAGGAGAAGTGCAGGGCTGGCGGGAAGCCTTCGCTCACAGGCCAGCCTCGACGCGCTCGGCGACTTCAGTGGGCAGCCAGGCCTTCCAGATATCCGGGTGATCGCGCATGAAGCGTTGCGCGGCAGCCTTGGCGGGCTCGCGGCTTTCGCTCATGTGCGCCAGGGCCTTGTTCAAGGTCTCGATCGGTAGATCGACACGGCTGAACACGTCGACCAGTTCCGGGTACTCCTGGCGAAAAGGGGCAGAGATACCGATGGAGAGCTTGGCGGGCAGTGAGCGGGTGCCTTGCGGATTAGGGTTGTTGGCATCGGTCAGGGTCTTCCAGGCTGCTTCATTGAAGGCTGGCTCTTGCAGGCGCACCAACGCAAAGCGGCCCATCAACGGGGTGGGGGACCAGTAGTAGAACACCACCGGTTTACCGCGGCGGATCGCTGAGGTGATTTCGGCGTCCAGGGCAGCGCCGGAGCCACTGCGGAAATTGACGTAGTCCTGCTCCAGACCATAGGCCTTGAGCTTCTGGCTGTTGACCGTTTCAGAAGTCCAGCCGCTGGGGCTGTTGAGGAAACGGCCCTTGTCGGGGCTTTCCGGATCGGCGAACACCGCTTTGTATTGTTTCAGATCGCTTACCGTGCGCAGCTCGGGCGCCAATGGCTTGATATCGCGAGCCGGGTCACCCTTGATCACGTAGGCAGGGACATACCAGCCTTCATCGGCGTGTTTGACCGTGTCGCCAACGGCAAACACTTGACCGGCCTGCTCGGCCTTGACCCAGGCCGGGCTACGACCGGCCCATTCTTCGGCGATCACCTGGATGTCGTTGCGTGCTAGCGCCACTTCCATGCTCACGGTGCTGCCAGGGAGGGTGTCGGTGGGGTAGCCGTAACCCTTTTCAACGATCAGGCGCAGGATCTCAGTGGTCAGCGCCCCGCTTTCCCAAGTGATGTCGCCAAAGTGAATGGGCGCCCGCTCAGCGGCCACTGCGGCGTTGCTGTTGCCAGCCAGACTCAGGGCCAGCAGCAGGCCAGCCAGCAGCGTCGGGATGTTCTTCATCGGAGCCTCGTCGTTGGCGGGTCTACAGGTTGGGGCAAGTGTAGACGACGAGGGGAAGGGGGCGTTCTGGGCGGTAGCAGGTGCCACGCGCCCAGAGATAAGCAGGAGGGTTTGTCTCAGACGCGGAACTGATCCATCAGGCTTTGCTGCTGGTTGGCCAGGCTGTTGAGCGACTGGCTGACACGGGCCGATTCATTGGCCTGGCCCGAAAGCGACTCGGTCACGTCACGGATGGTCGCGACGTTGTTGTTGATCTCTTCGGCGACCGCGCTTTGTTCTTCGGCGGCGCTGGCGATCTGCAGGTTCATGTCGCTGATCACCGTCACCGCATCGCCGATCTGCTGCAGGGCGGTGACCGCCTGGCCGACTTGCTCGACGCTGCCTTGAGCCTGGCGGTGGCTGCTGTCCATGGCACCGACCACTTCGCGGGTGCCCGCTTGCAGCTCCTCGATGACCTGACGGGTTTCTTCCACCGACTCCTGAGTGCGGCGGGCCAGGTTGCGTACTTCATCGGCAACCACTGCGAAGCCACGACCGGCTTCACCCGCGCGGGCCGCTTCGATGGCTGCGTTGAGCGCCAGCAGGTTGGTCTGTTCGGCGATGGAGCGAATGACTTCCAGTACCGAACCGATTTTCTCGCTGTTTTCAGCCAGGCCTTCGACCTGGGTCATCGCGGTGCTCATGTCCGCCGCCAGGGTGTCGATGCTGGTGGTAGTACGGTCGATGACGGCCAGCCCCTGACGGGTCGCCTGATCGGCCTCACGCGCGGCCTGGGCGGCTTGTGCGGCGCTACGGGCAACATCCTGGGCGGTGGCGCTCATTTCATGGGAGGCCGTGGCCACCTGATCGACCTGACGGTATTGCTGTTCCATACCGGCACTGGTCTGGCTGGCGATGGCCGAAGACTGGTCGGCCGTGTCGCGCGCGGCCTGCACCGAGCGTTTGACCTCGGCAATGGTTGGCTGCAGCTTATCGAGGAAGCGGTTGAACCAACCGGCCAGCTCGCCCAGCTCGTCACGTTTGTCGTAGTGCAGGCGGCGGGTCAGGTCGCCTTCGCCGCTGGCGATGTCTTTGAGCATGGCGGCGACACCGAGAATCGGCCGGGTCACGCTGCGCGCCATCAGCCAGATCAGCAGCAAGCCGACGATGGCCGCTACGGCGCCCAGTACCAGCTCAACCAAAGTGCCGCTGGTATTGCTGCGGTCGAGTTCCTGCTTGAGGGTTTCGGCCGGGGCAGTCAGGGCGCTTTCCGGTACATCGAGCAACACCCCCCACGACTTGCCGCCGGGGATTGGCGCGAACGAAGCCAGCACCTTCAAGCGCTGCTTGTGATGAATGCTGTGCAGAGGTGTGCTGTCTGACAGCAGTCGAATCAGCTCGGCACCTTTCTCGCTGTCGACCTGGTCAAAGCGCTGCGCGAGTTTGCCGGCATCTGGGCTATAGCCGGCCAACAGGCCGACGGGGCTGAGGATGCTGACTTGAGTCTGGCCCTGGTAGAGGTTGCGGCTGGCCTGCTGACTCATGGCCTGCAGGCTGTTCAGGTTGATGTCGATCGACAGGGTCGCGATCACTTTGCCGGCGGCCATCAGCGGAAACACGATGCTGGTCATCAGCACTTGTTGGCCATTGATCTCATAGAAGTAGGGCTCGATGACGCAGGTTTTGCCAGTGGTGCGCGGGCACACCGACCAGGTGTTGACCGGCTCGCCACTCGGGCCGATGCTGGTGTCGGCCATGTCTTTTTCCGGCAGGGCCATGGAGGTCAGCTGGCCTGGGGTAGGCTGCGACCAGTACAGGGCAAAGCGGCCTGTTTCGTTGCTGCCCAGCGCCTCCTGGTTCACAAACAACTCGTCTTTGTTGTCCAGCGCATTGGGCTCGAACACCAGCGACAGGCCAAGCAACTCGGGGTTGGCTTGCAGGGCGGCACGTACCTGGCGAGTCAGATCTTCGCGCAGGTCGAAGGCATCGAGAAAGCGCTTTTCCGCCTGCTCACGCAGGAACAGTACCTGACGGGAGAAGCCCGCACCGTACTGGTAGGCATCCATGAACTGGCGACGAATGTTCAAGGCCTGAACTTCACCCTGGGATTCGATGCGCCCTTGGGCTGCTTCAGTGAGCATCTGCATGCTACTGGTTTTAACCAGTTCCGAGCTGTGTTCCATGCGGTACAGCGAAAGGCCCACCAGCAGGGTAACGATGCTGGCCAGGCACAAACCGGCCAGCAGGGTGATTTTCCACTGAATGGAAAGCTGTCTGAATGACATGGTGAAGTCCTTTGATCTGAAAAAGATTGAGGCTGCCGACGTTATCGGCGGTTTTGCCGCGTTCTTGATTCAAACGATCAATTTAAATGCGCCGTTTTCGTTCATTCCTACGACGCTTGTTGAGTAATGCGCTTTGACAAGCGAAGGGGGCTGCTTCAGAGTGTGCGCCCTCCATAACAATACCTATCGTTCGGCCGCTGCTTCTAAGTAGTTCGTCGCCGGCTCGGTCGCTTTTTGTCTGGTTTCTAGAGGTCACAGGAATGAATGCAGTAATTGCCGCGGTCGGCATCATGCTGATATTGAGTTTGTCCCGCGTGCATGTGGTGATTGCCCTGATCGTCGGCGCGCTGGCGGGCGGGCTGGTGGGTGGCCTGGGAATTGAAGGCACGCTCAAGGCCTTCAACGGTGGCTTGGGCGGTGGGGCTACGGTTGCCTTGTCATATGCCTTGCTCGGTGCATTTGCTGTGGCGATTGCCAAGTCCGGCATGGCCCATGCCCTGGCGGACCGTATCCTGGCGATGGTGGGCCAGCAAGGGCATGCCAATGGCGGCAAGGTCAAATGGCTGCTGATCGGCTTGCTGCTGGTGGTGGCTATTTCCTCGCAGAACATTCTGCCGATCCACATTGCCTTTATTCCGTTGCTGGTGCCGCCACTGCTCTACGTGCTGACCAAGCTGCAGATCGACCGGCGCTTGGTGGCGTGTGTGATGACCTTCGGTTTGATCACACCGTATATGTTCCTGCCGGTCGGTTTCGGCAACATCTTCCTCAACGAAATCCTGCTGGCCAACGTCAGCCGTAGCGGGGTGGATGTCAGTGGTGTCAATGTGACCCACGCCATGGCCATTCCGGCGGCTGGCATGCTGTTTGGGCTCCTGCTGGCGGTATTCTTCAGCTACCGCAAAAAGCGTGTCTACGACCTGGAAAAAATCGAGCAGGTCGAGCAGGTGGCAGTGCGCTACAACCCGCTGACCTTGCTGGTGGCCGGTGTGGCTATTGCGGCGGCGTTCATCATTCAGTTGTGGCTGGACTCGATGATCATCGGGGCGATGGCCGGCTTTCTGATTTTCTCGGTGTCCGGCATCGTGCGCTGGAAAGAAACCGATGACCTGTTTACCGAAGGCATGAAGATGATGGCCATGATCGGCTTCATCATGATTGCCGCCTCCGGCTTTGCCGAGGTCATGAAGGCGACCGGTGAGGTCAAGAGCCTGGTGGAAACCTCTGCCCTGTGGATCGACCACAGCAAGGGCATTGGTGCCTTGCTGATGCTGTTGGTGGGGCTGCTGGTGACGATGGGTATCGGCTCGTCGTTTTCCACTGTACCGATTCTTGCCGCGATCTTCGTACCGCTGTGCGTTCAGCTAGGTTTCGACCCGGTCGCCACCGTCTGCATCGTGGGCACCGCCGGTGCCTTGGGTGATGCTGGTTCACCAGCTTCGGATTCCACCCTGGGCCCGACCTCGGGCTTGAACGTGGATGGCCAGCATCACCACATCTGGGACACCGTGGTGCCGACCTTCATTCACTACAACTTGCCGTTGCTGGCCTTCGGCTGGCTGGCGGCAATGATGCTGTAGTGAGCAAGTTGCGGGGTTGAGCACAAGGCTCAGCCCCGTGCGGGCGGTGGTGCGATATGGTTGAGGAGCATGCTGCCGTCTTTGTTGCGGGTCAGGTAAACCGGCAACACCTTGGGCAGATTGCTGACCAGACGCTTGATCTGGTGGGTGTCGTAGACGCCACTGATACGAATGTTGCCGGTACTTTCGTCTGCCAGCAGTAATGGCGCGTCCAGATAGCGGTTGATCTGCGGCAGCGCCTGGGCAAGGCTCAGGTTATCGAGCACCAACTTGCCATTGCGCCACGCCAGGCTGGTGTCGTGGGCGTAGGTCTGGCTCAGGCGTGGCTCAAAGTCACCAGCCTGATAGCTGGCTTGCATGCCAGGGCCCAGGCGGTAGCCGCCATCGGCATCGCGGGCTTCGCTGCTGACCAATACCGAGCCTTCGACCAGGGTCACTTTGACCTGATCTTCATACTTCCACACATTGAACTGGGTACCCGTCACACGGGTTTGACCCTGCGCGGCGTGGACGATGAACGGGTGCTGGCTGTCGTGTTTAACCTTGAAAAAGGCTTCACCCTTGACCAGCGTGACCTTGCGTACGTCCTTGTAGTTGGTAAAGCGCAACTCGGTGCCCAGGTTCAGTTCAACCTGGCTGCCGTCGCGCAGGAGCACATGGCTGATGGTGTCGCCACTTTCCAGGTGTTGGTAACTGTTGGGCAGCCAGCCTTGTTCCCAACCGATCCAGGCACCTGCCGGTAAGGCCACTAAGGCAATTGCCGCCGCCGAGGCATAGTGACGCCATGCGCTTCGGCGGCGCAGGGGGAGGGTGATGACCTTGCCAGGTGTGGCGCTGCGAGGCAGATGATCGGCCGTTTGCCAGATGTCCTGCATGGCCTCGTATTCCTGGGCATGCAGTGGATCAGCGGCCAGCCACTGTTCAAATGCCTGACGTTCGGCGGGCGTGCAGTCTTCGGCGTGCAAGCGCATGCACCACTGCGCAGCGGCATCGGTAATGGCATCGTATTCGTCGGCGCTGTGGCTGGTGTGGTTCATCTAGGCTCCCGGTTTTGCCTATTCTACCTCTGCAGGGTAGGCGGGGAGAACCCGAGATAATGGCGAATGACTATCATTTGTAGAGTTTTTTGCTACCAAAAGTCTTACAAATTCACCGAGTTCGCAGCGTTACCCCGCCACATGACGGGGTAAGCCGCGCAGCCGTGATCGACCGCCGCTCATTAAGCGGCTTCAGAACTGCTCGGCAGCCAGGCCGAACAGTGAGGTGCTACCTGCACGAATGCTGGCGTGCAGCGACAGGCTGCGAGGCAGCAGGCGGGCAAAGAAGAAGGCAGCGGTGGCACGTTTTGCCCCGTAGAACGCCGGGTCGTCTGCCAGCTTCGACGCCGCCACGCTGTCCATCCGTGCCCACATGTAGGCGTAGGCGGCATAACCGAATAGCTGCAGGTATTCGACCGAGGCCGCGCCTACCGCATTGGCATCGCTGTCGGCTTGATCACGCAGCCATTGGCTGATGCTTTCCAGGTCAGCGATTGCCTTGAGCAGCGCCTCGCGATACGGCGTGTCGCCTTCACAGAACTGACGAATCTGCCCGGTGAATTCAGCCAGGGCCCTGCCACCGTCCGCCACGACCTTACGACCCAACAGGTCGAGGGCCTGGATGCCGTTGGTGCCTTCGTAGATTTGTGCGATGCGTACATCACGCACCAATTGTTCCTGGCCCCATTCGCGGATATAGCCGTGACCACCGAATACCTGCTGGCCGAGCACGCAGCTTTCCAGGCCGGTGTCGGTGAAAAATGCCTTGGCCACCGGTGTCAGCAGTGCCACCTGGCGTTGAGCCAGTTCTCGTTCTTCGGCGTGTTCTGCGTACTTGGCGATGTCCAACTGTTGCCCGACGTAGGTGGCAAAGGCCCGCCCACCTTCGTTCAAGGCCCGCATCGTCAGCAGCATGCGTCGCACATCGGGGTGAACAATGATCGGGTCGGCAATCTTCTCACGCGCCTGTGCGCCAGTAGCCGCACGGCTTTGCAGGCGGTCCTGAGCGTAGCGTGCAGCGTTTTGATACGAGGCCTCAGCGCAGCCAATCCCTTGAATGCCAATCGACAGGCGCTCGTAGTTCATCATCGTGAACATCGCTGCCAGCCCGCGGTTGGCTTCGCCAATCAAGTAACCGGTGGCACCGTCGAAGTTCATCACACAGGTGGCTGAAGCCTTGATGCCCATCTTGTGTTCGAGCGAGCCGCAATGCGCCGGGTTGCGGGCGCCGAGGCTGCCGTCGGTGTTAACCAGAAACTTGGGCACCAGAAACAACGAGATGCCTTTGGGCCCTGCCGGAGCATCCGGCAGTTTGGCCAGCACCAGGTGGATGATGTTGTCGGTCAGGTCCTGCTCACCACCGGTGATGAAGATTTTCGTGCCGCTGATACGGTAGCTGCCATCAGCGTTGGGTTCGGCCTTGGTGCGGATGATCCCCAGGTCGGTACCGGCGTGCGGTTCGGTCAGGCACATGGTGCCCGCCCACTGGCCGCTGTACAGCGGTGGCAGGTAGGTGGCCTTCAGTTCTTCGCTGGCGTGGGCGTCCAACGCCAGGCAGCAACCGGCGCTTAGCGCCGAGTAGAGGCTGAAGCTGCAGTTGGCGGCATAGAGCATTTCTTCGAACTGCACGGCGAGCATTTTCGGCATGCCCAGGCCACCCAGTTCGGGGTTGCCAGCCAAGCCGACCCAGCCGCCTTCACGGTAGGTCTGCCAAGCTTGGGCAAAGCCGTCAGGGGTACGCACCTGGCCATTGTCGAAGGTTACGCCTTGTTCATCGCCGCTACGGTTGAGAGGGGCAATCAACTGGCCGGTAATTTTCGCCGCTTCTTCAAGAATGGCATCGGCGGTGTCGGCGTCTACCCGTTCGGCCAGGGCAGGCAGGCGGGCCCACAGGGCAGGGCCTTGGAACACTTCGTGTAGGACAAAGCGCATGTCGCGCAACGGAGCATTGAATTCGGGCATACAGAGTCTCGCTTTAAAAAGGGGTCAGAGCGCCTTGGCCCAGTCGCGCAACAGGTACTTCTGGATCTTGCCGGTAGAGGTTTTCGGCAGTTCGCGGAACACTACGGTCTTGGGCAGTTTGAAGCCAGCCAGGTGCTCGCGGCAGAAGCTGATGATGTCGGCCTCAAGTGTCTGCTCGCAGCCTGCTTTGAGGGTGATGTAGGCGCAGGGCGTCTCGCCCCATTTTTCGTCCGGGCGGGCGACCACTGCGGCTTCCAGTACGGCCGGGTGTTTGTACAAAGTGTCTTCGACCTCGATGGTCGAGATGTTCTCGCCGCCGGAGATGATGATGTCTTTGAGCCGGTCCTTGATCTCGACATAGCCGTCGGCATGCCAGACCGCCAGGTCGCCGGTGTGGAACCAACCGCCGCGGAAGGCTTGTGCTGTAGCTTCGGGGTTTTTCAGGTAGCCCTTCATGACCGTGTTGCCGCGCATGAAAATCTCGCCCAAGGTGTTGCCGTCACGTTGCACCGGTTCCATGGTTTTCGGGTCGGCGACCATCAGGCCTTCAAGGGTCGGGTAGCGCACGCCTTGGCGGGATTTGATCCGGGCGCGCTCGGCCAGCGGTTGCTCGTCCCATTCGGCGTGCCAGGCGCACACGGTCACCGGGCCATAAACTTCGGTCAGGCCGTAGACGTGGGTGACTTTGATGCCCATTTCTTCGACCGCGCCAATGACTTTAGCCGGTGGTGCGGCACCCGCCACCATGGCGTTCACCGGGTGGTCGATAGCGGCTTTGGCAGAGTCGGGCATATTGATCAGGGCGTTGAGCACGATGGGTGCGCCGCACAAGTGGGTAACCTGATGCTCGCGGATCAGGGTCAGGATCCGCTGTGGATCGACACGTCGCAGGAACACATGGGTACCGGCCAGGGCGGTAACGGTCCAGGGGTAGCACCAGCCGTTGCAGTGGAACATCGGCAGGGTCCACAGGTACACCGGGTGGTTACCCATGGCCCAGGTCATCTGGTTGCCCAGCGCGTTGAGGTAGGCGCCGCGGTGGTGGTAAACCACCCCTTTGGGATTGCCGGTGGTGCCGGAAGTGTAGTTCAGGGAGATGGCCTGCCACTCGTCTTCGGGCCACTGCCAGGCGAATTCGGGGTCGCCCTCGGCAAGGAAGGCTTCGTAATCCAGCTCACTGACCGCCTGGCCTTCGCCGTATTCCGGGTCGTCCACATCAACCACCAGCGGCGGGTGTTCCATCAGTGCCAACGCCGCAGCGATGACCTTGTGGAATTCGCGGTCGGTGATCAGTACCTTGGCTTCGCCGTGTTCAAGCATGAACGCAATGGCTTCAGCGTCCAGGCGTACGTTCAAGGCATTGAGCACGGCACCGATCATCGGAACGCCAAAATGCGCTTCCAGCATGGCCGGGATGTTCGGCAGCATTACCGCCACCGTGTCACCCTGGCCGATACCGCGTCCGGCCAGGGCGCTGGCCAGGCGGCGGGAACGTTCATAGGTTTGTTGCCAGTTGCGCCGGATAGCGCCGTGGATCACCGCCGGGTATTGGCCGTAGACGGCAGCCGTGCGTTCGATAAAGCTCAGAGGGCTAAGGGCTTGGTGATTGACAGGGGCGGGCGCCAGGCCCTGGGAGAAAATCGACATGAAGTGTTCCTGTGCAGGGGGTGCCTGTATGGCGTACTGCAACCCCCGGTGGCTGATTGTTAGCTCTGATCAGGTGTCGTGAAGGGCTGGCCCTTCTGGTGTCACATTTTTACGTGAGTCCCTATGGTACTTGGAAGATAGACTATAGCAATATAGTAGAAGTACCATATGCGCCTTTGAGGCTATCCAGGGAATGCCGCCATGACGCCATTGCTCGCCAGTGACCCGCAGCCCAGCCTTATGCTGGACGCCTGCGCCGCTGTGCTGGAAGTCAATCCCGCTTTGCAGGCCATGCTCGGCCCCTGGCCACAACGCACGGTCGATTACTGGTTGCCCAGCAACTATCAGGCGCTGGTGAATGCCTGCCTGCGGCAGGTTCGTGCCATCTGCGATGTTGAAGCACTGGTTGCCGAGCGGATCCTGCTCTGGACGTTCATTCCCGTCAGCACAGATCGGGTTTTGCTGCGCTGCCGTGACGCCACCGCCGAGCGCCAGGCTGAACGCGAAGCCAGCCAGGCCCGGCGCCTGTACCGTTTGATCACCGAAAACACTACTGATCTGATTTCCCGGCACAGCCCCGACGGCTGTTTCCTCGATGCCTCGCCAGCGTCCTTCCGGCTGCTGGGTTACTGGCCGGAGCAGTTGCGTGGTGTAGCGGTGCAATCACTGTTTCACCCTCAGGATCGCCAGCAGTCGTTGCAACAGGCCGCTCAAGCACTGGAGCAGGACGGCTACCAGACCATGACCTGCCGGGTGCGGCATCACGATGGCCGTTACTTATGGTTCGAGATTGCCAGCCGGGCCATTCGCGAAACCTATACCGGGGTGGTGGTCGAGATCGTCAGCGTGTCACGGGACATCACCGCGCGCGTTGAGGCCCAGGAGAACCGCCGACGCCTAGCCGAAGTGGTCGAGGCCAACACCGACCTTGTGCTGTTTACCGACCGCGACGGTCATTTGAGTTACCTCAACCGCTCGGCGCGCAAGGCGTTAGCGCTACAAGACGTTGAGCAGTTGCCCGGCTTGCAGGCCTTGCTTGACCCGGCCCTGCTGCAACGCCTAGACCGCGAGGGCTGGCAGTGCGCCGAACGAACCGGCGTGTGGCAGGCTGAGACGCGGCTTATCCCATGGCAGGGCAGTACAGCGTTTCCGGTGTCGTTGGTGTTGCTGGCCCACCGGGGCAGCGGCGCTGAGCGTTATTACTCGCTGGTGGCGCGGGACATGACCGAGCGCGAACTGCGCGAAGGCCAGCAGCGCCGTCATCAGGACGAACTGGCCCACAGCGCACGGCTGATTACGCTGGGTGAACTGGCGTCGGGCATTGCCCATGAAATCAATCAGCCGCTGGCGGCCGTGGTCAATTATGCCGGGGCCAGCCAACGTTACCTGCAGGCCCTGGATCGCGATCCGCAGGCGGCTGCGCGGGTCGCCCAAGGTTTGCAACGCATCAGCGAGCAGGCCACGCACGCCGCAGCAGTGATCAAGCGCCTGCGTGCGTTTCTGCGCAAAGAGCCCAGACGCCTGCAGGCATTGGCCATTGCCGATGTAGCCCTGGAGGCCGTGCGTCTGTGCGACTGGGAGGCGGCGCGTGACCATGTGCAGATCGCGCTGCAAATCGCTGACCCGTTGCCGACGGTGTATGCCGATCGGGTGCTGCTCGAACAGGTTCTGCTCAACCTGCTGCGCAATGCCATCGACGCCAATCGTGAGCAGCATCGCGGTCAACCGTCGCGTATTGTGCTCAGCGCTGAATGGTTTGCCGGGCAGGTACAGATTCAGGTCAGCGACCAGGGCCCGGGCGTAGCACCTGAGCGTCTTGATGGTATTTTCACCCCGTTCAACACCAGCAAACCGGAAGGTCTGGGGCTTGGCTTGAGCATGAGCCGCAGTATCATCGAGGGCTTTGGCGGCACCTTGCAGGCGATGCCGGGGGCGCAGGGCGGGTTGATTTTGTGTTGTCGGCTGGCGCCAGTGGCAAGCGCCGCAACAGAGGAAAAGTGATGCAGCAACCAAAAGTCTATGTGGTCGATGATGACCAGGGCATGCTCGATTCCACGGTCTGGTTGTTGGAGTCGGTGGGGATCGAGGCGCTGGCCTTTACCAGCGGTCAGGCATTTCTCGCGGCGTGTGATGCGCACCTGCCAGCCTGCGTGCTGCTGGATGTGCGCATGCCCGGGATGGGCGGGCTGAGTGTGCAGGAGGCCTTGCGCGGACGTGGTATCGACTTGCCGGTGATCTTCCTCAGTGGGCATGCTGACGTGCCAATTGTGGTGCGCGCGTTCAAGGCTGGCGCTTGCGACTTCATCGAAAAACCCTACAACGACCAACTGTTGCTGGATGCGGTGCAGGCGGCGCTCGAACGCTCACAGCAAAACCTGGCGGGCAGCGGCCCACGGGCAACCGTGCAGGCGCGGATCGACAGCCTGACGCCGCGTGAACGGGATGTGTTCGTACCGCTGGTGCAGGGCTTCAGCAACCGGGAGATTGCCGAGCAGCTTGAAGTCAGTGTGAAAACCGTGGATTTGTATCGGGCGCGGGTGATGAAACGCATGGAAGCTGCGCACCTGCCTGCTCTGGTGGGCATGGCCATTGCCTGCGGCGTGGTTCAGCCCTTGAACTTGTAGGAGCGGGCTTGCCCCGCGATAGCGATCTGTCAGCCACATCGCATCGTGGGGCAAGCCCGCTCCTACAGGATGGTGTTAAGAGCGGCGTCCGAGCAGCAACCCCACCACCAGGCCAAACCCGGCCGAAATGGCCACCGTTTGCCACGGGTGACCACCGATGTAGTCATGAGTAGCATCAACCATTGGCTGGGCCTTGCTGCGCACATTACTCACCGCTTCACCGGCCTGCTTGAGCTTGAGCCCAACCTGAGCCCGTAGGGTTTCGGCTTCTTCGCCCACCAGGGTGGCGCTGTCACGCAGCAGTTTTTCCGATTCATCAATCAAGGCCTGTAATTCGCTGAATGCCTGATCCTTGATTTGCTCGGCATCGGCTTGCACGGTGGTTTTCCTGGCCATGGGCAGTTCCTCATCGATTGATAGGCGTTGAACAGTGGATACCGGTGGGCGCGGAAAGTTGCAGCGGTTTGCCGGACCCTTCGGGCTACAGTGTAAGATAGCGCCTATTTTTCAAGTGGCAGGACACCCCTCATGAGTTTCAATCTGGCCAACAAGAGCTTCGCCGAACGGGCGCAGATCGAGGACGAGAAAGCACGTCTGTTCGAGCTCTGGCAGACCAACCTCGGCAAGGCCAAGGGCGAAGCTGCCCGGTTGATCGCCGAAAAACCCCGGCGCAAAGGCAAGTGGGCCGAGTGGGTGCGCGCGGAGTTGGACGGCATGTCGCCGCCCGAGTTTTCCAATATGGTGCGCAGCGAGGTCAACAAACTGATGGCAGCCGCCAAGTAACTTCGAATCTCAACAAAGAGCCTTGTTGAAAGACGTTAGCGTTTTGAACGATACTGTTTCTCATTAACGTCTACCACCTGCTGCCAAGGCTGTTCGAGTTTCTTCATGTTGACGCCTCCCGTGTCCGGGCTGCTGGCCAGTTTCCAGGAACATTACGATGACCTGCTGCAGTTTCTGACCCGGCGCATGAGCGACCGTCAGCGTGCTGCCGACGTGGCGCAGGAAACCTACCTCAAGTTGGTGAAGATCGAGCAGCAGGACTTGTCAGTGCTGCACGCACGCAGCTTCATTTTCCGCGTGGCCGGCAACCTGGCTATTGATACCTTGCGCCGCGAGCAGCGCATGGCTGGTAACCTCGATTACACGGCCACAGCTGGTGAGGTGGTGTGCCCGGCACCTGTGCCGGAGGCTGCCTTGTTGGCCCGCGAGCGGCTGGCGCAGTTGGATGAGGCGTTGCTGCAGCTGTCTCCCAACGCTCGTCAGGCGCTGTTGCTTAACCGTGTCGAGGGCCTGACCCAAGCGCAGATTGCACAACAGTTGGGCGTTTCCGAGAGCATGGTGGCAAAATACATCGGCCAGGCCCTGCGTCATTGCCGTGACTGGCTCAAACACAACCATGATTGACGCCCTTGCCATGCCTGCTCCGCAGCCGATCAGCGATTTGTCCGATGATGCCCTCGACTGGCAGGTGCTGCTGCATTCCGGCACCGCCAGCGACGCCGACCGTGCGCGTTATCAACGCTGGCGGCAGTTGAGCGCGGCACACGCCGCTGCGGCCCACGAGGCAGAAGCCTTGTGGGGCGACCTTGGCCAGACCCAGGCAGCAGCCCAACTGACAGTCGCGGTACCACGCCGACCACGTTGGGGCAGAGCCTTAGCAGCTTCGCTGGTGCTGGCGCTGGTGGGGTACGGTAGCTGGCAGCAGGCCCCGGCCATATTGGCTGATTACCACACCGGCGTTGGCCAGCAGCAGCGCATCACCCTGGCCGACGGCTCACATGTCCTGCTCAACAGTGGCAGTGCCTTGTCGGTCGACTTCAGCGATGCTCAGCGCCGCGTGAAGCTCAAGGCCGGTGAAGCACTGTTCGAACCTGCCAGTGATCCGCGACCTTTTATCGTCGAAGCGGGTGATGAAACCGTGCAGGGCAATGACGCGGTATTCAGTGTGCGTCGCCACGGCAGCCAGAACAGTGTGGTGATTGCCCAGGGAGAAGCGCAGGTCGGCCAGCGCACGTTGCAGGCTTCCGCCGATGCTAATGCGCAGATGGCCTGGCAGCGCGGCAAGTTGATCTTCAATGGCAAGCCGTTGCGCGAGGTATTGTCCGAGCTGGAACGTTACCAGCATGGGCGTATTGTGTTGTCCGACCAGCAGTTGGGTGCGCTGCAGGTTAGCGGTGTATTCGACCTGAATGACCCGCAAGGGCTGTTGCATACGCTTGAGCAGCGTTATGCGCTGAAGGTTACCTATTTGCCTTGGTTGGCGGTGGTGTACTGAGGTAAGCCTTCGCGGGGCAAGCCCGCTCCCGCCGTATCTGTGGGAGCGGGCTTGCCCCGCGAAAAAAACAAAAAAATTTCAATTTCGTACTGCAAGTTCTTCTTCGCCCAATCGTCGTAGTGAGACTGATCAGCAATCCATTCTCATTTACACCTTTGTCTGGAAGAACATTGTGAAGGGTACGCTCAAGCCAATCGCCCGCTCCACCGGCGGTTTCAAACAGGCGCTGCTGGCCTCGACTGCTGTCGCCGCACTGCTCGGCCCGGTCTGGGTACACGCCGCCGACGCCATGAACACAGCACACGCCAGCACTCAGCAAGACCGCGAAGTGAACCTGTCGTTACCGGCCCAGGACCTCGATATGGCCCTGACTGCTTTCGCCGACCAGGCCGGTCTGCATTTGCTGTTCACCACCGCCGATGTTGCCGGCCTGCACAGCCCGGCACTGGAAGGGCAATACAGCATCGCCCAGGCGTTGCAGCAGTTGTTGGCCGGCAGCGGCATGAGCTGGCAGTTCAGCGATTCGCGTACGATTATTCTGCGCAAGGCACAGGCCGTACCCGCAAGCGTCAGCCTCAAACCGATCGAAGTCAGTGTGGCATCGCGCACCAGCACCTCGATCAGCGAAATCCCCGGGACCGTCTGGGTGGTGGATCAGCAGCAGCTCAATGAGCAGATCAGCAGTGGCGTCAGCCTCAAGGAAGCCATTGGCAAGCTGGTACCGGGCCTGGACCTGGCACCGGAAGGGCGCACCAACTACGGCCAGAACATGCGCGGTCGTAACGTGCTGGTGATGATCGACGGCGTCAGCCAGAACAGCTCCCGTGGCCTCTCGCGCCAGTTCGACAGCATTTCGCCGTTCAACGTCCAGCGCGTTGAAGTGCTCTCCGGGGCCAGCGCCCTGTACGGCGGTGGCGCCACCGGCGGCATTATCAACATCGTCACCAAAAAGGGTGAAGCGGGGCCGACACGCTTTGAAACTCAGGTAGGTGCCAGCAGCGGCTTCAACAACAGTGACGACCTCTCCACGCGTATTGCCCAGTCGGTCAGCGCAGGCAATGAGCGAATCAACGCCCGCCTGGGGATTTCCGCTGAACAGAATGAAGCGTTCTACGATGGTGCCGGTGACCAGATCTTCATCGACAACACCCAGACCGATCTGCAGTACAACCGCACCATCGATGTGTTGGGCAGCCTCGGCCTGACCTTCAACGAGCAACAAAGCCTCGACCTGCTGGCCCAGTATTACGACTCCGGCAACCACGGCAGCACCGGAATTTACTTTCCCAACCTGAACTACAACGCGCCGTCGAACCTGGAAGATGCCGAGCTGCGCAGCGGTTACTCCACCGACCTGGAACCGCGCACCAAACGCCTGTTGCTCAACGCCAATTACCACCACAGCGATGTGCTCGGTCAGGATTTCTACCTGCAGGCGTCGTACCGCAAAGAAGACGACAACTTCTACCCGTTCCCCTACTACAATCCCGGCAAGCCGGCAGGGGTCAAGGGCGTGTATTTCGCCGCGTCGCAGCAGAACTTCGAGGTCAGCAGCCTCAAAGCGTTGTTCGCCAAACAGTGGGACACGCTGAAACTAACTTACGGCGTGGACCTGGACCGCGAACGCTTCAACGCCGAGCAGACCACCTTCGATGCGCTGACGTCGTCTGAAAGTGGTGGTCTGGATCTGGACAAAGCCAGCAAAGCCCCGCGCTATCCCAGTTATCGCGTCGATGGCTTGTCGTACTACGCCCAGCTCGACTGGCACGCCACCGACAATTTGACCTTCTCCGGCGGCGCCCGTCGCCAGCAAATGGACGTCGACGTCAGTGATTTCAAGAACGTGCCGGGTGGCAGCAACGACTATCAGGTCAACCTGTTCAACTTCGGCGCAATCTATGATTTCAAGAACGGCCACCAGGTCTGGAGTAACTACGGCGAAGGCTTCGACTTGCCCGATCCGGCCAAGTTTTACGGCAAGCCCGGTCTGAGCGTCGAAGACAACCCGCTGGCCGGGATCAAGAGTCGTCAGGTGGAAATGGGCTGGCGTTATGCCGACCTCGACTGGGATGCTCAGGCTGCGGTGTATTACATCTGGTCGGACAAGATCATTACCACCGACATGGCAACCTTGACCATCAACGTCGAGGATCAGAAGAGCCGCGACTTCGGCTTCGAAGGTGCACTGACCCGACACTTCGAAAGTGGCTGGGAAGCCGGTGGCACTCTGCACCTGGTGCGCTCTGAAGAAGAGGACAAAAACGGTGATTGGATCAAGCGCGATGCGCGTTATGCCTCGCTGTCCAAGTCCACCGCTTTTGTTGGCTGGAAGGAGGAGGGGCGCAGTGCACGCCTGCAAGCCAACCACGCCTTCACCCTTGAAGATGATGCCGACCACAAGATCAACGGCTATACCACCTTCGACCTGCTTGGCAGCCAGAACACCGGCTTCGGAACCTTCAGCGCCGGTATTCAGAACCTGCTGGACAAGCAATACAGCACAGTCTGGGGCCAGCGTGCGACGCTGTTTTACTCGCCGACCTACGGCCCTGCCTACCTGTACGATTATCAAGGCCGTGGCCGTACCTACACCCTGACCTGGTCGCTGGCCTACTGAGTCAGCTGAAGGCGCTCAACAGGTCGGCGCTAAAGGCCTGTTGGGCATCGCCGGGGAGCTGGGCCCGATGTCGGGCCAGGGCGAACGGCACCTGAAAGTTCAGCGCTGAGTCCAAACCGTGCAACAGCCCACGCTCGACCCAAGGTGCGGCGTAGTGACAGGGCAGGTAGCCGATGTGACGCCCCGACAGAATGAAGGCCAGGGCCCCCTCGACTTGCTCAGAGCGCGCTGAAGCCCGGCCGCCACTGAGTGGTTCAGGAGTCTTCAGAAAACTGTAAGGGTGCTCGACGTGATCGGCCTCATGCAGCACTTCCAGGCTCAGCTCCGTCAGGCTGGCGAACGGATGCTGGCTGGCGCAGTACAGGCGTTGGGTTTCTTCGAACAAAGGGATGTAGTCGAACGCCGCCTGTTTGCCAGAAAAGTAGCCGATGGCCAGGTCCAGGCGCTGCTGCAACAACAAGCGTTCAAGGTCAGCCGGCATGGCGCTGACCAGTTCCAGGCGCACTGACTCGTCGCGCTGGCGAAAGCGCTCGATCGCCTGGGCCAGGCGCAGGGTCACGCTGCTGTCCTGGGCTTCGGAAATGCCCACCCGCACTTCGCCGAGCAAGCGCCCGGCCACGCCGTTGGCCTGGTGGCGGAAGGCATCGATCTGCACGAACAACTCCCGGGTTGCCTTGAGCAATACCTCACCTTTGGCGGTCAGGCCAAAGCCGCCTTTGCCTCGGCTGCACAGGCGATAGCCCAGGCGGGTCTCCAGGCGTGCCATCTGCTGGCTGATGCTGGGCTGGCTCAGGCCCAGTACGCCTTGGGCAGCGCTGAAGCCACCGGCTTCGACCACGGTGACGAACAGCCGTAGCAAGTGCAGGTCAAGGTCGTGCAGTTGTCCGAGCATCAAACATTGCTCCTGGCGAATGTCAGCTTAAGTAACTTGTCATTTTACTAATGTAACCCGGCGCGCATGCTGGCGGCATCCACTGAAAAAGGTGCCCGACATGCGTACATCCCTGTGGTTGCTCCCCTTGGTCCTGGCCATGCCGGTACAGGCCGAGGAGCAGGTACTCAATCTCTACAGCTGGGCCGATTACGTGGCGCCAGAGACCTTGCAGCGCTTCGAAAAAGAAACCGGCTACAAGGTGCGTTACGACACCTTCGACACCACCGAAGTGCTGGAAACCAAACTGTTGACCGGTGGTAGCGGCTATGACGTGGTGGTGCCGTCGTCCAGCTTGCTGGCCCGGGCGTTGACCGCCGGTGCCCTGCAGCCGGTGCAGGCACAGTCGATGCCGGGCTACAGCAACCTGGACAAAGACCTGCTGGCCAAACTGGCCGAGGTTGACCCAGGTAACCAGTACGCCGTGCCCTACACCTGGGGCACCTTGGGCCTGGGCATGAACCTTGAGGCAGTGCGCCAGCGGCTCGGCGATGTGCCACTCGACAGCCTCGACCTGCTGTTCAAGCCCGAATATGCCAGCAAGCTCAAAGACTGTGGCATTGCCATGTCCGACTCGCCTCAGGAAGTGATTGGTTTGGCCTTGCATTACCTGGGCAAGGATCCCTACAGCCGCAACAAAGATGACCTGGCCGCAGCACAGGCATTACTCAAGCAACTGCAGCCGTCGATCAGCTACGTCGCCAACGGCCGGCAGATCAATGACCTGGCCAATGGCAGCGTATGCCTGGCGCTGACCTACAACGGCGATGCCGGCATGGCCGCCGAGCAGGCCCGCCAGGCCGGCAAACCGTACCAGGTGATCTACCGGATTCCCCGCGAAGGGACGCTGATCTGGCAAGACAACCTGGTAATCCCCAAAGATGCGCCGCACCCGGAGGCCGCACGCGCCTTCATCGCCTTCATGCTGCGCCCTGATTCGGTCGCGCCGCTGACCAACACCTTGTTCTTTGCCAACGCCAACCTCGCTGCCACGCCGCTGGTGGACGAAGCCGTGCGCAACGATCCCGACATTTACCCGGCCGAAGCCGTGCGCGCCCGCTTGTTTGCCGACCGCAGTATGGCCCTGGCTGACATGCGCCAGCGTACCCGCTTGTGGACCACCTTCCGTAGCCGCCAATAACCTCTAAAAAAGCAGGAGCCCGATGATGGACCTCGCCCCCGACAACGATCAGGCAATCACCCGTGACAGCTTGTATGGCACCGTCGCTGAAAACACTTTCGCCGGGATCACCAGTTTCTCCCGCCGTCGTTACACCCGCGACTTGCGTGGTGTCGATGTGGTGGTCAGCGGTGTGCCGTTCGACACTGCCACCAGCAACCGCCCCGGTGCACGCTTCGGCCCTCGGGCCATTCGTGCAGCGTCGGTACAGCAAGCCTGGGCCCGTCATTGGCCGTGGGAGTTCGACCCATTCGATCACCTTGCGGTGATCGACTACGGCGACTGCAACTTCGATTACGGCAGCCCGCAGACCATCCCCGACAGTATCCAGGCCCATGCCGAGCAGATTCTTGAAGCCGGCTGCGCCATGCTGACCCTGGGCGGCGATCACTTCATCAGTTATCCACTGCTCAAGGCACACGCCCGTAAGCATGGTCCGCTGTCGTTGATTCACTTCGACGCCCACAGCGATACCTGGCCTTGTGAAGAAGGGGCAGGGCGCGTCGATCACGGCACCATGTTCTGGCACGCCGCGCGCGAGGGGCTGGTAGACCCTTCGCGTTCGGTGCAGATCGGCTTGCGCACCACTAACGATGACACTCAGGGCTTTGCTGTGCTGGATGCGCGTCAGGTGCACCAGCGCGGTTGTCAGTCAATCATCGAGGCGATTCGTCAGCGGGTGGGCGATCACCCGGTGTACCTGACTTTCGATATTGATTGCCTCGACCCGGCCTACGCGCCAGGCACCGGCACCCCGGTGTGCGGCGGGCTGACCACGGTGCAAGCACTGGAGATCATCGGCGGCCTGCGCGGTATCAACCTGGTGGGTATGGACCTGGTGGAAGTCGCCCCGGCCTATGACCATGCTGATATCACCGCTTTGGCGGGTTCGACCCTGGCCATGGAAATGCTCTGCTTATATGCCGCACGGCATAAGGTCGACTGAGCTGGTAACAAAATGAATTACCTGTAGAGGATTTTGCGGTTTCCTGACGAACCCGACGCGCCTTAGGCTATCCACATGCTTGGGCGCGTCGTATCGCGCAGGAGGTGTACCGTGAACAGATCCCGGTTGAGCCTGGCAGGCCTTATGCTGAGCCTGCTGGTCAGCATGCCTTTGGCAGCGGCGCAAAGTGCAGCACCCGTGCAACTGGCTGCTTCGCCGAATAATCCGTACAACAGCCCGATCATGCGCGCCAATCCCAACAGCCGCCAAGGCAGCGTGCAGGCTACACCCCCGGTACGCGGCCCTTCGACCCAACCCATCGTGCGCCAACCCACCGTCGAAAACCGCGGTATCGGCAATGGCGAAAACATGCGCCGCGAACAGACGAGCCCGCGCCTTGACCCCATCCGACCGCCACGCGAGTCGACCCGTACGCCTTGACTGGCAGGCCCTCCCTGAAAGGAAACGCTGATGTCATTACGCACTTGGATCCCCACGCTGTTGACCGCAACGTTGCTGCCGCTTTTGGCCCATGCCGCGCCTGAGCAGCACTTCAAGAGCGAGGAGGGCAGCCTTTCAGTCAGTACCCTGGCAGAAGGCTTGAAGCACCCGTGGGCGTTGGCCTTCCTACCCGACGGTGCGGGCATACTGGTCAGTGAACGTGTCGGCAACTTGCGTATCGTAAGCCGCGAGGGCAAGGTCGGTGCGCCGCTGGGCGGCGTGCCTGAAGTCTGGGCACAAAGCCAGGGCGGGTTGCTCGATGTGGTGCTGTCACCGGATTTCAAGCAGGACCGTATGATCTACCTAAGCTATGCCGAGCGTGGTGAGGACGGTAAAGGCGGTACCGCTGTGGGCCGTGGGCGATTGTCGACCGATAGGGCCAAGCTGGAAGACTTCACCGTGATCTTCCGTCAGCAGCCCAAGCTCTCGGATGGCCTTCACTTTGGTTCGCGGCTGGTGTTTGACCGTGAGGGGTATCTGTTCATTGCCTTGGGCGAAAACAACCAGCGCCCCACAGCCCAGGACCTGGACAAGCTGCAAGGCAAGGTCGTGCGCATTCTGCCGGATGGCAGCGTACCGAAAGACAACCCGTTTGTCGGCCAGGCCAATGTCCGACCGGAAATCTGGTCGTTCGGCCACCGAAACCAGCAAGGTGCGGCGCTCAACCCCTGGACGGGTGAGTTATGGACCAACGAACACGGCCCCCGTGGTGGTGATGAAATCAACCTGCCAAAACCCGGCAAGAACTACGGCTGGCCGCTTGCGACCCATGGCATCAACTATTCGCTGCTGCCGATTCCTGAAGCCAAGGGCGAGCATGTCGAGGGCATGGTCGACCCGCACCATGTCTGGGAAAAGTCGCCGGCGATCAGCGGCATGGCCTTCTACGACAACCCGCGCTTCAAGGCGTGGGACCACAGCCTGTTCATCGGTGCGCTGGCGAGCCAGGAGCTGATTCGCCTGCAACTGGACGGTGACAAAGTGGTGCATGAAGAGCGCCTGCTGGGTGAACTCAACGCACGCATTCGCGACGTACGGGTCGGGCCGGACGGTTACCTCTATTTATTGACCGATGACGAAGACGGCGCCCTGTTCAAAGTGGGCCTGGACCCTCAGTAGGAGCGGGCTTGCCCCGCGAGGCGATGTAATTGTCAGATCGCAATCGCGGGGCGAGCCCGCTCCTACTGAGCCTTTGCTTGCGCCGTGAGGCGCTTCATCGCCAGAATGGCGTTCTTTTGCAACAGGCGCTGTCCATGTCCTGCTTTACCGAGCCGTCACCTTTGCGGCTGTACCAGCAAGCCCTCGAACGTGATGGCTTTGTCAGTGACCCGGCGCAGTTGCAGGCCGCCAACGCGTTGGAAGCCTGCTTCAATGCCCTGCAGCGCGGAGAAGTTCCGCAAGGCGTCTACCTCTGGGGCCCGGTCGGGCGCGGTAAAACCTGGCTGATGGACCAGTTCTACCGTTGCTTGCAAATCCCCGCACGACGCCAGCATTTTCACCATTTCATGCGCTGGGTGCATCAGCGTCTGTTCCAGCTCAATGGCACCGCCGATCCTCTGCATGCGCTGGCCGTTTCCCTGGCCGATGAAATCCGCGTGCTGTGTTTCGATGAGCTGTTCGTCAACGACATCGGTGATGCGATTATTCTCGGCCGCTTGTTCCAGGTGCTGTTCGATGCCGGGGTGGTGATTGTCGCCACCTCCAATCAGCCACCCGGCCAGTTGTACAGTGACGGCTTCAACCGCGAGCGCTTTATGCCCGCAATTGCTGCCATCGAGCAGCACATGCAGGTGTTGTCGGTGGCAGGGGAGCAGGATCACCGCCTGCATCCGGGGGCTGAGCGCCAGCGTTACTGGGTCCGTGAGCCGGGCCAGCCTGCGGTATTGGGCGACGTGTTCCACCAGATGAGCAACGGCCAGCCCGCCTCGGATCAGCCGTTGGCCATTGGTTCGCGGCGGTTGTCGGTGGTGCGGCGTAGCGAATCGGTGATCTGGTGCCGCTATGCCGATCTGTGCGAGCAGCCCTTCGCAGCCATGGATTTCATGGCCTTGTGTGACAGTTTCAGTGCCATCTTGCTGGGCGAGGTGCCAGCCTTGGGTGCCAGCCAGCGTCCGGCGAAGATCGCCCGTGGCACCGAAGATGCTGCCAGCCAGGTGTTGGCCGGTGACCGGGAGTTGCCACAACTGTCGGTACACGATGATGGCGTGCGACGTTTCATCGCCCTGGTCGATGAATGTTACGACCGTCGGATCGCCCTCTATCTGGAAGCGGAGGTGGCGCTGGATGCACTCTACACTCAAGGGTATCTAGCGTTCCCGTTCCGGCGAACCTTGAGCCGCTTGCGGGAGATGCAACTGCAACGCTTCGGTTGAAGGAGTCGATCATGCAGCCGCTATCGCACTACCTGCTGACCCAGGCCTACCAGAACGGCTGGGCCAACCACAGGCTGTACAAGGCCTGCCTGCAACTGAGCCAGGATGAGTTTGTAGCGCCACGTTGCAGCTTTTTTGGCTCGATCAAGGCCACGCTCAATCACATCCTGACGGTTGACTGGTATTACCTTAACGCGCTGGAGTCAGAACAGCGCGGCGAAGCACCGGAGCCAGACAGCGAGCGCTTTTTCGAGCCGCAAGAGCCGTTTTCCAGTTGTGAGGCGCTGCGCGAAGAACAGGCCCAGGCCGACCATCGTTTGATTGCTTACTGCAGCCAACTGCGCGACGAGCAGTTGCAACGTTATGTCAGTATCGTGCGCCCTGATTGGGTTCAGCGCGAGCAGCGTTTGCGCCTGCTGTCGCACCTGTTCGAGCACCAGATCCATCACCGTGGGCAGGTGCACGCGATGCTCAGCGACAGCTCGGTGCGACCGCCGCAACTGGACGAATTCTATTGCGAGGAGGAAGCCCACTTGCGCGCCCAGGACTTTGCCGAACTGGGCTGGACCGAAGCGCAGATCTGGGGGCGCTAACGGCTCAGCCAGCCCAGGGTGAGCATCGCCAGCACTGCGTAGCGGCCAGCCTTGGCCAGGGTCACCAGCAACACAAAGCGCCAGAAGGGCTCGCGCATGATGCCGGCGATCAACGTCAGTGGGTCGCCAATCACCGGCATCCAGCTCAGCAGCAATGACCATTGGCCATAGCGCTGATAGCGCTGCTGGGCTTTGTCCAGTTGCGCTGCTGAAAAGGGAAACCAGCGGCGGTCGCGCAAGTGTTCAATGCCACGGCCCAGCAGCCAATTGACGATCGAGCCCAGCACGTTACCCAGGGTCGCGATCAGCACAAGAGTGAAGACCGCCTGCGGGTCGCGCAGCAGCAAACCCACCAGGACGGCCTCTGATTGCAGCGGCAACAGGGTCGCCGCGCCAAAGGCGCTGAAAAACAGCGCCCATTCACTCAACATTCAGCGCTGATCAGTAGTTGGCGACCACTTCGTCACGGCCGTCTTTAGTCAGGCCGATCACTTGGTAGGCATCTTTGTGGTCGCCCATTTCCATGCCCGGTGAGCCCATTGGCATACCCGGTACGGCCACACCACGCAAGTCGGAGCGCTTGGCCAGCAACTTGACCTGTTCAGCCGGTACATGGCCTTCGACGAACTTGCCGTCGATCACGCCGGTGTGGCACGAAGCCAGGCGTGGCGCCACGCCCAGGCGTTGTTTGACCGCGCTCATGTTCGGCTCGACATGGTCGTTGACGGTAAAGCCGTTGGCCTGCAAGTGGTTGATCCACTCCTTGCAGCAGCCACAGTTGGGGTCGCGATACACATCAATGGTTTGCCCGGCCTGGGCCAAGGTGCTCAGGGCCAGCAAGCCGAAAGCGACGATTTTTTTACTCAACATGGTGGTTCTCCAAGACTAGAAACGCAGGCGCACACCGGCGACCACACGGGTCTGGCCGATATCGCCATCGTCATCACGGATCTGTTCGGCCGCATTGCCGTAGCTCCGGTTGAAACTGACGCCCACGTACGGGGCAAAACCGCGGGTGATCTCATAGCGCAGGCGCACGCCGATCTCACTGTCGGCAAGGCCGCTGCCCTGATCGCGGCTGGCATCGTTACGGCCATAGAAGTTGGCTTCAAGGGACGGCTCGAGAATCCAGCGGTTGGTCAGCAGCATAGCGTAACTGCTCTCCAGGCGCAGCGCGGTCTGTTGCCGCTCTCCCACATAGGCGGTGGCTTCCAGTTCCAGGCCGTACAGGGGTGTCCCTTGAATGCCGAAGGCCGCCCAGGTCTGGCCGCTGGCTGGTTTGAAGTCCTGACGCAGGCCGCCGACCACTTCCCACCATGGGCTGATGGCATGGCCCCAAAGCGCCTGCAATTCGGCTTTGTGCGTTTCCCCTTGTTCGCGCTCACCTTCGGTGCGCAGCCACAGGCGGTCGATGTCGCCGCCGATCCAGGCATTGGCGTTCCAGTTCAGGGCGCCGCTGCTGTCGAAGTTCTGGTATTCCAGTTGCTCGACGATCACCGCCCAGTTGACCTGCCGATCATGCACTTGATGGCCGGGCAGGGGGGGGAAGGCTGCGCGGCGATCTGCATCGGTGATTGGCCGCAACGGTGTGCGAGGGGTGTCGAGCGCTTGCGTGTGGCCCATGCTGCCGTGGTCCATGCTGGAATGATCCATCGGCGGCATGGGCTGGGTGCCGTGGTTCATTTTGCTGTGGTCCATGGCTCCGGAGTTCATGCTGCCGTGGTTCATGGCGCCATGATTCATGCTGCCATGATTCATCGCGCCGTGATCCATTTCCTGGGCCCGGATCTCTTCGCTGGCCAGCAACGCCAACAGTGCCAGGCTACCCAGCAGCGGACGGTTGAATACTTCATTCATCGACGCGTACCTCGCGGAACATGCCCATCTCCATGTGGTAAAGCAGGTGGCAGTGGTAGGCCCAGCGCCCCAGCGCGTCGGCAGTTACCCGGTAGCTACGGCGACTGCCCGGCGGAATATCCAGGGTGTGTTTGCGCACCAGAAAACGCCCGTGTTCGTCTTCCAGGTCGCTCCACAAACCATGCAGGTGAATCGGGTGGGCCATCATCGTGTCGTTGACCAGGGTGATACGCACGCGCTCGCCATAGCGCAGGCGCAACGGCTCGGCATCGGAGAACTTGATGCCGTTGAACGACCAGGCGAAACGCTCCATGTGGCCGGTCAGGTGCAGCTCGATATCGCGCGACGGCTCGCGGCCGTCCGGGTCGACAAAGGTGCTTTTCAAGTCGGCGTAGGTCAGCACCCGGCGACCGTTGTTACGCAAGCCGAGGCCAGGGTCGGAAAGATTGGGTTTGGGGCTCATGGTCTGCATGTCGACCAGCGGATTGCCGGTTTCACTGGCCGGGTGGGTCTGCATGCCGCTCATGGCGCCATGATCCATACTGCCCATCTGGCCGTGATCCATACCCGCCATGCCACCCATCTGGCTATGGTCCATGCCCGCCATGGCATCCATACCACCGTGGCCCATGTCGGCCATGGTCAGAATCGGCCGCGGGTCGGGTTCCGGCACCGGGGCGCTGAGGCCCGGGCTGCGGGCCAGGGTGCCGCGGGCGTAGCCGGTGCGGTCCATGCTCTGGGCATACAAGGTATAGGCCGCAAGGTCGCCCACCTGCACCAGCACGTCGTAGGTTTCGGCCACGGCAATGCGCAGTTCATCGACAGTGACCGGCTGCACCGGCATGCCGTCGGCGGCGATGACGGTCAATTTCAGGCCAGGGATGCGGAAGTCGAAATAGCTCATGGCTGAGCCGTTGATCAAGCGCAGGCGTACGGTTTCACCCGGCTGGAACAGGCAGGTGAAATTGCCATCTGGTGGCTGACCGTTGAGCAGGTAGGTATAGGTGGCGGCACTGATGTCGGCGAGGTCGGTCGGGCTCATGCGCATCTCGGCCCAGCTCTTGCGTTCGGCGACGGTCTTCGACCAGCCATGCTCAGCCACGTCATCGATGAAATCGCCGACAGTGCGCTTGTGGTAGTTAAAGGCGTCGGACTGCTTTTTCAGGGTGGCCATCAGCGCTTGGGGTGACTGGTCACTCCAATCGCTGAGCAGCAGCACATAGTCGCGTTGGTAACGATGGGGCTCGGGTTCTTTCGGTTCGATGACAATCGCCCCGTACACCCCGGCTTGCTCCTGCAGCCCGGAGTGGCTGTGGTACCAGTAGGTGCCACTCTGTTGCAGGGTGAATTGATAGAGGTAGTCGCCACCCGGCTCGATTCCGGCAAAGCTCAGACCCGGTACACCGTCCATGTTGGCCGGCAGGATAATGCCGTGCCAGTGAATCGAGGTCGACTCCTCCAGACGGTTACGCACGCGCAAGGTCACGGTATCGCCCTCGCGCCAGCGCAGTACCGGGCCTGGCAAGCTGTTGTTGATGGTCATTGCCGTGCGCGCACGTCCGGTGATGTTGACCGGTGTCTGGCCAATGAACAGGTCGAAGTCGCGACCGCTGAGTGCGTTTTCCAACGGCAGCGGCGCGGCGAACGCAGGCAGGCGCCAGAGGCCGAGCCCGGCCAGGGCACTTCCAGCGGCGAAGCCTTTGACAAAGGTACGGCGGGAGGGGTTTGCAAGCATGTCGTTGCCAGTCCATTCACAAGGATGGCAGGACAGTAGCCAATGGCGACTGTCAGCAAACTGAGATGCAGATTACAGATTTGTCAGGTCAGTCGGAAACTGATCCCGCTGCGTTGTCGGCGTGGAAAAATCCAATCTGTCGGCACACTCACGAGGTACGAAAGAGAGGACCCGATGGACTTTAGTGCGCCGCTGAAAACCTACCTGGCTGAAAATACCATCATCACCTTTGCACCGGCACTGACGGCCGAAGAGCGTCAGGATGCGATGAGCCTGCTGCTACAGGCGCGCCTGTTTGCCAGCAATCTCCTTGACTCCAGGATCCACTGGAAAAGCTGGATGGACCGCTACCGGAACCGCTTGGAAAAGCACGGCTGTAAGTTGTTGAGCTTGATCACCGAGCCACCACGGGTGATTCATTCGGCCGATGAGTTGCAAGGAATTGCCGCCACCGTGGTAGGGCAAGTCGGTGACACTGAACTGGCAGAAATGGTGGAGCATGCTATCGGTAGAGTCAGGGAAAGCGGCTACGCCGGGCGTTTCTTCAGCAAGGGCGAGAACGGTGGAGCCTTCTCCGAGTTCGTTGCCGTGCCCTGCGAAAAGAACCAGGCAGGCGACATTCTGCTGGTGGTGTTTGCCGTTAACATCGGTTTGTCGGTAGACGTGCGCGATTTCGACTTCTGGACAGAAACCCGGCGCGACATGGTCGTGCATGTCGTTGGTGGGTTGTATCGTTTTGAGCGAGACACCTACGCGCAGTATCGCGAGGCGATCAGTACCTACATTGCAGAGTCTGCCAAAACGCGCATACGCAAGTTGAGCATCACGCCTAAAGCACGATGAAGCTGCCTGACGCCTCAAGCAACTTCACGCCCGGCCCGCTGTGGGTTAGCCTTGAGACGCAAACGCTATTGGGGGCAAGGAGTATCCATGGACAAAGTCATCGTGATCACTGGCGCCAGCCGTGGTATTGGCGCTGCGACCGCGCGCTTGGCGGCCCGCGAAGGGTACCGCATCTGCATTAACTACCTGAGCGACGACGAGGCCGCCCAGCGCGTGCTGGCCGAGGTGCGCGAACTGGGTGCCGAGGCTATTACCGTCAAGGCCGATGTCAGCGTCGAAGATGAGATCATTCACTTGTTTCAGCGAGTCGATGCCGAGCTTGGGCCGGTGACCGCATTGGTCAATAACGCCGGGACCATTGGCCAGAAAAGTCAGCTGGAGCACATGTCCGAGTTTCGCTTGCTCAAGCTGATGAAAACCAACGTGGTCGGGCCGATGCTGTGTAGCAAGCATGCCGTGCAACGGATGTCGACGCGCCAGGGTGGGCAGGGCGGCAGCATCGTCAACGTGTCCTCGGTAGCCGCCCGCCTGGGTTCACCCAATGAGTATGTCGACTATGCGGCCTCCAAGGGGGCGCTGGACACCTTCACTGTGGGTTTGGCCAAGGAAGTCGCTAACGATGGCATCCGCGTCAATGCCGTACGCCCCGGTTACATCTTCACCGACTTTCATGCCCTGAGCGGCGACCCTGAGCGTGTCAGCAAGCTGGAGCCAGGGATTCCCATGGGCCGTGGCGGGCAGGCCGAGGAGGTGGCCGAAGCGATTATCTGGTTGTTGTCCGATAAGGCTTCGTATTCCACCGGCAGTTTCATTGACTTGGGCGGCGGACGCTAGGCGGCTGACGCGCACTCAGAACGAGCGCACGATCCTGCCCAGGGTCTCCATGGCCTTTTCCGATTGTTCGGTCCAGGGGCTGCCGTAGTTCAGGCGGATGCAATTGCGAAAGCGCTGGGTCGGCGAAAAAATCGGCCCAGGGGCAATGCTGATGCCCTGTGCCAGCGCCATCTGGAACAGTTTGAGCGAGTCCATTTGCTCTGGCAGCTCCAGCCACAGGAAGTACCCGCCCGACGGGTGGCTGACCCGGGTCTGAGCAGGAAAGTGCCGGGCAATGGCGGCGAGCATGGCGCTCTGTTGCTCTTCTAGGGCATAGCGCAGCCTGCGCAGGTGGCGATCGTAGCCGCCATGTTGCAAGTAATCGGCAATCGCCGCCTGAGCCGGCATCGAGGCGCACAGCGAGGTCATCAGCTTCAGCCGTTCGATTTTCTGCGCGTAGCGACCGGCAGCTACCCAGCCCACTCGGTAACCCGGCGCCAGGCTTTTGGAGAACGAGCCGCAGTGCATCACCAGGCCATCGGTGTCGAAGGCTTTCGCCGGTTTTGGTGCCTGTTGGGCGTAGTACAGCTCGGCGTACACATCGTCTTCGATCAGCGGCACCTGATGCTCTCGTAGCAGTGCCACCAGTTGTTGTTTCTTCTCCTCCGGCATGCTTGCGCCCACCGGGTTCTGGAAATTGGTCATGCACCAGACAGCCTTGACCGGGTGCTTGGCCAAGGTCTGTGCCAGCACGCCCAGGTCGATGCCTTCGCGCGGGTGCACGGGTATTTCTACGGCTTTGAGCTTGAGACGTTCAAGCACTTGCAGGCAGGCGTAGAAGGCGGGTGCCTCGATAGCCACCAGATCACCCGGTTCGGTCACCGCCTGCAGGCACAGGTTCAGTGCCTCCAGCGCGCCGTTGGTGATCAACAACTCTTCCATGGGCAGCATCAAACCGCCGACCATGTAGCGCAGGGCAATTTGCCGACGTAGTTGCGGGTTGCCCGGCGACAGGTCGGTCACCACCATGCGCGGGTCCATCTCGCGGCTGGCACTGGCCATCGAGCGGGCCAGGCGCGGCAACGGGAACAGGTGAGGGCTGGGAAACGCCGAGCCGAAGGCAACGGTTTGCGGGTCTTTGATTGAATCAAGAATCGAGAACACCAGCTCGCTGACATCAACCTCGGTGGATTCACTCGCTTGCTCGATTATCTGCGGTTCGCTGAACTGCCGTGGTGCGTGGGCATTGACGAAGTAACCCGAGCGCGGCCGTGCGCGGATCAGCCCGCGGCGTTCCAGCAGGTAGTAAGCCTGGAACACCGTGGAGGGGCTGACCCCGTGAGTCTGGCTGGCGTAGCGCACCGACGGCACACGCTGGCCGGGGCTCAGCACCCCGGAGCGGATCAGTTCGGCAATGTCGTCGGCGAATTTTTCGTAGCGTTTCATCATGGCTCGGGACGTTTCGACTGCTGCAAAGTGTATGTGATCAGCGGTTCAAAGGCGCGACAAAACGGCTATGAGCAACACTGGAAATTCCGGGTTGGTCGCTGTCGACGATTTCGAAGCTGATCTCCTGCGAGCTGCTTTGCGGGCGCTCGGCCAGCATGGCGACCGATACCGGTATCTCGCTCATCTCCGAGGCGGCCAGGGTGAACTCGGTCTTGCCGTGCAGTTCGAAGCCCTCGGCGTCGACCAGGCGCAAGCGGTAGTGTTGCGCTTGTTGGGTCTTGTTGATGACCTTGAGGGTGTAGATGTTTTCGATCTGCCCCAGGTTGTTTTCACGGAACAGGCCGCGGTCCTTGATCACGTCCATCGACACCATTGGCCGGTGCTGCAAGGCGATCACCAGCGCACCGATCATCACTACCAGAACGGTGACGTAGCCCAGCAGGCGTGGGCGCAGCCAGTTGGTCTTGCCGCCCTGCAGGTTGTGCTCGGACTTGTAGCCAATCAGGCCGCGGGCATAGCCCATTTTGTCCATGACCGAATCACAGGCATCGATACAGGCTGCGCAGCCAATGCATTCCATCTGCAGGCCATCGCGAATGTCGATGCCGGTCGGGCACACCTGGACGCACATGGTGCAGTCGATGCAGTCGCCCAGGCCCTTGGCCTTGTAGTCGATGTCTTTTTTGCGCGGGCCACGGGACTCGCCACGGGCTGGGTCGTAGCTGATGGCCAGGGTGTCTTTGTCGAACATCACGCTCTGGAAGCGGGCATAAGGGCACATGTGCATGCACACTGCTTCACGCAGCCAGCCGGCATTCATGTAGGTCGCGCCAGTGAAGAACAGGATCCAGAACAGGCTGATGCCACCCAGTTGCAAGGTGAAGAGTTCTTCAGTCAGCGGTCGGATCGGTGTGAAGTAGCCAACAAAGGTCAGGCCGGTGAGCAGGCTGATGGCCAGCCACAGGGTGTGCTTGGCGGAGCGCCGGGCGAGTTTGTTCAGGCTCCAGGGCGCGGCATCGAGCTTGATACGCTGGTTGCGATCACCTTCGGTAACCTTCTCGCACCACATGAAGATCCAGGTCCAGGAGCTCTGTGGGCAGGTGTAACCGCACCATACCCGCCCGGCAAACACGGTAATGGCGAACAGGCCGAAAGCGCAGATGATCAGCAACGCTGACAAGAGAATGAAATCCTGGGGCCAGAAGGTCGCACCGAAGATGTGGAACTTGCTGTCGGCCAGGTCCCACAGCACGGCCTGACGGCCGTTCCAGTTCAACCAGACGGTGCCGAAAAACAGCAGAAACAAGAAGCCCGCACCGCCCAGGCGCAGGTTTCGAAAAAAGCCGGTAAAGCTACGGGTGTGGATTTGTCTGTCGCTGCTGGCGGTCTTCTTCTTGGTGGCGGAAGGCTCGGCAACTTCAACGATCTGGACGGGAATTCTATCGCTCATGGTTCGTCGCTCATCAGGCCTCGATCAGGCCAGAGCACTATGGCTGTCGATCTGTTTGCATAACAGGCTCAGGTATTTCGATAAAAACCATATCAGATTAACGGTCAGACCACTGCAGGCCCCAGTTTACCGAGCTTTGCCCAGCCATTTTGAGCGGCCTGCGACCTTCCACCGCACCTGCTACAGTCGCAGCGTTTGCCTGTCGTCGGCTGATACAGCACGAGTGCCAAGTGGCAGGGTCCATCGAGTAATAGCCCTTTTCAGGAGCACGGCGATGGACGCGTGGTGGCATCAAGCCTGGATGACCCTGCTGGCTGAGTTCGCTGACATCAATGATGCCAAGCAACTGACCCAGGTGACGGTGCGCATGCTCATGGCTGCGCTGCTCGGTGGCATTCTGGGATTCGAGCGGGAACTCAAGGGCAAAGCTGCGGGTGTACGTACGCACATGCTGGTGGCGATGGGCGCGGCGCTGTTTGTGTTAGTGCCGCGCATGGCCGGGGTCGACGATGCGGCACTGAGTCGGGTGGTGCAGGGCGTTGTCGCCGGTATCGGTTTTCTTGGCGCCGGCACCATTCTCAAGGGCCACCATCAGCAACTTGACCATGTCAAAGGCCTGACCACGGCGGCGGGAATGTGGATGACGGCGGCCATTGGTGTGGCGGCGGGGATGGGCCGCGAAGCGACCGCAGTGATCAGCACCCTGTTGGCCCTGCTGGTGCTGGGCGTGATGCCGTGGGTGGTAAACCGGTTCGAGAAAGACGATGGAGATGAAAAGCAGGAGGGCGGGAAGCACTGAGGGGAGCCGAAGCTCCCCTCAAAGATTGTTGCGTGCTCTTTTTTGTTATTGGAGGGCGGCCTATTGTTGTTTTTGGCGACCGTTGCCTCTTGTTTCTGGCGATCCCCATCCGGGATCAAGAGCAAACGTATTTTTTTGAGCGCTGATCTACTCTCATCATTACTGATCCAACCGTGACTGGCGCTACCTTGGGGTAGTTTTATTGTTCTGTGTCAGGTTGCGAGGGCGAACCCCGGAAAAGCACATCTTCTCCAAAAAAATCTGTTAGCTGCGTCTCTGCCGTGTTGTTTTTGTTATGTCAGAGTCGTCTCGTATTGTTTTTATTGTGTGTCGCACTTTTTATTGTTCTTGTACTAAAGATATAGCAGATGCCGTGCCAACTTTTTAAAACCTAATGAAATCAATGGTTTAGGTTTTTTTGGCAGGAAAAGGGGGCGGGGAATTCTGTCGATTTGTTTCCGTGTTACCCGGTTTTTTTCTGTAAACCGTGGGGGCGGTAACACTCAGGCACCCAGCCTGCTGTTACCGCCCACAGTATCAAGCTGCGCTACGGGCGCGCGCCACGCGTGAACCGGTAGCCCGGCCCAGTACCGCGCTGATGCGCTGGCCGGCGTGAATCAACTGCTCAAGGTTGATCCCGGTCTCGATGCCCAGGCCTTGCAGCATGTACAGCACGTCTTCACTGGCGACATTACCGCTGGCACCTTTGGCATACGGGCAGCCGCCCAGGCCTGCGACCGAGCTGTCGAAGACGTTGATACCCTCAAGCAAGCTGGCATAGACGTTGGCCAGAGCCTGGCCGTAGGTATCGTGGAAGTGACCGGCCAGTTGTGCGCGTGGCACATAGGCTGACACCACCTCGAACAGACGGCGGGTAGCGCCTGGGGTGCCGGTACCAATGGTGTCGCCCAGCGATACCTCGTAGCAGCCCATGTCGTGCAGTTCACGCGCCACTGGCGCCACCTGCTCAGCCGCGACCACACCTTCATAAGGGCAGCCGAGCACGCAGGAGACATAGCCACGTACTCGCACACCGTGTGCACGGGCAGCTTCCATGATCGGCACGAAGCGCTGCAGGCTCTCGCTGATCGAGCAATTGATGTTGCGCTGGGAGAACGCCTCGGAGGCGGCAGCGAACACCGCCACTTCCTTCACGCCAGCGGCCAGGGCGTCTTCGAAGCCACGCAGGTTCGGTGCCAGGGCCGCATAAGTGACCCCCGCCTTTTGTGTGATGTTGGCAAACACCTCGGCGGAACCGGCCATTTGCGGCACCCACTTGGGCGAAACGAAGCTGCCTACTTCTATATAGGACAGGCCAGCGGCGGTGAGGTCATCGACCAACTGGACCTTGTCAGCCACGCTGATGGGCTGAGCTTCGTTCTGCAGGCCGTCGCGCGGGCCGACTTCGACCAGGCGGGCTGTTTCAGGCAATGACATGGCGCGGTTCCTCAAGGCTCAATGGCTGTTTTTCTGGTTGTTCAAGGTGGCGGCCAGCGCTTGTTCACAGCGCTCCTGGGCGGTGTCCAGCTCCAGTTGCATTTGCTGGATGTCGAGCAGTTGCTGTTCAAGTTGGGCGCGGCGCTCGGTGATCTTCGCCAGCATGCTGTGCAACTGTTTAAGGTTGCCGCTGGACGGGTCGTAGAGCTCGATCAGCTCACGGCACTCGGCCAGCGAGAAGCCGATGCGCTTGCCACGCAGAATCAGCTTCAGGCTGACCTTGTCGCGCGCCGAGTAAATGCGCTCAAGGCCGCGGCGTTCAGGGCTCAGCAAGCCCTGTTCTTCGTAAAAGCGGATGGCGCGAGTGGTGATATCCAGCTCGCGGGACAGGTCAGAAATGCTGTAGGTCTGGCTGCTCATGGTCAGGCTCGGGAAATGGGCATGAGCTAACCTAAAGGCAGGTTGACGTATACGTCAAGTGGCGCAGGCTATGCCTGTGCCTGCTCATCCTGCGCAACCACAGCCTGGGACAATTCAATAATCTGCTCGCGCATCCAGCGGTTGGCCGGATCCTGGTCAGTGCTTTCATGCCAGTACAGGTGGGTTTCCAGCGGTGGCACATCGTTGACCGGCAGGCTCAGGTAGTTGAGTTGATGTCGTCGGGCAAAGCGCTCGGGCACGGTCATGACCATGTCGGTTTGCTGCAGCACTTGAGACGCCATCAAATAGTGCTGTGAACGCAGGGCTATCTTGCGTTGCAGGCCCATCTTGCCCAGAGCCAGGTCGACATAACCCAGGCCGTTGCGGCGGCTGGAAATGTGAATGTGGGTCAGCCCCAGGTAGTCGTCCAGGCTGAGCTTGTCTTTAGCCAGCGGATGGCCCTGGCGCATGGTGCAGACGTAGCGATCCTGCATCAGCTTGACGTGACGCACCTGCGGGTCGGTGTTGAGCGGTGCATCCACGGCAAAATCCAGGCGCCCGGCGGCCAGTTCCTTGGTGGTTTCGCGACGTTTGCAGGGAAAGCTTTCAATCACCACGTTCGGGGCCTGGCGGCGCAGGCGCTGGAACAACGGTGGCAGGATGACCGCTTCGGTGAGGTCGGTCATGCTGATGCGAAACGTCTTGTTGGCTTGCAGCGGGTTGAAGATCCGGCTTTCCTGAACCGACACACGCAACAGCGACAAGGCGTTGCGGACCGGGCCGATGATGTTCTGCGCCATCGGGGTGGGCACCATGCCTTGAGCGGTGCGCACGAACAACGGGTCGTTGAAGGTCTCGCGCAGACGCGCCAGAGCGTTCGACACCGCTGGCTGGGTAATGCCGACGATCTGCCCGGCGCGTGTCAGGTTGGCTTCGGTGTAGATGGCATCGAAGACGATGAACAGATTCAGGTCGACCTTGCTCAGATTCATGGGCGCTGCTCTTGTTGGTGTTATGGGTGGATCATATATTGGTTATGAATGTTTATACAGAATGAAAATAGACTAGGTGGATTATGATCGCTGATCTAGGCTCTTCATCAGATCCCCAATCCTTTGAAGGTGTTGCCCATGGATTTCGCCTATTCACCCAAGGTCCAGGCGTTGCGCGAACGTGTCACGGCGTTCATGGATGCTTATGTCTATCCCGCTGAAGCGGTGTTCGAGCGCCAGGTTGCCGAGGGTGACCGCTGGCAGCCGACCGCGATCATGGAAGAGCTCAAAAACAAGGCCAAGGCTGAAGGCCTGTGGAACCTGTTCTTGCCCGAGTCGGAGCTGGGGGCAGGGCTGACCAACCTGGAGTACGCGCCGCTGGCTGAAATCATGGGCCGTTCGCTGCTCGGCCCTGAGCCGTTCAACTGCTCAGCTCCGGACACCGGCAACATGGAAGTGCTGGTGCGCTACGGCAGTGAAGCGCAGAAACGTCAGTGGCTTGAGCCGCTGCTGCGTGGCGAGATTCGCTCGGCCTTTGCCATGACCGAACCCGATGTGGCCTCTTCCGACGCTACCAACATGGCCGCCCGTGCCGTGCGCGAGGGTGACCAGTGGGTGATCAATGGCCGTAAATGGTGGACCTCAGGCGCCTGCGACCCGCGCTGCAAGATCATGATCTTCATGGGCTTGACCAACCCCGACGGCCCACGTCACCAGCAGCACTCGATGATTCTGGTACCTACCGACACCCCTGGGGTGAAAATCGTCCGTCCACTGCCGGTGTTCGGCTACGACGACGCGCCTCATGGCCACGCCGAAGTGCTGTTCGAGAACGTGCGCGTGCCTTACGAGAATGTGTTACTGGGCGAGGGCCGTGGCTTCGAAATCGCGCAGGGGCGGCTGGGGCCAGGGCGCATTCACCACTGCATGCGTTCAATCGGCATGGCGGAACGTGCGCTGGAGTTGATGTGTAAACGTTCGGTGGAACGCACTGCCTTCGGCCGACCGTTGGCGCGCCTGGGTGGTAACGTCGACAAGATTGCCGACTCGCGTATGGAAATCGACATGGCGCGGCTGCTGACCCTCAAGGCGGCCTACATGATGGACACCGTCGGCAACAAAGTGGCACGTAGCGAAATCGCCCAGATCAAGGTGGTAGCGCCGAACGTGGCCTTGAAGGTGATTGACCGGGCGATTCAAATCCACGGTGGCGCCGGGGTCAGTGGTGACTTCCCGTTGGCCTACATGTACGCCATGCAACGTACCCTGCGCCTGGCCGATGGCCCGGATGAAGTGCACCGGGCGGCGATTGGCAAGTATGAGATCGGCAAGTATGTGCCGAAGGAAATGCTGCGCAGCAGCCATTGATCTTTCCCGGTAGGAAGGGGGTTGCTGTGGGGTCGGGCTTGCCCCGCGATTGCGGTTCGTCAGCGAAATCGCATCGCGGGGCAAGCCCGCTCCTACCGGTTTCATTTGGGCTGACTGGAGTTCGCCGGGTGGGGCGGCTGCTCGCGGGTCTTGAACAGTGACAGCAACACACCACCACTGAGCAGACCGACGGTAACGCTCAGCGACAGCAAGGCCGGTACCGAGCCAATCAGGCCGTGATAGAAAATCTTGCCGCCGATAAAAATCAGCACCAGCGCCAGGGCGTACTTGAGGTAGACAAAACGGTGCATCAGCGCCGCGAGCGCGAAGTACAGCGCCCGCAGGCCCAGAATCGCAAAGATGTTCGAGGTGTAAACGATGAACGGGTCCTGGGTGATGGCGAAGATCGCCGGCACACTGTCGACTGCGAACACCAGGTCAGCCAACTCGATCAATACCAGCGCAAGGAACAACGGTGTGGCATACAGTAAGGCTTTGTGCTGCCCGGCCGTTTTGAGGCGCACGAAGAAATGCGGGCCATGGATGTCATCGGTGACACGTAAATGGCGGCGCACAAATTTGAGTACCGGGTTGTTACCCAGGTCCGGGTGCGCTTCCTCGCGGGAAAACAGCATTTTTACCCCGGTGATCAACAGGAAGGCTCCAAATACGTAGAGGATCCAGGCGAACTCCTGAACCAGCGCGCTGCCCACGCCAATCATGATCGCCCGCAATACCACCACCCCGAGGATGCCCCAGAACAGCACGCGGTGCTGGTAGAGGCGGGGGATGGAGAAGTAACTGAAGATCATCGCCATGACGAAGACATTGTCCATGGACAATGACTGTTCGACGAGAAAACCGGTGTAGAACTCCAGGGCCTTTTGCGCGCCTAGCTCAAGCCAGATCCAGCCACCGAACAGTACGCCGACACTGAAATAGCCGGTGTATAGCAGCAGGCTTTCGCGCATTTCGATTTCGTGGGCCTTGCGGTGCAAGACGCCAAGGTCCAGCACCAGCAAAGCCAGGACAATAGTAATGAAGGCCAGCCAGAACCACGTGCTGGTACCCATGAGGTCGTTGCTGAAAAATGCTTGTAGAGCCGCCATGCGCCCCTCCTTGATTGTCGTCGTTGCATGCGCAACAGTGACTCCGACATGGCGGCTTGGCAGCCGTCAGAGGGGCCCGGCGTCACACCTTCAGCCTAGTCGCGTGAAGCGCTGACGCCCAATCGGGGCTGTTACAAATAATTGCGCAGGGCGCTGGAAGGCGCGGTCAGTACACCCAGACTTCAACCCGTCGGTTGCGGATCCGGCCTTCTTCGGCGGTATTGGCGGCCACGGGTAGTTCGTCGCCCAAACCGATCACTTCGCGCAGCGTGACGCCCTGTCTGGCCAATTCCCGGCGCACGGCCATGGCGCGCAAGCGCGAGAACAGGGCAGCGCGTTCGGCATCTTGTTTGGCATCGCCGAAGCCGACCAGCACGGCCCCTTGATCCAGTTTGTGGTGCTGACGCAAGAAGTCGACGACCCGCTGCACATCCCGTAGTGCTTTGCTGTCCAGGTTGGCCTGGCCTTCCTGAAAGCGGAAGTTCACCGACAGGCGCTGAGCATCGCGCACCAGGGTCCGGTAGGACGGCGGCATATCATCGGCGGCTGGCACCTTGATCGCATGCACCTGCTGTCCGACAAAACCCGTGGTCGTGACAATGGCTTGCCCCTTGGCGCTTTGGGCAAACTCCACCAGTGCCTTTGCCCACGGTGTGGCCTGGGTAGGTGAGAGGTAAAAATACAGACGCCGTGACAACGGGTAATCTTCGCTGGCGACCAATGCCGGGGTCGGCAGCATGGGCCGTGAATCACCGTCGGCAATGGCCACAACCTTGGCACCGTGCACCGAGGCCAGGCTGCTGAAACCAATGGCCTGGCGGTCAGTCAGCACTTGTTGGGCCAATTGTTCGCCCGACTCGAAACGCCGTGCGGAGATGGCCAGGGCCTGATCGTTGGCATCGAGCACCAGTGCCTTGAAGGTTTCGAAGGTGCCCGAGCGGTCATCACGGGCGTATAGGTGGATCGGCCCGTTACCCAGACCCAAGGCCTCCCAGGTGGTGATGCGTCCGGCAAAAATCTGCGCCAGTTGCTCGGTGCTCAGTTGTGGCAAAGGATTGTCGGGGTGAACGATGACGGCAACGCCATCCAGGGCAATGACCTGCTCGGCGCTTGCACTATTGAGGTTACCTAAGGCTTTCAGTTCGCTCAGTTCAGTGGCCTTGATTGGCCGCGAGGCTGCGGCCAGATCGGCCTGACCGGCCTTGAGTGCGGTAAAGCCGGTGCTTGAGCCGTGGGCGGCAATGTCGATGCGTACGGCCTGGCCCTGGGCGTTCAGGGCACGGACCTGGGTTTCATTGGCTGTGTCGGTGGTGATGACCGATATTGATCGGGCGCCCTGTGCCTCGAGCATGCCCTTGACCAAGGCCGGCGCCAGTGCTGCGCCGATGGTGTTGGAGCCTTGAATACGCAGCTGTACCGGCGCGCCAGTGGTTGCCCAGGTAACCAGCGGTATGAGGCACAGAAGCAAAAGGCTGAGGTGGCGGACCATGCCGATAGGCACTCTTCAAGCAAAGGATGTGCCGCAGATTAAGACGGTTGCATGACCGCAAGATGACAGTCCGGTAGAAGCGGGCTTGCTGTGGGAGCGGGCTTGCCCCGCGACTGCAGTTTGCCAGCTATAAAGCATCGCGGGGCAAGCCCGCTCCCACCGGATCTGTGTCAGGCCAGTTCCAGCCAGATCGGCGCATGGTCCGACGGCTTTTCCATCGCCCGCAGGTCGTAGTCGACGCCGGCGTCCTTGATCCGTGGCAGCAGTGCCTGCGATGCCATGATCAAGTCAATGCGCAGGCCGCGCTTGGGTTCGTCTTCAAAGCCACGGCTGCGGTAGTCGAACCAACTGAAACGGTCGGCCACCTCAGGGTGCAGGTGACGGAAGCTGTCAACCAGGCCCCAGCTCTTGAGGCGGGCCATCCACTCGCGCTCTTCTGGCAGGAAGCTGCATTTACCGGTCTTGAGCCAACGCTTGGCATTCTCCGGGCCAATGCCAATGTCGCAGTCTTCCGGAGAAATGTTCACGTCGCCCATGACCAGCACAGGTTGGTCATTTTTGAACTGGCTTTCCAGCAAGGCTTGCAGGTCGCTGTAAAAGCGCTGTTTGGCCGGGAATTTGGTGGGGTGGTCGCGGCTTTCCCCTTGAGGGAAGTAGCCGTTCATGATGGTGATCGGCGTGCCGTCGGCATCGGCAAAGGTGCCCCAGATAAAGCGGCGTTGGGCGTCGTCTTCATCGCTGGCAAAGCCTTTGTGCAGGCTCAGTGGCGCTTGGCGCGAGAGCAGGGCGACGCCGTAATGGCCTTTCTGGCCATGAAAGTGCACGTGATAGCCCAGCGCCTGGACCTCTGCCAAGGGGAACTGGTCGTCGCTGACCTTGGTTTCCTGCAAACCGATCACATCCGGCTGGTGCTTTTCGATCAACGCCGCCAACTGATGGGGCCGGGCACGCAGGCCATTGATGTTGAACGAGACGATCTTCATGGCAAACACAGTCCTGATAAAACCTGAAATCCTAGCCGACATCGATGACGGCGGCCAGCGTGGCGCGCCACTGCAGAGGCTGCTAACGTGGACCTCGGGGGAACGTCGGCGTACGGTTCACCTCAAAGGCAATGAATGCCCACTTGTGGAGGTGTGTCAGTATGACTGAATCGACGGCTGCCCCGGCTCAGGTCCGTCTGCTTGATGATGGTTACAGTCGTGAGGCGCGTTCGTTGTTGTATCACGCCTATCGTCATGAACCGACCTTTGCCTTTTTGTTCGAAGCCCAACGCCCTGGCTACGACCAGCGCATCCGGGCCACCGTACGCGAGCTGACCAATCAGCATTTTCTCCAGGAGTTGCCGGCCTTGGGGCTGCTGCTTGAAGATCGCCTGATCGGCATTGCCCTGATTGCACCGCCGCAGCGCCGCCTGGGCATTACCGAAAGTTGGGCCTGGCGCATGCGTATGGTGCTCACCACCGGCTTTCGTTGCACCCGACGCTATCTCGATTATCAAGCCGCCTTGATGGCCTGCTTGCCCGGTGATGCCGTGCACATGTTGCCGTTGCTGGGGATCCATCCGCAGTTTCAGGGCCAGCACTATGGTGAGCAATTGTTGCAGGCAGTGCATGACTGGTGTGCCGAAGACGAGCACTCCCAAGGCGTGGTGCTGGACACCGGAAACGAACACTATCTGGCGTTTTATCAGCGACAGGGCTACCAGGAAATTGGCGAAATTGCTGTAGGGCCTGTTCGCGAGCATGTGTTCTTTCATCCCAACCCTCAGTCATCTCAACGTGCATCGGCTATGCCTGCATAGCAGGCGGGAGAGCCTTGGGCTCCATGACGGCGCCCGGCTCTGGTAGCATCCGCGCCTATGACGTATTCAGGACGATTCACCTGCGGTTTGATTTTATGGGTTGCCAGCGTTGCCGCATTTGCGCAAAGCGAGCTGATCGTAAAAATCAAACCTGCCAACAACGAACTCAAGGCCAATGTCGAGGGCTATATCGGCAACCTTGGTAAACGCGATGAAGAGGCGCTGCTGCGCTTCAGCCGTGGTGCTGTCGAGCAGGCGCATAAGGCCGCTCAGGCGCTGGGTTACTACCAGGCGCAGATTGAAAGCGAGGTCAAACCGCCAGCCAAGGCCGACAAAGCGCCCCGACTGATTCTCACCATCGAGCCTGGCGAGCCGGTGCACTTGCGTGACGTGACGATCCGCATCGAAGGCCCGGCCAGCGAGCTTAAAGCGTTTCGCTTGCCCGACAGTAAAGCGCTACGCACCGGCGAAGTGCTTAACCATGGCCATTACGACGACGCCAAACGACTCATCCAGAACCAGGCGGCACGCTACGGTTTTTTCAGTGGGCGTTTTGTGCGCCAGCGTTTGGCGGTTGATCCCCAGGCCGGTGTGGCCGATATCGAACTGGTGTACGACAGTGGCCCGCGCTATCGCCTGGGCAAGGTTAATTTCGCCGGCGACACGCCGTTCGACGAGACCTTGCTGCAGCGCATGGTCCCGTTCAAAGCCGACACTCCCTACGATTCCGAGCTGATCGCCGAACTCAATAATGCCCTGCAGTCGAGCGGTTACTTCGAAGGCGTACGGGTGGATGCCGCGCCAACGGCCGCGGTAGCGCAAACCATCCCAGTCTCGGTGCAGTTGCAAACCCGTAAACCACGGACCATGGGCTTGGGTTTGGGCTTTTCGACAGACGTCGGCCCGCGCGGCAAGGCTAACTGGACGCGTCATTGGGTTAACCCGCAAGGGCATAGCTATGGCTGGGAAACCGAACTGTCGGCGCCCCGGCAGAACGTCGGCCTGTGGTACGACATTCCCCTCGATCCGCCGCTCACCGACAAGTTTCGCTTTGCCGGTGGCTACCAGAACGAAGAAATTGCTGGCACTGACACCTTGAGTAAGCTGCTCACCGTCGGCCCGGAATGGCACAGTAAGTTGCCCAGTGGTTGGCAACGGGTGCTGTCGCTCAAGTACCAGCGTGAAGAGTATCGCCTCGGGGATGACTCGGGCTTGAGCAACCTGTTGATGCCCGGGGTCAGTTACTCCTACCTGCGCAGCGACAACCGCATCGACCCGCACAATGGATACCGCCTGCAGTTCGATGTGCAGGCCGCCAAAGAAGGGCTGGTGTCAGACACCAATCTGCTGCACGCCAACGTCGTGCTCAAGGGTTTGACTACCCTGGGCCAGAAGCACCGTTTTCTCGGGCGCGTGCAGGTCGGTGGCAGTGCCACCAACGATTATCAGAGCTCGATTCCGCCTTCGCTGCGCTTCTTCGCCGGTGGTGACCAGAGCGTGCGCGGGTACGACTACCAGAGCCTGTCACCGGAGAACTCCGATGGCGACCGGATTGGTGGCCGCTATTTAGTGGCTGGCAGCGTTGAGTACCAGTACGAACTGATTGAGAAGTGGCGAGTGGCAACCTTCGTCGATCAGGGTAATTCATTCAACAATCTGGAGTTTCCCAGCCTCAAGACCGGTGTCGGTATCGGCGTGCGCTGGGTCTCTCCGGTCGGGCCGTTGCGTCTGGATCTGGCCCACGCGCTGGATGACGACGGTGGCATTCGTCTGCACTTCTCCATGGGGCCGGAACTGTGAGTCGCGTGATCAGAAATATCCTGCTCAGCGTGCTGGCTCTGCTGCTGTTGCTGGTGTGTGTAGTGGGGCTGTTGTTGGGGACTCAGGCCGGCAGCCGTTGGACGCTGGGCCTGGTTCCAGGCTTGCAGGTTGAACAGTTCCAGGGGCGCTTGGGCGGACAGTGGCAGGCCGAGCGCGTGCTGTGGGAGCAAGGTGCTGATCGGGTCGAGCTGATCGCGCCGCAGTTGGCCTGGTCAGCAGCCTGTTTGCTGCGCATGACCTCGTGCATCGAACGTCTGCAAGCCGATCAGGTCAACCTTGCCTTCGCGCCAAGTGAGCCCACAGCCGACAGCGGGCCGATACAACTGCCAGCGCTGAAACTGCCGTTGGCGATCGAGCTGGGAGAGGTGCGTGTCGGTCACCTGCGCCTGGATGGCAATGAACAATTGAGTCAGTTGCAACTGGCGGCTCACTGGACAGTGGCGGGTTTGCAAATCGACACCCTGAAGTTGCAGCGCGATGACCTGCACCTGAGCCTGCAAGGCCTGCTTCAACCCGAAGGCGGTTGGCCATTACAGCTAAAGGGGCAGCTTCAGTTGCCCGAAGTCGACGGGCAGGCCTGGCAACTGGCGCTAGCGTTGCAGGGCGAGCTGCAGAACACCCTGAAACTCACGGCAGACAGCAGCGGTTATCTGAATGCCCGGCTCAGTGCAGAGCTGCAAGCGTTGGCCGAGCAGTTGCCCGCGACGCTGCAGATCAGCGCGCAAGCGTTCAAGCCAGCTGCCGACCTGCCTGACACATTACAGTTGAACAATCTTGAGCTCAGCGCCAAGGGCGATCTGCGCAGTGGTTACCAGTTGCTCGGCACTGCGAGCCTGCCTGCCGAACAAGGGCCGGTGGCGTTGAACCTGCAGGGCAAGGTCGATGCCAAGGGCGCCCAGCTAAGTGCGCTGGACCTGAGTGCCAGCGCTGACCAGCGCCTCAAACTCAGCGCCAATGCCGATTGGCAGCAAGGCCTGAGTGCCGACGCGACGGTCGATTGGCTGGATTTCCCGTGGCAACGCCTGTATCCGCTGGAGCAAGCACCCCAGGTGACCTTGCGCCGTTTCAACGGCCAGGTGCAGTACCGCGATGGTCAGTATCAGGGGAACTTCAACGGCGACCTGGATGGCCCGGCGGGGGCGTTCAGCCTGAGCAGCCCGTTCAAGGGCGACCTGCAGCAGATCGCATTGCCACAGTTGGCACTCAATGCCGGGCAAGGCAAGCTTGCCGGTAGCGTCAATGTGCAGTTTGCCGACACCCTGGCCTGGGACGCTGCCCTCGAATTGTCGGCACTCAATCCAGCGTATTGGCTCGCCGAGTTGCCGGGTACCCTGGCTGGCCCGCTGCGTAGCAAAGGGCAGATGAAAAACGGCGAACTCAGCCTTGACGCCAACCTTGACCTCAAGGGCCGCCTGCGTGGTCAACCGGCGGTGCTCAAAGCCATTGCTCAGGGCGCCGGGCAAACCTGGACTCTCGGTACCCTGGACATTCGTCTGGGTGACAACCACATCAACGGTAGCGGCAGTCTGCAGCAGCGCCTGGCCGGGCAGGTGGACCTCAACCTGCCACGCCTCGGTCAGCTCTGGCCGCACCTGCAGGGTCAACTCAAGGGCAAACTGGAGATCGCCGGTACACTGCAGGCGCCACAGGGCACCTTGGCCCTGCAAGGGCAGCAACTGGCCCAAGCCGACAACCGCGTGCAGCGCCTGGCGCTGGATGCCCGGCTCGACAATGCCCAGCGGGCGGTCATCGATCTGCAGGCCGGTGGTATTCGCTTGGGCGACACCGCATTGGGCGTGCTCACCGTCAACGGCCGCGGCGATATCCGCCAGCAACAGGTGGAGCTGGCCCTTGACGGGCCGCAGCTCAAACTCGACCTGGGCCTGGATGGGCAATTGGACAAAGGCAATTGGCGCGGACGCCTGGCCAGCGGTGAGATCCAGGCCGGCGGTCAGGACTGGCGCTTGCAGGCACCGGCCAAGCTCCAGCGGCTGGCCTCCGGGCAACTGGATTTTGGTGCCCATTGTTGGCGCTCCGGGCAAGCCAGCCTGTGTGGTGAAGACCAGCGCCTGGCACCCGAACCGCGCTTGCGCTATCACCTCAAGCAATTCCCACTGCAAAGCCTGGCGCAATGGCTGCCCAAAGACTTCGCCTGGCAGGGCTTGCTCAACGCCGACATCAATCTGGACGTACCCGCCAGCGGGCCGAAGGGCACCATTGTTGTCGATGCCAGTGGCGGGACCCTGCGTGTGCGGGAGAAGGGCCAGTGGCTGGACTTCCCCTACCAGACCTTGCGACTGGAAAGCACCTTGGCGCCACGCCGGATTGATACCCGTCTGAATTTCCGAGGCACCCGCCTGGGCGAGCTGGCCGTGGTCACACGCCTGGACCCGGTCGCCAAGAACAAGCCGCTGAGCGGCGACTTCCGTTTGAGCGGACTCGACCTTGCTATCGCCCGGCCGTTTGCCCCCATAGTCGAACGCCTGAGCGGTCAGCTCAACGGCAGTGGGCATTTGTCTGGCACCTTGTTGTCACCTCAGGTCAACGGCAGTTTGAACTTGAGCGCAGGTGAAGTGGCGGGTGCCGAGTTGCCGGTCAGTGTCAAAGACTTGAACCTGCAGGCGCTGATCGCCGGTGAGCAGGTGCAGGTCAATGGCGCCTGGAAAAGCGGTGAAGCCGGCCAGGGCAGCCTGCGCGGTCACATCGGTTGGGGGCAGAAACTGGCGGTCGAGCTGCAGTTGCAGGGCCAACGCCTGCCGGTGACGGTCGAGCCTTACGCCGACCTTGAAGTGGCGCCGGACCTGAAGATCAGCATGCTGGACGAGCGTTTGGCGGTCACTGGCAAGGTGCTGGTGCCCAAAGGCAAGATCACCGTGCGTGAGCTACCGCCCTCGACGGTCAAAGTGTCTGATGACACGGTGATCATCGGTCATCAGACCGAGGAGGGCAAAGCACCGATGGCGGTGGCCATGGACATCGATGTTGAAGTAGGTCAGGACAAGCTGTCGTTCAGCGGCTTTGGCCTGACCGCCAACCTGCTGGGGCATGTGCACATCGGCGATAACCTCGACACCCGTGGTGAATTGAGGCTGGCCGATGGCCGTTACCGTGCCTACGGGCAGCGCCTGACCATTCGCCGTGCACGTCTGCTGTTCGCCGGGCCTATCGATCAGCCTTACCTGGACATTGAGGCGATTCGCCAGACGGACGATGTGATTGCCGGTATCCGCCTCAGCGGCAGTGCCGAGCAACCGACCACCCAAGTGTTCTCCGAGCCGGCCATGAGCCAGGAGCAAGCGTTGTCGTACCTGGTGCTGGGGCGCCCATTGGGCGCTACAGGCGAAGACAACAATATGCTGGCTGAAGCGGCACTTGGCCTGGGTCTTGCCACCAGTGCCGGGGTCACCGGCAGCCTCGCCTCCAGCCTTGGGATCGACGATTTTCAGTTGGACACTGAAGGCAGTGGCAACGCGACCAGTGTGGTGGCGAGTGGCAATCTGACCGAACGTTTGAGCCTGCGCTATGGCGTGGGGGTATTCGAGCCGGTCAACACCGTGGCCTTGCGCTACAAGCTGAGCAAGAAGGTTTATCTGGAAGCTGCCAGTGGTCTGGCAAGCTCCCTGGATATCTTCTACAAACGCGATTTTTAAGAGGGGTTAAGTGCGCACGGTCGCAGCATCGATAAACTCGTTGCTGTCGTCCGTGGAGAGAGGGTTGGGAGCCTTGAGGGGGGCAGGCAGTGGTCGCGGGTTGATCAGGTTGGTGTACTCCTCGATCAGGCGATTGAGTGCTTCAGGCGGTTGGCATGCCTGGAACTGCATACGGATCTGCACTTCATCGGGGTCACGGCTGTCACCGTTGCGCTTGTTCTGGCCACCGACGGTGACATAGAAGCGCTCGCGCTTGAGGTTACTGTCGTCCTCAGTGGTCTCGGTGTTGTTGATCCGCACCGAGAGATCGACTTGCATGCGTTCCAGCGCCAACCCTCTGGGTGACACCAGGGCGATCAGCGGCACCTGCATAGTGTGTTGTTCTCCCATCGACACCTCAACCATTTTTGCCTTCATCGGTGCACCCAGGGCTTGGGCGTCATAATCGAAGAACTGGTCGAACAGTTGAATGTACTGCTGGGCGATCAGGTTGTTGGTGGCGGCAGCGGCCTCTTGCAGTCCGCGGGTAATGTCGCACAGATCGCTAGCGGTGATGGGGGTGGGTTTCGAGGAGAGATCATCCAAACGCTCGCACTCCTTGTGTGCCTGGCAAGGGGGCCTCTCTTGAGAGAGAGGCCGGATTCATCAGCAGTCAGCGGGTAAAACTCAGGGGGTTGCTACTTTGTCGGGCATTTCCAGGGCCGACACTGGCAGGGCATCAAGGTTTTCAGCGGTGGTATCAGCCAGCACCACAGGCTTGGTTGCTGCCTCAGTGAGGAAGTCGATGACGCGCATCAGGGCTTCCGGTGGATCCTGGCGGCGCACTTTGGTGTTGAAGGCATAGCGTGCGCGGGTATCGGTTTTACGGGTTTGGCTGGACTTGTGGCTGACCTGGCCTTTGACTTGTAGTTTAAACGGTCCCCAGCCCAGCGAAGCGGCAAAGCCTGCTTCACCGGCGGTCTCAGAGCTACTCTCGGCTTGCTGGCTGATGGTCAGCTCGAAGTCGATGTTGCCTTCTTCAATGGCGATGTTGGGGTGGGTGATCGCCGCGAGCAGCGGGATCTGCATCTTTTTCGCAACAGTGCCCTTATAGACGCCGTTTTCATCGGTGATCGTTTCGTCGTAGTCGAACTGAATCGCGACGGCCTTACCGTCCTGGATACAGACGCCCATGAGGAAGTCGGCGTACGACTTGCTCGCCGAAACCTGCGCCTGGATCATTGCTTGCAACGGGCCGGAAATCATCCGGTCCAGTGGCAAAGCGTTCATCACCGAGCCGATCAAGCTGTTATCGATTGTTGCCATGAGAAAACTCCTTGTAGTGGTCGCACATCAGTGTGCGGAGAGTGCCCTGGGTGCCGGGGTTAACGGCTCAAGGGGCGAGGTTCGCTTGTACGCACGATTCCTGCCGGCGAATGTTGCCGATCTGGCGCAGGCTCAAACCGTACTTATTGGCCAGCATGCTGCGTGACAGGCCTTCAGCGCTTTCTTGCTGAATCTGTTGATTGCGCAACTGGCGCAGAAAATGGTCAACCTTGGGAATCTCCAGGGCCATACCGGCGAAACGCTGGATCAACGCGTCCAGCGCCGCTTCCGGAAGCACCTGTGCCAGTGCGGTACGTTCCCGATGCTTGGGGATGTATTTAGGGCGGCCGCCGAAGGCGCACGTCAGGTTGTAGGCGTTTTCAATGCCCAGGCATTCGATCAGCATCTGAAGCGAATGAGGCAGTTGTTGGGTGTCGATTCGTTTGAGGTCACGCAGGTCCATGATGACTTCCTTGTAGGGAGTGGCTTGACACCTCAATGTTTGAACATTCGGGCCGGTCATAACAGGCAGCAAGCGCTGCGGGGTTGGTGGGCATCGGGCATATGATTTGTAGGCAAGGTGGTCTGCTTGAATGGGAAATCCATGGCCGAGACGCCTTAAACCCTTGGATCTAGGTTGCAGGCGGCTGCTCGCAGTGCTCAAGCTTGGGTAACCCATGCTCACCGGCAGGGGCGTGCCAGCAACAGGCTGATCTGGCCAAGGTAGGCGCTGGGGCGGCTCAAGGCATTTTCCGGAAGCGTGCGCCAGTCCACCCAGATACAGAGGGCACTGAGGTTTTCTTGCGCTTGCTTGCCGACAATGTGTGGCGAGAAATCCCGGCGATAGAGCACTTGGGTCTGCTTGAGCGCCTGGGTGTCTGCGGGCTGCGAAAGGGTCAGGGCTGCCGCCTTTATCAGCTCGGCGGAGGGCAGGCTGAAGTAGGCGGTCGTTGGGTGTTCCTGCAGGTGTCCGGCCTGGCGGGAGCGCTGCCAAAGTTGTTGCCACTGGCTGGCGCCTGCCTGCTCGGCCAATTGCTTGCCCAAGGCATGGCGCTGCTCGGGAGACAGGTCAGTGGTGGGGAGCGCGTAGGCCTCAAGGCCAATCAGCAGGGTAATGCTGCTTAGTACTCGGCGAAAAAACATGGTGACCTTCCGTTCGTCAGGGGGCTATGCCCGGAACGCCATGTTTTCAAGAGAAAGGGGGTACCAAAAGGAGGAAATTGTCCGCTTGCGGCAAGGTCACGTTGTATGATGCACGCGGGCCGTTTCGGGCCCTTACCCCGATGTTGCAAGGATCTATCAATGACTCAAGGTCAACGCCTGAAATATTCCATTCTGATCTCCCTGTTGGTACTGGGGATCATGCTCGGCCTGTCTTACCTGCAAAAGCAGGGGACGATCAGTGAGCAAGTGTTCCAGATCATCGCCATTGCGGTGGCCGTTGTGGTCGTGGTGGTCAACGGCATCATGCGTCGCAAGGTCAAAATGTGATGTGATCTGCGCGGCCGGCACAGTCGCCGGCCATTCGCTTAGCGTGGGCAGGCCTGTTCCAGAATGCTGCGGGCCTCGGGGTTGAGGCTGTAGCACTTGTCGTTGCCCATGCTGATCACGCCTTCGGCACTCAGGCGCTTGAGCACTTCCCGCACACTGAGAAACGACAGGGGAATATCCAGCTGTTCAAGCTGACTATGGACGCCACGTACGCCGATGCTGCGGCCGTTTCTGTCGGCCATGTGCAACGCATCGATGACTTTCAGGCGGATCAGGCTGGTACGCAGCCCGAATGACTTGAGCAGTTCACGAATGTGATCGTTGCCTGGGCGTTCGTGTTCGCTTCTGGCGGCGTTTACGCTCAGCGGTTGCCGGGTTTTTCGTTCCGGCCGAGTGGCAAGCGCTGCCTGTTGCTGGTTGTACATGTGAAAGCTCCCTTTCGTGGTCAATCCCGTTACCGATTTATTGTTCCCTACACCCTATAAGACGAATGAGCGTGGAAAAACTGCAGTACCTGGCGAAAAAATTATTGATCCACCCAGGTAATGACGTTTCAGCACTGCTATCTGCGTAAATTTTTTGCCTGTACTTCGTTCAATCAGGATCAACAGTTCCCTGATCGGTGCAGGAGTCTCCGTGATCAAACCCCGCCCCTTGACCCGTACCTGCCTGGCAGGACTGCTGGTCGCACTCAGCTTCGCCGCCCAGGCCCGTGTTATCCCGGGTGATGCCAGTGCCGAAATACGCCGTACCAGTTTTGGTGTTCCGCATATTCTGGCGCAGGATGAACAGGGCCTTGGGTACGGCATCGGTTATGCCTATGCCCAGGACAACCTGTGTCTGTTGGCCAATGAAGTGGTTACCGTCAACGCTGAACGTTCACGTTACTTTGGCCCCGATCAGGTCACCTTTGAGCAGCGGGAGAACCTGGCCAGCGATCTGTTTTTTAGCTGGCTAAACACACCCACGGCAGTATTCGGCTTCTGGCAAGCGCAACCGGCTCAGGTACGGGCCCTGCTTGAGGGCTATGCCAAGGGTTACAACCGGGCATTGGCCGAGCGTATCGCCCAAGGTCAGGGGGCGCAGTGCTTGCAGGCTGCGTGGCTGCGACCGATTACCACCCTGGACTTGGTCAAGTTGACCCGACGTCTGCTGGTTGAAGGCGGGGTAGGGCAGTTTGCCGAAGCGCTGGCGGGTGCTACGCCGCCCAATGCCGGGGCGCAGGTGGCACTGGACATGAGCAAGGTACAGGCGCGCCAGGAACACTTCGCCCTGGAACGTGGCAGCAATGCGGTGGCCGTAGGCAGTGAGCGTTCGGCGACAGGGCACGGCATGCTGTTGGCCAACCCGCACTTTCCTTGGGCAGGCGGCATGCGTTTCTATCAAATGCAACTGACAGTCCCCGGTAAGCTGGACGTCATGGGCGCGGCGTTGCCGGGACTGCCGCTGATCAATATCGGCTTTAACCGCCACCTGGCCTGGACCCACACCGTGGACACGTCCAAGCACTTCACCCTCTACCGGCTTGAGCTTGACCCCAAAGATCCCACCCGTTACCTGCTCGACGGCAAGTCGCTTGCCATGAGCCGCCAGCGCTTGACGGTGATGGTCAAGGGGGAAGATGGCAAGCTCACATCGGTCAACCGCGACGTCTACAGCTCGGCCTTCGGCCCGGTGGTGCAGTGGCCTGGGCGACTGGACTGGAACACACAGCACGCGTTCAGCTTGCGTGACGCTAACCTGGACAACACGCGGGTTCTGCAGCAGTGGTACAGCATGAACCAGGCTGACAGCTTGCAGGCACTGCAAGGTTCGGTGACGCGATTGCAGGGCATTCCCTGGGTCAACACCCTGGCGGTGGACGCCAAGGGGCAAACCTTGTACTTGAACCAGTCGGTGGTGCCGTTTGTTGATGCTGATTTGCTCAAGCAGTGTAGCGATCCGGCTGCCGGGCAAGAACTGATCGTCCTTGATGGCTCGCGCAGCGCCTGCAACTGGAAGGTTGACCCTCGTGCGGCGCAGGCCGGTATCTTCCCTGCCCAATTGCAGCCAAGCTTGAGCCGACGTGATTTCATTCAGCATTCCAACGACTCCGCCTGGATGGTCAACCCGGCGCAGCCGTTGCGCGGCTATTCGCCGTTGATCAGCCGCGAAGATGAGCCCCTGGGCCCGCGCAGCCGCTTTGCCCTGCAACGCTTGACGGGTGATGGCAAGCTGTCGGGCGCTGATCTGCAGCAGATGGTCATGGACAACCAGGTTTACCTGGCGGAGCTGCTGGTGCCGGATTTGCTGCACTGGTGTGGCAAACAGCCAGGGAATTCACCTGTGGCGGCCGTATGCGCCAGCTTGAAAGCCTGGAACCTGCGCGCGGACCTCGACAGTGGCATGGGCCTGGTGCATTTCCAGAACATGTTGGAGCCGCTACTTGAGCGCCCGGACATCTGGCGGGTTGCCTTCGACCCGGCCGACCCGCTGCACACTCCGCGCGGGCTGGCTGTCGAGCGTGCCGAAGTAGCCGCAGCGTTGCATGAAGCTGCGCTGGCATCACTGGCAGAAGTGAAGCAAGCCGGCCTGAATGCCAATGTGCAGTGGGGGCAGGTCCAGCAAGCTGCCGATGGCACCCCGATCCATGGTGGGCCTGCCAGCCTGGGCGTCTATAACGCGATCCAAAGCGTACCGACGGCGCCGGGCAAACGCCTGGTGGTCAGTGGCACCAGCTACTTGCAGTTGGTGACCTTCGATGCCAAAGGGCCTCAAGCCAAAGGGTTGCTGGCCTTTTCGGAATCCAGTGAAGTGGATTCAGCGCATGCCAGTGACCAGACCAAAGCCTTCTCGGCCAAGCAGTGGCATACGATTCCGTTTTCCGCCGCACAGATCAAGGCAGACCCGCAGTACCGGGTGCAGGTGATCCGCGAAAACGCCGCGCCTTGATTTTATCGCCGGTTGTGGGAGCGGGCTTGCCCCGCGATAGCGATCTGTCAGTCACACCGAATCGCGGGGCAAGCCCGCTCCCACCGAAGGTTTATTGCACCAACTCGCGCAGCAACAAACCAAACGCCAAATCGACCTGCTCAGGTATCGGCAGGTAAACGGTATGCCCATCCCCCGGCGCCACTTCAATGGCGGAACCCTGGCGGTCGCGCAACTGGTGCAGGTCGAAATGGTAGTTACCGCGGGGGGTCATCAGTTCCAGATGATCGCCGAGGGCAAAGCGGTTCTTGACCAGCACTTCGGCCAGGCCATTGACGCGCTCACCGGTCAGTTCGCCCACGAATTGCTGGCGCTCGGACACCGAATTGCCGCGCTGATAGTTTTGATACTCATCATGCACATGGCGGCGCAGGAAGCCTTCGGTGTAACCACGTTGCGCCAAAGACTCCAGATTGAGCATCAGGCTGCGGTCGAACGCGCGGCCTGCCACGGCATCATCGATGGCCTGACGGTAGACTTGGGTGGTTCGTGCACAGTAGAAGTGCGATTTGGTCCGGCCTTCAACTTTGAGTGAGTGCACACCCATGTGGGTCAGGCGTTCGACGTGCTGAACCGCGCGCAGGTCTTTGGCATTCATGATGTAGGTGCCGTGCTCGTCTTCAAAGGCCGGCATGTCTTCGTCCGGGCGGTTGCTTTCTTGCAGCAGGAACACCTGGTCGGTGGGGGCGCCGACACCCAGGGTAGGCTGCACTTCGCGCACGATATCGCCGCTGACATCTTCCACTGCGGCAGTGGCGCTGTATTTCCAGCGGCAGGCATTGGTACAACTGCCCTGATTGGCATCACGGCGGTTGAGGTAACCCGATAGCAGGCAGCGGCCGGAATAGGCCATGCACAATGCGCCATGGACAAACACCTCCAGTTCCATGGACGGCACCTGTTGGCGAATTTCCTCAATTTCCTCAAGAGACAGCTCACGGGACAGAATCACCCGCGTCAGCCCCTGGCTGCGCCAGAATTCGACGCTGGCCCAGTTCACCGTGTTGGCCTGCACCGACAGATGAATCGGCATCTGCGGGAAGTGCTGGCGAACCAGCATGATCAGCCCCGGGTCGGACATGATCAGCGCATCCGGGCCCATCTCGATGACCGGTGCAAGGTCTTTGAGGAAGGTCTTGAGCTTGGCGTTGTGCGGCGCAATGTTGACCACTACGTAGAAACGCTTGCCCTGCGCCTGGGCTTCTTTGATACCCAACGCCAGGTTGGCGTGGTCGAACTCGTTGTTGCGTACGCGCAGGCTGTAGCGCGGTTGCCCGGCATAAACGGCATCGGCGCCGTAAGCAAAGGCGTAGCGCATGTTCTTCAGGGTGCCGGCAGGGGCGAGCAATTCAGGTTTGGCGAGCGAGGTCATTTTAGGTCGCGGCAAAAGGCGCGGATGCTAACCGTAGTGCTTTGCCGGGCAATTGACCTGTATCAATGTTGCGCATTGCCGAGCCGTAGGAGTGCGCTGTATCACGCGCCGCCATTTTTGTTTTTGTTCAAGCAAATCAGGGCTTTGATATCAAATAACGATTATTGAGGGGTGTTGCCCATCCGCTCAACGGACACTGGTCGGGTTCACAACGTGGGCTTGATCGACAGCGATCAGGCACACCGGTGTTATTCCATTAGGACCTGATCAATGTCGCAGCCCGTCAGCTTTTCCGCTCACCGCCAGACGCAATGCAGAACCTGCAGCCTTGCGCAGGTGTGTCTGCCTGGTTCAGTGAGTCACGAAGAAATCGACATACTCGATGCCATGGTCAAATATGGCCGTACGCTGAAAAAAGATGACGTCCTGTTTCGCCAGGGCGAGCCGTTTACCTCCATTTATGCCATCCGCTCAGGTGTGTTGAAGTCCGTTGCATTGAGCGCCGATGGTGAAGAGAAAATTATCGGGATTCACTTGCCGGGTGAGTTGATCGGGTTGTCCGGAATGGACACCGACGCTTACCCGGTTTCCGTTCAAGCCTTGGAAACCACGCATGTGTGCGAGCTTCCGTTCGCGCCGCTGGACGCACTGTTGGTGCGCTTGCCACAAGTCCGCCGCCATTTGATACGCGCAATGAGCCGCGAGATCCGCAGTACCCAGCACATGACGCGTGTGCTCTCGGCCAAGGCGGCAGATGTACGGGTGGTGTCGCTACTGGTCAGCCTGTCGACACGCTTTCGTACCTTGGGCTACTCCGCTGACCAGTTGAACTTGAGCATATCCCGTAACGAGATCGGTAATCACCTGGGCCTGGCGTCTGAAACGGTTTCTCGGGTGCTCACCCGCCTCAAGCAAAGCGGGCTGATTGAAGTAGACGGCAAGGAGGTGCGCATTCGTGACCTGATTCCTACTACGCCGGTGCGCACTCTCGACAGCAGCGGGCTTGGCCTGCACTAGGAGCATTCATGACCGTTACGCTATCCCACGGGCCTTGGGCTATCACGCTCGACACGCCTGGCGACGTAAATGAGGCCTGCATGAGCAGTTGCACATTGAAAGAAAAAAACCAGATCAACCCTACCTACCGGTTTGACTGGAAAGACCAAAGCCTGGCGGGTGTCAGCCACTGCAGGTATTCCTTCGCACACCATGAGGCACCTGGCGCGACGACCTGGCAAGCCTCAGACAGCCAGCGCGCTTGGTATAGCGCCGCGCCCGTTGCAGCACATCCTGTGTGGGCAAGCCCGGTATACAGAGCGATTGAACTGAATGTCAGCTACGCCTGGCGCCAGGATGAGCAAGCAGCGCAGGTGACGCAGAACTGGCATGACGTGCACCTCCAGGCTCCCGCTAACAGGACGGTTGCCAGCGCCGCAGGTGATTGTTTGCGCTAAGCGGCACTTTCGCTCCTGTGCCATGCACTAATGTTGTGAATGGCAACGGAGCGCGTATGAACGAAACTGCCCTGCAGCACAAGGCCCTGCTGCTGTTACTGGCCTTGGTGACCATCGCCTTCATTTGGATCCTGCTGCCGTTCTACGGTGCGGTGTTCTGGGCGGTGACCCTCGCCATTCTGTTCGCCCCCTTGCAGCGGCGCTTGTTGCTGCGTCTGGGCTGGCGCCGCAATCTGGCCGCCGCGGTGACGCTGCTGATTTGTCTGGTGAGTGCCATCTTGCCGGTGATCATCATCAGTACCTTGCTGGTGCAGGAAGGGGCAACGCTGTACAAGAACATCGAAAGCGGCCAACTGGACATTGCCGCCTATATCGAACGCTTCAACGACCTGCTGCCGGTGTTCGCTCAGCGCGTATTGCAGCGCATGGGGCTAGGCGACCTGGAGGGGCTGCACGAGACGATCAGCAAGAGTGCTATGCAGGGAAGCCAGTTTTTTGCCGGCCAGGTATTCAGCTTTGGCCAGGGCACCTTCGACTTCCTGATCAGCTTTGCGGCGATGCTCTACTTACTGTTTTTCTTTCTTCGCGATGGCGCCGAACTGGCGCGCAGGATGCGGACGGCATTGCCGCTGGCCGAACAGCAAAAACGGCGCTTGCAGTTGAAGTTCAACCGGGTCGTACGGGCCACGGTCAAGGGTAATTTGGTGGTGGCGATGACGCAGGGTGCGTTGGGCGGCATCATTTTCTGGCTGTTGGACATCCCCAGCCCCTTGGTATGGGCGGTGCTGATGGGTTTTCTCTCGTTGCTGCCTGCCGTTGGTGCCGGCGTGGTCTGGGCGCCAGTGGCCGTTTATTTTTTGATGACCGGCGCCGTCTGGCAAGGCGTGGTACTGACCGCATTCGGAGTGCTGGTCATCGGCCTGGTGGATAACCTGTTACGGCCGATCCTGGTGGGTAAAGACACGAAAATGCCCGATTACCTGGTGCTGATTTCAACCCTAGGCGGCCTGGCGGTGTTCGGCCTCAACGGCTTTGTCATCGGCCCGCTGATCGCCGCGCTGTTCATGTCCAGCTGGGCGATCTTCGTTTCAACCAAGCATAAAGTGCAGCTACCTGATTAGCGGAAGCTGTAGGAAACCCCGGCATACACACCAAAGCCTTCACCTGGGGTTGAGCGGGCATTGTCCTTGCCGTTGTCGTTATAGGCGGGTGTCACCGTAGCGGCGTAGCGCTTGTTGGTCAGGTTGCGCAGGTCGAGCCAGGTTTGCCAGTCCTGTTTTGGTGAGTTGTAACCCAGGGTGGCACCGAACAGGGCATAGGCGTCTGCCGGGTAACTGTTGGCGTAATCGACCTGAACCTTGGACGCCATCTGCGTATTGATCCCGGCGAAAAAGCCACTTGGCAGGTCGAAGCGCAGTTCGGCCTGGTAATAATGCATCGGAATGCCGGGTAGGCGGTTGTCGCCGAAGGTATCGTCGTCGCGATAGTGAAAGTCGCTGAAGGTGTAGGCCTGCCGCAAAGACAGTTTGCCGACCGTTGCGCGTTCCCACAGCAAGCTGTCCAGTCCGGCCTCGACACCCTGATGCACAGTAGGGCTGGCATTGAATTCAGCGGCAGGCTGATCGGGTACGATCTCCACCGCCAGCAGTTCGTGGCGTACGTCCGAGTAGTACCAGGCCAGGTCCCAGCGGCCGATCAGCGAATCACCCCGTGCGCCCAGCTCAAGGGTGGTGGCGGTCTGGTTCTGCATTTCGATGGGCTGGATTTGCTGACCATTAACCCGTGGTGAACTCCAGATCAGCGACCATGGGTGCGGTGGCTCCACTGAGCGGCTCAGGTTGCCATAGACCTGCAACTGAGGGTTGATATCGTAACGCAGGCCCAGGCGCGGGGCGTAGTCCCAGTCGTGCTGGCTGACTTTGCCGCCGTTGGCCGGGTAGCTCACGTCGCTTTCGCGGCGGGTGTAAATCATCGCCAGGCCGCTGGTTAGCCACAGGTCTGGAACTAGCTCGAGGTCATTGCCGATGTGTACCACGTTGTCCGAGCCTTGGTAGCTGAAGTCTCGGGTCCGGGCACCTGTGATGTCATCGACCCGAGCAAACTGTGAAGCACCGCTGTTGGGCAGGTGCTTGGTGGTCCGCCAGCCGATGGTTGTCTTACTCTCGTGTCCGAACAGCATATCTCTACGCAGGTAGTTCAGGGTCCCACTGACGTCGGTATAGGCAACCTTCAGACGCATCGGGCCTTCGCGCAAGTCCATCGGGTAGTCGTGGTAGACCAGTCCGGCTTCCAGGCGGGCATCATCATCCAGGTAGAAAGTGGTTTTGTTGCCCACCCAGGTACTGCCCGGTTGAGGGCGGCTGTCATCACGACTCACGTACAACGGGTTGGCCGCGCGTGGATCGTGTTTGATCTGCTCTTTGGTCAGGCGCCCGGCCAGCTCATTCTCGGTTTCCCGATAACGCAGGTAGAAACGAGTTTCCAGCGCGGGGCTAAAGCGATAGCCGACGTTGGCAGCGATGCCCTTGCTACTGCCGCTGCTGTGTTCCTGATAGCCGTCGTACTCCGAGTCGGTGAGGGCCACGTAGTAGTCCAGATCACCCAGCACTTGGCCCGAGCTGATCTGGCGCTTGGCATAGCCGCGGCTGCCTAGCTCGTACCGCACCTGCAACGGTGCGGCGTCATAACCGGTATGGGTGATGTAATCGATGGCGCCGCCCAGGGCCAGCGCGCCTCGGTCAAAACCGTTGGCGCCACGCAGCACCTCGGCCCGGCTCAGCCACAGCGGCTCGAACAGCTCATAAGGCGTACCACCCGGGCCGGTCAACGGCAGACCGTCAAACATCGTGTACACGCCTGAGCCGTGGGCGCCGGGTGCGCGGTTGATACCAGAGCCGCGAATCGACAATTTGATCCCATCGTTACCGGCTGACTGGGCGAAGACACCCGGCTGGTAGGCGAGTACGTCCTGGTTGCTGGCGACCCGACCTTGTTCAACCCGCTGCATGTCTACCAGGTTGGTGCCGCCAGGCACCTGATTCAGGCGCTCGCGGGCGTCTTGCAGCTCGCTTTGCTCCTGTTCCTGAATCAGGACTTGGCTCAGTTCAATACTGTCGCTGGCCTGAACGGACGCCGCGCAGGAAATCAGCAGGGCGAGGGAAGAACGGGGGAGGGTGGGGCGCATCAATGGGGTTCCGAAACTGAGAGCGGGTATCAGACGTCGCAACTATCAGACGAAGCACACCCACGGATATGTACTGCCTGTGGGAGCGGGCTTGCCCCGCGATAGCGGTCTGTCAGATAGATTGCTATCGCGGGGCAAGCCCGCTCCTAGCAGGAGGTAGAAACAAAACACCCCGCCGAAGCGGGGTGTTTGTTACTGCTAGGTCGATCAGCCGATCAGTTGCAGGCCGGCATGTTGAACCATGTCCAGCAACGGCTGCGGGTACACACCCAGCACGAAGGCCAGGATGGCGATGGCCAGCAGCATGACGCCGCCGGTGCGCTGTTCCCAGTTCAGCGGGGCATCGTGACGACGCAGGTTTGGCTCGATCAGGTACAGGGTAACCATGACGCGCAGGTAGTAGAACACGCCGATGGCGCTACCAATCACCAGTGCACCGACCAGCCACCACAGTTGCGACTCAACGCCGGTGGCGATGATGTAGAACTTACCGATGAAGCCAGCAGTCAGCGGGATACCGGCCAGCGACAGCATCATCACGGTCAGTACCGCAGTCAGGTACGGGCGGCGCCAGAACAGGCCGCGGTACTCGTACAGCGCATCAGCGTCACGGCCGTTGTACGGCGACGACATCAGGGTAATGACACCGAACGCACCGAGGCTGGTGATCACGTAGGTGACCAGGTACACGCCGATGGCTTCAACGGCCAGGCCTTTGCTCGCCACCAGGGCGATCAGCAGGTAGCCGAAGTGGGCGATCGAGGAGTAACCCAGCAGACGCTTGAGGTTGCTTTGGGTCAGTGCCAGCAGGTTACCGATCAGGATCGAGGCAACTGCAATCACCGACAGTACGGTAGTCAGCACACCGCTGCTGGCCGCAGGCGAGAGCATGAACAGGCGTACCACGACAGCGAACACGGCAACCTTGCTGGCGGTGGCCAGGAAGGCAGCGACCGGCGCCGGAGCACCTTCGTAAACGTCTGGAGTCCACAGGTGGAACGGAACCAGCGACAGTTTGAATGCCAGGCCGACCAGCATCATGCCCAGGCCCAGTTGTGCCAGCAGGCTTGGCATGCTGGTGGTCGCCAGGGCTTTACCGATACCGTCGAAGCTCAGGCTGCCAGCATCGGCGTACAGCAGGGCCATACCGAACAGCAGGAACGCGGAACCGGCAGCCGACAGCACCATGTACTTGATACCGGCTTCCAGCGAACGCTTGTTGAAGAAGGCATAAGCGACCAGGCCGTAGACCGGTACCGAGAGCAGTTCCAGACCGATGAACAAACCGGCCAGGTGCTGCGCGCTGACCAGAACCAGGCCACCCAGGGCAGCCATCAGGATCAGCAGGTACAGCTCTTCGCGGTTGCCCGGGTAGCCTTTGCCGCCTTCACCCAGATATGCATGGGCGAGGGTAACGCAGGCCAGGGTGGCAACCAGGATCAGCGCCATGTACAGGCAGGCGAACTTGTCGATGGTCAGCAGCGGGGTGACCGCCAGTGGAACAACTTTCAGAACCGGCAGGATCGACAGCAGGGCCAGGTTCAGGCCCACGGTCGACAGCAGGAAGGTTTGCGAGTGGTTGCGGCGCCATGCGATTGCCAGCATCACCACAACAACGGTGATGGTGGTAATCAGCAGCGGCGCAAGCGCGATAAAGTGTTGAATCGTCAGGTCCATAGCGCTCTTACCGGGCCGAAGCGAGTTGAGTGAAAGCGGAGCCGATCCACTGCTGCACACCGCTCATGGTGGCGGCAGAAGTGTCCAGGAACGGCTGCGGGTAGACGCCCAGCAAGATCAGCAGGCCAGCCAGGCCCAGTACCATGATCAGTTCGCGGGTGTCCATGCCAGCCAGGACTTCGTCCGACTTCGCAGGGCCAAAGTAGGCACGGTGAATCATGATCAGCGAGTACACCGAACCGAATACCAGGCCGGAGGTGGCGATCACGGTGACCCACGGCGAAGCCACGAAGCTGCCGATCAGGATCAGGAATTCGCCAACGAAGTTACCGGTGCCCGGCAGGCCCAGGGACGCTGCAGCGAAGAACAGGCTGATGGCAGGCAGGTAAGCGATGCGATGCCACAGGCCACCCATTTCACGCATGTCACGGGTGTGCAGGCGCTCGTACAGCTGGCCAGCGAGGATAAAGAGTGCTGCCGCCGACAGACCGTGCGCCAGCATCTGGATCACCGCACCTTGCAGGGCTTGCTGGCTGCCGGAGTAGATACCGATCAGCACGAAGCCCATGTGCGAAACGCTGGAAAACGCCACCAGACGCTTGATGTCGGTCTGCGCGAAGGCCAGGAACGCACCGTAGAAGATCCCGATCAGACCCAGGGTCATGGCAATTGGCGCGAATTCGGCCGAGGCGTTCGGGAACAGCGGCAGGGCGAAACGCAGCAGGCCGTAGGCAGCGGTTTTCAGCAAGATACCCGCCAGGTCAACCGAACCTGCGGTTGGTGCCTGGGCGTGGGCGTCCGGCAGCCAGGAGTGGAACGGTACGACAGGCAGCTTGACCGCGAAGGCGATGAAGAAGCCGAGCATCAGCAGGTATTCGGTGCCGGCAGGCAGTTCAGCCTTGAGCAACTGGGTGTAGTCGAAGGTGATCACACCGGTGTTGCTGTAGTTGACCAGTACCAGACCCAGGATCGCCACCAACATGATCAGGCCGCTGGCCTGAGTGAAGATGAAGAACTTGGTCGCTGCGTAGATCCGGGTCTTCTTGCCGTCGGAGGAGCTGTGACCCCAGAGCGCGATGAGGAAATACATCGGCACCAGCATCATTTCCCAGAAGAAGAAGAACAGGAACAGGTCCAGGGCCAGGAACACACCGACCACGCCGCCCAGAATCCACATCAAGTTGAGGTGGAAGAAGCCGACGTGACGCTGGATCTCTTTCCAGGAACACAGTACCGAGAGCACACCGAGCAGGCCGGTGAGCAGGATCATCAGCAGCGACAGGCCGTCGAGGGCCAGGTGCAGGCTGATGCCGAAGCGCTCGATCCACAGCACTTTGAATTCGACCGCCCACTCAGGCGCAGCGCCCGGTGCAGGGGCCAGGGTGTAGTCCCCGTTGGCCCACAGCCAGAGGCCGATACCAAGCAGCAGGGACATGGTCAGCAGCGCAATCCAGCGCGGCAGGGTGGCGCCGAAGCGCTCACCCAGCCAGCACAGCAGGCCGCCGATGAAGGGGATCAGGATCAGCCAAGGCAAAATCATGACGGGCTCAATTCCTTTCGCAAAGTCGCAAGGTTCATATCAGACCGCAGCCATAACAACGGCACCGAGTACAAGCACGGCACCTACGGCGATCGAAGCGGTGTACCAGCGCAGCTGACCGGTTTCGGTTTTGCTCATGGCGGCATGACCGCCCTTAGCCATACGCGGAATCAGGCCAATGCTGCGGTCAACCGGATCCTTGCGCAGGATGTGGCTGATCAGCAGGTAAGGTTTGACGAACAGCTTGTCGTAGATCCAGTCGAAGCCCCAGGCGGCGAACCACCAGGCCGACAGAACACGACCGATGCCGCTGTTGGCGATCGCGGTCACCAGGCGACGCTTGCCCAGGAACAGCACCGCAGCCAACAGGATACCGGCGATGGCGATGGCGCCCGAGGCGATTTCCAGGCTGTGCTTGGCTTCGCCGCCGGCATGGCCGACGCTCTGCGGCAGCACACCTGCCAGAGGTGGATGAATCCACGCACCGACAAAGGTCGACAGCACGATCAGCACACCCAGTGGCAGCCAGTGGGAAATCCCGTGGCCAGCATGGGCTTCGGTCTTGGCTTCGCCGTGGAAGGCGATGAAGATCAGGCGGAAGGTGTACAGCGAGGTCATGAAGGCACCAGCCAGACCGGCGTACAGCAGACCGTTGTTACCGCTGGCGAAGGCTTCCCAGAGGATCTCGTCCTTGGAGTAGAAACCGGCGGTCAGCAGCGGCAGGGCAGCCAGGGCGGCACCACCGACGATGAAGCTGGCGTAGGCCAGCGGCAGTTTCTTCCACAGGCCGCCCATCTTGAAGATGTTCTGCTCGTGGTGGCAGGCAACGATCACCGCACCGGAGGCAAGGAACAGCAGGGCCTTGAAGAAGGCGTGGGTCATCAGGTGGAAGATCGCGCCTTCCCAGGCACCAACGCCCAGAGCCAGGAACATGTAGCCGATCTGGCTCATGGTCGAGTAGGCGAGGATACGCTTGATGTCGGTTTGAACCAGAGCAGCGAAGCCAGCCAGTACCAGGGTCACGCCGCCAACCACACCCACCAGGTGCAGGATGTCAGGTGCCAGGGTGAACAGGCCGTGGGTACGGGCGATCAGGTAGACACCGGCAGTCACCATGGTTGCGGCGTGGATCAGTGCCGAAACCGGGGTAGGGCCGGCCATCGCGTCTGCAAGCCAGGTCTGCAGTGGCAGCTGGGCGGATTTACCGACCGCACCACCGAGCAGCATCAGGGTCGCCAACACCATCCAGGTGTCGCCCGCCTGGAACTTCTGCGGTGCCAGTACCAACAGCTCCTGCACGTTCAGGGTGCCGAGCTGGGCGAACAGGATGAACAGGCCGATGGCCATGAACACGTCGCCGATACGGGTCACGATGAAGGCTTTCAGTGCGGCGTTACCGTTGTTGCGGTTGCTGTAGTAGAAACCGATCAACAGGTACGAGCACAGGCCTACGCCTTCCCAACCGAAGTAGATGAACAGCAGGTTGTCGCCCAGAACCAGGAACAACATGCTGGCAATGAACAGGTTGGTGTAGGAGAAGAACCGCGAGTAGCCGGCTTCGCCACGCATGTACCAGGAGGCAAACAGGTGGATGAGAAAGCCCACACCGGTAACTACACCGAGCATGGTGACCGACAGGCCATCCACGTACAGGGTGAAGTTCGGTGCGAAACCGTCCACCGACATCCACTGCCACAGCAGTTGGCTGTAGGCGCCGCCTTCAGGCGGTGCAACGTTGAACTGCCAGATCACGTAGGCGGCTACGGCAGCCGAAAGGCCAACGGAACCGACACCCACCAGCGCCGACAGGTTTTCGGACCAGCGACCGCGTGAGAACGACAGCAGCAGGAAGCCGATCAGGGGGAATACGAACGTCAGAAAGATAAGGTTCATCCGCGCATCTCACTGGCAGCATCGATGTCGAGAGTGTGGAAGCGGCGATACAGTTGCAGCAGGATCGCCAGGCCGATACTGGCCTCGGCGGCTGCCAGGCTGATCACCAGGATGAACATGATCTGCCCATCCGGCTGTGCCCAACGGCTACCAGCAACGATGAACGCCAGTGCCGAGGCGTTCATCATGATTTCCAGGCTCATCAACACGAACAGAATGTTGCGGCGCACCATCAGGCCAACAAGGCCGAGGCAGAACAGGATGCCGGCGACTGCCAGGCCATGCTCGAGAGGAATTGCAGGCATGTTATTACTCCTTCGCCTCGTTGCGGCCGAGGTGGAACGCCGTCACTGCTGCAGCGAGCAGCAGCATCGAGGCCAGTTCAACCACCAGCAGGTAAGGGCCATACAGGCTGATGCCGACCGCCTTGGCGTCGACCGTGGTGTGACCGATACCGGCGCCGCTCTGGTTGCCGAACAGAACGTACAGCAGTTCGAGCAGCAGCAGCGCAGCCAGGACCACCGGCCCCAGCCAGATACCCGGCTTGAGCCAGCCGCGTTCCTGGGCGACCGAAGCCGGGCCCAGGTTGAGCATCATCACCACGAAGACGAACAGCACCATGATGGCGCCAGCGTAGGCGATCACTTCCAGTACACCGGCGAACGGCGCACCGAGGGCGAAGAAGGTCATCGCCACGGAGATCAGCGAAATGATCAGGTAGAGCAGGGCGTGCACGGGATTGGTGTTGGTGATCACCCGAAGGGTGGACACCACAGCGATACCGGATGCGAAATAGAAAGCGAATTCCATCTTTCTTCCTTAAGGGAGCAAGCTCTTCACGTTGATCGGCTCGGCTTCGTTCTGCGCGGCGCCTTTCGGCTTGCCGGCAACAGCCATACCTGCAACACGGTAGAAGTTGTAGTCAGGGTTCTTGCCGGGGCCGGAGATCAGCAGATCTTCTTTCTCGTACACCAGGTCCTGACGTTTGAACTCGGCCATTTCGAAATCCGGCGTCAGCTGGATTGCGGTGGTCGGGCAGGCTTCCTCGCAGAGGCCGCAGAAAATGCAACGGGAGAAGTTGATGCGGAAGAACTCCGGGTACCAACGACCGTCTTCTGTTTCGGCTTTCTGCAGCGAGATGCAACCCACCGGGCAGGCCACGGCACACAGGTTGCACGCTACACAGCGCTCTTCGCCATCCGGATCGCGGGTCAGGACAATACGGCCACGGTAGCGTGGCGGCAGGTAGACCGGCTCTTCGGGGTACTGCAGGGTGTCACGTTTGCGGAAACCGTGGGAGAACACCATCACCAGGCTGCGCAGCTGGGTGCCAGTGCCCTTAACGATGTCGCCAATATATTTGAACATGGGTCAAATCCTCACTGGGCCGCAACAGCTGGCGCGTTGTAGAGCACGAGCGCAGCGGTCACCAGCAAATTGATCAGGGTCAGCGGCAGGCAGAACTTCCAGCCGAAGTCCATCACCTGGTCATAGCGTGGGCGCGGGATCGAGGCGCGCAGCAGGATGAACAGCATGATGAAGAACGCGGTTTTCAGGGCGAACCAGATGAACGGGATCTGTGGCAGCAGGCCAAATGGGCCGTGCCAGCCGCCGAAGAACAGGGTAACCAGCAGCGCCGAGACCAGAATGATGCCGATGTATTCACCAACGAAGAACATGCCCCATTTCATACCGGCATATTCAATGTGGTAACCGTCAGCCAGTTCCTGTTCCGCTTCCGGCTGGTCGAACGGGTGACGGTGAGTCACGGCGACGCCAGCGATGAAGAAGGTGCAGAAGCCGAAGAACTGCGGAATGATGAACCACAGGTTTTGTGCCTGGTAGTCAACGATGTCGCGCATGTTGAACGAGCCTGCCTGGGCAACGATACCCATCAGCGCCAGGCCCATGAACACTTCGTACGACACGGTCTGGGCCGAGGCGCGCAGGCTGCCGAGCAGGGCGTACTTGTTGTTCGACGACCAACCGGCGAACAGTACGGCATACACCGACAGACCAGCCATGGCGAAGAAGAACAGCACACCGATGTTCAGGTCCGCGACACCCCAGGTCGGGGTGATCGGGATGATCACGAAGGCGATCAGCAAGGCACTCATGGCCACGACCGGCGCCAGGGTGAAGATCATCTTGTCGACGAAGGGTGGGTTCCAGTCTTCTTTGAAGAACATCTTCAGCATGTCGGCTGCGATCTGGAACATCCCGAACGGGCCCACGCGGTTCGGACCATAACGGTCCTGCCACCAGCCCAGCAGACGGCGCTCGACGAAGCTGAGCAGCGCGCCGCAGACCACCACCGCCAACAGGATGACGATGGCTTTGACGACGGCGATGATCACTTCGATCACTTCAGGGGTGAACCAGGTCATTGTGCTGCCTCCTGCAAGCCTTCGACGGATGCACCGAAGATGGCAGGCGGAATGCCGGCCAGGCCTTTGGGCAGGGCAACCAGGCCTGCGCCCAGTTCTTCATTGATGCGCAGCGGCAGACGCAGGGTCTGGCCGGCTACGTTCAAGCTCAGCATCGCGCCATCGTTGACGCCCAGGCGGTCGGCTTCGGACTTGGCCAGGCCAACGTAGGCCTGCGGAATACGTTCTTGTACCGGCGCGGCGCGCGAGGAGTTCTCTTCGCTGCCGAACAGGTGATAGAACGGTACCGCTTGCCAGGTGCCACGGGCCGGGGAGAAGGCCGCCGGTACGCTGGAGTACCAGTTCAGCTTGTCGCCCTCGGTTTCGATCAGGCGGGTGCCAGGGTCGCCAGCGCGCAGGCTGCCACCCACTTCGTCCTGGAACTTGTTCCACGCCTGTGGCGAGTTCCAGCCCGGAGACCAGGCGAAAGGCACTTGCGAACGAGGTTCTGCGGTGCCCGAGTAACCTTCCATGGAGAAGGCGAACGCGGTGTCTTTGTCTTGCGGGGTACGCGGCTCGTGCACGCTGATGTTGGCGCGCATGGCGGTACGACCGGAGTAACGCAGTGGCTCACGCGCGATCTTCATGCCTTTGATACGGAACGAAGCGGACGGCGCAGCGTTGACGATACCCGCCAGCTGCGGTGCGGCAGATGCGCAGGCGCTGGTGACGTGGTCCAGCTGGGTCCAGTCGACCGGCTTGTTGAGCAGGGTCGCACGCAGGGCGTGCATCCAGCGCCAGCCTTCGTGAACCAGGATGCTGCTGTCCAGGTAGGTAGGGTCGAACACCTGGAAGAAGCGCTGGGCACGGCCTTCCTGGCTGACCAGGGTGCCATCACCTTCGGCGAAGGTAGCGGCTGGCAGAACCAGGTGCGCGCGTTCGGCGGTCGCGGTCTTCTGGTGGTCGGCAACGATCACCACTTTGGCGGCGGCCAGGGCAGCGTCGACCTTGGCGGCCGGCACGCGGCTGTACAGGTCGTTTTCGAGGACGACGATGGCGTCGGCCTTGCCACTGATCACAGCATCCAGCGCGGCGTCGATGGAGTCGCCACCGAGCATGGCCATACCCAGGCTGTTGGCCTCAGGAACGACCAGGCTCAGCGAGCCATTCTTCTCGCGCAGCTTCAGGGCTTTGGCGATGTTGGCGGCGGCTTCGATCAGCGCCGTGGAGGCCAGCGAAGTACCAGCGACCACCAGCGGACGGTTGGCTGCAACCAGGGCATCGGCAATGCGCTTGGCCAGGGCCAGGGCTTCGGCGTCCAAGCCTTCAACGGCTGGAGCGCTTGGGTCGATGGCGTGAGCCACGGCGAAGCCGATACGGGCCAGATCGTCCGGTGCTGCGTGAACGCATTCTTCAGCAACGTCATCAAGCTTGGTTTCGGCCAGGCTGGCAATGAACAGCGGGTACATGGCGTGTTGGCCGATGTTTTTCACCGCCGCGTCGAGCCAAGGTTGAACGCGCATGGCATCGGCCATGGCTTCAGCTTTGCCCTTGACCGACTGACGCAGTGCCAGGGCGACACGGGCGGCGGTCTGGGTCAGGTCTTCACCGAGGACGAACACCGCGTCATGGTCTTCCATGTCGCGCAGGGTAGGGACCGGCAGCGGGCTGTTGTTCAGCACCTGCAGGGCCAGGCGCACGCGCTCCAGCTCACCGGCTTCCATACCCGAGTAGAAGTACTCGGCACCGACCAGCTCGCGCAGGCCGTAGTTGCTTTCCAGGCTGGCGCGTGGCGAACCGATACCAACGATGTTGCGACCACGCAGCATGTCGGCGGCTTTGTCCAGCGCAGCATCCAGGCTCAACTTGGTGCCGTCTGCCAGCAGCGGCTGACGTGGACGGTCTTCGCGGTTGACGTAGCCATAGCCAAAACGGCCACGGTCGCAGAGGAAGTACTGGTTGACCGAACCGTTGTAGCGGTTTTCGATGCGACGCAGTTCACCGTAACGCTCGCCCGGGCTGATGTTGCAGCCGCTGGAGCAACCATGGCAGATGCTCGGGGCGAACTGCATGTCCCACTTACGGTTGTAGCGCTCGGAGTGGGTTTTGTCGGTGAACACACCGGTCGGGCAGACCTCGGTGAGGTTACCGGAGAACTCGCTCTCCAGCGCGCCGTCTTCCACGCGACCGAAGTAGACGTTGTCGTGAGCGCCGTACACGCCCAGGTCGGTACCACCGGCGTAGTCTTTGTAGTAACGCACGCAGCGGTAGCAGGCGATGCAGCGGTTCATCTCGTGAGCGATGAACGGGCCGAGCTCCTGATTCTGGTGGGTACGCTTGGTGAAGCGGTAGCGGCGCTCGTTGTGGCCGGTCATTACCGTCATGTCTTGCAGGTGGCAGTGACCGCCTTCCTCACAGACCGGGCAGTCGTGCGGGTGGTTGGTCATCAGCCATTCGACGACGCTGGCGCGAAACGCCTTGGACTCGTCGTCGTCGATGGAAATCCAGGTGCCGTCAGAGGCAGGGGTCATGCACGACATGACGATACGACCACGGGTGTCGTTCTCGTCGGTGTACTGCTTGACTGCACACTGGCGGCAGGCGCCGACGCTACCGAGCGCCGGGTGCCAGCAAAAATAAGGAATGTCGAGGCCGAGCGACAGACACGCCTGTAACAGGTTGTCTGCACCGTTGACTTCGAGCGCTTTGCCGTCTACGTGGATAGTGGCCATGGTTCAAAGTTCTTCGTTGGCCCGCGTCTGCGGGCGTGGCTAATGGAAATCTGTGTGCCTGCAGCCCGCGCAGGGACTACCTGGCGAGCTGTCGAGGCAGCGGGTGGCACGGACCACCCGCGTTTCATTTGTTATGCGCCGACCACAATCGGCTTGGCCAGGTTCGGGCGCAGGGCTTCGCTACCTGTAACAGGTGCGACGCCGGCCTCGAACTCCGGACGGAAATACTTGATGGCACTGCCCAGCGGCTCAACGGCGCCCGGTGCGTGGGCGCAGAAGGTGCGGCCAGGGCCGAGGAAGTTGACCAGGCCCAGCAGGGTCTCGATGTCTTCCGCCTTGCCTTGACCCTTTTCCAGGGCACGGAGCATTTTCACGCTCCAAGGCAGGCCGTCGCGGCATGGGGTGCACCAGCCGCAGGACTCGCGGGCGAAGAACTCTTCCATGTTGCGCAGCAGAGAGACCATGCTGATGCTGTCGTCGACCGCCATGGCCAGGCCGGTACCCATACGGGTGCCGACTTTGGCGATACCGCCGGCATACATCTGGGCGTCGAGGTGCTCAGGCAGCAGGAAACCGGTACCGGCGCCACCAGGCTGCCAGCACTTGAGTTTGAAACCGTCGCGCATGCCACCGGCGTAGTCTTCGAACAGCTCGCGGGCGGTGACGCCGAACGGCAGTTCCCACAGGCCCGGGTTCTTGACCTTGCCGGAGAAGCCCATCAGCTTGGTGCCATGGTCTTCGGAGCCTTCGCGGGCCAGCGACTTGTACCAGTCAACGCCGTTGCCAACGATGGCTGGCACGTTGCACAGGGTCTCGACGTTGTTCACGCAAGTCGGTTTGCCCCAGACGCCAACAGCAGCGGGGAAGGGCGGCTTGGAGCGCGGGTTGGCGCGGCGGCCTTCGAGGGAGTTGATCAGTGCGGTTTCTTCACCGCAGATGTAGCGTCCGGCTCCGGTGTGCACGAACAGCTCGAAATCAAAACCGCTGCCGAGGATGTTCTTGCCCAAAAGGCCTGCGGCCTTGGCTTCATCGATGGCACGGTTGAGGTTCTTCGCTGCGGTGGTGTATTCGCCACGCAGGAAGATGTAGCCGCGGTAGGCTTTCAGTGCGCGGGCACTGATCAGCATGCCTTCGACCAGCAGATGGGGCTGTTGCTCCATCAGCATACGGTCTTTCCAGGTGTTAGGTTCCATTTCGTCCGCGTTGCACAGCAGGTAGCGGATGTTCATGGATTCGTCTTTGGGCATCAGGCCCCATTTGACGCCGGTGGGGAAGCCCGCACCGCCACGACCCTTGAGGCCGGAATCTTTTACCGTCTGGACGATGTCGTCTTGCGACATCTGCGCCAGCGCCTTGCGGGCGGCACTGTAGCCGTCTTTGGCCTGGTATTCGTCCAGCCAGATCGGCTCGCCGTCGTCGCGCAGGCGCCAGGTCAGCGGGTGCGTTTCGGCCGCACGGGCAATGCGGTTGGCCGGGCCGAAGGAAGTGATGGTCATACGTAACCCTCCAGCAACTTGGAGACGCCAGCAGGCTGGACATCGCCAAAGGTGTCGTCGTCGATCATCAGCGCCGGGGCCTTGTCGCAGTTACCCAGGCAGCAGACTGGCAGCAGGGTGAAGCGGCCGTCGGCAGTGGTTTGACCCAGGCCGATACCCAGCTCGCTCTGGATCTGGCTGACCACCGACTCGTGGCCGCCGATGTAGCAGACCATGCTGTCGCAGACGCGGATGATGTGCCGGCCAACCGGCTGACGGAAGATCTGACTATAGAAGGTGGCAACGCCTTCGACGTCGCTGGCAGGAATGCCGAGCACTTCGCCGATCGCGTAGATGGCGCCGTCCGGCACCCAGCCGCGTTCCTTCTGAACGATCTTCAGGGCTTCGATGGACGCCGCGCGCGGGTCCTCGTAGTGATGCATTTCGTGCTCGATGGCCGAGCGCTCGGTTTCGCTCAGGGCGAAACGGTCGGTTTGGATAAGCGTGCTGTTCATGCTTAGCGGTCCACGTCAGCCATAACGAAGTCGATACTGCCCAGGTACGCAATGAGGTCCGCGACCATGCTGCCGCGGATCACCGAAGGGATCTGCTGCAGGTGCGGGTAGCTCGGGGTGCGAATCCGGGTGCGGTAGCTCATGGTGCCGCCGTCGCTCGTCAGGTAGTAACTGTTGATGCCCTTGGTCGCTTCAATCATCTGGAAGGATTCGTTGGCCGGCATGACCGGGCCCCACGACACTTGCAGGAAGTGAGTGATCAGGGTTTCGATGTGCTGCAGGGTGCGCTCTTTCGGCGGCGGCGTGGTCAGCGGGTGATCCGCTTTATACGGGCCTTCCGGCATGTTGCGCAGGCACTGGTCGATGATGCGGATACTCTGGCGCATCTCCTCGACACGGACCATGCAGCGATCGTAGGCATCGCCGTTGTGGGCCAGCGGCACTTCGAACTCGAAGTTCTCGTAGCCGGAGTAAGGGCGGGCTTTACGCAGGTCGAAGTCCAGGCCGGTGGAACGCAGGCCAGCACCGGTAACACCCCATTCCAGGGCTTCTTTGGTGTTGTACTGGGCAACGCCGATGGTACGACCTTTGAGAATACTGTTCTGCAGGGCCGCCTTGGTGTACTCGTCGAGGCGTTTTGGCAGCCATTCAACGAAGTCTTTTACCAGTTTGTCCCAGCCGCGCGGCAGGTCGTGGGCGACGCCGCCGATACGGTACCAGGCCGGGTGCAGACGGAAGCCGGTGATGGCCTCGATCACGGTGTAGGCACGCTGACGGTCGGTGAAGGTGAAGAACACCGGGGTCATGGCGCCGACGTCCTGGATGTAGGTACCCAGGAACAGCAGGTGGCTGGTAATCCGGAAGAACTCGGCCAGCATGATACGAATCACGTCGACCTTCTGCGGCACCTGGATGCCGGCCAGCTTCTCGACCGCGAGCACGTACGGCAGGTTGTTCATTACCCCGCCGAGGTAGTCGATACGGTCGGTGTAGGGAATGAAGCTGTGCCAGGACTGACGCTCGGCCATCTTCTCGGCACCACGGTGGTGGTAACCGATGTCCGGGACGCAGTCGACGATTTCTTCACCGTCCAGTTGCAGCACGATACGGAAGGCACCGTGCGCCGATGGGTGGTTCGGGCCCAGGTTGAGGAACATGTAGTCCTCGTTGGCACCGTGACGTTTCATGCCCCAGGCTTCAGGGTTGAAGCGCGCGGCTTCTTCTTCAAGCTGCTGCTTGGCCAGGGTCAGGCTGTACGGATCGAATTCGGTGGCGCGGGCAGGGTAGTCCTTGCGCAGCGGGTGACCTTCCCAGGTCGGTGGCATCATGATACGAGTCAAGTGCGGGTGGCCGGCAAAGTCGATGCCGAACATGTCCCAGACTTCACGCTCGTACCAGTTGGCGTTTGGCCAGATACCGGTGACGGTCGGCAGGTTCAGGTCGCCTTCGCTCAAGGCTACCTTGATCATCACGTCGCTGTTGCGCTCTACCGAAAGCAGGTGGTAGAAAACGCTGAAGTCGGCGCCCGGCAGGCCGCGGCGCTGAGTGCGCAGACGCTCGTCCACACCGTGCAGGTCGTAGAGCATGCTGTACGGCTTGGCGACGTTGCGCAGGAAGGTCAGCACGTCTTTGAGTTTGGCGCGGGTAACCCACAGCACCGGCATGCCGGTGCGGGTTTCCTGGGCGACGAACGCCTCGGGGCCAAATTTGTTGTTCAGTTCGACAACCACATCCTGGTCGTCAGCCTTGTAAGGCGGGATATAAATAGCGGTGTCCGCTGTCATGGTCTCGGTCGCTTTCGGTCAACGTAGAGAATGAAGCCAGGCTGCCTGTCGCGCATGCGCAGGCAACAGGTCGCTGGATCAGACTTCGTCGGGGCTGCGCAGGTTGGTGACCTGGATGCGCTGTTCACGGCGTTGCTCTTTCTGCGACGGCATCTCGGCACGGTAAATGCCTTGATCACCGACAACCCAGGAAAGAGGACGACGCTCCTGGCCAATCGACTCCTGCAACAGCATCAGGCCTTGCAGAAAAGCTTCAGGGCGAGGCGGGCAGCCGGGCACATAGACATCCACGGGGAGGAACTTGTCGACCCCCTGAACGACCGAGTAAATGTCGTACATGCCACCGGAGTTGGCGCACGAACCCATGGAGATGACCCACTTGGGCTCAAGCATCTGCTCGTACAGGCGCTGAATGATCGGCGCCATTTTGATGAAGCAGGTGCCAGCGATGACCATGAAGTCGGCCTGACGCGGTGATGCCCGGATGACTTCCGCACCGAAGCGGGCGATGTCGTGAGGCGCCGTGAAGGCCGTGGTCATTTCCACGTAGCAGCAGGAGAGGCCGAAGTTGTAGGGCCACAGGGAGTTCTTACGCCCCCAGTTGACCGCGCCACTGAGCACATCTTCAAGTTTGCCCATGAAGATGTTCTTGTGGACCTGGTCCTCTAGCAGCGAATCGGAGACGGTTTCCCGCTCTCCGATTGGATATTGCTCGTTGGGAGCATCCGGGTCGATTCTGGTGAGATTGTATTGCATTGCCAAAGCCTCATTGTTTCAGCTTCGCTTGCCGCTTACGACGACCTTCGGGAGCCCAATCAAGAGCACCGACGCGCCAAAGGTAGACAAGACCTGCCAACAGAATTGCTATGAAAACGAGAGCTTCGACGAATCCGGTCCAGCCGCTTTCGCGGACGGACACAGACCATGCAAAGAGAAAGAGGGCTTCGATATCGAAGATCACGAACAGCATCGCGACCAGATAGAATTTGGCCGACAGGCGCAAACGGGCGCCGCCGGTAGGCAACATGCCGGACTCAAAGGGTTCGTTCTTGCTCCGGCCCCAAGCCTTGCTACCGAGCAGGGCGGACAGACCGAGCATGAAGGCACAGAGGCCAACGACACCCAAAAGGAAAATGGCAAAGCCCCAGTTGTGGGCGATGAGTCCTGTCGAATCGGGCATGCTGAAAATCCTTATACAGAGACCAGTCTCTGCGGCTTGGAAAGTAGTAAAGCAGTGACGATATGTCGCAGCGGAATCTATCGTGCTGATTTTATGGGTAAACCCGGTGCAAGTAAAATTTCTGCAGCAAATTTATTCGTAGGATTAAGAACAAAAATCTTTCGTAACACGCTGCAGCCCGCATGGGACGGGCATTGTCCCGGGTTTTGTTAATTATGTTTCTTTCAAAGCGTAATGAAGTTGTAATTTCGTAATGATAATTAATATCATTTAAGGAAGTACAGATCACCCACTGATACGGTCAATTATAAAGTTGGCTGGCATAGGCAACACCTGCAAGTTTCCACGCCTTGTGTTTTAACTGAGTTTTTTCGGGTTTGCCGCGCTCTGGATCAAGGTTTGCGGAAATCGCCTGGTGTATACCGAGGCGGCGATTCCCCACTGTCCCAGCCAGTAGGCGAGGATGATCAGGTAGGGCACAGCCTGGAACTGACTGACGAAGCGATCGATGCCGATCAGGCTGTCAGAGAACACAAAGGCAATCGCGCCCAGCGCCGCCAGGCCGCCACAGGCCAGTGCGCGCCAGAGCATTGCACTGATGGCCAGGGCATACACCGTGACCGGGATCAGCATCTCGCCCAGGCCGTGGCTGATCAGCACGGTCAGAAATGCCCCGCCGACACTCGCCGAAATCAACAGTGCCCATGCCGCTGGTTGACGACTTTCGGTCAGGTAGCCGCGCAGGTAGGCCAGGTGGGCGCAGAGAAACGCAGCCAGGCCGAATACGAACAGGTCGCCAGGTACCGCCAGCAAGATGTCGCCCAGCAGCGAGAACCACAAGCCCACAGTAATCCAGCGCCGATAGCGGGAAGGCTCGGCGGCATTGAGCCAGACGATCAGGGCCAGTACCGGGATCGGTTTCACCGCCAGGCCGAGCAGGGCCTGTTGACTGGCCAGTGCATATAAATAGAGAGCTGCGCCAATCAGCGCCAGAGCGATAAGGGTGAGCGGGCGAGACATGGCCGATCCTTGGTGTTGTTGTGCGCCTAGGATAGCCATTGAGCATTTATAGGAAAGTGCCGAATCCGCCAGATCGCATGGCGGTCGGCGCAGAACCTACTTTGGAATGCGTTGCGGTGGGAGCGGGCTTGCCCCGCGATTGCGGTCTGTCAGGAGTGTCGTATCGCCGGGCAAGCCCGCTCCCACCGCAAGCCAGCCTATCGGAAAAACAAAACCCGGGGCCCCATCACAAGCCCCGGGTTTTGAGTGTTACCCGAATATCAGCTACTGATCAGTGATCAGTGGAACTGCTCTTCTTCGGTCGAGCCGGTCAGTGCGGTAACCGAAGACTTGCCACCCTGAATAACGGTGGTCATGTCGTCGAAGTAGCCGGTGCCGACTTCTTGCTGGTGCGCTACGAAGGTGTAGCCTTTCGATGCGTCAGCGAACTCTTGCTCTTGCAGTTTCACGTAGGCGGTCATGTCGTTGCGGGCGTAGTCGTGCGCCAGGTTGAACATGCCGTGCCACATGTTGTGGATACCGGCCAAGGTGATGAACTGGTGCTTGTAACCCATGGCCGACAGTTCGCGCTGGAACTTGGCGATGGTGGCATCGTCCAGGTTCTTCTTCCAGTTGAAGGAAGGCGAGCAGTTGTACGACAGGATCTGGTCTGGGTATTCCTTCTTGATCGCTTCGGCGAAACGACGGGCCTCGTCCAGGTCTGGCTTGGCAGTCTCACACCAGATCAGGTCGGCGTAAGGTGCGTAGGCCAGGCCGCGGGCAATGGCTTGATCCAGGCCGGCGCGAACTTTGTAGAAGCCTTCTGGGGTGCGGTCGCCGACCACGAATGGCTGGTCGTACGGGTCGCAGTCGCTGGTCAGCAGGTCAGCGGCGTTGGCGTCGGTACGGGCCAGGATGATGGTCGGTACACCGGCAACGTCAGCAGCCAGACGGGCGGCGGTCAGCTTTTGTACGGCTTCCTGGGTTGGAACCAGTACTTTACCGCCCATGTGGCCACATTTTTTCACCGAGGCCAGCTGGTCTTCGAAGTGAACGCCGGCGGCGCCTGCTTCGATCATGTTCTTCATCAGTTCGTAGGCGTTCAGTACGCCGCCGAAACCGGCTTCGGCGTCAGCCACGATTGGTGCGAAGTAGTCGACGTAGCCTTCGTCACCTGGGTTCTTGCCGGCTTTCCACTGGATCTGGTCGGCGCGACGGAACGAGTTGTTGATGCGCTTGACCACGGTCGGTACGGAGTCGACTGGGTACAGCGACTGGTCTGGGTACATGGACTCGGCCGAGTTGTTATCGGCAGCCACTTGCCAGCCGGACAGGTAGATGGCCTGGATGCCGGCCTTGACCTGTTGAACAGCCTGGCCGCCGGTCAGGGCGCCCATGCAGTTGACGAAATCTTTTTCAGGGCGGAAGGCTGGGTGTGCACCTTGGGTAACCAGTTTCCACAGCTTTTCAGCACCCATACGGGCCAGGGTGTGCTCAGGTTGGACCGAGCCACGCAGACGAACGACATCAGCGGCGGTGTAGGTACGGGTCACGCCTTTCCAGCGCGGGTTTTCGGCCCAGTCTTTTTCGAGGGCTGCAATTTGCTGTTCGCGTGTCAGTGCCATGGAAATAAACCTCGTCGCATCGGTCTTGGGTAAAAATTCTCGCTCACACTGCGCAGATCAGAAGCCTGGCGTCAGTCATGTTCAGCGAAGTTGCGACGGTCGAACGATGGGGCTCGAAGGGGGAAGTGAGCAGGCGTAGGCGAGGTGATCAATGCAGGGTGGCTCGTGGTTGCCGAACTACAGTGAACAGTACTGCCGGGTGCCTCTTGATGCGCTTCCGTCCCTCAGGACAACCTCGTTCCAGTCGCAATCTCGTCAAACTGCCTTGTGGGCTGTACAGACACGAGTCGGCTCAGGTGGGTAAGTTAGAGCGCGGCTCGAAGGCCCTTGTCAGGGCCTCTGATTAGCGGGAGCGGGGCCATCATGCCTTGGCCAAATGAGGTCGTCAAATGTTTTGTAGTGCTTTTTTCATTCCACTACATCTTTGGTCTAACAAGACTCATCAGTCAGTTCCGAGGCCTTTGGTCGAGGCCTTGATTTCTCTGGGTTCAGTCCAGTGCATCGACTTTTACCCGTAAAGTCATGTTTTCACCGCGTTGGGTGCTGTAGGTGAGGCTGGAAGCGCTGCGCTCGGACTGGCTCTGTTGGTTGATACCGGCCACCGTGATCCATTCCCCCAGCTTGCCACTGACGGTTGTGTCGGTACTTTGAACCTTCACTACATCGGGACGCTCCTGGCTCATCCGGTCATTGTTGGTGCTGATGCTCAGGTTGACGTTTTCACCGTTGACCTTTGCAGTCACGTAGAAGCCCTGGGTGACGTTGCGGTATTCGGTGTCGCTCTGGATGCGGCCATAGCCATCGGTGCTGGTGCTGGTGATCGGAATGCTCTGGCCGACCTGAATCAGTGCGGGGTTACCTTCGGTGGCCTGGACCTGTTGCAGGCCGCCTTCGCGGTTGGCTGTGCCGTAGTGGATGATGCGGGCGTTGCCGCGGTTGTCCTGGTAATTACTGTCGTTGTTATCGACGCTGATCATCAAGCGCCGCGGTGCTGTGTCCAGCTGTTGCAGTAGCGTGCGCAGGTCGTCGATGCGTTGTGGATCGGCGTTGACGATCAGTTTGTTTTCAAAGGCGCTGACGCTGCCTTCTTTGCCGAGGAAGGATTGTGCGGTGGGGAGTAATTCGGCGCTGGTACGGTGGTTCAGCGGCAGGACTTCAGTGGCGGCCAGCGAGCTCAGGCTGAACGACAGAAGCAGGGAGGTGAGCAGGGGGCGTAGCGGCATGTCCATGATCTCCGCGGGTGGAGTGGACATGATGGCAAATTTGTAGGGGTTTTGCTGGCTCTATCGCGGGGCAAGCCCGCTCCCACAAGCCTGTGTGGGAGCGGGCTTGCCCCGCGATTTTTGATCAAGCCAGTTCGCGCGACTCGCGAACCATGTCGACGTGCGGAATGCCCGCTTCGAGGAACTCTTCGCTGACGACCTTGAAGCCAAGGCGTTCATAGAACGGCGTAGCTTGCACTTGAGCGCTGAGCATCTGCTGTTTGAGGTCGCGGTTCTGCGCTTCGACGATAATCGCCTGCATCAGCGCATCACCGACTTTCAAGCCACGCCAGTCCTTGAGAACCGATACGCGGCCGATCTGGCCGTCGGCCAGCAGGCGAGCTGTGCCGATGGCGTAGTCGCCTTCCATTGCGAGGAAGTGTACGGCGCTGTCGTCGTCTGCGTCCCACTCAAGCTCAGGCGGTACGCATTGCTCGGCGATAAACACGGCTTCACGGATGCGGCGGATATCAGCGTTGTCTTTGTGCCAGTCGGCAAGGCGGACGCGAATCTTATTCATTGGCAAACCCCAGGCTTCCTTGTTTGACCAGTTCGCAGATCAATGTAAGGCCTTGATCGTTTTCAAGCCACTGCTCAAGGTTTTCAATGTGCAACGCGTCGGCGGCGCAGATCAGCTTCAGCAGCTCTCGCAGCTCGCCCGGCAGCAGACGGCTCTGGCCGCTGGCGAACAGCAGCAGGTTGTCGTCGACTTCCGACCAGGCCAGTCGCGCGCTTGGATTGCGAATCAGGATGGCGCCCTGGGCCAGGCTTTCGATCAGCTCGGCTTCGTCCAGCGGTTCGCCGCTGACCATTTCCGGGTAGCGCGGTTCGGTCATGAACTGGCCGAACCAGGTCAGCAGCAGGCGCTCGTCACCCATGTGCTCAGTCAGCAGGTTCTTCAGGCGGGCGAGTGCGTCGTGCTGGATTTGGTGTGGGTCGCTGACCGGCTGTGCGTCGGCGTCGCTGTAGCGCTCTTCGTCAGGCAGGAACTGGCTGAGGAAATCGGTGAAGTGGGTCAGCACTTCAGCGGCGCTCGGTGCGCGGAAACCAACCGAATAAGTCAGGCAGTTGTCTTCGGCGATGCCGAAATGGGCCAGGCGTGGTGGCAGGTAGAGCATGTCGCCCGGTTCCAGGGTCCACTCATCGCTTTGCTCGAAGTCGGCGAGGATGCGCAGGTCGGCATGCTCCAGCAGTGGGCTGTCGCTGTCACACATCTGGCCGATCTTCCAGTTGCGCTTGCCTTCGCCTTGCAGCAGGAACACGTCGTAATTGTCGAAATGTGGGCCAACGCTGCCACCTGGGGCGGCGAAGCTGATCATCACGTCGTCGATGCGCCAGCTTGGCAGGAAGCGGAAGTGCTCCAGCAGCTCGTTGACCTCTGGTACGAACTGGTCCACTGCTTGTACCAGCAAGGTCCAGTCACGCTCGGGCAGGGTGCTGAAGGTGTCTTCTTCGAAGGGGCCGCGACGCAGCTCCCAGGGGCGCTCACCGTGCTCGATGATCAGGCGCGATTCAACTTCTTCTTCCAAGGCCAGGCCGGCCAGTTCGTCGGCATCGATCGGGCTTTCGAAGTCGGCAAAGGCCTGGCGTACCAGCAGAGGTTTTTTCTGCCAGTAGTCGCGCATGAATTCGCGGGCAGTGAGGCCGCCCAGCAGCTGCAGTGGAGTATCAGGATTCATGTGTAACCTATTGAAAAAAAGTAAATTTCTTTCGGCAATAAAAACGCCCGGCTGAGCCGGGCGTTTACGCGCAAGGCGCAGATCAGATGCGTTTGGCTTGAGCGACAGCGTTACCGATGTAAGAGGCTGGGGTCAGCTTCTTCAGTTCTTCACGGGCTTCAGCCGGCATGTCCAGGCCATCGATGAAGGTCAGCAGTGCTTCAGGGCTGATGCCTTTGCCACGGGTCAGCTCTTTGAGCTTCTCGTAGGGGTTCTCGATGTTGTAGCGGCGCATGACGGTCTGGATCGGCTCAGCCAGAACTTCCCAGCAGGCGTCCAGGTCTTCGGCGATGCGGGCTTCGTTGATTTCCAGCTTGCTGATGCCTTTGAGGCTGGCTTCGTAAGCGATCACGCTGTGAGCGAAACCAACACCCAGGTTACGCAGCACGGTGGAGTCGGTCAGGTCGCGCTGCCAGCGCGAGATCGGCAGCTTGCTGGCCAGGTGCTGGAACAGCGCGTTGGCGATACCCAGGTTGCCTTCGGAGTTTTCGAAGTCGATCGGGTTGACCTTGTGCGGCATGGTCGAGGAGCCGATTTCGCCAGCGATGGTGCGTTGCTTGAAGTAGCCCAGGGAGATGTAGCCCCAGACATCGCGGTCGAAGTCGATCAGGATGGTGTTGAAGCGGGCAATGGCGTCGAACAGCTCGGCAATGTAGTCGTGCGGCTCGATCTGCGTGGTGTACGGGTTGAACACCAGGCCCAGCTCGTCTTCGATGAAGGCGCGGGCGTTGGCTTCCCAGTCGATCTGCGGGTAGGCCGACAGGTGGGCGTTGTAGTTGCCGACGGCACCGTTGATTTTGCCCAGCAGCGGCACAGCGGCGACCTGAGCGATCTGGCGCTCCAGGCGGTAGACGACGTTGGCCAGCTCTTTACCCAGGGTGGTTGGCGAAGCCGGTTGACCGTGGGTGCGCGACAGCATCGGCACGTCGGCGAAGCGGTGGGCCAGTTCACGGATGGCCTGGGCGATCTGGCGCATCAGAGGCAGCAGCACTTCGTCACGGCCAGCGCGCAACATCAGGGCGTGCGACAGGTTGTTGATGTCTTCACTGGTGCAGGCGAAGTGGATGAACTCGCTGACCTTGGCCAGTTCCGGCAGTTTGGCCGCCTGCTCTTTGAGCAGGTACTCGATTGCCTTGACGTCGTGGTTGGTGGTGCGCTCGATTTCTTTTACACGCTCGGCGTGCTCGAGGGCGAACTCATCGGCCAGGCCGTTGAGCAGGGCGTTGGCTTCAGCGGAGAACGCTGGAACCTCGGCGATTTGCGGGTGGGCGGCCAGGCGCTGCAACCAGCGAACCTCAACCAGGGCGCGGAAACGGATCAGGCCGTATTCGCTGAAAATAGGGCGCAGGGCCTGGGTTTTGCCGGCGTAACGGCCGTCAACAGGGGAAACCGCAGTGAGCGAGGAAAGCTGCATGGGGTGTTCTCGGACAGTCAGGCTTTTGAGAGGGCGCATATCATACATGAAAAATGCGCCTGAGTCGGGTGGCTGACCAATGGTCTGCCGGTAATTTTTCATCGCGGGGCAAGCCCGCTCCCACTGTGGGAGCGGGCTTGCCCCGCGATAGGGCTATTAACCACGCAACATCGGGTACAACTCTTTAAGCAGTTTGCGCCGGCTGATCACCAGCTGCCAGCGGTGCCCGCCCAGTTGTCGCCACAGGCGTGCGGCACGAATGCCGGCGAGCAGCAGTGCGCGGATTTTGGAGGCGTTGCTCGGTTGCTGCAGGTGGCGCATGTCGCCGTGCACCTGGATGCGCTGGCGCAGGGTGCTCAGGGTGTCCTGGTACAGGGCGCCGCTGGAGGCGATGACGTTTTCGTGCACCAGGCCAAAATGCTCGGCCTGGGACTGGATCTGGGGCAGGCGGTTGCCGATCATGTCGAGCATGTCGCCACGTTTGGCCAGTTGCCGCTCCAGGCCCAGCATCGACAGGGCATAGCGCAACGGTTCGCGCTGCAGGCTGCCCGGGTCGCGCTCCAGGGCGCTGGCCAGGGCGCGGTAGCCGTCGCGTAGGTTCAGGTCGTCGCCACCAAAGACCTCGAGGGTATTTTGTGGGTCGCGCACCAGCAGGCTGCCAAGCATGCAGCCCAGGTTCGCTTCGCTGGCCTGGCCGGTACGGGCAATGCGGTCAACCAGGACGGCGGCCTGAAACACCCCGCCCAAGGCAATCAATTGCTCCTGAATCGAGCTCATTGGCGTGCGCTCCACGGCTCGGCCGTTTCGATCACGCCGCCACCCAGGCAAATTTCCCCGTCATAGAACACCACCGACTGGCCGGGTGTCACCGCCCGTTGTGGTTCGTCGAAGACTGCGCGGTAGCCGTTTTCAGTGCGCTCCAGGGTGCAGCTCTGGTCGCTCTGGCGGTAGCGGACTTTGGCGGTCAGTTGGCGCGGGCTGGACAGGTCGATCGGGTTGACCCAGAAAATCTCCGAAGCCAGCAGCGCGCGGGAGAACAGCCATGGGTGCTCGTTGCCCTGGCCGACCACCAGCACGTTACGGCTGAGGTCTTTTTCCAGCACGTACCACGGCTCGTCACCGGCATCCTTGAGGCCGCCAATGCCCAGGCCCTGGCGCTGGCCGATGGTGTGGTACATCAGGCCGTGATGGCGGCCGATGACTTCACCGTCGGTGGTCTGAATCTCGCCTGGCTGGGCAGGCAGGTATTGCTTGAGGAAGTCGCTGAAGCGGCGTTCGCCAATGAAGCAAATACCGGTGGAGTCTTTCTTTTTGGCGGTGGCCAGGCCGTGCTTTTCGGCGATGGCGCGCACTTCGGGTTTTTCCAGCTCGCCGACCGGGAACAGGGTGCGGGCGATTTCCTTGCCGCCGACGGCATGCAGGAAATAGCTTTGGTCTTTGTTCGGGTCCAGGCCCTTGAGCAGCTCGGTGCGGCCGTCGGTGTCGCGGCGGCGCACGTAGTGGCCGGTGGCGATCAGGTCGGCGCCGAGCATCAGGGCGTAGTCGAGGAACGCCTTGAACTTGATTTCACGGTTGCACAGGATGTCGGGGTTCGGCGTGCGTCCGGCCTTGTATTCGGCCAGGAAGTGCTCGAACACGTTGTCCCAGTATTCGGCGGCGAAGTTGGCCGTGTGCAGCTTGATGCCAATGCGGTCGCAGACCGCTTGTGCGTCGGCGAGGTCTTCGCGGGCGGTGCAGTATTCGGTGCCGTCATCCTCTTCCCAGTTCTTCATGAACAGGCCTTCCACCTGGTAGCCCTGCTCCATCAGCAGGAGGGCGGAGACGGAAGAGTCCACGCCGCCGGACATACCGACGATAACGCGTGTCTTTTCGGGTTCGTAAAGTGCTGGACTGGTCATAGGTACCGGCTGTGTATCTGGAAAAAGACATCAATTCTATCAGGCTGTGGCCGTCAAGGCATCGTTGCTGTCAGTTGCGAATCAGCGCCAGGCTGTGCAACGGGCCGGCCAGGTAGTCGTCGATGCAGCGTGGTACCAGTTCGCTGCGCCAGCGTTGCGGGTCACTGAGCAGTTCTTCGCGGCTCAGCCACACGGCGCGGACGATATCGCTGTCCAGTGCTCGCTCGGCATGGTGCTTGAGCGGGCGTGCGGCAAAGCAGATGCGCTGGTAGGTCACGCCGTTGCTGGGGGCGGTGTAAAGGTAAATGCCGACCACGCCGGTCAGTTCGACCTCCCAGGCAGTTTCTTCGAGGGTTTCGCGGCGGGCGGCGTCCAGCAGGCTTTCGTTGGCTTCCAGATGGCCGGCGGGTTGGTTGAAGACGTGCTTGCCGGCCTTGAATTCCTCGACCATGAGGAAGCGGCCTTGGTCTTCGACGATGGTGGCGACAGTGATGTGGGGTCGCACGGTCGATTCTCTCCCTAAGTTGTAAGTTTAAAGCTGCAAGCCACAAGTAAAAGCCGAGCGTGTAATGCTCTGGCTTGCAGCTTGCAGCTTGCAGCTTGCAGCTTGCAGCTTGCAGCCTAAAGCTAAAAAACCCCGGTGCGTGGCCGGGGTTTTTTGTTTGCTTCAGGCCTTACAGTGCGGCAATCGCGCTGTTAAGGGTCTGGCTTGGGCGCATCACTTTGCTGGTCAGCTCGACATCCGGGTAGTAGTAACCACCGATTTCAGCCGGCTTGCCTTGAACGGCGTTGAGCTCGGCGACGATGGTCGCTTCGTTCTCGCTCAGGGCTTTGGCCAGTGGGGCGAAGCGTGCCTGCAGGGCAGCGTCGTCGTTCTGTGCAGCCAGGGCCTGGGCCCAGTACAGGGTCAGGTAGAAGTGGCTGCCACGGTTGTCGATACCGCCGACCTTGCGCGCAGGGGACTTGTTGGTGTCCAGGAACTGGCCGGTGGCCTGATCCAGGGTCGCCGCCAGTACCTTGGCTTTCGGGTTGGCATAGGCAGTGCCCAGGTGCTCCAGGGAAGCGGCCAGGGCCAGGAACTCGCCCAGGGAATCCCAGCGCAGGAAGTTCTCTTCGACCAGTTGCTGTACGTGCTTCGGTGCCGAACCGCCAGCGCCGGTTTCGAACAGGCCGCCGTTGTTCATCAGCGGAACGATCGACAGCATCTTGGCGCTGGTGCCCAGCTCCATGATCGGGAACAGGTCGGTCAGGTAGTCGCGCAGTACGTTACCGGTGACCGAGATGGTGTCCTGGCCTGCGCGGATGCGCTGCAGGGAAACCTTCATGGCCTCGACAGGCGACAGGACGCGGATGTCCAGGCCGGTGGTGTCGTGGTCTTTCAGGTACTGCTGGACTTTTTCGATCAGCACGCCGTCGTGAGCGCGTTGTGGGTCGAGCCAGAATACTGCCGGGGTGTTGCTGGCGCGGGCACGGTTCACAGCCAGTTTGACCCAGTCCTGGATCGGTGCGTCTTTGGTCTGGCACATGCGGAAGATGTCGCCTGCTTCGACGTCCTGGGACAGCAGCAGGTTGCCTTTGCCGTCCACTACACGGATCACGCCGTCGACTTTGGCCTGGAAGGTTTTGTCGTGCGAGCCGTACTCTTCAGCTTTCTGCGCCATCAGGCCAACGTTTGGCACGCTGCCCATGGTGGTCGGATCGAAGGCGCCGTGTTGCTTGCAGTCTTCGATAACGACCTGGTAGATGGTGGCGTAGCAACGATCCGGGATAACAGCCTTGGTGTCTTGCAGCTGGCCTTCGGTGTTCCACATCTTGCCCGAGTCACGGATCATCGCTGGCATCGAAGCGTCGACGATAACGTCGCTCGGTACGTGCAGGTTGGTGATGCCCTTGTCGGAGTTGACCATGGCCAGCGCCGGACGCACGTCGTAGACGGCTTTGACGTCGGCTTCGATCTGCGCTTGCTGTTCAGCAGGCAGCGATTTGATGCGGGCGTACAGGTCGCCGATACCGTTGTTCAGGTTGAAGCCGATTTGCTCCAGTACCTCAGCGTGCTTGGCCAGCGCGTCCTTGTAGTACTCGGCAACAATCTGGCCGAACATGATCGGGTCGGAGACTTTCATCATGGTGGCTTTCAGGTGTACCGACAGCAGTACGCCGTTGGCCTTGGCGTCTTCGATCTCGGCGGCGATGAACGCGCGCAGCGCCTTGGTGCTCATCACGGCGCAGTCGATGATCTCGCCGGCCTTGACCGCAGTTTTTTCTTTCAGAACGGTGGTGTTGCCGTTCTTGTCCAGCAGTTCGATGCGCAGGCTGTCGTCAGCTTCGATCAGTGCGGCTTTCTCGCTGCCGTAGAAGTCGCCGTTGCTCATGTGAGCGACGTGGGACTTGGAGTCAGCAGCCCAGGCGCCCATTTTGTGCGGGTGCTTGCGAGCGTAGTTTTTGACCGACAGCGGTGCACGGCGGTCGGAGTTACCTTCACGCAGCACAGGGTTTACAGCGCTGCCCTTGATGCGGTCGTAGCGCGCCTTGGCTTCTTTCTCGGCGTCGGTAGCGGCAGCTTCAGGGTAATCAGGAACGTTGAAGCCCTTGGCTTGCAGTTCCTTGATCGCGGCCTTCAGTTGTGGAACCGAGGCGCTGATGTTCGGCAATTTGATGATGTTGGCTTCTGGCGTGGTTGCCAGTTGGCCCAGTTCTGCCAGGTGGTCGGCCACTTGCTTGTCGGCGCCGAGCTGTTCAGGGAAGGCAGAAAGGATGCGGCCGGCCAGAGAGATGTCCCGGGTTTCTACGGCGATGTCGGCGCAAGCGGTAAAGGCTTCGACGATGGGGAGCAGTGAATAGGTGGCGAGGGCAGGGGCTTCGTCGGTGAAGGTGTAGATGATCTTGGATCGGGTGGGCATATTCGGGTTAACTCTCTGTTTTGCTGAGCGTGCGCAGAATCTCGAAGGTGCGCAGGGTAGGCGCTTCGCTCAGACACATCTATGAGCAGAAGGTCGAGGATTCTGTGCGGTGATGGTGGATTGCATCAGTCGAGTGTCAAACGGCTGAACTGCGGTAACAGCCCAGTCTTGTCGGGGCCTGCAGGTCTCGTTCCAGACGGTTCGCCCCAAGTGACCCTTTGGTCACCGGCGGAGTATACCAAACCCTTGGTCGTATTGATCAAGATCAACACGTCGAAGCGTGTTTTTTAGACCAAAGATGTAGATGATCCTGCCCCATTACAGGGCATTCGCCTGCATGGTTCCCGTTGCCGTGCAACTGGGTTACGCTCTGGGGATCCAGATGACGTACCACACCAAAAAAAACGGAGTGCAGCATGGGATACCAGAAAATCAAGGTTCCGGCAGTCGGCGACAAAATCACCGTCAACGCGGACCATTCTCTCAATGTTCCTGATAATCCGATCATCCCGTTCATCGAAGGCGACGGCATTGGCGTAGACGTCAGTCCCGTCATGATCAAAGTGGTCGATGCTGCTGTAGAAAAAGCCTATGGGGGCAAGCGCAAGATTTCCTGGATGGAAGTCTACGCCGGTGAAAAAGCCACCCAGGTGTACGACCAGGATACCTGGCTGCCACAGGAAACCCTGGATGCAGTCAAAGATTACGTCGTCTCGATCAAAGGCCCACTGACCACGCCAGTGGGTGGTGGTATCCGCTCGCTCAACGTTGCCCTGCGCCAGCAGTTGGACCTGTATGTCTGCCTGCGTCCTGTGGTGTGGTTCCAGGGTGTGCCCAGCCCGGTGAAAAAACCGGGTGACGTCGACATGGTGATTTTCCGCGAAAACTCCGAAGACATTTACGCCGGTATCGAGTGGAAGGCCGGTTCTCCGGAAGCCGCCAAGGTCATCAAGTTCCTGAAAGAGGAAATGGGTGTAACCAAGATCCGTTTTGATCAGGATTGCGGTATCGGCATCAAGCCTGTTTCGAAAGAAGGTACTCAGCGCCTGGTGCGCAAAGCCTTGCAGTACGTGGTGGACAATGATCGCAAGTCGCTGACCATCGTGCACAAGGGCAACATCATGAAGTTCACCGAAGGTGCCTTCAAAGACTGGGGCTACGAAGTGGCCAAGAACGAATTCGGCGCTGAGCTGCTTGATGGCGGCCCGTGGATGAAGTTCAAAAACCCGAAAACCGGTCGCGAAGTCATCGTCAAGGATGCCATCGCCGACGCCATGCTCCAGCAGATCCTGCTGCGTCCGGCTGAATACGACGTGATCGCCACCCTCAACCTCAATGGTGACTACCTCTCCGATGCTCTGGCGGCGGAAGTGGGTGGTATTGGTATTGCGCCAGGTGCCAACCTGTCGGATACCGTGGCCATGTTCGAAGCGACCCACGGTACTGCGCCGAAGTACGCCGGCAAAGACCAGGTCAACCCAGGCTCAGTGATTCTCTCGGCAGAAATGATGCTGCGCCATCTGGGCTGGACCGAGGCGGCAGACCTGATCATCAAGGGCACCAACGGCGCGATCGCCGCCAAGACCGTAACCTACGACTTCGAGCGTCTGATGGATGGCGCCACCCTGGTCGGCAGTTCCGGTTTCGGCGAGGCGCTGATCAAACACATGTAAGCCGCACAAAAAAAACCGGCCAACCCTTGCGGGCTGGCCGGTTTTTTTTGCCTTGAAGGTCAGGCTCGAACAGTTTCAGCAGTGGTGCTTGGGGTGGTGGTAGATTGAGCGATTGTAGGGACGATTGCGATGGCGTGTAGGCCTTTCGGGCCCTGGATAATGTCAAAGCTGACGGCTTGACCGGCTTTCAGGGTTTTATAGCCGTCCATCTGGATGGCTGAGAAGTGAGCGAACAAATCCTCGTCTTTCCCGTCTTCAATGATGAATCCATAGCCCTTGACATTGTTGAACCACTTGACTTTACCGCTTGCCATCCTCATATCCCTCTGCAAAGGACTCCATCACTGGAGTATCATCCACTCCATCCGCATATGAACCTGCGAAAATTCTGGTTGACTGCGCGGATCTTTATCCAACACGGTGGGTTCTTATTGGTTGTAACACCGTTTTGCCGATAGTCAAGGTGAGGTGTCGGCTGTTCTGCGTCGCCTGTGCAGTCAATCCATAATCCAACCTGTCGAAATGATGAAATTCTTTCCATGCATGCACATAGCCAGATTCGACTAACATTCAATCAGGATCGCCCGCAATCGCATGAGGACGATGGTTCTGGCCTGGCGGTACAGGAGGCCAAGCCGGCCCTGCAGGCGCCACCAATGTATAAGGTGGTTTTGTTTAACGATGACTACACACCGATGGATTTCGTCGTCGAAGTGCTCGAGGTGTTTTTTAACCTGAATCGCGAGCTGGCGACCAAGGTCATGCTAGCCGTCCATACCGAAGGACGGGCAGTATGCGGATTGTTTACCCGTGACATTGCCGAGACCAAGGCCATGCAGGTCAACCAATACGCAAGGGAAAGCCAGCATCCGCTACTCTGTGAAATCGAGAAGGACGGTTAATCGCCGACCACTTGGGTATGAGGTGAAGCTATGTTAAACCGCGAGCTCGAAGTCACCCTCAATCTGGCCTTCAAGGAGGCGCGCTCGAAACGTCATGAGTTCATGACCGTCGAGCACCTGCTGCTGGCGCTATTGGATAATGAGGCCGCCGCGACCGTTTTGCGCGCCTGCGGCGCGAACCTCGACAAACTCAAACACGACCTGCAGGAGTTCATTGACTCCACCACGCCGTTGATCCCCGTGCATGACGAGGACCGTGAAACCCAGCCAACCCTGGGCTTCCAGCGTGTATTGCAGCGCGCAGTCTTCCATGTCCAGAGCTCGGGCAAACGCGAAGTCACTGGCGCCAATGTACTGGTAGCGATTTTCAGCGAACAGGAAAGCCAGGCGGTGTTTCTGCTCAAGCAGCAGAGCGTGGCACGCATCGATGTGGTCAACTACATCGCCCACGGTATCTCCAAGGTGCCGGGCCATGGTGAGCACTCCGAAGGCGAGCAGGACATGCAGGACGAAGATGGAGGCGAAACCTCCTCGTCTGGCAATCCGCTGGACGCCTATGCCAGCAACCTCAACGAGCAGGCCCGTCAAGGGCGTATCGACCCGCTGGTGGGGCGTGAGCTCGAAGTTGAGCGCGTAGCGCAGATTCTCGCGCGTCGGCGCAAAAACAATCCGCTGCTGGTCGGTGAGGCCGGTGTCGGCAAAACCGCCATTGCCGAGGGGCTGGCCAAGCGTATCGTCGATGGGCAAGTCCCCGATCTGCTGGCGCAGAGCGTGGTCTACTCCCTGGACCTGGGGGCACTGCTGGCCGGTACTAAATACCGGGGTGATTTCGAGAAGCGCTTCAAGGCGCTGCTCAATGAACTACGCAAACGCCCGCAGGCAATCCTGTTCATCGATGAGATTCATACCATCATCGGTGCCGGTGCGGCGTCCGGTGGCGTGATGGATGCCTCCAACCTGCTCAAGCCGCTGCTGTCGTCGGGTGAAATCCGTTGCATCGGCTCGACGACCTTCCAGGAATTTCGCGGCATTTTCGAGAAGGATCGTGCCTTGGCGCGGCGCTTCCAGAAGGTGGATGTCAGCGAGCCATCGGTGGAAGACACCGTGGGGATCCTGCGCGGGCTCAAGGGCCGTTTCGAGTCGCATCACAATATCGAATACAGTGATGAGGCCCTGCGTGCCGCTGCCGAGCTGGCGGCGCGTTACATCAACGACCGCCACATGCCGGACAAGGCCATCGATGTGATCGACGAAGCTGGTGCCTATCAGCGCCTCCAGCCGGTGGAGATGCGCGTCAAGCGTATCGATGTTGCGCAAGTTGAAGACATCGTCGCGAAAATTGCGCGGATTCCGCCAAAGCACGTCACCAGTTCCGACAAGGAGCTGTTGCGTAACCTTGAGCGTGATCTGAAGCTGACGGTGTTCGGTCAGGATGCCGCCATCGACTCGCTGGCGACAGCCATCAAGCTATCGCGTGCTGGCCTGAAATCGCCTGACAAGCCCGTCGGTTCATTCCTGTTCGCCGGGCCTACCGGTGTCGGTAAAACCGAAGCGGCCCGCCAGTTGGCCAAGGCCCTGGGGGTCGAGTTGGTGCGCTTCGACATGTCTGAGTACATGGAGCGTCACACCGTGTCGCGTTTGATCGGTGCACCTCCAGGTTATGTCGGTTTCGACCAGGGAGGTTTGCTCACTGAGGCCATCACCAAGCAACCGCATTGCGTATTGCTGCTCGACGAGATTGAGAAGGCCCACCCGGAAGTCTTCAACCTGCTGCTGCAGGTTATGGATCACGGTACCCTGACCGACAACAACGGGCGCAAGGCGGATTTCCGCAACGTCATTGTCATTATGACCACCAACGCCGGTGCTGAAACCGCTGCGCGAGCCTCGATCGGCTTTACCCAGCAAGATCACTCTTCCGATGCCATGGAAGTGATCAAGAAGAGCTTCACGCCGGAGTTCCGTAACCGTCTGGACACCATCATCCAGTTTGGTCGCCTCAGCCACGAGACGATCAAGAGCGTGGTGGACAAGTTCCTCATCGAGCTGCAGGCACAGCTGGAAGACAAGCGCGTACTGCTGGAAGTCAGCGATGCGGCGCGCAGTTGGCTGGCAGCCGGTGGCTACGATGCTCAGATGGGCGCACGGCCAATGGCACGGCTGATCCAGGACAAGATCAAGCGGCCACTGGCTGAAGAGATCTTGTTTGGTGAGCTGGCCGAGCACGGTGGCGTGGTGCACATCGACATTCGTGATGGCGAGCTGGTGTTCGACTTCGAGACGACGGCTGAGATGGCGTAATAGCCTTCGCGGGGCAAGCCCGCTCCCACAGTGGTCACTCTGTGGGAGCGGGCTTGCCCCGCGATACTTTTCAAGGCTAAACAAAAACGCCCGGCAAATGCCGGGCGTTTTTGTTGGTGCAGCTTAGCGAGCGCGGTAGGTGATGCGCCCTTTGCTCAGGTCATAAGGCGTCAGTTCGACGCGGACCTTGTCACCGGTCAGAATACGAATGTAGTTCTTGCGCATTTTGCCAGAGATATGCGCGGTAACGACGTGCCCGTTTTCCAACTCCACACGGAACATGGTGTTGGGCAGGGTGTCGACGACAGTGCCTTCCATTTCGAAGCTGTCTTCTTTCGACATGCAGTAAAGCCCTCGGTATCCAGTTAATGGCCCGGTGCACAACTGCGCCAGGCAAAAAAAGTGGCGTGCATTGTGCCCGAAAAATGGCCTTCAAGCCAAGGATTTCAGTTCAACGTTACCCAGCGTTGATTGATCAGCAGCTCGATGGGGCGATACTGAGTCTTGTAATTCATCTTTTTGCAGTTCTTGATCCAGTAACCGAGATACACCGCATCCAGGCCCAGGTGGAGGGTTTCGGCAATCTGCCAGAGAATGGCATAGCGCCCCAGGCTGCGTCGCTCTTCATCGGGGTCGTAGAAGGTGTACACCGCTGAAAGACCATTGGGCAGCAAGTCGGTGACGGCGACAGCAAGCAGGCGGCCGCCCAGGCGGAACTCGTAGAAGCGTGAGAACGGCAGGTCGCGGACCAGGAAGGTGGAGAACTGGTCGCGGCTGGGTGGGTACATATCGCCGTCAGCGTGGCGTTGTTCGATGTAGCGCCGATAAAGCTCGAAGTATTCTTCCTTGAACGCCGGGCGCGCGGCGCTGACGCTCAAATCGGCGTTGCGCTTGATGATGCGTTTTTGCTGGCGATTGGGCAGGAAGCGACCAGCCGGGATTCGCGCCGGTACGCAAGCGTTGCAGTTCTGGCAGTGCGGGCGGTACAGGTGGTCGCCGCTGCGCCGGAAGCCCATTTCCGACAGGTCTGCGTAGACTTTCACGTCCATTGGCTGGCTCGGATCGAGGAACAGCGTGGTGGCTTGCTCGTCTGGCAGGTAGCTGCAGGAATGGGGCTGAGTGGCATAGAACTTCAACCGCGCCAACTCTGTCATGATCAACCCCTCGGGAGGTGCTTTAGATTTAAGTGTAAGCCAGCTGGGAAAACTCGCCTAACAAACCCAGGTGGCGCTGTTGGGTTGGTCCAAGTAGCGTTGCAAGTATTCGGCAAACGTTGCCCGGGCAATGGCGCGGGCGCCCAGGCTGTGCAGGTGGTCGGTCGGCATTTGGCAGTCGATCAGCACGAAGCCGGCTTGCTGCAAGTGCTCGACCAGGTGCACGAAGCCAACTTTGGAGGCGTTGTCGGCGCGGCTGAACATCGACTCGCCGAAAAACAGCCGGCCCATGGCCAGGCCGTACAGGCCGCCGACCAGTTCACCGTTCCGGCGCACTTCAACGGAGTGGGCAAAACCTTGTTGATGCAGTGTGAGATAGGCCTTCTGCATGCTGTCGGTGATCCAGGTGCCGTCGGCGTAGTCGCGCGGCGCGGCGCAGGCTTTGATCACTGCGGCAAAGTCCTGGTCGAAGCTCACCTGGTAGTGGCCCTGGCGGATGAATTTGCGCAGCGAGCGTGAAACGTGCAGCTCGTCGGGGAACAGCACAGTACGCGGATCGGGCGACCACCACAGGATCGGTTGGCCATCCTGATACCAGGGGAAGCAGCCGTGGCGGTAAGCCTGTACCAGCCGCTCGGCGCTGAGGTCGCCACCGGCAGCCAACAAGCCGTTGGGGTCGCGCAGGGCTTTTTCCAGTGGCGGGAAGGTCAGGGAGTCACGGTTCAGCCAGGTCAGCATTGTGGTCTACGTGCAGGGGAGGGTAGGGCAGCATTGCCTGAAAGGGCATCGCGGGGCAAGCCCGCTCCTACAGGTTCGGTGGGAGCGGGCCTGCCCCGCGATGCTGTTAAAGCAACTTGCACGGCCCTTTGTTGTCACACCTGAGTAAAAACACCGCATAAGCCTTTGTCACAAAAGAAAATGCGTGCTCAAATTGCGATATAGGAAATTGGCCCCCGTTTACGCTGGTTTCTGGCGTGCCGCCATAGCGGTAGGCGGGCAGTAATGTTAAAAGTAGTGGTTTGTTGACTGTTCAATTAGGTCAATCACTGTTGGACGCGCATTGAGCGCAGGAATAGACGCGTTTTGAAGAAATCCACCGCAACACCGAATCCCTTGCCTGTGCCGCTTTGGCGCCAGCAGTTGCATTATCGCCTCAAGGAAGGCGCGCTAATCGCCATGGGGGCGCTGTGCCTGTATTTGTGGATGGCGCTGCTGACCTACGACCAGTCCGATCCGGGTTTCAGCCATACCAGCAACGTCGAACAGGTGCAGAATGCCGCCGGGCGTGCCGGTGCCTACTTCGCCGACGTGCTGTTCATGGTGCTCGGCTATTTCGCCTACATCTTTCCGCTGTTGCTGGCGATCAAGACCTGGCAGATCTTCCGTGAGCGTCATCAGCCCTGGCAGTGGAGCGGTTGGCTGTTCTCCTGGCGCTTGATTGGCCTGGTGTTTCTGGTGCTGTCGGGCGCGGCCCTGGCGCATATTCACTTCCATTCAGCGGCCAGTCTGCCTGCTTCTGCTGGCGGCGCATTGGGTGAAAGCCTGGGCGATCTGGCCAAAAACGCCCTGAACGTACAGGGCAGCACCCTGATGTTCATTGCCCTGTTCCTGTTCGGCCTGACGGTGTTTACCGATCTGTCGTGGTTCAAGGTCATGGATGTCACCGGCAAGATCACCCTCGACTTGTTTGAGCTGTTCCAGGGCGCTGCCAACCGTTGGTGGGCTGCGCGCAACGAGCGCAAGCGCCTGGTGGCACAGTTGCGTGAAGTCGATGAACAGGTTCAGGACGTGGTGGCCCCGGTGGTGCCGGATCGCCGCGAACAGGCAAAAGCCAAGGAGCGCATCATCGAGCGCGACCAGGCCCTGACTAAACATGTGGCCGAACGCGCGCAACAACCGGCGCCAGTGATCATGCCGGCACCTGCCAAGGCGCCCGAGCCGAGCAAACGCGTGCAGAAGGAAAAACAGGCACCGCTGTTTGTCGATAGCGCCATTGAAGGCACCTTGCCGTCGATCTCGATCCTTGATCCTGCCGAGAAGAAACAGGTCAATTATTCGCCTGAGTCCCTGGCCGGTGTCGGCCACCTGCTGGAGATCAAGCTCAAGGAATTCGGTGTTGAAGTCTCGGTGGACTCCATTCACCCAGGCCCGGTGATTACCCGTTACGAAATTCAGCCCGCGGCCGGTGTGAAAGTCAGCCGTATCGCCAACCTGGCCAAAGACCTGGCGCGCTCGCTGGCCGTGACCAGTGTGCGGGTGGTTGAAGTGATTCCGGGCAAAACCACTGTTGGTATCGAGATTCCCAACGAAGACCGCCAGATTGTGCGCTTCTCCGAAGTGCTGTCGTCGCCGCAATACGATGAAGCCAAGTCGCCGGTCACCATGGCGTTGGGGCACGATATCGGTGGCAAGCCGGTCATCACCGACCTCGCCAAGATGCCGCACTTGCTGGTAGCGGGTACCACCGGTTCCGGTAAGTCGGTGGGTGTGAACGCCATGATCCTGTCGATCCTGTTCAAGTCGGGCCCGGAAGACGCCAAGCTGATCATGATCGACCCGAAAATGCTTGAGCTGTCGATCTACGAAGGCATTCCGCACCTGCTGTGCCCGGTCGTCACCGACATGAAAGATGCCGCCAACGCCCTGCGTTGGAGCGTGGCCGAGATGGAGCGCCGTTATAAACTGATGGCTGCCATGGGCGTACGTAACCTGGCTGGCTTCAACCGCAAGATCAAAGACGCCGAAGAGGCGGGTGAGCCGATCTACGACCCGATGTTCAAGCGCGAAAGCATGGACGACGTGCCGCCGCTGCTGAAAACCTTGCCGACTATCGTGGTGGTGGTCGATGAGTTCGCCGACATGATGATGATCGTCGGCAAAAAGGTCGAAGAGCTGATCGCCCGGATCGCCCAGAAAGCGCGGGCGGCTGGTATCCACCTGATTCTCGCGACTCAGCGGCCGTCGGTGGACGTGATCACCGGCCTGATCAAGGCCAACATCCCGACCCGGATGGCGTTCCAGGTGTCGAGCAAGATCGACTCGCGGACCATTATCGACCAGGGCGGTGCCGAGCAACTGCTCGGTCATGGTGACATGCTCTACATGCCGCCGGGCACCAGCCTGCCGATTCGTGTCCACGGTGCCTTTGTGTCTGACGACGAAGTCCACCGTGTGGTCGAGGCGTGGAAGCTGCGCGGCGCACCGGACTACAACGACGACATCCTCAATGGCGTCGAAGAAGCCGGTAGCGGTTTTGACGGTGGCGGCGGTGGTGGTGACGGCGACGATGCCGAAACTGACGCGCTGTACGATGAAGCCGTACAATTCGTGCTGGAAAGCCGCCGTGCGTCCATCTCCGCTGTACAGCGCAAGCTGAAGATCGGCTACAACCGTGCTGCGCGGATGATCGAAGCGATGGAAATGGCCGGTGTGGTCACCGCCATGAACACCAACGGCTCGCGCGAAGTCATCGCCCCCGGGCCGTCCCGCGATTGATGAATCACCTGGCCTGTGACCCAAGCGGTCACAGGCCCTTTCTTACTGCAACGAGGATTGCCATGCGCCTGATTCGCATGATGTTGGTTTCCGCTTTGGCCGTGTCCAGCGCTTCGGTATTTGCCGGTGAGCAGGATGTGGCGCGCCTGACCCAGTTGCTGGAAAAGTCCAAGACGATCGAGGCACGCTTCTCGCAATTGACCCTGGATGCCAGTGGCACCAGCCTGCAGGAAACCGCAGGGCAGATGGCGGTGCAGCGTCCGGGGCTGTTCTACTGGCACACGGATGCACCGCAGGAGCAAGTGGTGGTGTCTGACGGCAAGACGGTCACCCTGTGGGACCCGGACCTGGAGCAGGCAACTATCAAGAAGCTCGACCAGCGCCTGACCGAAACGCCAGCGCTGCTGCTTTCCGGTGATGTATCGAAGATCAGCCAGAGCTTTGATATTGCCTCCAAAGAGCAGGGCGATGTCGTGGACTTCACCCTCAAGCCGAAAACCAAAGACACGTTGTTCGACTCCTTGCGTCTATCGTTCCGTAAAGGCTTGGTCAACGATATGCAACTGATCGACAGTGTCGGCCAGCGCACCAACATCCTGTTCACCGCGGTCAAGGCCAACGAGCCAGTTCCGGCGAGCAAATTCAAGTTCGATATCCCGAAAGGCGCTGACGTCATTTCGGAGTAACACGAGGTAGTAGCGCCGTCCATGGACCTGTTTCGTAGTGAGCCTGTAGCCCAGCCATTGGCCGCGCGTTTGCGCCCGGCCAATCTGGACGAGTATGTCGGCCAGGAGCACCTGCTGGCGCGTGGCAAGCCGCTGCGCGAAGCACTGGAACAGGGCGCGCTGCACTCGATGATTTTCTGGGGCCCGCCTGGGGTCGGCAAGACCACCCTGGCGCGCTTGCTGGCGCAGTTTTGTGATGCGCATTTCGAGACCGTCTCGGCGGTGCTCGCCGGGGTCAAGGAAATTCGCCAGGCGGTGGAAATCGCCAAGCAGCAGGCTGGCCAGTACGGCCGCCGCACCATCCTGTTCGTTGATGAAGTGCACCGCTTCAACAAGTCCCAGCAAGACGCCTTTCTGCCGTATGTAGAAGACGGCACGCTGATTTTCATCGGTGCGACCACCGAGAACCCGTCGTTCGAACTGAACAACGCCTTGCTGTCGCGCGCGCGGGTCTATGTGCTCAAGAGCCTGGATGAACCGGCACTGCGCAAGCTGGTGCAGCGAGCGCTGACCGAAGAGCGCGGCCTGGGCAAACGACAGCTGAGCCTGGGTGATGAAGCCTTCAGCATGCTCATGGCCGCTGCTGACGGCGATGGCCGACGCATGCTCAACCTGCTGGAAAACGCCTCGGACCTTGCCGAAGATGGCAGCGAAATCGGTGTCGAGCTGCTGCAAAGCCTGCTCGGTGACAGCCGCCGTCGCTTCGACAAAGGTGGTGAAGCGTTTTACGACCAGATCTCGGCGCTGCACAAATCGGTGCGCGGCTCCAATCCCGACGGCGCCCTGTACTGGTTTGCACGCATGCTTGATGGCGGCTGCGATCCCTTGTACATCGCCCGGCGCGTAGTGCGTATGGCCAGCGAAGACATCGGCAACGCCGACCCGCGGGCCCTGAGCCTGTGCCTGGCAGCCTGGGATGTGCAAGAGCGCCTGGGCAGCCCTGAAGGTGAGTTGGCCGTGGCCCAGGCCATTACGTACCTGGCTTGTGCGCCGAAGAGCAATGCGGTGTACATGGGCTTCAAGGCCGCTTTGCGCGAGGCCGGTGAGCACGGCTCGCTGGAAGTACCACTGCATTTGCGCAACGCACCGACCAAGCTGATGAAGCAATTGGGCTATGGCGACGAGTACCGCTATGCCCATGACGAGCCCGATGCTTACGCTGCTGGTGAAGATTACTTCCCTGACGCACTGGAGCCGCGCCATTACTATCAACCGGTGCCTCGCGGCCTGGAACTGAAGATCGGCGAAAACCTGGCTGAACTCGACCGCAACAGCCCGCGGCAGCGGAGAAAACCATGATTGCAGTGATCGCTGCGGTTAGCGCAGGCGGTATTGCCGGGACGCTATTGCGCTTTGCCACCGCCAATTGGGTCAATGCCCACTGGCCACGCCACTTCTATCTCGGTACGCTGGCGGTCAATCTGATTGGCTGCTTGCTGATCGGCGTACTTTACGGGCTGTTTTTGCATCGCCCGCTGGTGCCGGTCGAGCTGCGTGCGGGCCTGATCGTCGGGTTTCTCGGCGGTCTGACAACCTTTTCATCTTTTTCACTGGATACCGTGCGCCTGCTTGAAAGCGGGCAGGCGCCGCTGGCCTTCGGTTATGCCGGAATCAGCGTATTCGGCGGGCTGCTCGCAACCTGGGCTGGCCTGTCTTTGACCAAATTCTGAACCAACGAGAGAACGACATGCTCGATTCCAAACTGTTACGCGGCCAACTTCAGGAAGTGGCGGACCGCCTGGCCTCCCGTGGCTTCAGCCTGGATGTCGCGCGCATCGAGGCACTGGAAGAACGCCGCAAGGTGGTGCAGACCCGCACTGAACAACTGCAGGCCGAGCGTAACGCCCGTTCCAAGTCCATCGGCCAGGCTAAAGCCCGCGGTGAAGACATCGCCCCGCTGATGGCCGATGTAGAGCGTATGGCCAATGAGCTGGCCAGCGGCAAAACCGAGCTGGATACCATTCAGGCCGAACTGGACGCCATTGTGCTGGGCATTCCCAACCTGCCGGACGAAAGCGTACCGGTCGGTGCCGATGAAGATCACAACGTCGAAGTACGCCGTTGGGGCACGCCTCGCGCGTTCGACTTCGAAATCAAAGACCACGTGGCCCTGGGTGAGTTGAGCGGCGGCCTGGATTTCGAAACCGCAGCCAAGCTGTCGGGTGCCCGTTTTGCCCTGTTGCGCGGCCCGATCGCACGCCTGCACCGTGCCCTGGCGCAGTTCATGATCAACCTGCACACCAGCGAGCACGGCTACGAAGAAGCCTACACCCCGTACCTGGTGCAAGCCCCGGCGCTGCAAGGTACCGGCCAGTTGCCGAAGTTCGAGGAAGATCTGTTCAAGATCAGCCGCGAAGGTGAAGCTGACTTCTACCTGATCCCGACGGCCGAAGTGTCGCTGACCAATATCGTGGCCGGCGAAATCATCGATGCCAAACAGCTGCCGATCAAGTTCGTTGCGCACACCCCATGCTTCCGCAGCGAGGCTGGTGCTTCCGGGCGTGATACCCGTGGCATGATCCGTCAGCATCAGTTCGACAAGGTCGAGATGGTACAGATCGTTGAGCCAAGCAAGTCGATGGAAGCGCTGGAAGGCCTGACTGCCAACGCCGAGCGCGTGCTGCAGGCACTGGAGCTGCCGTACCGTGTACTGGCTCTGTGCACCGGCGACATGGGCTTCAGCGCGGTCAAAACCTACGACCTGGAAGTCTGGGTGCCGAGCCAGGACAAATACCGTGAAATCTCCTCGTGCTCGAACTGTGGTGACTTCCAGGCGCGCCGCATGCAGGCGCGCTGGCGCAACCCGGAAACCGGCAAACCAGAACTGGTGCACACCCTGAACGGTTCTGGCCTGGCCGTGGGCCGTACCCTGGTCGCGGTGCTGGAGAACTACCAGCAGGCTGATGGTTCGATCCGTGTGCCGGAGGTGTTGAAGCCTTACATGGGTGGCCTGGAGGTCATCGGCTAAATGGAATTCCTGCCGCTGTTCCACAAACTGCGTGGCAGCCGTGTGCTGGTTGTCGGTGGGGGCGAAATTGCCTTGCGCAAATCGCGCCTGCTGGCCGATGCCGGTGCGGTGCTGCGGGTGGTTGCACCCGAGATCGAAGCGCAACTGGCCGAACTCGTTCGGCACAGCGGTGGTGAAATCCTCAGTCGTGGTTATCAGACGGGCGATCTAGACGGTTGCCAGCTGATTATTGCAGCCACCGACGATCAGGCGCTCAATGCCCAGGTTTCAGCTGATGCCCGTCAGCGCTGCGTGCCAGTCAATGTCGTGGATGCGCCAGCTTTGTGCTCGGTGATTTTCCCGGCCATTGTCGACCGCTCGCCTTTGGTGGTCGCGGTGTCCAGCGGCGGCGATGCGCCGGTGCTGGCGCGCTTGATCCGGGCCAAGCTGGAAACCTGGATTCCCGCTGCCTATGGCGAGTTGGCTGGGCTGGGTGCGCGTTTTCGCGACAAGGTCAAAGCACTCTATCCGGACGTCAATCAGCGCCGTGGCTTCTGGGAAGATGTTTTCCAGGGCCCAATCGCCGAGCGGCAATTGGCCGGGCAGGGCGCTGAAGCCGAGCGTTTGCTGCAAGCCAAGATCGACGGCGCCAGTTATCAGCCGCCCGGTGAGGTGTACCTGGTAGGCGCAGGCCCGGGCGATCCCGACTTGCTGACCTTCCGCGCCTTGCGCCTGATGCAACAGGCCGACGTGGTGCTTTATGACCGCCTCGTTGCCCCGGCGATCATCGAGCTGTGCCGCCGTGATGCCGAGCGTATATACGTTGGCAAGCGTCGTGCAGACCATGCCGTGCCTCAGGATCAGATCAACCAGTTGCTGGTGAAGCTGGCGCGCCAAGGCAAGCGTGTGCTGCGGCTCAAGGGCGGTGATCCGTTCATCTTCGGCCGTGGTGGTGAAGAGATCGAAGAGCTGGCCGAGCAGGGCATTCCGTTCCAAGTGGTGCCGGGCATTACGGCGGCCAGTGGTTGCTCGGCCTATGCCGGGATTCCGCTGACTCACCGTGATTACGCGCAGTCGGTGCGCTTTGTCACCGGCCACCTCAAGGACGGTACCAGCAACTTGCCGTGGGACGACCTGGTGGCACCGGCGCAAACCCTGGTGTTCTACATGGGCCTGGTTGGCCTGCCGACCATCTGTGCCGAACTGATTCGCCACGGCCGTGCTGCTGATACGCCAGCGGCGTTGGTGCAGCAGGGTACAACGCCGAACCAGCGGGTGTTCACCGGCACCTTGGCCGACTTGCCAGCACTGGTAGCTGAGCACGAAGTTCACGCACCGACCTTGGTGATCGTGGGTGAAGTGGTTCAGTTGCGCGAAAAGCTGGCCTGGTTTGAAGGTTCTCAGGGCTGAATAGCCATCGCGGGGCAAGCCCGCTCCTACGGTCGGTAGGAGCGGGCTTGCCCCGCGATTTATCCCCGCTTACCTGTTCCAAATCCCCCGCCCAGTCAACCGTTGCCGATCATGCGCCTGGGTAAAATCCTGCAACGGCCCCTTAGGCACAATCCCGTTCGGGTTGATGGTTTTGTGGCTCATGTAATAGTGCTTCTGGATGTGCTCGAAATTCACCGTCTCGGCCACCCCCGGCCACTGATACAGCTCTCTTAGCCAGTTAGACAGGTTGGGGTAGTCGGCCAGGCGTCGCAGGTTGCACTTGAAGTGCCCGTGGTACACCGCGTCGAAACGAACCAGGGTGGTGAACAAGCGCCAATCGGCCTCGGTCAGGTATTCCCCCGCCAGGTAGCGATGGGTGTCCAGGTGCTGCTCCAGGCAGTCCAGTTCGGCAAACACCTCATCAAAGGCCTGCTCGTAGGCCTGCTGTGAAGTAGCGAAACCTGCTCGGTACACACCGTTGTTGATGGCGGGGTAGATGCGCTGGTTGAGCGCGTCGATTTCGCCTCGAAGGGGTTCGGGGTAAAGATCCAGACGGTTGCCGGTCAAGTCATCGAAGGCATGGTTGAAGATCCGGATGATCTCTGCCGACTCGTTGTTGACGATGCGCTGTTGCTGTTTGTCCCACAGTACCGGAACGGTGACGCGCCCCGTGTAGTGAGGGTCATCGTGGGTGTAGCGCTGATGCAGAAAATCTACGTGGTCGACCTTGTCGCCGGTGGAGCCTTGGCTCTGGTCGAAGGTCCAGCCGTGTTCACCCATCAGCCAGCTCACCACCGACACATCGATCAAGTTCTCCAATCCCTTGAGCTTGCGAAAGATCAGGGTGCGATGTGCCCACGGACAGGCCAGCGACACATACAGGTGGTAGCGCCCGGCTTCGGCTGCAGGCAATTGATTGCGGCGCTGCGAGGTTTCGCGCTGAAAAGAGCCGTCTTTGCTGCTTTGATACCACTGGTCATGCCAGCGTCCGTCGATCAACAGGCCCATGGTGAGCTCCTTGGCGATTCGTTCGAATATAGAACTCAGTGTACGAGCTTACGTTCGAGCGAATAGCGCAAAGTCTGCGCCTGTTTGATCGACTTTGTTGATCGGTCGCTTCAGGCCTGACGCTGATCCCAATAACGCTGTGCGGTCGCAAAAGCGTCGTCACGGGTGTGGCCCAGGCCGCGCAAGGCGAGGGCCATGCTCGCCACCACGGCCAGTTCGCCGTAACTGTCACGGGCTTTGCCATGCCATACATTCAGTAAATGCTCAGGCTCCAGGCTTGCCGGTTTGACATGGCGCTGGGCGGCCAGAGCCGGCCATTCTTCGTCCCAGTCAATGCCCTGCGCGGTGCCATACAGGTGACTGGTGGTGTCCGGGTTGATCTCGATCTCGCCGCCATCGCCCTTGACCACGATGGCAGTGTCACCCAGTAAGCGGCTGGCTTCGCGGTGTACGGCTTGATAGCCCGGATGGAAGATACTTTGCAGCCCACAGCGTGCGCCCAGTGGGTTGAGCACCCGGGCCAGGGAATGGATCGGCGAGCGCAGGCCGAGGGTGTTACGCAAATCGATCATGCGCTGCAGCTGCGGCGCCCAGTCTTGCAGTGGCGCGAATGCCAGTTGCTGCTCGTCCAGGGCTTGGGCGACGGCCTGCCAGTCGCGGCACAGGGGGGTCTGCAGTAGCGTCAGCAATTGCTCGGTGTACAAACGCCCGGCCGTGTGGGCACCACCGCCGTGCAGCAAGATACGGACACCGTTGGCGGCCAGGCACTTGGCCGCCAGCAAGAACCACGGCAGATGGCGTTTTTTGCCGGCGTAGCTGGGCCAGTCCAAGTCGACAGCGATTTTCGGTGCGTCCAGGCGTTGGCGCAGGGCTTCAGTGAACCCGGCCAACTCCTCAGGGCTTTCTTCCTTATGACGCAGCAGCATCAGGAAGGCACCCAGTTGGGTTTCTTCGACCTTGCCATCGAGCAGCATGCCCATAGCCTCGCGGGCTTCTTCGCGTGTCAGGCCGCGGGCGCCACGCTTGCCTTTGCCAAGGATGCGCACGAACTGGGCAAAGGGATGTTCGGCCGGGGTTTCAGTAAGCAGCGGGCGAGGGGTGGTCATATGCAATTGGTTGGCTTCGGCAGGCCCGCAAGTTTTGCGGCGAGTTTAGCGGGAGTGCCTTTGAACAGGCGGTTCAAGTGCATGCTGTTGCCCTTTTCCGGGCCCAGCTTCAGTGCGGTGTACTTGATCAGCGGGCGCGTGGCCGGCGACAGCTCGAACTCTTGATAGAAGGCGCGTAGCAGTGTCAGCACCTCCCAATGCTCGGCGGTCAGTTCCAGCTGTTCTTGAGCGGCCAGCGCCTGGGCTACGTCATCAGACCAGTCGGCCAGGTCGACCAGATAGCCGTCCTTGTCCAGGGCAATGGCGCGTTCACCTACGGTCAGGGTACTCATAGCCAACTGTTGACCTTGTCGTAGTTCAGCGACAGCGCAACAAAGGCCGGGTAGTCGATGGCCTGAAGGTTGTCGTCAACGTTGATGCCACGTGCTTGCAAGTCTTCTTCCAGCGCGAACAGACGGCCCTGCAAGTTGCTCGCCTGCAGATTGACCAGCGGCGCGCTCCCCGGTTGCAGGGCATACACCGCATCGCCGCAGAGCAACAAACCATCGTTACTGCCCAGCAGGCGCAGGCAGCTGCTCAGGCGATTGTCACCGAAGGGTGAGTGAGAAATTACATGCAAGGTGCTCATCAGAGGGTTACCACCTGGTCGAAACGGTCGATCAACACGGCCAGTGCGGCGTCATCCAGCGCCTGCACCGGCAAGCTCAGGGCAGCGTCGGCCAGGCCGCGTTCCTGCAAGCTGCTGCTGGCTACAAAGAGTTCTTCAACACCAAACATCGGCAGTGCCTGCAAGTTGGCGGCAAGGTTTTTCTGCTCCAACTGAGCAGGTTGCTGCCCGGGCGCGAGCTGAAACACCCCGTCATCGAGAAACAGCATGGCCAACGGCAGATCGAAGGCGCCACCGGCCAAGGCAATATCCAGCGCTTCGCGCGCCGATGGACCGGTCCAAGGCGCTTGACGGCTGATAATCAGCAACGACTTGGCCATCTCAATCACCTCCAAAGCAGATCAAACGGTCGGCGATTTGGGCACCTTCATGCAACTGCCCCAGGCCCGACAACTCCCAAGGCGCAGGCAAGTTCACCGCCGGACGTTGATAGCGCTGAGCTTCCTCGGCATTGAGCACGCCGCGGCGCAATGCAGCAGCAATGCACACCACCGCATCGAGTTGATGCTCACTGATAAACGAGCGCCACTGGGCCGCGACATCCAGCTCATCCTGCGGGGTGACGACGTTGGCAGAAGCGCTGTGTACGCCGTCCTGATAGAAGAACAGCCGGACAATGTCATGCCCGCTGGCCAGCGCAGCCTGAGCAAACTTCAAGGCGCGGCGCGAGGAGGGGGCGTGGGCTGGGGAAAAAACCGCAATGGCGAACTTCATGGAAGGCTCATTCAGCAAAACTGTGCCAATCATAAAGCAAATCGTAGGAGCGGGCTTGCCCCGCGAAAGCCCGCTCCCCGCTAAATCAAGCCTTCTCTTTATGCTCCGGCAAGAACCAGTTCAGCACCAGCGCACAGATGCCCCCGGTCGCCACACCCGACTCCAGCACGTTACGCAGCGCCGACGGCATATGCGCCAGAAACTCCGGAACCTGCGCCACGCCCAGGCCCAGCGCCAGCGACACGGCAATAATCAGCAGCGCACGACGGTCCAGGCTGATGCTGGCGAGAATATTGATACCCGAAGCGGCAACCGCACCGAACATCACCATCGCCGCACCACCCAGCACCGGCTCCGGCACGGCCTGGATCACACCGGCAACGCTTGGGAACAGGCCAAGAATCACCAGCATTACCGCAATCCACACACCAATATGGCGGCTGGCGATGCCGGTCAGCTGAATCACACCGTTGTTCTGGGCAAAGATCGAACTCGGGAAGGTGTTGAACACACCCGCCAGCAGCGAGTTGGCACCGTTCACCAGCACACCGCCCTTGATTCGCTGCATCCACAGCGGGCCTTCGACCGGCTGGCGCGACACCTTACTGGTAGCGGTAACATCACCAATGGCTTCCAGCGAGGTCACCAGGTAAATCACCAGCATCGGAATGAACAGCGCCCAGGAAAAGCCCAGGCCAAAATGCAGTGGCATCGGCACTTGGAACAGCTCGGCTTCGTGCATGCCAGTGAAATCCAGACGCCCCAGATAGCCCGCCAAGGCGTAGCCCACGGCCAGCGCAATGACAATCGCGCAACTGCGCATCCACACCACCGGAATACGGTTAAGCACCACAATAATTGCCAGCACCACACCCGACAGCAGCAGGTTTTCGCCATTGGCAAAGGTGCCGTTGCTCATTGCAGCAAAACCACCGCCCATGCTGATAAGGCCGACTTTGATCAAGGTCAGGCCGATCATCAGCACCACGATACCGGTAACCAATGGCGTGATCAGGCGCTTAACGAACGGCAAAATCCGCGAAATACCCATTTCCACGAACGAACCGGCAATCACCACACCGAAAATCGCCGCCATCACCGCTTCCACCGGCGTGCCTTGCTTGACCATCAACGCACCACCGGCGATCAACGGCCCGACAAAGTTGAAACTGGTGCCTTGCACAATCAGCAGCCCGGCACCGAACGGGCCAAAGCGGCGGCACTGCACAAAGGTAGCGATACCGGAAATCACCAACGACATCGACACAATCAGGTTAGTGTCCCGCGCCGAAACCCCCAATGCCTGACAAATCAACAGGCCCGGCGTCACGATCGGCACGATAATCGCCAACAAATGCTGCAATGCTGCCAGCATCGCGATCAGCGGCCGCGGCCGGTCTTCAAGGCCGAGGACCAGTTCATTGGCCTGCGCGGGTGCGCCGGGTCCTTGCTCGATTGAACTCATGGGAGTGCTGCCCCGGAAGAAAAAAGGAGCGCATTCTACGTGCAATCACCGGCCAAGTGTACCGGCTCGGTAGGAGCGGGTTTGCCCCGCGAAGCGATATAACTGAAAGACCGCAACTGAGCCAAGCCCACTCAATCGCAATTTCACGGCCCCTTTAGGCGGGGTGTATCGAAACGTCGAACCGCCGCAAAGCAAACTCCGCAGGGTACGGCACGTGTTTCTCCCATATTCGCGGCGATTCGCCCAGTCGATAAACCCGCCCACCGAACGAAAACTGTTGCTCCCTTATACCTAACCCACAAAAAAGCCCGCCGAAGCGGGCTTTCTCACACACTAACCAAGCTCAAGATCAGTCATCCCGACCCATCAAGCCAAACAGTTGCAGCAGGCTGACGAACAGGTTGTAGATCGACACATACAGGCTGATAGTGGCCATGATGTAGTTACGCTCACCACCGTGAATGATCGCGCTGGTCTGGAACAGAATGCAGACCGACGAGAACAGCACGAAGCCAGCGCTAATAGCCAGCTGCAGGCCGCTGATCTGGAAGAACAGACTAGCCAGCACCGCGCCCATCAGAACAAAGAAACCGGCAGTGATAAAACCACCGAGGAAGCTCATGTCCTTACGGGTGATCAACACATAAGCCGACAGACCACCAAACACCAGCGCCGTCATGGCAAAGGCCGAGCTCACCACCTCAGCGCCACCGGCCATGCCCAGGTAACGGTTGAGGATAGGGCCGAGGATAAAGCCCATGAAGCCGGTGAGTGCGAAAGTGGAAACCAGGCCCCAGGCCGAGTCACGCAGCTTGTTGGTGAGGAAGAAAAGACCATAGAAACCGATCAGCACCACGAAAATGTTCGGGTAACCGACGCGCATTTGTTGAGCCACAAAGGCCATAAGGCCACTGAAGGCGAGGGTAATAGCCAGCAGACCGTACGTATTGCGCAGGACTTTGCTGACCTCCTGCTGCTCGACCTGCGAGCCGTGATTGACGGCGTAATCCTGTTCGCGCATGGCGACACTCCTGTGGGTTTGAAACGTTCAGATGCAAAGATCATAACAGAGCCATGCAAACCAGCTACACACAGAGTTTGACAGCTTGTTTCATTTCGGTATTATGGCGCCCGCAATACGAGGAAGCGTGGCCGAGTGGTTTAAGGCAACGGTCTTGAAAACCGTCGATGGGCAACTATCCTAGAGTTCGAATCTCTACGCTTCCGCCATATAAGGTCTTGTTTTTAAAGGGTTTTCTCAACGTAACGACTCCAAATGGGAGCGTTTTGGGAACACTTTGGGAATACAGACGCAAAGAAGGGGCCCCTTGAGGCCCCTTTTTTATTGTTTTCAGGTCAACCTGAGCGCCTGATTCAACAACCCCACCACATCCGGGCCGTCTTTGCTGATCCACTTCGCGTAGTGCTTGAAAATCATCGCGGTGGACGTGTGCCCCATCTGATCTGCAATCCACTCTGGCGTGGCTATCCCACTACTCAGCATCTGGCTGGCGAATGTGTGACGGCAGGTATTCGGTCCTCTCTGGCGCACACCCGCGTTTTTCAGATGATGAATCCACCAACCGTGGCGCAAGGCGTCCGAAGTCCGGTATGGCTCACCGGTGGCTGAGTTGTGAAACACAAACCGTACGCGCTGCACTTTCTTCGTCCGGTTATCCCGGTCGGTGATCTCGATCTGTTCAGGCTTCAGATGCATGGTGAACCTTGCTTGCGCTTGCAGTGCACGCAGTGCCGGTGCCAGTAGTTTCACCTGGCGTGTCGATCGACGCGTCTTGGTCACCTTGTAATGCCCGCTGACCCGAGCGCGGCGAAACAATGCGATACCAGCGTCCAGGTCCACATCCTCCCAGGCCAATGCCATCGCCTCGCTTACACGCGGTCCGCTCCAGATCATGAACTCAGTCAGATTGATTTCCTGCTGTCGATCAGTTTCGGTACCGAGGATGGCCTCGATCTCTTCTCGGCTGAATGGATCAGGATCATCGGCGTCGGGGAGGGTGATAGTGATTCCGTCTGTGGGATCGTGAGCACTACGGTTGCGAGTGCGGTACAGACGGAAAATCTGCCGCAGGTGGCTGACAATCTCGCGTACCGATTTGTTGTGTAGCTTGGGCATGAGGGTGTTCTGCACCCAATCCTGGATATCCAGGTGGTCGATGCTGTCGGCCTGCAGGTGACCCCAGCGCGGACGAATGTGCTTTTCCGCCCTGCTTCGGTACATAACGAAGCCGCTTGTGGCCATTTGGTTTCGTTTGATATCGAGCCAGATATCAATGAAGTGACCCAAGCTGTTGGTCTTTACCCTGGGGGAATCGGGGAAATGGCGGGCATAGTTGAACGTGCCGGCCTGAATTTCGTAATTGATGATGCCGACCAGACGTTCAGCGTTGGCCACGCTTGCGGCTGACGCATCGCCGGGGAGCGTTTCCCGGCACAGTTCACCCTGGTAACGGAAATACACGCGGACATGGTTGCCGCGTACCTCAACGCCATCTGCCATTGAATTGCACTCAAAACAAAGAAACGGCCCAGTGTATGGGCCGTTGTTAGAAGGTGGCCTACTGGTAGGCCTAGAAGATCGTGACGTCAGTTCTTGGTGGCAAGGTGCTTCGTGCCTGGGTGTGAGAAGCACGAATAGCCATAGGGCAATGTGCTTCTTTGCTGCTGGAGGGCATTGGGGATGAGGCCTAGTTTCGCAGCCAGCGCTTCAGCCGCCTGCTCTGGGCCAGTGGTGCAGCTGGCCGTCGGTTTGTGGTCCAAGGCTCTGGCAATGTAGGTGCCGGTGGTTTGTCGGACGATGATGATGCATTCAGCGGACATAGCGGCGACCTCCCAGCGCGCGCTTGGCTTCAACGTTGGCCATGTAGGTTGCCCATTCAATTGACTTTCGTTGTTGGCGAATCTGACTGCAGCGCTGGTGCTTGCGAGTTGAGCGAGCTTTGCCGCAGACGTCGCAGATGCTCGGCAGGTCCAGTTGTGAGGAAGCCAGACGGGGGCGAGTCGTAGGCGATGTGTTAGCCTGTGCCGCGCTGACCTTGGGGGTTTGTACTTGCATGGTGCTTCTCCTTGGGGTTGGTCAGGTGCTGGGGAGTTGCCGCTCCTCAGCACCTTCTTTTACCGGCCTGGCCGGTGTCAGCTGAGGCGGTACTGCTTGCCGTCCTCGATCACGTAGAAATCCACATCTCGCAAGCGGTACAGGCCACCTGGTCCGCCGTGGACGAAGAAGTCGTCGTAGGGTGGTTTGCCGACCACAACTGGGAACAACTTGTCGGTCTGATGGGCGTATTCGCTGCTTTTCTTGATCAGGGCATACAACTGTTGCCCGATCGGGCGGCAACCGTCTGGGCCGTGTGCAGCCTCAAAGCCGAGCCAGGCGTTGCGTGTTTCCAGGTTCTGAAACTCGCCGGTCCCTCGTGACAGGTCGTAGCCGCGTGGCTTGGCCCAGTCTTCGAAGGCGAACAGCAGTTCCAGATTCTCAGCGGGTTGATCTTTCATCGTGCTTCTCCTCGCAAGATCAACGGAGCAGGGTGGTCAGCAAGTCGGGGAAGGCGTAGCCAACCGCGATCAACAGGGCCAGCGTCAGTCCGCTAGCTGCCAGCGTGGATAGCGATTCGTGTCGAGTGGGGTGGTACAGCTCGTCATGGTCTTCATTGCGCATGGTGCTTCTCCTACGGATTGATACCTGGGCGTTGCCGCGCCCTGGTGGGTTAGCTGGCCTTGAAGGTCCAGCACTTCACTGTGGTGCTGCGCTGATTCGCAGCGTTGTTTCGATTGTTAAAGGCAGCACGCACGGCGCTGTCGACCGCACGATTGGCGTCGACGAATGGCCGCGACCGGCTGTTGCGCAGCAGGCTGCGCAAGGTGGAGGCGTCGGCCAGCTTTTGTTTGTGCTCGGCGGCGCGCTCGCAGAAGTCGTTGAGGTTGATGGCGATCAGGTCGTCTTTCTTGCTGTGGTTGACCACGGCGTCATCACTGAGGGACTCCAGGTACTCGTACACCTCCCAGAACTCGGCGACTTCCTTCGGATCAGCATTCACGTCGTGCTGTCGGGCGATGGCCATGCAGGTCAGCTCGCGCAGTACGCCGTCATGCTGGCGATCGGTCATAGGTACGAGAGTTCGCAGGGCATCGACCAGAGCCATCATCTGTGCGTGGTTTTTGATGATCCGTTCGATGCGGATCTCCCGCATTTCGCGTAGGGCCTGCTCGTGCACCTTCACCTGGGCGCGGAAGGTCTCCATGATTTTCTGGTCGGCCTTCGCAGCCATGAGCAGGAAGTGGCTGACTTCGCTGGCCTGCAGGTGGTTCAGGTTGTCGGCTGCGGCTCGGCTGTCGCTTGTGACGTCAGGTCGAACAAAGTGAAGTTTGACGATGCGAGTGAGGATCGCCTCGGATGCCGCTACGGTGGCGTTCTGGCTGAACACCAGGCTCGCCCGGAAGGGTGGCGCGTTGGTGTCATTACCGCCGTTCTTCACGCCGGTCAGGCCCAGGCCACGACCGTTGTACAGCGGCTTAAACTGGTCGAAGTCGAAGGACTTCGCCGCCCCTGTCTCGGTATCGCTGCGGTCAGCCTCAAGCATCACATTTGGCATGTTCGAGGTTTGGCTCAGCCAGCGGCGCAGGCCTGCCTTGGTCATCTTGACCGGGTCGTCTCCTTCTTCGTCCGGACGACCCAAGAGCTTCCACAGGAACATCAACAACGTAGACTTACCGGCGCCGGCCTCGCCGGTCACCTCTAGGAACGGGAAGGACTGGAACTCAGCACGGATCTGCTCGGCGAACAGCGAGCCGAACCAGAAGGCGAGGGCGATCACGCCTTGGGTGTTGAAGCACGTCCACAACCACTTGAACCATTCGTCTCGGTACCCCGAGGCATCTGGGTTGAGCTCCATCTTGATGGACTTCTGAAGGGTCTTGAGGCGCAGGCCCTTGAACTCGAAGTAATCCTCCGCGTTGGCCTTTTCCAGAATGCCGCCGCGCACGGCCAGGTCACCGAACACGTAGCAACCGTGCTCTTTGCTGTAGCCGACGTAATCGATGGTCTTCACGGTTTTCAGGCCGAACAGCTGGTTTTGCATGATGCGATCGAGCTGAGAACCGGAACCGGTGAACACGGCACCTGCCGCCATGCCGAGCAAGCGCTTCTTGAATTCGCTGGCCGCTGCGACTTGACCACCGGTGAAGGTGTTCAGGACGCTGGGTTCGTCATGGGGGAAGTCAACACGGAAGTAGTACCAGGACTCGTCCGTCACTTCATTGCGCTGGAAGTACAGCGCCTGCGGGTTGCAGTTGGCGATTTCAATCACCATCCCGCACTGGCGCATGGCCTTGTCGCGGAGCTGGCGATCGTTCAGCAGCGCATTTTCTTGGCTGTCGGAGTCTTTCAGCTGTTGGGTAGTCTTTGTCAGTTTCTCCGTGTCCATCTTGAACCAGTAGAGACGGTTCTCGAATGAGAAGTGAAATTCATAGCGCTCACGCCAGTCGTACATCAACACGCCTTTCTCCGCTGCAGACTCTGCCAACAGCAGGCTGCCGTGGTAGCGCGCTTCGCGGATATCGCGCTCGACCTGGTCCAGTCGCTTGACGGAATCGTCGACGAACGCCCAACGTTGATGCAGATCGTTCCAGTCAACCTTGCGGCCACGCTGTGGAATCTGTGCAGCTTCGCAGCTGTAGCCGAGTTCGCGCGCCATGGCCGCATGCTTGCGGGTGAAGCGATGGGCGCCGGGCTCGTTGTCCAGCCCCCACACCAGCGTGGGCAGCTTTTTCCCCGCATCGGTGCGTTGCTTGGCCAGGGTCTTGAGCGATTCAAAAGGGAATGCCCCGGAGCTCATCGCTGCTACCGCATCAAGGCCGTTGTGCAATAAAGCAATGGCGTCGAAGATGCCCTCAACGATCCACAGCTCCTGCACCTCCAGCAGGTCTACGGATGGCGGGCACCACCAATAGCCTTTCGGGGATTGGCCCGGAGCGAATCGGGCTTTCTTCTTGCCGAACCGGTGCGGCTGGTCAATCAGTCGCTCCCAAAACCCACCTTTCTCCAGGGCAAACCGAACGGTCGCGCTGCCGATGTTCAGCTCGCGATCCCAGTAGTGCTCCTGGGTGTACCAACCTTTGACCAACCCCAGGTCGAAGCCGCGGGCGAACTGCAGGTAGGCGTCAGCCGAAGCGCGGGGGGCTTCCTGCGTGGTCGGGTAGCGCTTGCTGTAATCGTCGAACAGGTCATCGAACAGCTCTTTGACGTGCCACTGCTCGCCACACTTGCTCTCGCGGCCGCACTTGATAAACCAGGGCTCATCCTGCCGTGAGTAAAGTTCTTTCTTACCGCAACTGGGGCAGGTGCCTTGGCGCAGATACTGCGTGCCGGTCCTGGGCTTCAGTCCGTATTGGTCCTGCAGGCGGCGCAACACTTCACTGCGCAACTGCTGCTCCATTGGCTTGATGTTCACTTGGCACGCTCCGTTGCAAATTCATCGAGCTGCTTTTTCAGCTCGCTGCGGGTACGGCAGATGCCAGCAAGGTGGGGCAAGTCCAGCAATACCTGGGGCCCGCGTTGGCCGCTGGGTACATGCCGGTACCGGTCGGAGTACCAAACTTCAGCCATGGTGTTGTCGTATTGGCTGTTCAGCCAACGCAGGTATTGCTTTGCCTGTTGCTCATCGAGCTTCAATTGGATGGTGATGTTGCTCATTTCGGCCACCAGTGGAGTGCAGTTTCCCCTTACCCACGCGGAACGGGGCATCGGGAAGGAGTTGGTTCGGGTTTACTTCGAGGTGTCGCGGTGGTGCTGCAGGCGCCGAGGTAGGTAGCGCGCGGGAACCTGGTGCCGTTTTTGGGTGGCGGTATCCAGCAGGATCAGTCGTGCCCTGAAGATCCCGCTGGTGGGACACACGCCCAACAGCCGTAAGCGCCCGGTGGTCTTGCTTTCGAACTCGGCAACTGCCAACTCGGCAATGCGCTGCACCAGGTGATCAGGAACCTCAAGCGACTGGCAGAGGTAATGGGTGCAGTTTTCCAGCACCTGATGGTCGCCGGCGAGATGCAGTCCTTCCCGGCGGAACAAGAAGGCCACGGCAGCCTGCTGCATTGCAGCGCGGTAGTCGGTCTCGGGGTTCACGGTCAGCGCTATGGCGTTCATGCGATGGCTACCTCCATGTCCAGTTGGTCCAGCAAATCGGGTTGATCGTCGGCGGACTTCATCGCCTGACGACGCATCACTGTAGGGGCAATCGGCAAACGCACAGCCGGGTTGGCCATGCCGCTTGGGCTCATTTCGTGGGTCATTTCGAACTGGGCGCGTACCGACCAGCCGCAGGCTTCGTTGGTGCATTGCAGGTAGGCCACGCGCAGGAAGATGTGTGTGCCTTCGCTGGTACGAATGCGCATACGCTGGCTGCAGTGAGGGCAAACGAGCTTGTAGGTGCTCACTGTTCACCCCCTTCACTGTGCAGTTGGATGGTGGCGATCACCTCGGCGTGGCGAGCAGCTTGGTAGCGGCTGTGAGCTTGCAGGATGGCTTTAGCCTCGTCCTTTTCTATGACGCCATCGGAAAGGGCCTTTTCGATGATCTGGTCGACAACGCCACGTTTGGCGGCGGTGTTCACCGAACGGGTATACAGCTCGACGTTATCCAGAGTTTCAGGTGCCACCAGCGGCACGTACATGCCGCCGTAGAGGTTGGCAATGAACTCTGGAAGAAACGTTGTGTCGGCATCGCGCTCCAGCAGGTGAATCTGGTCGTAGCTCAGCGGGCGGCTGCCAGCGTTCTCGTAAACATGGTTGTCGAACCGCTTGAGCTCGTAGCCGAGGCGGGTGGCGGCACATTCACGGCCACCTGGAAAGGCGCAGACTACGGCACTGACCACCTGGCGTAGGGTTTCTAGAACTGGGCGCTTCATGTTCTGGTTTTCCTCCATGAGCCAGGGGGTTAGTTTTCGGCTTCGCCGTCTTTAATGCCGAGTAGTACCGCTGCCCGATGGGATTCCCCTCGAAGGCATTTTTTCTGCCCGTTGAGGACCGCGTACACAGTGGAGGGGGAGAGGTCGTGCTTTTCGGCCCACTCTTTTGCTGAAATTCCTTGTAGCGCAAGGCGAGCCCGAGCTTCCTGACATGCTTGCTCGGTGGGGTATGTGTTCGGCATAGTCTCGATTCGTGTGATTTCGTGTGAACGCATGGCGATATTGGTCCCATAAATAGGGAATGTCAACGCCAAGGGTACAACTTTTATGACCATAGGCGAGCGCCTGAAGGAAGAACGCCAGCTAATCGGCTTAAACCAGACCGATATGGCGGGGCAGTGTGGGGTGACCAAAAACACGCAGCTGGCATATGAAAAGGGTGAGCGAAGCCCGGATGCGAACTACCTGGCTGCTGCTGCAGAGAAGGGGGTGGACGTGTTGTACGTGGTCACCGGTGAACGGCGGCCACAACGGGTCGATAGCATTACTGCTGATGAAGCGGATTTTCTTGAGTTTTATCGGCTGGTCTCAGAAAGCGACAAGAACGTGCTGAGTCGTACTGCCTATGCGTTGGCAAAGGCAGCAGGGCCGAAATGGATGAAATAAATAGTTTTGAGGGGCTGGTGGCACATGGACGTGTGCTGACAATGCGGAACTCCCGGTCGTCTTGTTGGTGCCGTCGGCACCAGGCGACCGCTTCATGGAAACGGAGTGCGCAAGATGGAAAACCTTACCCAATTGGAGCGCGATTTCATCAACCTGCTGCGTCGGCTGAGTAATCAGCAGCAGCAAGATTTGATGCGCATCATGGAGGCGTTCAAGCAGTTGCCAGAGTAAGGATGACAAGTAAAAACCCCGGTTACCTACCGGGGTTTTTTACTAATTGGAAAATACTGATAGAAACCTGGGGAATGAAATGGCTGAGGCTGCCAAGGAAAAATTTTCGATATCCTACGATGCTGAGTCGGGGGACTATAAGAACCACGAAATAGACGCGCTTGTTCTTAGTCGCTCTATTCAAGGTGTCTATGACATGGTTGCTGAGGCTAATGCACTGATAAATAAAGGTGCAGAGGTTAAGCTGAAAGTCACCGCGCCGGCGAAAGAAGGCTCTGTCATAATTGAATATCTCCTGTTGGCAAGCTCTCCTCAAGCCTTGGCAGTATTGAAATACTTGGGTTTCACTGCTGCAGGTACGGCAATAGCCGGTGGGTCTTTGGTCGAAGTGGTAAAAAAGCTAAGGAATCGACGGGTTGCTAATGTTGTCATTGAAGCGGACTCTGAGATAGCCAAAATTGAAGTAGATGGCGAGATCGTCGAGTGCGATAAAAATGTCGCTAGATTGGCTGTAGACAAAAAAGTCCGAGATGCTCTTCATAATGTCATCCAAGCTCCGATTGCGGGGCGTGAGGGGGCTAAGTTTAAAGTTTTGGACGAGAAAGATGATTCGGTGTTGGAAATAGATGAAGAGGTAGCGCATGACTATTCTCCGCTTCCCCGTAAATCTCTAGAAAGTGAAGAGGTTACTAAGGAGGCTAAGACGGCCTACTTTGTTCAGGTTAACTTTGAGTCGAATAATGGCTGGCGTGTAAAGTTGGCTGATGGCACTGAGCATGCAGTGACTTTGGCTGACGAAAAATTTATGGATAAGGTTAACCAGAATCAGCAGACTTTCTCTAAGGAAGATTTGTTTGAGGTGGTTATTGAAACCAAAGCTATTTATAGGCAGACTAGGTCGACATATAACTACACAGTGCTTGAAGTTACTAAGCACTTTGCCGATAAAGGGCGGAGACTTGTGTGAGGTGCGCTCATGAGTGTGGATGCTACGTTTGTTGAGGCGCTTTTTTATCTGTCTCTAATAATATTGGCTCCTGTTCTTTACAAGTTGTCTCGCGTTTTGACCAGGTACCTTCTTAATCGCTACGTGTCAGACGCTGAGATAGTCGTCACGTATAAGCGAGGTGGTGTTGTTGTAAGTGTAGAAAAGATAAAAACTACAGGCTATGTGGTTGATCAACTTAAAAGCCTGCAAGGAGGTGCTTGATGGCTGAAGGTCAGAAAATAGCACCTCAGAGTTTGCAAGCTTCGATAACCGCAGGTCTTGGTACTTTTGCTACGGCCAGTTGCATGAAATTTATACCGCCTGCAGACGCTCAGTACTGGGTTGGTGCAGCTACATTAATTGTTCCAGTAATTGGCTATTTCATAGCAAAGTGGTTTTCAGCAATTGATGAGCCAGAAGGCCTCACTCAGTACAAGGCACGACTTAATAAAGATCTCGTTCATCAGAAAAAAATTCTGGAGGACAAGCATATTCCGGAGGAAATCAAGGAAGGTATTCGCGAAAAATACACGAATACTATGTTAAAGCTTGCAACGGCGAATCAAGACTTTACCCAACAGGGCCTGGTCTTAGAGGAGTGACATAGTATCAAGTAAGGGCGCCAAGATGGCGCCCTTTTAATTTGTGCTCGCTAGACTACGGCCAGCTTTGGTGGCTTGCAGATGCTTCCATTCCCGATCCACCGCACGCTGCGCACTGCCCTTGCCGGCGTAGAGATGGGGAAGCCGCTTCGCATTGGTTTGAGCTCCTGCCGTGACCGGCTTTTGCTTGCCGTCTTTTTCATCACGGTAAGTCGCGGTGACGCCCGTGTACTCGACACTCTTCTCGACCAGATCTTCAACACCGTCCTGGTCAGGCAGCTTGGATTCCAGATCCAGGCTGGTGGTGAAACTGTCAGGGGTGAAGCTGTGACGCAGATTGCCGCCTAACCAGATGATGGCGTCGATTTCGGTCTTGACCCCAAAGAGGCTGTAGGTCTGATCGGGGGTAAGCTCCGGCCGGCCTTTGGCCAGGCTGTAACTCAGCGTCGCAGTACCGCGCTGCAGACGTTTCCACTCTGCCCGGGCGGCCTGCAATGCGCTGGCTTGATCGGTGTAGCTGTGGCGCAACTCCTTGAAGTTGTCACCGGCGCCGGCAATCGCTTCCTTTTTCTCAGCACTGTTGACCTCGTAGTAGTACGCCTTTACGCCGGTGTAGCTATCGCGGTCAGCCTGCAGAAACCGGTGTTGGTCGCCGTCAGTCCTGGTCAGTACCACGTGTGGTAGAGCCGAACCGCTGGCAGTGGTGCTGTTGCCCGCCGGCATGAACAGTAGTCGGCCAGCCTTCACGGCTGATATCGCGTCGTACTCCTGACCCAGGCGAGTCAGCAGGTTGGCGTCGCTTTCATTGGCCTGGTCGAGATGCAGCAGTTCGATGGCAGCGAGTAGTGGACTGATCACCGGTGCCAGGCCGTGGGCGGCAGCAATGGCACCAATCACTGTGCCCAGGGCGGTGCTGCTCCAGCTACGTTCCCGCTTGGTTTTGAGGCCGCCGCGCAGATCCGCACTGCGGGCACGAATGCTGAGGGTGTCCGGGGCGCCGCTGTGCTCGGTCTCGTCAACGGTGAAGCTGCCCTTGTCGACCAGACCGGTGTCGCTCCAACCCAGCCACAGCCGAACGGTGGCACCGCGTGGCGGGATGGCCAGCAGGCCGTCATGGTCGCTGAGGTTGATGTCGAGCTGGTCGGCTTCCATGCCGCGGTTGTCGGTCAGCTCGATGCTGATCAGGCGTTTCTCGATCGAGTGGGTGATGTCCTGGCCATTGACCATCACACGGCAGATGGGTTGCGGGTAGGCCGTTGCCTTGCGGTACCGGCTGGCGGTGTCCTGGAGCAGATCTCCCGCTTGCTCCAGGAGACTCACAGCACACCTCGCAGCAGGCCACCGACGGCACCCGTCAGGATACCCAGTTGGTCAACACGTCCGTCATCAATCCGGGTCAGCTTGAGGGTGAACTCGATCCGGCGGGCGGCGCCGTCGCGGAAAAACAGGGTACGTGTGTCACTGAGCGATTCGATCACCCACAGCCCGTAGATCTTCCCGGTGCCTTCCACCAAAGGCCATGCCTTGCCCATGTCGGCCATCATCCGCAGGGTGTCGAGGCTGAGCGGACTACCGGCCAGGGCGGGCAGCAGCACGCCGGGAAGGGTGATGCTGTCATCGCCACGGCCCAGAAACTGACGTGCCGGGTTGGTGCCGATACGTGAGGTGCTGCCGTGGCGCCAGTCGGTCTGGCGTTGAAACTCCTGGTACGCGAGGGTTTCCAGGCTGAACACGAACATGCCGAGGGCCAGCATCATGGCGGGTTACTCTCCATCAGACAGCGCACTACGGCTGCGCGCTTGGTTGGAACGTTGAATTTTGGCCACTTCGGCTGCGACCAGTTTTGCCAAGGCCTGCTCATCCATTCCGGCAGATGGGTGGATGTTGAATACCATCGGCGGTAGCGAAGAGCTTGCCCCCGCATTTTGGCCGGCAGGCGGAGCTGCAGACAAAGGTGGACGGTTATCAATGTCCATACCTTGGGCGCCGGCGCCGATAGCGAATGCGCCGGCATCGGTGAGCTGCTTGCTCAGGTTGGTGACAGCGCCGAGTGGGCCGCTCTGGTTGCCCGCCAAACCCTGCTCAAGGCCGGCCATCGTGAAGCCCCCCAGTTCTGCGAATACGCGAGAGGGAGAGTGAATGCCGAGCTTTTCCTTGAACCAGCCGATGGTGGATTCCCCGGCGCCGGTGATGGCTTCCTTCACCGCGCCGAGCTTGTTGGTGATGCCGTTGACCAAGCCGTCGATAAGCATGCTGCCGAAGCCGGTGAATTGCGCCGGCAGATCGACGCCGAAGTAATTCATCACCGCCGCGAAGGCACTGTAGAACAGGCCGATCGGGCTGAAGTTGGCGATCAATCCGAGAATGCCGGACAGTCCTGAGTTGAATCCGGTCTGAATCTGGGTCCACAGGCCGAGGAAGAACGCCTTGATCGGCTCCCAGTTCTTGTAGATGAGATACGCTGCGCCCGCGATCGCCGCGACAGCCAGGCCAATGGGGTTCATCAGCAGCGCGCGCCCGATGAACAGGACGGCTTTGCCGACCCACAGCAGGGCCGTGCCGAGGCTTTTGAAGGCAGTGACCGCACCGAGGCTTTTGATGCCGAACAAGGTCAGCGCATAGCGCACCATGGCAAACGGACCCAGCAGTGAGGCCATTGCCAAAGCGACGGCACCAAAACCGGTGGCCAGCACCGCCACACCTGCCACCACTCTGATGATCTGACCGGTGAGGGCCGGGTTAGCTTTGACCCATCCAGTCACCCCGCTGATTACGCTGTTGAAGCTTTCCACCAGGTTCACCAACGTGGGGCGCAGCGTTTCGCCCAGGGTGGCGGCAAGGTTGAAAGCCCGGTTCTTGGCCATATCCATTTTCGCGGACATTGCCGCCGCACGGATATCCGCTTCCCGTTGCATCGAGCCATCACCTTCGGCCGAGCTGGCCAGCTCCAGCTGACGGCGGTACTCGCCGATGTTCTGTGCCAATTTGGAGGCGTCATCGCCGAACTCTTTGCCGAACAGCTCGGTGGCCACACCTAACTGTTCCTTTTTGGGCAGGCGGTTGATGGCGTCCAGGACGTTGAGGATGGTGCCTGTGGAGTCAGTCGTCATGCCTTCCTGCAAGGCCTTAGCTTCCATGCCCAGGGCTTTCAGTCCACTCTGAAAACGCTTGGGCTGCTGGGTGGCAATCGCGAGCTCACGGATCATGGCGTTGGTCGCGGTGCCTGCAGTTTCAGCGGTGGCGCCCAGGGTGAGGAAGGTCGAACCGAGGGCGGCGGCATCCTTGTAGCTCATGCCTACCGAAGCCGTGACACCGGCGGTGCGCTGCAGCACGTCGATGATGTCCGCGCCCTTGGACTTGGCGTTGTCGTCCAGAAAGTTGATGGCATCGCCAAGCTGGCTGACGTTCTCGATCGGGATCTTGTACAGGTCGGCAATCCGCGCCAGGTTCTCGCCGATCGCATCAGCAGGCAGCTCGAAGGCGGTGGCGGCGTTGGCCGCGACTTCAGCAAAACTGAGCAGGTTTTCTTTGCCCTGGACGCCCATGCGCGCAGCGCCTTCAACAAGGGCCGCGATGTCGGTGGTGGCCATTGGGATGCGTTCCGCCATGGCTTTGATGGCGTCGCCCATCTCGTAGTAGGTGGCGGTGAGGTTGCCGTTGTCGTCGCGCGCACCTTCCACCTGTTTGGCTACACCGAGCATGGCATCCTCGAAGCTCATGTAGCTTTTCACTGCACCCAGCACAGGCGCTCCCATGGCGGCCCCTGCTGCGGCTGCACCTGCACCGTTTGCGGCCATGCTGCCTGCCAGAGCCTGTGACTTCTCAAGGCCTTGCTTGGCCGCTGCCAACTGACGCTGCTGGGCCGCCAGGCGCTTGAACCGTGCTTCCTGCTGGCCGATGGTCTGGGTGGTACTGGCGATGGCCGTACGCAGCTGCCGCTCACCTTCGCTGAGGCTCTTGGTGCTGATGCCGGCAGCACGGAGCTTGTCGCGCAAGCCCTGGAGTACCTGCCCCTGTGCGCTGTGCTTAGTCTTCAGTGTTTGAGATTCGCGTACAGCGGTGCGGAACTCCTGGTTGAGCCCTTGCATCGGGGCACGGGCTTCCTGGAGCTGGCCGGAAAGGTCTGCCAGACGTTCCCGCTGTTCGCGGGCGCTGCTGGAGCTGGCTCGGTGTTGTTGCTGAAGTTCCTTCTGGCTGCCACTAAGCCGACGCACCAGCTCAAGTTGGGCTTGCTGCTTGGTAACCAGCGCGGCGTATTCGTCACGTAATTTTTGCGTCGGCTCGGCGGTGTTACCAATCTGCTGACCCAGTTCGCGGATGCGTTTGCGGTTCTCCTGCCAGACCTGGTTGGCGGCTCGGGACTGTTCGCGGGTCTCGCGCAGTTGCTGGGTGAGGGCCTTGTGCCGAGTATCGAGGGCTGTTGTTTCTGCCTTCAGTTGGTCATAGCTGGTCTGCAGCGGGCGGACAGCCTGCTCATGGGCTTTCAGTGCGCCGGACAGTTGGTTCACACGGTCTTGGCTGGCCTTCAGGGCGGCGGCTTGCTCAATGCTGGCAGCCTTGGCCTGGCGGAAGCTGGTCACATCCGCCTGGGTGGCCTGCAGCTGCTTGAGGCTGTCACGCGATTGCTTCAGTGCCTGGCCAAGACCAATGCTGCTCTGGGTGACGGCTCGAATGGGGCGGGTGGCGCGGTCGATGGCCTGGAGCACGACTTCCATCTTCAGGTCATTTGCCATGGGTTTGCTCCCAGCGCGTTATGGCTCGCTCGCGCCAATCCATCAATTCGGAAAGGGGCAGCGGATCCATGTCCGCAGGGCCCCAGTGAAAGACGATGGCCAGGTCAGCCATCGCGTCATCTACGCAACGAGGGCAGCTTCCCTGTCCGACTTCTTCAGCAAAAAACTGCCGACTGCCACGCCACACTGGAGCAGGTCAGCGGGGTCCATGCGGCCGATCTCGATGTCAGTCAGGGTTGGGGTAGTGATACGTGGCAGCACCTTGCGCAGTGTCAGTACGTCCATCTGGGCCAGGTCGATCAGGCTGACACCGCGCAATTCGCCGCTGGCGGGCTTGCGCAAGGTGAGGGTGGTGATGGTCGTCTCGCCGCGAATGATCGGCGTGTCCAGGGCGATGGTCTCTTCGTTGAAATTTTTGGCCGGTTGGGCTTGTTCGGTGGCTTTCATGGGCGTGCTCCTTGGGTCTGAAGTGGGGTGTTAGATGCCAATGGCTTTGCGGTGCTCTTCGAGCAGATCCTTGCCGTTCACCACGTAGATGAAGTTGAGCAAATCGATCTCGACGAGCTCTTCGCCGTCGACGGTGAGCTTGTAGTAGGTGAGGGCGGTGGTGATCTTGTGCTCGGTGTCTTCACCAGGCTCGGCATCGCCGAAGTCGACTTCTTCATGACGGCCACGCATGACGATCTCCACAGCACTGACTTCGGCGGTGTCGTCACGCTGGACGGACGCTGCGAAGCGCAATTGCACTCCGTCCACACGTACCGTGCCGAACTGGCGCAGGGCGATCAGGTCCCAGCCGCCGAGGGTCCATTCAATCTGCAGACCGTCGTCACTGTGGCCGAGGTCGACCTTGACCGGGCCCTCCATGCCGCCGCCCCGGTAGGCTTCGAACTTGCGGCCGAGGGTGGGCAGGGTGAGCGACTTGGCCACGCCCAGGTAGCTGTTGCCGTCGTTGAACAGGTTGAGGTGCTTGAGTTTCTTGGGCAGGGCCATGCTCGGGCTCTCCTACGGCGCGACCGAGGCCGCGCGGACAAATGGGATCAGGCGTTGACGGCGGCAGCGAACTGCACCAGGTGGCGGTCAGTGATGCGCTGGCGCAGCAGCAGGTTCTCCAGCGGCGGTACCGGGGTGTAGTCGTAGTCCAGGTACAGCTTGCCGGCCTTGAGGGTGTCCTTGTCGTTGGCGGCCTCGTCGTACCAGCACTCACCACCCAGCAGATAACCGTTGCGCGTCAGTTCGCGCATCTTGGCGTTGATGCCCTCGACAATGTCGCGGACCAGGCTCGGGTGCATTGGCTTGTCGACTGCCCAGAAGTGCGCCTCGGCCATGGTGTCGGCCAGTACCTGCGCTGAACGGGTGTAGTTCTCGAAGGCGAACAGCGGGTCTTCCGAGCAGGTACGCGAGCCCCAGAAGCGGAAGCCATCGCGGCGGATCAGGGTAGTGACCTCATCGGCGTTCAGCAGACCGGCGTCGGTGGCAGGGTTCTGCAGGTCGAAGAAGATGTCCTTGGAAAGGCCCGACACGCCGTTAACCGGCACGTTGGACAGGGTCTTGTGCCAGCCCACCTGCTCATCGAGCTTGGCGCGCAGGCCCAGGGCTCGGGCCACGGCGGCGGCCGGTTGGGCGCTGCTAGTGACGGTGTCCCAGTTGATAAAGTCGGGCCAGATCAGCATCAGTTCACGGGCGCCAAAGCCTGCGCGGTAGGCCAGGGCTTCGGAGACGGTCTCACAGCCGAAGCAGTTGGCGTAAGCGAAGCCCCGTAGCTTCTGTGCAATGGCCACCAGTTCGGTAGTCACGTCCAGGTTGTCGAGACCTGGTACGCCGAGGATGCGCGGCTTAACGCCGAGCTGGGCTTCGGCAGCCAGCAGTGCCTTGAGACCGGTGTACTGTCCGGTAGGCGTGACGCCGCCGATGATGTTGGTGGTGGTTTCTGCTTCGGTTTCGCCTTCGGCGACCCGGACCACGACGGTGACCGGGCTGGCCTGATCGGCGATTGCGTCCAGGCTCTTGGCCAGGGTACCCGCTTCACCGGCCTTGCCGGACGCGGTGAGCACATCGGTCAGCAAGACGGGCTTGTTCAGTGGGAAGACGGTGGCGTCGGCATCCTGCGCAGTGCAGACCATGCCCACCACGGCAGTGGCGACGGTGCGAATGGGGCGGGTGCCCTCGTTGATTTCGAGGACGCGTACACCGTGATGGTAATCGGTGGCCATGGGAGTGTGCCTGTGCAGTTAAATGACACTGCACAGGCTGCCGCGCGCGTGGCGGATGGGCGAGCGATGAGGCTTGTAGCGTGACAATCTACAAGCCCAGGGAGTGTTATTGATTTTGCTCGGCGATCCAGAACGGTGCGATCGGGCGCTGCAGGCCATCGGGAAAGGCTTCCGATTGTGGCCAGTCACGCAAGGCCTGGCGGTAGGTCAGCAGCTCAGAGAACTGCTCAGCGGTGAGGGTGGTCGGCCGCTGCATGTCTAGCTCGTCGCGGTGGCGGGTTGATAGCCACTCTGTGGAATCCAGCAAGCTATCTCGCAAAGCGCGCTCCATCGCGGCGGTACCCTGAACCACGCGTGCTTTCAACGCGGGAGGGCTGATGCTGAAGTCAATCGCTTGGCCACTCGACTGTCCGTCAAGCAGCTGTCCGTAAAGTTCGCTGCTAATTTCTACCGCATCTGCTGGGATATCGGAATGGGTACCTTCCATTAAAAAAGTTCCCAACCGAGAGCATGCGTAAATTTTCATATCTAGCCCCTTAATACCCAACGGCGTGCCAATTCATAACTCGTTGATCATTAACATTGTTTTCGATGAAAACCTGCGCGTCGAACCCTGACGCACTAGGGGTTCCTATGCTGACGCTTTGTTTGTCCGTACGGAAGTTGGCGTTGTTGTCGTAGTTACTGGTATTTAGACCAGTACTCGCAACAACACTTAGGCACGCATTGGGAAACAGCATTGGGAATACGGTATCCATGTTGGCCGTGGCCACTGAAAGAGGAACGAGTGCTCTACCCCACTGAACAATCAGGCCGCTCGCTAGCTTCTGGTAACCATTTGTGCCGATGTTGGCAAGGAAGGCTTCTGCTCCTAGCCCACCGCCTCCCAGATACCAAGCATTGTTTCGCTTAACTACTGTGACTTTTTCACCTCGGTAAGCGGTATATGAGTTCGCGGCGCTGATGCCTTGAATAGTTTCTGTGCCGCTACCTTTTAACGAACCACCTTCCTTCATGAACAAAAAATGGAATGCCGAACCGTTAGGTGTTACGGCCAACGACGGTAGAGTTATTTGCCAGGTATCTGTGTTCAGAAACAGATTGCCTGCCTGTGCATTCACAAGTGTGATGTTGGCCGAGACCAGAATCGGATCGCCTGGCAGGCTGCCCAATGCTCGCTGCACAAATTCTGTGGTAGCAATTGAAGTATCAGCGTCAAACTGCTGCGGTGTTGGCGTCTGGGGGCTTCCCGTAAAAATGGGCGATTCCAAAGGTGCCTTTAGAGCCAGCAGATTGGTTATGGTCGTCGCAAAGTTGGGATCATTCCCCAACGCTGCTGCTAATTCATTCAGGGTATCCAGCGCTGCAGGTGAGGACGCCACTAAAGCCGCGATGGCTGCTTGTACAAAGGCTGTATTAGCCAGTTGTGCGGTATTACTTCCTGGCGCTGCTGTCGGGCAGGCAGGGACACCGGTAAACGTGGGGCTCGCTAAGTTCGCTTTGAGTGCACCAAGCGCAGCGACAAAGGCGGTGGTGGCTAGTTGTGTAGTGTTGGTTCCCGCCGCTGCGGTCGGACCGGCAGGAATGCCGGTAAACGTAGGACTCGCTAACGGTGCTTTGAGGGCCATGGCGGTGTCGATTTGTACCATCGTGTAGACATCTGTAAGGCCGTAGCCTGCTGCGGTGGTCGGATTGGCTGCGGAAACCACACGACCGTATTTGTCTACAGTGACACTGCGATAGGTACTCGCCGCCACCCCAGTGCGGCCAAAAGCCATTTCAAAGCTCAATCCTGACGTGCCCAGGGTAATCGGGCTATCGGTTACCAGCTGCCAGGCGCTGTCACCATTGAGCGTTCCTTTCTCCACCAACACCAGCATGCCTGGTGTGACTTTGGCAGTGGTGTCCGCATCGGCACAGCGCGTCCAGAGACCACCAGCGACTACTTGGTAAAGGCCATTATCCTTGGCCGCAGCCTGGTTTTTTACCAGCACTCGGGCCCCAGCTGTCAGTACAATCCCATCGATCGTCTGCACGCCGCTCAGGGTAATCGCTGCGGTCGTTGCGGCTAGCACCGAATGCTTGAAGTCCTGTTTTGCGAGCTCTTCGGTAACCCATTCGCGGGTCGCTAAAACCACACTGGGGTCAATTTTCAACTGCACATTGGCTGTACTGGTCACGATGATGTTCAGCCGCACGACCTGTGTCTTGCCTGTGCCTTGGCTCAGTAGCGGCTTGAAGCTCGGCGCACAGTTAGCCACTGCGACCAGATCTCCATCAGTGTCATAGAGACCAATTTCCCGAATCCACCAGCCGCCGACGTCAGGGGGAATGACTTGCTCGGCGATAATGATGTTCAGGTTTTCGGGATCAACCTTGAGCTGGTTCAAGGGTGCGCGACGGCGCTCATTGATCAGGCTGGTTTGCGTACGCGACGGAACGGGATCGGCGCCGTTGGCATCGCCGACGCCCATTTGGGAAAAGGTCCAGGGGACGCCCAAGGCATCGGCGTTGGCTTGCTTGGCTTCGCCAATTGCAGTGAGGATCGCAAAGAACTGGCTGTTTTGATCAGTCATGAATAGACGTCCAGGGTTTCGATGGTATGTTCTCGGCCCGCTGGGCCAAAAGTGCCTGTCACTTCAATGTCTCGAAGAAGAGGGGGGTAAACGTCGATCTCGTCGCCCTCGTACAGGCCAACGGCCAGGCGCATATACCCGTGGGTGGCGAGGGTAATGGCGAGGCCGGTCAAGTGGCGGGTAAGTGGTCGGGCGTCGTCGATTAGCCAGGTAAGCTCCTGGTACATCTCTTCGGTGATGCCGGTATCCAGTACACCGATCTTCAGGGCAAAGGTCCCTGGCACGCCTTCGGGCACGGTCTGAAACCATTCAACGACCTCAATCAGGTAGCCGAGGGGTTCGACGACCCGGCGCAAGGCGCCGATGGTGCCTTTGCGCGAATGGACGAAGAACGATGAGCGGATGGCCGAGCGTTTGGCCGCCTCAGGCCAGCGGCTGTCCCAGCGATCGACTGAAAATGCCCAGGCCAAGTACGGCAACAGGGCGACGGGGCAACGGTCAGGGTTGACCAGGTCCCGCAGCGGGATCGGTACCCGCTGAATCTGGGCCAGCGCCTGCGCTGCCAAGCGCTCCAGCTGTGTGGCATTGCCGGGCAGCAGGTTCATGGCGCGGCGCCTTGGGTGAGTGTGACGCCGATGCAGTAGGGCGCCTGGGCGCTGGTGGCATTCAGGTCTATCCAGTTGTCGAGTTCGACTTTGCGCACACCTTCAACATGCAAGGCGGCATGGATAGCCGACTCTGACACCTGCATACCAAGGCGCCGCCGTTGATGGACGTAGGCCAGTAACCTCTGTTCCGCTGCGGCGAGAATCGGCTCGGCTTCCGGGCCTTGGGTCTTCAGGAACAGTCGGGCGTTGACCTGGTACGGCAAGATCTCAGCGCCCTGGACGGTCAGGCGATCGGCGACCGGTCGGCGGTCTTCATCATTCAGGTAGGTGCGGACCACGTCGAGCAGGGCGGGGCTAGCGGTACCGTCGTCTGTAACTGATTGGACCGTTACCACTGCGACTGCTGGTGATGGGCTGTCGGCGGAAGCATCGGCAACACGTCCGTCAGCGCCGCGCGCATGGAAGATGTAGGAATTACGTGGCCCGGCGGTACTCAAGCCCTCGAATGCCATCTGTGCGCGTTCGCGCAGGGCATCGTCACTTTCCTTTTCTTCCGGGATCGGCGGCACAGCTGTTGGCTTGGCCAGGCGAATCACCAGGCGTTTTACGTTGAAATTGGCCGCCACCTGGTCGAGGTCATTGCCACGGGCCGAGCTGAGCATCACCGCGAGCGAAGCCTCGTTAACCCGCTGACGCCACACCGTCTCGCGATAGGCGCTTTCCTGCAGCAGCTTGGTCAGCGGTTCGGACTCCAGCTCCAGGGTGGCGGCAATTGCGGCCTGTTGTTCTTCTGGCCAGAGGGTGACGGCATGAGCCTTGCGTTCGGCGAGAAGCTGCTCGTAGTCGATCTGCTCGACCACGGCGGGTTGCGGCAACTGAGACAGGTCGATGGGCGTGAAAATCGTGGTCATGCTGTAGCCCCCAAAGTGAGCGGAACGCGCAGGCTAAAGGGCTCGTTTGAGTCGGCGAGGGCGCCTTCCACATCAAGAATGGCCTGGCCGGGGATTTCGCCCAGGCTCAGCTGGACGCGGCTCAGGCGGATACGCGGTTCCCAGCGCATCAGCGCGGTCGCGGTGGCGGCGTAGGCCTGCAGGCGCGTGGCGCTGTTCAGTGGCCAATCGATCAGGTCAGCCAACTGGCTACCGTATTCCCGGCGCATGACGCGGCTACCCAGCGGTGTGGTCAGGATGTCGGCAATGGACTGCACCAGGTGCTGGCGATCGGCGATGGTGCGGCCGGTGTTGGCGTTCATGCCGATCATGGGACAGGCGCTCCAGAGGTACCCGGCCCCGACATAACGCCCGAAGTGCGGTGCTTGACGAGGCTGATGCCGTTGGCACCGGCGACCACGTCTTCGGACACCGTGACCTTGCCGGTCACGGTTTGGTTGCCCTGCTGGGTGTAATCCCCGGTGTGATGGATCGGGCCGACGATGTTGATGCCACCGGTGCTGGTCAGATCAGTGACACCGCCCTCGGGCAGGATGGCACGCAGTCGATGGGCGATGCTGTCGTACTCGATCACGGCACCATCGCGGTAGGTGCGCCGGTGCAGGCCTTCGCGGTCGCCATTGGCGGTGATCAGGTCGCTGAATAGACCGGTGATCACGACGCCCTGGGCGAGTAGTCCCGATGGGCTCAACAGCACGACCTGTTCACCCACTGTGGGCGGGTCCCATTCCCGATCAGCCCCGGCGCGCAGGCTCAGCCACGGACGCCAAGCAGTGACGATGTTGCCGCTTTTCACCTTTACGCGGGGCGGCTGCACCTGGACCGCTTCGACGGTACCGAAGCGGACAAGGTTTTCGATGAGGCGAGCGAGGTCGGCGATGTTCATGCCGCTGATGCTGCGATGCGCGCGCGTGTAGCGCACGGCGCGCGGTTTGTATGGAGGCTCGTTACAGCGGTAGGGTCAGCGGGTGAGGTGTTCGAGCAGGCGATCGCGGATCAGTTCGAGATCCTGATCGCTAAAGCCCAGCAGCTCACGGCGCTCATATTGAACATCGCTCATGCCCTTGCCGGGGCGATCTCGCAGGCCCTCCTGGTGAACGCGGGCAATTCGTGCAGTGCGCGCCAGGAAGCCGATGGCGATTGAGTTGGGCGTGCTCTGCAGCTTCAGGTGCTTGGCCTGGCGCAGCTTGGTGAACATCTGTCGCTTGATTCGCCCGGCCTTGCCGCGCAGTTGACGTGGCTTGCGCGTGGCATAGGGCGTGCCATCCGGATTGCGTTGCGCCGCGATACGCTGTTGCTGGCTGCGACGCAGGTCTCGGGCGATCTCCTGGTTGAGTTTACGGCGAGCACCAGGTTCCAGCTGGGCGAGCAAGGCCGCAGCCCAGTCTTCCAGTGCGTGGAGGTTGTCAGTCATGACGGCGTGGGTGCGGGCTGGCGATATCGCCGCCGTCCTGGGTGGTGCTCTGCCAGGCGGCGAGCAGTGAGTCACCGGCGTAGAGCTGCCATTCCCCGGCCGGCAGGTAGGGTTCAAGCTGGGGCTCGTCGGGGTGGCGGACCTGCAGTGTGCCGTCGTCTTGTTTCTTGACTATTACCCGCTCAGTGAGGGGCAGCGCGATCGACAGGTCGACCTTGCTGTTGTCGAGGATGTCGGCCTCAAACTTGATCGCTTCCTTGCCTTTTTCCTGGTTGGCGAGCAGTTCATGCTGGTTGACCAGCAGCCAGGCCAGCAGCGGGATCATCAGGGCGTCCGGGTGCCCGGCGAAGTCGGTCAGTATCACGTTGAGGGTGTAGGCGTACTCGAATGACAAGCCCACCGCCGCCGTGCTGCGGACTGTACCGTTATCGATGAACACTAGCAGGCGGTCGGGGTCAACGCGCAGCTCCGGCACGGCAGCGAGCAGATGGTTGCGCAGGGAGTCGGGCTTGTTCATGGCTGCTGGGCTTCCTGTTGGGCCTGGTAAACCGTATCCACCTGGGCAGCGCAGTCGGCCCATGCAGCCTCTACCACTTCCACGTCGCGCAGCAGTTCGCCGTTAGCGGTCGGTTTCGCTGCTGGCAGGCTGCACGGCACGACGACTGGACAGCCACTGACGATAACCTGCGGCGCCGGTAATGGCGGGGCGCTCGCGCAACCGGCGAGCAGCAACAGGCAGAGGCTGGCGAGACCAATCGGCAAGTACAGCGTTTTCATGTTCGAGCTCCTGGATCTGGTTGAGGCTGTTGGCCAGCTCCTGGCGCAGCTGGTTCTGGGTGAGTCGCAGGGAGGTTTGGGCGGCACGCTCGGCCTGCACTTCGCCACCCAGGCGAACGATGGTGGCGGCTTGGCGCTCGCTCTGTTCCTGGAGCGCCTGCAGGCGTTCTTCGGCCTTGGTGGATCGGGCTTTCTCCACCTGAAGGCGCTGGTGCTGTCCCCAGAACAGTAGGGCCAAGGCAATTACTGCGGCGATTGCCAGAAACGCCTGGCGCAAGGCACTCATGCAGCCTCTTTGCTGCAGCAGTCGGCGTGCCGTTCATAGGCGCGCTCAAGCTTTACGTCGTAGAGGTTTCGGGCATAGGCGGGGCCGTTGTAGAGCTTGGCGAACTGGGCCCATTTTTTACCCTTGAGGGCTTTGTGCAGTGCGACGTCGGTCTCAATGAAGCGGACGAAAGCTTCGAACTGCTCATTTTCGTTCTGGGACATCCGGGCGACGAAGTCAGCCGCGCTTGCGTAACCCAGGCGCTGCCAGTGGTAGCCCATGATCTGAAACGCTCCCCAGCTGGCGGATTCGTCGGCGCACTGGCTATCGAGCATGCGAGCCTGCGCCAAGCGTTGGTGTTCGCCAGGGCCACCGATGTAGCCGCCATATCGGGGGTTGACCAGTTGCGGATACAAGGCGGCCAATTCATCGGCGTGACGCTGCAGCTCGGTCACGTTGTCGCCCTCGTGCCGAGGCATCACCAGACGGCTGTACATGACGTGTCGCTCGAAGAGGATCTTCGGTTTGCCATTGGCCAAGAAGCCCTTGCCCTGACTCTCCACCTCGTTCACGGCATAGATCGAAGCGAGCTCAACACCCAAACGCTTGGCTCCGGCCAGCAACGAGGCATTGCCCAAGAGCAGCTGGCAGTCGCCGCCGAGCAGTGCGGATTGGGTCTTCTCCCCGGCAATGCCGTCATCGACCAAGCCAACCCTGGCTTGGAAGGCGCGCACGGCCTTTTCGGTGGCGTCACCGAAGTCACCATCGACGACCAGGACAGGTTTGGCACCGGCCTGGTTAAGCTGCTTTTGCAACTGGCTAACGGCCTGACCGCGGTCACCATGGCGGAGGGTAGGGGTCATACGCTTGGCCTCAACAGGGCGGCAACGTTGCCGCGTGATCGATAAATCAGGGTGCAAAGCAGTACGGCGGTCACGGCTTGCCACAGGCTGACTGGAGGGCGGTACAGCAGCAGCTCAAGGCCGCACATGCACAGCGCCGCGCCGAACAGGCTGGCCAGCAGGGAAATCCCGCGCCGGTACCGGGCACTGCCTCGGCAGTAGCAGGCCAGCCGCAGCGCGCCGAGCAAGTAGGCGCTGGCGGTGATCAGCGGAATGACCAGGGTGATGATGGACATTTCAGCTCCCCCCTCGAATACGGCGCAGGATCTCGAACAGGTCGGCCTGCTCGACCCAGAGCATGGCTTTGATGCTGATCGGGATGACGACCAGCGCGCAGGCAAAAGCGGCACCGCCGCTGTTGATGATCGGTGCGAGCTTCAATGCCACCGGTGCAAACAAGTAGCCCACGCCGGCCGATAGCAACAGCGAACCCAGCCGCTGCCAGGCCTTGAGGTCGCGCTTGATACTGGTTACCAGCCAGGCACCGAGGATGGCGCCGAACAGCGCTTCACCATCGATCAGCGGCACGGCGGTGGCCAGGCCGAGGCCCATCAGCAGGCCGGTAATGGAGCTGGAAGTCGGATCAGCCATGGCTCGGGGTCCTTTGATTGGCGGCGGTTAGTCCCATAGGTTCACCACCTGGCGTTGTTCAACTCGTGGCACAGCATCGGGCAGGGTGACCTGTGTGCCGTGCGGAATGATGGGGCCGTAGTCGGCCAAGCCGGGGTTGGCGTCGAGGACGGTTTCGGTGACGCCTGCGGTGCGGCCGTAGTAGCGCCAACAGATGGCATCAACGGTGTCGCCCTGGTTGGCAATGACGGTGGACATCACAGAAGCTCCACTGTGGTGTGGCTGATACCGAGCAGCGAGCGCAGAGCCTTGCGAGCATCGCGGCGCAGTTGGTCGGCGCTGGTTTCCTCCTCGGTTACCTTCTTCTCGCCACTGTTGGTGGTGTCGAAGCTGCTGTAGCGCTCCACCAGTTCGGCCAGCGCGTTGCAGTAAATGACGCGGCGATAGAGGTGCAACTGTGGGCTTTCGCCTTTGATCTTCTCCGCCGGTACGTCAACCAGGCTGTTGAAGCCCTGGGCGATCTCGGCATCACGGAAGCCGGCAAGCTCCCGATTGGCCTCGATCATGGCGTTGACGGCGGCGACTTCCAGCCGGTCGTCGGTGACGGCATCGGTGATGCGCATGGCGGCGCGAAGGTGCTGGCCGTTGATCTCCGGCCAAAAATCACCATTGCTGATCGGGAATGCGGTACTTGGAATACCACCGGCAATGAATCCGCTCATGCTGATCGCTCGAATAGGTCGGCGGTGGTCGGGACTTCACTGCAAGGCCAAGGAGATAACCCGCTGATCCGTCCCGAGCCGCCGGGTGCGTGGGGACGCTCGGTTAGCCAGCAGTGCCGGCGTGTTTTTTGAGGAGGCGCTCGGCACGCTCCAGGTCTTTCTTGCCACCGCAGCTGCTGTGCAGCTCGATCGCCCGTTTGAGCAGGTCGATACCGGCTTGCAACTTGCCCGGCTGGCCAGGCTGTTCGTCGCTGATGCCTTCCAAGGTGGCGCGGCCGAGAGCCAGGATCAGCTTGGCGCGCGCCTCGTCCGGCATATCCTGGTCTTCGGTCAGCACGGCAGTCGCGGTGAGGATCTCCAACGGGAAGGTGCCGCCAGCCTTCTGTGCCTTGAGTGCAGCTGTCGCGACTTCCTCTGCCACCAGACAGCCGGTGGTGCGGCTGAAGCGGTCCGGCATCAGCAGGCCGTGTTTCAAGACGTACTCAGCAACCTGCAGCCCACCCGTGAAGTCACCAGCGTCGAAGCGCCAGACCATCAGGGTGGTGAGCACATCGTCCTGGGCACCCTGGCCAGCCAACAGCACACCATCAACGTAGGGCACGTACTCCGGCAGGATTTCGGCTTTGAGCTTCGCCTTACCCTCTTGGGACTGCACTTGTTTCAGGCGGAATTGGTCCTGCTGCAGCTTGGCGAGCATTACCTCGTAGCCTGTGGCGCCTTCCATCAGGGCAGCAGGGGCTGCGGCTGCCGCCTCCTGGGCTGCGCGTTTGCGCAGTTGGTTGCGTTGGGCAAGGGTCAGGGCCATGGTCTACACCCGCTCGATGTTTTCGACCAGGGCGACGAGGCCGAGGTCTTCGACGACGTAGGCCTCGTTGGAGGACTGGTAGTCGGCGACGCGGTCGTATTCAGGCTCGTCCTTCAGGTGACGACGACGGGCGCTGTCCAGGTAATAGATAGACAGGTTGCTCAGCGTGGTAATGAACACACCACCCGCGATGAAGAACGGTGCATCTTCGATAGGCAGACCGCCGAGGCGAGCTTTGCTGACGATTTCGTCGGCGGCATTTTCCTCCTGGTTGGAAGCTGCACCTTTTTCTACTGCCTTGAGCTGTTTCTCGTGCAGCAATGCTCGGTCCACGATAACCACCAAGTCAGGACGTTTACGGTGCCAAGGGTCGAGCATCTCGACCGCATCGAAGACCAGGCCGTCGAGGGTCTTGTAATCGCCGGTAGCGCCGATGGTGACCTTGCCAGGCGTGGCACCCTCGTCCAGCACGCGCTCCGGTACCGCGATACGGATCTTCTGCAACCAGCCAACGTTGACGTCCTGCAGCAGAGGGTTGGTGGCCAGGTTGGTGTCGACAGCCACACTGGTGCCGTTGAAGCCGATCATGATCCGGTCAAGCCCTTGGCGTTCGGCGATCGACGCAGACAGACGTGGCTGAAAGTCCTTGAACTTAGCCCAGGTGTCGAGCTTGGCATAAGGGAAGGCGGTGTCGAAGTTGGTTTTCTTGCAGCTGTAGGTGTCTTTGCTCAGACCACTGACATCACGTGGCTGACGTGGATTGTTCGCACTGGTGTTGGTGCGGCCAGCGGTCGGGCCATTCACGCCTAGAAGGATCGCTTCCCCCTCGGCTTCATCGACGGGAATGATGTTGATTTTTTTCAGGAAGCCGCTGGACTCCTGAATGGCAGTTTCCAGCTTCTGTTGCGGCGTCGGCGCTACGGTGAACTTCACTTCCACCGAGTCGACGCCGTTGATTTTGGCCTGTTGGGCCAGGTAGCCGTTGAAGGCGATACGGGTTTCTTTACGCATGGTGCTCTCCGAACTGGGATTAGGCTGCGGCTTGGGGATCAGTAGTCAGCAAGGGCTTGTCCGTTGCCACCGGACAGTGGCGGACGGTGCGGCTGACTGAGGTCCTCGGTAGTGCCGAGGCGCTTGACCAGATCGGCGAACGAGGTTTCGAGTTTTTCGAACTTGGTTTGCAGGTCTTGGCGGGCTTTCTGCTCGGCAGCGAAGGCGATGGCTTGCTCGCTGCTGTGGGTGGCCAGGCTTTCGATCAGTTCGCCCAGGGCGGCGAAGCTGGCGGCGTCCTTGCCCTCTTTTTCCTTGCCCTTGCCGAGCAGCTCACCAACTTTGTCCTTCAGCGCTGCGAACATGCTGGGCGTGTCGGTGACTTCTTCGAATTCAAGAGGGGTTTCTTCCGCAACGGTGAACAGGTTGTCCTTGTCCTTTTTGCGGTTGGCAAAGGTGCCGTGTTGAGCACTAAAGGACAGTGCTTCAGTGCCGAGGCTGGCCGGTGTGTCGGTGATGGCGAGGCCGACCAGATAAGCCTTGCCGCTGTCGGCGAACTTTGGCTGTACCTCAATCGAGGTGTAAATCTTCTGACCGGCTTTGTTCAGGGCAAGCAGGGCGGCATTGGGCTCCAGCTGACCGAACAGGGCCAGCTTCTTCACGCCAGCAATCTCGACCTCTTCGGCTTTCAATGCCAACACGTCGCCGTAGGAGCCGAACTCACCCGCAGGCAAGTAACTCTTGATGTGCTCGCAGTTGATCCGCGCGCCGTAGGTGTTTGGGCTGTAGGTGCTGGCCATGTCCTCTATCCAGCTGCGCTCGATGGTGCGACCGTCAGTGGTGGCGCCTTCAACGGCGATGCGAGTCCATTTGGAGCGGTACTTCTTGGCTGGTGTGTCGGTTTTGCCGGCCATGCTGGGAGTCCTCATTGCGGTGGCGTTGTGCCTGGCGATGAGGGCATGGTCGGCATCGCGCGATGGCGCGGCAACGTGGGGGAGTTGTAGCGGAGTGGCCTACAGGGCCCGGTGATAGGGCCGCGCGCGCGCGAACGGCAGCATCTGCGGCATGAACGCTATCGTCGACCTACCCACCGATCACCGCCGCCATGCCAAGCACCTGTATTGGCAGGGCTACCGTGTGTGTGAGATCGCCGAGCTGATTGGCGAGAAGGAAAAGACCCTTCACAGCTGGAAGGCCCGCGACGAATGGGACCGGGCCACGCCGCTGGAGCGTATTCAGGCGGCCACTGAGGCCCGCTTGGTACAGCTTCTACTCAAGGACTCTAAGTCCGGTACGGACTTCAAGGAAATTGACCTGCTGGGCCGGCAACTGGAACGGCAGGCCCGGATTCAGCGTTACCAGGATGGCGGTACGGAGACTGACCTCAACCCCGAACTGGCCAAGCGAAACGCTGGGGAAAAGCGTAAACCCAAGCGCAACGATATCCCAGAGGAACACGTCGAGAAGTTGGTCGAGGCGTTTGTTGAGGGTTGTTTCGATTACCAGAAAGACTGGTACCGCGCGGGCAATCAACGTACCCGTGCCATCTTGAAGAGTCGGCAGATCGGAGCGACCTACTACTTCGCCCGGGAAGCCCTGATCGACGCGCTGACCACCGGGCGCAACCAGATTTTCCTGTCGGCCAGCAAGGCGCAGGCCCACATTTTCAAGGCCTACATCCAGGCATTCGCCCGCGAAACGGTTGGGGTTGAGCTAACCGGCGATCCGATCATCTTGCCGAACGGCGCCGAGATGCATTTCCTCGGCACCAACGCACGGACTGCCCAGGGTTATCACGGCAACTTCTACTTCGACGAATTCTTCTGGACCTTCAAGTTCAACGAGCTGAACAAAGTCGCCTCGGGCATGGCGATGCAGAAGCAATACCGCCGGACCTACTTTTCGACACCCAGTTCGATGGCGCACGAGGCGTACACCTTCTGGACGGGTGAGCGCTTCAACAAGGGCAAACCCTCCGCACAGCACCTGAAACTGGACGTCAGCCATAGTGCCCTTCAGCAGGGCAAGCTCTGCGACGACAGGATCTGGCGCCAGATCGTCACCATCCTGGACGCCGAGGAGCGGGGCTGCGACCTGTTCGACATTGATGAGCTGCGGCTTGAGTACGATGCCGCGGCATTCCAGAACCTATTGATGTGCCAGTTCGTTGACGACGGCGCGAGCATCTTCCCGCTGAACATGCTGCAGCCTTGCATGGTGGACAGCTGGTCGATCTGGGAGGACTACAAGCCGTTTACTGCCCGACCATTTGCCGAGCGTCAGGTGTGGGTCGGGTATGACCCGGCTGAGAGTGGAGACTCTGCCGGGCTGATTGTTGTGGCTCCGCCATTGGTACCGGGTGGCAAGTTTCGTGTGTTGGAGCGGCACCAGTTCCGTGGGATGGACTTCACCGCACAGGCCGAGACCATTCGGCAGGTCACGCGGCGTTACTGGGTCACCTACATCGGTATCGACACTACCGGGCTGGGCAGCGCCGTTGCGCAACTGGTACGCCAGTTCTTCCCGGCGCTGCGCACGTTTTCCTATAACCCCGAGGTTAAGACACGCCTGGTGATGAAGGCTTGGGACGTGATAAGCAAGAGGCGGCTGGAGTTCGACGCCGGCTGGACTGACCTGGTTCAGTCCCTGATGGCAATCCGTAAAACCGTCACCCCAGGTGGACGGCAGTTCACCTACACCGCCGGGCGCACCGACAACACCGGCCACGCCGATCTGGCGTGGGCACTCTTTCACGCACTGCACAACGAGCCGCTGGAGGGCCAGACCGTGGCTAACACCGGCATCATGGAGATCTATTGATGAACATTCCCCAGGAACTGGCCGCCGTGCCGCAATCCACCGAAGGTGAGCTTCTTGCGCAGACTGGCGGCGGGCAGTCGATGGCGTTCACTTTCGGCGATCCGGTACCGGTGCTCGATGGTCGGGAGATCCTCGACTACCTGGAGTGCTGGTCCAATGGCCGATGGTTTGAGCCGCCGGTTTCGCTGGACGGCCTGGCTAAGTCGTCGAAGGCAAGTGTTTACCTGCAGTCGGGTCTGATCTTCAAGCGCAACGCGTTGGCCCGCACGTTCATACCGCACCGGTTGCTGAGTCGGCAGGCCTTCGAGCAAATCGTCATGGACTGGGGCTGGTCGGGCAATCTCTACCTGGAGAAGCGCGACAACATGCTGCGTCAGGCGATCGGCCTGCAGCCTTGCCTGGCCAAGTACATACGGCGAGGTACTGACCTGGTCACCTACTACCAGGTGCGCGGCTGGAAGGACGAGCACGAATTTAAGGCAGGGAGCGTGTGCCACTTGCGTGTGGCGGATATCAACCAGGAGGTCTACGGCTTACCCGAGTGGCTCCCGGCCTTGCAGAGTGCCCTACTCAACGAGAGCGCCACGCTGTTTCGTCGTAAGTATTACCAGAACGGCAGTCATGCGGGCTTCATCATGTATATGACCGACGCAGCCCAGAATGAGGACTTCGTCAACGACCTACGCACGGCGATGAAGAACAGCAAGGGGCCAGGCAACTTCCGCAACCTGTTCATGTACGCACCTGGTGGCAAGAAGGATGGTCTGCAGTTGATCCCGATCAGTGAGGTGGCGGCGAAGGATGACTTCGGCGCGATCAAGAACATCAGCCGCGACGACCAGTTGGCCATGTTACGCATTCCACCTCAGTTGATGGGGGTAGTCCCGCAGAACGCCGGGGGATTTGGTTCGGTCCGTGAGGCTGCTCAGGTATGGGCGGTTAATGAGCTGGAACCAGAGCAAGCTAGACTGTCGCAGATCAACGATTGGTTGGGGGAGGAGGTGATGCGGTTCCGTCCGTATGAGGTTCCAGCGCAGGCGTGAAAATTCCTGCGCATCCAGATTGGGAAATATCGTCTATTTAATTTCAGCGTATTCAAGAGAGTAGGAGGCCGTGTGACGTTTCGCTTGGAATATTCTGGTATTGGGGAAGCTCATACGAGCTTGCGAAATTAATTGTGTCACGAACGTACTTTCTGCCCTGCAACCAATGTATATTGCAGGTAACTCGCAATTTGCGACAGGAATATAATCGTGATGACCCACTTGCTGAGAATCTGGGTACCAAACTCGCCATTCTTTTTCATAGTGCCAATCTTTACTTTTTTGGAGTACGTATCGTCTGTGAAGTAACGAGGTGTCGAGTGGCTTTATGGATATAAAATCATTTAACCACTCCTGTTCACTGAAGAAAGTTGGAGGATTAGAAACGTAATCTACTTTTTGGGCGATGGACAGGACATTGTCTTTTTCGGGAAGTGATAGAAACTCAAAGACTGCTCCCGTATGATTTTCTGCGTAGTGTGCCCACATCAATAGATTGTCTCTTTCTTCTGATACGCAGAATACACGCATTGCTGGTAAAGAGTTATCCCAATATTTACGGAAGTTTGCTTGTGTTTCCGTGATGATCGGAACTATGTCAGTGTCGAAGGATGGCTTTATCATATTGAGCCAGAAAGCCTTGTCAAAGCCGCAAGTTGGGAACTTTCTCCTTGCTATTAAGGCCATTTGTCCCCAAGGGTGTTCCTCATCAACCGGAGGAGGAACTGAGGCGCTCGCAAATCTCCCAATATGGTCAACAATTTTTTCAGCAAGCTCATCTAGCTTGAAGTCGAAGTGTAGGCCGGTTTGAATGTCGAATGGGTCGTTGAATGTTAAGGGGGACGAGTATCTGACTGTTTTGTTTTGAAGAATTGTTAGTGCGGTTTTGGGTGTTGTGTATTTAAATAGTGAGCGGCGCCCAGGGTGTATTTGGTTCATTTTGCTGGTGGTCCTTGGTCGTCGTTTTGGTATTTAACGAATATGTGCTTCGTATTCGTCAAATTTATCTTCTAATTCTTCGCAGTGATCGCATTTATCACCGTTCTCTATTTCGTGATCCTGAAGAATGGCCCCGCATGCACAGTATTTAACTTCGGGCTTAAAATCACACCAATGACAAATTCCGTGGTATGAATGATACAAAACAACAAAGCATCGTGCGCATTCCTCAACGATTGGGTCCGGATCAAATGGTGTTTCATGCAGTTCAGAAAATTTTTCCTGTATAAGCTCGATTAATGATGCTGAGTAGTGGCATGCCACGCATTCATAGCGAAAGTCTCGATCATCAGTAGAAACTTCATTTAATACATCGTCTGGGTGTGGAGCTAGAAGTTGTGATTCACAGTTTTCACATTTGCATTGTTTGAATATTTTTTTTGCGTTTTCGGAGAGTTGGATAGGCCTCCAAAGCTCTCTGATTTCTGACTTGTTGTTTTCAAAAAAACTATGGGTTTCAAGCATTGTATCCCAAGCATCACCTAGTAAAGCTCCTGGAGGTTCAGTCATTTCGTTCTTGATAAAATCGCGTAGTAACGGGAATAAGTCTGCGATGAATTTTTGAATTTCGCTTACTGGATGCTTTGGGTGAAGGTGCTCAAGATTGTTTCTGCAGTCTTTAAGTTTCTTTACTGCACCCCAGTCATGCCATATTTTTAAACTGATCAGTCTTGACTTTATGGTTTCGGTGTCGATGGTTGTATCATTATAGATGACGGGTTTCCACTCGATTTCCCCTTTTTCATTCAGTGTTGGGGTGATCTCTTTTGTCTTGTATATTAGTTCGGCTGCTTGTTCGGGGGTGCTGGCTAGAGAAGCAATTTTAAATTTAAACAGTATGAGTACGCCAGCAAATAAATTCCGAGCTGCTGAAATGCATCTAGTGGAGTTCTCAGGGGTTTCTGTGCTTAATTTGTAGTCTAGAACCCCTAATTTTATTGAGTCCACAGCGTGCTGCAGAATTTTATTTACTTCTACTGATGGTGTGCTTGAAGTTTTCATTGGAGTGTTTGGTTTTGTTGGGTGGTGATATTTTTAATAAGGACTATAGCTAAAGGTTAATTTTTCTAAGTCTTGTTGTAAGTTGAGTGTTCTGAGTTGCGCCAAGTTTATTTGGTGGTCAGCTCAAATATCCAGCACTTGATAATCTTTCCGGTTAGTCCACTGTGAATCGCATGGTTTTTGTGCAGGCAGCGAGGCAAATGGCTTTGCCACATCGCCTGGCGCAGAGCAGTGTCGAACAGCAGTGATTGACCATTTTCGCTGAGCAGGTGGGCTATCTCACGCAGATTGACCGCTAAGATGTTTGAGCGAGTGCTGTGGTTGTACTCCACTCCTTTGCCATCGAGAAAAGTCAAAGTCTCCCAAAAGGTCTTAAGAACGTCCGGTACGACGGGTGCGGTGCGACCTAAACTATCAATCTCCGGGGTAGGGAGGCCCAATGTATCGGATACTTCAGCCAGTTGCTGATGTATCAGCGTGCTTAGCACTGGGTCTCGGGCGCGATAGAGCTCTTTGCCTAAAGCGAGGCGAAGCCAGTGGTTAGCGATGCGGGTGGCTGCTGTCGTGCGGTTACCCAATTGATAACTGCCGGTCCTGCGCAAAGCTGGCAATACTTCATTGCATACCCACGACTCGAAGCATTGGGCTTCTTCTTTTCGGCTTTTGACTATCAGGCGGTAAAGGTTGCCTTCGTTAATGAAGGTCAGCTCTCGTCTCTGTCCGCTTGAGCTGAGGTCGCGTTTCGCTACCCCAGCCTCCCGACAATGCGCCTTGACTGAGTCAGTGTCATTTCGATAGCCGAGCACAGAACAGACATCTTTGGCGCAGAACCAATACTCGCCATCTGCTTCTGTCAACACGCGCACCGGCAGCGCTTCAAACTCAAATAGCACGGGTATGGTCATCTACGCGTTCCTTGCGAAATCTTGCCCTAGGTGGACTCTGTGTTGAGCAGTTTGCCCAGCCTGGCGACGGTCGGCAACTCGATATACACCTGGCGCGCGCACTCGTTCCCCCTCCACGCCTGCAGGCTAAATGTGTCGAATTTTCCGCACCCATTTTCATTCTGTCAGTCGTTCAAATACCCAGCATTTGATGGTATTTCCGGTTAGTCGGCTATGAACCGCGTGGTTTTTGTGCAGACAGCGGGGCGAGTGACTTTGCCACATGGCCTCGCGTAGGGCAGTGTCGAATCGAAGCGACTGGCCATTCTCTCTGAGTAAGTGGGTGAGCTCTCGCAAATTGACCGCCAGAACGTTGGAGCGGCTGGTATGGTTATAGTCCACTCCTTTGCCGTCGAGATAAGCCAAGGCCTCCCAGAAAGACTTGAGGATGTCCGGCGCGTCGGGCGCGGTGCGACCTAGACTGTCGATCTCTGGGGTAGGTAGGCCCAATGCATTGGACACATCAGCCAGTTGCTGATGAATGAGCATACGCAGCGCCGGGGCACGGGTGTGGTAGAGCTCTTTGCCTAAGGCTAGGCGAAGTCGGTGGTTAGCGATGCGGGCGGCGGCTGTCGATCGGTTTTCCAATTGGTAACTGCCGGTTTTGCGCAAAGCTGGCAATAGTTCATCACATACCCACGACTCGAATCGCTTGGCCTCTTCCTTCTTGCTCCTGATGATGAGTCGATAGAGATTACCCTCATCAATGAACTGCAGCTCCTGCTTACCTTGATCCGTGAGGGTGTATCGTTTCGATACACCTTTCTCGCGACAGTGGTCAGCAATTGACTGCCTTGAGTTGATGTAGCCCAGAACCGCGCAGACGTCCTTGGCGCAGAACCAATACTCCCCATCCTCTCCGGTCATAACTCGTACCGGCAGCGCTTCAAACTCAAACAGCACAGGTATGGTCATCAGCGAGTTCCTTACAAAGTCTTGTCCGTGATGGGGGTCTGCGCTGAGCAGTTTGCCCAGCCTGGCTGCGGCCGGCAACCCGATCTATACTTGGCGCGCGCACTCGTCCCCCCGCCACGCCCCCGGTCTAAATGTGTCGATTTTTCTTCACCCCTGCAGAGTATTGGTACAGGCCCAGCTCCGGCGCCACAGCGGTGTTTCAGGGATAGAGTTTCCCTGCAATTCCCTGCGACTAGACAGTTAATGAAGGGTAGGGGCAGCGCCTCCCAGCGATCTCAGCTGATATGCTTGAACCGCCTGGAACAGCGCCTCGGCCTCAAGACGTAGCTGCTCGACTTGTTTGGGAGGTAGCTGTCCTTTCGCTTCGTTGTACCGACGAAGCGCATCCACCGCTTGGTTCATTAGCGGTTCACCTTGATCCATTAGTTCTTGCAACTGCTTTCTGCTGATTCTGGCCATGAGACCTCCTTTTCTCGTTTTCGGATTATAGGTAGCGGACGGGATGGCCTTGGTCATTTTCAGGATGGCCATCAAAAAGGGGTAATTTTGGTCAGGGGGGGATTCCAACTATCCTCTAGGCCTTGAACTGCAAGGCTTTCAGCGATTACCGCGGAAGGTAATTTATGGTAATTGGCAAGGTAATTTTTTACTAAGCTGCTGATTTAAAAGGATTTTATTTTTAATGCCGTCTACCGTGTTTGAAGGTAAGTCGATTACCTTTCAATTACCCTAAAATTACCTTTTACAAAAACTCTCAACGTATTGATTAGTAAGGGTTTTATTGAGGATAAAAAATAAAATTACCAAAATTACCTCTTTTTGATGGGTCAACATGAAACGGCGTTCCCCCCTAAGAGAGCTGTCCTTCGAGGTGACGCACACAACCACGATGGGAACACTCTGGGAACAAAATCGCTGACAATCGCACTCTGGAGCCCGCGTAAATCAAGGCCTCCAGCCCGGAAGAGCGCTTTACGTTGAGTTCGAATCTCTACGCTTCCGCCACTTTCAAAACCCTGATTATTCAGGGCTTTTTGCATTCTAGGGGGCGCGAAAATTCACAGCCGCAAGCTGCCCCGAAAGCCATCGCTTGCACTCCGTTTGAATCACCTCCATGTCATCCCTCCCCACGACATGCCGGAACACAGCCAATCCACACAAAACCAACCCTCACCGCCGAACTTTAGCTCGCTGAGCACTAAGCCTGCTTATCTGATGGCTCACTTCAGGTTCCACCCGATGGCTGTGGTGGCTGTAAGGCCAGGAGATGATCGCGGTATCAACCGACGGGCTCGCAGGTGGAGCTGCAAGTTCTTCCAGGTGAAGGATGACATCGTTCGGCTTGAGTACCAGTATGTCGCTGTCCAATGTGTCCAGCAGCATTTCGGCGGTGTTGCCGATCAAGGCGCCGTTCAATCCGGTTCGGGCGACGCTGCCTACTACAGTGAGTGCTGCTTCTAGCTTGTGCACATGATACGGAATCAGCACTTCTGGAGGGCCTTCGACTATATGCAGGCGTTCGTCGCTGATATGAAACTCGGCTTGGAACCGTTTGCATTGGTCGCGATAGAACGCCTGGATGCTTTCCTTGAGTTGGAAAATGGGGTCGCTCGCTGACAGCATTGGGTAAGGATGGGCGCTCATCATGTGAAGCGTGCCGCCAGCCAGTTTGGCGATGTCATAGCCGTGGCTGACGATGCCTGAATGCAGGACGCGATGTTCAACATCACTGTTGCCGATGTCGACCGCAGCGAGAATGGTGCCGTCGGTCCAGGGTCTTTCGGTTTTCACCATGAGCACCGGGCTGGGGCAGTAGCGCAGTAGCTTCCAGTCCTCGGGGGTGAGAAACGCTTTTTTCACTGGGTTGTCGGTGAAGTGTTGTTTGATCACCAGGCCGCATTCTTTGGCTTGCTGAACGGTGATGATGGTTCTGTGTTCACTGCCATGCCAAGCCTGTTGTGTACTGACGCTATAGCCTTGTTGTTGCAGGGAAGTTTGCAGGTCGTGCAGGTAGGGGGAGTGATGATTGCCTTTGTTGCAGGCCAACAGATGCAGGTGTGATCGTGTGGCGCTGGCAATCATCTTGGCTCGGTGCAGGATCATTTCGCCGGGCTGTTGAGCATCCACTACGACTAACGTGTTGCGAATAGTGTGCATGAGCGTCTTCCTGTGCCTGAGTACAGTTTTTATCTGGCGGCAACACGGCGCTATAAGCCGCTGTATGTTCGAAAACGGCTGCTGAGCGTGCTCAATGTAAAAGGCGCATACTATGACGCTTGCTGTGGGTAATCTGTTTTACAGTTGGTCGGATCAATTAGTTGATTTTTAGCTAAAGAGAGGCGCTGTAAAAACGGTATTGGGTTTTATAAGGCACCTCTTCCTTTACACCGCGTTACTTAACGCTCTAAGGCGCAGGCCGAGCCATGCTTTCGACGGGCCGCATCGGCGGCCCTGATCTCACCTGCGGCTATTCCTTCGCCGAGGCTCGATCTGCCTGCGCAGCGCGGCGTAGTACCGCCAACGTCGCTGAGCGGGCTTCCACTTCATCCAGCACGGCCTCGACCAGCGCCAGGCTCATTTCCAGCGATTGCTCCGTCGCCCATAACAACCCGCGCGCCTCGGTATCGACCATGTCGCAGGCGTGGGCGGTGGTGTGATAGGCGCTTTTGAGCAAGACGCAGGCATGCACCAGGGCATCTTCGGAGGAGACACCTGTGCGCACGGCGAACAGGGGATCGTGACTGCCGTTGCAGGTGCCAAAGGTGGTGCTGGTTTGGGTGGTGGAGGGGGGTGGATCGGGGACTATCTTTGTCATGGTGCAGCTCCTTTTGCGGTGGAACTGCCAACCATCGCCGCGAAACGATTTGGGTGGCAGCTGTGCGCGGGTTCGCGGACCGAGGCAAAAGGAAACCCGGCAGACTCGAAAGTCTCCCACGCACAGCCGCCATTGCACAGAAAGCGGGCACAAAAAAAGCGCCTGCAATTGTGGTGGTGTGGCGCTGTAGCGCCTTTTGCCTTGCGGGCCGCGACGCCCGGTCACTGAATTGGCAGCGACTCAGGGAGGGTATCGAGGTTGGGGGCGGGTTTCAAGGGGCGTTGGCCTTGGAGCATTGTGGCAGCCTGTAGGGCGGGCGTTGAATAGGGATGTTATGCTTCGCCGCGAAGCGGACAGGGAGAGTTTCAATGGGGCTGTGGGAAACAGTCAGCGCGTTTGGCTCACGAATAGCGGTGACGAAAACACGCGTTGCATCATTCGCAGGGCTCGCGATTTGGATAGTTTTCCTGCGGTACGCAGAGCCATCTGTGTCATTGGTTATGTATTCCGTGCCGTTCGCAATAGCGCTGATTGCCATGGGGCCACTGGAGCTAATTCCAGATGATTGGCGCAGGCTAAATTACTTCGTCAATGCACTGGCCACTGGCTTTTTCTTTGTCAGCATCATGTTCGCGGTGGTGGCAATTGCTTTTGAACTTCCTTTGAGCAAGGACGAAGGATCGATCTTCTGCCTTGTCTCCTGGGCTCTTCAGTTGATTGCTTTCCATCGCGCGCTCCCATGGATAAAACGGTCGCCTTTTCACCGATTAAGCGAGATTCGATCGGGGTATAGCCCCCCGGAGGATCAGCAAAAAGCTAAGTAGGATTGAGGTTTGATTCAGGCCAATCCTTGGGGGAAGGCAGCAGGCAGTTGCGGCGTTGTCTGCTGTGGGCTTCGCTATTGCTAATGGCTTTCTACATACCTGCGCCGCCCTCCGTGGCCGCATGCGAATGTAGTTTTTGGGGGGTAACCAGCTGTTGGCTTTGATTCATTAATTCTTCTGCTATACCCGAAGTAGAAGCTTAATGAGGGGCAGAAAGATGCGCATATTGGCTCTGCTATGTTTGTGCTCGTTCGTTTCTGGTTGCGCCTACTACATGACTCCGCGACCTCCCATCATGGAAAGAAAAATGGGAGCACCTTTCTCAGAGTCAACCGGAGTTTTAGCGACCGCTGCGGACTACAGGGTTGTGTATGTTCAGATCAAACCGGGCTCGCCTATTTGCCCTGAGCCGTCCCCTGATGTGGCTGGTCAGTTCGCATCGTCATTAGCAGCAGCGATGAAGTCCGGCCCCATTGAGAGCCCAGTCAGCGCTAAGCTTCAAACAGAATTGGCCGTTTCAATGAAGCAGCTCTTCAGGCGCACGCAAGGTGTTCAGTTTCACCGTGATGGACTTTCAGATCTCTGTATTGATCGGTTCAATGGCTTCATTTCGCCCCAAGAGTATGTCCAACAGAAGCGCGAACTTCGGGAAAAAGCGTTTGAGCTGATCAAAGCTGAGCTGCAATATATTAACGGTGCCTCTTATGACACTTCACCTCCGCCATCGGTACCGTCAGCTACGGTCGGTGAGGGTGAGGGGAGCGCCGCGAGTCAATGAGATTTGGGCGTAGGTTGATATGTTGTTGGCTTCGGTCGTGCCGGACGCGGTTGGAAATTCGCTTCAAGGCCTGTCGATCCAGCGCGGAAAGTCGATTCCGTTTTCTTCGTTAGAGAAGAACAAATAAAGCTTCGACGGGCCGCATCGGCGGCCCTGATCTCACCTGCGGCTATTCCTTCGCCGAGGCTCGATCTGCCACCGACTGCCACCAAGCAAGGAATGGTGACGGACTGCGCAAAGTTGGCGGACCGGTACGAAGGCCCCGGCACTTCCGAAGAAGTCCATACGCAGCCCGCCATAAAGCATCTTCGCGGGCACAAAAAAAGCGCCTGCGAAGGTGAGCATGGGGCGCTTTGCGCCTTCGTCTCGGGCCGCCAAGCCCGAGTCGCTGAATGTGCAGCGACCCACGGAGGTTAACGAGGTTATGGATGGGTTTCAAGGGGCACTGGCCTTGGAAAATTGCGGCATCAGTGGTGGGAGCGGGCTTGCCCCGCGATGGGCAGCAACATCAATACAACAGCAATGGCTATGGATCAGATCGCGGGGCAAGCCCGCTCCCACCGGGACTGCACAGATTCTCTGGTGCAAGACGGTATCTTCCACCCCGACCAAAACAAGAGCATTAGCTAGTCTTTTAGCAGTGTCGAGCAATACTTCTGTGTACAGGCGGGCGTGTTAGGGGGCACGGGCCGCGAGGAGGTGTCAGGTGAACAAGCTATCCATTGTGGGTGCCGGTATCGTGGGTGAAGCGACTGCTCAGATCATCGCCCGGGATGAGTTCTGTCGTGAGTTGATGCTGATCGATGTGCAGGGTGATTTGGCCAAGGGCAAGGCGCTGGACGTTTGGCAGGCCGCCGTTGAGTCTGGGTCTGATACCCGGGTGTACGGTGGGTCCGACGGCCAATTGCTGCAAGACTCTGACCTGGTGGTGATTACCGCGGGTGTGCCGCGCAAGCCGGGCCAGTCGCGGCAGGATGTACTGAGTATCAACCTACCGATTCTCGACGGCATCATGGCCGATATTAACCGTTATGCGCCGGCGGCGACGGTGCTGGTGGTGTCGAACCCGGTCGACGTGCTGACGTACCGGGCCTGGTCGCTGAGCAAACTGGGGCGCAACCGGGTGTTCGGGCAGGCAGGGGTGCTGGATACCGCGCGCATGAAGTGTTTTATCGCCGAGGAGACCGGGTTTTCTGCTCGGGATATCACCGCGCTGGTGCTGGGTGGGCACGGCGATAGCATGGTGCCGCTGATGCGTTACTGTGCGGTCGGTTCGGTGCCGCTGTCTCACTTTCTGTCCAATGAGCAAATCGAACGGATTGTCGAGCGTACCCGCAAGGGTGGCGGCGAGATTCTGGGTTTGAAGAAGCTGGGGAGCGCCTGCGATGCACCGGGCGTGGCCATTGCGCAGATGGTGGATGCCATTGCCAACCGCCGAAACCGCATTTTGCCGGCGGTCGCGATTCTTGAGGGCGAGTATGGGCGAACCGATATGGCCATGGGTGTCCCCTGTGTGCTGGCAGAGGGGGGGATTGCACGGGTGATCGAGTTGCCTCTGGATGCGCAGGAACAGGCGATGTTCGACAGCTCGGCAGATCAGGTGGTGCGCGATATCGCCGAAATGAAAGCGTTGTGAACAGGCGACGGTGGGAGCGGGCTTGCCCCGCGATAGTCAGTGGCATCGACTCGGCAGTCATGGCTATCAGCTCAATCGCGGGGCAAGCCCGCTCCCACCGGTCGGTAATGTCCAGCTAGAGTTTAGGTAGTAGAGAGGGTGTGACTGTCTCGGCGCTGATTACCAAGGACGATGCTCTCATTGCTGTTCACATCTGCCGAGTCTTGCCTATGAATGCAGCGCAATTCTTGTCCCGCTTTCGTTTCTGGAAAAACACGCTCGCAGTCGGCTCCACTGAGCCATTCGATCTGCTGCATTGGTTCTCGATCATCAGTTTTCTCATCATTGGTGTGGTGGCCCTTGGTTTGGGCACGCTGTCGACCCGCTTTTTGATGAATGAAAGCCTTGAGCGTGATGCGTTGTTGTCGGCCCAGTTCATTCAGGCCGTGGCCATTGGTGAAATTCGTCATCACGATCTTTCAGGCATGCAGATGGGGACTGTGCTGACCCCATCCGTATTCGGCATGCTCACCGAAGAGACAGTGCGTAACCGCGTGCGGGCACGCTCTGAGTTTCTCGATCACCTTGCGCACTTGCCAGACATTTTACTGGCGACCATTTATTCACCCGACAAGGTGGTGCTGTGGTCAACCAACCCCGCCCTGGTCGGGCGCAAGGTTGAAGGTGATGAGGCACTGGATAAGGCCTTCAAAACCCAAGGGCGGGTCTCGGCGCGATATAACGAGGTTCAGGCCGGGCGGGTCGAGCAACAGTTCCTGCATCCGCCGCAAGAGTTCTTTATTGAAAATTACATTCCACTGACTGACGAGCAGGGCAATGCGCTGGCGATGGTGGAAATCTACAAAGAGCCGGTCGACCTGATCGAGCGGGTTAATCGCGGCTTTCGGTTGATCTGGGTGGCGACCGCACTGGGTGGCCTGGCCATTTATTTCGGGCTGTTCTGGTTGGTGTGGCGAGCGTCGAAGCTGTTGAACTCTCAGCAGGATCAGTTGGTAGCCAACAAGACCTACGGTGGCCTGGTCGAAATGTCGACCGCGGTGGCACATAGCATGCGTAACCCGTTGGCCAGCATCCGTAGCAGCGCTGAGCTGGCGCAGAGTGTCGAGGGGCAGCCTGCCGCACGGAATATTGCCGATATCATCAGCCAGGTCGATCGCATGTCGATCTGGGTAAGGGACTTGCTGATGTGCTTGCGGCCGCTGCGCGGGGAGTCAGAGCCGGTTGATCTGATCGGCGCGGTGCAAGTCACCTTGAGCGCGTTCAAGCAGCAGTTGGCCTACTCGAAAATCAATGTGGAGGTGGATGCCGGGCCTGCCCCCTTAGTGGTCAGCCACCACTTGTTGCTCGCGCAGGTGCTCAACAGTGTGATTGCGAACGCCATCGAGGCGATGCCGGAGGGCGGTCGGCTAGCGATTGGCACCCACCTGTCTGACGATGGTCAGCAGCTGTTCCTGACGGTAAACGACACCGGCAAAGGCCTGACCCGGCAACAGGAGATGCTGGCCTTCAAGTCGATTTACACCACCCGCTCAGGCGGCTTGGGGATCGGCTTGATCATGGTCAGGCAGATCATGGAACGCTTCGGCGGGGCGGTGAGCTTAAGCAGCCGCGAGCAGGAAGGTACGCGTGTTTGTCTGTGTTTCAGCGTTAGCCACTGACAGCATGAAGCTGCGCCCATCTCATTGACGGGATGGGCGCAGCTTCATACTGGGGGTTATTGAAGGCTAAACCGCCACTTCATCCTTCCACCGTGACGGGGCTCCCTCTGGCTCCGGCAGGGCTGCTGCTTCTGTAAGCCGGGCTTCAGCCTCGATGTCTTGCGCGCTGCGATGACGGTAATCACGGTACAACCAACGCGCAAATCCAACCGCCATCACCACCAGCAAAAAGAAGAACGGAATCGAGGTGAGGATCACTGAGGTTTTCACCGTCTTCAACGACAGGTGGTTGGCGATCATGGTCAGTGGCACCAAGGCCAGCATCACGCACCAGAACAGGCGCAGAAACGGTGACGGGTCACGGCCTTCCGGCAGGTTGCGGGTGGTGGCAGCAGCTACGGTGTAGGCCGAGGCATCGACGTGGGAGGCGAGGAAAATCACCATCACGAACAGGTAGAAGGCAGTGGCCAGCGCCGACAGCGGAAAGCCGTTCAACAGTTGCGTAATCGCCACCTCGCCACCCTGGCTGGCGACCACTGCAGGGACATCGAGAATGCCACGGAGCAACTGGTCGATGCCATAGCCGCTGAGGCTGCCGAAGATCGCCCAGCAACTGACGCTACCGCCGAGCAACAGCGCGGCAGACACTTCTTTCAAGGTGCGGCCACGGGACACGCGGGCTACGAAGATCGACACCGCCGGGGTGTAGGAGATGGCCCAGAACCAGTAGAACACCGTCCAGTTGCGGGTGAATTCACCGTCGCCGGCGGGGTCGGTGAACAGGCTCATGTGCAGGAAGTTGGAGAACATCAGGCCAACGCCGTTCACCGTATTCTTGACGATGAACCCCGTCGGCCCCACCACCAGCACCGCCAAGGCGCAGAACAGCGCGCCCCAGCAAACCATGCTGGCCAGGCGCTGCATGCCGCCTTCCAGGCCGATGTAAGAACTCAAGGAAAAGATGCTGGTGATCAGCAGCACGATGCCTGCCTGCATGACAAAGGTGTTGGGCAGGCCGGTGAGGTTGGAGAGGGCGTTGGAGAAGGTCTGGGTGGTCACCACCATGGTGACGGTCAGGCCGCCGAAGGTGCCAATCAGGAAGATGATGTCGATCAACCGCCCGAACGGGCCGCCGGCCTTGATGCCGGTGATCGCTTCGATGATGCCGGCCAGGCTCAGTTTGGTGTGCTTGCGCACATGGTAGTAGTAGGCCATGGCCATGCCGCCGACCGCGTAACAGGCCCAGGTGCCGAAGCCCCAGTGGAAGAAGGCATAGGCGATGCTCATGTCCAATGCTTCGGGGCTGCGCGCCGGAATGTTCAGGCCTGGGGTGTTGTAGTAATAGGCCCACTCTACCAAGCCCCAGTACAGGGTCGCGGAACTTAGCCCGGCGCAGATGAACATGAAGATCCACGGCAGCGTTTTGAACTGCGGCTTACCGTCACCCAGGCGAATGTTGCCGTACTTGCTGAAGATGATGAACAGTGAACCGGCGACGAAGGCGAGGAAGATCACCAGCACCGGGGCGACCAGTAGATCGGTGGCACTCTGGAACAACTGACTGGCGACTTGCTCGGAGCGTGCCGGAAAGGCTGCCAGGGCAAACACGGTGAGGAAGATGGACACCACGCTGACCACAATCAGCAAGTAATCCTTGCTGGTGCGGACTGTTTGAGCCTCCGGCAGGGCCGGATTCGCTGGGGTGGATATTTTCATGGGATACCTTTCTATTACTGGCTGTATTGGTTTTGTTGTTTTGCCCGGTTCCGGGGGCAGGAGCGCCCGCTGGAACCGCTATAGAAGTGCGTGAAGGGGTATCAGGTGGCTCACGAGCACCAATCGCTGATCAATCGCCGATACACGCGCACGGCTTCGTCGATACGGGCGATTTCACAGTACTCGTCGGTCTGGTGCGCCATCTCCGGTGTACCGGGCCCAAGAATCACGATGGGCACACCAGGGTGGGCGTGCTGTAGCGCGCAGGCGTCGGTGAAGTAGCTGGCGCCTCTGGGTTCGGGGCGGACTCCGGTTTCCTCTTGGGTGATGCGATACACCGTTGCTATCCACGGGTCGGCGCTGTCGGTGAACACCGCAGGCAGGTCGAGCACCGCCTGTGCCGCGCAGATGTCAGGCTGCAACGCGGCGAGCAAGGTTTCGCGAGTGTCGTCGTGCGACATGCCGGGCAGGCTGCGGATATCCACGCACAGCTCGGCCAGGTCCGGCACGACATTGATGCTGCTACCGGCGTGCAAGGTGCCTGCACTGATGCTGGTGCCGCCCAACACCGGGTGGCGTGGCGCGGGTACCTGGTAGTGCTCAATCATGGTCAGTGCACGTGCGGCTTTGTACAGCGCATTGTCGCCGCGCTCGGGCATCGAGCCGTGGGCGCTTTTGCCGCGTGCTTCAAGCTTGAGCCACAGGGCGCCCTTGTGGCCGATCAGCGGGTAGTTGGCGGTCATCTCACCGACAATGATTGCACCGGCGTGGTACTGGTTGACGCCGTCTCGTAGCAGCGCTGCGGCACCCTGGCAGCCGGTTTCTTCGCTGGCGGTCAGCACCAGCACAACGCCGGGGCTGTCGGCGATCAGCTGGCGTTCCTGCAGTGCCGCGGTGATGAACGTGGCGACCCCGGCTTTCATGTCGCTGCTGCCGCGGCCAAACAGGCGACCGTCGTGAATTTCGCCGGCGAACGGGTCGACTGACCACGTCGTCTTGCCAAGTGGCACGGTGTCCAAGTGCCCGGTGAAACACAGTGGCCGCCCCTGGCCGTTGCCCAGATAGGCCACCAGGCTGGCGCGGCCGGGCGCCAGCTCATGCAAGGTGGTGGTGAAGCCCGCATCGGCCAGCAGCCCGGCCAGAAACTCGGCACACGGTTGTTCATTACCCGGTGGGTTGGTGGTGTCGAACCGCAACAGTTGGCGGGTCAGCTCGAGTGCTTCATCGAATGGGTTCATACCGACCTCGAATCAAGGTCAACGGCAACCGCATCCACTTGCAGCGATGCGTTCCCCGGCAAACCGCTCACCCTGACCACGGTGAACGGCGGCAAGGCGTCGCCACACAACACCTGCAGTGCCTGGCTAAACAACGAGGTGGCACGTTCCGGCTCGCCATTGGCCTCGTTTCCAGCAATCAGTACATGCAGGTGGGCGAGGGCTTCGGGGCCGGCGCCAATGCTGCGCAACTGCTCGGCAATGCGCCGCAGCACTTCGCTGCAGGCGTGTTCAAGCGTTGTCGAGGTTACGCTTTGCCCGGCCACCTGGATGTTTGAATCGTCACGTTGGACTTGCACACCGGCCGTCCAGTTGTGATTGCCCGCTTTGGCCAGCACCGTTTGTTGGGCAACGCCGACCTGGGCGGTGGCGTCGATCTCCAGCAGCAATCCCTCATAGAGCAGGTTGACGCCAAAGGCGGTGACCGGTGGCAGCGGTTCGCCGCAGGTCGCTCGCACCACGTCGAGAATGTCTTGCAGGCGCGCTTCGGCGGCATTGCTGTCGCCTTCGTGCAGGTAGCAGATTTTCAACTGGGTCAGGTCGCTGAAGGTGGCGCCACCGTCAAGCAAGACATGGCGGATGTGCTCCAGCACGTTGGCGGTTTGCCCGGCCAGATCACCCAGGCTGATCGCCTTGCCTGCCCGATCGGCGGACACCTGGCCACCGACCCAGATCTGGCTGCCGGATCGCCAGCCTTGTGACAACGGCACCGGAATGCTCCAGTCCCAGCTCTTGACCGGCATGATCCGTTGCCGCTGCGCGCAGGGCACAGCCAGTGCTTCGGCTTCCAGTTGGATCATGGCGCCACGGCAGCCCATACCCTGTACGCGCACCGCCGTGGCAGCGGGGCCAGGGTCGGGGAAGTACTGCAGGCGAACCCGGGTCATTTTTTCCCAGTACACCGTGGCTTCGGCTTCTTCACCCTCGAAGACGTAATAGGTATTGAGGCGAACCAAGTCGGCCAGTTGCAGGCCGGCTGCCTCCAGGGCTGCTTTCAGGTTGGCAAACACCGCATGGGTCTGGGCTTCGATATCGCCTGCACCGATCAAGGTGCCGGTGGCATCGAGCGGCAGAACACCACCGACGAACACCTGTTCGCCAAGACGTCGGTAGCGGAAGGGTTGCAGGGGCACTAACGGGGAGAGCGGCATCACGGTGGTGAGGTCGGACATGGCATTGCTCCCGTTGCCCGGCCGGGGCCCACAGAGCAGGGCGGGGCGGCAGGGCAAGCATCAGGTTGGCTTGATTGTCTCGCCCTAGACTCTAGTGAAGCCGATACTTCGGAAGAATAGCCGGTTCGTGAAGTTGACTTCGGCAAATCCCGAAGCAAGTTCAGCCTCCCGGTTCGCTCAACCCTGCGCGGCGGTGCAGTCGAGCACTTGCTGATGGAAAGCCACGACCGTGCGCGGTGGGCTGACACCGCGATGGCGGATGATGTCGAAGCTCAGTTGCGGGGCATATTGCTCGGGGCACAGCCTGCGCAGTTCGCCCTTGTCGACCCAAGGCTGTGCGTAGTGCAGCGGCAAAAAGCCGATGTACTGACCGGAGACAATCATCATCGCCCGCGCCTCGACGTTATCGACACTGCCCGCCGCTCGTTCTGCCTGCAATTGGTCGAGGTCGAAGCGGCCGAGGAAGGTGCGCGCCGCGACCCTGGCCTGGCTCAGCAACTGCGGGGTGATGCTAGCGTCATCCTGTTCGAACAGTGGATTGCTGCGCGAGCAGAACAGGCCGTGGGTTTCTTTGTACAACGGTGTGTAATCCAGCCCTGGCAGGCGCGAAGGAAACGGCCCGACAGCCAGGTGCAAGCGGCCATCCATCACCCGTTGTTCGAGGGCGCTAGGAGTATCGATATGGATTTGCAGATGAACCTGTGGCGCCAGCTCGCCAAAGCGGCGAATGGCCAGGGTCAGCGGGCTGCCGGGGTCGGTGAGGGTGGCGTCGATCACCCCGATGCGCAAGATGCCACTCAACTGCTGACGCAGGGTGGCGGCTTCCATCGAGAAAGTCTCGACCGCTGCCAGCATGCGCTGCGCGGCTTCGTACAGCACTGCGCCTTCGTCAGTCAGGCGAAAGCCCGAACGGCCACGGTCGCACAACCTGACGCCGAGGCGGGTTTCCAGCAGGCTCATCTGCTCACTGATCACCGAAACGCTGGTATTGAGCGCCGACTGGGCCGCGGAAAAGCCGCCACACTGCACAACCGTTTCGAAGATCCGCAATGACTTCAGATCGGCATCCTGTATGCGCATCAATGTTGCTCCTGATTGCTGCTAGGCTCTGTACGAAAAGCCTTGATACTCGGTGATGCTGCGTTGAAAACAGCCTCGGAATGCTCATTTACAACCCGTAAACTCCGCTTCCTCGGCTGTTTTCGCCTTGCCTGACCTTCGTCTCAAAACTTTTCGTACAGAGCCTAGGCCGCCAGCATGGCCGCGTTGTTATTTACCATGACCCGCTGCCCGGGCTCCAGCCTCTTCACGCCGGCTCGAATATCTCGATCAGTTCGTTCAGAAAGGCACTCACCAACTCGCGCCGCCGCGCCGAATGGCGTACCGCCGCATGAAAACTGACTTCGTAGCGCAACAGCTCAGGATTGAGCGGGTGCAGTTGCCCGAGCTGTTCATGCCGGGCGGCGTAGTGCTTAGGCAGAAAGCCCAGGTGTTGGCCCGAGAGAATCAGCAGCGCCGCACCGTCCATGCTGTCGGTCAGTACGCTCAAGCGTTCCAGTGAGGTGGGGGTTGGCATCTCCGGTAATGGGTGGCTCGGCCACACCCAGTCATAGTGGCTGACGTCTTCCCGGGTCAACGCGCCGACCTGCCCGAACAGCGGGTGTGACGGGGCGCAATAGGCGATCTGGGTTTCCTCGAACAATGGGAAGTAATCGATGCTGGGCAAGCGGTGCCAGAAATAACCGATGGCCAGATCGATATGGTTGTTGATGATCTTCTCTTCCAACAGCGACGACGACAGCTCGGTGAAGTGGAAGTACAAGCCCTCATGCCTGGCGCGTAAACGGGCGATGGCCTGGCCGATTTTCTTGTTCGCCACCGGGTCGATCTGGCCGAGCAAGCCGATATTGAGGGTGCCCGAGACCTTGCGATTGATGTGCTGCACTTCAACCCGAAAGCCTTCGGTTGCTGCCAGCAATCGCCTGGCGGCTTCGATAAACTGGCTGCCTTTGGGCGTTACCGAAAAACCGCCACGCCCGCGTTCGCAGAGGCGAAACCCCACCCGTGCTTCCAGCGTTGCCAGTTGTGCGCTGATGGTCGGTTGCGTGGTGTTGAGCGCGGTTTGTGCTGCGGAAATCCCTCCCGCTTCAACCACGGCCAGAAACACCCGGATCAAACGCAGATCCAGTTCCGAAACAGTGCCCTGCATGTATGCCCCTTGAGCTCGGCTTACATAGATAAGGATCTATATAAACAGTGTGCCTGCGATATTTTACAACCCTGACCAACGCCCTACATTGCCGGGAAACCAGCCTCTTTGTCAGGTTTTATGGAGAATTTCTCGGTCAGGATGCCGAACCGAGCGCTGTACCCACAACAACAAAAACTCAGCTGCATAGGAATTATCGTATGTCAGTGTCCCCCCTTTCTGCCCACGCCGTGGAGGCGGGCAGCGGATTGGCCATCGAAGGCCACTCGATCGATTACATCCCGGAAAACGAACGCCACGCCAAACTCAGCAGCCAGGGGCCGTTCTGGTTTCTTGGCAACTTTCATTTCTTCACCATCTCCATCGGCTTTGTCGGCCCCAGCCTGGGCTTGTCTGCGTTGTGGACCCTGCTGGCCGGCGCGCTGGGCATTATGTTCGGCACCTTGTTCATGGCCTTCCACGGTTCGCAAGGGCCGGAAATGGGCTTGCCGCAGATGATCCAGTCCCGTGCCCAGTTCGGCTATCGCGGGGTGATCCTGGCGTTGATGGCGACGATGTTTGTGTTTGTCGGCTTCAACGTGGTGAACACCTCATTGATCATGAACGGTCTGGAGCATGTGTTTGGCATCGACCCGACCCTTGTTGCGGTGACGGTGGTGATGATCGGTGCGTTGCTGGCGATCTACGGCCACGACCTGATGCACAAAGCCTTCAAGTGGGCGCTGCTGGCGACCTTGCCGTTGTATACGCTGGTGACGGTCGCCTTGATGTTCGGTGCTGGCCGTGACGGCGCTGCGCCGGCGAGCGACCTGGGGTTCAGCTGGATTGCTTTCGCCACATTGTTTGCCATTGGCGCCAGCTACAACATTTCCTATGCGCCTTATGTGTCTGACTATTCCCGCTACCTGCCGAAAAACACTAGCCGCTGGAAGTTGATCGCTGCCGTGTTCATCGGTGCGTCGTTGTCGGGCAGCTGGATGATCGGCCTCGGTGCCTGGCTGGCGCAGGAGCTGCGTGCAGCCGATGCCCTGGTGGCGCTGAATCAGGTTGGCTCGTCGCTGCTGCCAGGGCTGGGCAACTTGTTGGTGGTGGTGTCGGTGCTGGGTTTTCTGCCGATCATCGCGCTTAACACCTACAGCGCCATGCTGACCTTGCTGACCGGTGTCGACTCGATCAAGAAAATCACCCCGACCCCGCGCGCCCGCGTGCTGTCGATTGGGGTGATCAGCACAGTCCTGTTGACCTGTGTACTGTCGCTCAAAGGCGATGGCATTGCCCTGTTGAACACTTTCCTGGTGCTGCTCCTGTACTTCCTCGTACCGTGGACTGCGGTCAATCTGGTCGACTACTTCTTCGTGCGCAAAGGCCGTTACGCGATCCCGCACTTCTTCACCCCGAAGGGCATCTACGGTGCCTGGCAACTGCGTGGCATTGTTGCCTACCTGCTGGGATTTGCTGCCATGGTGCCGTTTTTCTACATCTTCGATGCCGCTGCCAACCAAGAGGTTTTTGTCGGCCCGCTGGCGCGACTGCTCGAAGGCGTGGACATCGCCTGGCTGGTGGGCCTGGTGGTGTCGGGGCTGAGCTATTACCTGCTCAGCCGTTCCATCGACCTGGCAGCCGAGCGGCGAGTCATCGACACCTTGAGCGAGCGCGACATGCTCGCCATGACTGAACAACCCTCGGAGGCTGGGCGTTGAACATTGCAATGAATACAGTGGTCGCCTGCTGCCAGTTGGCGCCACGCATCGGCGACCTTGCCTACAACCGTGCGCTGACCGAGCGGGCGATTCGCTCGGCGGCGTTGCAGGGTGCTCAGGTTGTGGTCTTGCCCGAGCTGGTGCAGAGCGGCTACCTGTTCAGCGACCGTGACGAGGCCCTGACCCTGGCCGAAACCCCTGAAGGCCCGACGTTGAGCTTATGGCAGGCCTTGGCCCGGGAGCTGAACCTTGTTGTGGTCGGTGGATTCTGCGAGCGCCTGCCTGGCGATGCCCTGGGCAACAGCGCGGCAATGTTCGATGCACAGGGGCTGCGCGCGGTATACCGCAAGGTGCATCTGTGGGATGCGGAAAAAGACATCTTCAGCGCCGGTGACGCCGCGCCACCGGTGATCGAAACAGCGTTCGGGCGTATCGGCATGCTGATTTGCTACGACCTGGAGTTCCCTGAGTGGGTGCGCCTTCCGGCGCTGGCCGGTGCCGACTTACTTTGCGCCCCGGTCAACTGGCCCGACGGCCCACGGCCACCGACCGAACGCCCGGCGGAAGTCTTGCGCGTGCAGGCCAACGCCTCGGTGAACCGGATGTTCATCGCCGCTTGTGACCGCTACGGCCACGAACGCGGGGTGAACTGGGTGCAAGGCTCGGTGATCGTCAACGCCGACGGCTACCCCATGGCCGGGCCGGCAGAGCAGGGTAGCGAGCAGATTCTATTGGCATCGCTCAACCTTGAGCAGGCGCGTAACAAGCGCATCAGCGAGCGTAATGACCTGCACCGCGACCGCCGGCCTCAGTTGTATGGCTTGAGCACTTCACTTGCCTGATCCCCGTTTGTAGGAGCGGGCTTGCCCCGCGATAACCAGTTGCCCCGACACACCGTTGTTGGCCAAGCGATTCACACACTCGCGGGGCAAGCCTCGCTCCCACCGCCGCCCCGCTTGTGGGAGCGGGCTTGCACCGCGATAACCAGTTGCCCCGACACACCGTTGTTGGCCATGCGATTCACACAATCGCGGGGCAAGCCTCGCTCCCACCGCCGGCCGCTTGTGGGAGCGGGCTTGCCCCGCGATAACCAGTTGCCCCGACACACCGTTGTTGGCCAAGCGATTCACACACTCGCGGGGCAAGCCTCGCTCCCACCGCCGGCCGCTTGTGGGAGCGGGCTTGCCCCGCGATGGCCAGTTGCGCCGACACACTGCTGTTGGTCAAGCGATTCAGGCAATCGCGGGGCAAGCCTCGCTCCCACCGGTTCACTCTTGATCCATCACCTCAGGCACTCCCCGATCTTCACCCAGAAACCCTCCACTCTGGTGGTGCCACAGGTGTGCATAAATGCCGTTTTTCGCCAGCAGTTCGCTGTGGGTGCCTTGTTCGACAATGCGTCCTTCATCCATGACGATCAGCCGATCCATGGCCGCAATCGTCGACAGTCGATGGGCGATGGCAATCACGGTTTTGCCTTCCATCATTTCGTCGAGGCTTTCTTGAATGGCCACTTCGACTTCGGAATCCAGTGCGCTGGTTGCTTCGTCAAGCAGCAGGATCGGGGCGTTCTTGAGCATCACACGGGCTATTGCGACGCGCTGGCGCTGCCCCCCTGAGAGCTTGATGCCACGCTCACCTACCAGGGTGTCGTAGCCGGTATTGCCTTGCCGGTCGCTGAGCTGGCTGATGAACTCATCGGCCTGGGCATTGGCCGCAGCTCGGCGGATTTGAGCGTCGCTGGCATCGGGGCGGCCGTAAGCGATGTTGTCGCGAATAGAGCGGTGCAGCAGCGATGTATCCTGAGTGACCATGCCGATTGCGCTGCGCAGGCTGTCTTGCGTCACATGGGCAATGTCTTGGCCATCAATGCGGATCTGCCCGCTGTCGACATCATAGAAGCGCAGCAGCAAGTTGATCAGCGTGGATTTGCCCGCACCAGAGCGCCCGACCAGGCCGATTTTTTCCCCGGCGCGAACACTCAGGCTCAGGCCATCGAGCACCTGACGCTCGCCATTGTAGTTGAAGCTCACCTTGTCGAAGGTTACCGCCCCGCCTGAGGTCACCAGCACACTGGCATCCGGTGCATCCGTCACTTTCGGGCAGCGGGTCAGGGTGGCCATGCCATCCTGCACGGTGCCGATGCTCTCGAACAGCGAAGTCATTTGCCACATGATCCAATGCGACATGCCATTGATGCGCAGCGCCATGGCGGTGATTGCCGCTACAGCGCCTGCGCCGACTTCACCCAGGTGCCACAGCCACAAGGCATAACCACCGGCAGCCATGATCAACACCACCACCAACGCCTGGTTGACGATCTCGAACTGGCTGACCAGGCGCATTTGGCGAAAGCCGGTGTGCTTGAAGTCTTCCATCGCGGCACGGGCGAAGTGCGCTTCACGATTGGAGTGGGAGAACAGTTTCACCGTGGTGATGTTTGTGTAGGCATCCGAGACACGCCCGGTCATTAACGACCGCGCATTGGCCTGTTCCTGGCCGACTTTCCCCAGGCGCGGCACGAAGTACAGCATGGCCAGGCCGAACAACACGACCCAGGCAACGAACGGCAGCATCAGTTTCAGCGCGAAACCGCCAGCCAGGGCGATGATCGCAACAAAATACACGCCGATCCCGGGGACGATCTCGATCAGGGTGAACAGCAGGTCGCGCACGGCCAGCGCCGTTTGCATGACCTTGGTGGTGACGCGGCCGGAAAACTCATCGGAGAAGAATGAAAGGCTTTGCCGCAGCATCAAACGGTGGAAGTCCCAGCGCAGGCGCAAGGGCAGGTTTATCGCCAATATCTGGTGCTGCACCATGGTCCGCAAAGCCACCAGGCCAATGCTGGACACCATCAGGATGCCGATGCCCCACAACACCCGACGTTCTTGTGCCGCCGCCTCACCACCTGCTTGCCAGGTCGAGAGCAGATCCACCACCTGGCCGAGGAACGCAAACAACCAGGCTTCGTAGATCGACACAGCAGCACTGAGCAGTGCAAACGCAAGAATATAGCCCCGGGCGCCCCGTGTGCAGGCCCACAGAAACCGCGCCAGACCCTCGGGGGGTGGTGGTACCTCGTCAGGAGGAAAGGGGTCGAGCTTGCGTTCAAATGCACCCAGCATGGTGGTCTCCCAAACGATCGAATTCCGGTGATTCTGCCACTGAACTGTTTCCTGCCCAAAACCACCCGCAGTAGGAGCGGGCTTGCCCCGCGATGGCCGCTAGCATCAACACATGCTCCGTTATGGCGCTCGCGCACCAAAAAGTCTCATCACGCCCCTCGCACACGCGGCACCCAAAGCGCCCAATACCGCGATTTATAGGCTTCACAAGCGCAACCAGCAGCTTGGCCCACAACTTGCTGTAGGAGTTTCGTGCAGGAGTCTTACTGATATCGCGGCACCACAATTTGCAAATAGCCCACTAGGGTTCCGGCTCGTGATTGCAACGAGTGACTGGTCCGAGAGTTGGCGACCTCCAGTTGAGGTTACACGGCGGGACAAAAGCCCGGGAGACAGAACACCTTTGGTGTCGTGTTGCTCCTGTCCGTCCTTTTATCAACTGGAGAACCACAATGCACAAGCCCCGTTTGTTCGCATTGCTCGCCGCTGGCTTAGCGCTCTGCCTCAGCCTTTCCTCGCACGCCGCCAAAACCGACTTCAAAGTGTGTTGGACGATCTATGCAGGCTGGATGCCGTGGGAATACGCCAATAGCCAAGGCATCGTCGACAAGTGGGCGAAGAAGTACGGCATCTCGGTAGAGCTGGTGCAGCTTAACGATTACATCGAGTCGATCAATCAGTACACCGCCGGCCAGTTCGATGGCTGCAGCATGACCAACATGGACGCCTTGACCATTCCTGCGGCAGGCGGTGTGGACAGCACCGCGCTGATCGTTGGCGATTACTCCAACGGCAACGACGGCATCGTGCTCAAGGGGCAGGGCAAAACCCTTCACGACCTTAAAGGCATGGACGTCAATCTGGTTGAATTGTCGGTGTCGCATTACCTGCTGGCGCGTGGCCTGGAAAGCGTTGGCCTGTCGGAGAAAGACCTGAAGGTGGTCAACACCTCGGATGCCGATATCGCCGCGGCCTTTGACACTGCCGATGTTCAGGCAGTGACCACCTGGAATCCGATGCTCAACGCCATCAGTGCCAGGCCGAACACCACTGAAGTGTTCGACTCCAGCAAGATTCCCGGCGAAATCCTCGATTTGATGGTGGTCAATTCAGCAACCCTCAAAGACAACCCGGCGCTGGGTAAAGTACTGACCGGCGCCTGGTTCGAAGTGCTGGCGCTGATGGCCGAAAAAGACAACGGCGCGGTGCTTGAGCACATGGCCAAGGCGTCCGGCACGGACCTGGCCGGCTACAAAGCCCAGCTCGCCGAAACCCGACTGTTCTACACCCCGCAAGAAAACCTGGCGTTTGTCAGCCAGCCAACGCTGCCCGCCACCATGCAAAAGATTGCCCGGTTCTCCTTCAACCACGGTCTGCTCGGTGAGGGCGCGCGTGATCCCGATGCGATTGGCATGAGTTTCCCGGCGGGCGCGGCAGTGGGTGACCCCCGCAACGTCAAACTGCGCTTTGACCCGACCTTCGTGCAACTGGCCGCCGATGGCACGTTGTGATCGGGAGACCTTCCATGCGCCTGATTAATCGCCACCCCGATCGCTCCAGTCGGCTGCTGCTTGTGATTCTGCCGTTTGCGTTGCTGCTGGGCTTTTACTTTCTGGGCTCTGCCAGCCGCTTGGCGGAAAACCCCAACGACAAGCTATTGCCCAGCGCCGCGCAGATGACCGACGCGGTAAAGCGCATGGCCTTCGAAGCGGACAAACGCAGCGGCGACTACCTGCTGTGGAAAGACACCGCAGCCAGCGTGCAACGGCTGGCGCTGGGCCTGGCGATCAGCGCCGCCGTTGGCCTGTGCCTGGGCATAGCCGCAGGGGCGATCCCACTGTTGGGCGCGCCGCTGTCGCCACTGCTAACCGTGTTGTCGATGGTGCCGCCGCTGGCCATCCTGCCGATTCTGTTCATCGTCTTCGGCTTGGGTGAGTTGTCGAAAGTGATGCTGATCGTCATCGGTATTACACCGCTGCTGGCGCGTGACCTTGAGCAGCGTGCCCGGGAAATTCCCGTTGAACTGTTGATCAAGGCGCAAACCTTGGGCGCGTCCAGCTGGACCCTGATCGTCAGAGTGATCTTGCCGCAGATGCTGCCGCGCTTGCTGATCAGCCTGCGTCTGGTGCTGGGGGCGGCCTGGTTGTTCCTGATCGCTGCCGAAGCTATCGCCTCTACCGACGGGCTGGGCTATCGGATTTTCCTGGTCCGCCGCTACCTGGCGATGGACGTGATATTGCCGTACGTGGGGTGGATCACCTTGCTGGCTTGGCTGATGGACCGCGCGCTGAAACGCCTGGCGCAGGTTGCCTTTCCTTGGTACGAGGGGGCACGGGCATGAGCTTTATCGACGTGCAAAACGTATGGCAGCAATACGGTGATCAGGTGGTGCTGGAAGGGCTGACGTTGAGCGTCAACGAAGGCGAGTTCTGCACCCTGGTCGGTACTTCCGGATGTGGCAAATCCACGTTCCTTCGCTTGTTGCTGGGGCAGGAGAGCCCGAGCAAAGGCCAGATTCTGCTGAACGGCAAGCCGTTGCGCAGTGAGCCCGACGCAAGCCGTGGCGTGGTGTTCCAGCGCTACTCGGTGTTCCCGCACCTGAGCGTGCTGGACAACGTTGCCCTGGGCCTTGAATTGCCGCATTCGCCAGTGTTCGGGCGGCTGTTCGGCAAGGCCAGGCGCGAGGCGCGTGAGCAGGCCGCGATGCTGCTCAAACGCGTAGGGCTGGGGCATGCGCTGGCGAAGTATCCCAGTCAATTGTCCGGGGGCATGCAACAACGCTTGGCCATCGCTCAGGCGCTGGTGATGAAACCGCGCGTACTGCTGCTGGATGAACCGTTCGGTGCACTCGATCCCGGTATTCGCAAAGACATGCATGCCTTGCTCCTGGAACTCTGGGAGGAAACCCATCTCACGGTGTTCATGGTGACCCACGACCTCAACGAGGGCTTCAGCCTGGGGACGCGCCTGATGGTGTTCGACAAGATTCGCCACGACCCCCATGCACCCAGCGCCTATGGCGCGCGAATCACCTACGACTTGCCGCTCAACGAAAACCGCTCGAAGGGGCGTGAAGCCCTGACGGTGCCGTTGCTGGCGCACCTGAATCCCCTCTGATGGATGCTCGATAATGACTGACTTTCCCGTAATCGCTGATGAAATCCTGCCCGGAGGCGGCCACCTTTCGTTCGTGCTCAAGCGCGGCCAGCTGCTGCGCCTGACGGACCTTCAGGGCGGTGCCAACGTTAGCGTGATGTTGTTCAACGCCCACGAGAAAACCGAGCGGCTGAACCTGCCCGACAGCCTCAAGGGCCAGCACACCGCCAAACTTACGGCCGGGCATTGCCTCTACTCCGACATGGGCCGGGTACTGGCCGCCATCACCCATGACACTTGTGGCTGGAGTGACAGCCTGGGGGGTGTGCTGTGTGCACAAGAGGTCGCAGAAAAATATGGCCAGGGCCGCTATCAAGAACTGCGCAACGGTTTCTATCGCAACGGCGCGGACAACTTGTTGGTGGAAATGGGCAAGTGGGGCCTTGGCCTTACCGACCTTTCGATGACGCTCAACCTGTTCAGCCGTGTCGATGTCAGCGATCAAGGTGACATGCACTTCGTGCACAACAACGCCAAAGCCGGTGACTACATCGAGCTGTATGCGCCGATGGACACCTTGTTCGTCATCACCGCGCTCCAGCACCCGATGGACCCAGACCCAGCGTATTGCCCCAAGCCCGTACAGCTGACATTCATGCAGGCCCCCGCCAGTGTGGCCGAGCACTGCCGCACCTCGCGCCCGGAAAACCAACGCGCCTTTATCAACACTGAACGCCTGTTTGCCTGAGGATTGGCTCATGACGATGCAACTGCACCCCGAAGCGGCTGTTTACCGGGCGACGGTGCCGGCTGGTGAACCCTGGCTCACCGAAGTGAAAGCCGGCCAGACCCTGCGGATTCTCGACGTCGAAGGCAACCAGGCCATCGACACCCTGTTCTACAGCGCGGCCAACCCACGTGAGCGTTACGACGTGCAGCGCACGCTACGCAAACAGAACAATGTGTACCTGGGGAAGGGCTCGGTGCTGTATTCCAACCTCGGCAAGCCGATGCTGACCCTTGTTGAAGACACCTGCGGCCGCCACGACACCCTCGGCGGCGCCTGTGCCCAGGAAAGCAACAGCGTGCGTTACGCGCTGAACAAGCGGCACATGCACAGCTGCCGTGACAACTACCTGCGCGCCTGCTGCCACGACGGCCGTCTCGGCAAGCGCGACATCAGCCCGAACATCAACTTCTTCATGAACGTGCCGGTTACCGCCGAGGGCGGTTTGACCTTCGAAGACGGTATTTCCGGCGCTGGCAAATACGTGCAGTTGCGCGCGCACATGGACGTGATCGTGCTGATCTCCAACTGCCCGCAACTGAACAACCCGTGCAATGGCTACAACCCAACCCCTGCGGAGCTGCTGATATGGGACTGAAAGCCTTGTGGAACAAAGCCCGCCCATGGCTCTGGCGCCTTTGCCAAAGCCGCGCGGGACAGGTTTCTTGTGGTCGCAAGTTGACCAAATAAATTCCAGCTCGGAGACGGCTCCGAGCCTGCTCGCAAACTGCGGGACGGCCCGCACTCCATCGAGGCGATGCAAAAGCGCCTCTGGGGGCTACTCATGTTCGAAAAACTACTGATCGCCAACCGTGGCGCAATCGCTTGCCGCATCCTGCGGACCCTGCGTGAGCTGAAGGTCAAAGGCGTGGCGGTTTACGCCGAAGCCGACATCGCCAGCCGCCACATCCTTGAAGCTGAACAGGCCTTGAGCCTGGGCGAGGGCGCTGCTGCGTCCACGTACCTGGATGTCGAAAAAATTCTGGCGGCGGCGCAGGCCAGCGGTGCCAAGGCGATTCACCCCGGCTATGGGTTTCTTTCTGAAAACGCCGCCTTTGCAGAGGCCTGCGAAGCCGCTGGCATTGCCTTCGTCGGGCCAACCCCGGAACAGCTGCGGGTGTTCGGCTTGAAGCACACTGCGCGGGCCTTGGCCAAGGCTCGGGGTGTGCCGATGCTCGAAGGCACTGATCTGCTCGACAGTGTTGAACAGGCGTTGGCCGCGGCAATGGGCGTCGGCTATCCGGTGATGCTGAAAAGCACGGCGGGCGGTGGCGGCATCGGCATGCGCGTGTGCCGCAACGCTCAGGAACTCGGCGACGCTTTCGAGGCGGTAAAACGGCTTGGCCAGAACAACTTCAGCGACGCAGGTGTGTTCATCGAGAAGTACATCGAACGCGCCCGCCATCTGGAAGTGCAAGTGTTCGGGGACGGGCAGGGCGAAGTGATTGCCCTGGGGGTTCGCGATTGCTCGGTACAGCGGCGTAATCAAAAGGTGCTGGAGGAAACCCCGGCCCCCAATCTGCCCACCGGCATGGCAGAGGCCCTGTGCGCGGCGGCGGTGCAATTGGCCAAAGCGGTCAACTACCGCAGTGCCGGTACCGTGGAGTTTGTATTCGACAGCGACGCCCGGCAGTTCTACTTCCTTGAAGTGAACACCCGCCTGCAAGTCGAGCACGGCGTTACCGAACAAGTGTGGGGCGTTGACCTGGTGCGCTGGATGATCCAGCTCGCAGCGGGCGAGCTGGCGCCGCTCGAGCAACTGCGTGAGCAACTGACACCCCGTGGTCATGCCATTCAAGCGCGCCTGTATGCCGAAGATCCGGGTAAAGACTTTCAGCCCAGCCCGGGCTTGCTGACTGCTGTGCAGTTTCCACCGGCCGATGGTCGTCAGTTGCGTATTGATACCTGGGTTGAGGCTGGCTGCGACATCCCCGCGTATTTCGACCCGATGATCGCCAAGCTCATCGCTTGGGCGCCTGATCGCGAGCAAGCGTGCCAGCAGTTGCACCAGGCGTTGGGCGACACCCAGTTGTACGGGGTCGAAACCAACCGCAGTTACTTGCGCCAGATTCTGCTCGACACACCGTTTGCCAGCGGTAGCCCCTGGACCCGATGCCTTGAAGGCCTGGTGTACCAGGCGGACACCTTTGAAGTGTTGAGTGGCGGCACACAAACCACGATTCAGGATTATCCAGGCCGTCAAGGCTATTGGGCCGTTGGCGTTCCGCCTTCCGGCCCGATGGACAGCCGCGCGCTGCGCCAGGGCAATCTGCTGCTCGGCAATGCCGAAGGCAGTGCTGCACTGGAAATCACCATGAGCGGCCCCAGCCTGCGCTTTAACACCGATGCAGTGGTCGCGGTGACAGGCGCCGATTTGCCGGTCAGCCTGAACGGTGCGCCCGTTGCGATGAACACTGCGCTGGTGGTAACTGCAGGCTCGCTGCTGAGCTTGGGCAGTATCGGTGGCCACGGTGCACGCAGTTACCTCTGCGTGCGTGGCGGCGTGCAAGTGCCTGACTACCTTGGCAGCAAAAGCACGTTCACCTTGGGCCAGTTTGGTGGGCATGGTGGTCGGGCGTTGCGTGCCGGCGATGTATTGCACCTTGCACCGTTGCAGGATCACGCCAGCGGTGCGCGTTTACCTGAACAAACCCCGCTGGGTGAGCAACGGCGGATTCGGGTGATTTACGGCCCTCACGGTGCGCCGGAATATTTCACCGAAAACTACATCAACACCTTCTTCGCCACCGATTGGGAAGTGCACTTCAACTCCAGTCGCACCGGTGTGCGGCTGATCGGGCCGAAGCCTGAATGGGTGCGCAGCGACGGTGGCGAAGCGGGGCTGCATCCGTCGAACATCCACGATAACCCTTATGCAATCGGTGCCGTCGATTTCACCGGCGACATGCCGGTCATCCTCGGCCCGGACGGCCCGAGCCTGGGCGGCTTCGTGTGCCCGGTGACGGTGATCGAGGCCGACTTGTGGCAGTTGGGGCAACTCAAAGCCGGAGACAAAGTGCGCTTTGTGCCAGTCAGTGTGCGGCAGGCGCGCGCGCTGGTCGCCGAGTCGGTGCTGATGCCATTGGCGCCGGTCGCACTACCGGCAACCGCCGAGTGGGCTACCCCCGTCGTAATGGATATCGGCGAGCATGACACCCGCCTGGTTGCACGGCTGGCAGGGGATACCCACCTGTTGCTGGAGATCGGTGCAGCAGAGCTGGACCTGGTGCTGCGTTTCCGGGCCCACGCTCTGATGCAAGCGCTGGAGGCCAAGGCGCTGCACGGGGTCATCGACCTGACGCCCGGCATCCGCTCGCTGCAAGTGCACTACCAACCCGAACAACTGCCGCTGGCCTCGTTGCTCGCCACCCTCAACGATGAATGGGCTGCAGTCTGCGCGACGGGAGACCTTGAGGTACCGTCGCGGATCGTTCACCTGCCGCTGTCCTGGGATGATCCGGCCTGCCAACTGGCCATCGAAAAGTACATGACCACCGTGCGCAAGGACGCGCCGTGGTGCCCGAGCAACCTTGAGTTTATCCGCCGCATCAATGACCTGCCCGACCTGGATTCCGTGCAGCGAACCGTGTTCGACGCCAGTTACCTGGTGATGGGGCTGGGTGATGTCTACCTTGGTGCGCCAGTGGCGACACCGCTTGACCCGCGTCATCGCCTGGTCACCACCAAATACAACCCTGCACGCACCTGGACGGCGGAAAACTCCGTCGGCATCGGTGGCGCCTACATGTGCGTGTACGGCATGGAAGGCCCGGGCGGTTACCAGTTCGTGGGCCGGACCTTGCAGATGTGGAACCGCTACCGCGACGTCGAAGCTTTCAACGGCAAACCCTGGTTGCTGCGTTTTTTCGATCAGATCCGTTTCTACCCGGTGAGCGCTGACGAGTTGTTACAGATTCGTCGCGATTTCCCGTTGGGTCGATTCGACTTGAACATTGAACCCGCGCAATTGCGCCTGGCCGACTACCAGCAATTTCTGGCCGACCAAGCCACTGACATTCAGGCTTTCCGTGACCAGCAGCAAACTGCTTTTTTTGCCGAACGGCAACGCTGGATCGACAGCGGCCAGGCCCATTTCGAAAGCACCGAAACGCTGACCGAAGTGCCCGATGAGGCCGTACTGGCGCTGGGTCAAACCGGGGTTGAAAGCCCCATCGCCGGGAATCTTTGGCAAGTGCTGGTCGAGGAGGGCGCCACGGTCGAGGCGGGCGCAACACTGGTGGTGCTGGAGTCGATGAAGATGGAAATACCGGTGTTGGCACCTTGTGCCGGCGTCGTTCGTGAAGTGCGCGCGGCACCGGGTTCACCGGTACGTGCAGGGCAACGCATCGTCGTACTCGACCCACTGGCAATCGAAGGAGAATCTGCATGAACCACAGCCTGAAGCTTGATGCATTGCGCACTGCTTACCTGAGTGGCGAGCTGTCACCGCGCCGCCTGATTTTGTCGCTGCGCGCGCGCGCCGCAGAACTCAACCCTGAGTTCAGGATGTTCATTCATCTGCTCACGGTAGCGGAGCTGGAGCCGTATCTGGCGGCGCTGGAGGCTTCCGACATTGCCCACTTGCCGTTGTATGGCGTGCCGTTTGCCATCAAGGACAACATCGACCTGGCCGGCATACCGACCACCGCTGGCTGCCCGGATTTTGCCTACACCCCAGCGCAATCGGCGACCCTGGTACAACAGCTGATCGACCTTGGCGCTATTCCGTTGGGAAAAACCAACCTTGACCAGTTCGCCACTGGCCTCAACGGCACGCGCTCGCCGTACGGGGCCTGTCGCAACAGCGCACTGGCCGAGTACCCGTCGGGAGGCTCCAGCTCTGGCTCTGCGCTGACGGTAGCCCTGGGGCTGTCCAGCTTTGCGCTGGGCACTGACACAGCCGGCTCAGGCCGCGTTCCCGCTGCACTCAACAACCTTGTCGGCATGAAAGCGAGCAAGGGGCTGCTCTCCACGGCAGGTGTCGTACCGGCTTGCCGCACGCTGGACTGCGTCACCACGTTTACCGCGACGGCGGCCGAGGCGAGTCAGCTGTTGGCCTTGACCGCGCAGCACGATCCCCGTGATGAGTACAGCCGTAGCAATCCCGGCTGGAACGATCAGTCGGCCTTCGGGACTGTCAGGCCATTTCGCTTTGGCGTGCCTCGCCCGCAGGATCTTGAGTTTTTCGGCTGTGATGAAGGCCCAGCACTTTTCAACGCAGCGGTCGAGCGCCTGATCCAGCTGGGTGGACAGCCACATACGCTCGATCTCTCCCCCTTTCTGGAAGCTGCGCGCTTGTTGTATGAGGGGCCGTGGGTGGCTGAGCGCTATAGCGTTGTTGGCGAGTTGGCGACGAACAGCCCTGACTCGGTGCTGCCAGTCATCCATACCGTGCTGGCCAAAGCACCTGCCATCGACGGAGTACACACCTTCCGCGCGCAGTATCGATTGCAAACCCTCAAGGCCATCTGCGACCAAGTCATGGAGGGTCTGGACTGCGTACTCACCCCGACCATTGGCCGGCCAGTGACGCTCGCGCAGTTGGCTGAAGAGCCAGTGCTGCGTAACGCCGAGCTGGGCTATTACACCAACTTCATGAACCTGCTGGATTACGCAGCAGTGGCGGTACCCAGCGCCGAAATGGCCAACGGCTTGCCGTGGGGCGTGACCCTGTTCGGTCGCGCATTCACCGACCAGTACCTGCTAAGCCTGGCCAACGCCTACCAGGGCCTTCAAGCGCCTGAGCAGCCTGCGCGCAATGACCGTGCCCGGCTGGTGGTCTGTGGCGCTCACCTGAACGGTCTGGCACTGAACTGGCAATTGACCCAGCGCGGCGCACGTTTGCTGCAGGCAACCTACAGTGCTCCGTCCTATCGCTTATACGCCTTGGCAGGTGGCCCGCTGAAACGGCCAGGCATGATGCGCGTCGGCGAAGGCGGGGCGCGCATTGCCGTGGAAGTATGGGAGCTTCCCAGCGCGGAGTTGGGTTCGTTTCTCACCGGCATTCCGGCGCCGTTGGGGCTTGGCAAGGTTGAGCTTGCAGATGGAAGTTGGGAGACCGGCTTTATCTGCGAGCCGTACGCCATCGACGGTGCGCTCGACATCACCGGGTTCGGTGGGTGGAGAAACTGGCTGGCCAGCCTAGGGCATTAAGCCTTACCTCACGACACAAGCGGGTTTGCCCTGTGATGGCCCGTCCCATTCAGCCGTGAATGGCGGCCTATAACGACGCTTTATCCAGAGACTGGGGGAGTTTTTTGTCCGTCCAGGGCTAACCGCCCACCTGTATTTCCATAGATTGTTGGCTCCGCAATCGCCGCTCAGCCGGGCACGAGGCATGAAGTGCTGGGAAATACCCAGTCAACAGCCGACGTCTGCGCTGTGCGGCGCTCACCAAGACAATAACAACAAGGTGATCTGGAGCATGAAGCAATCCCCACGCCACCGCGCGGCAGTCGTACCGCGCCTGCGAGTCGGCCTTTTGGCTTATGCAGGCGCCTTTGTCGCGTTCAGCAGTCCACCAACCCACGCTACTACCTGGCAGCTCAACGACGACTGGACGCTGACCAGTAACACCACCCTGAGCCTGGGGAGCAGTTGGGCACTGCGCAATGCCGACCCCTTCCAGTTGACCGTCGCCGATGCGCGTTCGATCGGCAAGCACGGCACGGGTGTCAACTACAACGCAGATGACGGCAAGCTCAACTTCGACAAGGGCGACACCATCTCGCAGATCTTCAAGGGCCTGACCGATTTTGATCTGAACGATGGCGACCAGGGCGCGTTCGTGCGCTTCAAGTACTGGTACGACCACGCCTACGAGACTGGCAACGGCGATTTCACAACGTTCGATGACAGCGGCTGGCAGGACATGGCCAAGTTCAAGGGCTTTGAGGTGCTCGATCTCTACGTCTGGAAGAACGTTGAACTCAATGGTCGCCAGCTCAATGCCAAGCTGGGTAAACAAGTGCTTTCCTGGGGTGAGGCACTGTTCCTGCAGAACGGCATCAATGCGATCAACCCGCTGGATGCCTCTGCGTTCAACCGCCCTGGGGTGGAGCTCAAGGAAGGCCAGTTGCCGGTCGAGATGCTCAGCTTCAACTACGACCTCACCGACACCCTGAGCCTGGAAGGTTTCTACCAGTACAACTTCCGGCCCACCGTTCTCGACGGCTGCGGTACGTTCTTCTCGACCGGTGACAATATTCAGGAAGGTTGCCAGTTCAATAAGCTGCTGGTGAACCCTGCCGGCAACCTGACAACCCAGCAGGTCATCGCTGCACACGCATTCGAAACGCGCTCTGCCACCGACTGGCCGAGCGACACAGGCCAGTACGGCCTGGCACTGCACAAGACGATCGAAGCGCTGAACGATGCGGAGCTGGGTATCTACTACGCCAACTACCACAGTCGCACGCCAACCTTCGATGGCCAGGTACGTACCAGCCTGGCGGCAGGCACGCTGCCTACTGGCTTGTACAACTCGGTTTATCCGGAAGATATCCGGATGTTCGGCCTGAGCCTCAGCGGCGTCGTCGGCAGTACCGCAGTTTTCAGTGAGCTGAGCTACCGGCCGAACCAGCCACTGAGCTTCAACAGCTCGGACACAGTGGCAGTCGTTGCCGGTCAGGGGGCCAGTACGCCGATATTCGACGGCGTCAGCCCGCCACTTGGCAGCAGCGTCAATGGGTACAAACGCAAGGAAGTCTGGCAGTACAGCCTCGGCGCCACCGACAGTTTCAGCAACGTGCTGGGAGCACAGAAGCTCAACTGGGCGGTAGAGGCAGGTGCCAACTGGATCGGCAGCCTTGATCCGCATGACGAGCGCTATGGTCGCGCTTCGCTATTTGGCCGCGTTCAGGATAGCGGTGCGGTCTGCTTCAGGCCTGCCGCCGGTGGCATGAGCGCCGCGCAAGCTGCCCAGAACAATGCCGATTTCTGCAACACGCATGGCTATTACACCGCTTTCTCCTGGGGCTATCGGTTGCGGGCTGCCCTTGCCTATGAGGCGCTTATTCCTGCGATGGTGGTTACCCCGGCACTGAACTTCCGTCATGACGTCGAGGGTTACGGCCCGAACTTCCAGGAAGGCCAAATGGCAGCGGGCGCTTCTCTGACGTTCGACTACCGCAACAACTATTCGTTGGAGCTTGCCTACAACGACTTCTTCGGCACCAACACGTATTCCACCATCGATGACCGCGACTTCGCGTCGGTAACCCTCAAGGTGAGCTTCTAATGAACCCTATGTTGAAACACATTCCGCTTGCTCTGACCCTGTTGGCCGCATGCACCCTTGCGCAGGCTAAAGAAACCGATGCCAGCAAACTCGATGGCCCGCTGACCCCGATGGGCAGCGAACGTGCAGCGAACAGCGATGGCAGCATCCCTGCCTGGACCGGTGGTATGAAGAGCGGGGCGGCTGCGGTCAGTGCCAATGGCAACTACGCAGACCCATTCGCCGGCGAGAAGCCCCTGTATGTCATCGACAGCAGCAATCTGGCGCAATACAAGAACGTGCTCAGCCCCGGGCAGCAAGCGATGTTTGTTCGATTCCCCGCCTACCGGATGCGCGTTTTCCCCAGCCACCGCAGTGTGCGTATGCCGCAGCAGTATGTGGATGAAAGCCGCGCCAACCTGGCCAAAGTGAGCCTTGCCGATAGCGGTTACGGCCTCACGGGCTACCAATACGGTGTTGCCTTCCCGCAACCGACCCAAGCGCTGGAGGTGCTGTGGAACCACCTGACTCGCTACCGTGGCGGTTCGATCCATCGCGAGTTCAGTTCCGCTACCGTGCAGGGGGAGGGCGACTTCACCGTGGTGACCTATGACGCGCGCAACGTGATGCGCGAGAAAATCAGCGATCTGCCACCCGATGAAAACGCCCTGATATTCACCCGCGTAGCCACGCTCAGCCCTTCGCGCTACGCCGGTGAAGTTACCTTGATTCATGATCCGATCAATCAGGTCGTCAGCCCGCGTGCGGCATGGCAGTACATCCCCGGCCAGCGTCGCGTGCGTCGTGCGCCAACGGTCGCTTATGACAACAGTGCGCGCTACAGCTATGGCCAGGTGGTCTCTGACAGCGTCGATGGCTTCAACGGCGCGCCCGACCGCTACGACTGGAAACTGCTTGGCAAACAGGAGCTGCTGGTTGGCTACAACGCCTTCCAGCTGGCCAGCAAAGACGTTAAGTATGCCGACCTGCTCAAGGGCAACTACCTCAACCCCGACCTGGCGCGTTACGAGAAACACCGGGTGTGGGTGATAGAGGCCACCGTCAAGCCTGGCGCACGCCATGTCTATGCCAAGCGTCGCTTCTATGTCGACGAAGACTCCTGGCAGATCATGGCTTCGGACATCTATGACAGCCGCGGCGAGCTGTGGCGCAACTACGAGTCGCACCTGACCATGCTGCACGACCGCGAGTTGCCGATGACCGCAGCGGAAGTGACTTACGACCTGATCTCCGGTCGTTACGCGGCCAACTATCTGACCAACGAAATTCAGAAGCCCATTGAAACCGGCTTCGTCAGCAGCCTAAACGAATTCACACCGGCGCAACTCAAGCGACTGGGTAAGTGAACCCTGCGATGGAGCCCGCAGCCCGGGCTCCATCCATTGCAGACAGCAGTTTCCCGATAACAACAAGAACTGGAGCAACACCATGCAGACCACTCGAGTCCTGAGTGTCGGCCTGATGTTGGGGCTGGCAATGGCTTCCATTGCCCCTACGCAGGCAAGCGAAGCACCACAGGTACCACAGGTCGCGAAAGCGACCGCCGACTGGCGCGAAAACTACGCCTACACGCTCGGTGTGCAGGCATACATCTTCGCCTTCCCCTGGAGTTATAACGCTGAGCTGCGCTGGTTGTGGGTCACCCAGCCGGTCGATCCAACCTACATCCCCTATGCCCCGCAAAATCAGTTCTGGCATGCGCGTCACCTGGCGAATGCCAAGTACCGCAATGGCGGTACGCCGAACAATGACACGCTCTATTCCATCGCCTGGCTCGACCTCAAGCCGGAGCCCATGATTCTTTCAGTGCCAGATGCCGGTGATCGCTACTACGTGATGGAAATGGCTTCGATGGACTCGGACAACTTCGCCTATGTCGGCTCTCGCTCGACCGGTCCCAAGGCGGGCAACTACCTGATTGCCGGCCCGGACTGGAAAGGCGAGCTGCCCGCAGGCGTTAAGCAACTGCCGGCATCGCGCAGCAACGTTGCGCTCATCATCGGTCGTACCCTGGTGGATGGCAGCGCCGACCTGCCCGAGGTGCACAAGCTGCAGGAACAGTACCGGCTTACGCCCTTGAGCCGCTGGGGCAAGCCGCAGATCACTGGCGCCGAGCAGCGTGACGTGTGGAAGCCTTATGACCGCAAGGCCGATCCGCTCAATGAGTGGCGCACGATCAATCGCGCAATGACCGAGAACCCCCCGCAGGCGCGCCTGGAGCCTCTGCTTCGCCAGTTCGCCAGCATTGGTGTCGGCCCGGGGCAGAACGTCGAGACGCTGGATGATGCGACCCGACGGGGGCTGGCACGAGCGGCGGTGGATGGCCGCAAGTTGCTGCAGGATGCGGTGGTCGCTGGCTACAGTCGCACGTTCATCAATGGATGGGGAATCGGCCCGGAGCACTATGGCCGTCTCGGCCTGCACGACAAGTGGCTGGGCCGTGCAGCACTTCAGTCGCTGGGTGGCATCATTGCCAACGAAGTCGAAGAGGCTTCCTACATCAGCGCCCGTTTTGACGCTGAAGGCCAGCCGCTAGATGGCGGCAAAAACCGCTATGTAGTGCGCTTTGCCCCGGATGCGCTGCCCGACGTCAAGGCGTTCTGGTCCATGAGCATTTACGACGCGACGTTCAACTTCGCCGAGAATCCGATCGATCGCTATTCCATTGGCGACCGTACACCCGGGCTGGTCAAAGATCCCGACGGTGGCCTGACCCTTTACCTGCAAACCGACGACCCAGGCGTGCAAAAGCGTTCGAACTGGCTGCCGATCCCGCCCCAGCGCTTTGCGACCACCTTCCGCGCATACGTTCCAGGCGAAGCCATCCAGCAGCGCCGTTGGGCGCCGCCACCGGTACAAGCGCTTTCTCTCAAATAACCACGTCGATATCCGCAAGGCGGGTTGCATGCATCCGCCCTGCGGCCTGGACCACCTGAAAGGAGTTCTCATGTTCGATTCACTGAATACGGGCAATCTGTTCGAACAACGCCGCCGCTTGCTCAAGGGGTTCGCCGCTGCAGGCTTGGTGGGCGGTCTTGGCGCTCTGTTCCCGGGAGCCCAACTGCTGGCTGCCGGCAATCGTGAAGAGCAGGCTTATCAGTTGGGCATGGCCGCCTATGTGTATGGCTATCCGCTGATTTACTTTGCGCGAATGCGCTACCAGCGCATGAGCAAAGGCGATCCGATGACCGGCCAAAGGCATCGCTATGGCGCATTCCTCCACCGGCGCAATACGGTTACGCCGACGGTGCCGGGGATGCCGCAAACCGATACATTGTATTCCAACCTCTGGGCGGACCTGCGCAATGAGCCGATGCTGGTGCGCATTCCTCCCATTGCGTCACGCTACTGGAGCCTGCATCTGAACGACCTGTTCGGTGTGACCTTCGGGGTGGCGAACCGTCGTGACTTGCCAGGCGGCGGGGCCCTGATTGCATTGGTCGGGCCGAATTGGAAAGGCACGCTGCCAAACGAGGTCGCCAAGGTCTACCGGGCACCCTCGCCGCTGCTGTACACCGTACTGCGGTTGTACTTCGATAACGATGCTGACCGGCAGAATGTCATCGCGCTGCAAGACGAATTCCAGGCATACCCGCTCAGTGCCTATGGCCAAACGGCTTGGGTCGCGCCTGAGTCCAGTGTGTTCCAGCCGCTGGATGTGCAGGTCGACCCGCTTGCTGACTTCAAAACCTTGCAGTTGATGTTGCGCGAATGCCCCCCACCTGCGTCTGAGGCAAGCCTGGTGGGCAGCTTCGCGAATATCGGGCTGGGTGCCACGCAGCCGTTGGATTTCAGTGCCCTGGATGCTGAAACTCGACGTGGCCTGATGCGGGCTGAAGCGGACGGACGGACCAAGGTCATTGCAGCCGCCAAGGCATTGCCCGGACAGCAGTCGAGCAATGGCTGGGTGTATCCGCAGAAGAACGCCGGCATCTACGGCGATGACTACCTGTACCGCGCCAGTACAATCCTGCTGGGCACTGTGGTCTTGCCGATAACGGAAAATATTTACCTGGTCTATCAAAAAGACCAGACCGGGCAGCTTCTGGATGGAAACGCTCGCTATACCGTGACATTTCCTGACGGGAAACTGCCGGAAGCCGAAGCGTTCTGGTCGATCCACCTGTATCGCTACGAAGGCTATACGGTCATCCCCAACCCGATCGACCGTTACTCGGTTGGTAATCGTTCGGACTTGCGCAAGGATGCAGACGGATCGTTAACCCTCTATCTACAGGCGACCGATCCGGGTGGAGAGAAAAGTGCGAACTGGCTGCCGACTCAGGCCGGCAAACCGTTCATGATGATCCTGCGAGGCTATGAGCCCAAAGGGCGATTCGCCGCGATGACCTGGCCAGGCCCGAAGGTTGTACGCGCCTGAATCGCCAGCGGCCTCTGAGCCTTCACGCCCCGGCCTGGGTGGTCGGGGCTTTGCTGGTTTCAATTCGAATCCGCCGACACCGTGCCAGGGATACGTCGCCTACAGGTTATTCGAGGGGGAGGAGAGTTGTTGGCGGTATTTCTGCGGAGGCATGCCTTGCCAGCGACGGAAGGCGCGAATCAGGTGGTCGGCTTTGCTGAAACCGACGCGCTGGGCAATCTCTTTCAAGGACAGCTCAGGAATGCTCAGCATCACAAGCACTTGGGCTTCGCGCGTTTGATCAAGCAAGGTGCTAAAGGTCATCTGCTGTTTGCGCAGCATGCCCTGTAGTTGTCGATCGGACAGGCCAAGGTAAGCTGCGAGCCCTGCAAGTGTGGGATTGTTCATGAGCATTCCCGCGAGTTGGGCACGCAGGCTTCCAAGTGGCAGCGGCATTCCATTTTGAATCAGGTACTGCAGGATGGGTTGCTCAATCTGCGCCTGTAGATTTGGATTGGTACCCGGTAGCAGAAAGGCGAAGGCTTCTCGGCGAAATACCAGCGCGCCGATAGGTTGGGCGAACAAAACCTTCGATCCCATCACTTGCCACTTTGTCGCATCCTGCGGGGGCGCTCTGCGCATTTCCACCTGGCGAAGAAACTGGTCGGGCTGTTTTCCACAGAGGCGCTCGAACAGGAGGATCTGGGCATAAATGAAACAATCGCTCGCTGCCGCTTCCGGTCGAATGCCCTCATTAAGGTGGAACTCCAGTCGCCAATCGCCGGCCTGGTCCTCGACCAATACCGGTTGGCTGACAGTACTGAGTACGTTCAACAACTGCACGAGTCGCTCTGCCGCTTCTTCAAGCGTTGTACAAACGAACAGAGCAAGATCGACGCCATACAAGCTGGCTGGTTTCAGATAGCGGGCAACGCGCAGCCCAAAAGCTTCATCGCCTGTGATCGCTACGCAATGACGCCACAGGGGACCGAGCGTGGTTATGGATAACCGCAAGCCGCTGTCATGAATCACCGCAGGATCGATGCCGACGCTTTTGAGAACAGGTAACGGATCCACGCCATAGGATTGTTGCAGGGTCGTTGCAATAGTCCGGGCTACGGTTGCCAGCGTCGTAGGCGGGAGAGAGGAAGGCGTTATCATCTAGGCGCGCAAGATCATGATTGTAAGTAGGAGAATGCGTGTTGAAAGCCGACGCTTCAATCTGAATTGAGTCGATCGGTAGCTTGGGCCGGTTCATTATTGTCAGTCCGGTGCCTAGGTACCGCTGACCTTACCATTTTCGATCCGACTGTATGGTTGCCTTTCACGAAGGAAATTGTGGAGAACGGTATGCAAAGCGTCATTCGAGGGCAGGAAGCCGCCGTTGAGTCAGATCGGCACACCGCATCGCTGTGCGCCTCAATCTTCTCGACTTGGGTTCAGACGCTGGATTGCCTTGGCATGGACATGGCGCGCCTGGAAACGGAGTGGGGCGTCAGTCTTGTCCGGCTGCGCCAGCCGAATCTGCGGTTGCCTGCGTTTCTTGCCCGGCGATTCTGGGAAGTCGTATCCGCGCTGAGCAATGACGAGGCAATCGGTCTGGAGGTGGGCAAGCAAGGTGGCCCGGCCCAAATGCAAGGCCTCAGCTATCTGATGCAACTGCTGCCCAGCCGCCTGGAGGCGCTTGAGTGCATGCAGCGGTTCTGGCCGGTGATTGCGGGGCATATGGCGTTGCATTTTTCTGCGTCTGATGGACTGCTGCAAATCGAAATACTGCCGAGCTTCGGCTTGCGTCCGGCAGCAGAAGAAGCAGATTACTGGGTAGCGCAACACATCCAGTATCTGCGCAGCCTGCCTGGCGCTCCGCCAGCACTGTGCGAGGTGCATTTGCGCAGGCAGCGCCCGTCCGATCCGCAACCCTGGCTGCAAATGGCGCGAATGCCGGTGCACTTTGAAAGCGCTCGGGACCTGTTGGTCCTGGATGTCGAAGCGTTGCGAACACCACGTGAAGCAGGTGTTCCGGCAGTGCGCGCGGCGCTGATGCGAGCATTGCAAGACTATTGCGAGCGTGATCTTCCCACGACCCACCTTGAGCAGGTGGCCGCCTCAGTGCTCACCGGCTTGCGAGGCGAGCTGACACTTGAGACGGTGGCCGAGCGTTTGCACATCACCCCGCGTACCCTTCATCGCTCGCTGTCACGCGAGGGGTGGAGTTTCAGTTCCATTGTCGAAACCCATCGCCGTTACCTGGCGATAGACCTGCTCAAGGACGAAACACTGACGATCGCAGAGGTTGCGGATCATCTCGGGTACCACGATCAGTCCAGTTTCGTGCGAGCGTTTCGTCGATGGTATGAAATGGCACCAACTGAGTTTCGTCAGCACGATTGATGGCGACAGGTTGGAGCAGCAGCTGACCGAAAAGCTGCGGCAGCCCGCAGGGGCCTGGATGCTATTTACCGTGTTTTTTGGGCGTTTCCGAAATCGGCATTGAGGATTCACCCGCGATGCGCTTAACCAACGCAGCATGACCACTGGCGTCGTCGGCGCGGGAAATGATCTGGATGACGGCCATGCGATCGCCGGAGCCTGCGATAAAGGTACTGTTCAACGTTTTGCCGCCGCCCAGGGTCGCCGTACTGTCGATTTGTCGCACGCCAAGGCCGTTGCGGCTAAGGCGCGATTCGCCGGTTTGTCGAAAGTCCGGCAGCCCGGCGCTCTGGCGGTCGACAAATCCACTGACGGCGCCGTCAAGGAAGGCATCGTCGTTGTCGCCGGGGCGAGAAGCTTCGGGTAGCGGCTTTTCGACCACCATGACCACGCGTTTTTCCTGCGCATTGGCATACAGGGTACCCACGGCGTCGGCACCTTCGTTGCTCTGTTCATCGGCGCTCAGAGGGCTGGCGATGAAGCCTGCCGGCAGGCTGAAGCTGAACTTGCCGCCGAGCACCGCGACCTTGACTTCAGGTTTCGGCGTGGCTGTGGGTTTACTGGCAGCATGCAGATTCGACAGGCCCAACAGGCCGACGACGGCCAGGGTCAGTGTCAGGGTTCTTTTGGTGAAAATCGACATACAGCCTCTTAGGGGGCAGGGCAGGGTGGGTATGCTTACATAAACCTGCCTGCCGGGTAAGCCTGGGATTTCCCGTCTGCCAGACGGTCATGGCGGATCGCCTTGAGGGGGCTATCGTTGCGTGTCTGGGCAACGATTACCGACGAGGGCGGTGCCATGAATACCAGTGATTTACTCGAGCAGTTACTTCGGGCCGGGCAGGGCTCGCAAGCGCAACAAGGGAGCAGCGGCATGTCATCGCAAGACGGCCTGGGCGGTTTGGGCGGCTTGTTGGGTGGCCTGCTTGGCGGCGGCAGTGCAGCAGGTGGCGGTGCTGGCCTTGGCGGTTTACTCGGCGGCCTGTTGGGTGGCGGCGGTGGTGGCAGCGCTGGCGGCTATACCCAGGGGCGCTCCGCCGGTGGCACTAATTATGCGGCGCTGGCGTCGTTGGGCATGATGGCGTTCCAGGCCTATCAAAGCTGGCAGCGCAGCCAGGCGGCAGCCCCGCAACAAGCGGTGCGTACTGTCGACCAATTGTCCGGCCCCGAGGCCGAGGATCACAGCCATGCCATCCTGAGCGCGCTGATTGCGGCGGCCAAGGCTGACGGTCGCATCGACAAGCAAGAAGAACAGTTGATCTACGCTGAAATCAAACGTCAAACCAACGATCCACAACTGCAACAATGGCTGGATGAAGAGGTCAGCAAACCACTCGATGCTGCCGAGGTGGCTCAGTCGGCCCAAGACCCGGCCATGGCTGCGGAAATGTACCTGGCCAGCGTGATGCTGGTGGATGATCAGCAAGATGCAGAACGGGCCTATCTGGACGAACTGGCCAGCGCACTGCAAATCGATCCGACATTGCAGGTGCACCTGGAACAACAGGCCAAGGGTAGCGCCTGACCGGGTTGCGCCTCAGTGATTACCAACACCTGAAAGGGCTGCCATGTGGCAGCCCTTTCAGGTGTATTCGGTATGAGCTGATTTTTAACTCAAGCCCTGCGGATCATCTCAAACCGCTGGCCGGCGCATCGCGAGAATTGCCGCGCCGAAGCAAATGAAGGTCGAACCCACCAGTCTGCTGACCCACAGCGAAAATGCCGGACGTCTGAGCAGGCCTTTGACCTGGCTCGCAGCAGCGGCATACAGGCTCAATGACGTCAACGACAACCCCATGAAGATCGACGTGAGTATCAGGAACTGCGGCAGCAGGGCCGCACCCTGGTCAATGAACTGCGGGAACAGGGCGGTAAAGAACATCGTCGCCTTGGGATTGGTGACAGCCGTCAGAAATGCTGACTTGTAGAGTTTCATCCGTGACGGTGCGACGGCCGTTGTTCCATCTGGCTGCGCGTCCTGCGCGAGGAAAGAGCCTTTGCTGAACAACTGCTTTGCACCCAGATAAAACAGATATCCCGCGCCCAGAATTTTCACCGCATTGAACATCCACTCGGAACTGGCAAGTAAGGCGCCCATGCCCGACATCGCCGCGGCGGACAAGCAAAACAGCCCACACGCATTACCAAAGGATGACCAAACGGCGTAACGCGGGCCGTAGGCCAGGCTGTTGTTGATTGCCACCACGGTAGCAGGGCCCGGGCTGGCGATGGCGATCGCTGCAACCAGGGTAAAAGCCAAAACTGAGTGCAGATCCATGTTTCACATTCAAAGAGAGTTGGAAGAGGGGGCATACTACATGACAATTTAAAGTTGCCTGAACAGCACCACCACCACCAGCCCAGCGGCACTCGCACATAGCGCCGATGGGCTGGTTGGCGTAGTTCGGGGTGGAACTCAAGAGGCAGAGGATTTCGACGCGCTACAGTGGGAGCGGGCTTGCCCCGCGATCGGCTGCGCAGCGGCCGTAAAAACAGCTGCTTGCAAGGCAGCTGACATACCGAAGCGACTGAATTGCTGCCGCTTCGCACCAGATCGCAGGGCAAGCCAACATGCCATCTGGCCTTAAGTGTTACCCTCTGGCCGACTTCACTCAAGGCTGCAATATGGACATATCGCCTCGCTTCATCATTCATGAAACCACCCATTGGGTGGTCAACCACCGAATGAACAGTGCGCTGCCCGGTTATCTGATGCTCAGTTCCAAAGTGATGACAAACGCTTTGACGGCGCTGCCTGACGAAGCACTGGCGCAGTTGGGTGTGCTGCAAGCGAGGATCCAGGCAGCCATCGAAGTGCACCTGCAACCCAAGCGGCTGTACATTGGCCGTTTCGGTCATGAAGCCGGGTACTCCATCCATTTCCATTTCATCCCGATTTACCCTTGGGTCGAGGCAATGTTCTGGAACGATGATAGGTACAGAGTGCTGCAAGCCTTTGGCGCACCCGACACGAGCCTGGCGCAGACCGATGGTGCAGAACTGACGCTGTTTGTCTGGCGGGAGTTTTGTGAGCGTCTTGATCCACCGGCGATACAAGGCCCATCCATTGATCACGTTATCGCGGTTCTGCGCGGCGAATTTGCTGTTCTGGACCTTGGCTGAGCGGTTCAGCCAGTCGCTGTTTTGTTGATGCTGCTGGTGATCGCGGGGCAAGCCCGCTCCTACCGGGTGCAGGCCTCCCAGGGGAGGCCTGCAGGTGTTTACTCGACTACTTCAAGCGCATTGACCGCTCGGATGAACAGGCCTTCGTAGCGCTGTTTGATGCGGCGGAAGTGACCGGTCGCGACCAGCGCATCGACGACTTCGGTGGTGGCTTGCATGGTGTTTTTGTAGCGAAGGTCGCCAAGAAACTCGCGACGGATGATCGGATCGAGCGTCATCAATTGCTCCTTGGCAAACTTATCCAACGTTTGTGCGCGCTGGTTGATTGCCAGGTGTTTGATGCCGTGCGCTTTCAGGTAAGCGAGCAGGTCCGGCACATGGAGATAAGCGTTAGGGCCACCGTACGGCAGTTTGATCATGGTCTGATCCTCATTCAGAAGCGGATGTGATGAGGCCGAAGCCTCTGACCGCACGCCGCCAGCCATCAGTGCGCGATACATACTGATTGGCAGAACTGCAAATACCGCTTCGCCATCGTCACCGTGAATGAATTGTACAGAGCCCATTTGAATCTCCAGTGCGTCTTCGTTTTGTGTGCAATGTAGACTGCAATGTAGATTTAAATCAAGTTGTTTAATCAAAAAAAACAAGTTCAGCGGTGGGAGCGGGCTTGCCCCGCGATTGCAGGTTGTCAGCCACATCGCATCGCGGGGCAAGCCCGCTCCTACAGCAAACCCGCATCCGCTAGGTGGTTTGTCTACACTGCACTGCATCCTCTTCAGGCAGGTGGAGGCAAGGGGCATGATTGAATTGAACCAGTGCAAGCGGCTATCGGCCGTTGTCTTCTTTGCCTCTGCTTTGGCAGCTGTTTCAACTGTGAGCGTTGCCGAGGAGTTCAAGCGACTGAAACTTCCCAGCGGAATTTCGTTGCAAGTCCCGGCGCAGTGGTCAGTGCAGACTCCCGACCAAGGCCCAGGTTTTTCCGTCGCCGAGGCGGCGAGTAAACGCGCCACGCTGCTGATCGGGCATTCAGTCCCCAAAGGCGCGCTTCTTCGTCTCAGGCTCGGGCCTGTGTCGAAGCTGACGCCCGCCCGCCTGCAAACCCTGAAACCCGAGGCGCTGGCGAAACTCAACGACGCGTTTTTTCAGGGCATGAAGTCAGTTGAAAAAGAGAAAGGGCCGAATGTTGTCAGCATGCGTGAACCGGCTGTGGTATCGGTTTCCGGCCATCCGGCACTAAGGCTTGGCTATTTGCGTGCTGGCGCTGACGGAGCAGGGGAAAACTGGGAGGTTGTGCAGTTACAGATTCCGCTGGCCGATCGTTCAGTGCATGTGACGATGTCGTGGAGTGCCGACAGCGATGCGACCTGGCGGCCAATGATGGAGCGTGTCACAAGCTCGCTACAGTTCTAACCAATGGCGGTATTGAAGCGCCGGGATGACCCACATGGAACCTTTACAGGATTATGTGGTGTACGTCGTAACGGCCCAGGAAGGCTGGCTGTCCGAGCTGTCAACGCTGTTGACGGCTTTCGCTGCGTTTGCCTCGGTGTTGGTGGCCTGTATCGCTGTGCGTTTCAGCGCACGGCAGATCAAACTGCACGAACTGCACAACCGGCGTATGGCGACGCCGCATCTGTCGGCGTGGAACAGCACTGATGTGAAGGCACGCTCCTATTGCTACACCCTGGAAAACAATGGTCTGGGGCCAGCCATCATTCGAGAGGTCAACCTCTGGGTCGATGGTCAGCACGTGCCGGGCGAGGGGCCGGACCTGTTGGAAGCGGCCAGCAAAATGTTGCTCGGCGATATGCCTTACGAGCAACGCGCCGAGTTGTTTATCGTCGGCGAATTCATTCCGCCGGGAAAAAAGTTCACTACCATCACCTTTGTGCCCGAGAACCATGAGCCTGCGGTGATCATGGCTATTGCCAAGGCGCGGCTACGTCTATTGATTCGTTACGACAGTATTCTTGGCGACAGTTATGTCTACGACTCGGATCACTGGCGCGACCGGCAGTGATGAGGTTGAGGGAGGGGTGTCAGATGACCAGTCCAAGTGCAATCACATTGGCCGGCTTTATCGCCTGGGCCTTGGCGCTGCTGGTACTGATGGAACTGCTGCGCGGGTATCTCGTGATGTTCAAGGGCATGCCGGCCAATCAGTTCACCCCGGATAATGCCAATCTGTCGCCCTTCATGCAGCGCCTGGCGCGGGCTCACGCTAATTGCGTGGAAGGGCTGCCGATTTTCGGCGGCTTGCTGGCGCTTGCCTTGCTGACCGATCAAAGCGCCGTCACCGATCCGTTAGCCTATGCCTTTCTCGCGGCACGGTTGCTTCAGTCGTGTATTCACCTGGCCTCGCAAAGCGTTATCGCTGTGTTCTGCAGGTTCGCCGCGTTCGCAGTGCAGTTGGTGATTGGTGTGTATTGGGCTGCTTGCCTGTTGGGAATGTAATGCCCCGCTTACGGGGCACCGAGCAATCAGTGCATATGCGCGCTGGCGTTACTGGACTGTGCATCGACCGGCTGCACACTGACCAGCACTTCAACGGTGCCAGCCTTTTCGAACTGCAGGGTCAGCGGGAACTGTTCACCGGCTTTAAGCGGTTGCTCCATGCCCGACAGCATCACGTGGTCGGCGCCGGGTTTGAACGTCACTACGCTGTGGGCCGGAATGTCCATGGCCGTCAGGTGCTGCATGCGCAGCATGCCGTCGCTGACAGCCTGGGTATGCAGTGTGGACTTCTTCGCGCGCGGGCTGCTGACGGCAATCAGCCGATCGGCCTGGTTGCCCTGATTGTGCACGCTGAAATAGGCCGAGCCGCCCGGCAGTTCAGCCGGCAGCTCACGTGACCACGGCTGGCTGATCAGCAGTTCACCGACCTGGTATTCATCGGCCAGGCTTGCAGTGCTGCAGGCGAGCAGGGCGCTTAACGCCAGGTATCGAGCAATCATGAGGTGAACTCCTTCATTAGCTGCCGGTTTGTGACGTGGTGATCGGCACTTGCTGCTGCAAGCGCTCGGTCTCTTCGTCGAGGTAGCTCAGCAAGGCTGATATCTCGACCTCGCCCAAGCGCAGGTTGGGCATGGCCAGGCGGTTGTATTGTTCATACAGCTGCAGGGCCAGTGGGTCCTTTTCTTCCAGCATGACGTTGGGCTCTTTGATCCAGCGCGTCAGCCAGGCGCGGTCGCGTTGCCGGGTGACGCCGAGTAAATCCGGGCCGATGTTGCGCATCCCGGCGTGTTCGGTGTCGCCCAGGGTGTGGCAGGAGGCGCAGCGGGTGCGGTAGATCTGTTCACCCACGCTGGGCTGACGCACGGTCGGTGCGCTGGCGTAATCGTTGGTGTTGGCGCTGGCCAGTTTCCAGTTGTGCAGGCTTTGGCCCAGGCGGTCAGCCAGCACATAAGGGTTTTCCATGGGCGAGGCTTTCATCCAGCGGCCGGTGCTTTGATTGCCGATGATCAGGCTCAGGTTATGGTCTTTGGTCTGGCCGTCATCGACGCCCTTGATGAACAGGCCGAGTTTTTGCCGCAACTCGGTAATGTCGTCTTTGTTGCCGGTCAGAAACTGCCAACCGGGGCCGATCTTGAACTTCTCTGCATAGTGTTTGAGCGCCTCTGGGGTATCGGTTTGCGGGTCGATGCTGATGGAATAGAAAAACACATCGCGGCCGACTCGATCGCCCAGCAGTTTCTGCACTTGGCGCAGGCGCGCGGTTTCCAGGGGGCAGGAGTCGGTACAGGTGGTGAAGATGAAGTTGATCGCCACCACCTTGTCTTTGATCAGGTCATCGAAAAAACGCAGCGTCTGACCCTCCTGGTTGATCAGCGGCGTGTTGGGAAAGTAGTCCTGCCCCCAAGGTTGCGCCGGTTGGTTTTCGCCCACGGCTGCCAGCGCCACCTCGCAACTCAAGAGCAGCGCTTGGCCAAGTGCCATCCAGGTTTTCCAGCCCATGTGATTGACCTCCTGAACCGCTTTGTTCATGGTTTCAGCGCACGGTTAAAGGCACGGTGATCGCCTTGCCATTGGCCGGTTTGATGGTCACCGTCGGGCTTGGTGCAGGGCCGCTGCCGGTGGTGGTGGCCGACAACCGCCAGTTGCCACCGGACATCACCGTTGCGGTGCCCAGGTTCAGCGTGCCGTTGCTGCCTGTGGCCGTGACCGTCAGGGTGTCGCCGACTTTCAGCGCACTGGTGCCCGAAAGCTCCCAGGCATAGCGGCTGTTGCTGCGCACGGTGACGGTGGCGCTGGTGACCTTCAGGTTCTGATCAACCTCCACCGCCGTTGGCGTCACGGCTACGCTGACGTTGGCTGCCAGTTTCGACACAGCGCCGCGCGCATCTTTGACCTTGTATTCAAAGTTCGCGCTGTAGGCTTCGTTGACCGTCGCGGGCGGGATGAAGGTCACCTGGGTGCCGTTGCTGCTGACGCTGCCCTGGCCGGAGTCCGGCTGCCCGAGGCTGACCACGCTCAGCGGTACGTCTCCATCAGGGTCGCTGTCGTTGGCCAGTACGTTGAGGGTGATCGGCACGCCGGCTTTGGTCGCGCCGCTGTCGTCTCTGGCCACTGGCAGTTGGTTGTCCTCGTCGTCACCGTCATCCGGCCCTCCAGCGTTTTCATCACGGAAGCCTGGCAGCGCGGCAGAGCTGATGTAGGTCACGCCGTCCCAGGTGGGCATCGGTGAAGGCATCAGCTCGAACTGGCCCGGATGCTCAAGGTCGAAACGCAGCAGCATGGAGTTGTCTTCGTGCTGGGTGTTGTGACAGTGCTCCATGAAGGTACCGGCGAATTCGCGGAAGCGGATTGCCATTTCCACTTCTTCGGAACTGTCCACTTCCGGCCCTACACGGTAGAGGTCTTTACGCGCCCATTTTTCCCATTCCGGCGGGGCCTTGCCGTCGCGGTTGAGGATGACCCCTTCTTCGAAGTGCACATGCACTGGGTGGCTCCAGCCATTGCCGCCGTTTTTGATCTTCCACACTTCGAGGGTGCCGTCACCGGCGTATCCGGCGTCGGTCGGGCCGGTGGCCAGTTGCGGTGCGGCGGTGATCCGCCGTGGGTCCATGGAGTAGCCGAAACCCCCGTCGGTTTTGATGGTCCAGGGTGCGGTGTCGGTGCCGTCGGAGCGGCCGAATTCGAAGCTGCGGTGGCGTACCTGCTTGAGCTTGGCCAGCATGGCCTGATCGTTACGGTCGATGGTCAGCGGGATCATTTTCTTGCCGGCGGCTTTACCCGGTTTGGCCGGTTCATAGGCCACCGGGTCCATGCTCTGATCGGTACCGCTGTAAGGCTTGACGTTGAACTGCAGGAACTTGCCGACCACCGGGTCGCCATCGCGCCAGCGGGGGCCTTTGCTGGTCTGGTCGATGACCGCTTTGTAATTCTCCGACAGCACATCGGCCAGTGACACGGCCTCTTCGCTCGGGCCTTTGCCGGTGTCGTGCTCCATGAGGTTGACGAAGAAGATCTTGTCGCCGGGTTGAATCCCGTGTTTGGCGAAGTTGATGATGATGTCGTAGCGCTCGGCGATGGCCAGGGTGGGCATGATGCCGTTGTCGTCCTTGAGGTCGCCGTTGCCGTTGAGGTCCATGCTGCCATCGAAGGGGATGGCGTGTTCCATGATGTTGCCGTCGTTGCCGATCATGTGGAACGGTACGCGGTTGTACGACACCCCGGAACCTTGCGGGCCACGGAACTCCCCACCCGTGCCGCGCACTTCGCGCACCACGGCGATCTTCATGTAGCGCGACACCGAGCCATTGAGGATACGCAGGCGATAGCTGCGGGCGCGCACGTCGAAGTAGGGTTTGTACAACCAGTTGACCATCATCTGGTCACCGATGAAGCCATCGATGTTGAACGGGTTGAACCACAGCTGGCCGCTCTGATCCCAGGCCTTGTCGGCAAAGGTCAGGTTGACGTCGTAGTCGCGGTTGCCCCACGGCAACGCCGAGCCGCTGGGCAAGCGCAGGTTGACACCGTCTTCGAGGGCTTCGTTGCCGCGGTCGAGGGCGCTGTAATAGTTCATCATCGCCGCGTTGCCCTTGTAGACGTTGTGCGCGGTGAAATCGAGCATATGGTCGTGGAACCAGTGGGTGCTCATGGTCTCGCGCCAGTCACCGCGCACTTTGATGCTGCCGTTCTGGCAGGTCTTGAGCCCGGGGGTGGCGTCGTTGACCCACAGGGTTTCCCCCTCGGCGCAGGGAAAGGCGGCCCTCGGGTCTTCGGCTTTGGTGTTGATCGAGTCGTAGCCAGCCAGTTGTATCGGCCAGCGGTAGTCGTAGTACTGACCGGGGAAGAAGAAGGCGTTGGTGTAGCCGTCACTTTCTGCCGGGTTATGGCCGTTGTGTTCGTGGGTGCTGAGGGTGTGCAGGCCAAAACCGCCATTGGCTGCCGGGTCGATGGGCAGGGCGTTGTAATGGCGCATCAGCATTGGCTGGCCGTAGCGGGCCATCAGCAATTTCGGTGGCAGCGTACCGTCGAAGGTCCACAACGAGTTGTGGTTCTGGATCGGCATGTTCGGGTGAAAACGAATACCGATGCCTTTGGCCGTACCTTCCGTGGCAGGGATACCGGCGGTGTTGTGGTACAGGCCGCCGGGGCCGAACTCGCCTTTGGCATAGCCATGCATTTGTCGGTTGTCACGCAGGCCCTGATTGACCCGCGCACCGGCCTGCGCGGTTTTGATCGCCGCCTGTGGGTAGAACTCGTTCCAGCGTTGATGCGACCAGCCTTTTCCCGGTGGCCGCCCCTCGGCCGGTGAACCCACCGGTTGGCGGTTGAGGAACGTTTCGATTTGCGCTTTCCACGGGTTGCGGTCGAGGACGTTGGCGTACTGGGTCGGGAACGGCAACAGCCCGGGTTGGCGCAGAAAGGTTTCCAGCGCGGCGCCGGTGGGGCCGCTGCGAGCAACGCTGGTGGGGTCTTGCTCGGGGGCCGGGCCGATGGTGGGTACAGGGAAAGGCAGCGTGCCTGCTTCAACCGTGGGGTCGAGTTTTTCCGGGCCGAATTCTTCGTACAGCAGCATTTGCTGCGTGAACGGCTGGGCACCAAACAACGGGCTGGCCAGGCCATTGGTGGGGTAGTTGAAGGACGTCTGCTGAGCAGGCTGCAGAACGTTCTCCGTACGCGGTGTGGTGCGATCACCGTAGGTGCCGTTGGGCAGGGCGAGTGCCCCGTGGTTGCCCTCGGGCAGCAGCTTCAAGGCATCCAGTGCTTGCTGCTGCGCCAGCGGGTCGTTGGGGTGAGGGGTGAAGGCTGAGGGGTCGGTTGGAGACGGCGGAGTGGTGTCGTCTATCGGTGCAGCACTGGCGTTGCCAATGCTGAAGGCCACCAGCAGTGCAGACGCAACACCTGAAAGCTGGAAAAGGTGGAGGGTCGATCGGCGCTGCGCAGTGTGTGTGTACATAGCGTTTACCTCATTCCTGCCTGTTCGGTGGCTTCGGTTGTGCCCAAATAAATATCAATTTGCCATTCTGTGATGGCATGGGGCAAAAACCGCACCAACCTCGAGAAACGAGTGCGCTAAAGGGAAAAGCTGCAGATTTTCAATGGTTTGCTGAAGGCTTTCGAGACGGCCGAAAGGCCGGTGTAGCCGGCGAGTGGGGGCAGTCCCCCATCATTGGTGATGGGCGAACCGTTCCCCGAACCCGCCTTGGCGTCAGTCCAGATCCGACGCCTGATGCCGCTCCGGTACCTGATTGGCTTCCTCTCCCCAGGTACGGTTGACCCGCTGCCCACGCAAGACGGCAGGCCGTTTGGCGATGGTTTGTGCCCAGCGCTGTACATGGGTGTATTGCTGCACGTTGAGGAACTCACCTGCCGAATACAGGTTGCCCAGTACCAATTGGCCGTACCAGGGCCAAACGGCGATGTCGGCGATGGTGTAGTTGTCGCCGGCCAGGTACGGGCTTTCGCTGAGACGGCGGTCGAGCACATCGAGTTGGCGTTTTGCTTCCATGGTGAAGCGGTTGATTGGGTATTCGAACTTTTCTGGCGCGTAAGCATAGAAATGCCCGAAACCACCGCCCAGATACGGCGCTGATCCCATTTGCCAGAACAGCCAGTTCAAGGTTTCTGTGCGCCCGGCGGGATCGGTGGGCAGGAAGTGGCCGAATTTCTCTGCCAGGTACAGCAGGATCGAGCCGGATTCGAACACGCGAATGGCTGGTTCTACGCTGCGGTCGAGTAACGCCGGAATCTTCGAGTTGGGGTTGATGTCGACGAAGCCGCTGGAGAACTGGTCGCCCTCGCCAATGCGGATCAGCCAGGCGTCGTATTCAGCGCCGGTCACACCGAGTGCCAGCAACTCTTCGAGCAGCACGGTGACCTTCACACCATTGGGGGTGGCCAGGGAATACAGCTGCAACGGGTGTTTGCCGACCGGCAGCACTTTGTCGTGGGTGGGGCCGGCTACCGGGCGGTTGATGTTGGCGAATTCACCACCGGAGGGGGCGTCGTGGGTCCAGACCTTGGGCGGTGTGTAGGGGGCTTTGCTCATGCGGCGAATCTCCTTGTCTACGCAAAAGAGTGGTAGACGCAAAGCCTACTCCATTCGGTAGGAGCGGGCTTGCCCCGCGATAGCGATGTGTCTGGGGAATCGCTGTCGCGGGGCAAGCCCGCTCCCACTGATGTCTTGCAGGAAGGCCAGGTGGTCTTGGCGTTTGTTCTCACAGTAGACCATGACAAAATCACTGCCCAGCTGCTGGTTGACTACCGGGTGATGGCGCATGGCGCTGACTGTAGTGAGCATGTCTCCTTGTCTACGCAAAAGAGTGGTAGACGCAAAGCCTACTCCATTCGGTAGGAGCGGGCTTGCCCCGCGATAGCGATGTGTCTGGGGAATCGCTGTCGCGGGGCAAGCCCGCTCCCACTGATGTCTTGCAGGAAGGCCAGGTGGTCTTGGCGTTTGTTCTCGCAGTAGACCATGACAAATTCACTGCCCAACTGCTGGTTGACTACCGGGTGAAGGCGCATGGCGTTGACTGCAGTGAGCATGTCTCCTTGTCTACGCAAAAGAGTGGTAGACGCAAAGCCTACTCCATTCGGTGGGAGCGGGCTTGCCCCGCGATAGCGATGTGTCTGGGGAATCGCTGTCGCGGGGCAAGCCCGCTCCTACCGGTGTTGTGTTAGAGGAACCAGCGGTACTCCCGGGCGCTGATGTCTTGCATAAAGGCCAGGTGGTCTTGGCGTTTGTTTTCGCAGTAGACCATGACAAATTCACTGCCCAACTGCTGGTTGACTACCGGGTGATGGCGCATGGCGCTGACCGCAGTGAGCATGTCTTTGGGGAAGTCGATGCCGCTGCTGCGGTCTTCGTTGAGCGGGGCAATGGGTTCTCGGGCAGCATCAAGGCCGTGCTCCATGCCGCTGAGAATCGCCGCCAGCACCAGATACGGGTTGGCGTCAGCACCGGCCAGGCGGTGTTCGATGCGCAGGTTGCGCGGGTCGGATTCGGGGATGCGGATGCATGCATCACGGTCTTCGAACCCCCAACTGGCGCGGCTGGCGGCATTGACCATGGCGCCATAGCGACGCATGGCGTTGTGGTTGGCAGCGAAGATCGGCATGCAGTGCGGCAGCAGTTCCAGGCAGCCGGCCACGGCATGGCGCAACGGTCGCTGTTCATCGGCGGCGAGCAGGTTGTTGCCATCGCGGTCGTACAGGCTGACATGCACGTGCATGCCGCTGCCCGGTGCCTCCAGGTACGGTTTGCTCATGAAACTGGCGCGCATGCCGTGTTTGAGCGCAACGCCACGGGTGCTGCGGCAGAACAGCGCCGCCCAGTCGGCCGCGCGCAGGCCGTCGTCGCAGTGGCCAAAGTTGATCTCGAATTGCCCGGGGCCCAGTTCGGCGGTGATGACGTTGGCATCCACGCCTTGTTCATTGGCGGCCTCGACCATGTCGCGCAGCACGTCGGAGTAACGCGACAGGCGCTCGATGTGCATGTTCGGTTGGTCGTCGGCGTCGTCACTGAACGGGTCGCGGGGGAACTGCGGCAGGCCTTCCTTGAGGGCACGGTCGAACAGGTAGAACTCCAGCTCGAACGCCACCACCGGGCGAATGCCGCGACGCTCCAGGCGTTGCAGTACCTGGGCGAGCACTTCGCGGGGTTCGAATTCGATGGGCGCCTCGGTGCCGTCGGAGCTGATCAGCATTTGCCCCAGCGGCTGGTTTTCCCAACGCACCGGTTTGAGGGTGCCGGGGATCAGGCGCCGAGGTGCATCCGGGTCGCCGTCATGGAAGCAATAGTCACCAATCGGGAACAGCCCGCCCTGGACACCCAGCAACACACAGTTCTGCGGCAGTTTCAGGGGGCTGCCGGCGGCGACTTTTTCGAGCATGTCGATGGGGTAGCGTTTGCCGTAGAAGTGCCCGGGGATGTCCAGGCTGATCAAATCGACATAGCGCACCTCGGGGAAGCGAGTGCGAAAGTCACGAACTTCAGTGAGCAGATCGGGAAAGCTTTTTGTTGTTGTCATCGATTGCAATCCTGCAGCGTGGTTCAACGGAATACCCAGAGCACCCGTGTTGGCTGCTCGGTGAGGTTGGCGTAGCGAAACTGGCTGTGTGGCGGTAGCTGAAAGCTGTCGTTAGGGCCGAGGGTGACCGGTGCTTCACTGTCATCGAGCCATAGGCTCAGTTGCCCTTCGAGGACGAATCCGCCTTGTTCCGAGCTGTCGTTCAAGTGGCCTTCGCCGCTGGTGGCGCCGGGTGCCAAATGGCTTTCGAGCATGGAAAAACTACCGGTGAGTTTGGGCGAGACCAGCACGTCAGTGATGCCGCCGGCGTAGTACAGCGTGCGCCGTTCACCCGGCCGGGTGACCCAGTCCACTTCGCGCGGTTTGCTCAGGTTGTAGAAGTAGGTGGTCGGCACATCGAGGGTTTCGCTGATGGCGGTCAGGTCGGCCACGGTGGGGCGCGAGAGGCCGCGCTCGACCTGGGAGAGGAAACCGACCGAGCGATCGATGCGCTGGGCCAGTTCGCCCAGGGTCAGGTTGCGGTGTTTGCGCAAGTCGCGGATCAGGATCGCCAGGCCTTCGATTTCGTCCTGCATGTCCATGGGTTGTCCTCTCAAATAGTGTCGCGCAAGCGGTACCAGGCCTTGGCGGCGGCTTCCAGCGGCGCGGCGAGCAAGTCGCCGCCGGGGAAACGGCCGTTGTCGATGGCTTGGTACAACGCCAGCAAATCGGTGTCGCCGAGAATGGCATCGCTGACCGCACGGGCGCCGGCCAGGGTCGGCAGTACGCCATGCCCGGAAAAGCCCTGCAACCAGTAGCGCTGGCCGCTGCAGCCGATGTCGGGGGTACGTCGCAGGCTGCAATCCAGGTGCCCGCCCCAGGCATGCTCGATGGCCACGCCGCGCAGTTGCGGGAAGGCGCGCTCCAACACCGGGCGGGTAGCTGCGGCGACATCGGCGGGAAGGCCACCGAGGTAGGTGCAGCCGCCGCCGAACAACAGGCGGTGATCCGGGGTCAGGCGGAAGTAGTCGGGGACGAACTGATTGTCGATCACGCAGCTGTTGCGCGGTAGTAGCGAGCGAGCCAGGGCTGGGTCCAGCGGTGCGGTGGCGACCTGGTAGGAGCCCACGGGCAGCAGGCGACGTGATAACTGACGGTCGAGCTTGTCGATGTAGGCATTGCAGGCCAGCACCAGTACATCACTGCGCACTTCGCCGTGTTCGGTGCGGGCGATGAAACCGTTCGCTGTCTCGCGGTAATTGAGTACGCGGGTCTGCTCGTACAGGCGTCCGCCGGCTTCTTCGATCGTGGCTGCCAGGCCTTGGGCCAGTTTCAGCGGGTTCAGGTGCGCGCCTTCCGGGTCGTAGAGTGCGGCCTGGTAGCGCGGGCTGTCGATCCATTCAGGCATGGCCTCACGTTCGATCAGCTGTAGTTTGTGGTAGCCCCACTTTTCGCTGGCCTCACGTTGCGCGTCGCGCAGCAGCTTGACCCGGCGTGGCAACACGGCAGTCCACAGGCTGCCGGGGCGGTAATCGATGTCGAAGCCATGACGCTCGGGCAGTGCGCGCATTTCACTGGCGGCCCAGCACATGCTGTCCCACAGACGTCGGGCGCCTTCCTGGCCCAGCGCTTTTTCCAGTGGCGGCATGTCACACGACCATCCCAGCAGCGCCTGCCCGCCATTGCGCCCGGAAGCTGCCCAGGCCACGCGACTGGCCTCCAGCAACGTCACGCGCTTACCCGCCAGTGCCAAGCGCAGGGCAGTGTGCAAGCCACTGAACCCGGCACCGATGATCAACACCTCGGTATCCAGGCGTTCATGCAGAGTAGGGCGCAACGGGATCGCACCGGGGTAGCTGCGGGCGTAGTAGCTGGCGACATGCTGGGCGGATTGCTTGAACATGGCGGAGTCTCGTGAATTTTTATTGGTATATTTTCATGAAAAACTACCAGATAAATTTCACGAGTCCAACCCCCCCTTCTGGTAGGAGCGGGCTTGCCCCGCGATTTGCGGTTTACCTGACACTCCGCAAATCGCGGGGCAAGCCCGCTCCTACCGGGAATCTGTGAATTTAACGGCGCAACGCTTGTTGCACTTCCAGCCGTTCGCTGCGGGCGCTGATCAGGCGCTGACGCAGCAAGTCGTAGCCCCAGTTGTAGGCCATGGTGTACGGCAGCATAAAGGCGAAGAAGCCGATCTCCAGCATGAACGCCTGCACCAGCGACAGGTTGAGCATCAGTGCGGCAATTGGCACACCGATCACTACGAAGCCAGTCTCGAAGCCGGCGGCGTGCAGGGCCCGCACCTTGACGCTGCGTTGCACCCGGTCGGCAGGCCAGAGCCGGTCGAACACCGCGTTGTAGAGCATGTTCCAGAGCATTGCCACCGTCGACAGCACCACCGCCAGGGTGCCGACTTCGAGCATCGAGCGATTGAGCAACCAGGCGCCGATGGGGGCGCAGATCAGCACAGCGATCACCTCGAAGCCGACGGCGTGGACGATACGCTCGACGAAGGATTTGTTGGAAGCACGCATGACATCACCTGAACGATTGGTTTCGATGGAGCGATTGTCATCGTTTTTTTGCCTATGTTAAAAATAGGTTCCATCGATAAAAGCGATACACCTATGCGTTATTCCCCCGAAGCTCTGCATGCCTTTGTCGAAGCCGTGGCCCTGGGGTCGTTCTCAGCGGCCGCACGCAAACTGCGCAAAAGCCAGTCGACCGTCAGTGCCGCCATCGCCAACCTGGAGGCGGACCTGGGCGTCAGCTTGTTCGACCGCCAGGCCCGTCACCCGGTGTTGACCGAAGCCGGGCGCAAGGTGCTGGGGCATGTTCAGGAAATCCTCGCCGCCAGCGAGCGGCTTGACCAGTTGAGCATTCGCCTGGCCGACAAGGTGGAGCCACGCCTGACCCTGGTCCTCTCCGATATGTACCAGCTCACCCCGGACAATCAGGTCATGCGTCAGTTCGAGCAGCGTTACCAGGACATCGAACTGGAATGCATGATTGCCGAAGGCGGCGATGTGCTCGGCCTGCTACAAAGCGGGCGCGCGCACCTTGGGCTGCTGGCCGCGCAAACGAATTACCCGCCTGACATCGCCGTGCGCAGAATCCCGAAGCAGGCGCAGATGGGGATTTTTGTCGCGCGCGGCCATCCGCTGGCATCGCTGCAACAACTGACGCACGCGCACCTGGCAAGCCATCGTCAGCTGTACCTCAATACCTACGCCGACAGCGAAAACAAGCCGCAAGGGCGGGTCTGGTCGGCGCCGGATTACCTGTTGCTGCTGGAAATGACCGAACAAGGCTTTGGCTGGGCTGAACTGCCTCACGGCCTGGTGCAGCAGTATGGTCATGGGCAGCTGGTTGAGCTGACATTGCCCGGCTGGCCACGACCGATTGCCGTGGATGCGGCCTGGTCACGGCTCAGCCCGCCGGGGCCGGCGGGTTTATGGCTGCTGGACTGGTTGGTGCGCGAGCAGGGGTAGGAGCGGGCTTGCCCCGCGATGCGATGTGACTGATAAATCGCAATCGCGGGGCAAGCCCGCTCCCACAGCAAGCCCGCTCCTACAGGTTGAGTATCAGATGTGCAGGCCGGGCGCTGCGGCTTGCAGTTCGCCGCGGCGGACGATGCGCCGTTCGGCGGGCGCTGCGGCAACGGCGGCTGCGGCATTGGGCGCTTTGATCACGATAAAGGTCGCTTCATTGCCAACCTTCAGGCCGTAGTCGCTTTTCTCCATTACCGCTGCACCGGCTGAGGTGGCCATGGTCAAGGCAACGTTCAGGTCTTCATCGCTGTAGAACCCTGAGCGGTAGCCGATCAGCATGGCGCGCTGGAGCATGTCGGCATTGCCGTAGGGCCACCAGGCATCGCGGATATTGTCGTTGCCGGCAAATACGTTCACACCTGCGGCACGCAAACGCAGAATCGGCGGGAAGGGGTGATCGCCGGGGGCGTTGGTCAGGATCGATACTCTGGCCTCGGCAAGGGTGGCGGCAATTCGCTCAAGCACGTCGTCAGGCACCTGACCCAGTGCATAGGCATGGCTGACACTCACGCGCCCCTGCAGGCCGGCGGCGCAGGTGCGCGCAGCGATCCGTTGCAATTGCTCGATGCCTTGCAAGCCGGGCTCGTGCAGGTGGATATCGACTTTCACGCCATGACGTTCGGCAATGCCGAACACTACATTCAGTTGACCTTCGGCATCACCATCGAGGGTAGTCGGGTCGATACCGCCGATTACCTCGACGCCGTCGCGGATGGCGGCTTCCAGCACATCGGCAGTGCCCGGGCACGACATGACCCCGGCCTGAGGAAAGGCCACCAGCTCGATGTCGACAACGCCGCGCCATTGCTCGCGCGCTTGCATCACCGCATGCAGGTTGTTCAAGCCGGTGGTGGCATCGACATCGACATGGCTGCGCATGGCCACGGTGCCGAATGCGGCAGCCTGGGCGATCAGGGCGTCGGCGCGCTCGACCATGGAGGGTGCCAGCGCCAGTTCACGTTTCTCGATTGCCAGGCGCTCGCGCAGGCTGGCGGCTGGCTGGTGCGGGTGCCAGCGATCGCCGACAAAGCTTTTGTCCAGGTGGATATGACCGTCGACAAAGCCCGGCAGCACCAGGTTGCCGCCCAGGTCGATGCACTCGACACCAGCGATGGCAGCAGTGTCGCTACCCAGGCGGACGATACGGCCGTTGGCAACAGCCAGAGACAGTGGACTGCCGTCGGCAGCGACGGCATTCACGAACACACGATCAAACATTTCACGACCTCTTGGGGGAGGCCGCACACCCTATAAAAGTTGCCGGGTATCGGCCAATTAAATATCGGGATCGATAGCAGTGGCTTCGTGAATGCCCAAGGGGTTAGCCACCGATCAGGTGTTTGAGCGGGTGGTAGTCGGCTTTCAAGTTATGGGTCGCCTTGAGGATCGCCTCTTCGATACCGCTCAGGTGCGTGCACACCAGGTCGATGGCGGCGGTTTGATCACCGGCTTCGAGGAACTCGATCAAGCGCAGGTGCTCGTTGCCACGGCAGGCTTCATGGCGTTCGTCATCGAGGGTCGAGGCGTACAGCGAGCCGCGTTCGATCAGTTTGCGGAACCAGTCAAGCAGTACCGGGTTGTCCAGCACTTCGGCCAGGCGCAGGTGAAATTCGCCCAGCAGGTGAACGTAGCGCGCATGATCGCCAGCATCGGCGGCGGCTTCTTCTTCGGCCACGTGCAGGCGCAGGGGTTGCAGCAGGCTTTTATCGGCGCGGCGGCACAGCTCGGTGACAATGCCGATTTCAATCAGGCGCCGGGTTTCGAACACCGAGCGGATGTCTTCATCGCTGGGCAGCGACACCCAGGCACCCTTGTTCAGTTCGGTGGAGACCAGGCCGTCGCCTTCCAGTTGCTTGAGTGCGGCGCGCACCGAGGTGCGACTGACCTTGAACAGCTCCGCAAGCGATGACTCACCCAGTTTCATGCCGGGGCGCAGGGTGCGCTTTCTAATGGCCTCATGGACCCCCTGGTAGACGCGTTCTACGGTCGATGCGGGGAGTTTTTCCGTCATTGCCAGCTCCGATGTTCCTTGACCGGACAAGCATGCCGCAAATGTGCGCCAACCAAAAGTTTCAGGGTGAAATTGACAGTGAGTAGGAGCGGGCTTGCCCCGCGATTGCGGTCTGTCAGGCAAATGTGATCGCGGGGCAAGCCCGCTCCTACCAGAAGGTGTAAGTGTGTACATTTGTACCGATAACTGTATGCATGTTACCCGTTGTTGTTACTTCTATGCCCAAACACTTTGTTTACACTATTGACCATTCGATCAGATTAATCGGTTCAAGGCTGAGCCTTGCTTAAAAATTAAAATTATATAAATCAATAATTTAACTCTAAACGTAGCGTGTGCGTTTCCTACATTTCATCCCTCTTTGGCACACAAATTGTTCCTCGAAAATCGTAATACAAAGATTGCATACAATTTTTGTATGCGATGGCGTCCAGGCGCCGACAGCGGTCCCAACTCTTCAAGTCCAACAATAATGTGTTGCAGCGCCTCAGGCGCTGCAGCAAGAGCCCGGGGAACATGCAATTGGATACTTCCAAACCTCTGGATAGCGCGTACCTGTCTCCCGACCCTGCGCTGTCTGCGCCGCTGTCGGGGCATGCCAGCTTAAGCCCGAAACTGCACAACGCCGACCTGGCACCGACCAAAGCGGCCGGTCGACGTTGGGGCGGCTACAGCATCTTTGCCTTGTGGACCAACGATGTGCACAACATCGCCAACTATTCCTTTGCCATGGGCCTGTTCGCGCTCGGGCTGTCAGGCTGGCAGATGCTCGCGGCCCTGGCCGTCGGTGCGGTGCTGGTGTACTTCTTCATGAACCTGTCGGGCTACATGGGGCAAAAAACCGGGGTGCCGTTCCCGGTGATCAGCCGCATGAGCTTTGGCATCTACGGCGCACAGATACCCGCCGTCATTCGTGCGGTCATCGCCATTGCCTGGTTCGGCATTCAGACGTACCTCGCTTCGGTGGTGCTGCGGGTGTTGCTGGTGGCGATCTGGCCGCAGTTGGCAAGCTACGACCACAACGCCATCCTCGGGCTGTCCAGCCTGGGCTGGGCCAGTTTTGTGGCGATCTGGTTTGTGCAGCTGGTGATTCTCACTTTCGGCATGGAGATGGTGCGCAAGTACGAATCGTTTGCCGGCCCGGTGATTCTCTCGACTGTGCTGGTGCTGGCGGTGTGGATGTACCTGCGGGTCGATGGCAACCTGGCCTGGTCGGTGGGTGAGCCTTTGACGGGTGCGAAGATGTGGACCCAGGTGTTTGCCGGTGGCGCGCTGTGGTTGGCCATCTACGGCACGTTGATCCTCAACTTCTGCGACTTCGCCCGCTCTTCGCCGTGCCGCAAGACCATCCGCGTCGGTAACTTCTGGGGCCTGCCAGTGAACATCCTGGTGTTTGCGGTGATCAGCTTTGTGCTGTCCGGCGCGCAGTTCAGCATCGATGGCACGGTCATCGACAGCCCGACCCAGATCATCGCGGCGATTCCCGACAAGACCTTCCTGGTGCTGGGTTGCCTTGCGTTTCTGATCGTCACCGTGGCGGTGAACATCATGGCTAACTTTGTTGCCCCGGCCTTTGTGCTCTCAAGCCTGGCGCCGAGCCGTCTGAACTTTCGCCGTGCCGGCCTGATCAGTGCCACCTTGGCCGTGTTGATCCTGCCCTGGAACCTCTACAACAGCCCGTTGGTGATCGTGTACTTCCTCTCTGGCCTCGGCGCGCTGCTGGGCCCGCTGTACGGGATCATCATGGTTGACTACTGGCTGATCCGCAAAGCCCAGGTGCATGTGCCCGACCTCTACAGCGAGGCGGTCAGCGGTACCTATCACTACACCCGTGGAGTCAACTTCAAGGCCATCGCCGCCCTGGTGCCCTCGGCCATTGCTGCGGTGGTGCTGGCGCTGGTGCCGGCGTTCAGCGACCTGACGCCGTTCTCCTGGCTGTTCGGCGCGACCATTGCTGGTGGCGTGTACTACCTGATTTCGGACCGTAAAAAACACTATGTGGACTGTTCCGGCGAGCACTTTGCCGTCGACAGCGCCCAGCACTGAGCACTAGGTACAAGGAACTGACGCATGAGAATTCTGGTAGTCAACGTCAACACCACTGAGTCGATCACCGAGGCGATTGCCCGCCAGGCGCGTAGCGTCGCGTCGCCGGGCACTGAAATCGTCGGCCTGACGCCACGCTTTGGTGCCGAGTCTGTAGAGGGCAACTTTGAGAGTTACCTGGCGGCCATTGCGGTGATGGAGCGGGTGCTCAGCTACGACCAGCCGTACGACGCGGTAATTCAGGCGGGCTACGGCGAACATGGTCGCGAAGGCTTGCAGGAGCTGCTCAACGTGCCGGTGGTGGACATCACTGAAGCGGCGGCCAGTGTCGCCATGTTGCTGGGGCACCGTTACTCGGTGGTGACCACGCTGGATCGCACCGTGCCGCTGATCGAAGACCGGCTGAAGTTGGCCGGGCTGGATAGTCGTTGTGCCTCGGTGCGCGCCAGTGGCCTGGCGGTACTGGAGCTTGAGGAAGATCCCGAGCGCGCCATTGAAGCGGTGGTGGGGCAGGCGGAGGAAGCCGTACGCCATGACAAGGCCGAGGTGATCTGCCTGGGTTGCGGCGGCATGGTCGGGTTGGATGAACGGATTCAGGCGCGTACTGGTGTGCCGGTGGTCGATGGTGTGACGGCGGCGGTGGCGTTGGCCGAGTCGCTGGTGCGCTTGAAGTTGAGTACCTCGAAAGTGCGCACCTACGCGCCACCACGGCCCAAACAAGTACTGGGCTGGCCGCGGACACTGCTGGGTTGAAACGGTAGGAGCGGGCTTCTGTGGGAGCGGGCTTGCCCCGCGATGCGATGTAACTGACAAATCGCTATCGCGGGGCAAGCCCGCTCCTACCAGGGGTGTTTTAGCGACGCAGTTTGGCGCAGTGATCCTGCGTCGGTTGTGCGGCGGTGTACCACACATAGTCAGCGCTTTCGGCGCTCACCGCTTTGCCCACCTCGGCCAGAATCAACACCTGGTTACCTTCAGCAGCACCCAGGTCGTTCAAGTGCAGCGGCACGCCCAGATCCTTGCGCACATGGAAGGCTCCGGCCAGCAACACAGCAGGGGTCGGGGCGGCGAGCAGGCTTTCGGCCATGCGCCGGTCACGTTGCTGTTGCACCGCCAGCATGGCCGGCATCTGCGATTCCGGTAACAAGCCACAATGCGACTCGCGGATGTCGTCCAGCAGGGTGGCTTGTACTTCAGGGCGGGTTGACGCCGCACCTTCCAGCACTGGGCGCTGTTTGTAGATCTGCATGATCTGCGCGCGGTTCAGGTTGGCCGACAGCAACGGGTAGGGCTGGCGCAGGGCATAGGTCACGATTGCCCCGTAAACGCTCCAGTCCCAGTTGGCTTGCCAGGCCAGGGCCTGGAACGCATCGCTGGGTGGATTGCCAGCACGGCTGGCCGCTTGCGCGGCATCGACTTTGGCTTGTTGGTCCGGGTTGAGCATTTCCATCAGCAGGCTGCCCTGTGGGCGTTGGCTGGCCAATGCGCGCAGCAGCCACAGTTGCACGGCGTGGTGGTCGGGATTGTCGTGCTGCTCACCGACCAGCACGCGTGGCGCCTTGGCCAGGCGTTCGACCAATTGTTGCGGGGTCAGGGTCTGGCCTGTGGCCAGTTCGCGGATCACGCCCAGTTCGGCATGGTCACGCCCCTCGGGTGCAATCGGTGCCGGCGGCGGCATTACGCTGTGGGATTGGCAGGCCGCCAGCAGGCTGACCAGGCAGAGCATCAGAAGGCGCATCGGAGTTCCTTGCTAAGTAATTGCCCCTCGATCACGGTGTGCCGAGGGGGCGGTTTCAGCGCGCGATGATCAACGGGTGGCCGCGTTCCGGGTGCTGGTGAATCAGCACTTGCAGCCCATACACCGACGCCAGTGCCTCGGCGGTCAGCACCTCGGCCGGTGGGCCATAAGCGTGGGGCAGGCCGTCTTGCAACAACATTAGATGATCGCAGTAACGCGCGGCGAGGTTGAGGTCGTGGAGAATCACCATCACAGCCGCGCCGCGTTCGGCGAAGTCGCGCACCGCTTGCAGAATAGTGTGCTGGTGCAGCGGGTCGAGCATCGAGGTTGGCTCGTCGAGCAGCAGTGTTTGTCCATCGGCGCCTGGCCACAGCTGGGCCAGAACCCGGGCCAGGTGCACCCGTTGCCGCTCACCACCCGACAGCGCCAGGTAACTGCGCTCGGCCAGGTGCAGGGCATCGGCCGCCTTGAGTGCTTCGCTGACGATTTCGGCATCACGCACGCGGCCACTGGCGTGGGGCAGGCGCCCCATGCTGACCACTTCATTGACCGAAAACGCGAAGTTCAGGCTGGAGCTTTGCGGCAGCACCGCCAGACGCTTGGCCCGCGCCTGGCCAGGCCAGTCGGCCAGCGGGCGCTGCTCCAGGCTGACCGTGCCTTCGCTGAGCGCCAGCTCGCCGCACAAGGCCGCCAGCAAGGTGCTTTTGCCCGCGCCGTTAGGCCCGAGCACACCGAGCACTTCACCGGGGCGTAACTGCACACTGATATTGGCCAGTACCGTGCGTTGGCCGCGACGTACCAGCAGGTTGTCAGCTTCGAGCATCAGGCGCGCCCCTTAACCAGCAAGAACAGGAAGAATGGCGCACCGATCAAGGCGGTGACGATGCCGATCGGCAATTCCGCCGGTGCCAACAGCAAGCGGGCGATCAGGTCGGCCAACAGCAACAGCCCGGCACCGGCCAGCAATGATGCAGGCAGCAACACGCGATGATCAGGGCCGACCAGCAGGCGCATCAGGTGCGGTACCACCAGGCCGATAAAGCCGATCAGGCCCGCCGCTGCAACAGCGGCACCCACGCCCAAGGCGGTACACACCACCAGCTCCAGCTTGATCCGCTCGACATCGAAGCCCAGGTGACGTGCTTCCGACTCGCCGAGCAACAGGGCATTGAGCGCTGCGGCGCGGCGCGGCAACCACAAGGCGACGCCCACGGCGACAATCAACAGCGGCCACAAGCGCTCGTAGCTGGCTCCGTTGAGGCTGCCCAGGTTCCAGAACGTCAGGGTGCGCAGGGTGGCGTCATCGGCGAGGTAAGTGAACAGGCCAACACCGGCCCCGGCCATGGCAGTCATCGCCACGCCCGCCAGCAGCATGGTGGCGACGTTGGTTTGCCCGTTGCTGCGGCCAAAGCGATAGACAACGGCGGTGACGATCAGGCCACCAGTGAACGCGCAGACAGACAGCACATACGGCTCGATGGCCGGGGGCAGCCCACCCATCAGGCTGCCGCCGACAATGGCAATCGCTGCGCCCAGCGCCGCGCCGCCGGAAACACCGACCAGGCCCGGGTCGGCCAAGGGGTTGCGAAACAAGCCCTGCATCGCCACCCCAGACAACGCCAGCACCGCACCGACGGTAATCCCGAGCAGGGTCCGCGGCATGCGGATTTGCCCGAGAATCAGGTCGGCCTGTTGTGTGGTTTCGCCGTCCAGCGTCACGCCAAGCAGGCGCAGGCCGGCCTTGAGCGTCTCGCCCAGCGGCAGGCTGACTGGCCCGAGGGCCAGCGACAACCAGACGATCAACACCAGCGACAGCCCCAGCACCATGAGCATTGGCCGCGGTCGGACAATCGCCGTCATTGGCCAGCCTCAGCGCTCAGTGCCGTGGCTTTTGGATAGAACGCGGCTGTCAGCGTTTCCAGCGCTTGCGGCACCCGCGGCCCCAGGCCACCAACCAGCAGAGTCGGGTCAATCACCAGGATGCGACCGTCACGACCGGCTTGGGTTTGCGCCAGTACCGGGTTCTGCTCAAGCAACGTGGCACGTGCGGCATCGCCTTGCAGACGGCTGCTGGCGAAGACGATCACTTGCGGGTTAAGCGCCAGCATGGCTTCGCTGGACACTGGCTTGTAGCCAATGTGATCGCCCAGGCTGTTACCACCGGCCTGGTTGATCATCCACGCGGCCAGGGTGTCTTTGCCGGCGACCTGCAGGTTGCCACCAGAGTGGCTGAGCAGCATCAGCACCCGAGGCGCGGGAGACTGCTGCTGAGCTTGTTTGACCGCTGCGGCTTGCTGTTGCAGGCGTTGCTGATAGTCGTTGATCAACGCTTGCGCCTGGGCTTGTTGGCCGAGCAAGCGGCCCAGGGTGGTCAGGTTGTGCTGCAGTGCGGGCACTTCGGCTTTGGCCGACAACAACTCAATGCGCACACCGGCCGCCTTGAGTTGTTCCAGCACCGGTGGCGGCCCCATTTCATTGCTGCCGACCAGAATGTCCGGGCGCAGGGCGAGAATGCCCTCGGCTGCCAGCTGGCGCTGATAACCGATGCTGGGCAGACCATGCAACGAGCTTGGGTGCTGGCTGGTGCTGTCGACACCGACCAGCTTGCTCTCGCCACCCAGGGCGACCACCCATTCACTGAAGGCACCACCGGCGCTGACCCAGCGCTGGGGCAGGGTGTCGCTGGCGCTGGCCAGCTGGCTGAACAGCAAGCCAGCGCAGGCCAGGAGGATTTTTTTACGCATCTAGGGGTTCCCTCAGGCGGTCATCGCGGTCGCGGATTCGGCCAGTGCACGCCAGTCGTCACGCTCCGGCACGCCCGGTTTGCGCACGCCGAACAGCTGGATGACCAGTTCGCCGTCGGCGTCGAAGCCCTCGTAGCTGGTGACGATACCATCGACGCTCGGCTTGCGTACACGCCACAGTTCGGTGACGCCGGTGGTCTTCAGGTGCAGGTTGAAGGCCGGGTCGAGCACGTTGAACCAGGTGTCCATCCAGCGCAGGTTGCTGACTGGGCCTGAGTGGATCTGAATGCAGTGCTGGTTGCCGACGAAGACCATGATCGGTACTTCGCGCTTGCCGGCTTCTTCGATCAGGTTAGTCAGCTCGACCGTAGCCAGCGGCTCGGCCCACTGCGGGCCGGCCAGGCGCAGGGCCTGGGTACGCACCACGTCATTGCGCTTGAGCAGGGCGAAGAAGTCATGGGTGTCTTGCAGCTGCGACCACTGGGTGCGCAGGGTCTGGGCATCGACCTCGGCATCCGGGCGCGCAACCTTGGCGGCCGGCATCGGTTGCAGGTCGAGCTCAGCGCTTTGCGCCTCGGCACGGAAGCGCTCAACCAGCGGCGCCCAGGCGGATTCTTCGCTGGTGGCGGTGAGGAACACCTTGTGCACCGCAGTGCCCTGGCGGTCGAAGATCTGGATGCTGCGCTGCGGCCCGCGAGTGGTGCTTTCATCGACGGCAAACACGCTGGCCCAACCGCTGAGGAACAGGCGCAGGTCGATGTCCGGCGACAGCACCATGCCCATCTGGCCGCTGCCCATGATGGTTACTTCGTGATAGACGCCTTTGCGCTCGTGGACGCAATGCTCGTTACGGGTCAGCGCCATGATGTAGCCCAGCTCGCCGAGCGCAGGCAGCAGCGTCGCCCACTCTGGGCGCAGGCGCACGGTATCGACGCCCAGGCGGCTGGCGGTCAGCTCGGCTTCGCTGACGCCCAGTTTGGCCGCAGCGTCGCGGGCGCGCAGGCCGGTTTGTTCGGCGCGCAGTTGTTGCCACTGCTGATACAGCGCAGGGCCAGTGGTCAGGGCGCGAGTCGGGGCAGTCATGGTGAACTCCTTCAGGGTCATCGGTTCGCCGTCAGGGCGAATTCTATTGGTATTTCAACGCGGCTGGGCACGGCCCGGCCATCGACGATTTCGGGGCGAAAACGCCACGTGGTCACGGCTTCAAGTGCCGCCTGATCAAGGCTGGCCACGCCCGAGGAGCGGACCAGGGTGAGTTTGAGTTGCTGGCCGCGCTCATCCAGGCACACCTCGACGCGAACGATGCCTTGCTGGTTGCGGCGACGGGCCTGCGACGGGTAGCGAGGTGGCGGGGGCGGGCTGATGAAGCTCGGGCGCAGGCTGACTACCGGTGTAGCTGGCGCTGCAACAGGTGCGGGTGCGCTGGCGATGCGTGCGGGGGCCGATGGGCTTGGCGTGGGTTGAGCGGCAGCGGCGGCCACAGCGCTTGGGCTCGGGCTCGGGCGCGTTTCGCTGCGCGGCGGCGCTGATTTGACCGGTACTGCTGGTGATTTGATGGGCACGGCCTTGGCCAAGGTGGGGGCAGGCTTGGCAGGCGTTGCCGCTTTGGGTTGAGCAGGGGCTTGCACCGGACGCGGCATCGGCTGCGGGCGTGCAGGTGCTGCCGGCAGCGGTTGTGCAGCGGGCGCCAGGCTCACCAACTGAATCGCCATCGGCGGCTGAAAGGCCAACGGCTCGGGCGCAGGCCGTAACGCATGCAGCAGCCAGCCGGCGCTGACATGCAGCGCTACAGACAGTAGCAGGTAGCCCCAGGGATGCTTCATGCATGCTCACGCCGCAGGAAATAAGAATGCACATGGTAATAATTTGCATTTGTAAGTCAAGCTGGCTATTGTCGCCGCCGCTGATATTGAGAATTGTTATCAGAAACCCTTCACAGAAAGGGGCCATTGCTGAACCCAGAACAAATCCAACACATCCCGCCAAGCCCGACGGTTATCGCGCCGGGCCTGACCCTCAGGAGTTAAGTTAGATGTCGATCCGCCCGCCATTTCCCCAGCGTTCCTGGCTTGCCTTGCTGCTGCTGTCGCCATCGCTGGCCCTGGCTGCCGAGCCCGTTACCCAGTTCGATACGGTCAGCGTGACGGCAACGCGTACTGAGCAGACACTGCTGCAGGTGCCCAGCACAGTGTCGGTACACACCGAACGTGAAATCGATCAGCACAACGACAAGGACCTCAAGGACCTGGTGCGCTACGAGCCGGGGGTTTCGGTCAGTGGTACCGGCAGCCGCTTTGGCTATGCCGGTGCCAACATCCGCGGTATCGATAGCAACCGCGTGCTGACCCAGGTCGATGGTGTGCGGGTACCACAAAGCAACTTCTTCAGCCCGTTCCAGGACGTGCGCAGCAATTACGTTGACCTCGATACGATCAAACAGGTTGAGATCATTCGTGGCCCGGCGTCTTCGCTGTACGGTAGCGACGCAATTGGCGGTGCCGTCAGCTTCCTGACCAAGGACGCTGCGGATTACCTCGAAGAGGGCGATGACGTCTACGCTCGCTTCAAGACCGGTTACGACGGCAGTGATGACAGCTGGCAGCGCAGCGCCACCTTCGCTGGCCGGACGGGAACGGTGGATGGCTTGTTGCACCTGGGGCGTCGCGATGGCCAGTCCACGGATACCTGGGGTGGCAATGGGGGTGTCGGCAGTTCGCGTGAAGAAGCCAACCCGCTCGACTACACCACCGAAAACCTGCTGGCCAAACTGGGTTGGAACTACGCTGACGGCGACCGCCTGCAGTTCACCTACGAGCGCTATCAAGACGACGCCAACAGCAACCTGCTCAGCGACATCAACACCCGGGCGACCTTCACTACCCCGGCGATTCTCGGCTCGCAAGCCAAAGACAGCATCGACCGTGACCGCTACAGCCTTGAGCACACCCTGAGCCTGGACAGCCTGCTGGCCGACCAGCTGAAGTGGCAGCTCAACTATCAAGAAAGCAGCAACAATCAAAAGACCTTGCAACAGCGTCAGACCGCTACCGGGGTCAACCGCATTCGCTCCCGCGATTCGCAGTACGATGAGCGCCTGTGGAGCCTGAACACCCAACTGGACAAACAGTTCGCCGTCGGTGATACCCGTCACCACATGATCTACGGCGGCGAAGTCAAACGCATCGAAGCCAGCAACCTGCGCAAGGGCAGTGAAGTGCGTCTGGACACCGGTGCGACCGTACCAGCGACCGAGAACTTCCCGGTCAGTGATTTCCCGGATCCGACCAGCGAATCGCTGGGCCTGTTCGTGCAGGACAGTATCGAGATTGGCCGCTGGACCTTACTGCCAGGCCTGCGTTACGACTACTACCGCCAGACTCCACACGTCACCGACGAATTCCTCAACGGCTTGCCAACTGAGACCGACCCGTCGCGGATCACTGATGACCACTTCTCGCCCAAGTTCGCCGTCACTTATCAGCTGACCGAGCATGAAAGTGTGTACGGGCAATACGCCGCAGGCTTCCGTGCACCGAGCCCGGTGAACATGTACGGCGCGTTCAGCAACCCGCAATTTGGCTATCAGCAAATTGGTAACCCGGACCTGAAGCCGGAAACCAGCGACAGCTACGAAATCGGCTTGCGCGGTCGCTACGACCTGGGCAGTTTTGGTGTCGCGCTGTTCTACAACAAGTACAAAGACTTCATCTCTACCGAAACCGTGCCTGATCCAAACGGCACCGGCTTGCTGACCTTCCAGCCACTCAACGTCAGCAAAGTCACCATCCGTGGTGCTGAAGCCAAGGGTGACATCAAACTGGACGCGTTCATGCCTGCCGGTACCCGTGCGCTGGGTTCGATTGCCTATGCCCGTGGCAAGGATGAAGAGACCGGCCAGGCGCTCAACACCATCGATCCGCTCAAGGCTGTGATCGGCCTGGGTTACGATGCGCCGAGCGGGGTTTATGGTGGACAGCTGACCTGGACCCTGGTGCAGGCCAAAGACCGTGTCGACCACACCGGCGATGCTGAACTGCTCATTGACCGCCAGTTCGAAACCCCGGGTTATGGCGTGCTTGACCTCAATGCCTGGTGGCAGGTCACCGATCAGGTGGCGATCAATGGCGGCTTGTTCAACGTCACTGACAAGAAGTACTGGAACTGGGGTGACGTACAGGGTCGCGATGAAGACGCCGCCAGTTTGGGCCGTTTGACCCAGCCTGGGCGCTACGCAGCCGTCAACGTGATCTGGGAAATCTAACCCCACCAGTAGGAGCGGGCTTGCCCCGCGATGGCGGACTGTCTGAAACACCGCCATCGCGGGGCAAGCCCGCTCCTACCGATGATCAATCATCATCGTCGTCGTCATCATCCCGGTCGCGGCGGCGGTCGTTGTCGTAGTAACGGTAGCGGTCGTCGTCGCGATAGCGTTTGTTGTACTGGCGGTGATCGCGATCATCGCGGTCGTCGTCCCAGTCACGGGAATAGCGATGGTCGCGATCCCAGCGATGATCATCACGGTCGTAGTCGTGGTAGTAGCAGCCGGACGTGGCCAGGATCGTGGTGATCACGGCGAAGCGGGTCAGATGTTTCAGCACTGTGGTTCCTTGATCCGCACAGCGGTTGGGAGGTACAGGCTCAGACCTTCTATTCGGATTTTGGTTTCCGTGTAGGAGCGGGCTTGCCCCGCGATGCGATGTGACTGAAAGACCGCTATCGCGGGGCAAGCCCGCTCCTACCGGATGTTGCGCAAAAAAAAGGCTCACACAAGGTGAGCCAAAAACGACGTTCTGAAGGGAAGAAACCCTAATCTAGGGCTCTGCCGTTAAGTGGACGTTAACGCTGTAAGCACTCATTTGCTGACCCGTGGCAACTCGATACACGCCAGCAATCCACCACCCGGTGCATTGCGCAGGGTCAACTCACCCCCTTGTTCACGAATTGCCGTGCGTGCCGACGGCAAGCCCAGGCCAACGCCACCGGTGTTGCGATTGCGCGAGCTTTCCAGGCGAAAGAAAGGAACAAACACCTCTTCCAGCGCAGCCTCCGGAATACCCGGGCCGTGATCACGCACTTCGATGAACAGGCTGTGGGCGTTGCTGCTCAAGCGAATCGTCGGCGGCTGAGCATATTTGACCGCGTTGTCGATCAGGTTTGTTACCGCGCGTTTCAAACCCAGGGGGCGACCGAGGTAGACCAGGTTCGCCGGGCCTTCGAAGCCCACGGCAATCTGCTGGTCGCGGTAATCGTCGACCAGGGTGTGCAACAGTTCGGCCAGGTCGAACGGCGTGGTGGTCTCCAAGCGGGTTTCGTCGCGAAAGAAGCTCAGTGCCGCGTTGATCATGCTCTGCATTTCATCTACATCGCGAAACAGCTTGCGCTGTTGTTCGGCGTCTTCAATGAACTCACCGCGCAGGCGCATGCGTGTCAGCGGTGCGCGCAGGTCATGGGAAATGGCCGCGAGCATTTGCGTGCGCTCTGCGACGAAGTGCTGGATCTGCGCCTGCATGGTGTTGAACGCGGTAATCGCCTGACGCAGCTCATGCGGGCCTTCGACGCGGATGGGCGGTGCGCGCAGGTCGCTGCCAAAACGCCGGGCGGCGCGGGCGAAACGCTGCAGTGGGCCAGCCAATTGGCGGGTGCCGATCCAGGCAACCAACAATGCGGCAACCAAGGCCAGCAAGCCGATGATGGTAAAGCGCATGCCTGAGCTCAGGCCCCAACTGCGGTAGGGCGGGGTAAACGCCAGCCAGCTGTGGTCGGCCAGTTGCATGACCAACTTGTAGTGGGCGTTGGGATCGCCCGCTGGCCAGTGGTCGGGCTGGAAAGTTTCAATCCTCAGCGGCGTGTTGGCCGGCAGCTGAGACAACATTGGCACCGTCTGCGGATTGATCTCCTCACCGGGGCCGGGTAAGCCGAGCGCATCACGTTGCGCACTCCATTGCACGTGCAGCATCGGGCTGCTCGCCGCTTCCGCCAGTTGCGCACGCTGGCTGACCGGCGCCGCTTCCAGTACGCGGGCGGCGACGTTGATCTGTTCAAGCAGCCCGGTTTTCTCCAGCGGCGGTCGCGCCCAGACACCGGCCACCTGCACGAACAGGATGTTCAGCGCCACGGAAATCAGCATGGCGGCGATGATGGTCAAGGCAATGCGGCGGCTGATGCCGTCGTGCTGCAGGCCAAGGCGGATCATGTGCGGCTGACCTTGGCGTCGAACAAGTAACCGCCGTTACGTACTGTGCGAATCAGTGCCGGGCGCTTGCTGTCGGGTTCGATCTTGCGGCGCAGGCGGCTGACCTGCACATCGATGCTGCGGTCATATGCCTCGTGGCCCTGGCCGCGGGCGAGGTCGATCAACTGCTCGCGGGTGAGGATGCGCTGCGGGTGTTCGAGAAACACCAGCAGCAAGTCGAACTCGCCAGCCGACAGCGGCACCATTACCCCTTGCGGGGTGCGCAATTCCCGGCGGGTGACATCCAGCTGCCAGTCGTCGAAGCGGATCACTGGCCGGGTTTCTTCGCCACTGGGGCGCAGTTGCTCGCCCGCGCGGCGCTGCACGGCGCGCAAACGTGCCAGCAGTTCACGGGCGTCGAAGGGTTTGCCCAGGTAATCATCGGCGCCCAGTTCCAGGCCGACAATACGGTCGCTCAGCTCGTCCATGGCCGTGAGCATGATGATCGGGATGCCGGTGCTGGTGCGCAGTTTCTGGCACAGGTTCAGGCCACTTTCACCGGGCAGCATCAGGTCGAGAATGATGGTGTCCGGGCGCTGTTGTTCAATGGCCGCCCACATTGCTGTGCCATTGGCGGCCAGGTCGACTTCGTAGCCATGCATGACAAAGAACTTCTTCAGCAGGGCACAAATTTCCACATCGTCATCGACGATCAGCAGTCTGCTCACGTTCAGGTCCAGTGGGGCGTAAAAAGTGTGTATCTAAAACCATTCTGCGGCGTCGGTCATATATTTCAATCGTGCAATAAAAATGCAGCCCAGACACAAAGCAGACATCTGCCAGCAAAGGCCCTGGGCGATGCTGTCGGCAGTTCAAACCAAGGGAATTTTTCATGCAGGCACAACCCCCGATCGACGGCCTTGACTGTAGCCAATCGCTGACCCTCGACCTGCGTACCCAGGATTTGTGGCGCAACGCACTGCTCAGCTATCAGGATTCGCGCCTGGGCCTGTGCAGTGAAGGCACACACGCGATCCTCAGCCATTACTTTGAGCGCTACAGCCCCAGCAGCAACCAATGGATGGAGTACAGCTACAAAGTGCCGCTGACGGAACTGGTGCACTGGATCATGGCCAATGGGCAGTTGCAGGTAGACCGCTCCGGTACGGCGCCCCGGGCAACCAGCCAGCAAAGCGGGAGCGCATGCCATGCGTAAGCAATTGTTTGCCCCGGCGCTGTGCTTGTCACTGCTGATGGTCGGTTGCAGCCAGACCCGGGTGTCGCCTAAAGAGTATTCCGGCTTCTTGCGTAATTACGACCAGTTGAGCGAACACAAGACCGCCTCGGGCGAGTCGGTGCTGCGCTGGATCAGCCCGACGCTGCGGGTGGAGCGCTACACCCAGGTGTACATCGCGCCGAGCCAGTTCTACCCGCAACCGCAAGCCAGCGCGCAGATCCCCGATTCGACGTTAAAGGCGGTCACCGCGTACTACGATGTGGCGCTCAAGCGGGAACTGGGCAAGGTGCTGAGCCTGGTCGACCAACCTGGGCCCAATACCTTGATCGTGCGCCCGGCGATCACTTCGGTGGGCGCTCATACCCAGTCACTGCATTTTTATGAATACCTGCCGGTCACCCTGGTGGCGGCTGGGGTCAGCAGCGCCGTCGGTATTCGCGACCTGGACAGTGTGATCGCCACCGAAGCTGCGTTCCTCGATGGTGGCACGCGCGCCGTGGTCGCCGAAGTGGTGCGCAAGGGCACCGGCCTGCCGCTGGAGAACGACGATCAGGTGATGACCGCCGACAACCTCAAGGTGGTGCTGGATGGCTGGGCCCAGGACTGGCGCGATGCTGCCGTTACCCTCAAACAGCAGAACGTCGCGGCCTTCACAGGGCAAAAATCCACGGCACCATAAACACGCTGACGATCATCACCAGCACGGTGAACGGCACGCCGACTTTGACGAAGTCGGCAAAGCGGTACTGGCCAGGCCCGAGCACCAAGGTGTTGACCGGTGATGACACCGGCGTCATGAACGCTGCCGACGCCGCCAGGGCGACAATCATCGCAAACGGGTAGGGCGAAGCGCCTAACTGTTCGGCGGTGCTGATCGCCACGGGCGCCATCAGTACCGCGGTGGCCGTGTTGGAAATGAACAAGCCGATCAATGCCGTGATGGTGAACAAGCAGGCGAGGATCATGTACGGCCCGGCCTCGCCCAGCACCTGCACCAGCAGGTTCACCGCCATGGCGATGCCGCCGGTTTTCTGCAACGCCAGGGCGAACGGCAGCATGCCGACAATCAGAATCAGGCTCTGCCAGTGGATCGCGCGATAAGCGCTGTTCATGTCGATGCAGCGCCCGGCACCCATCAGCAGGCAGGCGATCAGCGCAGCGATAACGTTCGGCACTACGCCACTGATCATCAGGCCGACCATCACCATCAGGCTGATCAGGGCATAGGGCGCCTGGTTCAGCGCCGGGGCGACATTGTCGATTTCGGCGGGCAGGCTCAACACCAGAAAGTCCCTGGGTTGGGCCTGCAGCTGGCGCACCGACTTCCACGGGCCGATCACCAACAGGGTGTCGCCCAGCTTGAGTTTTTCTTCCACCAGTTGTTCTTCAATGGCGCTCTGACCACGTCGAAGCCCCACCACGTTGAGGTCCCAGCGCGTCCGGAAATTCAGGTCCAGCACGCTTTTACCGATCAATTGCGAACCGGGCACCACTGCTACTTCAGCCATGCCCACGGCATGGGACTGGTCGATAAAGTAGGCGCCCTTGAAGTGCAGCGGTTCGAGCTTCATGGTCTGGCACAGGCTGCGCAAATCATCACGTGGTGCAAACAGATCGAGCAGCAATACATCGCCCTCATGCACCGTGGTGCTGGAGTCGGGGCTGATGACCCGGGTAGTGAACTTGTGCTGGCGTTCGATACCGACGACGTTGGCGCCGTGCACCGTGCGCAGTTTCAACTCACTGAGGCTGTGGCCAATCAGCGGCGAGTCGGGGCGCACCCGCAGGCGCCGTTCGCGGCCGGCCAGCTTGTAGTCGATGATCAGGTCGAGCAGGGTGCGGCGGGTTTGCGGCGTACCGTCTTTGCGTACCTCACCGCTGAGCCAGTTCCGGGTCAGCAGCATGTAGCCGATGCCCAGTACCAGAATCACCAGACCGAACGGGGTAAAGCTGAAAAAGTGAAAACCGCTTTCACCGTGGCGCACCAGTTCACTGTGCACCACCACGTTCGGTGGTGTGGCCACCAGGCTGAGCATGCCGCTGATCAAACCGGCAAAGCTCAACGGCATCATCAGCCGGCTGGGCGACACTTTCATGCGCGCGGCAATGCTCAACACCACCGGAATGAAGATGGCCACCACCCCGGTCGAGCTCATCACCGAACCCAGCCCGGCCACGCAGAGCATCAACAATACCAGCAGGCGTACCTCACTGTTGCCGGCACGATTGGCCATCCATTCGCCAATGCGATAGGCGATACCGGTACGCACCAAGCCCTCGCCGATCACAAACAGCGCGGCGATCAACACCACGTTGGGGTCACTGAACCCGGCCAGGGCCTCCTGAACCGTGAGAATGCCGGTCAGGGGCAGGGCCACAATCACCAGCAGTGCAACCACATCCATCCGTGGCCGGTTGGCGATGAACAAGACTACGCTGGTCAACAGCAAGCCAAGCACCCAGAGCAATTCGTCGTTCATGCAATCTTCCTGATCCGTGAGGGGTGGAAGTTTGGCAGAAAATTGTGTGGGGTTTGTTGATGTGTAGCGGTTTAGCTCATTGGCTCAATCGGCCGCAGCAAGGCGGCACCCTGGTTACGCACATTGCCGACGGCTTTATCGACCCGGTACCAGTGGAACGCCTCGGCCGGCTCACCAAGGTTGAGCAGCATCTGCTCGGCTTGGGTCTTGTCGGCGTCGGGGTTCAGCCAGGCGCGGGCCAGCTCGGGTGCCAGTGCGACAGGGCGGCGGTCGTGGATATCGACCATGCCGCCCACGCTGTCTGCGGTGATGATGACAAAACCGTCGTCCTCGGCACCGCGCCATTGGCCAATACCGGCGCAAAAGGTTGGCAGGCCATCCCGGCGGTGGATGTAGTAAGGCTGCTTTTTCGCCTCACCTTCATCGACCCATTCGAACCAGCCATCGATCGGCACGAGCAAGCGCTGCCCCCAGATCGCTCGATAGAAGGGTGAGTGTGCGACTTTTTCCAGCCGCGCATTGATCGGCGGTGCGCGGTCTTGGGCCCAGTGCGGGCGCCAGCCCCAACGCAGCCAGCGGGCGTAACCAGGGGTGAAGACGGCCACTGACGTACTGGGCGCGACGTTGTAGTGCGCCAGGGGCTGGTCACCGACGTCATTGGTCAAGGCGTCGGGCATGCTCAGGGCGTCAACGAAGTCATGAATGCCACGGTATTGACTGAGTCTTCCACACATTCGCGTAGCCTGCGTTGAAGAGGGTGGCGCTGTGAGGCGATCAACATCTAACTATAGTCGCGCCGTGACGTTAAGCGGTGCGGGTGTTGGCGCGCAGGCAATGGTACAGTCGGCTTTTTTTCGACGAGGGTGTGTCATGCGGGGAGTATTGGCGGTGGTGGCTGCAGCATTGTTGGCCGGTTGTGCCTCTTCGGCCATGGAGGCCGCGCGCAACCAGGCGCCTACCAAAAGCTTCACCTCGACCAAGCCGGCTGACCGTGTGGCTCAGTGCATCCAGTTTGGCTGGCAGGACGAAGACGTGTTTGGTGTCGATGCCAGCGGTTACCTGGAGCCGAACAAGCAAGGCGGCTTTACCGTGTACACCCGTGAGGCGGAGTCGTTTGCCGACATCCTGGTGCAAGGTGGCAATACGGCGGTCAGCTATTACGCCAAGAAGGACGACAGCGTCGCCTTGCGCCGTATGGCCGCATTGGCCACCTGCCTGTAAGCCGCTAGCGGGGCATATAGCCGAGCTGCCAGCGCCGGGGGATTTTCAGCGAAATCAGCCCGAGCGCGGCAGCCAGCACTGCGCTGAACAGCAGCGCCGCCAGGTCGAAGGCCTGTTCCAGCAACACGCCGATAACGGCGCCCACAAACATCCCGCCCCAGGGAATCAGTTGCACTCGCCAGCCTTGCCGGCGTTCGCCCAGCAGCCTGCGCCCCAGCCCGCGGCCAAAGCGCGACAGCGCACCGGTGACGTAGGTCAGGCCCACTGGCATCCCGTTCACTTCTTCGACCACGGCATTGATCATGCCCATGGCGATGACCGCCGCGACCAATGCAGGCAACTGCCAGCTCGCGGGTAGCAACCCCGCCAGGGCGAGCAGCGCGGCAATGATGGATAACAGGGGCAAGGGCCTGCGACCGGTGATGCGGGCAATGATCACGCCCAGGGCATTGCCCAGTACGAAGGCCAGCAGCAGCGCGCCGATGCGCAGTGCCAGGCCCATTTCGCCAGTGCCCAGTGACACCGCCAGGCGCGTGGTGTTGCCGCTCATGAACGAGACGAAATCGCCAGTGGCCATAAAGCCGATGGCATCAGTCATGCCGGCCAACACTGACAGGGCGGCAACAAAATACAGGCCGACCTTGCCGCGCAGCCTGGCAATGCGCAATGACCGCGCTGATGCGTATGAATAACCTGGCAGCATCCCTTGCGCTCCCAAAGGTGGTGAGATTCAGGCGCGCTGCGCCAGCCTCGCTTCAAGCCCAGCGATGTGGGCGTGCAGCCGTTCGTATTCGCGACGCTTGGCACCGATGTCTTCGAACACGCTGATCAGGTGTTCCGGTTCACCGTCGTCGCGGCGCTGCAACGAGGTGCGGGCGCGTACCCAGATGTAGTCACCGCTCTTGTGGCGGACGCGCTTTTCTACCTCGTAACGCTCGGTTTCACCGGCCAGCATGCGCTGCAGTAATTGCAGATTAGCGTCCAGATCGTCTGGGTGGGTGATCTGTTGGAAGGTCATGCTGTAGAGCTCTTCAGCGCGGTAACCGAGCAGTTCGCACAGGCTGCTGTTGACCCGCTGCCAGGTGCCATCGGGGGCAATGTAGGCGAGGGCACCCCAGGCCAGTTCGAAGATCGCGCGAAAACGTTCTTCACTTTTGCGCAGTGCCTGTTCGGCGACTTGGCGCTCGGTGTTGTCCATGCTGATGCCGACCATCTTCACCGAACGACCGGCGCTGTCGCGCACTACCGTGGCCCGGGATGAAATCCAGCGCAGTTCGCCATCAGGTCGGGTAATGCGGAAATCGCATTCGCAGCCGCTGCCGTCGGCCACCGCCTGGGCGTACATGGCCTGCATACGCGTGACGTCTTCGGCGGGCAGGTGAATCCAGAAGTCTTCGTTGCGGTTAACCGGCCAGCCATACACCTGCTCGACGTTGGGGGAGTAGGTGACCTCGTCGCTGATCAGGTTCCATTCCCAAGTGACGATGCGCGCACCTTCCTGGGCCAGCTTCATGCGCGTTTCGCTTTCCATGATCTCGGCGGTGTAGCGTCGGCGCAGGTCGGTCATTGGCAGCTCTACAACTTGCGGCTGCTGAATGTTCTGCAGAGCTTCTTCGCCGTAGCGCAGCCAGATCCAGTTGACCTTGAGAAAGTCCGCCAGCTTGCGCAGGTTGTCGTAGTCGATTTCGCCGCCACGGGTCCATTTGTGTACCGCAGTGCGCGAGATTCCCAGGGCCGTGCCCACGGCTTGCAGGGTCAACTTCTGATGCTCAAGCAACTCCTTGAGCCGAAAGGCGAAACTGTTTTCCATCATGGGCAGGGTGTCCTGATCGTGAGCCAAGAGCCTGCAAGTATACCTAAGCTGTCAACTTTGGGTTGACGGCTTTCATCCAGGTAGGAGCGGGCTTGCCCCGCGATGGCGGTTTTTCAGTCCCATCGTATCGCGGGGCAAGCCCGCTCCTACGGGTGTGCGCTGTGGGAGCAGGCTTGTCCCGCGATTGCGGTTTTTCAGTCCCATCGTATCGCGGGGCGAGCCCGCTCCTACGGGCGTGGGCTGTGGGAGCGGGCTTGTCCCGCGATGGCGGTTTTTCAGTGGCATTGCTTCGCGGGGCAAGCCCGCTCCTACCAAGGGTTAAAGGTCCAGCACCAGACGCGCCGAGCGGGCCCGCGAGACGCAGAGCATGATGCTTTGCTGCGCGGCTTTTTCGTCATCGCTCAGGTACTGGTCGAAGTGCTCGGCTTCGCCTTCGAGAATGGCGGTCTCGCAGGTGCCACACACGCCTTCACGGCACAGGCACTCAACTTTGGCGGCCTTGGATTTTTCGATGGCTTGCAGAATGGTCATGCCTTCTTCGACCTGCAGCTCGACGCCCGATTGCGCCAGTACCACGGTGAAGGCGGCGCCAGTCACCGGTGCGGCGGCGAACTGTTCCCAATGTACGCGGTGTTCGGCAATTCCGGCCTTGGCCGCTGTGGCAATGACCGCATCGATCAACGGCTTCGGGCCGCACACATACAGGTGCGCTTCTTCGCTCAGGCCTGCGCACAGTGCGTTCAGGTCGAGCTTGCGATCCAGGCTGTCGATGTAGAAGTGGGTGTTGTCGGCATGCGGGCCGCTGGCCAGTTGTTCCTGGAAGGCACCGTGTTCCGGCGCGCGGAAGGCGTAATGCAGTTCGTAGCCGGTGCTGCTGCCTTCGAGTTCATGCAGTTGCGCCAGAAACGGGGTGATGCCGATACCGCCTGCGATCAACACATGGCGACCGGCGCTTGGGTCGAGGGCGAACAGGTTGTTGGGCGAGGAGATGGTCAGGCGGGTACCGACCTGCACCTGCTGGTGCATGAACGCCGAGCCGCCTTTGGATTGCTCTTCCAGGCGCACGCCAATCTGGTAGCTGCGGGTGTCGCGCGGGTCGCTCATCAACGAGTAAGCATTGCTGAACTGGCTACCGTCAGCGCCCTGCATCTGTACGATGACATGGCTGCCACCGGTGAAAGCGGGCATCGGCGCGCCGTCTTCGCGGGCCAGGGTGAAGCGCTTGATCTGCGGGGTGGCCTGTTCGACTTCGGTCACGTGTACGCTGAACATTTCGTATTTGTTGGCCATGATTCACCTCGACTGCAAGGGCGCGCGGCAGGCCCTGCCGCGTCCCGGAACCCGCGCTCGCTCAGACGGCGAGGCACAGGTATTTGATTTCCAGATAATCTTCGATGCCGTACTTGGAGCCTTCGCGGCCCAGGCCCGATTGTTTGATGCCACCGAACGGCGCGACCTCGTTGGAGATCAGTCCGGTGTTGACGCCGACCATGCCGTACTCCAGCTGCTCGGCCACATTGAACACCCGGGCGATATCGCGGCTGTAGAAGTAAGCGGCCAGGCCGTATTGCGTAGCGTTGGCCAAGGCGATGACTTCGGCGTCGCTGGTAAAGCGCACCAGCGCTGCCACCGGGCCGAAGATTTCTTCTTCCAGCAGCTCCATGCCCGGACCGACATTGCTCAGCACGGTGGGTTCGAAGAAGTTGCCACCCAGGGCGTGGGCCTTGCCACCCAGCACCAGTTCGGCGCCTTTGCCGACGGCGTCGTCGATCAGGCTGCGGACCTTGGCCACGGCCTTGTCGCTGATCAGCGGGCCGATCTGCGTACCTTCGGCGCTGCCGTGGCCGACTCCCAGTTGCTGCACGCGCTCGATGAAGCGTTGGCTGAACTGGGCGTAGACGCTGTCATGGATATAGAAGCGGTTGACGCAAACGCAGGTCTGCCCGGCGTTGCGGTACTTGGCAATCAAGGCACCTTCGACGGCGGCGTCGATGTCGGCGTCTTCAAAGACAATGAACGGTGCGTTGCCGCCCAGCTCCAGGCTGACTTTCTTGATGGTTTCGGCGCATTGGCCCATTAGCAAACGGCCCACTGGGGTGGAACCCGTGAAGCTCAGCTTGCGCACCGATGGGTGACCGGTGAACTGCGCGCCAATCGCCGGTGCATCACCGGTGACGACGCTGAACACGCCAGCGGGAATGCCGGCGCGCTCGGCCAGCTCAGCCAGGGCCAGGGCGCAGTACGGGGTTTCGTTGGCCGGTTTGACCACGATGGTGCAGCCGGCTGCCAGGGCAGGGGCGACTTTGCGGGTGATCATCGCCGCCGGGAAGTTCCACGGGGTGATGGCCGCACACACGCCGATGCCTTGCTTGATTACCAGCAGGCGCTTGTCGTTGGCCGGGCTCGGGATCACGTCGCCGTAGATACGTTTGCCTTCTTCGGCGAACCATTCGACGAACGAGGCGGCATAGCGAATTTCGCCCAGGGCTTCATGCAGGGGTTTGCCCTGTTCGAAGGTCATCAGGCGGGCCAGGTCTTGCTCGTGTTCCAGCAGCAATTCGAACCAGCGGCGCAGGATCTGCGCACGCTCTTTGGCGGTGCGGGCACGCCAGTCGCCCAAGGCAGCTTCAGCGGCTTCGATGGCGCGCACGGCTTCGTTGCCTGCCATCAGTGGCACGCTGCCGAGCAGTTCGCCGTTGGCGGGGTCGGTGACCGGCAGGCTGCGGCCATCATCGGCGTCGCACCAGCGCCCGTTGATATAGGCTTGCTGGCGGAACAGCTTATTGTCATTGAGTTTCACGCAAGGCACTCCGAAAGCCGCCGCAGGCGGTGAAGCCTGCGGCGGTGGTTATCAGTCGTCGAGATGGGCAACAGCGATCAGGTTGTGGAAGTGGGCGATGCCGTGCTCGCTCATGCCGCTGCGCTCGCGGTCGGCCATGATCCGGCCCTGGCCACGGTAGCCGCGGGACTTGAGGCCCTTCTGCACGCTTTCAACCAGGCGCAGGTCTTCTGGACGGAACACTTCGCGGTACCAGTCGATCAGCTTCTGCTGCTCTTCGGTGATGTCCTTGTTGAGGAAGTAGATGTCGTAGTGCTGCAGGGTGGTTTCAGCGTCAACCGGGAACTCGTAGATCACGGTCATGAAGTTCGCTCCTGGCGGCACGTTGAACATGGTGCACGGCCAGGCCCAGAAACCGGCGAAGGAAGGATCCTTGACGTCTTCGTCGAACTTGAACGACTGCTCCGATGGCTTGGCCAGGCCGTACTGCAAGGTCCAGTTGCCATAGGTGGTGTGGCTGTACTGGCCAACGTCAACCGAGTCGGAGAAGCCTGGGTGGGCCGGGGCGCAGTGGTAGCACTCGAGGTAGTTGTCGACGATCGATTTCCAGTTGGCTGGGGTGTCGCTGACAAAGCGCGCGGCCAGGTGCAGGTCGTCGATCACAGCACAGGCTTCACGCATGCGTTTTTGCAAGCCTGGCAGTTGGTCTTCGACTGAGCCTGCGTCCATGTCCATATTGATGAAGATGAAGCCTGCGTACTCTTCGACGCGCAGCTGCACCAGCGACGAGTTCTCTTTGTCGAAGTTCACTACGTTGTCGCAGTTACGCGCGTGGGCTAGGTCGCCGTCGAGCTTGAAGGTCCAGGCGTGGTAAGGGCAGGTGATGACGTTCTTGGCCTTGCCGCTGCCGCTCAGCAGTTGGTGGCCACGGTGCGGGCAGACGTTGTAGAAGGCGCGCAACACGCTGTCGCGACCGCGTACGACGATGATGCTTTCGCCGATCACTTCACGGGTGATATAGGCGTTGTTTTCCGCGACTTCACTGCGGTGGCCGACGCAGATCCAGCTGCGGGCGAAGATGGCTTCTTTTTCGTGCTCGAACACTGCCGCCTGGGTGTAGAAGCTGGCAGGGATGGTGAACGCCTCGTCGGCGTTGGCGCAGAAATCGGCGGGCAGGCGTTTGAAGTCATTCATGATGGGGCCTCACAAGCTCGGTATTTTAGTTATCAGTTAACGCGTATCTATCAGTTAACAATCAGGGCAAAAAAATTTGGTGCGATCACTGTGGGAGCGGGCTTGCCCCGCGATGCGTCATGGTTGACACACCGCGATCGCGGGGCAAGTCGGATCGCCGCACCGCCGCTCCTACAGGGTTTTGTCAGTGCACGGCAGCAGCGCTGCGTGGGGCCTGGTGTTGCGGTTCTTCACCAGCCATGCGGGCCGCTTCTTCCTCGATGCGGTAAGCCGGTACCTGGCCGTAGTCGTGGATCATCCATTTGAAGAAGCCGTAGATCTTCACCAGCAGGATCACCATGAACGGGATCGCGGTCAGCACCACGGCGGTTTTCATGGTCGACAACGAGGCCTTGGCGAACAGCATGGCCAGTGGCACCAGGGTCAGCACAACACACCAGAACAGGCGGTGGGTCGGCGTCGGGTCGTCACCTTCAGACAGGTTACGGGTGCTGGTGGCCGCAACGGCATAGGCAGCAGCGTCCATGTGCGAGGCGCAGAAGATCGCCATGATGAACAGGTACACGCCGAGGAACACTTGGCCCCATGGCAGGGCGAGCAGCAGGTGGGTCACAGCCGACTCACCGCCTTGTTCGCTGAGCATTTTCGGCACGTCCACAGCACCGCTGATGAACTGGTGCATGCTGTAGCTTTCCAGGGCGCCGAAGAAGAACCAGCAACCGAAGCTACCACCAAGCAGCAGGGCAAAGACCACTTCCTTGATCTGGCGGCCGCGCGATACGCGGGTCACGAACATGGCCACGCCTGGGGCGTAGGACACCCACCAGAGCCAGTAGAACACGGTCCAGTTGCGGGTAAAGGCGCCGTCGCCAGCCGGGTCGGTGAACAGGCTCATGTGCACGTAGTTCTGAATCATCAGGCCTACGGCGTTGGCGGTGTTGTTGATGGTGAACTGGGTCGGGCCGACCAGCAGCACCACCGCTGCAAACACCAGGGCGCCGATGCACACCATTTTGCTCAAGCGTTGCAGGCCGCCATCGATACCGATATAGGAGCTGAGCGAGAACAGGATCGCCACCGCGCCGATCACCATCAGTTGTACGGTGAAGGTGTCGGGGGTACCGGCCAGGTCATGCAAGCCACGGGTCAGGGTCGAGGCGGTGAGGGCCAGCGAGACGGTCAGGGCACCCATCATGGTCAGCAGGAAGATCAGGTCGACGCTACGGCCGACCGGGCCGGTGGCCTTGAAACCGGTCACCGCTTCAACGATCGACGCCAGGTTCAGGCCGCTCTTCTTGCGAACGTGGAAGTGATAGGCCATGGCCAGCGACGCCAGGGCGTAGATCGACCAGGCGCTGACACCCCAGTGGAAGAACGAGTAGCTGATGCTGTACTCAAGCGCTTTGGGTGTGGCCGCGGCGATGTTCAGGCCGGGGGTCTGGTAGTAGTAAGCCCATTCCATTACACCCCAGTAGAGGGTCGAGGAACCCATACCGGCGCAAATGAACATGAATACCCAAGTCGCTGTCGCGTACTCGGGTTTACCACTGCCCAGGCGGATATTGCCGTATTTGCTGAAGGCCAGGTACAGCACGGCCAGAGAACTGCCGAACACCAGCACCTGAACACTGGTACCAAAGGTACGGGTGGACAGTTCGAACAGCTGGTTTGCGGCGCTTTCAGCTTCGCTCGGGAATGCAGCAAGGCCAATTACAGTGAGCAGCACGGCTATCAAACTCACAGTAATCAGGAACACATCAATCTTTTTATTTTTGTGCGACATCATCGTCTCCTGGACGTTGGCGTACTTATCTATACCCGGCAGGCATTCCGGGGTGTTGCGGTGTGGCTCCTTCCATGGTTCGTTAACTAATAGTTAACATGCATCTTTTGGTTAACAGATTCTGCATTCAATCAGTGCCGCTCGCAAGAGGGAAGGGGCCGATTTGTCAGACAATTCTGACAATCGGCCCCTGTTCATCACGCTTCGATCAGTGCGGTGATGGCCTTGCCCACGTCCTGGGTCGATTTGCTGCCGCCCATGTCGCGGGTGGTATCACCGGCAGCAATGACCTGCTCGATGGCCTTGAGGATGTCGTCGTGGGCGGCGCGGTAGCGTGGGTCGCTGCCGTCGTTACCGAGGAAGTCGAGCATCAGCGCGCCGGACCAGATCATCGCAATCGGGTTGGCGATGTTCTTGCCGAAGATGTCCGGGGCCGAACCGTGTACCGGTTCGAACAGCGACGGGAACTTACGCTCAGGGTTGAGGTTGGCCGAAGGCGCAATACCGATAGTGCCTGCGCAGGCCGGGCCGAGGTCAGACAGGATGTCGCCGAACAGGTTCGACGCGACCACCACGTCGAAACGGTCTGGTTGCAGCACGAAGCGGGCGCAGAGAATATCGATGTGCTGCTTGTCCCAGCTGATGTCCGGATAATTGGCGGCCATGGCTGCGGTGCGCTCGTCCCAGTAGGGCATGCTCACGGCCATGCCGTTGGACTTGGTGGCCGAGGTAACGTGCTTGCGTTCGCGGGTTTGCGCCACGTCGAAGGCGTACTTGAGGATGCGGTCGACACCGCGGCGGGTGAACACCGATTCCTGCAAGACGAATTCGTTCTCGGTGCCTTCGAACATGCGGCCGCCCAGCGACGAATACTCGCCTTCGGTGTTCTCACGGATCACCACGAAATCGATATCGCCCGGCTCACGGCCTGCCAGCGGGCACGGTACGCCAGGGAACAGGCGCACGGGGCGGATGTTGACGTACTGGTCGAAGTCGCGGCGGAACTTGAGCAGCGAACCCCACAGGGAGATGTGGTCCGGGACTTTGTCTGGCCAGCCGACAGCGCCGAAGTACAGGGCGTCGAAGTCTTTGAGCTGCTCGAACCAGTCGTCTGGCATCATTTTGCCGTGGGCCAGGTAGTAGTCGCAGCTGGCCCATTCGAAGAATTCAAAGCTGATGTCCAAGCCATGCTTGCGGGCAGCGGCCTCGACTACGCGGATACCTTCAGGGAGAACTTCGATGCCGATGCCGTCGCCAGGGATCGCAGCGATTTTGAATGTCTTGCTCATGAGGGGCGCACTCGTTGTCTAGGGAACAGATGCGGCTCATGCTATAAGGGCTTCATTCAGAGATAATCTCGCCATTCATAGATTCTTAGTGCACGAAACGTGAATAATTTTCCGAGCCTCGACGACCTCAATATTTTTCTACAGGTGGCCAAGCGCGCCAGCTTTGCGGCTGTGGCCGAGGAACTGGGCATGTCGGCAGCGTTTATCAGTAAACGCATTCGCGTGCTGGAGCAGACCCTGGAAGTGCGCTTGCTGCACCGCACCACCCGACGGGTGACCGTCAGCGAAGAGGGCGAGCGCGTGTATCAGTGGGCGCAGCAGATCTTCGACGCGGTGCAGCGCATGGGCGATGACATCAGTGCCCAGCATCGGGAGCCGGCGGGGCAACTGCGTATTGCCAGCAGCCTGGGCCTGGGCCGGCGCTTCGTAGCGCCGGCCTTGTCGGAATTGGCCGAGCGTTACCCGCGCCTGGACATTCGCTTGGATGTGCATGACCGATTGGTTGACCTGATCGAGGAGGGCGTCGACCTCGACATCCGCGTGGGTAACGTGATTGCCTCCAACCTGATTGCCAAGCCGCTGGCCAGGAACCGCCGGGTGCTGTGTGCCTCGCCGGCGTACCTGGCGCGGCGCGGTATGCCTAAAGCACTGGCTGAGCTTGCCAGCCATGATTGCCTGGTGATCAAAGAGCGCGACCATCCCTTTGGTATTTGGGAACTGGAGGGGCCCAATGGCGAGGAGAGCGTGCGCGTCACCGGCAGCCTGTCGAGCAACCATGGTGAAGTGGCGCACCAGTGGTGCCTGGACGGACGCGGGATTTTGCTGCGATCGTGGTGGGATGTGCATGACAGCCTGGCCGATGGGCGGCTGGTGCAAGTGCTGAGCGACTACCATCAACCGGCCGATATCTGGGCGGTGTATACCTCACCCCTGGCCAGTTCGGCCAAGGTGCGGGTGGCGGTGGAGTTCTTCCGGCAGTACTTTGCCGAGCGTTACAGCTTGCCTGAAACATAACACCGGTAGGAGCGGGCTTGCCCCGCGATAGCGATCTGTCAGGTACCCCCTCAATCGCGGGGCAAGCCCGCTCCTACAGGTTTCATATCACCCTCAGCCACGGCCAACGCGCTTGGTAGCTTTTCGCTTTCTGCTCAAACAAATCAGGTTGGGCGTTTTTCGGGTTGATTCGTAGCAGCCCCTGTTCAATGTCGCCCAGGCCATAGGGTGCGTATAACTCGCCACTTTCAATTTCCAGCCCGATACAGGTACCGGCAACCAGGTAACGATCGACGCCGTCTTTGGCACACCGCAATTGAGGGTAGTGTCGGCCAAAGCGTTCTTCGTACCACAGGTGAACGCGCGCCTGATTCTTCACCTCGACATTCACTTCGAGGTCTTGAAACAGGTGTTGAGCGGCCTGGATCACCTCGTTCTCGGCCTCCCAGGACAGTTCAGGGTCAAAGTAGAAAACGTCGTAATCCTTGATGCCCCACGCTGCAGGCAATTGTGCCTGATGATTCCACACAGCCTGGAACAGACAGCCAGCCGTAAGCATGCACTGATCCACCCGCAATTCGGGTAGGCGGGCCGTAATTTCAGCGTTTACCGGGTTCGTCATGGCAATGCTGAGCAGTTCTTCAGCGGTCAGCGGTACGTCCATGTGAAATCTCTCCTGTGGTGGCTACCCAATACAACCCTCACCCCTTTAATGCAGCTTCAATCCCGGCGATGTCGATCTTGCCCATGTCCATCATCGCTTCGAATGCGCGCTTGGCTGCTGCTGTATCAGGATGGGTGATCGCTGCCGTCAGTGCCCGTGGGGTGATCTGCCATGATAGGCCCCACTTGTCCTTGCACCAACCACAGACACTTTCCTCGCCGCCGTTGCCGACAATCGCGTTCCATAAGCGATCCGTTTCGGCTTGATCGTCCGTTGCAACCTGAAAGGAGAAGGCTTCGCTGTGCTTGAATACGGGGCCGCCGTTGAGGCCCAGGCAGGGAATGCCCATAACCGTGAACTCCACGGTCAGGACGTCGCCTTGCTTGCCGGAAGGGTAATCGCCAGGGGCGTGATGGACGGCCACCACGGCGCTGTCCGGGAAGGTTTGGGCGTAGAAGGTTGCGGCGTCCAGCGCGTCGCCTTCAAACCACAGGCAAATGGTGTTCTTGCTGGTCATACTCGGTCTCCTGAAGCGGGCTTGGCCCATCAGTGTAGTCGCACCGGCAGGCGGGCTTCCTTGCCCGTGTTCAGGTTCAGACAACCATATCGACTTTGCCGGTAGCCAGACGATAGACACCGCCGACTATTTTCAGTTTGCCTTTGTCGAGTGCATCGGTGATGAGCGGTGTGGCTCCTTTAAGGCGTTGCACCGAGTCTTTGACATTTTGTGCGGTGGCATTTTCCAGCAGATTGCCGGGTTGCTCGATCACCTTCTGGATAGAAGATTTAAGCGCCTCAGTCAGTTTTGGGATGTGCCCGGGGAACACGGTTTGATCTTTCAGCGCTTTGATCCCGGCATCGAGCGCGCCACAGCTTTCATGGCCCAGTACCAGAATCAACGGTGCGCCGAGCACAGCAACGGCATATTCAAGACTGGCCAGGCCTTCGTCGGTGACGAAGTTACCCGCGACGCGAACGGCAAAAAGATCACCGCGCGCGGTGTCGAACGCATACTCCGGGGCGATCCGAGAGTCAGAGCAGCTGAGCACCGCCACGAACGGGTTCTGGCCGGAGACCAATGCTTCGCGCTCATCCTTGAAATCGTGAGTATCGGAATTACCGCTCACGTACCGCTCATTGCCTGCAAGCAAGCGTTGCAACGCCTGGTCGGGGTTGATTGCATTTTGAGGTTTAGGGGGCGCTGAAGTTTTCTCCTCGGCCAGGGCTAGCTTGTCAGGCAGCGCACCGGCCACTAGCAGGGCACTGGCACTCAGCCCGGCTATCTGCAGAAAACGACGACGATTGGTTGTGTTTGAAGAGGAAGTTGAATCACATGATTTACACATGATGGTGTGTACTCAGGTCAACTCGGTTGGCGTAACTGCTGTTGGGAAACCGGTGCTTTGATCAGCTCGCAGCACCGGGACCTTGAAGTCTAGTAGACCTGTATCGCTATGTTTTTTGCGCCGCGCTGACCGGTTGCTCAGGCGCTTGTGCCTTGGCCTTTGCCTGCGCAGGTTTCAAGCGTGAAACCCCGAACAACACCAGCGCCAGGCCGATCATCTGGTAGACCGAAACCTCCTCGCTAAGAATCGCCCATGACGCCAGCACCGTGAGCACCGGCCCAAGGTTACCGACCGCTGCAGTATGGGTTGCGCCCATGCGTTGAATCGCCAGCGCCACCCAGTAGATGGGCAGCACGGTCGAGAACACTGCCATCAGCGCGGCATACCACCAGACGACGGCAGGCAATTGCCAGACCTGCGCGGTGTCGGCCACCAGCCCATAGTGCGTCAGCACCATCAGCGACGAAGCACCACCTGCCAGCCCGGCCAGGCGCATGGAACTCATGCGCTTGAGCATCACGCCAGTGCCTGAGTAATACAGCGCGTAGGTGACCGCACTGGCGAACACCCAGGCGGCGCCCAACATCACTTGCCCGCCCAGCCCGGCGACGCTGACGTCATGCACAAAGGCGATGCCCAGGCCCAGGTAGCACAAGCCCATGGCCGCCAGGGTGCGCAGGGTCGGACGTTCACGCAGGGCAATCGCCTGGAACACCAGCACCAGGGTTGGGTAGGTGAACAGAATCAACCGTTCAAGCCCGGCGCTGATGTACTGCAGCCCATAGAAATCGAACAGGCTCGCCAGGTAGTAACCGAACAACCCCAACAGCATGACCCGCAGGCCATCCCCGAAGCCCAACGGGCTATTGCTCGGCCCGCGGCTGGCCCATACCAGCCAGGCAAACAACGGCAAGGCCAGGCCCATACGCATGGCCAGCAGCGTAATTGCATCCACCTGACTGGCCTGGTACGACAGCTTGACGAAAATCGCCTTGAAGCTGAAACCCAGTGCCGACAGCACCGCAAACAGGCTGCCGTTTTGCACGCAGCGCTGGAGCAACCCACGGAATGTATTCATCAGCGGCTCAACAGAGAAGAACAGGTGAGCATTATTCTAAAGTGAAGGCCAATGGCGCAGAATCGCATTTATCAGAACGTAGCCTTCGCCAAAAGAGAAAGCCCTGTGCACTTCGACCTCTCCGATTTACGTCTGCTGGTCGCCATTGCCACCTCCGGCAGCCTGAGCAAAGCGGCCGCCAGCATCCCGGTGGCCGTCTCCGCCGCCAGCACGCGCCTGCGCTTGTTCGAGGAACGCTGCGGCGTCGCGGTGTTCACCCGCAACGCTGGCGGCATGCAACTGACACCCGCTGGCCGCCTGGTGCTGGAAGCGGCCAGTAACGTGCTGGGTGAAGCACAGAAGATGCAAGACACCCTCAAAGAATTGACGGGCCAACGGCGGATCACCCTGCGTCTGGCCGCTACCACGGTAACCTCCAGCAGCTTGTTGCCGGCTGTGCTTGGCGCGTTTCTGGCCGATTATCCAGAAGTGGACTTGCAACTCACGGAGTACCGCAGCACAGGTGTCATGCGCGCGGTGCTCACCGGCGAATGCGAAATTGGCGTGTATGACGGTAGCGTCATCAGCGACGGTGTGTTGTCGCTACCGTTTCGCAGTGAACGCCTGGTGATGCTGGTGCCGACCGGGCATCCGTTGGCAGAACAGGAGCACACGCGCCTGCGCGATGCCTTGGGTTTCCCTTTCATTGGCATGCCAGCTGAACGGGCCATGCAACGCTTTGTGGAAGAGCGAGCGATGAAACTGGCCATGCCCTTGCAGATACGCGTGCGCGCACCGAGCTTCGAAGCCATCGCGCAACTGGTGGCCCAACGTGCCGGCATCGCCATGCTGCCGGAAACCACGGCGTTGCGCATGGAGCAGGAACTGCCCGTGCGAATGGTGTTGCTGGAAGAGCCTTGGGCGACGCTTGAGCTGCGGCTGTGTATCAAAGGGTGGGAATCCCTGAGCACGCATGGACGTCAGTTGGTTAGCTGCTTGTCGCAGTAGCCGCTCGGCTCAGCCCCGACATGAGCGCTGGCCATGAGGCCACCCCTCGGTGGGAGCGGGACTTGCCCCGCGATCTGGCGCGAAGCGGCAGCTAATCGCGGGGCAAGCCCGCTCCCACTGGGCCTTCAATCCTGCGCTGCTCACCAGTGGATGCGGGTTTCGTCTGCCGCGAATGCCCTGATGTGCTGCACAAAACTTTCATGGAATTTCGAGATTTTCTTCTGCGGCGGCAGCAACAGGGCGAAGTCCATTTCAATGGCGGGTTCAAAGCGCCGGAAGGCGATGCCTTGACCTTGGTATTCCTGAGCACTGATGACATCCACCAAGGCAACCCCTGCACCTTGCTCGACAAACTTGCACATTGCCATGGACAGCTGCGTTTCCACATTCAACTGCCGCTCTACGCCATGAGCGGCAAAGATGGCGTCGATGTGTTGCCGGGACGCCACGGTTTGCGGGAATGAGATGAACGCTTCGCCTTGCAGGTCCTCTGGCACGATCAGCGCTTTGCCAGCCAGTCGATGCGATGCCGGCAGCGCGCACAGCAAGTAAGAGGTGATGAGCTTTTCACCCCACGGGCTGGCGTAGGCATTTGGCTGGGCGATGAAGCCCACATCGCAGCGCTCGCCGACGATGGCATCTACGACTTCGCGTGAAGACTGCACCACCAGGCTGACTTGCGCCTGTTCATGGGTTTGCAAAAACGCATTGATGGCGCGTGGCATGAACGACAGGCCCAAGGCCGGCACGCATGCAATCTGCAGTGAGCCACGGGTGAGGTTGCCGATCTCGCGCGCGGTGCGTGCGATGCGCTCAACACCGAGCAGCGAACGCTGTACTTCCTCATACAGCACCAAGGCTTCTGGCGTGGGTTGCAAGCGGCCTTTGCTGCGTTCGAACAGGGCGAAGCCAATGTTTTCTTCCAGTGACAGGATCAGTCGCGTGGCGGCGGGCTGCGAGATGTGCAGCATCTCTGCCGCCCGTGTCACGGTCTGGCCCTGCATCACCGCACGAAAGGCTTCCAGCTGGCGAAGGTTCACTCATCGACTCCATAACAAAAAGACATGGCCCACCAAAAATAAAGCATTTTTCAGCGAAGCATAAGCGCCCTAGCATCTGAAAAACAATCTTCGGTCCCGCTTTTCAGCCACTGCAAGCCCATGTGCGCTCGAAAACTGAGGAAACAGGCATTATGCAGAAATGTGATTTCACTGTTGTCGGCGCTGGCCTTGTAGGTATGGCCATCGCCTACGGCCTTTCCAGGCAGGGCCTGAGCGTTCAGGTACTGGATGAAGGCGACACGGCGTTCAGGGCGTCGCGGGGCAACTTCGGGTTGCTCTGGGTTCAGGGCAAAGGCTACAAAATGGCGCCTTACACCCGCTGGACCCGTGCGTCCGTGGCGTTGTGGCCGGAACTGGCGGCCCTGTTGCTGGCCGACACGGGTATCGAGGTTCATCTCAAGCAACCGGGCGGTTTCCAATTGTGCCTGTCCGCTTCGGAACTGGCGGATGAAGTGCATATGCTGCGCGTGATCAAGGACGCCCAGGATGGCGACTACCCCTTCGAAGTGCTTGAGGGCGATGCGCTGAGAAAGCGCCTGCCGGGGGTTGGGGCAGGCGTGGTCGGTGCGTGCTATTCGCCAATGGATGGCCACGTTAACCCCCTGAAACTTCTCCATGCCTTGCACGCAGCGTGCAAGCGCCGGGGCGTACAAATCCTCAATGGGCGCACGGTCACAGACATACGCCAGAGCGCGACTGGCTACACGCTTGTCACGAATCAGGGCCATGTCATGAGCGCACGTTTAGTGCTGGCGGCCGGGCTGGGCAACAAGTCGCTCGGCGCCATGCTTGGGCACCACGTGCCGGTTGAGTCGAGCCGTGGTCAGATCTTGATTACCGAACGGCTGCAACCCTTTCTTCATTACCCGACCACCTATGTCCGTCAGACGGATGAGGGCACCGTGCAATTGGGGGACTCGGCCGAGCGTGTGGGGCTCGATGATCGCACCAGCGCCTCGGTCATGGCCCAGATTGCCGCGCGGGCAGTGACATGTTTTCCGTTGCTCGAGCATGTGCGGCTGGTCCGCGCCTGGGGTGCGTTGCGCGTGCTCAGTCCTGATGGCGCGCCGATCTACGAAGCGCTGAGCAATGCGCCGGGTTGCTTCGTGGTCGCCTGCCACAGTGGCGTGACGCTGGCGGCAGCCCATGCCTTGAAACTAGCTCACTGGATTGCCGGGAGCGAGCACCTTGCGCAAGTCAATGCGTTCTCGCTCAGTCGCTTTTCCCCTGCAGAGGACGTCGTGCATGTCAGCTGAAAGCCTTTTTACCCAGCTGCCATGCGAGCAGGGGATGAGTGTCATCGAGTTTGATGGGCAGCGTTTGTCGGTACCTGTTGGCGTCTCGTTGGCGGCTGCACTGCTGCACAGTGGTGTCAGAAGTTGCCGGCGCACGCCGGTCAGTGGCAGCTCGCGTGCGCCGTATTGCCTGATGGGGGTGTGTTTCGAATGCCTGGTCGAGGTGGATGGGGTGCCAAATTGTCAGGCCTGCCTGATCACCGTTCGCAACGGCATGCGTGTCATGAGCCAGCACGGTGCGCGTGCTGTGGCGCCCTGTGCAACGAGTGGAGGCCGCTTTGATGCGTGTTGAAACCGTCGACCTGTTGATCATTGGCGCCGGTCCTGCCGGGATGAGTGCGGCCGTGGAAGCGACGGGCAAGGGGCTGTCGGTGACGGTGCTCGATGAGCAACCTGCACCGGGTGGTCAGATCTACCGCAACGTGCAGCACGCCGATGCGGCACAGCGCGCGGTGCTTGGGCCTGACTATCAGAGCGGCTTGCGCCTGGTCGATGCGTTTCTGGCATCGGGCGCACGCTACCTCTGTGGCACCTCGGTCTGGTTGATTGATGAGGAAAAGCAAACCCACTATTTGCGCGATGGCCAGGCCTACGTGATCAAACCTCGCCGCTTGCTGATTGCTACCGGGGCTTATGAGCGACCTATGCCTGTTCCGGGCTGGACATTGCCCGGCGTGATGACGGCCGGGGCGGGGCAGATCCTGATTAAAAACGCTGCGCTGGTGCCGGCTCAACCGGTGCTGTTGGCCGGCTGTGGGCCTCTGCTGTATCTGCTTGCGGTTCAGTACCTCAATGCCGGCGCCAAGGTGGCAGCGTTGGTCGACACCTCGACAACCGCCGATATGCTGCGCGCCTGGGCTCACGTGCCGCGTGCACTAAAAGGCTGGCGCGACTTGGGCAAAGGGCTGGCGCTGCTCAACACCCTGCGTCGTGCCGGCGTCAAACATTATCGCGGCGCACACTCACTGCGGGTTGAAGGGCAAGCACAGGCTGAAGCGTTGTCGTTTGTGAGTGCCGAAGGCGAGCAGCGCATTGCTGCGCCGCTGATTCTGCTTCACCAAGGCGTGGTGCCTAACACACAGATCAGTTGGTCTTTGCGTTTGGACCACCAGTGGAACGACGCACAATTGTGTTGGCAGGCCACGCGCGATGCGTGGGGCGAAACCAGCCTGCCCGGTGTGTTCATCGCCGGTGATGGCGGTGCCATTGCAGGTGCTGGGGCGGCGTCGGTGCAGGGGCGACTGGCTGCACTCGCCGTCGTGCATCAGTTGCAGCGCATCGATGGCGATCAATTCAAGCGCCAGGCACGTCCGTTGATGAAAGCCTTGAAACGTCATCTGGCTGCGCGGCCATTGATTGATGCGATGTACCGACCCCTTGCGCAAACACGCATTCCTGCCGACGAGGTCATTGTCTGTCGCTGCGAGGAAGTGACGGCTGGCGACGTGCGCCGCTATGTCGACCTGGGGTGTCAGGGACCGAATCAAACCAAAGCATTTGGCCGCTGCGGCATGGGGCCCTGTCAAGGTCGGCTCTGTGGCCTGACGGTGACGCAAGTGATTGCCGAGCAACGCAATGTGCCGGTGGCGAGTGTCGGCTACTACCGCATTCGGCCGCCGATCAAGCCAGTGACCCTCGGTCAACTGGCCAGTGAAACCACCCTTGGCTGATCAGGAGTTGTCATGAGCAAAATCGAACGTCTGGAAAGAACCCCGCGCCTGAGCAGGGCTGTCACTCACAATGGCCTGGTGTGGCTGAGCGGGATTGTCGCGACGGATTTCAATGAAGACATTGCAGGGCAGACCCGGCAAGTGTTGGCACGCCTGGACGAGCTTCTGGAAAAAGCCGGGACGTCGAAATCCCGACTGCTGAATGTACAAATCTGGCTGAAAGACATGGTTGGCGATTTCGACGGGATGAACAGCGAGTGGAGCCAGTGGGTTGCTCCTGAAGCCGAACCCGCGCGTGCAACGGCTGGCGTTTCGTTTGATGACGAGAACATCCGCATCGAACTTGTCGCCGTTGCGGCTCAGTAAACAGAGTCAATGCATTCCAATTTTTAATCTTGCTGCTAACAATAACTACTTCTGGAGCAATGTATGAAATTGAAGTCTGGATTTTCAGCGCTGGCATTGATGTCTGCGGTTGCACTGTTCAGTCATGTGCAGGCCAGTGAACGTACGCTTCGTATTGGTGTTGAAGCCGCGTATCCGCCGTTTGCCTATAAAACCCCTGACAACCAGTTGGTGGGCTTTGATTATGATATTGGCGAAGCGTTGTGCGCCAAGCTTCAGGCGAAGTGCAAGTGGATCGAAATCGAGTTTGATGGTTTGATTCCATCACTGAAAGTTCGAAAAATAGATGCCGCCATCTCGTCGGTTTCCATTACCGAAGAGCGTTTGAAATCGGTCGATTTCACCTCCAGCTATTACCGTCTGCCTGCTCGGGTTGTTACCCGTAAAGACAGTGGCATCGGCAACGTACCTGGCGATTTGGCAGGAAAGCGCATCGGTGTGCAGCGCGCCACCAATTTCGACCGTTACGCCACGGAGCGCTTCGCCTCTTCGGGCGCGCAGATCGTCAAGTACGGCAGCCAGAACGAAGTCTTTCTGGATCTCCTGTCCGGGCGACTCGATGCAGCATTGGCGGGCTCGGTTGCCATTGAAGAGGGGCTGTTTAAAGTCGCAGGCGGTTCAGACTATCACTTTGTAGGCGAACCTTTTACCGAAGAGAAATATTTTGGCACCGGTGCGGGTATTGCTGTACGCAAGAAAGATCCCCTGGCCAGTGAGTTGAATCAGGCATTGCAAGCCATTCATGACGACGGCACTTATGACGCGATTCGGAAGAAATATTTTCAGTATGATATCTCGGGTAATCCGTGAGTGTTGAAGTGGGGGTGCGGCTTGAAGAGGTCGAACTTCAAGCGTTGAAATACTTGTTTGATGATGAGCCTGGTCTGGCGAAGCTATGCGTTGATATCGAAAACTTCGTGGTGCAAGCGCGTGAGCTCACCACGGTAGGTTTTTATTCAATCATTAACTGCAAATTGCCGAGTGGAACGGTTGGCAGCTCAAGGGAAATCAGCAAGAAAATCAGCGATCCCTTACTGGCAACGGGTGGGTGTTATGTGTGTTGGATTGAACACGACTTTACCCTTTGCCTGGAGGGGTTTTCAGATAGAAACTGGCCAAAGGCACTGACACCTCGGGCGCTGCAGTGAGTTCAATGAGCGCGGTGCTGTTAGAGGCTCAAGCCAATTTGGCACCGAAGAACAAACCTAGGTACACCAGCAAAGTGGCCCGGTAGGAGCGGGCTTGCCCCGCGACTGCGGTCTGTCTGTCATATCGCATCGCGGGTCAAGCCCGCTCCTACCTGCGGCAGAAAACCAACTCACCCCCCGTCTCGGGGGATGTCATTCGAGCGTCCTGGGTTGATAGTTTCGGCGGGGAAAGTTGAACACGCCGAATCAATAAGAAACCACAGGGATTGCTTCGATGAACATTCATTTCACCCCTGAAGATCTGGCCTTTCGCGAGGAAGTGCGGGGCTTCCTGCGCGACAAGCTCCCGCCGGCAATCGTTGAGCGCGGACGCAATGGCAAGTACTTCAACAACGAAGACTATAACGTGTGGATGCGCCTGCTCAGCGAGCGGGGCTGGCTGGCACCCAGTTGGCCGGTCGAGTACGGTGGTGCGGGCTGGTCGCCGGTGCAGAAGCTCATTTTCGAGGATGAGTGCGCGATCGCAGGTGCTCCAAGGGTGGTTGCGTTCGGGGTGAAGATGCTGGCGCCGGTGTTGATCAAGTTCGGGACCGAGGTGCAGAAAGCACGTTTTCTACCGCGTATCCTCAACTGCGAAGACTGGTGGGCCCAGGGTTACTCTGAACCGGGTGCGGGTTCCGACTTGGCTGCCGTTAAAACACGGGCGGTACGCGAGGGGGATCACTATGTGGTCAATGGTCAGAAGACCTGGACCTCCTACGTGCAGTATGCCAACTGGATCTTCTGCCTGGTACGTACCGATCCTCAAGCCAAGCCGCAACGTGGCATCAGCTTCCTGCTGATCGACATGAACACGCCGGGCATCACCGTGCGCCCGATCATTACCCTCGATGGTCAACATTCGGTCAATGAAGTGTTCTTCGACAACGTGCGGGTGCCGGTGGAAAACCTGGTAGGCGGCGAGAACGAAGGCTGGACGTGTGCCAAGTATTTGCTGACCCACGAACGAACCGCGCTTGCTGGCATCGGCGAGTGCAAGGCGAAGTTGACGCGGCTCAAGCAGATTGCCAGCCAGGAACTGCGTGAAGGTAAACCGCTGCTTGAAGACGCGCAGTTCCGTGCACAGATCGCCGATGTCGAGATCCAGCTGATGGCGTTGGAAATGTGCAATCTGCGCGCCTTGTCGGCGGCAGTCGGCGGTGCCGCGTCGGGTGGAGAAAGCTCGATGCTGAAGATCCGCGGTACGGAAATTCGCCAGGCCATCACTTATTTGATGAGCAAGGCGGTAGGCCCTTACAGCATGGCGTTCCTCGAAGATGAGCTGGGTTATGACAGCGTCGAGGCGTTGCTTCACACCGACTACACCAGCACGGCCACCACCCAGTACTTGGATATGCGCAAATCGTCGGTGTTCGGCGGCTCTAACGAAATCCAGAAAAACATCATCGCCAAGACCGTTCTCGAACTGTAAGGGGCCAGAACCATGAACTTCACTCTTAATGAAGAGCAGCAGATGCTCCAGCAGACCGTTGCCCGTCTGGTGCGTGACACCTATGGCTTTGAGCAGCGCGAGCACTTCCGCCAGAGCACCCAGGGCTTCAGTTCGGAACACTGGCAGCAGTTCGGTGAGCTTGGCCTGACTGCCGTGCCGTTCAACGAGGCGTTCGGCGGCTTCGGCGGCAGTGGCGTGGAAACCTTGCTGGTCATGAAGGAGCTGGGCCGAGGCCTGTGTCTGGAGCCCTACCTGCACTCGGTAATTTTTGCTGGCGGCCTCATCGAGCAACTCGGCAGCGCTCAGCAAAAGGCTGAGCTGCTGCCGCAGGTGGCCAGTGCTCAGTTGCAACTGGCGGTGGCGGTAGACGAGCCACAAAGCCATTACGCGCTCAACGACGTACAGACCTGCGCAACCGCTTGCGAAGGGGGCTGGACGCTGCGCGGTCGTAAATCAGTGGTGGTGGGCGGGCAGAGTGCCGGCTTGATCCTGGTGTCTGCCCGCACCAGCGGTGCCGAGCGTGACGAGGAAGGTATCAGCCTGTTCCTGGTCGATCCGCAAGGCGTGGGTGCAACCCGCAGCAGCTACCACACTATCGATGGGCGCAAGGCGTGTGACCTGTTTCTGGAGAATGCCGTGGGCGTACTGCTCGGCGAGCCGGGCAAGGCGTTGGGCGCACTGCGCTACCAGCAAGGTCGCGCCCTCGCTGCACAGTGCGCAGAAGCGGTTGGCAGCATGGAAGCGGCCTGCGAGCTGACCCTCGATTACCTGAAAACCCGCAAGCAGTTCGGCGTGGCGATCGGCACGTTCCAGGCATTGCAACACCGTATGGTGGAGATGCGCATGGAGCTGGACCAAGCCACGTCCATGGCGGTGCTGGCCGCCTGCGTGGCCGACGACCCAGACAGTGACGAACGCAGCCGTGCCATCGCTGCTGCCAAAGTCGTGACCTGCCGCGCCGCCCGCTTCATCGCCGACAACGGCATTCAGTTGCATGGCGGTATCGGCCTGACCTGGGAGTACGTGCTGTCGCACCACGCCAAGCACCTGCTGATGGTTGCCCGCCAGTTCGGTGATGATGACCATCATCTGAATGCCTTCAGTCGTTTGATGCAGGTCGCCTGAAGCCCCTGATTCTGCTCTCCCTGCGGGTCGGGGGAGAGCGGGATTTCATTCAACGTTCTGTAGACATCCAGCCTGCAAGCCTCCACCCTGTAGGGCACGCTGAAGTGCGTCTTCAGCTTTGACAGAACGTGTGAAAACTTATGAATCGTCGTAAAAAAATCAAGCAGTTGTTAGAAGCCCACGCCAAGAAGGCCAATGCCAAACGGGCACCGAAGAGCAAGCCTAAATACATCAGTAAAGCGGACCGGTTGAAGCTGGCTGAACAAGCCGGTGAGCCATTGAGTGATTGCCCTGCGGTAGAAGCGGGCTTGCCCCGCGATGCGATGTGACAGCTCAATCGCAGTCGCGGGGCGAGCCCGCTCACAGCCGAATGCCGTTGAGCAATCGCTCCATGGCAATCAAGGCCTGAGGTAGCCGGTCGTTGGCCTTGTCGCCCTCGGCGATCCAGAACGCTGTCTCTGTCAGGCCTCCGGAAATCATCGACGCCAGCGCCTGGGGATCCACCTGAATCACCAGGCCCAGCGCCATCAGCTGTTCCAGTAGTTGTTTCAGCGATTGCACGCAATGCATTTGCGCTTGGGGTGAAGGCGTTCCCAGTACCGCGCGTGCATCACGTAAGACAATGCGTTGAATTTCTGGCTCACGGGCCATTTCCAGGTAAGCACGACAGCGGCTGGTGAAGCCGAGCCACGGGTCGCAGTGGGCATCGGAGAGAGCTTGCAGGCGCGCATCCATCTCGCTGTCGATCTGGGCCACCACTGCGGCGAGCAACCCTTTTTTGTCACCAAAATGGTGATAAAGCGCACCTCGGGTGAGGTTGGCCTGGGCGGTCAGATCGTCCATTGAAGTGTCGGCATAGCCGCGCTCGCTAAAGACCAAACGTGCAGTTTCGAGCAAGGTGGCGCGTGTCTGTTCCATGTCGGCGCGGGTGCGTCTGGCCATCGGGCTCTCCTGTGCAGAGGTGGATTTACATTCAGTTCGTATGATAAAAGATTTTAAACATACGCAGCGTATGTATTTTTTGACAAGGAGCGTGCAGCATGAACAATCCATACCGAGCGTTGTTTCAGGCCCCAGGAACCCTGGGGTTTGCCTTTGCCGGGTTGCTGGCCCGTTTGCCGTTGCCCATGACCGGGATCGGCATCATCACCATGCTTTCGCAGCTGCGCGGTGGTTTCGCCCTGGCCGGGGCCGTGTCGGCGACGTTCGTGCTCACCTATGCGTTGATGTCACCCCAGATTTCTCGGCTGGTAGATCGCTTTGGCCAGCGCCGGGTGCTGCCGGTGTTCACTGCGCTGAGTGTGTCGGGCAGTTGCTTGCTGTTGCTGTGCAGCTATTGGCAAGGCCCTGACTGGTTGCTGTTTATCAGCGCTGTATTAGCTGGATTCATGCCCAGTATGTCGGCAATGGTGCGTGCCCGCTGGAGCGCGATCTACCGTGGTACACCGCTATTGCAGACAGCCTATTCGCTGGAAACCGTGCTCGACGAAGTCACCTTTATTGCTGGCCCACCTCTGGCCATAGGGCTGTGTGTGGCTGTGATGCCACAGGCGGGCCCGCTGACTGCTGCGGTGTTACTGGCCATGGGCGTGTGTGCGCTGGTTGCTCAGGTAGGCAGCGAACCACCATTACAGCGTGACGCTGAGGCTGCGCGCCAAAGTGTGTCGTTGTTGCGGCTTGCCGAGATGCGCCTGCTGACGGTACTGATGGTGGCCATGGGCATCATCGTTGGCACGGTAGAAATCGTCAGCGTGGCTTTCGCCGAGCAAAGAGGGGTACCGGCAGCGGCCAGCCTCGTACTGTCGTGTTACGCCCTTGGCTCCTGCGTTGCCGGATTGCTGTTCGGCGCGTTGAAGCTGCGTACACCGCTACACGTCTTGCTGTTGCTGGGCGGGCTGGCAACGGCAGCGACTACTTTGCCACTGGCATTTGCCGGCAACATCCTCAGCCTGTCAGTGGCGGTGTTGGTGGCGGGGCTGTTTTTCGCGCCGACGATGATTGTGGCGATGTCGCTGGTGGAGCGTGTGATCCCGGAAAACCGGCTGACCGAAGGGGTGACCTGGTTGCTGGCAGGCTTGAATGTTGGTGTTGCCGGCGGTGCTGCGGTGTCGGGCCAAGTGCTTGATGTTCTCGGCACCAAGGCCGCTTTCAACGTTGCGCTGTGCGCTGGTGTCGCCGTGCTGCTGGTGACGCTCTGGGGCTATTGCCGCTTGAACGCGTCGGTAGGAGCGGGCTTGCCCCGCGATGCGATGTAAGTATCGCGTCTTGGCGCCCGTAATGATGGAACAGGCCCGACCTACTGAAATCGCAAACCGCGTTGCCTGCACTAGCGCGCCAAAGTTTGCAGCTTGCAGCTTGCAGCTTGCAGCTTGCAGCTTACAAGACTAAAGATCGAGGACCAGCGGCTCAGTAGTATCTTGCGGTTGCGCAGGGACTGCACAGCAGATCAACACGTTGCCAGCCGCAGGCAGCTCAGCCGGTGGGTTGCTGTAGTGCACGTTGCCACTGATCAAGCGCGTGGCGCAGGTTCCGCAGGAGCCACCACGACAGCTGAATTCGGGGTTCAGGCCGCGGCTCTCGGCGAGCTCCAGCAGGCTACCGCTGTCGGGCTTCCAGCGTGCCTCGGTCGCTGAGTTGGCGAAGTAAACCGGTACCGGCGCCGTGGCCGCTTGTGTCGTTGACGGTGTTGTTTCCACGCGGTGCAACGCCGAGGGGCCGAAGGTCTCGGCGTGGATGCGCGCGTCGGGGATGTTCACGCCACGCAGGCCGTCATACATGTCCTGAAGAAAGCCCGCCGGGCCACAGAGGTAGAAGTCGTAGTCATCCAGCGGGAGTCGGGCTTTGACCTGGGCAAAACTCAAACGACCGGCCAGTTGGTAGTCGCGCTCAAGTACCGCGTCTGCGTCGGGGCGACTCAAGGTGCGATGAATGTGCAGCAGCCCGGCAGCGTGTTGCAGTAACGCTTGAAGTTCTGCTTGAAAGGGCAGGTCGCCCAGGGTTCTGGCGCTTTGGAACATATGAATCGGACATGTTCTTTGCTGTTGCTGGATTTGCGCGACCAGCGCTCTGACCATCGACATCATCGGCGTGATACCGACGCCCGCGCCAATCAGTACCACCGGACGTTCGGTGTCATCGGTGAGCATGAAATTGCCCAACGGTGGTCGCACTTGCAGCACATCGCCCACTTGCACCTGGGTGTGCAGGTGCTGTGAGGCCTTGCCTTGCTGTTTGACGCTGATGCGCACATGCCCGTCGGAGGGCGCGCTGGAGACGCTGTAGGTGCGAATCAGGGTTTCTGCATCGGCGGTCAGAATGCGGATCGGCAGATGTTGGCCAGCAATGAATGTGATCTCGCTGTTGTCTTGCGGCTCCAGGTAAAACGAGCGGATATCGCTACTTTCCTGCTGAACGCGCGTCACTCGCCATGCGTGCCACTGCCGACGCTGCTCGCTCTGACGCAGACGTTCTTCGGCTTGTGCCCAAGTGCCGGTCTCCAGGCTGGTGGGTGCATAGTCGTGAAACTGCCAGCGCAGGGAGAAGGCGGCGGGGCGCAAGACCGCCTGTTCGACCTCGAATGCCCACAGCCTTTGGGCGCCTTCAAAGGCCTTGATCAACGGGTCGTCCAGAATCAGTTCGGTGCGCCCGGTCAGTTGCAGTAAGTCGCCGCTGTTGAAGTCGATGAAGAGCAGCCCGGCAACCGGATTGGACAACAGATTACCCAAGGTATTGAAGAACAGGTTGCCGGCATAGTCTGGAATGGTCAGGCGATTGCCTTGCACGTTAACGAAGCCCGCGCGTCCTCCGCGATGGGAGACGTCCACAGCGCGATGGTGCGGGTCATGATCGACGTAGCTGGCGACAAAAAAAGTGTCGGCTGTGCGGATCAGCGCCGTGCTGCGCTCATCCAGTTCGGTGAAATCCTGCCGAGGTGCGCTAGCAGGTTCCGGTTGCAGGGAGCGGGTGAAACTGCGCGTCTGAATGTACTTGGGGCAGTTACCGTAGGAGTGCTCGACCTCAACTTCGAAACCTTGCCCGCAGGCGTTGCGGATCACACCGTTGATGCGGTTGCGCCGACGGGTGTGCAGCTCGATACCCAGCATGCCGATGGCCTGGCCGGTGCGAAGCCCCGTCGCAGCCGGGTCTTGTGCAGTGGCCTGAGTAGCTACCAGCAGGTGCTGTGGGTCCGGGGAGCTGACAAAACCTTCGGGCCCCTCGAGTATCGTGGCCCACGGTCGCTGTTGGGCATCTACCGCGCCGACCACCATAAACGGCAACTGCTGATAGAACTCACGATGCTGATCGGGCATGTAATTGCGGATGACCTTCTGGCCGATGACCTCCATTTGCTCCGCGACATTAAAGGCAGCTTGCAGTGTTTTTTCACCGGCATGCCAAGGCGAGTGACGGTGCTTGGGAAGAGCGTTCAAGGGGTGTGCTCCTCGAGAGGGCTGCCGGGGCATCCGGCAGCCTGGACTTAGCTGGCCTGTAGCCCGGCTGCTGTGCGCTGCATGGGTACGAAGCCAGGCAGCGCTTCGACCCGCTGCAACCAGGCACGCACATTCGGGTAGGCCTCCAGCGACACGTTGCCTTCCGGGGCGTGGGCGATGTAGCTGTAGTTGGCAACATCGGCAATGCTGGGCTCAGTGCCAACGAGGAAAGGGCGCATGGCCAGTTCGCTGTCCATCACCTTGAGCAGGGCGTGGGCGCGGTTGATGACTTCTTCGGCATTGAACGTTGCACCGAACACCGTGATCAGCCGGGCTGCTGCCGGGCCGAAAGCCACCTGGCCTGCAGCCACCGACAGCCAGCGCTGAATGTGTGCGGCGCTCAGCGCATCGTCGGCATACCAACGGCCATTGCCATACTGCTTCGCCAGGTAGACCAGGATCGCGTTGGAGTCGCTGATCAGGGTGCCGTTGTCGTCGATCACCGGTATCTGGCCGAAGGCGTTGATGGCGAGGAACTCAGGCGATTTATGCGCGGCATTGGCCAGGTCGACAAACACCAGCTCGCCAGGCAGTTGCAGCAGTGAAAGCATGAGCTCGACGCGATGGGCGTGGCCGGACAACGGGTGACGATACAGTTTGATCGGCTGTGGCATGGTCATGCTCCGTAACAGAGTGGGTGGCCCGCGCAACGCTGTGCGGGTAGCGCCATGTTGCGCCTATGCGCAACCCAGCAGAATCACCATGCCGAGCAATCCATAATTTCGTTTTCTGAAACAGTGGTATCAGGCGCTAAAAGCCGGGTGGGCACGCAGCCTGGGGGTGGCGAAGTCGATGAAGCTTCGCACGCGCGCCTCGGCCCGGCGGCCATGGCGGTAAATCAACTGCACGGGGAGGGCCGGGCCGGCAACGTCCTGCAGCACCGGCTCAAGCAGGCCACGCTGCAGTTCATCATGAGCTTCATAGTTCATGCAGCGAATCAGGCCAAGCCCAAGGGTGGCGGCTTTGATCGCTGCGCCTTGGGTTGTGCAGGTCAGTGTCGGTACAGGTTTGACCAGGCGAGGGGTGCCGTCGCAGGTAAAGCGCCAGTGCGCTTCATAGCCTGGCGAAGTTGTCAGCACCGTGCGGTGGTGCTTGAGGGCGTCGGGTGTGGCCGGTCGTCCCCAGCGGGCCAAGTAGTCGGGGGCGGCGCAGACCATCGGCCGGACCACCCCCAGCGGCAGGGCGAATTCAGAGGAACTTGGCAGTTGGCCGACGACCAATGCGACATCAATGCCTTCCTCCAGCAGCTTGGGCACACCTTCACCTGCCTGGGTGGCGAGGTATACGTCGGGGTAAGCGGCCAGGTAAGCAACGGCGATGGGCGTGAGTATCTGATGCTCCATCAGCAAGGGTAACGAGACAGTCAGCTTCCCGCCGGGGCAGGCATGTACCCCGGCAGCCGAGCGTTCGGCCACTTCGGTTTGCTCCAGAATGTAGCGACAGCTCTGGGCAAACTGCTCGCCGGCGGGGCTCAGCTCAACACCACGAGGCCCGCGTATCAACAGCCGATTGTTCAGCCGCGCCTCCAGAGACGCCAGGGTGCGCATAACGGTCGCGGGTGACACTTCAAGCTGCCGCGCGGCGGCGGCCAGGCTACCGGTTTGTACCACGGCTGCAAAGGTTTGCAGTTCACGGAAGCGATTCATGCTGTGGGCGCTTGCAGCGCCGGGTCTTGCAAGAAGTGCCTGGCGCAATGGTCGACGAAGGTGCGTACCTTGGCAGGAACGCGTTTGCCGCCTTGATACAAGATGTGCACGGGTATTGCGCGGGTCTCGTAGGTCTCAAGGACGATTTCCAGCTCGCCTTTGGTCACCGCATCGGCAGCTTGATACGACAGTACGCGGGTGAACCCCCAGCCCATGCGTGCGGCATTGATCGCGGCTTGATTGGAACTGACCAGCAAGCGCGGTTCGGGGTGCAGCGTCAGCGTGTCGCCGTTCACCTGAAACTGCCAGTCGGTCAGCAGGCTGCTGGCCGAAGACATCACCACCGGGGCGGCCATCACGTCCTTGGGTGTTTGCGGCCTGCCGACCCGATCGAGAAAGCTCGGAGCAGCGCAAATGACTGGACGGATCTGCCCGACCTTCACCGCGTGCAGGCCGGTATCGGCCAAGGGGCCAATGCGGATGGCAACGTCCAGGCCTTCATCGACCATACTCACCAGGCGGTCCACCAGCATGGCGTTGATCGACACCTGCGGGTGGTCGGCCAGGTACTCGGTGATCAAGGGAATCATGTACAGCTCGCCGAACATCACCGGGGCGGTGACCGTCAGGTTGCCTCGTGCGCGAACGCTGCTGCCGCTGGCCAACTCCTCGGCTTCTTGCAGGTCCAGCAGGATGCGCTTGCAGTCCTCCACATACCGTCGGCCGGCCTCCGTCATGCGCAGGCTGCGTGTGGTTCGTGCCAGCAACAGGGTGCCGAGGCGATTTTCCAGGCCGGCAATGACCCGGGTCACACTGGGGGGCGACATGCCCAGCAGCTTTGCACCACCAGCAAAGCTTTCGGCTTCGGCCACGGCCAGCAGCACTTTCATTTCCTGAAATCTATCCACAGTCACTGCCACCTTGCAGTAGGAGCGGGCTTGCCCCGCGATAGCGATTTGTCAGATACCCTGTATCGCGGGGCAAGCCCGCTCCTACTCACCAGGGTCGAGCAAACTTAGCACCGCCGGAGATCAACATGCCAATCACCTTGCTGCTGCGCAGCACAGACCTGCAAAGCACCCGCGTCTACTACCGTGACACGCTCGGCTTCACGGTCAGCGACTCACAGGATGCAACGCTGACGGTGCAACTGGAGGATTGCCGCCTGATCTTCACCCGGGATGACCTGTGGGGCAGCGCTGTCGGGTGTACGGGCACCATTTATTGTGCGATCCCACAGGTCGATCGCTACTTTGAGTCTGTCAAAGAAAAAGCCGTTATTGCCTGGCCGCTGCAAGACATGCCCTACGGCTCAAGAGAGTTTGGTATTCGCGATTGCAATGGCTATTACCTGGCGTTTACGCAATTAAGTTGTAACAAAATGTAGAAAAATTTGCGGTTACTTTTACTTGTTTCGAGAAACTTGTAGTGCAAAGTTTCTTTCTGCGGTATTTTCCGCCGGTTTTTGCTGCATATTCAGTCAAAACAACTGGCGCACTCTTCCTATACTGCGCCTTGCGTCTGCCTACCTGCACGAACCCGCAGGCCAGAGCCTTGCCGTGTAGCCAGGCAGACGTTCGCGATGCGGAAAAAGAGGACAGGATTTGCCTCTCTTTTCCATGCAACTAATAAGTCTAAGAACGAGATGAAGTGTAATGAATAAACAATCTATCCAGATTGCGCTTGCTTACATGTCTGTAGTTATCGGCGGCGGCTTTGCCTCAGGACAGGAGGTGCTGCAATTCTTCACCGGCTATGGGCTTATCGGCATTGTTGGCACTCTGGTGAGCGGTGTGTTGTTTGCCTTCCTCGGCATGCAGATCGCTCGGATGAGTTCGCAGATGCAAGCGAACTCACACAAGGAAGTTCTCTACCGATTGTTCGGCACTCGTGTCGGCTTGGTCGTCGACGTGGTGCTGTCGTTCTTCCTGTACGGCGTCGGTGTGGTGATGCTGGCCGGCAGCGGTTCGATCTTCTCCCAGGAGTACAACCTGCCTCCGTTGTTTGGCGGCATTCTGATGACCGTGCTGGTGGTTGCCACCCTCTGCCTGAACGTTACCCGCATCATCAACCTGATCAGCGCGGTGATGCCGTTCCTGCTGGCCATGGTCCTGATCATTACCACTTACTCGATCTTCAACTACAACGCCTCGGTTGAGACCCTCGACGCCGTTGCTCGCGAAAACAACGAAACAGTCACCGGCAACTGGTTTGTCGGCGCCTTGCTGTACGCATCGTTCAACATTGCTGTCGGTTTCCCGATGCTGGCTGTTATCGGTGGTTTGACCAAACAACCCAAGGCTGCTGCCGTCGGCGGTATCCTCGGTGGCTTGGGCCTGGGCGCGTTGATCCTGCTGCTGAACATCGGCTTGTTCGCCAACATCAACCAACTGCAAGGCATCGAAATGCCGTCGCTGGCGCTTGCCGGGCGTATCTCGCCACTGCTGACGGTGGTGATGTCGGTTGCCCTGGTATGCATGATCTACAGCACCGCAGTAGGCATGTTCTTCGCCTTCAGCGCCCGCTTTGCCAAGCCGGACACGCGCCGCTTCAAGCTGGTCAGCGCGGTGACGGTATGCGTCGGTCTGGGCCTGAGCCTGGGTGGTTTCAGCAAGCTGGTCGGCACTGTATACCCGCTGCTGGGCTACGTCGGCTTTGCGCTGATTCTCGCCATTGCCTTCAGCTGGCTGCGCAGCCGTTCCGCTGCCAAGGCGCAACAAGCTGAGCTGAACGCCGCTTCCTGACGGCTAATCCCCAAAGCCGATACCCGTTGCGGGTATCGGCTTTTTTGTGCCTGCTCCATAGGCCAATCCTGTGAGCGTGCAATTGCCCGGCGATAAGTATCAACGGTATAGTTGCTAATCATTCGTATTAGCATACAAGACTCGTTCCCCATGAATGTTCCGCACGATGCGCCTGCCCTTGGCTCGGACTTGGAGAATCTCTACCGTGCCCACCACGGTTGGATCCGCCAGTGGCTACAACGCAAGCTGGGTAATGCCAGCGATGCGGCCGACCTGGCCCAGGACGTATTTGTCCGCTTGCTGAGCAAACCCCGTGTGTTCAACGATGCCGAGCATGCCCGCGCGTACCTGGGGCGGATGTCGCGCAATGCCTGCGTGGATTTCTGGCGGCGACGACAGCTCGAACAGGCTTATCTGGATGTGCTGGCAGCCCAGCCAGAACATCAGGTGCCGTCACTGGAGCACCAGGCAATCATCCTGGAGACGCTAGGGCAGTTGCAGGCGATGCTTGAGCGCATGCCGAAGCGGGTAGCCGAGGCGTTCTGTCTGGCGCAATTGCAGGGCATGAAGCAGCGGGAGATTGCCGAGCACCTGAAGGTCAGTGAGCGCAGCGTGAACAGCTATCTGGCGCAGGCGATGTACCAGTGCCTGCTGCTGGAAGTCGAGCTGGACGGGGCGCTGAAATGAGTAAGGCGGCCCTTGACCACGCCGTGCTGCAAGCGGCAGCGGCCTGGTTCGCACGCCTGCATGCTGCGCCGGACGACACGCTCATTCAGGCGAAGTGGAGCGCCTGGCTGGCAGAGGATGCCCGGCACCGCCTGGCTTGGGGGTATGTCGAAGGGATCAATCAGCGCTTCGGCAACCTCTACCACAACGGCAGCGCGGAGCAGGCGCATCAGGTGTTGAGTACGGTGCGCCGTGATCGCCATTCGCGCCGGGCGCTGCTCGGCAGCCTGTGTGTGGCGGGCGCTGGTGGGCTATTGGGGTGGGGCAGCTGGCGGCAGGGCTGGGTCGATTCGCCCCGGGCGTTGTTTGCCACTTACCGCACCGGCCTGGGCGAGGTGCAGTCGTTGACGCTTGCCGATGGCAGTCAGGTGTGGCTGAACAGCGAGACAGCGCTGGACGTGACGTTCGATGAGCAACTGCGGCAGTTGCGCCTGTATCGCGGTGAAGTCCTGATTGAGACAGCAAGCGATGCCCGCCCGCTGCACGTGATGACGCGGGCAGGCCGGATGCAACCGTTAGGCACACGCTTCAGCGTACGAGACCAAGGGTTGCAGACGAACTTGAGCGTATTTGCCGGCGCAGTCCAGGCAACCTGCGCCGACACCGGTCGGCAGATCACCGTGGGGGCAGGGCAGATGACGGTGTTCGATGCGCAGCAGGGCAGGGCGCTGCTAGCGGCGCATGCCCAGCGGCAGGACTGGAGCCGCGGCGTGCTGGTGGCTGAGGACATGCCGTTGGGGCAGGTGTTGGAGATCCTGCGGGACTATCGTCGCGGCCATCTGGGTATCGATCCTGCGCTTAACAACCTGCGTGTCGTCGGTACCTACCCGCTGCTCGACACTGACCGGGCGCTGGCGATGCTTGAACGCGCGCTGCCCATCCGCGTGGTGCGCACCCTGCCTTGGTGGGTCGCCGTCGAGGCGCGTTGAAAAAAACTGAATTTCTTTTTCTGGTTTTGCGACGCTCGCTCGCTTGGTGGGATGACGCTACTTCATCCGACCCCGGTAAGGATTCACTCATGCTTGCTTGCGACACCGCTTTCTCGCGCCGTCATCCGCTTGCCCTGGCCGTCCTCATGGCCCTTGCCAGCCCTGCTGCCATTGCCGAGACCGACGGCCCCCCTGCTGCAGCACAGAGCCAGACCTTCAACATCCCAGCTGGCCCGCTGGCCCGTCAGTTGAACCTGTTGGCGAGTCAGGCAGGCCTGCTGATCGGCGGTGATGCCACCCTGACGGCCAACAAACAGAGCCGGGCGGTGCACGCCACGAGCGCGGAGCAGGCACTGGCACAGATGCTGGCGGGCAGTGGTATTGAGGCCGTGCGCACTGGCGAGCGTGAGTTCCAGTTGGTCCGTCAGGCTGATGACGCGGCGAACGCGCTGACCCTGGGCAGCACCACCATCAGCGGCCAAGGCCTGGGTGAAGTGACCGAAGGCACCGGGTCGTACGCCACCGGTCGCTCGACCACCGCGCTCAAGATGCCGATGTCGCTGCGCGAAACGCCACAGTCGGTGACGGTGGTCACGCGTCAGCGCATGGACGACCAGAACATGAAGACTCTCGACGACGTGATGCACAACGCCACGGGTATCACCATCGTCAAGAACGGTGGCGAACGCTCCCTGTACCAGGCGCGCGGCCAGCTGGTGGACAACCTGCAGATCGACGGTGTGCCGACCAACATCAGCAACGCCTACTCGATGGACGCCATCTCCAAGCCCAACACCGACATCTACGACCGCGTCGAAATTGTCCGTGGCGCTACCGGGTTGATGGAAGGCGCGGGCAACCCGTCGGCCTCGATCAACCTGATTCGCAAGCGCCCCACCGTTGAACCACAGGCCTTGGTCGAGACCTCGGTGGGTTCCTGGGACGACTACAAAACCATGGTCGATCTGTCATCGCCCTTGAACGAAGCCGGTACCCTGCGTGGCCGTTCGGTAATTTCGTACAACAATGCCAATAGCTACCTGGACACTGCGCAGAAAGAAAACCAACTGTTTTACGGCATCCTCGAAGCGGACCTGAGCGACGCGACCATGGTTACCTTCGGCTTCAGTTATCAGAAGGAGCGTAACTCAGGCTACGACTGGTCGGGCCTGCCAACCCAGGAAAGCGGCGCGTTCTACCCAGTGTCGCGCAGCACTTCATTGACCGGTGACTGGAACCACCTCGACAAACGCAACACTACGGTATTCGCCGATATTCAGCACAGCTTCGGCAACGACTGGAAAGCAGTGGTAGCGGTCAACCAGATCTGGGCCAAGTCGGACTTCCTTGGCAACTACACCTTTCCCGGTGGTGGCACGGACCTGTTCACCCTGAACCCACGCCTGTTCCGCTATGACGACACCCAGACCAGCATCGATGGCTACCTGACTGGCCCGTTTCAGTTGTTGGGCCGTCAGCATGACTTGATTGTCGGCGGTAACTGGCGCAAGGACGACTTCGATTACCATGGCGGCCGGGATGCCGGTTACCGCTACATCGTCGACATGAACAACCTGGATGCATTCGATCCACCCAAGCCCACCGGCCTGAACGTCAACCAGTGGCAGTACAACCGCTCGCAGGAGCAGAAGGGCGTGTATGTGGCCAGCCGTTTCAGCCTGACCGACAGCACCCGCTTCATCCTCGGCAGCCGTGTGAGTTGGGTCAATTACGACACGCTGGACGACACCAACGGCATTCGTACACCGGCTGATCGCTTTCATTACTCCAAGAGTGGCGAGATAACCCCATATGCCGGGCTGGTGCAGGATCTGGATGAACACTGGTCGGCGTACGTCAGCTACACCGAGATCTTCAAACCGCAGGACGTGCGCAACCCCGACACCGGTATTCTCAAGCCGATGACCGGCAGCAACTATGAAATCGGCCTTAAAGGCGAGTTCTTCGACAAGCGCTTGCAGACGTCGATGGCCATCTTCCAGGCCGATCAGACCGGGCGCGCAGAGCTGATTACCTCGGATGGCTGCCCCGACGGTTGCTACCGTGCCTCCGACAAGGTCCGCAACAAGGGTATTGAGCTGGAGCTCAATGGCGAGATCCTGCCGGACTGGAACCTGTCGGCGGGCTACACCTACACGCAGTCCAAGTACATTGGTGGCCAGCAGAAGGGCGATGACTTCAACGGCGCATCACCGCGTCACCTGTTCAAGGTTGCCACCGATTACCGCCTGCCGGGCGCACTCAATAACCTACGCGTGGGGGGCAGTTTCTATGCCCAGAGCAAGATGACCCAGACTGAGGTCGGCGAGGACTACAAAATCAGCCAGGATGCTTACCACCTGACCAATCTGCACGCGATCTACGAGATCAACAAGCACCTCGACCTCCAGTACAACCTGGATAACGTGTTCAACAAGAAGTACTACCAGACGTTGGGTAACCCCAACTATTGGAACTTCTACGGCGAACCGCGCAATTTCAATTTGGCGCTGCGCGCGCGATTCTGAATTGTGGGAGGTACCGTCTTGTAGGGCTTTGCCCGCAGCGACCCTTGTCCAAGCAGCCAGCCCCGGTGGGAGCTGGCTTGCCCTGCGATCTGACGCGAAGCGACAGCAAATCCAACTGCCTCGGTGTGTCAGTTGCCCTGAGAACAACTGTTTTACGGCGGCTGCAAAGCCCAATACCGGTAGTGATGTTCTGGCCCGCCTGAAGGCGAAGCAGAACAACAGCGCGTAGTAATACGCTGCGGGTAGGGTGGCCGGGTTAACCCGTCTGCCCTTTTTTGCCTAGTAACCTGTCGCGGGGCAAGCCCGCTCCCTCAGGTGGGGGTGAAGGTCCTGGCGGGCCTGTGCTTCGAGCAGGCCGACGGTGACTTCAATCCCGGCCTGGCGCAGGATCTCGATGCCTGCTCCGGCGTTGTGTGGATCGCGATCGAGCATTATACCCGCGCTCACCAGGGCCAAGGCACATGATGGCGTGCGGCCTGCAAATGATCAGGCCTCCAAGGTGACGTAAGCGGTCAGCTCATCGAGCCTCGCGGCTAGCTCCATCCTGGAGGTCCGTGGTCAGTGGGAGCAGAAGGTACCGGCCCGTTCGGCAGCGTATGATGTTAAGCCTTCACTACCGATAAGGACATCGCCATGCACCCAAACAAGGCTTGTGCCGTTGTGCTCTCACCTGCACGAGCTCCCACTATTCTCTTGTTTCGTCATCCACTTGCCGGGGTGCAATTGGTCAAGGGCTCGATAGAGCACGGCGAAACACCCGCGCAAGCGGCGCTGCGAGAACTGAAGGAAGAGTCTGGCATTGCAACCGCCACTGTTGTCGATGACCTGGGGTGCTGGGACGCGGGCTATCTCGGTCAGGTCTGGTCATTTCACCTGTGTCAGGTGAGCGAGCCGTTGCCTGAACACTGGGTGCATCAAACGCTCGATGATCATGGTCACACGTTCGAATTTTTCTGGGCTGCGCTCGACCCGTTGCCGGATGCTGATTGTCACCCGGTGTTTTCTCGGGCACTGGCATTCTTGCGTGCAACGCTCAAAACCCGAAACTATGGTAGGAGCGGGCTTGCCCCGCGATAGCGATTTGCCGATCACATCGCATCGCGGGGCAAGGTGATTAACCTTTGAGTTCGTCCTTCAGGTCATCCAGGGCGTCGATAATGTCGGCTTCACTGTCCGCCATCGCCTCTTGCATGTCTTGGGCAACAGTGGTCTGCACTTCCATCACTTTCTCAGCCAGGGCGCGACCTTCTTTTGAACCGAGAATGATGGCCATGGTTTGTTCGGGGTGCTTGTTGGCCTGGATCATTAGGTCGAGTTCATCGTCGTCGAAGTGATCGGCGTAGATCTCGGCCATCTGGTTTTTCAAATCGTCTTGATCGACCTTGTCGCGAATGACATTGCGAATCTGCTCGCGATCCAGCATCGGGTACTGGCGAGCGTAACCGGCCGATGCGATTTCCACGATGGTGCCGTAATGCTTGCCCAGGTCGCTGACTTCAATCAGCTCCTCAGCCTTGTCTTTGCTACCGCCACAGCCTGCCAGTGCCGCAGCGAACAACGCAGCCAGTGTCAGCTTTTTCATACTCATGAGCTTTTGTCCTTGATCAGTGTGCGGGTGCAGGTGGCTTAACGGCGATTCAAATGAATCGCGCCGATGACCACGAGTAAGACAATGACGCCGAGAAACGCGCCAAATGCAGGAAACATGGCGGCCGGCCAGATCAGGCCTCGACCAAGGTTGTAGGCGAAACTGGCGTGGGAGTAGGCGCTGAACAACCAGGAATACAAGGTGTAAATCAAGCCTATGACGAGGTAGCCCGAAATCAGCGTTCCTTTGAGCGACATGCAGTCTTCCTTGTGGGGGTGGGGCAATCAGAAAGGTTTTAGAAACATACTATTACAATGATATCGTTTCAATATCATGGAGCCAGGATACTGACCGCGCTTTTCTCGGTATCACTCGACTTGCTGCCTGACACCGATTGCGATCCAGTGTTTCACCAGGGCAGCGGCTGTGCCTGATCGTTCAAGCAACCACCCGATTTCGGCCTTCAGCCTTGGCTTGATAGAGGCGCTCGTCGGCCAGCTTCAGCACGGCTTCAGGTGTCGCGGCGTCGACATCACGACAGGCCACACCGACGGAGAGCGTAAGCGTTCCTATACCTGGAATCTCGCTGCTGGCCACGTTCTCTCGAATCCGTTCGGCTATGGTGATTGCCACCTTCAGCGTGGTATCCGGCAACACCAGGGCAAATTCTTCACCGCCACTACGGCACGCCAGATCACCGGTTCTGGAGTTGCGCTTGAGTATGTTTGCGATGTAGATGAGGGCGGCGTCGCCGACGTCATGCCCGAAGGCGTCATTAATCTGTTTGAAGTGATCGATATCCAGCGCAAGCACTGAAAATGGCGACTCGGCTTGATCGAGCAAATCCAGGAGGTCGGTCATCGCCCGGCGATTGGCCAGGCTGGTGAGTGGGTCGCTGTGGGCCTCTTGAGTCAATTGCCCTAGTTTTTGCTGCAATAAGCGCACGCCGGTCAACATTGCCTGGCGAATGGCTGACGCCTCACGGTACCAGGCATGAACCCGCTGGAGCTGTGTAGCGGTTTCCGCGCCTGCCAGTTGGTGTGCAATCGACGACAGCTGACGCAAGGGGCGTGCGATCTGTGCTGTGGCTGCGAATATCAAACCGAGACCGATAATGCCTGCCGGAATCATGCCCTGGAGCACTTCTTTGAGCAGTTGGCGCAGTGTGGAAAGCGCGCGATCAGCGGGCGACTGCACCACCACGGCCCAACGGGTTGCCCGAACCGGGGCGTAGCCAGCCAACATCAAATCGTTCGCGGGGCTGCGCAACTGCATTGAATCACTCTGGCCACTCAATGCTGCGTCTACGGCTTGATTGTGCTCCAGCACGGCGCCAATTCGGTTCTGGTCTGGGTGATACAGCAGGAGTCGGTTGCTGTCGGTCACCAACGCCAGCGTGCCCTCTTGATGAAAGTGGTTGCTGATGACGCTGTTGAGCGCGCTTCGCTTGAGCAAGTACACCGAACCACCAATCGCCCCCAGGAACTGTCCGGATGCATTGAAAATCGGTTGAGAAATTGCCACCACCAGATTGCCGGCGACCGACGGGTAGGCAGCGCTGATTAACGGGCGACGTTGAGCAAGGATGAGTTTGATGTCATCGGGACGTACCGTGGCTCCGACGATTTGCAGGGTGTCCGGGTATGCCTGAAGCAGCGTTCCTTGGGCATCGACAATTACGATGGAATTGAAGTCGGCGTCCTGACCTTGCAAACGCATGGCCTCGGCGCGCAGGGTTGAGGGATCGTTCCAGCGCGCGGCCAATACATCTGCGCTGTACTTCAAGCGGCTTTGCGCTGCCGTCAGAAAGTCATTGATGCTGGAAGCCACCTTGGCCGCATAAGCGCCATTGGCTTCCAATGCCGAGTGGATCAACGCGTCTCGCTGAACGCGATACGCAACGATCAAACCGTTGGCAAGGGTAGCCAGCACAGACAGTAGAACGACGAAGAAGATCAACCCGCGCAAGTTAATGGGCAAAGGCCTGTTTCGCATCTTGCGCCCTCTTTTTGCAGGGAACGCCCAATCTGTGGTTTACCCCGCATCCAAGCGTAGCACCGACTCGGGAAGAGCGGGCTTGGGCGGAGTGCATGCTGCCGTGGCCGACCGTTTGTCGGACGCTGTTGTGCTGTGTCGAATCCCACACTGCTGAAATCGACTAATGCACAGATCGACCTGATCGCTTCAATCACTGTGCAGGAGTCAACGTCATGTCTTATGTCGATGGTTTTGTGCTTGCCGTACCTACCGCCAACCGTGAGAAGTTCAAGCAGCATGCCGAGGAGGCCGCGGTGGTGTTCAAGGAGTGTGGTGCCCAGCGGGTCATTGAGTGCTGGGGCGATGATGTGCCGGACGGCAAAGTGACCTCGTTTCCCATGGCGGTGAAATGCAAGCCGGACGAAACGGTGGTGTTTTCCTGGATCCTTTGGCCTTCGCGCGAGGTGCGGGATGCCGGGATGAAAAAGATGATGGAAGATCCGCGGTTACAGCCCGACCAGAACCCCATGCCGTTTGATGGGCAACGGTTGATTTTTGGTGGGTTCAATATTCTGGTGGATGTGTAGGTAGATTGATCGCGGGGCAAGCCCGCTCCCACCGCAGTGAACCTGTGGGAGCGGGCTTGCCCCGCGACGCTTTACACCTTGAACCGCCCAACTAACGCAGTCAGTTCCTCCGCCAATGCCGACAACCCCTGACTGGCCGAGCGCGTTTGCTGCGCGCCTTCTGCCGAGCGTGTCGACAGCTCGCGGATGTTCAGCAGATTGCGGTCAACCTCGCGGGCCACCTGAGCCTGCTCTTCGGCCGCACTGGCGATCACCAGGTTACGTTCGTTGATCTGACTGATCGCCGCGTAGATCCCTTCAAGTACCTGGCCGGTGGCCTGGGTGATGCCCAGGGTCGACTGCGCGCGTTGAGTGCTGGCCTGCATCGAGGCGACTGCGGCCTCAGTACCTTGCTGCACGCCGGCGATCATCTGCTCGATCTCCTGAGTCGATTGCTGGGTGCGGTAGGCGAGGGTGCGCACTTCATCGGCAACCACGGCAAAACCACGACCGGCCTCACCAGCACGGGCCGCCTCAATGGCGGCATTGAGCGCGAGCAGGTTGGTTTGCTCCGACACCGAACGGATCACATCCAGCACCTGGCCGATGTCGCGAATCTGCCCGGCCAGTTGTTGCAAACGCTCACTGCTGGTTTGCACTTCGCTGGCCATTGCCTGAGTGCCATCGAGGTTATCGCTGACCTGTTGGCGGCTTTGCTCTGCCAATTGGTTGGAGTCATGGGCCGCTTGCGAAGTGCTCACGGCGTTGCGTGCGACTTCTTCTACAGCGGTGGTCATTTCCGTTACGGCGGTGGCGGCCTGCTCCAGCTCCTGGTCTTGCTGGCGCAGGCTGTTGGCGCTGTGTTCGGTGACGCCGTGCAGTACCTCGGCGGCTTGCGCCACTTGCGTGGCATAGGCGGTGAACTGGGCCAGGGTAGCGCGCTGACTTTTCTGCATGTGGGCGAGATCGGCAAACAGCTGGCCGATTTCGTCGCGGCTGTGCACCTGCACGGTGACGCTCAAGTCGTCCTGGCCAAACCGCTTGAAGTGCTGGCTGGCTTCGAGCAACGGGCGCAGGACGCGACGAACGATAAAGCCCCAGCACAGCACCGCCAACACTAGGGTAAACAGGCCCAGCGCCAAGCTCAGGGTGGTGGCCGAGTTCAAGCGTTGCCCGGATTCGCGCATGATCTGCTCACTGCGCTCGTTCAACGCAGCCACTAATTGCTGACGCAGGGTCTGCATCTTGGCCATAGCATTGCCGGCATCGGTGTTGGCAACGAAATAGCGCTGCAGGTCATTCTGCCGGGTGGCTTCGCGTTGCGCGGTCACGGCATTGGCGTAGGTGGTGAAGGTGTTCTGCAGCTGCGCAGACAATGCTTTGAGGGCCGGTTCCTGGCTGTTGTTAACCAACTCATCGAACAGCACGCGACTGTTGTCGATCAATTGCGCTGACAGTGCCATGCGTTTGTTCGAGCTGTCCTGAAAGCCACCACTCTGCTCGACGAAACCTGAGGAGACATTGGCACTGGCACGGATAGACATCAGCAAGGCGTTGTTCAAACGATCCGATTGGCGCGCGGTGAAATCCAACTCAGTGATCTGCTGATTGCTGCCCACCGCTGCGCGCCAGGCGCTGACAGTGGAGAACAGCAGGGTCAGGCTGAACAGCATCAACACCCAGAACATCCCGGTGCGAATCTTCAGGTCGGCGAACATGCGGGCAAGACTCCTTTTAATTGTTATAAGCACCACGCTCCACCGAAGAATCGGCAGCGGGTGGACTGCTATCGGAGCTTGCTCAGTTGGACTTGAGGGGCGAATCACGCTTGTGTTCGATTACCGAACGTTGTTTGCCTCAACGCCCTTCATGTTGCCGTCGATAGGCGCCGGGCTGCACACCCATGGCCTTGCTGAAGGCACGGGTAAAGGCTGCCACGGACTGGTAGCCGACGGCGGCGCCCACTTGTTCGACTGTGTTATGGGCTTTGAGCAACTGGCAGGCGTGGCGCATGCGCAAGGCCAGTAACACTTGCCCGGGTGATTGCCCGGCCAGTTCGCTGAAACGCTTGAAGAAGGCCGAACGCGACAGCCCGGTGCAGGCGGCCATGGTTTCCAGGGGCCAGGGTTGCTCGGGGTGTTCGATCAACTGTTCGACCAGCGTGGCGAATTGCGGATGGCGTGCCAGGCACACCAGGCCGGTCATGGGCAGGTCGACTTGTACCTGCTGACGCAGAACATACAGAAACAGCAAATGGCTGAGGCGCTCAAGCAACGCTGAGGAGGGCGCGGGCAGACGCTGGCATTCGGCAAGGATCAGGTCGAACAGTGCAGTCGCAGCACTCAGGGCCGGGTCACCGGCACGCAGAATCAACCAGTCGGGCAGGCTGTCGATGACCAGTGACGACAGTCCCGGCTGAAAGTGGAAGAACCCACAGACCAGGCCGACGCCGTCGCTGGCCTCACTGTCGAGCGGCAACATGCTCATGCGCGGTTGTTGCTGGGCAAGTTCACTATCGGCAGTGCCCGATAATCGGTACTCAAGGTCACGCAACAGGAACACCGCGTCACCTGCTTCCAACACAATGGCCTGGGGCTGACCGGCAATGTGCAACCAGCAATGGCCCTGTACCACCAGGTGAAAACTGGCCCGTGCCAGGCCTTGGGTACTGGCATGCCAACCACCGCAATAACGCCCGACATGGAACAGGCTGGCGTCCAGTTCAAGGCCTTCTAATAACCAATCGACAAGGGGGCTGGAGGAAATCATCTAAGGGAAAGACTCAGGAGCAAGTAATAACGACTCTAGAATATGGAAGGTATTTCTTATAACCAACAGACTTGTGTGACACCCTAGTATGCAGGAGTCCACTCCATGTCGCGCGTTACCTTACACACTCTGCAAAGCGCCCCTGAGGCCGCTCGTCCTTTCCTGGAAAACGCCCAGAAAAACTCGGGCTTCATTCCTAACCTGCTTGGCGTTCTGGCCAACGCCCCGGCAGCGCTGGAAACCTACGTCACTGTTTCTGCCCTCAACGGCAAAGCCGACCTGAGCCTGGCCGAGCGCGAGGTGGTGCAACTGGTGGCTGCTACCAACCATGGCTGCGACTTCTGCGTGGCCGGCCATACCGCCGTGGCATTGAACAAAGCCAAACTGCCGCAAGAGGTGGTCGATGCATTGCGTGCCCGCGGTGAATTGCCGCAGGAAAAGCTCGAAGCCCTGGCCGCCTTCACCCGTGAAGTGATCGCCACCCGTGGCAACGTCAGTGAAACCGGCTACGGCGCCTTCCGCGAAGCCGGATACAGCGAAGGCCATGCGCTGGAAGTGATCCTCGGCGTCAGCCTCGCGACCCTGTGCAACTTTGCTAACGTATTTGCCCAGACCCCGCTCAATGACGAGCTGAGCAAGTACCGCTGGCAGCCTTCGGTTTAATGATCCCCTGGCGCCGGCGCAGGCTGGCGCTTTTTTAAAGGAGTAAACGACATGCTCGATCCCGCATTGGTCACGTGGCTCGATAGCGAGGCCGAAGCCCTCGATCTGGGCCATTGCGACCCACAGGCGGTGCTGGGGCAGTTGGCGGCGGCGCAGGTGTTGCGCGTTGGCATCGATGCAGCCCAGGGCGGCAGCGGTGGTAGCGTTGCTGACGCAGTGGAAACGGTTGCCAATGTCGCCAGCCATTCACTGGCGGCAGCCTTTGTGTTCTGGGGCCAGCGTGCCTTTATTGAGTACTTGTTGCACAGCCCTAACGCAGGCCTGCGCGAGCGCTTGTTGCCGAAATTGCTCAACGGTGAGCTGGCTGGTGCTACCGGACTGTCCAACGCCATGAAATACCTGTCGGGTATTGAAACGCTGCAGGTCCGAGGCCTGGCCGATGCCCAGGGCTGGACCCTCGACGGGCGCTTGCACTGGGTTACCAACCTGCGCAAAGGCGGTTTCGTCGTGGCCGCAGCGATTGAGGAAGAGGGCGCTTCGCCGTTTGTGCTGGCGATTCCTGACCATGCCAATGGGCTTACCCGCTCGGACGATCTGCAACTGATGGGCCTGCAATCGAGCAACACCGCGGCCTTGAACCTGGCGCAGGTCGCAATCAGCCGCGACTGGTTGCTGCATGACAACGCCAAGCAGTTCTTGCCGGCGGTACGGCCTTCGTTCCTTGGCTTGCAGTGCGGCATGGCCATCGGCCTTGCGCGGCGCTCGTTGCGTGAGGTAGAGGGCCATCTGCAAGGCATGCGGACCTTCCTCGGCGAGACGTTGAGTGTTTTGCGCGAACGCCTGGAAAACACCGTCGACGAATTGAAAGCGGGCCTATTGGACGGGCGTTTTCTCAGCCAGCCTGCCGCCTTGTTCAAGCTGCGCATCACCTTGGCCGAGACTGCTGCCGAAGCTGTGCAACTGGAGTTGCAGGCCAGTGGTGGTAAAGCCTACCTCAGTGCCCATGGCGCAGGCTTTGCCCGGCGCTGGCGCGAGTCGGCCTTCGTTCCGATTGTCACCCCAAGCCTGGTGCAGTTACGCGCCGAGTTGCAACGGCAGGCGTCGGCCGTATGAGCGACGTGTTGCTTGAAGCCCGTGGGGTCTGCCTTGGCTATCCGCGTGAGCAAGGCTGGCACAGTGTGCTGGAAGACTTTGATCTGCAACTGGCGCCAGGGGAGGTCATCACCCTTCTCGGGCCCAGTGGTGTTGGTAAGTCAAGCTTGCTGAGGGTGCTGGCCGGGCTGCAACAGGCTCGCAGCGGTAGTGTCAGCCTGCGGGGTGAGCCGTTGCAGGGGCCGCATCCGCGCCTGGCTGTCGCGTTTCAGGATCCCAGCCTGTTGCCGTGGCTGAGCCTGGAAAGCAACGTCGCTTTCGGCCTGGACTTTGCCCGGCAACCGAAACTTGCCGCCAGCGAACGCCGCGTCCGGATCGACCATGCCATCGAGGCCGTCGGCCTGCAGCATGCGCGTGAGCAGTATCCGGCCCAGCTGTCTGGTGGCATGGCGCAGCGTACCGCGCTCGCTCGCTGCCTGGCGCGCCAGCCACAAGTACTGTTGCTTGATGAACCGTTCGGTGCGCTGGACGAAGTCACCCGCGCCGACATGCAGCAGCTGCTGTTGCAACTGATCGCCCAGCACAACACGGCGGCGATCCTGATCACCCACGATATCGACGAAGCGCTGCTGTTGTCTGATCGCGTGCTGCTACTGGGCAACCACCCGGCGCGCACCCTTGGTCAATGGCATATCGACCTGCCGCACCCTCGCGGGCAACGGGTCGAGGAACTGGGCGCCCTGCGTATCGACATTCTCAAAACCCTTCGGCGGGCCAGCCGCACCCCTGAATCTATGTCTGAACCTTTGCCGCCGGAGACTGCCCATGTGCCTGGACGACTTCACTCACACGCGTCGTGACTTCATCAAACTCAGCGCTTTGCTGACTGCCGGTGGCGCCATGCCGCTGCTGAGCAGCCTGCAGGCGCGTGCTGCCAGCGATCCGGATGCACCGGTACGCATAGGCTACTTGCCGATCACCGATGCCACCCCCTTGCTTGTTGCGCACAACAATGGCCTGTTCGAGGCTGAAGGCATCAAGGCCGAACGACCAGTGCTGCTGCGCAGTTGGGCGCAGGTGATCGAGGCGTTCATCTCCGGTCAGGTCAACGTCATTCACTTGCTGTCGCCGATGACGGTCTGGGCACGTTATGGCAGCAAGGTGCCGGCCAAAGTGGTGGCCTGGAACCATGTGGGTGGCTCCGGCCTGACCGTGGCCCCGGGTATCACCGAGGTCAAACAGTTGGGTGGGCAGAGTGTTGCGATCCCGTTCTGGTACTCGATTCACAACGTGGTGGTGCAACAGTTGTTCCGTGACCATGGCCTGACGCCCGTGTCCAAGGCGACCACTGCCCAGTTAGCGGCCAATGAAGTCAACCTGGTGGTGTTGCCGCCGTCTGACATGCCACCGGCCCTGGCCAGCAAGCGGATTGCCGGCTACATCGTCGCCGAGCCGTTCAATGCCCTGGCCGAAGACCTCAAGGTTGGCCGGGTGCAGCGCTTTACCGGTGATGTCTGGCGCAACCATGCCTGCTGTGTGGTGTTCATGCATGAGCACGACCTGAACAACCGCCCGGAGTGGTCGCAGAAGGTGGTCAACGCCATTGTCAAAGCCCAGCTATGGACCCGCGAGCACCGCGCCGAAGCCGCCGCGTTGCTGTCCAAGTCCGGCCCTAACCGCTATACCCCGCACACGCCACAGGTGCTCAGTCAGGTGCTGGCGCCGACTGCCGACGCCCGCGCAGCCTACATCGCCAGTGGTGCCATCCAACATGCGCAGTGGGATGAAAAGCGCATCGACTTCCAGCCCTATCCATTCCCCAGTTACACCGAGGAATTGGTGCGGCGCTTACAAAACACCTTGATTGAAGGTGAACAGGGTTTCCTCGCCAGCCTCGATCCGCAACAGACGGCCCGAGACTTGGTGGATGATCGTTTCGTACGCAAGAGCATTGAAGCGGTAGGAGGGCTCAAGGCCTTTGGGCTGCCAGACAGCTTTGAGCGCAGTGAGGAGTTCGCGATCTGATGGGTAAACATGTAGTGCATGGCGCACTCGGTGCCGCCGGGCTGCTCGGTTTGTTGTTGCTGTGGTGGGTAGGTGTGCACCTGTTCGGTGAGGCAGAGGGCTTGTCGGCGCGATTCTCGCCGCAGGCCACACTGGCCAGCCTGGTCGAGCTGCTGGGGCAGGGCGAGGTGTATGAGCATGTGTGGGTTAGCCTCAAGCGCATCCTGGTCGGCCTGCTGCTGGCGTTGGTGATCGGTGTGCCGCTGGGGTTGTTGGTGGGTAGCTATCGCCATCTGGAGTCGGCGACCACGCCGGCCTTCCAGTTCTTGCGCATGATCTCGCCGTTGTCATGGATGCCGGTGGTCGTGATGCTGATGGGCGTAGGTGACCAGCCGATCTATTTCCTGTTGGCCTTCGCTGCACTGTGGCCGATTTTGCTCAACACGGCGGCCGGTGTACGCCAGCTCGACCCACGCTGGTTGCAGCTGAGCCGCAGCCTCAGTGCCACCCGCTGGGAGACACTGTGCAAGGTGATCCTCCCAGGTGTGATCGGCCATGTGCTGACCGGGGTGCGCCTGGCAATCGGCATCTTGTGGATCGTGCTGGTGCCGTGCGAAATGCTCGGGGTCAGCGCCGGGCTGGGGTATTTCATTCTCGACACCCGTGACCGCCTGGCCTATTCGGAGTTGATGGCCATGGTGTTGTTGATCGGCGTGCTGGGCTACATGCTCGACGCTCTGGCGCGCGGCCTGCATCGGCGTTGGGTGCATGCCTGAGGGGTGGTTTGAGCAGCGCCTGTGTCGGTTCTTGATGGAACTTGCTGTGGGAGCGGGCTTGCCCCGCGATGCGATGTGACTGAATGACCGCAATCGCGGGGCAAGCCCGCTCCTACCGGGGTAAGCCGCAGTAACAGCTTGAAGCTTTCATCTTCCACTGCCGATACGCGTCAGGCATGCACACGGCACAAGGCCGATACCCCGCTGCGATAGCGGATGGCTCGTCGAGAAAGAACACGCGGTGTTTTACATAACCGCCGCGTGCGATGGCCTTAAGTGCCGCGCGGCAATCAAGCGTTCCATATACCTTGCTGCGGCAGTGACCACCGAATTTGCCGGGTTGTGCGCTGGGGAAACGCTTTGCGTCACTCCCCATCAGCATCCAGACGCGTGCGTTGACCATATTCAACTCTCAATGCGAAGGGCAAGCCATGCGCACACTCAACGGGTGGGAACGCGCCACAGATACCAAGCGGCGATGGTGCGGTACGGTTTCCATTGTTCACCGATGTCGCGCATTTGCCGTGGCGTCGGTGCCTTCTCCAATCCCTTCAAGCGGCGGTAGCCTTCCCGCACACCAAAGTCATCCACTGGCAAGATGTCCGAACGCTCCAGGCTGTAGATCAGAAACATCTCAACTGTCCAGCGCCCCACACCGCGCAACGAAACCAGCCGCTCGATAAGCGCCGCGTCGCTCATCGACTTCGCCTCGACCAGGGTCGGTACCACGTCATCCAGGCGAGCCTGGGCAATACCGCGCAGAGTCGCCAGCTTCGTCGCGGAAAATCCACACGCTCTCTGCAGTTCAGGAGCGGTATCCAATAGTTGTTGTGGGCCCGGAAACGCCTGCTCGGGATACAGCGCGAGAAGACGAGACAGGATCGCATCGCCAGCTTTGGTGTGCAGCTGTTGATACGCAATTGCCCGAATAAGCGCCTCATAAGGCTCCCGGCCGGGTTTGGTTTCATGCCGGCAAGTGCCAGTGGCTGAAACGTGGCGTGCCCAGTCATCGTCCAGTGACTGCAAAAAACGTTCAGCGCGTACATAGGCTTCAGGCGACGTGTCGGCAAGGATAGTCATTTCAATTGTCTGCAAAGCCCAGGAAAAGTGCGGTTTGTGGAGGTTCTGCTGCAACGGCCTTTTGGTGCTCAGGCAGATTACTGCTCGCTTAAGGTAAAGACACTCCACTCCTTGCGATTGAATTCGTATTTTATCGTGACTCGGAACAGGGCTGCGCGCCCATGCTTAGCAGGTGGCCCGATTGAGAATGGCGCTGTGAACCGGCTATAGTCCAGCGCTTCTGCGTTGGCCATAGGAGGGCCGGATAATGAACGACTCGATTGAGCTCAATCGCCGCAACTGGGATGAACGGGCGCCGCTGCATGCGGCGTCCAGTGATTATGAAGTGGACAGGTTTATCGCCGACCCCGCGCACCTGTCCGAAGTGGTTCGTTTCGACCTGCCGCGACTGGGGAATATCCGCGGTTTGCGCGCGGTTCATCTGCAGTGCCACATCGGTACCGACACGCTGTCACTGGCCCGCCTGGGCGCGCAGATGAGCGGCCTGGATTTTTCTTCGCAGTCGCTGGTTCAAGCCCGTGCGTTGGCGCAAAAGGGCGGTGAGTCAATCGACTATGTCGAAGCGGATGTCTACGCGGCTGACAAGGTGCTGACGCCGGGCAGTTTCGATCTGGTGTATACCGGAATCGGGGCGTTGATCTGGCTGCCCAGCATCGAGCGTTGGGCACGCACAGTGGCCGCGTTGCTTAAACCGGGCGGGCGCCTGTTCCTGCGTGAAGGCCACCCGATGTTGCTGGCAGTCAACGAAGACCATCAAGACAAACTGGTGATCGAGTACCCCTATTTTGAGCGTGAGGCGCCCACGGTATGGGACAGTGACCAGACCTATGTCGAGACCCCGGTGTCGCTGACCGAAACCGTCACCCATGAGTGGAATCATGGCCTGGGTGAGGTGATCAGCGCCTTGCTTGAGCATGGTTTGCAAATCACTGCGCTGGTGGAGCACGACAGCATTCCCTGGGAGGCCTTGCCCGGGCAGATGGTTTTGAACGAAGACGGCGAGTGGTCGTTGGACAAGGACCGTTGGCGGCTGCCCCTGAGTTACACCTTGCAAGCGGTGAAGCAGCGCTAACGACAAATCGCGGTGCGCCGGTTCAGCCTTGCTGTGTCTTCGCCCGCGGTTTGCGTGCCGGCTTACCCGCTGCCGAACGTTTACGTTTGTTTTTCCATGGCGCCTTGGCGATTGGCGGCCCGCTGATGCTCAAGCTCAGCCCCGCGCAACGTTCAACTTGCTTGCTCATCCACGCCGATTGCTTGGCGACAAAGTCTTCCAGGCTCATTTCACCGCTTTGCACCATGTCCAGCGCCTGCTCCCAAATTGCGGTGGTGCCGGGGTCAGCGATGGCGCGGGGTACGGCGTCGATCAGGCTGAAAGCCGCAGGTGTGGCGCTCAGTGCTTTGCCATTTTTGACCAGGTAGCCACGGTCGAGCAGGCCCTGGATGATCCCGGCGCGGGTTGCTTCGGTGCCGATGCCGGTGGTGTCCTTGAGTTTCTGCTTGAGGCGCGGGTCGTCCACCAGTTTGGCGACGTTCTTCATGGCCTTGATCAGGTCGCCTTCGGTGAACGGCTTGGGGGGTTGGGTCCACAGGTCTTTGAGGTTGACCTCGGCCACCGCGCACGCCTGGCCTTGCTGCAGGGCGGGCAGCACCTGGGCGACAGGCGCCTCACGGCCTTTGGCCGGCGTCAGCGCTTCTGGCAGGGCCCGGCGCCAGCCTGGCTCGACGATCTGTTTGCCGACGGCGCGCAAGGCCTGGCCGGCGCAGTCGAAGTCTGCCTGGGTACGGTCGTATTCATGCTCTGGGAGAAACTGCGCCAGATAACGGGCGCGTATCAAGGTGTACACCGCTTTGTGCTTGGGCGGCAGGCGCGACGGGTCGCTGGCCGCGGCGGTGGGGATGATGCCGTGGTGGGCACTGACCTTGGCATCGTTCCAGGCCCGCGAGCGGCGTTGGGCCTGCAGGTGCGGCTGCAACGGGGCCAGGCTGGCGTCGGCGCGCAGCAATGCTGCAAGGATGGCCGGGGCCTCAGTGTGTTGGCTCAGCGGCAGGTAGCCACAGTCACTGCGTGGGTAGGTAATGAGCTTGTTGGTTTCGTACAGCGCCTGCGCGATATCGAGGGTTTCCTGGGCGCCGAGCCCGAGCTTCTTCGAACACAGTTCCTGCAGGGTGCCGAGGTCGAAGGGCAGCGGCGCCGCTTCACGAACGCGCTCGGTTTTTACCTTGACCACCTGTGCGCTGCTGGCCTGACTGATGGCGGCGGCCGCCTGTTGGGCCAGGGCCTGGTTGAGGCAGCGGCCCTGTTCGTCGCAGGTGTCTTCAGGGGCACGCCATTGTGCATTGAAACGTGTGCCCGCACTTTCCAGCAGCACATCGATGGCCCAGAACGGCACCGGCACGAAGTTGGCAATGCTACGGTCGCGATCCACCACCAGGCGCAGGGTCGGCGTTTGCACCCGGCCGACCGGCAGCACGCCCTGATAGCCAGACTGGCGCCCGAGCAGCGTAAACAGGCGGCTCATGTTCATGCCGATCAGCCAGTCGGCGCGTGAGCGGCCGAGGGCGGAATGGTACAGGCTGAAGGTTTCGCTGCCGGGTTTGAGTGCGGCCAGGGCCTTGCGGATGGAGGCGTCATCCAGGGCGGATAACCACAGGCGACGGATCGGCCCACGGTAGCGGCAATGTTCGACCAGTTCGCGGGCGATCATTTCGCCTTCGCGGTCGGCGTCGGTGGCGATCACCAGTTCCCGGGCTTCGCCCAGCAGGCGCTTGACCGCCTTGAACTGGCTGGCGGTTTTCGGCTTGACCAGCATTTTCCATTGCGCGGGGATGATCGGCAGGTCGGCCAGCACCCAACGTTTATAGCGGGCGTCGTAGCTGTCGGGCGGTGCGGTTTCGAGCAGGTGGCCGATGCACCAGGTGACGGTCACGTCAGTACCCACCCAGCAACCATCGCCACGACGGTTGGCGCCGAGGACTTTGGCGATGTCTTTGGCCTGGGAAGGCTTTTCGCAGAGGAACAGGCGCATGCCGAACAATCTTTGGCTGGAAATGGCCATAGGATGCGCATACGGGGCAGGCCTGGCAAGTTTTATCTGTATGGATGTACAGCTTTATGTTGCCGGCCTGCTCCGCGTTGGTGCAACTAAACTGCACCCCTTACAGGCGGCTGGCCTCCAGCGCCTGGCTCAGGTCGGCAATGATGTCATCGCTGTGCTCGATACCGATCGACAGGCGCACCATGTCCCGCGGCACACCCGCACGCTGCAGTTCTTCATCATTGAGCTGGCGGTGGGTGGTGGAGGCTGGATGGCAGGCGAGAGACTTGGCGTCGCCAATGTTGACCAGGCGTACCACTAACTGCAGGGCGTCGATAAAACGTGCACCGGCCTCTTGGCCACCTTTGATCCCGAACGACAGAATCGATGCCGGCTTGCCTTCGGTGTAACGCAGGGCCAACGCATGTTCCGGGTGATCGGGCAGGCCGGCATAAGCGACCCAGGCAACCTGCTCGTGATTTTGCAGGTAATGGGCAACCTTCAAGGCGTTTTCGGTATGACGCTCCATACGCAGGGCCAGCGTTTCCAGACCCTGCAGGATCAGGAAGGCGTTAAAGGGTGATAACGCAGCACCGGTGTTGCGCAGCGGCACCACTCGGCAGCGTCCGATAAAGGCTGCCGGTCCGAAGGCTTCGGTGTAAGTCACACCGTGGTAAGACGGGTCGGGGGTGTTGAGCAGCGAGAAGCGTTCCTTGTGCTCAGCCCAGGGGAACTTGCCGGAATCGATGACGATGCCGCCTATGCTGGTGCCGTGGCCACCGATGTACTTGGTCAGCGAGTGCACGACGATGTCGGCACCGTGTTCGAACGGGCGGCAGAGGATCGGCGTGGCCACCGTGTTGTCGACGATCAGTGGCACACCGTGGCGGTGAGCGGCGTCGGCCAACGCCTGAAGGTCGACAATATTACCGGCCGGGTTGCCGATCGACTCGCAGAACACCGCCTTGGTGCGGCTGTCGATCAACGCTTCCAGGGCTGGGATGTCATCGTGTGCGGCGAAGCGGGTTTGAATGCCGAAACGCGGCAAGGTGTGTGCGAGCAGGTTGTAGGTACCGCCGTACAATTTGGCCACCGAGACAATATTATCGCCCGCTTCGGCCACGGTCTGAATCGCATAGGTAATGGCGGCCATTCCTGAAGCCACCGCCAGCGCGCCCACGCCGCCCTCAAGCGCAGCCATGCGCTGCTCCAGCACATCGTTGGTCGGGTTCATGATTCGGCTGTAGATGTTGCCGGCGACTTTCAGGTCGAACAGGTCGGCACCGTGCTGGGTGTCGTCGAAGGCGAACGACGTGGTCTGGTAGATGGGGACCGCGACAGCCTTGGTGGTCGGGTCGGGGCTAAAGCCCGCGTGGATGGCCAGGGTTTCCAGCTTCATGCAATCGTTCCTTGAGACACGGGGGAGGGGCTAGAGCATGGAGTGGCGCCTCCGTGGTGGTCAAGGGCAAAGGCTAACCGGCCTTGCGCAGCGTCAGGTTGATACGCAACTCGCCCATCTGCGGATGAACACCTGGCTTGAGCGGCAGCACGCCGTGGAAGCGCAACCGGTCCTCGCCTCCCCAGACCAGTACATCACCATGGTGCAGGGGGATACGTTGAGTCGACGCATTGCGGGTATGCCCGCCGAACAGAAATACCGCAGGCAGCCCCAGCGACACCGACACGATCGGTTGGGAGAAATCGCGTTCGTCGCGATCCTGATGCAGGCTCAGGCGAGTGCCGGGCCGATAACAGTTGACCAGACAGGCATCGGGCTGAAAATCGCTGAACCCGGCCAGGCTTGCAGCGTGATTGGCAAGCAGCACAAGCGCCTCGGGAATCACGGGCCATGGCCGCTGAGTCAACGGATCGATGCCGCTGTAGCGGTAACCCTGACGATCACTGACCCAACCCAAGGCACCGCAGTTGGTCAGCGCCACGGCCATCTTCAGACCACCGGGTGTGTACATGTGTCGAAACGGCGCCTGGGCAATCACTTCGCGCAGCATCGGCAGCAGCGCTTGCACTTGGGGCAAAGCGAAGCCTGGCAAAACCATTGCTTGCGTGCCGACCCGATACGGTTGGGGAGGGTCGTGGGGAGCGAACAGATCCAGCTCGGTTTGCATCATCGGCGGCAGGTTGCAGTGCGGGTAAGTGTGATGGCCTGTATGATAAGGCGCTTTACGCTGGGTGGGGCATCCCGAACCTTGCGTTCGAACCCCGTAATAAAGGGGCCTACGCTGTCCTTGAAGAAAAAAATAAACTTTTTGAATTCAAGGGGTTGCCAGCTCAAACGAATGAGTCCATAATTGCGTCCATCGAAAACGAGGCAGCTGAAAAGCCCAGCGTTTTCAAGGAGATAGCAGCGTTATCGAGTTGTTTCCTTAAAGAGTTGTATATGTTTGAGATCGCTGTTTTTGAGGGTCTTGGGCATTTGAGGCCGAGTAGCAAAGTGGTTATGCTCCGGATTGCAAATCCGTCTACGCCGGTTCGATTCCGACCTCGGCCTCCATTATTGAAAGCCCCGCAGATTAACGTCTGCGGGGTTTTTCGTTTGGGGCTGGAAAAGGCAGCAGTTCCGAAACTTTTAGGATGAAGTTCCAAAACTTCAGCCTTTGACAGCATTTGCAATGGCGCTGTATCCAGCCTTTTTTTCACGCCATTCATTTCCAGCACAATGCTCAGTCGTTCGGTGTGGCTGATCGATTTGCTGGGGGCATGGGGATAGCTCGGCAAATTGCGGCTAAAGTCATTTGACCTACAAAAGGAGGGCTGATGATGGAATGCTTCGTATGCAGTGCTGAATCAGAAAAACTTCCAATACTTGGAGACTGGACTGAGCTCCGGTGTAGCGATGGCTGCGGGCACTACCGACTTTCTGGAACGCTAGAGCGGCTGCTGTCCGTCAATCAGCAGAGGCTTGATGTAGTTCGGACCAGGGGGTGGCTGGAAGCCAGCAGGGTGACGCGTCCGATTCCCATGATCACCGACTTAACGGCAATCTACGCCTAAGCAACTCGGGAAAAGTCGGGTGAGTCATTCGTCCATCCGACCATCGGCATCAGTGATCATTCATTCGCTTCAGGCGACGTGCTCTACACGCAGATGCGCTTGCCGCCTTACGCCAATGCAAACTTTACGCATTAAGCACTGTGTTTCCGGACAATCGCTCTCGATGCTTTGACCTTTCAGCATTACGCTATGCGGCGTTCTCTTGTTCATGGAAGTTCAAATGCTCAAACGTTCTGCTGTGCTTGTGCTCTTGGCAATGGCGATCTCGGCTTGCCAGCCAAAATGGAAACCGATGACAGAGGAGGAAGCTGAACAGCAGCGAGCGTTTGCCGAAGCGCTATGGGCCAAAGACCGGGCCAAGCATCCCAGCTATGAAGAATGGCTCAGCGGTCAGATCAGCCCCAATCGCTCAGTAGAGCAGAATGTGGTGCAGCTGATGTCGAAGTCGCTGGAACGGTGTCTGGATAAGCGTGCCGACACGTCTGCAATTGGCTGTAGCAAACAGTCGACATCCATCGTAGACAGTTACTACTTCGACAACTACTACACCTCAAGCAAGAAACCGCCCGCAGGGTACCTTACCGTCAGCCATGCTTACTTGAAGTGGTCTTCGTTGATGGATGCGATTGCCTTTCCGGCATCCAGGGATGTGATTGCAGAGCGTGCTTTGCAGGCGCGCGAGGCAATCCTGCGTGCGTCCTTCCCCGGGCTTTGATCGCTCAGTTCGAATCTGCATGTCGTTCGCTGTCGGTGAGATCGGCAACGCGTGCAGCTTCTTGGCGTCCGCTGGCAGGGCGCAGCCCCATTATTGATACCAAAGCTTGAAGCTTGAAGCTTGAAGCTTGAAGCTTGAAGCTTGAAGCTTGAAGCTTGAAGCTTGAAGCTTGAAGCTTGTAGCTTCAGCCTTCATCGCTGCTCGCGTGTGCCCAACACATCGCGAATGTTGTCCACCACGTTGCTGTCTTTGATCACATCACTCAGCCAGCCTTCCAGTGGCATGTTGCCCCATTTGATGGCGCGTTCGATCAGGTAGGGGACCGGGCTTTGTGGCTCGCTCTGTTTGAAGAACTGAGCAATACCCGCAAGCATGGTGAAAGCTTCGTCACGGGTCAGGGGTGTGGTACGCATGGCCGCAGGTGCAGCGGGTTGAGCAGGTGTCGTCATCGGATCACCAGGTTCGGTGGCAGGGGTATTCGCGGCACTGGGCTCAGACACAGGCGCTGCGACGGGGTGCAGTTCCACTCCGCGGTCCTTGAGCAGTTTTTCCGCCAGTTGGTTGGCCCGCAACAGCATATCGGCAAGGCCAGAGAAGCTCGGTGCTTCGTTGCCGAACAGGCGCTCGCAGGTGGCTTGCAGACGATGGCAGGCCTGAAGGCTGTCGGCAACCTGCAGGGCCTTGCTGCGCAGGTGTTCTGTGTCGCTCAGAGCCACCGAACGCTGGAAGATTTCGGCGTTGATCTTGCCTTCGTCCAATGCCGTTTGCATCGCTTTGGCATTTTGCAAGGCAAGGTTCTCGACATGGCGTGATTCGTCATAACGCAGCACGCCAAAATGCTGCCCTTGGGTAATCGGCAAGGTACCGGCAATGTCAGTGAGGGTGGTTTTCAGCCAGGACAATCGCGCCGCGCGTTCGTCCAGACCGTCTTCAAGCGAGGGGTAGGCGGTATCCCAGTAGGCTTCCAGTATCTGTTCGGTCAGATCGAGACCGAACGTGATTCCCTGAAAATGTTCGCGTTGGGCCAGGCCTTCGCTGAGCCAGGCCACCAGCATCAGGTCTTTGCTTTGTTGTGTAAGCCCTTGGGCCGAGAGGTTGATGGCTTTTTCCCAGTCGGCAGTCTTCAGGTCGGTTTGCCAGTCGCCTTGGGTCAGGTATTCAGGGTCTGCCCGGCGTGCCTCCTTGATCTGGTCGAACAAGGCGGAGAAGCTCAAGTCTTCTCCGCTGCCACCATCGATCGGCGCGGTCAGCTCAGTCAGCGAAAGGCCGTTGAGGAATTCAGGCATAAATCACTCTGGTCAGGGGAAGGGAAGCGCGCCGGCCAGGCCGGCACGCTGCGGGTTACGGGCCGTTTGCACGGCCCATGACAAGCCAATGCTTAAGCGAAGACTTTGTTTGCGGTGCGATCCCAGCCGCCAACGATGTTGCCGCCAGCTTGGCCGTCGGTACGGTTCTGTTGGGTGTAGGTGGTTTTGATGCGGGCGAAGTTGAAGCTGATTTCTTCGATCGGCAGGTCGCTGACGGCCTTGTCTTCACCACCCTGGTTGCCACCAGCGATGAAGTTGACCGACGACACCACGACTTCTTCCATGTCGATAGTCAGGTAGGTGACCTTGTCGCCACCGGCGCGGTTGACGTTCAGCTTCAGCTTGGCAATGTGCTTGCCGGTGCAGCAGTGCTCGAACAGCTTGGCCGAGGCCTTGTCGACAGCTTTGCGGATTTTGAAATCGCTCAGTGCCACGCGCTCGGAAGACGCGCCGCCCGAGGAGCTGGCGGTTGCCGAGGTGGCCTGGGTGGCGCCGTACTCGTAGCCCAGCACTTCGATCCAGTCCTTGTGTTTTTCATCCAGTACTTCGCCTGGGATGCCGTCGATTTGGATGTACGCGTCAAATGCCATTGTGAAACTCTCCATTAACATCACATGTAGGGTCGCTCATGCGTCCCTTGGTTTGACCTCTCTGAACGCTTCAGCAGAGGTAGCTTGCCGTTACCCCGGCCTCCTCCTGTGAGGCCCGGGTGACCGGTTCTTGCGTAGGCCTCAGTTGAGGCCACGCACTTCGATTTCCACCCGCCGGTTGGGCTCCAGGCACTTGATCAGTTGCGTCCGCGGTTGCTGCATGTCGCAGTTGACCAGTGGTTTTCGACTGCCCTCGCCACGCGCAACCAGCAGGTCGGCGGGCACGCCCTTGCCGACCAGGTAGGTGCGGATGGTCTGTGCCCGTTGCTTCGAGACCTGCAGGTTGCCTTGTGGGTCGCCGAGCTGGTCGGCGTGGCCGGTAATGATGATCTTGCCGACATTGGGGGTATTCAGCAGTTTGCTGGCGATAGCACTGAGCGGGTTTTGCCCTTCGTTGCGCAGGCTCTGGAAGTCGGCGCGGCCAAAGGCGAAGAGGGTGTCGGACTCCAGCGTGATGGTCTCGATGGCGCGCAGTGACTGGGCCTGCAGGCTGTTGATGTAGTTGCGCGAACTGGATATCAGGAAGGCGTTGTCGAGGATGCGCGGCACGTCTGTTTCGTGGATCTGATCGCTGTAGAAGGTGATCTGGCGGCTGGCGTACAGGTAGTCCTCGTGGCTGTCATCAGCACTGGCGGCAACGGCCATGCGCTTGCCGGTATCGCGGGCAATGGCCGGGTACCAGTAATCCGGCAGATGTGCCTTGAGGAACGCCGGGTCGGCCGTTTTGCGCTGGGCCGGCGAGAGCATCACGTAGGTGTCCAGGGTTGCCTTGCCGAAATCGGCAATCGACTGCGCGCGGTTGTCATGCGGCAGGGCTTCTGCCTCGACGCTGTCGACACCGCTCACCGGCTGCAGGGTGTGGGTAGTGCGCTGGTAGACCTTGAGCGTAGTCAGCAGGTACAGGGTACGCGTGAGGTTGTCTGCTGTGGGCTTGAGCATCACATTCTGCAGCGTGGCGAAGTAGCGGCTACGCAGCAGTGGCTCGACGGCATACCCCTGGTACAGCCCCAGACGCATACTCAGCGGCACGCCCTGCTGGTGCTGCTGATAGTAGTGCTCGGCCCAGCTGCGCAGGCGATCGAGGCTGTGCCAGGCGGTGTACTGGTCGGTGGCGTTGCTGTCCTCTGCCTTCGCCTGAGTCAGTTCGGCGGTGATGGCGGCCAGGGTGTTGCGATTGTTGAGGTATGACCAGCCCCACAGGCTGCAGAGCATCAGGCCCGCGAGGCTGGCGGCACCTACCCAGGCGGCCTTGCGCCGGCGTTCGCGTTGGTTGCTGGTGTACAGCGCCACCAAATGCTGGTCGGGGATGATCACCTTGCGGAACAGGCTATTGATGAACAGCGGTGCCGGATGGCTGGCAGCATTGGCACCCCCCTGGCCGTGCTCAAGGGCGAAGCGCTCGGCAACATGCTGGGTATGGCTGCCCCACAGGGCCTCGTCGGTTTCCAGTGCCGCGGTGAAGTAGAAACCGCGCAGCAATTCGGCGTGCTGGTACGGATTGGCGCGCAGCAGGCTGTCGGCGAACTGTTGCAGGCGTGGTTTGAGCGCGGCCAACTCCAGGGGGAAGCGGTAGGTAGCGTTGTTTTGCCGGGTAACCTGGATGTCTTGCTGGACCAGTTGTTGGCTCGCTACCTGCTGCCAGTAGCCGGTGAGCTCGTCCATGGCTTCGCCGAAGCGTTGGCCCCAATCTGCCTGTTGGTAATGCTTGTGCGAAAAGGTCTTGCCCATCACCTCGCCGCGCGCGGCATCGTCCAGCTGACGGTAGAACGAGGTGAACCCGGGAATCAGATCGCATTTGGTGAATACCAGATAGATCGGCAGGCGCACTTCGAGCAGTGCTGCGCTTTCCTGGATGCGTTCGCGCAGACGTTTGGCCACACGCTCCCGGTCTTCGGTTGAACCCTGCAGGATGTCGGCGATGCTGACGCTGACGATCAAGCCGTTGAGCGGACGGCGTTGTCGGTGCTGACGTAACAGTTGCAGAAACCCGCGCCATTTGCCGGCTTCTTCCGGGCTGTTCATGTAGCGGCCGGCAGTGTCAAGCAACACGGCTTCGGAGCTGAAGAACCAGTCGCAGTTGCGCGTACCGCCCAGCCCTGCGACTCGGACGCCTTCGCGCTCGGCATAGGGAAAGTTGAGCCCCGACTGCAGGATCATGGTGCTTTTACCGGCGGCGGGCTGGCCGATCACCAGGTACCAGGGCAGGGAATACAACGCGTCTTTAGCCGGGGTGCCGCGTGGTTTATTGCCCTGCAGGCGCTCGAGGCTCTGCAGCAGTCGCTCACGCAGCAGGCTGATCTCTTCACGGTCGGCCGGGGTGGCGTTGAGCACCGCCTGATCGGCATCGTCGCGCAGTAACCCTTCGAGGTTGTGGTGCTGGCCGACACCGCGGTACAGCAACAGTACATAGCCCGCCGACAGCAGCAGGAATACGCCGATACCTGCCAGTAGGCTATGCAGCGAGGCGAAGCCCAGGGCGCGGCCTGCAGCCCAGACCAGAAAAATCGCCAGAAAGAATACCACACCCAGCAGGTAGGGTTGGTAGCGCAGGCAGTAGTACTTGATCTTGTTCATACAGGCGTCACATCCAGCGTCTCGACGAACTGGCCGATGACGTGTTCAAGAGGTCGGTCGTAATCCGGTGCACAGGGCGGCAGCGCCATTGGGCTGAGCAGCTCCAGATGCAGGTGTGTTTCGCTGCTGCCACTGAGCAGGCGATAGGCGCTGCTGGTGTGACGCGATGGGAAGCAGTACAGCCGTGGGAGCATGAAATCATCGGCCAACAGGCTCACTGCCGGCACGTGGTGGCACCCGCTCATTCGCGTCAGCCAGGTCAGCCAGAGGTCGGCGGTGGGGTTTTTCAGGCCGCGCTCGGCCGGCAGGGGCAGTTCAATGCCGCCTGCGAAGTCGCTGTGCAGCGACGCTCTGATCATTTGCAGGCGTGCCAGCGCCGTGGCGCTGTCAAAGGTCGGCCACGAGCCGTGAAGTGCACGGGCGATGTCGCTGAAGCTGAAATCATGCAGGAACTTGGCATGTACACGACGGAACAAGTCCAGGTCCTGGGTTTGCAGCAGGCGCAGCGCCTTGATCTGCTCGAACAAAGTGGCGGGCTCGCTGCCATGCACCGCCTGGTGGAGCAGGGGCTTGATCTGGGCGCTGAACAGTTCGCCAAGGGTGAACGGGTTGAGCAGCGTTTCACCTTCCTGGCCCTTGAGTAGCTGGAAGATGAAAAAGGGGTAGCGCCGTTCGCTGCTATCGCGCGAGCTGAGAAGGCCGCCCAGCAGCCAGTTGCCATTGCACGCCCGGTAACTGAAAAAACACATCGGCAATGAGTCGAACAACGCCTGCCAGTCGTCCTGGTGGCGCATGGCCGCCAGCGAAGATTGCAGCCAGGCGTCGAACTCCCGGACTTCTTGCGCCGCACCCTGCAGGCTGACGAAGTCCGCGCTCGACGGAAGCTTGCCGAAACAACCGATCATTGTGCGCCCCTGCCGGTATCGTTGAGCGCGCTGAGGGCCTTTACGTCACCCAGATCGGTCAGTTTGACGCCACCGAAATTACGGACCACCAGGCTGACCCGGCCGTTGGCGGTGTTCCAGCTGAAGCGTTGCTGGATGCCATCGAGGTCGTCGACCCGAGCGCTTTCGTTCATACGTAGCAGGCCCCAGCGCCCTGGGAAGTCGAAGACGGTCAGCCGCGCGCCACTCAGGGTGACCACGTCCAGGCGTGCACCTGGTGCGTTGCTGGTTCCCGGCCAGGCGAAGCGGTTCCAGCTGCTGCGGCCGTTGCGGTAGTGCTGCTCCTGGCCATCGAGGGTAAACACGATGTCGGTGAAGTTGGCTGATGGTTCGAGCATGACCTCGAAGCCGTTGTCGCGGTCCGACAGGCTGGCGATCACCTGGCCCAGGGAGCTAGCCTTGTCGATGCTTCTGAGCATGGCTGGATTGACCAGCGCCGTTGCCTTGCCGTCGCTCAGACCGAGACCTTCACCACCGGAGAGGTTGCCGATTTCGTTGCGCTTGAAGGTCGGCAACAGACCATTGTCGGGGTCTACAAAGCGTTGCAGGTCTTTGACCGAGGCTTCGTTGCGACTACCGCTGGCAATCGGGTAACGATGTGCCATGACCTGTTCCCATGGCTTGGCGATCTGCTGCGCCCAGGCCTTGGCGATTTGTTGTCCTGCCGGGTCGCGCAAGGTTTCCCAGGCGTACTGAACAGGCAGGCTGAACAACCCTTGAAGTGAGCGCGACAGGCCGTCCTGGCTGGTGTCGACGCTGGTTTCCACGTAATTGCGCACGGTGGTCACTTCGCTCGGCTGGCCTTCCAGGGTTTCGCTGATCAACTGCTTGCTGCTTTTGCCCACATCCTGCGAGCGCTGGATGTTGTTCATGCGCACCTTGAGTTTGCGCAGGGCCGCCAGGTAGCGGTCCATGATGGTGCTATCGGCGCCTTCGGCATTGTTTGCGGCGAATACCCGCGCTACCGGTTCGAAGCGCTTGGCCAGGCTGCCATCGTCGATCATCGGCAGCACTGGGACGCTGGTGGCGGGCAAGGTGTCGTTGTGCTCGAACAGGCCGCTGACCTTGCTCCAGAAACCGTCATCGCGGGCTGTGCCGGGGCTCGGGATTTCTCGTTTGACCGGCAGGTCCCACTGGGTATTGTCGTTGACCGCTGCCAGCAGGTTTTTAACCGGCGAGTTTTGTACGTCGCTGAGCAGCCCCAGCTGTTGTGTTGCTGAAGCCAGGTCGGCGAAGTGGCGCACGCCAACACTGCTGACCATCTTGTACCAGGCTTGGGCGTAATCACGTTTGTAGCGGGCCATGAACTCGCGCACGAAATTGGCTTTCTGCACGATGGCATCACCGCCTTCACCGTCCAGTACCCAGTCCGATTCGTTGCGCAGGTTGCCCGACACCAGCTTGATCAGCTCGGGTTTGACGAAGGTCTCCCAGCCCTGGCGGGTGTAGATCGCCGGTACGCCGGCGGAGCCGTACAGCAGTGCGCGACCGGGCTGCGGTACCAGGTCGTTGAGGCTCAGGGCCGGAAACTGGCGGCTGGCTTCGAGCTGCAGGCGCAGGTATTCGCGATCTACCAGCGAACTGGCGATCATGAATGACTTGAGGTTCTGCCGGGTTTCGCTGATCAATGGCTCGTTGCGGGGCAGCGATGGTGCCAGGCCTTGTTCAAGCAGTTGCACATACCGCGGGGCATTCTCGTCGATCACGCCTTTTTCCGCCGAAACACCTGCACTGGCCCATGCCTGGGGCAGGCTGGCGGTGATGAAGGCCGGGTCCGGGTGTGCCTGCGGCTCAGTCAACAGCAGGTACAGCTTGAGGATGTTGTAGGCATCGATGATGGATGCCACCTGTTGCTCATCCAGGCGCCCGAGCATTTCTTCGGAGAGCGACAGGCCGCCGGTGGTGGCTGACAGCTCAGCGGCATCGCTGGCAGTGGCCAGGTTGACCTTGGTTGCCACTGCCGGTGGCAGGGCCTTGCCGTTGCGCAGCTTTGGCGTAGGTGCCGGGGTGAACTCCAGCGTCTGGTTGACCTGATTGGTCAGGGTATTGAACGCGCGCAACTGCACCTGCAGGTCACGCGTGATCGGTTCCAGCGCCTGGCTGCGAAGTTGTGCCAGGTAGGCCGTACCGGTGAGCTGATGAATCACCTCGCCCTGGTACAGACCAGCCCCCAGTCGCAGCGGCACACCTTGCAAGCGATGAGCCTCTACGTTCGTCATTTGCTGGCGCAGCACTTCCAGGCCTTTGCCAGCGGCCAGCAGTTGCTCGCGATCACTCGATTGTTCGATCTGCACCAATTGCTCGCGCAAGCCCTGCAGCCATTGGCGGTTATTGGCAAACGACAGACCCTGCCAGGCGATAAACAGCCCCCCGGCTGCCACGGCCAGGCCCAGCAGCAGTGGGCTGAATGCGCTGTGGCGGCCTTTGCCCGACTGGTACAGCGTGAGATCGCGATCGGGGAAAATCACCTGGCGAAAGGTATCGGTGATGAAGTAGCTGCGGTTGCCCTGAGGCGTGCCCGAAGCCTGTGCACCGTCGTCGTAGGCGGCCTGCAAGGCGAAGTCTTCGGCGATGGCGTCTTCGTAGACTTGGCTCAGGTGCTGGCCGGTCTGCAGCGCACTGGTGAAGTACAGACCGCGCAGCAACGGGGAGGTGGTGTGGTTGCCTTGGGTGAAGTGCTTCAGGAACGGCTCAAGTACGCCGCTGAGTTCGGCGAAATACTGCGGGAAGTTCAGCAGGGTGCTGTCGGCCTCGGCGCCGAGGGCGATCATCTGTGCGTCTACATGCTGACGAATATGGCGCTGCAGGCTGTTCAAACGGGTTTCGAGTACCGTGTGCAAGCCATGGTCACGGATTTCGGCCAGGCCGAAGGTCATGCCCAGTGGTTGTTGGCGCTCGTGCAGGTTGAGGCCTTCGAATGCCTGATTGAAGCCTGGCAGTTGGTCCGTCTTGCTCAGCATCAGGTAGACCGGCGGGTTGGCGTCCAGGCACTCGGCGTATTCTTCTACCCGCGCCACCAGCTGCGCAGCCAGCGCTTCGCGCTCATCGCTGTTGGCGGCCAGCAACTCGGGCAGGCTGACCACCAGCACCAGGCCATTGATCGCCGCCTTGCCGCGTTGCTTGCGCAGCATCCGCAAAAAGGCCGAGAACTCGCTGGCCGACTGGTCATCGCGCAGGTAGCGGCCAGCGGTGTCGATCATTACTGCATCGCGGCTGAAGTACCAATCACAGTGCTGTGTGCCGCTTTCACTGTCATGGGCTGTGGCAATGCTGGCCGACAGACCTGAGTGAGTCAGCAGCGACGTTTTGCCTGCCGCCGACATGCCGACCACCAGGTACCAGGGCAGGTCAGATAGCGCCGCCTTGCCGCCGCCTCCGGCGGAGCGGTCGGTGCGTAGCATGGCGATGGCATGCTTGAGGCGCTCGCGCAGTACCTGTTGGTCACGGAACTCGCCGGTGGCGTTCCAGGAGCGGTCGACCTCGATCTGCAGCAGGTTCTCCAGGTTGTGCTCGGCGCGGATACGCTGGTACTGGCGCAGCACGATCAACAACAGGAAGCAGGCGCTGACAATGGCCAGCGCCTCCGGCACATGCTGGTTCAGCCACGGCACCAGCGGCGCGAACAACCAACAGATCAGCAGGCTCGCCAGCCACAACAGTGGCACGAGAATCCAGAAACTCTTCAACAGACGCAATAGTGTTTTCATGTCTTCCTGACTCGATTACCTGAACGGTGCTCAGGCACTGAACAACTGGTGGATGAGTTCGGAAAGGGCGGTGACGTCCTTGTCCAGCAACCAGTCGAGCGTCAGGTACACCGCTGCGCAGACCAGCGCGATCAACGCCAGGTACACCCACAGCGGCACCTCGTGGCGCAGCATCTGCGACACCTGGTCTGGCAGGGCCCAGTCTGGCGACAGTGCCTTTGGTGGCTTGCGGTAGCGGGCGATGTCCTGGCCCAGGGTGTTGGCCAGGTAGCGCAGTTGGTCTTTCTGGCCGAGGCTGAATTTGCCTTCGAAACCCAGCGCCAGGCACAGGTGGTAGACCTCGAGCACGTCGATGTTCTGTTTGACGTCGGCGCGTAGCGCCTCGATCTTCTCGAAGAAACCTTCACCGGCCAGGTGCACGCCGAAGTAGCGGAACTGCAGCGGCTGCAATTCGAAGTGCCGGCGCAGTTCGCTGTCTCCGGCGCGCAGCACGCTTTCGTCAAGGAAGGCGCACAGCGCGTACTGGGTATCTTTGACCTGCTCGACACTGTAATTGGCGGCACGGGCACTGCGCTCAAGGTCGGCAAAAAAACGCTCGACGCTGTTTTCAAAGGCCGCTACCGACGTCACCTGGCGCCCACGGCGCACAATCAGTGCCATGCTGATGAAGTCTTGGACCAAGCCTTTGAGGGTTGGTCTGTCGTTGGCGGCCGCGACGGCGTCCTGTTGCAGTACGGCTTCGGTCATTTGAGCACCGCCATCAGTTCGAGCTTGAGGTTGGTAAAGGCGCTGGGCGCATAGAAGCTGATGGCCTGGGCGTTCATCATCCGCTCATAGACCGAGCCATGGGGCTCGATGGCGAAGTACTGGTTGTCCAGGCGCACCGGGATTGCATTGGGCAGGCGTGCGGCATGATTGAGGGTGACGCCAGGCATGGCGCTGTTGACCACCACTTCGATGTCTTCCGGCGAGCCGACCTTGAATGCTCTGGGCACCAGTTCCAGCAGGCTGGCGCCGGGCATGTCGGCATGCACCGAAATATAGAAATCTGCCTCGGTCAGGCGCGGATCACGCAACTGGCCTTGCCAGTAGGACGGCTTGGTCTGGGTCAGGTTGATGACGATGCACTGGTTAGGCACGACGTTGTCGAGCATTACCCGAATCATCTCGTCGAGCTTGGCCAGTGAGGCTGCCGGGTCGTGGTGGTCGTACTCGGGGATGTCGCTGAGCTGGGTGTCCAGGGTGAAGGTCAGCAGGCCGCCGGCCAGGTCGGCAAGGAACAGGTACAGGCGCTCAGGGTGCAGGCGCGGATGCGCCAGCAGATGAGCCAACTGCGGGTGGGCGCGGTTGACCGTGTTGAGCAACCAGAACAGGGTGACGTCGCTGGCGCCGAACTCGGCGATCTGATCGGCTCGCTCACGGCGCCGCCCCGACAGGGCCTTGCTCTTGGCCTGCAGGGCACCGAGCAGGCGCTTGCCGATGCTCGCCAGGGTTTCGTGATTGCCCAGGTGCAGGGTCGGGTGAACGAAATGCGGGTCGAGGTTGAAACCGCCCATGCTGTTGCGCGTCAACTTGGCCAGCGGGCAGTGGCTGTAGCCATCGAGGCTGTCACCGTCGACCAGCAGCACCACATTCAGGCGCAGGCTGGTGATTTCGTTTTCCAGCTCACCTTCGTTGAGGTCGGGCAGGGTGTCGAATTGCTTGCGAAAGCGTCGCGCGGCCTTGTGCTCCTGGCCGTCTTCGACGTAGTTGAGGCCGAAGGCTTCGGGCAGTTTCAGCGCAGCATAAACCTTCAGGTCGTTGGCCTTGAGCAGGTCTTTGAGGTCGCGCGCGGCGGGCAGAGGGTCGTGCTGCGGCGCGTCGTACAGGCTGCCATCGGGGAACACCAGCTTCAGGCGTTTGAGCTGCAGCGACCCATTGCTCAGGGCGTCCTCGTCCACCTGGAGTGCTTGCACACCCCAGTGGAACGGCGTAGTGCGCAGGGTCGCCTCGGCCAACTGGTGCTGGTGGAACTCATCCTGATACTGAAAGTGCTGGGGCAGCAAGAACATGCCTTCCGACCACATCACCCGGCTCTGCTTGCTCATTTGACGCTATCCACTAAAGAGTTGAAGGTTGAATCCATCGCGTTGCGCGCCGACTGGGTGGTGGCGTCGCTGGCCTTGTCGATCACCGCGTCCTGAACCTTGTCGACGAGGGGTAGCGGTGCAGTTTTTTGCTGCGTGGCGGCCAATTGCTCGGCAGTGGGCGGTTTGTTCAGCACATCCACACCGCGCATTGCGGTGATCTCGGTGTTGTCCACCAGAATCCGCAGGCCGTCGGAGGAGAACCAGATGCCGTCCTTGCGCAGCGAGTTGGCGTCGAAGGCGACCTTCCAGCGGGCATCCTGTTCATCGCGGAAAAAAGCCGCCACGCCGACGTAGCGGGCGCTTTTGGCCAGCGGCCACTGGTCGATCTGGCCGATACCCGGCAGCACGGTGATCTCGCGGGCTTCCACCAGGGTGTTGCCCAAGGCTTTTTCCGGTGCCTCCCAGAGAGTGTCAGCGTCAGCCGCGACGAACCGTTCGAGGTCGCTCAACTGGTACACGCGCATCACCACCGACAATGGCTTGCCGTCGGCATCAGGGTTGAGCTGGTTGCCACCATCGGAGGTGAGAATCACCTTTTCGCTGTCGGCGAGCATGTCGGCTGCCCAACTGTCTTGCATGCGCTTGCCGATGCGGTCGGTGACCCCGCAGCCGACCAGCGCCAGCAGCAGGGCAGCGGCAGTCAGGTGCTTGAGGGCGGTGTGCTGGTGTTGCATGACGGCTAAACCTCCGGGTACGGGTCAGGTCAGGCGATAGGCGAAGTCGCCATCGCTGCCCAGTTCGATCGTCAAACGCTGGATCGGCGCGTCTTGAGCCATGCGCTCGAGCACATGCTGGGCAAGCTCGGGCATCAGGGTTTGGGACAGGATGTTGTCGATGTTGCGCGCACCGCTGTCGACTTCGGTGCAACGTGTGGCAATGGCCTTGATCAGCGCCGGGTCGTAACTGAGCTCCGCTTGGTGGTTGTGCGCGAAACGCTTGGCAATGCGCTCGAGCTTGAGGGCGACGATGCGTTCGAGCACCTGGTCTTGTACCGGGTAGAACGGCACGATGTTCAGGCGCCCGAGGAAGGCTGGCTTGAACACTCGGTTCAGCTCATCGCGCAGGTCTTCGACGATGGCCTCGGGGCTGGGCAGTGTCCCGGCGTTCAGGCAGCGTTGCATGATCCGCTCGGTGCCGGTGTTGGAGGTGAGGATGATCACCGTGTTGCGGAAATTGATCTCGCGGCCTTCGCCGTCGTCCAGTACACCCTTGTCGAACACCTGGAAGAACAGTTCGAGCACATCGGGGTGGGCTTTTTCCACTTCGTCGAGCAATACCACGCTGTACGGCTTGCGACGCACCGCTTCGGTCAGCACGCCGCCTTCACCATAGCCGACGTAACCGGGTGGTGAGCCCTTGAGGCTCGACACGGTGTGGGCCTCCTGGTACTCGGACATGTTGATGGTGATCAGGTTGCGCTCGCCGCCATATAAAGTGTCGGCCAGGGCCAGGGCGGTTTCGGTCTTGCCGACGCCGCTGGGGCCGAGCAGCAGGAACACGCCGATTGGTTTGTTTGGGTCTTCCATGCGCGCACGGGAAATCTTGATGCGCTTGCCAATCTCGTGCAGGGCGTGGTCCTGGCCCAGCACGCGCTCACCGAGCAGGGTCGGCAGACGCTGCACGGTGTCGATTTCGTCACGCAGCATCTTGCCTAGTGGGATGCCTGTCCAGCCGCTGATCACCTGGGCGATGGCACCGGCATCGACCAGCGCGTGGACCAATGGCTGGTCGCCTTGTACGCGGCCCAGCTCGGCACGCAGCGCGTTGAGTTGTGCGGCATCAGCGTCACTGGCGGCATCCAGGGCTTTGAGCTGCTCGACCAACGCCAGCTCTTGTTGCCATTGCTCGTTCAGGTGTTGTTCCTGCTGCTGCGCGGCTCGCAGGGCTGACTGCAGTTCAGCGAGGCGGCGGGTATGATCGTGGCCTTTGCCGGCTTCGTGGCCAAGTACGGCGACTTCTGCTTGCAGGTTGTCGATTTGCCGACGGCAGTCTTCCAACGCCCCAGGTTGCGACGACTGCGCCAGAGCAATGCGCGCGCAAGCGGTGTCGAGCACGCTGACGGCTTTATCGGGCAACTGGCGGCCGGTGATGTAGCGGTTGGACAGGCGCACGGCTTGCACCAGGGCTTCGTCCATCACTGCGACTTTATGGTGTTCGCGCATCTTGCCGAGCAAGCCACGCAGCATGTAGATGGCCTTGTCTTCGTCGGGTTCTTCGACCTTGACCACTTGGAAGCGGCGGGCGAGGGCCGCGTCTTTCTCGAAATACTTCTTGTATTCAGCCCAGGTGGTGGCGGCAATGGTGCGCAGCTCGCCGCGGGCCAAGGCTGGCTTGAGCAGGTTGGCGGCATCGTTTTGCCCGGCCTGGCCACCGGAGCCGATCAAGGTATGAGCTTCGTCGATGAACAGGATGATCGGGTGCAGGCTGCGTTTGACCTCTTCAATCACGGCCTTGAGGCGGTTTTCGAACTCGCCCTTGACCCCGGCTCCGGCCTGCAGCAGGCCCAGGTCGAGGGTGTGCAGCGCCACGTCCTTGAGCACCGCCGGCACGTCGCCTTGGGCAATGCGCAAGGCCAGGCCTTCGACCACGGCCGTTTTGCCGACGCCGGCCTCACCGGTGAGGATTGGATTGTTCTGGCGGCGGCGGGTGAGGATGTCGACCATCTGCCGCACTTCGAATTCGCGCCCAAGCACCGGGTCAATGCGGCCTTCGCGGGCGCTCTGGGTCAGGTTGACGGTGTACTGATCCAGCGCCGGGGTCTTGCCGCCGGCCTTGCCCGCGCTGACGATGGGTGCCGCAGGGCTGGCCAGGGGGCTGGCGAGCTTCGACTCGGCGCTGCCTTCGACCAGGGCGGCGAGGTTCAGGCGCAGGTCGTCGGCGTTGATCTTCTCCAGTTCCGCAGCTGAAGCGATTACCACGCGGCGCAGCTCGGCGTCGTCGAGCAGGGCCTGTAGCAGATGGCCGCTGCGCACCTGGCCGACACCGTACTCGATCGAGGCGAGTAACCAGGCCTGCTCGATCATGCGGGTGATGTGCGGCGACAGCGCCGGGGTGCGGGTGTTGCCTTTCTTGAAGCTTCCCAGGGCGGTGAGCAATTGTGCCTGCAGGCGTTCGGCGAGCACGTCGTAGTGGCGCAGGATCGGCGTCAGGTCGCTATCGCTGTTGTCGAGCAGTTGCAGCAGCAGGTGCTCCACCTCAACGTCGTAGTGCTGCTCCGACAGGCACAGGGCCGCCGCGCTTTCAGTGGCCGTGCGGCTGGTTTCGTTGAGCTTGGCGAACAGAGACTTCAGGTTCACAAGGCGACCCCATCGTAAGGAATGTGGAAGACGGCGCAACGCGAAGGTTCTGCGTCACGCTCAGGGCGTTTGAGCCAGCCCAGCCAGCCCAGGGCGACGTTGCCACTGCGGCCCAGTTGGGCGCGAGGCACCGCTTCGCGCTTGAGGCGCGGAGCGATTTCGAAGTCCAGCTCGGCGCCTATATAGAAGCGCACCAGCTCAACCAGCTTGCGGTAGTCTTCGGTGCCCGGCTGGAAGCGCTGGTAATCGGCCAGCGTCAGCGGGCCCAGCTCGATGCGAATGCACGACTGGTAGTCCCACACTCGGTTGCCGGCCACGGCGCTGTGGCCAAGCTGGGCGTTTCTGCGCCCCAGCTGGGTGCATTGCTCAGCTTGCAGCTTGAGCCAGCGCCCAGCGAACTGCTTGACCTTGATTGGCAACGAGAAGTAGAAGCCAAGCATGCGTTCGAGGTTGAGCGCGTTGCGCGGTTTCTGGCTGAGCAGCCCGGCAAAGTAGCTGAACAACTCGCGGCGCAGCACCGGCGGTTGCTGTTCGAACTTGAGCCTTTGCGCACGCGGGCCCAGGCCCACCAGGTTGAGCAGGTAGGCATCGAACGCCGAGGTACCGTTACGCTCGTGTTCGATATGGAATTTGTACTTCTGCCAGGCCTCGTAGAACAGCGTGGTCATGCGGTGCGAAAAGATGTCGAGGAATGCATGGGCGGCATCATCGCGGTACTGCACGTGGCGTTCGAGCAACAGCTCGGTGTATGGCCGTGGCAGCACGCCCGAGGGGCCGACCAGGCCCATGAAGGTGACCTGCACTTGCGACAAGGGCAGCCCGGCTGGTGATACTTTGCCTTCACGCTCGAAATGCAGGTCGCTGACCTCGCTGGCCGGGAACGCCAACGATAGCTGGGTACGAAAGCGCAGTGGGTCTTCGTGCGGCCGGGTCGCCAGATCCATGCGCCCGGTGCGGCTGTAGTGCAGGCGGAGCAGGCGCACCAATTGAAAGAATTCGAATCGGTGCGGCTCGGCTCGGGCCTGATCGATCAGACCAGGGGCTGATCGCCAGTACGTGCTGGCCATTGGACGACTCTCTTTTCTCGTTGTTGGGTGCGCAAGGTCAGTTGGGTGAAGCTGTTCATCGAGCAGTAGTGGCCAAAGAAGTGATCCAGCACCATGCCGAACAGGAACACACCGCTGCCGGTGAACTGGTTTTCGTCGACAGTCAGGGTGATGCCCACTCCACGCACGAAGCTCGGTCGTGGATGGCCGATACGGGCGACCACCGGTTCACTGCTGATGGCCGTAATGCCGTTGATTTGTTTGCGCGTGGCGGAGGCATTGCGGTAGTTGTACAGCGACAACAGTTCGAGCAGCACTTCTCGGCCCTGGCTCACCAACGACAGGTGGTTGAGCGACAGGTGGGCGATCAGCCGCCAGATCAAGCCCTTGCCCAGTGGCACACGCACTGTAGCGGTGGGCTTGCGCAGGCAGCGGATATCCTTGATCACCGAATTGGCCGGGATGTTGAAGTCGCCGCGCTCGCCACCGAATGGCAGCATCAGAGGCACATCGCGGTTACTGCAGGTGAGGTTGATGCTCAGGGTGTCGCTGTTGCCGTCGATCAGTTCCAGGTCGCGGTCGACCACGCGGATACTCATGGCGGTGGCATCGCCCTGGTTGCGTCGGCGGGCGATCCAGAAGCTGCTGTGCGGGTCGTGCTCGCCGCGCGGCTCGAAGAACGGTTGGCAGGTGCCGACCTGGTCGATGCCGCCGAGCTTGCGTACGCGCCGCACGCGGTCAATCGATACCACTTCGGCAGCGTTGTGCAGGCGGATATCCGGGGTCACCGGGTATTCGTGCTGGGTGTGAGTGAGCTTGATCGGCTCGGCCTGCTGGCGGAACAGGTTGATGATCGGTGTGCAGTTGAGCTTGAAATTGTTGCGCCCGATATTTTGGGTCAACCGCGCCAGGCGCTCGCTGAGGTCGTAGTCGTTGAAGTAGAAGTTGACCTCGACCTGCTCAACGGCCTTGCCTTGCAGGATGCGGGCAAAACCTGTGAGGTCGAAGAACATGAATTTGTCGGGGAAGATGAAGTACTCGTGCAGCAGGCGATAGCCCAGGAACGAGCGCTCGGAATAGTCAACCAGGCCTTCGTCGCGGGCATAACCGACGGTCTTCAAGGCATCGCGCGGCAGCGCAACTTCACGCTGGCGGCCTTGGTCCTGGAAGCTCAGGGTGGCCTTGGCCAGGTTGTTGAACAGGAGCTCGTACAGTTGCAGCATCAGGGTCGCTTCGCCGTCGAGGAAGAAGCGCAGTTGATCGATTTGCATCTGGCCGAACAGGGCGTCACCGGTGGCTTCCAGGCGAATCCGCAGGCGTGCTACCAGGTCGGCGCTATGGCCGTTGAAAGCCGAGCGCTCCATTTCGGTGAACGATGCCTGTTGCACGGCAATCGGCCACAACTGTACCGGGTAGCAGGTGCGGAATTTACACACGACGCCTTCGACCGCGTTGGCGTGCATTTCGGTATGACGGGCCACGTGGTAGGCCTCGGTGACCTTCTCGTGCTTACCTAGGCTCAGCTCAGCGATCGACATTGACGGGGTAGGGCGTAGGTAGTGCGGGTACAGCACCTCAAGGAACGCTTCGACGATTTCCGGGAACTCGTCATCGAGTTTTTTGTGCACCCGCGCCGACAGGAACGAGAACGCCTCGATCAGACGCTCGGTGTGTGGGTCTTCGCAGTTGTCGCCCTCGATCAGCAGCCGCGAAGCGATCTTCGGGTACTGCGCGGCAAACTCCTGGCCGAGGAAGCGCAGGTGCGACAGTTCCTTTTCGTAGTAGGGCAGCAGTTCGTCGAGCATCAGTTGAGGTTCTGCACTTTGTATTGCTGGGTGTTGACCTGCAGCACGGCGTCGAATGACACCTGGCGGCTGATGTCTTGCAGACGCAGCACCGCGTCCACACGGAAGGTCAACATGCGGTGGCCGTTTTGCTGGGCCAACAGCTGTACGCGAACCCGGCGAAATCGCCGGTCGCCAGTGCTGATCGCCCGCTCCAGCTGTTGCTGGATGAGCCGGCGATCTTGCGGGTCGAGTACGCTGCGGCTGATGAAGTCAGGCATGCCGTATTCAAGGATGGAACCGCCCAGCTGGCTGAACCCTTCAAGTTCCTCGGCGATCAGCGACTGGCGGGTGTTCACCAGCACTTCCAGGTCGCGGACGATGCTCGCCTTGTAGTCGGCCAGCGAACAGGTGCGCTGTATGGCCGGCTCTGCCAACTGGTACGGACGGTCGTCCAGCAGTCGGTCGAGCAGCGAGGGCAGCAGGCGGGCCTGGTTAGTCATGTGTCATCCCTGTACACAGCGTCTGATCAGCCGCGAGCGCCTTGCGGCAACTCGGCAACCAGGCGCAGCGACGCAGTCAGCTCGTCGAGCTGGTAGTGCGGGCGCAGGTAGGTCACGGCTTTGTACACGCCGGGCTTGCCTGGTACCTCGAACACCTCGGCGCGCGCTTCACGCAGCGGGAACTTGGCTTTGGCCTCCTGGCTGGCGGTGTCGTCGAGCAGCACGTAGCTGGCCAGCCATTGGTTGAGGAAGCGCTCGACATCCATGCGCGAGGCAAAGCTGCCGATCTTGTCGCGCATGATCGCCTTCATGTAGTGAGCGATGCGCGAGGTGGCAAAGATGTACTGCAGCTGCGCCGACAGGCGTGCGTTGGCGTTAGCGATGTCGGTGTTGTACTGCTTCTGTTTCTGCGCCGACTGGGTGCCGAAGAACGCCGCGTAGTCGGTGCCCTTGCAATGCACCAGTGGGATAAAGCCCAGGTCTGACAGTTCTTTTTCACGGCGGTCGGTGATGGCGATTTCGGTCGGGCACTTGAGCGCGATTTCGCCGTCGTCGGTCTTGAAGGTGTGGGTCGGCAGGCCTTCGACCAGGCCACCGCCTTCCACGCCACGGATCGCCACGCACCAGCCGTAACGCGAGAAGGCGTCGGTGACGCGGGTGCCCAGGGCGTAGGCGGCGTTCATCCACAGGTACTTGTTGTGGTCGCGGCCGTCGACGCTTTCGACGAAGTTGAATTCTTCCACCGGCGTGGTATCTGGCCCATAGGGCAGGCGGCCGAGCACGTGCGGCAGGGTCAGGCCGACATAGCGCGAGTCTTCCGAGGCGCGGAACGACTTCCACTTTGCGTACTCGACGGTGTCGAAGATTTTCGCCAGGTCGCGTGGGCCGGACATATCGGTAAACGAATCCCAGCCGAACAGCTCGGGCGAGGCGGCCGAAATGAACGGTGCATGGGCCGCAGCGGCCACGTGCGAGATCTCTTCGAGCAGGTACATGTCTTCGGGATTGCGGTTGAACTCGTAGTCACCGATCAGCATGCCGAACGGCGCGCCACCGAAGGTGCCGTATTCTTCTTCGTAGACTTTCTTGAACAGCGCACTCTGGTCGAATTCGCTGGCGGCCTTGAGGTCGCGCACCAGGTCTTTCTTCGACGCGTTGAGTAGGTGGATCTTCAGCGTAGTGCTGGTCTCAGTCTGGTCGACCTGGTACTTCAGGCCGCGCCAGGACGCTTCCAGTTGCTGGAATTCACGGGCGTGCATGATCTCGTTCATCTGCTCGGAGAGCATCGAATCGATCTCAGCGATGCGTGCGTCGAGCACGGCGATCAGGTCTTTGCTCGGGGTCATTTCGCCTTCGAGCACCTGGTTGACCAGCTCGCCGATCAGGTCACGGGTGCGGCTGCGCTCGGTGTCGGAGCGGGCCACCCGGCTTTGCGAGATGATGCTGTCGAGCAGCGAGGACTGCGGCGCGAAGTTTTCCACTTCGACCAGCTCGGCGGCCTGTTGAGGCAGTGTTTGTTTGTCGGTCATCGTCTGGCTCCTGCTTACTCGTTGCCGCCGGTGGCGGGGACGGCGGCCTCGCGACCGAATTCCTTGCCCAGGGTTTTCAACTTCTCGGTGTTCTGCAGCACGTCCATCAGCAGCTCTTCGAGTTTGTCGTTGCCGCCCATCTTGTTGCGTAGGTCGGCCAGCTTGTTGCGCACCTCCAGCAGCTTGCGCAGCGGCTCGACCTGCTTGACCACGTTCTGCGGCTCGAAGTCTTCCATGCTGTTGAAGTTCAGCTCGACGCCCAACTGTGTGCCGTTCTTGGCCAGGGTGTTGTCGACGCGGTAGGTCAGGCGCGGCTTGATGCCCTTGAGTACGCCGTTGAAATTGTCGCGGTCGATGAACACGAACTTGCGGTCTTTGAGCTTGGGCAGCGGCTCCAGCGGGTTGCCGGAGAAGTCGCCCAGCACGCCAACAACGAAGGGCAGCTCTTTTTTCTCGATGGCATCGCCGATGTCCACGTCGTAAGTGATATGGACCCGCGGCGCGCGAACGCGGTCGAGTTTGTGCTGGGTGCTTTCCTTCTTCGCCATCGTGTTCTCCAGTGCGAGCGATTCGCTACGAAATCATTGCGCGGCCCAGTGAAGGGCCCTGCGCGTTACAGTCCTTCGATCGTCAGCAGCAGGCGCTGACGGATGTCGTCGTTCATTTCCAGAATGTTGTCGCGGCCTACCAGCTCTTCGAAGCTGGTGTTGCCGGCAATTTGCGTGCTGCTGCGGATGACCGAGTCGTCGGGCAGGTCCGAACGCACCGGTGCGCTGATGATGCAGAAAGGCAAGTCGCCCAGGCCCTTGAGGCGCTCGAAGCTCAGGCCGTAGCGCAGGCCTTCGAACAGACGGCCAAGACCAGGCGACTTGCTCAGGCAGTAGAACAGCACCAGGTAGTGCACCACGAAGCGATACAGCTCGGCGCTGCTGCGATTGGGGTCGTTGATGACGGCGCGAAAGCGCGCCAGCTCGAAGCCCTGGAAGCCGACCACCCAACGCACCGGGCTGGTGATGCGGATGACCTGAGCGCTCTGGGCCAACACTTTGTCGTATTCCAGCGGGAACAGTTCGGGGGTGGTGTTGATCAGGTTGAGCGGCACGTCCAACTCGTTCACCAGTTGGAACGGTGCGGCTGAGCCGATGCGTTCGTAGAGTTCGATGAGCGACTGAAAATGGCCTTGGGTTTCGCGCCCGCTGCTGCGTTGCGCGCCCTGCAGGTATTCGCCGAACAGCGTTTGCGGACGGATCAGTGGGGCCACGGTGGCGAGGTAATCCGACGCCTGCGCCTTGAGCGCATCGGAAATAGCTCGCGTCTGGCCGCGCAGCCTGATCAGTGCTTCGACATCAAACGTCTGTGTCATCGGTACATCATCCATGAAGCGTGGTGTTCGTCCTGAAACGCCGCCAGCGTTAGCCTTAGGCACGGTACTGGCACATAAGTATCGTGTTGCCAGCAATGCCGAGTAGGGCAGCTCGCCCTGGAATTAGTTCCGGCGAGGGCGGCGATTTTTTCCCTGTTTTGTGAAGCGACGCAATGGTGTCGCATTGATATCGCATGGTCGCTGAGGGCGCGAAAAATCAGAGGAAGGCCCCGTAAGGCAGGGGGCTTGGGCGGGAAAATTGACCGATAGAAACGCTGTGAAATTATTTTTCAAAAGGTGACGCGGGTCTCATTTTTAGTCCTGTGGCAGGCTAGGAATGGGGATTGACAAATGGCAAATCAGTGATGGCAATGCGACGAAATACGTCGCGCTGTAGGGGCGGGCTTGCCCCGCGATTGCGCTGCATCAGACAAACCGCTATCGCGGGGCAAGCCCGCTCCTACAGCGGCTTGAGCCCCACTCATGCAGCCAGCCCAGCAGCTCGTGAAGCTCATCGGTGGCTTGTCGCAACAGCACGCCGTCGCTGTACAGAACCAGGTCGCAGATCGAACCCATGCCGCCATACATCCCCAAGATATTCCGGCGTACCTCATCACTGCTGTGCGACAACCGTGCGCGTTGCGCCTCGATGCCATCGGCCCAACTGGGGCAATGTCCATCACGCAGCAATGCGGCAATTCGCTCCATGATCGTCGCGATTTCCGCCACGCTGAAACCGCGCTCACCCGAAGCCCCTCGGTTGGCACCCGGCGCAATCATCAACGCATGATCCATCTGCCGGCGGCGGCAGCGGATGACCATTGGCAGCGCCGCTGAAGGCTCAAGCATCCAGGCATCGAAATGTGCATCCTCGATGGCATAGTGCTCCTCGTAATCGACCAGGCCGTTGCTGACGGGGATGGAAAGATAACGGCGGTTGGTGCTTGTCTCGTTGCCCAGGGAGAAGCGGAATTCGAGGCTGGTAAAGGTGTCGCTGAAGGTCATGCTATTTATCAAAATTCGGGGTTTCGCATTTTTTGTATTTGGCTTGGAATTTTTTAAAAAAACTCCACTCCTGCCCGTCAATCAGTGCCATGTAAAAACTGGCAAATAGTTCACTCAACTCACGATCATCCTGTAAGTTGGTTTCCGGTAGGTAACGATAACCAGGTATGCCTTTTGGCTCCATAGGTGTTTGAATTTCATCTCCTTCAGCTTTCAATAGGAGATCGCGAAGGATATTGAGCATGGCCTTGGCATCGGGGTTTTTATCTTCAAGAGCCTCAAGGTATTCTCTAAGCGCTTTAGCTGTGGCTTTCAGTGTCTGCATATTTATTAAGCACTTTGGTTGAAGCCTTGTTAACTAGCGGGTAGTCGAATTTTCAGCTCCCGCCAAAAGTACTATCAATCAAACCCTCTTGAAAGCATCCCAGAGGTATTGCCGAATACTGTCCAGCTTGATGTTGGTTGAACCCGTTCCTGCGAAGTGCCAGCGTCAACGTAAACATCTGAAAAGCCCGACTTAGATCCGGCCATGGTTCTGTATAGGGAGGCTGCACGCTGCCAAGGAGCATCGTTTTGAATGATGCTATCTGAAAGCTCTTTGATAGTGGAATCGATACCTTTATCGAAACTGTAGCAGCCTTCTCGGTTATATATTTCTTTTAGTTCTTTCAGGAATTCTGCGGCTTTAACTTTGTTCATTTTGAAATTACTTTTTGGCTCACGGATTACCAGCAAACGCTGGTGCGGGTGGCGCTTTAGCAGGTTGCGCCGCTGAGTCGCAGCAAGTTCATCCAGGCCCGTGGCATTAGCCCAGGCTTCAACACAAGGTTCTCACCTGTAGCCCGTTACCCCTCCGTTGGCTTTTCACCCATGCTCGCCTTTAGCCGGCGCAGGGTAGGAGACTCGCCGCCCGTCAACTCGATACGAAACTCCGCAAAAGCGTGTTCAAGCTCGGCGTACTGCTGCAGCCCTTCTTCGGTGAATAGGTAGGGGCCCGGTATGTCATGCCATTCCATGGGAGCCAGGATCATCTGCTGTTCTGCCAGGTCCAGAAGTTGTTCCAATTCGACATCCAACCGCCTGACAGCTGGGATGTGCAGCTTGAGGTTATCGAGGATGGCCCGCAGTGCCAGCGATTTGAGTTTCAAGCGTTCAGTGTTCATAGGGCGGCCGGATCTGTGCGTTGGCAATCAATCGGGGAGCTGGATCTTGAGGCCACGAGCAGACTGAACGGCCACGTAGTAGGCGTCCTTCAAGGCTCGGGCAAGTTCGGGATCACTTTCCTCGAACTCCTTCGATGCGATGGCGCCTATGCTGAGTTGGTGGAGATTGGATTTATCTGACTCGCGCCCTTCGAATACGGCTTTTACATAGTTGAGTTGATTGAGCAGCATTCCGTAGAGTGGATTGCGAGGGCAAGCCCTGTTCCGATCTGCGCTGAGATCGATAGCTTTCTGCACATAGGCGAGGGGCGTTGTGGGTTTCATGGCTTACCTGGCATTTGTCGAACAGGCGCGACTATTTGTTTTTCAACCACCGACGTTGTCAACGGCCATCGACCTGAACGCAGACGTCCTTGCCATCGATCACCTTGCATGGCCAGTTGTCGTTGATGTAATGGTCTGGCTTGAAGCATACCCGCTCATCGTTGACCCAATACACTTTCCAGGCTGAACCGGAAATTAGTAACTTTTGACAGGGTGTGTATCCCTTGGCCCATAAGGCTAGTGTCACTAGTATCGCCAGTACCGGCGCTATGCAGATCATTGACCATAGTGTCAATTTATACGAGTTGTACTGAAATCGATATAATCGGGTGTTGGAAGGTGGATCAAATTTTTTGGCGTGCCAGCATGCGTATGCCGAGGTAATGACAAGTATTGGGCTAACTGTGCACATAGCGATAAGCATGAAACCCAAATAGGGCGTAATCACGATGGGCACATTTCTAAAAAGACTGCTAAATAATGGCAGTACGTCGTTCTTGAGCCAGTAGGCTGAAAGTAAGCCTAGGGTAGCGGTGAACAGGCAGGTAAAGAGAGCCGCGAGGCGAAATAGAAGTGGAGATCGCTCGTGAAATTCATAGGGTTGCTGTGTGGTCATTGTTAGACCCTTGGCAAATTGAAATCTGCGGTGAGATCGATAGCCTTCTGCACATAGCCGAGGGGCGTTGTGGGTTTCATGGCATACCTGGCATTGGTCTAACAGGCACGTCCATTAGCTTTTCAACCACGGATGCTGTCAACGACCGTCGACCTGAATGCAGACGTCCTTGCCATCGATTACCTTGCATGGCCAGTTGTCGTTGATGTAATGGTCCGGCTTGAAACATACCCGCTCATCGTTGACCCAGAACAGCTGCCAGGCTGAACCTGATATTAACAGTTTCGAGCAGGGCGAATATCCCCTGGCCAGCAATGCCACAGTAGTTAAAACCATCACCGCAGGGACTACATAGAGCAGCATCTTCAACGAAACCCCAAACATCAGTGTCTGGAAACGGTGCAGCCGTGAGCCAGAGGGCGGGTCGAATTTTTCTCCGGTCCAGGCGCAAATCGTACTGCCAACGAGCAGGATGGCCAGTGCCGGCGGTGCCATGAGCAGGCCGAACGCGAGATACGGGGTTTCCACGACGGGGGCGCCGCGCAGCAACCTGCCGTACAGCGGGAACAGGTAGTGGATGTACGCGTAAACCGAGATAGCGCCTACCAGCAGGAATGTGACGATCATGCTGACAGCTAACAGCCTGATCTTCAGTGGCGAAAGCGCGGGTGAACGCTGTGAAGTGCGTGTATTCATGGTCAGAACTTAGGCAGGTTGAACGAGGGGAGCGAAGGCAATGAAGGCATCGATGGCAGCCGCGGTGCGCTCGGCCAGTTTGGCAAGTCGATGCCGTCAGGGCGCAGTTTGCGAATGATCCAGGACTTGGTTTCATCGTAAAGCTCGTCGGCAATTCTGCCAGCGATGTTGGCAGCGGTTTCTTCCGCGTAGCGGCGCAGGTCGCCGGGCTTGATTTCGGTGATCGTTTTGTGGATCGCTTCGATATGGTCCACGGCATAGCGCAGGCCGGCCTTCACCGCGTTCTTGATGCCGAAGTGATTGTCCAGTGCATTGAGCCCCAGCCCTACGGCAAATACCACCAGTGCCCCGGCAATGACCGGCGCGGCCGCTGCCGTGAACAGTGAGCCGACCGCCAGCGCCGCAGCGTAGCCAAGCGCCGAAGCGATACCGGCCTTGATCAATTCCACGCCAACACCACCAAACAGGTCGCTCATGATGTGCTCGTCGCCAAACACCCATTCTGCGACTTCGATGGCGACCGCCACATAGCAGGAAAGCTTGAAACCCTTGATTGACGAGCCGCGCACACCGTATTTGCCGATGCCCATGCTGACTAGCTTGGCGTTCTGAATGCCATAGCGCGGCGCATTGAGTGTTTTACGCAGGCCGGGATAGCCAGTCAGGATCACGTACTGCTTACCGTTGCGCACCATGTGGCGCACTTTCGTACCCAATCCGTTCATGTCGCGAATGAATCTGACGGTGTTTCTCGTATCCCAGGCAGCCATAGCCGTGGGTACGCCCCACGTCGTGTTGACGAAAGTATGGGGTAAACCGTTGTAAGTGGACTTCACGTTCTGCCAGGTGCCGGTGAGCATGTCGGCCTGAGTGCGTGCACACACCTGGGGGGACTGGGTGGCGCCCTGTGTTTGCTGGCCGTATTGGGCCTGGGCGTGGAAATCCTCTAGCGACATGATCACCATTTCCCGGTGATTCTGGTCCATTTCTCGATCCAGTTGGCTGAGTTGGCTTTCACTCACGCTCATGGCGATTCTCCCTGAAATTCGCTGTGCACTGCCTCATGGCTTGGCGCAGGGAGCCTACACCTCAGACCTTGAGCAGATCAAACCGATGGACATATTCCGACGTGATTAATTGAAAAAAATTCATACTGCTTCACAACCCTATAGGTGCAGGTTGCAGTGGCATCTTGGTCTTGTGGTGATGGAATCTGGCTTATCGCCATCATTTGACAGCCTCAGCCAAGCACGTTTTCATTGGAAAAATTTCAGCTTGATGCAGGATGCATTGACATGTTTATGGACGCTCTCGGCTCGATGTTGGCCCAGAACCAACGCCTGATCACCTTCGACTCCCCACTACCTCCCGAACAAGAGTTGCAGTTGCTCAGTTTCACTGGCCGCGAGGCTCTGTCGGAGCTGTTCAGTTTCCAGGTAGAACTCATCTCCCAGGATGCACGCATCGAGCTCAAAAAGCTCATCGGCAAGAAGGTCACGATGGGAATCGCGCTGGCCGATGGCAGCACCAAATACATCAGCGCGCATGTCTCGGATTTCGTCCACACCGGAGCTGATGGCGGTATTGCCAACTACAGCGCCGAGCTTGTGCCGTGGATCTGGATCCTCAGCCGCCGCAACGATTCGCGTGTCTTCCAGGACAAAACCACCGAGCAGATCGTCAAGGAGGTTTTCGCCTACTACCTGACGTTGGCCGACCATGAGTTCCGGCTGAGCAAGCCACTCAAGCCGATCAGCTATTGCACGCAGTACCAGGAGTCGGACTTGAACTTCGTGTTGCGCCTGCTCGAGCAGGAAGGGCTGTTTTTTACGTTCCAGCACAGCCAGGAAGGCCATTGCATGATCATCAGTGATGACAGCAGCGTGCTTCCCCAGCTAGAGCGTCAGCCGTTGATCCGTTACCACAGCGCCTCAGTCACCGAAACGGCTGACTCGATTACTGCCTGGTCGTCGGTACGTCGTTTTCAGCCAACCCGCCTGACGCTCAAATCGTTCGACTACAAGCAGCCAAGCAACCCGCACCTGGTGCAACTTAATTCGGTCAACCAGCAGGGCGAGGTCGGCCAGTACGAAGTGTTCGAGTACGAAGGTTTGTACGGTTATGCCGACGCCGATGAAGGCATGCGTAAAGCACGCCATCGCCTAGAGGCAATGGAAGTGAACGGCAAGACGTTCAACGGCGAGAGTAACTGCCGGGCCATGGAGCCGGGGCATTACTTCGAACTGAGCCAGCACTACGATCACGACAATGACGCTGCGGATGATCGCCAGTTTTTGTTGCTCTCCGTCACCCACTGGGGCCGGAACAATTACAGCAACGAAGGTGAAGCAGGTTACCGCAACGGCTTTACCTGCATTCGCCGAAAAATCCCGTTCAGGCCTTCGCTACGAACGCCACGCTCGGGCATCACAGGCCCGCAAACAGCCATCATCGTCGGCCCACCTGGCGAAGAGATCTACACCGACGAACTCGGTCGAGTGAAGATCCAGTTCCACTGGGACCGCAACGGCGAGTTCAACGACCACAGCTCATGCTGGGTGCGCGTGGCCCAGTCCGGCGCCAGCGGTGGCTTCGGTAGCATCCAAATCCCGCGGGTTGGCGATGAAGTGGTGGTGGTGTTTCTCGACGGTAACCCGGACCGCCCTCTGATCATGGGCAGCCTGTACAACAGCAGCAACACCCCGCCGTGGTCACTGCCGGCGAACAAGACGCAGAGTGGGTTTTTGACGCGCTCGATGAAAGGCGACGGCGGTACCGCGAATTTTTTCCGCTTCGAAGACAAGTCCGGCGCCGAGCAGATCATCATGCACGCCGAGCGCAACATGGATACCGAGATCGAGCTGGATGAGACCCATGACGTGGGCAACAACCGGACGATTACGGTCGGTGGCGCACACCAGGAAATCATCAAGAAAGACACGCTGGTCAATGTGCAGGAAGGCTCGTACACCTTGCAGGTGGACAACCAGTTCATTCAGGTGAGCGCCAAGCAGCACATCATCCTTCAGGTGGGGGGGAGCAGTATCACACTGACCCCGGAAGGCATCGAGATCAAAAGCAAGGTCATAACCACCACCAGCACTGACACGACACAGATCACCGGCGCCGCCGTGCGGATCAACGACTGAGTCCGGTGACAATGAGCAGGCCCTCAATCTACGACCGCATCTCCGCCAAACGCGAAGCCCAGCAGCAAGCCGCTCGTTTGGCCACGCTGGAAGTAGCCGCTAGCGTCCCTGTCCCACTGCCCGAGCCGGAGCCGGAGCCTGCCGCCCTACAGGACGTTGCCAGTGGTTTTACCTTCGGCGGCTTCAATCTGCAGTTTCCGGTTGGCTTTCGGTTTCGCGATATCCAGACCACCCTCGAGCACGAAGGGGAGCCCGTTACGCTCACTGTCCGTCGGCGCGATGTGCGCTCCCGGCAGCCCTTGGAGCATTTGTTCGAAGCCGCGATTCAGGCGTTGCGCGAATTGAACCCTGAGCTGCGGCTGATTCGCCTGCGTGACTGCCACCTGGCAGGCAGCGCGGCCAAGGCGCTGGATTTTCACTTCAATGCCGGTCATGAGCCCCGACACGGACGCCTGGTCGGAGCGCTGGTGCCCGTCGAAGGCTGCGATGCACCGCAATGGCTGGACATTTCCTGCGTGATCGATCCGACCATTCCAGGCTTGAGCCTCTGGCTCGCCGAATTTGACCGCATGCTCGATGGCCTCGCGCTGCGCTGACACCTTACATTTTTACTATCAGGAATTTTCATCGTATGGACTACGAGTTGCAGGAAGGCGGAATTGCGCTGCCGCCAGGTTTCGAGGATCGCACGGTCAACATGTTCGTCTTGGGTGCCAGTGTTCCTGCGCCGTTGAGCATCACCATCTCACGTGATGTTTTGCTGCCTGACGAAGCATTGCCAGCCTATGTCGATCGCCAGGTCAAAATGCTCGCCTCCAAGTTGCGCGGCTATACCCGAATGGGCAACAAAGCGGTCTCGCTCTCGGCCAGCGCGCCCATCGCTGGCGTTCAGATCGACGCGTACTACATGAACCAGGGCCGCCCGCTGTACCAACGCCAGGCCGCTTTCATCATCAGCCCCGGACGAGCGCTGATCTTCTCTACCACCGCACAAGCCGACTTCAGCCCCCAGCAGAACCAGGACTGGGACAACCTGCTGGCCAGCTTCACCCCGCGCACCCCGGTCAACACCCACGCCGAGCCTGGCGAACAGGAGTAATCCCTCATGTTCGAAGCGGCCAGGTTTGGCGACGACATATCGCACACCAGCGCGCTGGGCGGCTTCCTGATCGGAGCCGCCTTGGGTATCGCGCTGGTGGCTACAGTGGCCATCGCCACGTTCACCTGCGGGTTCGGCGTGGCCTTGCTGGCCGGTCTCGCGGCCGGCATCGGAGGCAGCTTGCTGACCGCCGCAGGGGAGGCGCTAGGCAGTCTGTTCTCATCCCCCTCAGGGACGATTACCACTGCCTCTCCCAATGTGTTCATCAACAGCCGCAAAGCCGCGCGCGTCGAAAAAAGCATCGGCGCCTGC